>PAPV01000009.1 GCA_002709075.1 Rhodospirillaceae bacterium | reverse complement strand
ATACGACAACTAAAACCAAATAAACGTAGTTGTCGCAAATAAACCTAAGATAATAAAACTTGCGCTTTTCTGCGGATTTCAGTACTCTAAGTGTGTGTCAATACAGGCTTGAAACGGGTTCGAGTCCCGTCACTCCCGCCACTTTAGCTGCGGATGCGTTGGAAAGCTCTCGTAAAAGAAACTATAGGGTCTGAATTATCTCTAGTTATGACAGACGTACTGTATGGAAAACAAACAAAAAAAGTTGATTGCCGAGGCAAATCAGGGCGATACGCTGGCGCAGCATAACCTTGGTTATGCATACTACAGCGGTGAGGGTATTGCGCAGGATGGTGCGCAGGCGGTGCACTGGTGGCGGTTGGCAGCAGAGAACGATTATGCCCCCGCACAATTCTTTCTTGGGTATTGTTATTACAGTGGTGAGGGTATTGCACAAGATAGTATGCAAGCGGTTAACTGGTGGCGGTTGGCAGCGGAGAACGATTATGCCCCCGCACAATTCTTTCTTGGGTATTGTTATTACAGTGGCGAGGGTATTGCACAAGATAGTGTACAAGCGTTTAACTGGTGGCGGTCAGCGGCGGAGCAGGAAGAAGAGGCCGCACAGCTTGCACTTGGTTATGCATACTACACCGGTGAGGGTGTTGAGCAAAATAGTGTGCAAGCGGTGTATTGGTGGCGGTTTGTAGCACGGAAAGGGTTTGCAATTGCGCAAACCTTACATGGACTCGCATACTACAGTGGAAAGGGTGTCGACAAAGATATTGAGCAGGCAGTTAATTGGTGGCGATTGGCAGCAGATCAGGGTGAGGAGGACGCGCAATTTTTTCTTGGTTATGCACTTCACAACGGTGAGGGTGTGGAACAGGATATTGCGCGGGCAGCTTATTGGTGGCGATTGGCAGCTGACCAAGGTCACCTCAAAGCGCAAGTTGCGTTAGGGTCATCGTTCGAAAAAAATGAGGGTATGGAGCAGATTTTGAAAATGCAAAATATTGCTTCAAGCTTGCAGCAGACCAAGAATATGGCTTTACAAAAAATACGGTTCTGGAGTTCAGTTCAGCTATTAATGTAAACCTTGAAAGAAAGTCGGTAAAAGAAACTCAGAATTATAGTAAACTAATAAGATGCTTAAGTTTATAAAGAAACGGATCGCTACCGATGCTATTTTCAGATTATTAGGTACAAGTTGACCTAGATCGATACCAGATTCTCTGTTAGATGAGTTCGTCCTGGCCACAGGGGTTAATTAGATGGATGAGATTAGGTGCAGAGAGTTATTCCCTCGTACCGACAGACAAAATTAGAGGAAATATTTTGTATTCACTGTTTGCAGAAAATTTTGAATATTTTCAACTGAAATAGCCTTTTTCACTAACTCTTACCCTAGGTTAATGAAAGTGAAGGTTTAAATAACATTGGGTTTATTCAGTATTGGATGATTATAATGATTGATGAATTGCTACCATTTAGCTTTTCTATAAACAGTCACTTGGTTTTTTTGTTTATCAAATCGTAAACATTTGCCGCAATACCCGTTGCTTCCCATTCGTCGTTTTCGGTTGCTTGAGCTATAGAAAACATTTGTGATGCTAAGCTCACAAAGGGCATAGGAACTTCCATATCCCTGGCGATTTCTAGTCCAAAGCCGACATCTTTTGGCATCCATGATTTGCGTGGTTTGTATTTTCCTGTTGTAACTTTTCTCATAATGTTTCGTGAAGCTGCAGAATTCCACATTGAGTCACCCATTATTGACTCAAAGGTGGAAGCTGTAAGCCCACCTTGTTTAAGCCATGAAAAAATTTCTAAAATAGCCATATGATTGACAGCAGCCAACATAGCCATTGCATTTTTTACAAGTTTTGCGTTTCCAAGTTCTCCAACATACATTACCGACTTGGCCATTGGAGTGAAGAAATTGGAATATTTTTCAAAAGAAGAAATATTCCCTGAGACCCATATTTGTAGTTGGCCTGCCGCTGCAACCTCTTCTACACCGCCTGCCGCTCCATCCATTAGAGTCCATCGGCTATTTGCAAATATCTTTTGTGTATAAACAATTGTTTCTTTGTCAATAGAACTTAAGTCTATCCAAACATTTGCTCCTTTTCTCGCGTTAATTAACCCGTTTATTCCGCACCCCACTTCTTTTACCGCATCATTATTAGGTAACATGGAAAATACAATATCACAGGATTCAGCGATATCCTTTGGTGTTTGAGCGAACTTGGCTCCTTGATCTAATAGTAATTTGCAACGTTCTGGCTCAAGATCATTAACAAACAGCTGATTTCCTCCCTTTAAAAGATTTGCAGCCATCCCACTTCCCATTCCACCCGTGCCTATAAATCCAAGAGTCTTCATTTTATGCTCCAAAACGAGTTAAAAATAACCTAGATATATTTTTTAATATAAAAAAATAGTTTTGAAAAAAGTTAAAAAAAAAGTCTAATCAAATCGAAGTTGTTTTATTTTAAACCATTTGTTAACTCTATTTGGGTTTTTTTCTTAGGCTCGGATAAAGATCCTCTTTGATTTGAATATTTTATTTTGCAATTTGTATTACTATTCTTTTTTCTTTTCGTTGTTTCCCCGTTTTCTGTCTTCAATTCCGTAATTTGCTGTCTTAACAGAAAAATTTAACTAATTTTAAAGTCAGAAAAAAAGCCCGCCGTGAATGGCGGGCTTTTTATTAGCTTTTGATCTTTTAATCGAGTAACTGAAGGTTTTCAGCTGACGATTTTCCATTTCGCCCTGGTGTCAGCTCGAAAGAAACCTTTTGTCCTTCGTTAAGGCCTGGTAAACCAGCCCGTTCGACTGCGCTGATATGAACAAACGCATCTTTTGATCCATCCTCTGGTTCAATGAAACCGAATCCTTTGGTTGGATTGAACCACTTAACAGTTCCTGTAGCCATGATGTTTTCCTTTCACGACAGTTTGCGGTTTCCTGCCCTCTGCAGAAAACCAGGTAACGTTTACAATGTCGGAGAAGAAATCTAATTATACTGAACAAGTATAACTAGGATAGCAACATCGACTTTCAAACGTGGCGTAACCATAAGTATTTCATTGATTAATACAAGAGTTTAATTGCAGCTTTCTTACAAAATTTAAAGTTCGTTAACTAAATTTTCAATTTAATAATAATTTTGAGCAAGAATTTATCAGCTAATCTGTTTAATGCCTAGTAAAGTTTTGTCCAGGTATCAGCACTGAAAAACTCTCAAAGAACCTCGATAATCGGCGTATTAAAAGAAATTCATAAAATTTTTAAGAAAAACAAATTACCAAGATTTTTCGAATATGGAGACCAATCCTAATTTCCTCTGCAACAGAAAATTGTCATGATGGCCTCCTAAAATACCTAAAATCAGTTTCCTGCACGGATTTTTTCTTCATCAAAAAGGTCTCCCATTTCGGAAGTGAGACCATGTTTATCGAGTTCATCAAGAAAAGTTTTGTGAATAAGTGGATGTTGATTTTCATATTCAATTTGGTTCCCTCCATCCTCAACAGATGTATCCACCTTGCCTTCCCAAATTTCCTTTTTTTGCCAAGTCATTGGATAACGGACCGTACCAAACTGTATTGCTAGGTAACGGGAAGGTGTGGATCCCGTATTAAAATGTTGATGGAACATATTTTCTGGCGGAGTAACAACCACCCCGTGATCCCAGTCAATCCTCACAATGTCTTCGTCTTCTTTTCCTTCCCACCACAATAGTGAATAACCATCCCCATCAATGGTGAAAACATTTGTCCCACAGAGGTGTCTATGCGCCTTTTTGTACATTCCGGGCATAATTTGTGATGTATGGCATCCCATTGTTCCATCAGAAAGTATCCAGCGGAGAGAAGATGACCCTTTTCCACGAGCAGCCCAACCTCGTAATTCAAAGTTTGTGATGTCCGAAACAAAATTGGTTTCCCATTGATGACGCCCCTCTCTTAACTCGACCATTTGTCCTTCCCCTTGGAAGTAGCCATTGGGACCGAGGCGCTCTGAAAATTGATGATCACAACTAAATAAAAATTCTTCATTGCGATACAGGTTCATGAGAAATGGAAAGTTGTTACAAGATACAAACCTAGCAGGATCTTTTCCTGATCCATTAAAATGCTGGTAGGTTGAATTTAATGGAACCGAAAAAAGCGAGTTGCGTCCCCATTCAAATGAATGTTTTTCTCCATCCGGTGTGGTTACTTGTGTTGAACCATATCCGTCGATTACATAAATGATCTCTTCGTAAATATGATGAAGTGGACGGGATTTTTCTCCTGGGGCAAGTTCGAAAGTAAATATAGTGTTAAAATCATCCCTTCCTTTCACCAGACAAATTGCTCCATTCATCCCATATTTATCCCATTTTTTAACAGGAACACGGGCTAAATCAATTCCAAAGTCTTCAATTACTGGAACAGGTTCAAGCTTGCACCATTCAAGAAAACTGTCGTGTAGAAAAACAGGTTCGGATCCGCGAAGTACGACCTCATCATCGCTCATTTTATATTCCTCGTGAATTAGCTTTTTAGATTGATTTGTATAGTTTTTATAACGTCAATTTCTTTTTTAGAAAAGATAAGAATTAGATTTTGCTGATTACATCACCTTCATTCATTAAATATTTCATTCATTTCTGATGAAATATTATTTTCAGCCAACTCCTCAAGCCAGATCTTATGTAAGCGCTTTGGTTGATCTTGATATTCAATTTGGTTACCCCCTTGTTTTACGGAAGTGTCATTTCCAGAAGTCCATTTTCTTTTCTTCTGCCACAGCATAGGGTAACGAACAGTTCCAAACTGCACAGCTAGATAACGTGACGGAGTATCACCCGTATTGAAGTGTTGGTGAAACATTTGTTCCGGAGGGGTAACAACAACACCGTGATCCCAATCTACCCGCACCATTTCATCCTCTTTTCCCTCGTACCACAGCATTGAGTAACCCTTCCCATCAATTGTGAACACATTAGTGCCGCAAGTGTGACGATGCGCTTTTTTATACGTGCCTGGTATAATTTGAGAGGTATGACAGCCAATAGTGGAGTCGGATAATACCCATCTTAGAGAAGATGATCCTTTTCCGCGTTCTGCCCAGCTTTTAAGTTCAAAATTAGTTATATCAGAAACAAAATTCGTTTCCCATTGATGCCTTCCAGGACGAATTTCAATCATTCGTCCTTCCCCTTTAAAGTAAGCATTGGGGCCAAGTCGATCTATAAATTTGTGGTTTACAGAAAATATAAATTCCTCATTTCTAAAAAGATTCATAATAAATGGCATGTTGTGCACTGAAGCTAGCCTAACAGATTTAGTTCCCGATCCGTTAAAATGTTGGTAGGTAGAATTTAACGGCACTGAAAAAAGAGAGTTGCGTCCCCATTCAAACGAATGTTTTTGACCGCTTGGTGTTTCTATTTGCGTAGATCCATAACCATCCATCACATAAATTATTTCTTCGTAAATGTGGTGGACAGGTCGAGATTTCGAGCCTGGAGGAAGTTCAAAACAGAATATAGATACAAAATCATCACGGCCATTTAGTAAACAAGCTGCGCCATTCATTCCGTATAGGTCCCAGGGTGCTGTCTTTATGCGCATCATATCGATGCCAAAATCTTGAATAACCGGTATTTGCTGCTTTCCGCACCAATCGACATAACTGTCATGTAAAAATACAGGTTCTTTTGAAATCATCGTTTTTTGTCCATTTAACTATCTGTCGAATTTGTTTAAAACGTGGTTTGATATATCCGAATACTAAGACTGCCATATTTATATCATAACGACTACTTTTACCTAGATTAATAAAAGCAATTGAACCGATTAAACTTTGAAATTTTGATCCCTTGAGCTTATATATAAATCGAAAAGTCAACTTCAGTCGTATAGAGTAGTGTAGGATCTGCTCTTGTGCTCTTGAGCTCTGCTTGTTAACAGTTGGCGTGAATTACCGATTAATTTCGGTGAATGGGATCGGAGAAACAATATATGGATGGTTTGTTGCGGGAATACCTGCCGATTCTAATATTTATTGGGATTGCGACAGCTTTGGCAATTGTAATATTGTTGGCTTCTTTCATCGTTGCGCGACAGCGGCCAGACTCGGAAAAAGTATCCCCTTACGAGTGCGGTTTTGCGCCCTTTAACGATGCCCGTAGACAATTTGACGTACGTTTTTATTTAGTCGCAATTTTATTTATTATTTTTGATTTAGAAGTAGCATTTTTATTTCCATGGGCAATTTCTCTCAGCAGTATTGGAATCTTTGGTTTCTGTTCGATGCTGTTATTTTTGGTGATTTTAACAGTCGGATTTATTTACGAGTGGAAAAAAGGTGCATTAGAATGGGAATAGTGCAATCTGCTCAGCAAGAGATTATCCAAAATGTGACTGATGAAATCAATGATAAGGGTTTTGTCGTTGCTCAAATGGATAAGTTGGTTAGCTGGGCTCAATCAGGGTCTTTGTGGCCAATGACCTTTGGTTTAGCGTGTTGCGCGGTTGAAATGATGCATTCAGCTGCCAGCCGATATGATTTAGATCGGTTCGGGGTAATTTTTCGTCCTAGTCCGCGTCAGTCTGATGTAATGATTGTGGCAGGCACGTTGACTAACAAAATGGCGCCGGCTCTTCGCAAGGTTTACGACCAAATGGCAGAACCGAGATGGGTAATTTCAATGGGTTCGTGTGCGAACGGGGGAGGTCCATATCATTACTCTTATGCTGTAGTTAGAGGTTGCGATCGTATTGTGCCAGTTGATGTTTATGTACCTGGTTGTCCACCCACAGCAGAAGCACTTTTGTATGGGGTTTTACAACTACAAAAAAAGGTTCGCCGCACTAGCACAATTATGCGCTAGTTCGGTTTCTTAGGAAAAGTGAGCTCAAGATGGATCAAGGGCTACAAGAATTAGGTGAGTTCATTCAGCTCTCAATGCCGGAGGCAGTTACAGAGGTAATCCAAGAGCATGAAGAACTAATCTTAATTTGCGCACTAGAAAAATGTGTAAGTTTGTTAACGTTTCTTCGTGATGATTCAAACTGCCTTTTTAAAATACTCTCTGATATATGTGGTGTTGATTACCCAGAAAGGGAGAAGCGTTTTGATGTTGTATATAATCTTTTAAGTACAAGGCACAATCAGCGTGTGCGAGTGAAAGTTTTTTGCGATGAAGGTGATCTGGTTCCGTCGGCTACTGCTGTCTTCAGCGCGGCATCGTGGTATGAACGTGAAGCATACGATCTCTACGGTATTTTATTTTGTAATCACCCTGACATGAGGCGTCTGCTGACTGATTATGGTTTTGAGGGCCACCCTCTACGAAAAGATTTTCCTCTTACTGGTCATTTTCAGGTTCGCTATGATGAGGCCCAAAAAAGGGTTGTAAGGGAACCAGTAAAACTTGCTCAGGCTTTCAGGTCATTTGATTTTATGAGCCCCTGGGAGGGTGTTAGTAATACTCCTATAGAGGATCAAAAAACTCACAATACATGCGAGAAAGACAGCTGATGGCGGCTCATGACCTAAAAAATCTCACCTTAAATTTTGGTCCTCAGCATCCAGCAGCGCACGGGGTACTAAGGCTTGTGTTGGAGATGGATGGCGAAATTGTTGAGCGCGCAGATCCTCATATCGGTTTATTACATCGAGGAACAGAGAAGTTGATAGAATATAAGAGCTATCTGCAATCGGTACCATATTTTGACCGGCTCGACTATGTATCTCCTATGTGTCAAGAACATGCATTTGCTTTAGCTACAGAAAAATTACTTGGAGTTGAGGTGCCTTTGAGAGGCAAATACATACGCGTGATGTATGCAGAACTTAGCAGAATTTTAAATCATCTTTTAGCTATTTCGGCTTTTGCATTAGATGTTGGTGCCATGACACCGCTTTTATGGTGGTTTGAAGAACGGGAAAAGTTGATGGAGTTTTATGAACGGGCTTCAGGAGCTCGACTTCATTCCGCATATTTCCGTCCTGGAGGAGTGAATCGGGATTTGCCTTCTGAACTTTTGACAGATATATCTGCATTCTGTGACCGTTTCCCCCCGATGCTTGATGATGTTCAGGAACTGTTGACCAGCAACCGAATTTTTGTCCAACGAACTGTAGACATTGGAATAGCCAGTAGTGAAGAGGCAATGGATTGGGGGTTTTCTGGTCCAATGTTGCGGGCATCGGGGGTTCCTTGGGATTTACGTAAATCGCAGCCCTACGATGTTTACGCCGAAATGAATTTTGAGATTCCTGTCGGAAAAAATGGTGATTGTTTTGACAGATATTTCGTTCGCCTGGAAGAAATGCGTCAAAGTCTCAAAATTATAAGGCAGTGTCTTGAGGAAATGCCCTCTGGTCCCGTAAAAACAGAGGATCGAAAGGTGGCGCCGCCTCGAAGAGCGGAAATGAAGCAATCAATGGAAGCACTCATTCATCATTTCAAGCTGTACACAGAAGGTTACAAGGTACCTAAAGGAGAAACCTACACTGCAGTCGAAGCTCCAAAAGGAGAATTTGGTGTATACTTGGTCGCAGATGGAACAAACAAGCCATACCGATGCAAAATAAAAGCACCTGGGTTCTCGTTCCTTCAGGCCACCGATTATCTCGGCAAGGGGCACATGTTGGCTGATGTGGTTGCTATTGTTGGGTCAATGGATGTTGTTTTCGGGGAGATTGACCGTTGAATATTTCATACCAGCCTGAGATCTTTGAATTCAACACTGAACAGTGTTTGAAAGTAAAAAAGATATTGGCTTGCTACCCACAAGATCGTAAAGCTAGTGCAGTTTTGCCTTTGCTCGATTTAGCTCAGCGCCAAAGTGGTGGCTGGCTCCCCAGAGCTGCAATGGATCATGTCGCTGAAATTTTAGAAATGGCAAAGATACGGGTATACGAAGTGGCAACTTTTTATACCATGTTTAATTTAGAGCCCGTAGGCGAGCACGTTGTTCAGATTTGCACCACTACACCATGCGAATTGAGAGGGGCGGGGTCAATAATGAAGACGGTTCGCGAGGAGATAGGGGTTGGGCCAGGTGAGACGAGCAAAGATGGAAAATTCACGCTTTTGGAAGTTGAGTGTCTCGGAGCGTGCGTTAATGCTCCTATGATGCAGATCGGTGATTACTATTATGAAGATTTAGACGAAATTTCGACGAGAAAAATTCTTCAAGCATTTCGACGTGGCGAAACGCCGGATCCTGGACCGCAGAATGGAAGAAAAGGTTCTGAGCCCGTTGAAGGTTTGACCACTCTAACCCATCTCACTAGAGGTTGAGGAGGCGCGGATGCTGCAAGATAAAGATAGAATTTTTACAAATTTATACGGATTTCAAGATTGGGGTATTGAAGGTGCAAGAAAACGAGGAGATTGGAGTGGAACTCGTGAGCTTATTGATAAAGGAAGAGATTGGATCTGTGAAGAAATTAAGTCTTCTGGGCTGCGCGGTCGCGGTGGAGCAGGGTTTCCTACCGGAGTAAAATGGACGTTTATGCCAAAGGAACCAACGGGACAACCTCATTATTTAGTTGTTAATGCAGATGAAGGCGAACCTGGTACTTGCAAAGATCGTGACATGATGAGGAATGATCCACACAAATTGGTGGAAGGGTGTTTGCTAGCTGGTGCAGGCATGGGAGCAAATGCGGCGTATATTTACATCCGGGGTGAATTTTACACGGAGGCCGAGCATCTTCAAACAGCTATCGAGCAGGCCTACAATGCTGGATTACTTGGAAAAAATGCGTGTGGTTCGGGAATGGAATTTGACGTCTATCTTCATCGTGGGGCGGGAGCATATATATGCGGTGAAGAAATGGCTCTTATCGAGAGTCTTGAGGGGAAAAAGGGACAACCAAGACTCAAACCACCTTTCCCAGCAATGATGGGTCTTTATGGTTGTCCAACAACCGTCAATAATGTTGAGACAATTGCTGTAGTTCCAACAATATTGCGTCGCGGGGCTGGATGGTTCTCTAGCTTTGGAAGAGAGAACAACACTGGTACAAAAGTTTTTTGTATTTCTGGTCACGTAAACCATCCATGTAATGTTGAAGAGTCACTGAGCATCCCATTAAAAGAGTTAATTGAAAAGCATGCGGGTGGAGTTCGTGGTGGATGGGATAATTTGAAAGCAATTATTCCTGGTGGGTCTTCCGTACCTATGTTGCCGAAAACGATATGTGAAGAAGTATTAATGGATTATGACTCTCTGCGCGAACAGCATTCCGGTCTGGGAACAGCTGCTGTTATCGTTATGGATAAGTCCACCGACTTAGTAGCTGCAATAGCTCGCCTTTCCAAATTTTATAAGCACGAAAGCTGTGGTCAGTGTACTCCTTGTCGTGAGGGAACAGGGTGGATGTGGCGTGTGATGGAACGTTTGGTAACTGGCGATGCAGAGATTGAAGAAATTGATATGTTGCTTGAAGTGTCGAAGCAAATCGAAGGCCATACAATTTGTGCTCTTGGAGACGCTGCTGCATGGCCAATTCAAGGTCTTATGAGACATTTTCGAGATGAAGTAGAAAATCGTATTCGTACGAAAAGTCGCGAAAATTTCAAGGCGGCATGAGGGCGAAGGAAGTAAAGATATGGCCAAGGTGACCATAGACGGCAAAGAGTTGGAAGTACCTGATGGCATTACTGTATTGCAGGCCTGTGAGCTTGCTGGTAAAGAGATTCCTCGTTTTTGCTATCATGAACGACTTTCTGTTGCGGGAAATTGTCGTATGTGTTTGGTGGAGGTATCTCCTGGTCCACCTAAACCCGCAGCAAGCTGCGCCTTACCAGTTGGTGATGGAATGAAGGTTAAAACCTCATCACCAATGGTAAAAAAGGCGCGCGAGGGTGTTATGGAATTCCTACTTATCAACCATCCATTAGATTGCCCGATCTGTGATCAAGGTGGGGAGTGTGATCTTCAGGATCAGTCCATGGCTTATGGTGTAGGAGAGTCACGTTTTCGTGAAAATAAACGTGCTGTGCCAGATAAAAATATTGGTCCATTGGTAAAAACCCAAATGACTCGATGCATTCAATGCACCCGATGTGTAAGGTTCATAACAGAAGTTGCCGGAGTGGAGGAACTTGGCGCTACTGGTCGTGGAGAGAATATGGAGATTACAACCTATGTGGAAAAAGCATTAAGCTCGGAACTATCGGCAAATATTGTCGATTTATGTCCCGTCGGGGCATTAACATCAAAACCCTATGCTTTCAATGCCCGGCCGTGGGAACTCAGCAGGACTGAGAGCGTAGATGCAATGGATGCAATAGGAAGTAACATTCGCATTGACTCTCGCGGAAGAGAGGTGATGCGTGTTTTGCCATTACAAAATGACGAAATAAATGAGGAATGGATTTCTGACAAAACTAGGTATGCATGCGATGGACTTAGGCGTCAACGGTTAGATACCCCCTATGTTAGGCGGGCTGGTAAATTAGAGCCTGCAAGCTGGGACGAAGCATTTGCTGCTATCAAACAGAGAGTAAATGTTATTGATGGTAAAAAGATTGCTGCTATTGCCGGTGATCAAGCTGATTGTGAGTCTATGGTGGCATTAAAAGATTTGATGATTAAATTGGGTTCTACAAATATAGATTGTCGTCAAGATGGAGCTTTAATAGATACAAAATCACGGTCAGGATACATTTTTAATACTACAATTGCAGGAATCGAGGAAAGTGATGTTTGTTTATTGATAGGTACCAACCCTCGTTTGGAAGCACCCGTTTTAAATTCTAGATTACGAAAAAGTTGGATGACAACAGGGCTTAAAGTAGGAATGATCGGTATGGGATACGATTTAACATATCCTTATGAGCAACTTGGTGCTGGGCCACAAACACTTCAGGAAATAAATCAGGGAAAAAATTCTTTCCGCAAATATTTGGATAACGCTGAAAAACCGATGTTAGTTTTGGGTCAAGGGGCACTCGTGCGCGAGGACGCTTTTGCAGTTCTTCACTTAGCGAGGGAAATAGCCGATCAAACAGGGATGGTTACGGAAAATTGGAATGGATTCAATGTATTGCACACTGCGGCGGCTCGAGTTGGAGGGCTTGATGTCGGGTTCGTTCCGAGCAATCCAAACATGTCAGTTTCTGATGTTGTAGCTGGTGCAGAAATGGTTTATTTACTAGCCGCTGATGAAATCAGCATGGGTCAATTGTCAAGTTCTTTTGTTATCTATCAAGGACATCACGGTGACGCAGGGGCACACGTTGCGGATGTAATTTTACCCGGGGCCGCATACACCGAAAAAAGTGCGACGTTCGTCAACACTGAGGGAAGAGTTCAGCGTGGAACAAAAGCAGTTTTTCCTCCCGGGAATGCCCGTGAAGATTGGACTATTATAAGAGCTCTCTCGGATCATCTTGGACATTGTCTTTCATATGATTCGGTCGGGGCATTGCGTGAAAGAATGATAGAGATTAACGATATATTTTCCATGCCCAATCAAATAATACCCTCACGCTGGGGTTCTTTTGGCGCTGATACAGGTGTATCAGCCAAGCCATTTTTAAATCCTATAGTTAATTTTTACATGACTGATCCAATCAGCCGCGCCTCCGAAACCATGGCAAATTGTACACGAGACATTCTTGGAACCGAGGATAAGACAGGAACCGATGGCTGAAATATGGGGAACATATTTGTTTCCGACACTTATAATTATTGGAAAAATAATTGCGATTATTATCCCGCTAATGGCGGCTGTGGCATATTTGACACTGGCTGAAAGAAAAGTCATCGCAGCAATGCAATTACGCAAAGGTCCTAATGTGGTAGGTCCGTTTGGTCTTCTTCAACCACTCGCTGATGGGCTCAAACTTTTATGTAAAGAAACCATTATTCCGGCGGGTGCAAATCCTATTGTTTTTCTTGCGGCGCCGATGATCACTTTTATCTTAGCACTAGTTGCATGGGCAGTAATTCCATTTGGTGAGGGAATGGTGTTGGCTGATATCAACGTCGGTATTCTGTACCTTTTTGCGATTTCGTCTTTGGGTGTCTATGGAATCATAATGGCAGGCTGGGCTTCTAATTCAATCTATCCATTTTTAGGAGCTCTGAGGTCTGCCGCTCAAATGGTTTCTTATGAAGTTTCCATAGGTTTCGTAATTATTACTGTCTTGTTATGTGTTGGTTCTCTAAATTTATCCGAAGTAGTTGAAGCGCAGCGCAATATTTGGTTCTGTATTCCATTGTTACCGATGTTTGTTATTTTTTTTATATCCGCTCTAGCAGAGACTAACCGGGCACCTTTTGACCTGCCTGAAGCTGAAGCTGAACTGGTTTCTGGGTACAATGTAGAATATTCAGCGATGACTTTTGCGCTTTTTTTTCTTGGTGAATACGCAAATATGATATTAATGAGTGGGATGACGGTAGTACTCTTTTTAGGTGGGTGGCTGCCGCCTATAGACATGGCTCCGTTCAATTGGTTACCCGGTCCAATTTGGTTCTGTTTAAAAGTTGCCCTTTTGCTGTTTGTTTTTTTGTGGGTTCGAGCAACCTTCCCTAGATACCGTTATGACCAGCTTATGAGGCTAGGTTGGAAGGTTTTTCTTCCATTTTCAATGTTTTGGGTTGTTGGTACAGCCGGCATTCTTCTTTGGGGAGGTTGGTTACCATCATGATTGGAGGCAAAAAATGAATTTCCTGCGGCGTTCAACCAGAGCGATACTGCTTTTGGAGTTAATGTCGGGTCTCTTAATGACACTCCGGTATATGTTCAAGCCGAAAGTTACCTTGAATTATCCATATGAGAAAGGTCCTCTTAGTCCACGCTTTCGCGGAGAACACGCTTTGCGACGTTATCCTAACGGTGAGGAACGGTGTATTGCCTGTAAACTTTGTGAAGCGGTCTGTCCTCCACAAGCAATTACAATCGAGGCTGAACCTAGGGCTGATGGAAGCCGACGAACAACGCGCTATGATATAGACATGGTTAAATGCATTTATTGTGGCTTTTGCGAAGAAGCTTGTCCGGTTGACGCCATTGTTGAGGGCCCAAATTACGAGTTTGCTCGTGAGACTCGAGAGGAGCTCATGTATAATAAAGAGAAACTTCTTGAAAACGGTGATATGTGGGAGACAGAATTAGCAGCCCGGATTCAAGCTGATGCTCCGTATAGATAGTGAAAATAATTTTGTTTAAATCGATAAATCATATTAGAAACAAAGTATGATTGCAGCTATTGCATTTTATTGTTTTTCCGCCGTAGCAGTGGGTTCTGCCATTATGGTGATATCTGCCCGCAACCCGGTACACTCTGTGTTATTCCTGATACTAACTTTTTTCAATGCCGCGGGGCTTTTTATTCTCATTGGTGCTGAGTTCATCGCTATGATACTTATTGTAGTTTATGTTGGGGCGGTTGCAGTGTTATTTCTATTCGTTGTGATGATGCTTGATATCGGATTTGCACAAATGAGAGAGGGCTTTTTACAATATTTACCGGTTGGCGGTCTAATTGGGATAATATTGGCGGTCGAGCTAATTCTGGTTGGCGGTAGCTGGTCCCTCTCCAGCAAAATTCAACAGATCCGTTCCTCTCCAACTCCTTCTTTAGAGAAGATGACTAACACCCATGCAATCGGAAATGTTCTTTATACAGAATATATTTATCTTTTTCAGGGGGCGGGACTTACACTTTTGGTTGCTATGGTGGGCGCAATTGTTTTGACTCTGAGGACACGCAGAGGGGTCAAAAAACAGAAAATTGCAAAGCAAATAGCCCGTAGACCAGAGGATTCTGTTAAGTTACATAACGTGCAGACAGGAAGTGGGGTCTAATTGTGTTTGACATAGGCTTAGCTCATTACTTAACGGTCGCTGCGATTCTATTTACACTGGGTATTTTTGGCATTTTTTTAAACCGTAAAAATGTAATTATTATTTTAATGTCAGTTGAACTTATACTGCTTGCAGTAAATATCAATTTGGTCTCTTTTTCAGTATTCCTGGAAGATTTAACTGGGCAAATATTCGCTATGCTTGTTCTAACCGTCGCTGCAGCGGAAGCCGCAATAGGGTTGGCTATTATTGTCGTTTATTTTAGGAACCGTGGTACAATAGCTGTTGAAAAAATCAACCTCATGAAGGGCTGATTGTTGTGCTATTTTATTTATGTATTTTTTTGCCTTTTATTGGCGCCGCAATAGTTGGGGCTTTTGGTAGCGTTCTGAAAGACAAAGGATCCCAAACAATTACATGCAGCGCAATGACGCTCTCCTTTGTTATGTCCATTATTATTTTCCATGATGTTGCATTAAACGGCAATGCTCAAACCGTAAAAATATTTGATTGGATTGTTTCAGGCGATTTTCATGTGGAATGGGCGCTTCGTTTTGATACCCTGACAGCGGTGATGTTGATTGTAGTCATCGGAGTGTCAACATTGGTACACTTTTATTCTATCGGATACATGAATCATGATCCGCATAATCCAAGATTTTTCTCATATCTCAGCTTATTTACCTTCTTTATGTTGATGCTAGTTACATCGGATAATTTTCTACAGCTGTTTTTTGGTTGGGAAGGTGTAGGTTTGGCATCTTATCTTTTAATTGGTTTTTGGTACCAAAAACCAAGTGCTAATGCAGCAGCGATCAAAGCATTTTTAGTAAACAGAGTAGGGGACTTTGGTTTTGCTCTGGGAATAATGGGAGTGTTTTTGCTGTATGGGTCAGTCTCATTCGATACGGTTTTTTCAGGAACTCCGGATAAGGCTGGGGTGACCATGGAATTCCTTGGAGGTGATTACCATGCACTTACCGTCGTCTGTCTGTTGCTATTTGTAGGCGCAATGGGTAAATCTGCCCAGCTTGGGTTACACACGTGGCTTCCAGACGCAATGGAAGGGCCAACACCCGTTTCTGCTCTAATTCATGCGGCAACCATGGTGACTGCGGGAGTTTTCATGATTGCTCGTTTGTCGCCAATTTTTGAGTACTCTGAGACTGCGTTAGCAGTCGTTACAATAGTTGGTGCATCGACGGCATTTTTTGCGGCTACTGTTGGTCTTTGCCAGAATGATATTAAGAGAGTCATAGCCTATTCAACTTGTTCACAACTTGGTTACATGTTTTTCGCATGTGGGGTGTCTGCATACGCAGCAGGCATATTTCACTTGTTTACACATGCTTTTTTTAAAGCGTTGTTATTTCTTGGGGCAGGCTCAGTTATCCATGCCATGTCAGATGAACAGGACATGCGTAAAATGGGTGGTATTTGGCGAGATATTAAATTCACTTACTTGATGATGTGGATAGGCTCATTAGCACTTTCCGGTGTGCCTTTCTTTTCTGGTTTTTATTCTAAAGATATAGTAATCGAGGCTGCTTTCGCTTCCAAAAGCATTGTGGGAGATTATGCATTTATGCTTGGTATGGTAGCAGCGTTTATAACCGCATTTTATAGTTGGCGATTGTTGTTGATGACGTTTCATGGGTCCAGTCGTGCAGATGAGAAAACGTTAGCCCACATTCATGAGTCTCCAAAGATAATGACAGTTCCACTTATGCTGTTGGCGTTTGGAGCAGTATTTGGTGGTTGGGCGGGTTACGATTTTTTTGTTGGTGATAGGATGAACGAGTTTTGGGGTGATGCTTTGTTTGTTGCTGAGGGTCATACTGCGCTTCGGGATGCAAAAGATGTTCCAATTTGGGTTAAAATAGGACCCATATTTATGGGTATTTCGGGGATTGGTCTTGCATATTGGTTGTATATGTTTAGGCCGTATTATCCCGGGTTAATAGCCAAAAGATTGAAGTTTACATATAAATTTTTACTGAACAAATGGTATTTCGATCAACTTTACGATCGTTGTTTTGTTAAACCTGCAAAGTATCTGGGTCATTCTCTATGGAAAGACGGGGACGGCACGCTTATTGACGGGCTTGGGCCCGATGGAATTGCAAGTGCGTTACGTTACCTGGCACGAAAAGCTAGTTCCATACAGACAGGATATGTTTATCATTATGCTTTCGCGATGCTAATTGGGGTTGCTGTATTGGTTTCGTTTTATCTGTCAGGCTTAGGTAAATAACCGATGTTAGAGGGTCTCCCTTTTCTCAGTATAATTACATTTCTTCCCCTTGTTGGTGCACTATTTATTGCGATACAAAAAGAGGATAATGCTGGAATACGAAACTCTCGTACAGCAGCACTGTGGACATCTTTGTTTACATTTTGTTTGTCGCTATTCCTTTGGTTTGGTTTTGAAAGAGGTACTGCCAAATTTCAATTTGTAGAAAAAGTACCATGGTTGGAGACCTTTGGAATTAATTATCATATGGGAGTTGATGGAATTTCGGTTCTTTTCGTTCTACTATCGACATTTCTTACCCCTATCTGCATTTTGGCTAGCTGGGACTCCATTCAGGTTAGAATTAAGGATTATATGGTTGCGTTTTTAGTTTTGGAAACGCTGATGGTTGGCATGTTTTGTGCCCTGGATATGGTTTTATTTTATATCTTTTTTGAGGGTGTACTCATTCCAATGTTTTTAATCATTGGCGTCTGGGGAGGCGAACGTCGTGTGTATGCAGCTTTCAAGTTTTTTCTCTATACACTCACCGGATCAGTTCTAATGCTACTTGCAATTATTGCAATTTATTTAATGTTAGACACAACCGATATCCCAGTAATTATGAACCTATCCTTGTCCAAAGAGATTCAGCTTTGGCTGTGGCTAGCATTTTTCGCTAGTTTTGCAGTTAAAATTCCAATGTGGCCTGTCCATACTTGGCTTCCAGATGCTCATGTGGAGGCTCCCACGGCCGGTTCAGTTATTCTGGCTGGAGTGTTGTTAAAAATGGGCGGTTACGGGTTTCTTAGATTTTCAGTCCCTATGATGCCACTGGCCAGCGATTTTTTTACTCCTTTAGTTTTTTCACTAAGTATTATAGCTGTCATTTACACTTCGTTGGTTGCTTTAGTACAATCGGATATGAAAAAATTAATAGCATATTCTTCAGTTGCACATATGGGTTTTGTTACCCTTGGTATATTCGCTTTAAACACCCAAGGCGTGCAAGGTGCGATATACCAGATGCTGAGTCATGGAGTTGTTTCCGCGGCGCTATTTCTCTGCGTTGGGGTTGTGTATGATCGAATGCACACAAAACTAATAGATCGATACGGCGGCCTGGTTGAGAGGATGCCCCTATATTCAGTAACATTCATGTTGTTTATGCTTGCAAGTGTCGGACTACCTGGCACTGGTGGATTTATTGGTGAATTTCTTGTTTTAGTTGGACTGTTTAATATAAATACGACGGTTGCTTTTTTGGCTGCGGTTGGTGTAGTTCTTGGTGCTGCCTACATGCTATGGCTATATCGTAGAGTAATCTTTGGTAAACTCACAAGGGATGATCTTAAAACGATTAAAGATATAAATGCGAGGGAAATTACTGTTTTTGTGCCGTTGGTCATCCTGACTATTTGGATGGGTATATATCCAGCACCGTTTCTTGAAATTATGGATGCATCTGTAAATAATTTATTGGAGCGACATAATGTTGCGCTTTCCGCTATAGCAGATAATCCGACCATGGCTAGTAAGAATTAAGTTCGGGCCCTGCCGATGGTTATTCCAAATTTGACACCTGCTATTGCCGAAATCTTTTTGGCTTGCTCTGGAATGTTATTGCTTGTATATGGCGTATTTCGCGGTGATAGTTCGGTTAGATCCGTAAGTTGGCTCTCTGTTTTAAGTATTGTTATAGCTGGAGTGTTTCTGTCTTTTGGTGATGGCCGGAATTTGACCTTTAATGGTCAATTCATCGCAGATGACTATGCACGGTTTATGAAATGGCTTGTGGTGTTAGGGTCAAGTCTAGCTGTAGTTATGTCAATTTCATATAATAAAACCGAGAAGATAGAGAAATTCGAATATCCTATTCTTATTCTTTTCTCGACACTTGGTATGTTTATGATGGTGTCGGCGAACGATTTAATATCTTTATATATTGGTTTAGAGTTACAAAGTTTGGCGCTATATGTGGTAGCGGCATTTCGGCGAGACTCATTACGCTCATCTGAAGCGGGTTTAAAATACTTTGTTCTCGGAGCTCTGTCTTCTGGGATGCTTCTGTATGGTGCATCGATGATATACGGATTTGCAGGTACAACATCATTCGATGGTTTGGCAGTAACCTTGAGGGGTGGAACTGGAGAGCCGGCTGTAGGTTTAATCGTCGGGTTGGTTTTTTTGATTACGGGGCTTGCTTTTAAGGTTTCAGCTGTTCCTTTTCATATGTGGACTCCCGACGTTTATGAGGGAGCCCCGACCCCGGTGACCGCGTTTTTTGCAGTTGCACCCAAGATCGCCGCTATGGCCCTTTTTGTAAGACTGTTGATTGGACCATTTGGTGTATTGTTGTCTGAGTGGCAGCAGGTTATTATATTAATTTCAGTAGCTTCGATGGTTTTTGGTGCAGTAGCAGCACTCTGGCAAACGAATATAAAGAGGCTTCTTGCTTACAGCTCTATAGGTCACGTTGGTTATGCTTTGGTTGGACTTGCAGCAGGCAGTGAAGCGGGTGTGAGAGGTGTGCTGATTTATATGGCAATATATTTGGCCATGAATGTTGGCACCTTCTGTTGTGTTTTGGCTATGAGACGAAGCAGTGGTATGGTTGAAAATATCTTTGATCTTGCAGGGTTGTCGCGCAACCAACCAGTATTGGCGTTTGCCTTTGCGGCATTGATGTTCTCAATGGCTGGTATACCGCCTTTGGCTGGATTTTTTGGTAAATTCTATATTTTCATTGCAGCTGTTGACGCCGGACTTGTCGTACTAGCAATTTTGGGTGTTCTTTCGAGCGTCGTTAGTGCATTCTATTATTTGCGTATAATTAAGATTATGTTTTTTGATGAATCTGCCGAACGATTTGATCGAGCAATCACAGGGGAAATACGTTTGATACTAACTGTTGCAACATGTTTTGTTCTGTTTTTCTTTTTAAGACCAGGGTTAATAGTCGAGAATGCAGAATCGGCTGCCAGAGTTCTTTTCGTTGGATGAACTTTACCAATTGCCAATTCTAGATAGAAATTGGCGGCTTCGTGTACTTGAAGAGATTGATAGTACTAATACAGAAGCACTGCGACGATTGTCAGCAGGAGTAGGCACAGAGGAAATCATATTAGCCACTAAACAGACAAAGGGTCATGGAAAAATGGGCCGTCATTGGATATCGATGCAGGGAAATTTGGCAATGACAGCTACGGTGGGTGGACTCAATGATACGAGTCTTAGCGATTTAAGCTTTGTAACAGCAGTATCTATATTGGACTCGATAAATCCCCTTTTGCCACTAAACAGACGTCTGCAAGTCAAATGGCCAAATGATATTTTTCTGAACAATAAAAAGTTAGGGGGAATCTTAATTGAAATTCCTGAAATAGAACATGCGGCAGTGGTTGGAATAGGCCTTAATGTGGTCAAAGCTCCTAAGTTCGCTGGATTAAATGCCACATGCTTGGCTGAGTTTGGTTGTACTGTTTCAATTATGGATCTTGCTATATTTATAGCAAATAATTTTTCTGTTTGGTTAAAACGCTGGAAAAAGAATGGATTGAAACCTGTAATAGCTGCGTGGCGCACAGCAGCTATAGGAATTGGCAAACCTATTAGTATACGCTTTCCTAACGATGATCAGATCCATGGCACGTTTATTGATGTAGGCGAAGATGGCAGATTGCTTTTAAAAACATGTGACGGGTTTACACGTTTTATTTTCGCAGGTGATATGTTTTTGGAAAAACGGCATGTTACTAGCAATTGACTCCGGTAATACAAACACTGTATTTGCAGTTTTTGAGGACAACCAATTGATTGGAGAGTGGCGAGCAGCCACTGACCCCAATCGTACGGCCGATGAGCATGGAGTCTGGTTATTGCAGCTTTTGTCAGCAAATAATGTTGATATTAGTTCCATAAATGAGACAATTATTGCTACTGTTGTTCCTGAGGCTTTATTTGGACTCAGTGGCTTGAGCAAAAAGTACTTTGATTCTAAACCATTGGTTGTTGGACATCCACAAGTTGAAATTGGAATAAAAATAAAGTTAGACGACCCCTCTCAGATCGGTGCAGATCGATTAGCAAATGCGGTCGCTGGCCACAAACTTTATACTGGGCCACTTATAATTATTGATTTTGGCACAGCCACAACATTTGACGTAATTGATCAAAATGGTGCTTATTGTGGTGGAGTGATTGCACCAGGTATAAATTTATCCTTAGCTGCTTTAGATGAAGCTGCAGCGCGATTACCTCGCATCGCAATAGAAAGACCAGATTCTGTAATAGGTAGTAATACAGTTGCCGCTATGCAGTCAGGTGTTTATTGGGGCTATGTTAGTTTAATAGAGGGTCTGGTGAAACGGATTACCATAGAATACGGTTATAAGATGAAAGTTGTTGCAACCGGCGGATTAGCTCCAATTTTTTCTCGGGCTACCGCGGTAATTGAAGAGATTGATACTGATATGACTTTGCGCGGTTTAGCCTATATTAACAGTCTTAATCGCCTGGTCTGAAAATGAAAAAGAAACAATTGGTATTTGTGCCTCTCGGGGGATGTGGT
Organism: Rhodospirillaceae bacterium; assembly: GCA_002709075.1. Classification (GTDB taxonomy): domain Bacteria; phylum Pseudomonadota; class Alphaproteobacteria; order MPNO01; family UBA2964. The sequence goes on along the minus strand of PAPV01000009.1, from coordinate 85,677 downwards.
GAGATTGGAATGAACCTATCTCTTTACGGGTATAATGATCATTGGGTAATGATTGATTGTGGAATAACGTTTGGTGATGAACGATATCCTGGAATTAATATTATTACTCCTGATATTTCTTTTATAGAAAAGGAAATTAAAAATCTTCATGGTATTATAATTACCCATGGACACGAGGATCATATTGGTGGAGTGCCGCATCTCTGGAAGAATTTAAATTGTCCTGTCTATGTTACACCGTTTGCTGCAGCTCATCTTCGTCGAAAACTATCTGAAGTGGGCTTAATCGAATGTGTTCCAATTAGGGAAATTCCATGTGGGGGCGGCGGAAAGGCTGGACCGTTTGAATTCAAGTATATTTCCGTGGCGCACTCGATTCCAGAAACACAGGCAGTTTCACTAAAGACCCCGGTTGGAACTTTATTGCATATGACAGATTGGAAGCTTGACCCCAGACCTTTAGTGGGGTCTCAAACCGATGAACAAAAACTTCGTGATCTAGGAGATACCTCTTTAATTGCTTTAATGTGTGATTCCACTAACGCAGAAATTGCAGGTCATTCTAAATCTGAAGGAAAATTAAGAGATAACTTAACTAAAATAATAAGTGCTTGTTCAAAGCGGGTTGTGGTGGCTTGTTTTGCTTCAAATATCGCGCGTTTATTAACCTGTGTTTATGCTGCTAAAAATTCTGGGAGAAGCGTGGGTTTGGTTGGAAGATCCCTTTGGAGTATGGCAGAGAACGCACGTTCCTGTGGTTATTTGAAGGAAGTGCCCGAATTTCTTGTGCCGGAAGAATTAAGCTATTGTCCCCGAGAGCGCTCGCTGATTGTAGCGACTGGAAGTCAGGGCGAGTCCCGGGCTGCATTATCCCGGATTGCCTCTAATAACCATAGTGATATTTTCCTCGAGAAAGGTGATACTGTTATTTTTTCTTCTAAAGAAATTCCCGGCAACGAGCGCGCTATTGGTCGTCTTAAAAATCAGTTATCCGCTCGCGGTGTGGAGATATTAACTGAGAAGGAGTCTTTTGTTCATGTGTCGGGCCACCCCGCACAAGATGAATTATCTTGTATTTACGATTGGTTAAAACCAAAACTCTTGGTGCCTATCCATGGCGAAACACGTCATTTACGAACCCATGTAAAATTTGCGAAAAATAACAATGTGTCAGACGCGTTGATGGTTGAAAACGGCTCGGTTTTAAGAATTTATCCCGGCCCGGCAGAAATTGTTGGAGAAGTAAAGACAGGACGTAAAGCGGTTTTTGGAAGGGAGTTAATACCAGTAGAAAGTACAATTATTAAAACACGCCGGCAAATGGCACTCAGTGGGATGGCAGTTGTCACTATCTCCATGGACGGGAATGGAAACATAGTTAATGAACCATTGATTTCTTTACCTGGGCTGCAGGAAATTAAAAGAGATAAAGAAGACGATTTACTCTCTATTTTGATCGAAGAAGTAATGTATGATGTAAATAATCTCCGTCAGGGCTCTCGTCAAAACAACAAAATAGTGGAGAAAACCGCTGGTAGAACTATACGCCGGGTGCTTAAGGAAGAACGGGGCGTGCGTCCAATTATACAAATTCACTTAGTACGGATTTAATTTAATTATGGGTGTGACTTCAGGAATTATTGTATATGTAATAACATGGTGGTTAGTATTTTTTATGGTTTTACCATTGGGTGTTCGTTCACCACATGAGACAGGTGAGAAGCCGGAAACAGGTCATGAACCAGGTGCACCGACTTCTCCAAATCTTTTGATGAAGGTTATCCTTTCAACTTTAATATCTCTGTGTCTTTGGGGGGTCACATATTGGATAATTGACTCAGAGATTATATCATTCCGTCCAAATTAATTGAAACTGAGCTTGGTAAGAAATCAAATTCGTGGACAACTAAGGGACACCCCCCCCCAAAAAACCTGTACAACTATCATGACGTTATGAAATATATCATGAAACATGCGGAAACAAGCCACATGGCAGCTGAAATTTCAGTGAACCGTCCGCATAAAAATTTGATAGCTACAAAGGCAATAAATCCGAGACCAATTCCTGTTGCTATTGAAAATGTTAGTGGCATTGAAAGTGCTGTTATTACAGCAGGGGCATACTCAGTAATGTCCTCCCAGTCAACTTCTGCAAGTCCGCGCGCCATAAGACATGCTACAAATATAATTGCTGGTGCAGTTGCAAATCCGGGTATGGATGTCGCAATTGGAGCAAAAAACAACGCTAGAAGAAACAAAATAGCAACAACAACTGCAGTTAATCCGGTTCGCCCGCCCGCCCGAACGCCAGACGAGCTCTCTATATAGCTGGTTGTTGTTGAGGTGCCCATTAATGAACCGAAAACAGTAGCAGAACTATCCGCTACTAAGGCTGGGCCCAATCGCGGCAAATTACCATTTTCGTCTAGCATTTTTGCCTGATGGGCAACAGCAATTAGGGTGCCCGCAGTGTCAAAAAGGTCTACAAGTAAAAAACTAAATAGAAGTATGGCAATAGTTGCACCAGCTAGTTGGAATAAGCCAGAAATGTCCAGTTGCAAAAACGTTGGGGAGGGATCTGGTGGTATTGCCATGAGACCTGACGGTAATTTGGCAATGCCAAGTGCCATACCAATAATGGACACACCGAGTATGCCAATTATAATTGCACCCGGCACTCGTTTGTAGTCCAACACAACCATTGCTATGAAACCGATTACTGCGAGAACAACAGGCAAACTTGTTAAATTTCCAACCGAAACCAAAGTTGCTGGATGGTCAACTACAATTCCAGCGCTTTTTAGCCCTATAAACCCGAGAAATAACCCGATGCCTGAGGCGATGGCAAGTTTTTGTGATCGGGGAATACTATTTATTATCCATGCACGGACGGGAAGAATGCTCAATAATAAGAACAATATACCCGACACGAATACAGCGGCTAATGCTATTTGCCAGCTTACACCCATGCCTTTTACGACGGCAAAGGTGAAAAAAGCGTTTAATCCCATACCGGGTGCCATTGCGATTGGGTAATTTGCGTACAATCCCATTATTAGTGTGCCAACAGCAGCAGCCACACAGGTTGCTACAAATACAGCGCCTTTGTCCATTCCCGCAGCGGAGATGATATCGGGATTAACAAAAATGATGTAAGCCATCGTCAAAAATGTTGTAAGGCCGGCAAAAACTTCAGTCTTTACTGTTGTATTGTGCTCTTTTAAATGAAAGAATTTTTCCAGCATATTTTACTCCCCATCAAAGAAATCAATAGATGTTTATCCAATTTAGATATTCGCACATCGATACGAATCATGCTTCATATTTTAAAATTCTGATCGAAGTTTTTCTGTATAAAATATATTAAAATTATGTTTTGCTACCACTTTTTCACATTTATGTTAAAGGTAGTAACAAATTTGCGTCTCAAGGCAGCGTTATCAACAACTAAATTGTCAACCTGTTAGGTTTTATCTTGTTCTTTAAAGTTTAACAAATCTGAGTAAGAATTTATGCGCCGAACTAGTTTTTTTCTGCCAACGCTGAGAGAAAATCCGGCAGAGGCTCAAATTGTTTCCCACAGGTTGATGTTACGAGCTGGAATGGTTAGGCAAGCCAGTGCAGGCATTTATTCATGGCTACCACTGGGTTACAGGGTGCTTCAACGCATTGAGAATATCATAAGAGAAGAACAAAATGCGGTGGGGTGTCTCGAGATGTTAATGCCAACTATTCAATCTGCCGACTTATGGCGGGAGAGTGGTCGCTTTGACGGATATGGGCGTGAAATGTTGCGAATAAAAGATCGTCACGATCGGGACTTGCTCTATGGCCCCACTAATGAAGAACAAATCACTGAAATATTTCGTGATGCAATTTCCTCTTACAGGGATCTTCCCAGGGTGCTATATCAAATTCAATGGAAATTTCGGGATGAAGTTAGACCGCGTTTTGGTGTAATGCGTGGGCGGGAATTTCTTATGAAGGATGCTTATTCATTCGATTTAAATTATCAAAGTGCAAAACGTTCATACAATCTTATGTTCATGAGTTATCTGCGAACATTTGGCCGTATGGGTCTTAAAGCAATACCAATGCGAGCTGATACTGGGCCAATTGGTGGTGACTTAAGCCACGAGTTCATCATTTTAGCCGAAACTGGTGAAAGTGAAGTTTTTTATGACAAGAATTTTTTGACTTTTGAAACACCATTTATTGGAGACTTGAACGAAACTGCTCTTGAGGAATGTTTTTCAAAATGGACTCATCCTTATGCAGCTACCAAGGAATTGCATGACCCGAACAAAAATGAAGAATTGGGTAGTAACATTCTGTCTGCTCGAGGGATTGAAGTAGGACATATTTTCTATTTTGGAAAAAAATATTCCCTTGCGATGGGTGCTACAGTTACAGGTCCAGAAGGAAATAAAGTCATTCTAGAGATGGGTTCTTATGGAATTGGTGTTTCTCGCCTTGTGGGAGCGATAATTGAAGCCTCGCACGACGAATTCGGAATAATCTGGCCAGATACTATTGCACCATTTTCCGTTGGCTTAATCAATGTTGCAGTTAGCAATAATGACTGTGACAGGGAATGTGAAAATATTTACATCAAGTTGCGAGATGCAGGTATTGAAACCCTCTATGACGATAGAAATGAGCGTGCAGGAGGAAAGTTCGCGGAAATGGATCTCATTGGTCTGCCTTGGCAGATAATTGTTGGTCCCAAAGGACTTAAAGATGGCAAAGTTGAATTGAAACGACGCTGCACCGGAGAACATCTAGAACTTTCCATCGAAAACGCTCTGACAAGGATTTCTAGCACATGATCTTTTGTGCTTTCGAAAGAATGATCGCGATGCGTTATTTGAGGTCGCGACGGCGAGATGGCTTTGTTTCTATTATAGCAGGTTTCAGTTTGATTGGCATAGCACTTGGTGTTGCAACATTAATTATTGTTATGTCGGTAATGAATGGGTTTAGAGCAGAGTTGCTTAATAGAATCTTGGGGCTTAATGGCCATATAGGGATCTCCGCTGCTTTAGACCGAGGGCTAGAGGATTTTGATAAAATAGCTAAGAATATTCAAAACATTCCCGGGGTTTCTCGTGTCACCCCTATAATTGAAGGGCAGGCAATGGCAACGGTGAGAGGTGAGGCTGCTGGAGTGTTGATAAGAGGTATCCGAGCAAAAGATTTAAAAAAACACAAGATTTTAGTTGATAATATAGAAAATGGTAGTGTTAATAATTTGTATAAGGGAGGTGCAGCTATAGTGGGCACTCGTTTTGCTGCACGGTATGGTCTCCAAATAGGAGATGCTTTTTCTTTAGTTGCACCCACTGGGCGACAAACTGCTTTTGGAACACTTCCAAGGATAAAGCGTTTTTTTGTTGCCGCCACTTTTGAAATTGGAATGTTTGAGTACGACTCTAGATTTATTTACATTCCACTAAACACTGCAAGGAAATTTTTTAACTATCAGCCTGGAACCGTCTCGACGCTTGAGGTAATGCTAAATGACCCGGATGAGATTGCAGCGAAGAGTTTAGCTATCAAGAAAGTTTCTGATATTCAATTACGCCTGTTGGACTGGCAGAATGCAAATTCTGGGTTTTTTAATGCCATACAGGTTGAACGAAATGTTATGTTTTTGATTTTAACTCTTATTATAGTTGTAGCTGCTTTTAATATAATATCCGGTCTCATTATGTTGGTAAAAGATAAGGGAAGAGATATCGCTATCCTTAGAACTATCGGTGCAACTAAGGGTGCGGTAACGCGTGTTTTTTTATTGTCTGGTATGTCGGTCGGATTAATTGGTACTGCTACAGGGTCTGTAATAGGTTTAGTGTTTGCGCTAAATATTGAAACCATACGCCAATTGATTGAAAAATTATCTGGGTCAGAGATTTTTGCGGCGGAAATCTATTTTCTTTCTAAATTGCCAGCAAAGGTTGATGCTGGAGAGGTAGCAATGGTGATCGCATTGGCATTAGGACTAAGTTTCCTGGCAACAATTTATCCTGCCTGGAGAGCAGCAAAACTTGATCCAGTGATGGCTCTTCGATATGAGTGAAAAAACATCGATCCTGCAGCTTGATTGTATCTCACATTCATTTCAACAGGGCGATAAGAAATTGGATGTGTTGCGGGGTGTTGATTTATCAATTGAGTCCGGAGAAATTGTGGGGTTGTTGGGGCCATCAGGGTCAGGAAAATCAACTTTGCTACATATTGCTGGTTTGTTAGAAAAACCGCACGCTGGAAAAGTATTTTTGAACGGGCAAGCCTGCAGTGAGATTAATGATAATGCAAGAACCGCGCTTCGTCTCAGTCACCTCGGGTTTGTTTATCAATTTCATCATTTGTTACCAGAATTTACTGCGCTAGAAAATATTATTTTACCGCAAATGTTAGCAGGCAAAGATAGAAAAATTGCACGCAATACAGCTTTTGAACTTCTATCCAATGTTGAACTCGTTGAGCGTGCTGCTCATATGCCTTCAGAACTCTCTGGTGGAGAACAACAGCGTGTGGCTATCGTTCGCGCTCTTTCTAACAGTCCTAAAATTTTACTGGCAGATGAGCCAACAGGTAACCTTGATGAGGAAACAGCGTTAAAGATATTTGGTGTTTTTAAAGATACGGTAAAAAATTCAGGTGCCGCAGCATTAATAGCTACTCATAATATTGAATTGGCTACTAAAATGGATAGAACGGTGAAACTACAAGACGGAAAACTAGTTTAGTTAATAATTCGAAGAATTCCCTAATTTTCACGTTCACAGTTAAGCTATTTTATAAAATGTGTTAACGATTCGTTCTTTTTATGTAAACTAAAATGTTTTCTTTTTTATTTAAACCTTAAGCGCAAAATGTAGTGGGTCTCGTCGCTTTTAGGAGTATTATTTAGTGAGTTCTTGAATTGTTCTTCTTTTACAAATTTAAGATGGTTTTGTTAGACAATGCCACATTCTAATTTCGTACATTTGCGAGTGCATTCTGCATATTCCTTATCAGAGGGTGCTTTAAAAATCCCTCAATTAATTGATTTAACAAAAGAATTCAAAATGCCTGCTGTTGCGATTACTGACAATGGTAATTTGTTTGGTGCTTTGGAATTCGCAATTACTGCAAGAAAAAATGGTGTTCAACCGATAATTGGGTGTGAATTGTCCGTTGTGCGGGAGGGAGTAAATCCTCAAGTGCAGAAGAAACCCGCGAGGGATTTTTATTCTGAATATGATCAATTAGTGTTGCTAGTTCAAAATCGCACCGGGTATGAAAACCTGATTTCACTTGCGAGTAAGGCTTATCTTCAGACACCAACGGGAGAACATCCCCGAATCCAAATGGACTGGTTAATTGGCAACACGTCAGGCCTGATTGCTCTAACCGGAGGACCATGTGGATCAATAAATCGTCTTCTTGAACAACGAAAAAATGAAAAAGCTATAGAAAAATTAGAGCAGTTAAAAGAGCTTTTCACCGACAGATTATACATCGAGCTAATGCGGCATGGGGTGGAAAACGAGTACCTTTTAGAAGAACAATTAATAGAATTAGCTTACCTATATGAAATACCGCTTGTAGCAACCAACAACTGTTACTTCTCTGATGAGTCAATGTACGAGGCCCATGATGCACTTCTTTGTATCGCTCAGAGCGTCCATGTTGCTACTAGTGAACGCCGTCGTTTAACACCTTCTCACTGCTTCCGTAGCCCCAAGGAGATGCAAAAGTTATTTAAAGACATACCAGAAGCCCTTGATAATACAGTTACAATTGCTCAAAGATGTTCATTTATGCCTGAAGAGCATGTTCCGATTTTACCCGTTTATCCGCTGCATGAAGGAAAGAATGAGACAGAAGAACTACGGATTTTTGCCAAAAATGGTCTCAATGCTCGATTAGGACTTTTAAATAAATCACAGGAGGAGAAAAAAGTTTATCACGACCGTCTTGATTTTGAGCTTTCTACCATCACTCAAATGGGATTTCCGGGATATTTTCTTATTGTCGCAGATTTTATCCGGTGGGCGAAGGAGCAAAAGATTCCAGTTGGCCCAGGTAGAGGATCCGGTGCCGGTTCAGTTACCGCTTGGGCGTTGACAATTACAGATTTGGATCCGCTGCGTTTCGGATTGCTATTTGAGAGATTTTTAAATCCGGAGCGCGTTTCAATGCCTGATTTTGATATCGATTTTTGTCAGGAACGGCGCGATGAAGTAATCAAATATGTTCAAGAGAAATATGGAGCGAATAAGGTTGCACAAATTATAACTTTTGGAAAATTACAGGCACGGGCGGTCCTGCGTGATGTAGGACGGGTGTTGGGTATTCCTTATGGATATGTTGATAAAATTTGCAAACTTATTCCATTTAATCCTGCAAAACCACCAACATTAGAGCAGGCCCTTAAAGAAGAACCTGAATTGTGCCGATTGCGTGAGGAAGATGAACAGGTCGAGCAACTTTTAGATATAGGTATGAAATTGGAGGGCCTCTACAGGCATGCGTCTACCCATGCTGCAGGAGTGGTTATTGGAGATCGCCCCTTGGATAAGTTAGTGCCTCTATATCGTGACCCGCGTTCTGACATGGCCGCTACACAGTTTTCGATGAAATACGCGGAAGCCGCCGGCTTGGTGAAATTTGATTTTCTTGGGTTGAAAACTTTGACAGTTCTTGAACGAGCAGTTGGTTTGCTTCGAGAAAAAAATATTGATGTTACACTTTCTGATTTACCTCTGGATGATGAGATAACATTCAAAATGCTTAGTTCAGGCGAAACTGTTGGTGTTTTTCAGCTAGAAAGCTCTGGAATGCGTGACGTGTTGCGTCAGTTGAGACCAGATAAATTTGAGGATATCATTGCGTTGGTGGCGCTTTATCGCCCGGGGCCAATGGACAATATCCCGCGTTATATTGCTTGCAAGCACGGTACAGAGAAACCTGATTATTTACATCCTCAATTACAGGATATTTTGCAAGAAACATTTGGTGTAATGATTTATCAAGAGCAGGTAATGCAGATTGCACAAAAGCTCTCAGGATTTTCTTTGGGTTCGGCTGACTTGCTCCGGCGAGCTATGGGCAAAAAAATAAAATCTGAAATGGAAGCGCAGCGACAAAGTTTTGTGGACGGAGCGGTAGAACGAGGAGTGGCTAGGGATCAAGCAGAACGAATTTTTCAACAAGTCGACAAATTTGCTGGCTATGGATTCAATAAATCGCATGCAGCAGCTTATGCGTTGCTTGCATACCAAACAGCTTGGTTGAAGGCCAACCATCCAGTAGAGTTTTTTGCAGCATCGATGACATTGGATCTTGGAAACACAGAGAAACTTAGTATTTTCCGACAAGAATTGGAGAGATTGGCTATAGACTTGCTTCCACCCCACATCAATTTTTCTCAGGATGTATTCAGTGTAGAACACGTTAATGGCAAAAGTGTTGCAATTCGGTATGCGCTCACTGCCATAAAAAATGTTGGTTTGCAAGCAATGCAAGCTTTGGTTGAGAATCGAAAAAAAAATGGATCTTATGCCTCTCCTTTTGACTTTGTTGAACGACTGGGTGCTCGTGCAGCAAACAAGCGTATGTTAGAAAATCTCATATTAGCTGGAGCGCTCGACTGTTTAAAACCTAATCGACGGCAGTTGTTTAATGAGGTGGATAAACTGATAAAGACCGCTAATGCCGCGGAAAGAGAAAAGGATAGTACTCAAGAAAATTTGTTTGAAGGCGGTATTTCAATATTAGAGGATGGAGAAAAAGATACAGATATAAACGATTGGTCTCCATTGGAAAAGCTAAAGTATGAATTTGACGCTGTTGGCTTTTATTTATCCGCGCATCCTTTAGATATTTACGGTCAATCGTTGAAGAAATTAGGCATCGTTTCCTTTGACCAACTTTCTATGAATGCGGTCGGAGGGTCTTCAAAACTAGCCGGTGTTGTTATTCATAAGCAGGAGAGGACGTCTGCACGGGGTAACCGCTTTGCCTTTCTTCAAGTGTCTGGAATTAATGGTATTTTTGAAGTAACACTATTCTCAGAAATCTTAGCCCAATCGAGAGAGGTGATTGGATCGGGTAAGCCGCTGTTATTTACCTGTGAGACGCGCACAGATGCTAGTGGAGCATTGAGACTAACGGTACTTGAAATTAAAGAATTGGATAAAGCACTTGCGTCAATAGGTTCGGGTATAAAAATTAATGTCAAGACTGAAGAAGCATTGACTAAACTGCAAAAAACAATAACAAATAGTGCTTCGGGAAAAGGTCGAATTCGGCTAATTCTGGATGTAGGAGAAGCGGATAAAGTAGAACTTGCACTTGCTGATACATACGAAATATCTGCAGAATTACGTGCTTCCATTGAATCTCTTCCAGGAATAGCCAGCATTAACGACATGTAATGATGAGTTATGGCAATAAAAAACTATTTTTTATTATTAATTTGCTTGAAAATTAAAGATCTTCAGTTTATCACATTATTTGTCACAATTCGCACGTGAACAGACGGTTTTTCTTTTATCATGATTAGCTGTTCCGGTGTAGGAATGAATTGTTCTTGCCATGGTTCACGGAGGCTTAACCGGAAAAGAGGAATAAATAATGGCTATGCCAACATTTACCATGCGGCAACTTCTTGAAGCGGGAGTTCATTTTGGACACCATACTCGTCGTTGGAATCCAAGAATGGAACCGTTTATATTTGGTGTTCGAAACGGAATACATATTTTAGACCTGCGTCAGACCGTGCCGATGCTTCATGCCGCTTTAAAGTCGGTCAGAGATACAGTCGCAGGGGGTGGACGCGTCCTTTTCGTTGGCACAAAGCGACAGGCGAGTGATCAAGTTACTGAAGCTTCGCAACGTTGCGGACAATATTATATCAATCACCGTTGGTTAGGCGGTATGCTTACGAATTGGCGGACTATTACTGACTCTATAAAGCGTCTCAAAGAATATGATGAATTATTGTCTCAGGATGACGTTGGTTTAACGAAAAAAGAGCTGCTTATAAGAACACGCGAGCGAGATAAACTGGAACGGGCACTTGGTGGTATTAAAGATATGGGGGGCCTTCCTGATATTTTGGTGGTTATTGATACTAATAAAGAGTCTATTGCCATAAAAGAGGCACAAAAGCTGGGTATACCAGTGATCGGCATAGTTGATAGCAACAGTGATCCACGGGGAATCACTTATCCTGTTCCTGGTAATGATGATGCAATGCGTTCAATTGTTCTTTATTGTAGTCTCTTCTCTGATGCCGTCTTAGACGGCCTCCAGCAGGAAGCTCTTTCTTCTGGTGAAGATTTAGGAGAAAGCCCTGACGCAACTGTTGCAAGTAAAGAGGATTTGCCAACTTACGATATTTCCAAAAAACCTACGGATGTTTCTTAAACACATTAGAATAAATTACTCAACCTAATATCAAATTGAGATAGGAAGATATGCCGGATATAACTGCATCAATGGTGAAAGAGTTGCGTCAAAAAACAGGCGCAGGAATGATGGATTGCAAAAATGCATTATCGGAAGCACGCGGAGATATTGAGGCAGCTATTGATTGCCTTCGCAAGGCGGGTTTGGCGGCTGCTGAAAAAAAATCCGGGCGCACTGCGGTGGAAGGTTTGGTGTCCGTGTCAACAAATGGTAACAGAGGGGCTATTGTTGAAATAAATGCAGAGACAGATTTTGTGGCGAGAAATCAACAATTTCAGGAATTTGCCGCGGCAACCGCAAATATTTGCTTAGAAACAGGTGAGGATGTTGATAATCTCAAAGCAGCCTCGCTCGCAGAAGGAAAAACCGTTGAAGAAGTACTTACCAACCTTGTTTCCACGATTGGTGAAAATATGGAGCTAAGGCGTGCCGATTTTCTCTCAGTACCGAACGGTATTGTTTCAAGTTATGTTCATAATGCAGTAGTACCGGGTTCCGGAAAAATTGGTGTTTTGCTCGGAATGCAGTCTGATGGGGACGCAGGCACTTTAGAAGCGCTTGGCAAAAAAATCTCAATGCATGTTGCGGCAGCGGCTCCTCTTTACTGCACAATTGATGACGTCGATGCGCATGCTTTGAAACGAGAAAAAGAAGTTCTTATTGGACAAGCACGGCAATCCGGCAAACCAGATGATATTGTTGAAAAAATGGTAGAGGGTCGTTTGCGTAAATATTTTGAGGAGGTGGTTCTCGAAGAACAGCAATACGTGATTGACGGTGAGACCAAGGTAAAAAAGGTGCTTAAAGACGCGGAAGAAGAGGTTGGAGCTTCTGTTAAAATTACAGGATTTATTCGTTACGTTCTTGGGGACGGAATTGAACGGAAAGAAGAAGATTTTGCTTCGGAGGTAGCAGCCGCCGCGCAAGGTTAGAGGAAAACATACATACAAGGGTTGAACGGATAATTATATGGGCATGAATTCTGGCACAATCACTTATCGCCGAGTTTTGCTTAAGCTGTCTGGCGAAGCTTTAATGGGTGAAAGAGAATTTGGTCTGGATACTTCAACAATAGATCGAATTGCAGATGAAATTAAAGCAGTTCGCAAACTCGGAGTACAGTTATGTTTAGTTATCGGCGGCGGAAACATCTTTCGCGGCGTTGAAGCTGCAAGTCAGGGGCTTGAGAGAGGAACTGCCGACTACATGGGAATGTTGGCTACTGTTGTTAATGCTCTTGCTGTTCAGGGTGCTCTCGAGCAGGCAGAAATACACACAAGAGTTTTATCGGCAATACCTATGGCAACAGTTTGTGAGCCATACATCAGGCGGCGGGCTATTCGTCATATGGAAAAAGGTCGTGTGGTTATCTTTGCCGCTGGAACAGGAAGTCCCTATTTCACCACAGATACAGCCGCCGCGCTTCGTGCAGTCGAAATGGACTGTGATGCTTTATTGAAAGGCACTCAAGTCGATGGTGTTTATTCAGCGGATCCCTTTAAAGATAAAGATGCAGAACGGTATAGTCGATTAACCTATCACGACGTCCTCTCTCGGGATTTGAAAGTTATGGATGCATCAGCAATTGCTTTATGTCGAGAAAATACAATACCGATTCTTGTTTTTTCCCTTCACAATCCTGGTGAATTTGCAAAGGTTCTCATGAATGACGGGACGTTTACTGTCATAGATGGAGAGGAGTAGTAATATGGCTGAGCCTAATATATCTGATCACAAGCGTCGTATGGTGGGGGCTCTTGAAGTTTTTAAATCGGAATTAGTAGGATTGAGGGCTGGGCGTGCTTCGGCTGCGTTGCTCGAGCCGGTTGTCGTAGAAGCTTATGCCCAACCGATGCCCATAAATCAGGTGGCTACAGTTAGTGTTCCTGATGCGCGAATGGTTACTGTGCAAGTTTGGGATCAAGGTCTTGCGCCTGCTGTCGAAAAAGCAATTTGTGATGCTGGACTTGGACTAAACCCTCAACGGGAAGGAGTTCTAATTCGTGTTCCAATTCCTCAGTTGACCGAGGATCGTCGAAAAGAATTAACAAAAATTGCTCAAAAATATGCCGAACAGGCAAAAATTGCTGTTAGAAATATCCGTCGAGATGGAATGGATGGATTAAAAAGATTAGAAAAAGAAAGCCAAATCTCAAAGGATGAACAAAGGGCTTGGGAAGCTGATCTGCAAAGTCTGACAGATGAACATGTCTCTAAAATTGACGAATTTTTAGAAGCTAAAAAACAAGAGATTATGCAGGTATAAAAGTGGAGTTAATACGATCAGAAACTGGATTACCGCTTCCTGCACCGACTCACGTCGGTATCATTATGGATGGCAATGGGCGATGGGCGCAAAGCAAAGGTCTTCCCAGAATTGCTGGTCACCGGCAGGGGGCAGAGTCTGTTCGTGAGGTCGTATCAAGTGCAATGGAATTGGGAATTCAATATCTTACTCTTTTTGGATTTTCCTGTGAGAATTGGAAAAGGTCTCAATCAGAGGTCTCTGCGTTGATGGGACTTCTTCGTCTCTATCTTAGACAGGAAGTAGTTGAATTAGATAGGCAGGGGGTTCGTTTGAGATTTATAGGTTATCGAGAGCGTTTACCTCGTGATATAGTAACACTTATACAGGGTGCAGAAACGAAAACGAGTAATAACAATACTCTCACCTTAACTATTGCGCTAAGCTATGGTGCAAGGCAGGAAATTACTACTGCCGCGCAGAAATTGGCAATGTTGGCAGCAAAAGGTAAGATTGAACCCAATAACATTACCGATGAAATATTTGGTCAGTATTTGGAAACCGCAACAATTCCCGACCCTGACCTAATTATCCGAACCAGTGGCGTACAAAGAATTAGCAACTTTCTTCTGTGGCAGCTTGCTTATGCGGAGTTGGTTTTTATTGACATAAATTGGCCAGATTTTTCAAAAAAGAACCTTGAGGAGGCTGTTGATGAATTTAATCGCCGCGAACGGCGATATGGTGCTTAGTGCAGACTCAAAAGGTTCTCAATTAAAGAAACGATTTATATCGGCCGTCTTTCTTACACCCTTGGTAACAATTGTTTTGATTTTTGGTTTTCCTTGGTTTGATATTCTGGTCGTATTTTCAGTTGTGGTTATGGGGTTCGAATGGGGAAGGATGGCTTTCAGAGAATTCCGTATCTTGGTCTTTTTATGCATGGTTTGTTTGGGTGGAGGAGTTGGAGCCATTGCAATTGCAAATAGTTTTTACTCTACGTTATGTGCGTTGATAGCTTTTGTTTTAATGGTAGGAGGATTGTTTGCCTCAATTCCACGGCAGGCCGCAATCAATTTGTGCGCCCTTTGTGTAATCGGAACGACGGGGGTTGCTTTAATTTGGCTTAGATCTTTAACAGCAATGGGGTTTGAAATTGTGCTGTGGTTGCTTGTAACTGTATGGGTTACTGATACGGGGGCGTATATTTTTGGTAAATTATTTGGTGTGCGCAGGATGGCGCCGAACGTAAGTCCCGGAAAAACTTGGGTTGGATTAGTGGCGGGTGCCTTTTTGGCTAGCTTATGGGGTTTTTTCTTCTCAATTTATTTTTTGATTGGAACACCGGTATTAATGTTAATAACTAGCGGTGTGCTTGCATTTATTTCTCAGGCAGGTGACCTTACAGTTTCGATGGCTAAACGGTTTTATAAAGTGAAGGATACAGGACATTTGATACCAGGGCATGGGGGAATTTTAGACCGTACTGATGGTTTGATCTGGACTTCACCGCTTGTTGCTCTGGTTATATCGCTCTCGGGTGGAAAAATTCCGTCGTGGCTATGATGTCTAGAAAGACAAGTGAAAAAGATGTTAGAAAAGTCTCAGTGCTTGGCTCCACAGGGTCAATAGGTTGTAGTACGCTTGATATAATTTTACGAAACCCAAGTTTGTATCGGGTTGAGGTGTTAACTGCTCATAAATCTGTCGAACTATTGGCAAATCAAGCACGGAGGACTCAGGCCCGCCTTGCCGTAATAGGGGATAAAGAAAAATACGCAGAGTTGAAAGAATTACTATCTGGGACTGAAACAAAGGTATCAGCTGGCAGGCAAGCACTAGTAGAGGCTGCTCAGTATCCTGTTGAATGGACAATGGCAGCTATTGTTGGTGCAGCAGGATTAGAACCAACATTAGCCGCTGTAAAGCAAGGATCAGTGGTTGCTCTTGCAAATAAAGAGTGTCTTGTCTGTGCGGGAAAATTTTTTTTGGATGAGGTGGCAAAAAGTGGTACAACATTGCTGCCGGTTGATTCAGAACATAATGCTATTTTCCAAGTTCTCGATATTGAACAGAGAGATACTGTTAAAAAACTGATCTTGACTGCTTCTGGCGGTCCATTTTGGAACACTTCGATTGACTCATTGAGGCTTGTGACTCCAGAGAGAGCCGTTGCCCATCCAAATTGGAATATGGGGGCAAAAATTTCTGTTGACTCGGCTACTATGATGAATAAAGGGCTTGAGTTAATTGAAGCGCATTATCTTTTCGATATGAATGAAGATATGATTGATATTGTGATTCATCCAGAGTCTATTATACACAGTTTGGTTTCCTATATCGACGGTTCTGTTTTAGCCCAACTAGGTAGTCCAGACATGCGAACCCCAATAGCGTATGCACTTGGGTGGCCTAATCGTATTTTGTCACCAAGCCCTACTTTAAATCTGGCGGAATTGGGTAAGCTTACTTTTTTTGAACCGGATAATCGACGTTTTCCTCTCATAAATTTAGCTCGTGAAGCAATTCGAGTGGGTGGCAATGCATCTGTAATTATCAATGCTTCCAACGAAGTAGCTGTAAAGAGTTTTTTAGATAGAAGAAATTGTTTTTTAGATATCTTCAAGATTGTTAGCAGGACACTGGATAAAATAAAAACACGGAAGATTAAATGTCTAGAAGACGTTTTTGATGCTGATGAAGAAGCTCGACACGTTGCCCTTGATGTGGCGAAATTGTGTGAAGAAGGTTAGTAAATCAATGGTGTGTAGAAGTGATTGAAATATTAGGTAGTTTTTGGACAGCTATATTTGCATTCTTATTAGTTTTAACCATTTTGGTATACGTACATGAAATGGGCCATTATTTAGCTGCTCGACAATGTAAAGTTCGCGTAGAGGTTTTTTCCGTTGGGTTCGGACCAGAAATTTTTGGTAGAACTTCAAAATCGGGAACTCGATGGAAGTTGAGTGCTATTCCTTTTGGTGGTTATGTTAAAATGTTTGGAGAAAGCAGGCCAGATAACAATTCAGAATTGCCGTCTCCATCTGAAAAAGAATTAAGCGAGTCATTTTTTAATAAGCCAGTAAGCCAGCGTGTGTGGATAGTAGTTGCTGGCCCTCTTGCAAATTTTTTATTTGCTATAATGATTCTCGCTGGGCTTTTTATAGGTTTGGGCGAACCACACACACCAGCAAACATTTCAAAGGTTATAGAGGGTAGTGCCGCGGCTCGAGCAGGGTTAAAACCCGGTGATATTTTTATAGAAATAGATGGAAAAAAAATAAGTCGCTTTGAAGAAGTGCGTCGCATAATTGAATTAGCTCCGGCAAAAGAAATTGAAATAATTGTAGAGCGGGCTGGGGAAAAATTAATGGTTAAGGTAATTCCTGATTCTGTTGTAGAAAAGCGTTACAGTACCACGCAGCGTTTTGGTAGGCTCGGTGTTGCGCGCTCCTCCGCGGATATGGTTTTGGTTCGGCATGATCCATTTACTGCACTCTGGAAAGCAGTAGTACAAACTTTTGTGATGACTGGAAATATTTTAGATGCAATAGGCCAAATTATTTTGGGTGAACGTAACGCAAATGAATTAGGCGGACCAATTAAAATCGCGCAAATATCAGGTGCTATGGCCGAAGCGGGTTTCATTATGTTTATCCAATTCGCGGCGATCCTATCTATAAATCTTGGCCTTATAAATCTTTTTCCCATTCCATTGCTAGATGGTGGTCATTTAGTTTTTTATGGAATAGAAGCTTTACGAGGACGTCCCGTAAATGAACGTATTATGGCTTTAAGCCTCAACATCGGATTAGCTCTGATATTGTGTTTGACAGTTTTTGTTACTTGGAACGATCTTGTTCAAATGCAAGTTAGCAAAGTATTTAGTGGTTGGTAGTAAATAGTCAGAGGATATTTTGAAAAATAAACACACTATCATCTTATCTTTAGCAGCCCTTGGGTTTTGCTTATTTTGTCTATCTGGCAAAATGATTGCTCAGGATTTAGGGGAGTCTCTTAAAGCGACTGAGATTCGTGTTGAGGGTGCGCAACGAATTGAAGCTGATACGGTTCGGTCGTATGTTGCAATAAAAAAAGGCGATATTATTACTCCCCGTCTTCTCGATCTTTCGCTAAAAAAACTATTTGAAACCGGATTGTTTGCTGATGTTTTAATTAAGAGAGAAGGAACAGTAGTTATTATTCGATTGCTAGAAAATCCGGTAATTAACAGAATAGTATTTGAGGGTAATAAAAGGATAGAGGAAGATTCTCTCCGGCAAGAAGTTCGCCTTAAACCTCGTATCGTGTATACTCGTGCGCGGGTCAAAGAGGATGTAAAACGACTGCTTGAAATATATCGTCGTTCTGGACGTTTTGCTGCTTCAGTTGAACCTAAGGTCGTGAAGTTAAAACAAAATCGAGTTGATTTGATTTTTGAGATTGATGAGGGAAAATTAACGAAGATTAGACGCATATCTTTTATTGGAAACAGCATCTATGACGATAGTGATCTTAGATCTGTTATACAAACAAAGGAAAGTGCTTGGTATCGATTTATCACCAGTGATGATAACTACGATCCTGATAGATTAGCTTTTGATCGTGAATTGTTGCGCAGATTTTATTTAAATAAAGGATACGCCGATTTTCGGGTTATTTCTGCTATTGCGGAATTGGCGCCGGATCGAAATGGTTTTTTTATTACGTTTACACTGGAAGAGGGAAGAAAGTACAATTTTGGCCGGATTGTAGTTAGCTCAGAAATTGATGAACTAAAACAGTTCAATCTCCGCAAGTCTGTAAATATTTCTGATGGCGATATCTACAATGCCGAAAGTGTCGAGGATGGTGTTGCCGCTTTAACAGATTTGGCTGGTAACAAGGGGTACGCTTTTGTAAATATCAGACCATTAGTAAAAAGATCGCGAAAAGAGAAAAAAATAGATGTGGTTTTTCAAATACGAGAAGGGCCAAAAGTATATGTGGAGCGTATCAACATTAAGGGAAATGTTAGGACAATTGATACGGTAATTCGGCGTGAAATTCCTCTGGTTGAAGGTGACGCATTTAATGCTTCAAAATTAAGGAGAGCAAGAAAAAATATTCGTGCGTTGAGGTTTTTTAGTAAGGTAAAGATACAAAAGATTAGAGGCTCGGCAGCAGATAAGACGAAACTTGAAGTGAAAGTCGTAGAACAATCAACTGGTCAAATTTCACTCGGAGCCGGTTTTTCGTCTAGTGATGGGCTTTTAGCTGACATAGGTATCCGTGAACGGAATTTGTTAGGAAGAGCCCAAGATCTTGCCTTAAAATTTCAAATTAGTGGCTCCAGCAGTCAAATTGATCTTAAATTTACAGAACCATACTTTTTGAACCGTAAGTTATTAGCCGGGTTTGATGTTTTCCGTACTACACGCGATCTTGGAGATGAGTCATCACTTGATAGAAGTTCTGTGGGAGGTGCTTTGCGTGTTGGATACGATATTTCGGATAAATGGTCTCAGAAATGGAAATACAAGTTTAGTGCTGATGAAGTAAAAAATATCTCATCAACTGCCTCATTAGCTGTTAAACAGCAAAAAGGTGATTCATCTGTATCCAGTATTAACCAAGTATTAACATTTGATACTCGAGACGATGTTATGAGTCCAAGAACTGGAACGTTGTCGAACTTTAGTAGTTCATTTGCAGGATTAGGGGGATCTGTTCAATATATTAAAAACACTATTGCAACTACTCAATATTTTTCCTTGTCTGACAGTATTGTTGCCTCTTTTTCACTAAGTGGTGGGTATCTTATGCCAATCGGTGATGATGCTAGAATTATCGATAGGTTTTTTCTCGGGGGCCGCAGTCTAAGAGGTTTTGAACCCGCCGGTGTTAGTCCCAGAGATAGGGTCTCGGGAGACGCGGTGGGGGGCGAATGGTATTATACCAGTTCACTTAGATTACAGTTTCCGCTTGGATTGCCGAATGAATTTGGTATTAAAGGACGTGTGTTCACCGATTTGGGTTCAACAGGAAAGACAGATACCAGTCTCGGAGTGATTGATGATACTAACTCAATCCGCGGATCGGTCGGTTTTGGTTTATCATGGAAATCGCCTTTAGGTCCGTTTACAATAGATGTTGCGACTCCTTATATGAAAGAGAGTTATGATAGAACTGAATCTATCCGGTTTGGATTCTTCACCGGATTTTGAGCGCCCGATGTAAGGATGGTAAAAATGTTAAGGTTGATAATTTTAAGTTTTTTGGTGTGTTTTTTCAACACTGGGAAAGCGTTATCACAAGGTAAAAACGGTTCTAAACTTGAACGTTTCGCTGTAATAAATGTACAGAAGGTGTTACGAGTTTCGGCTGCAACACGAGCTGTAAAACCTCAGATCAAGAAAATTCGAGCCAAAATTAAAAAGCAAATACAGGATCGTGAACGTGCGCTGAGGATAGAAAATGAGAAACTTCAGGAGGAGAGGTCGATACTTTCTGCAGAGGCATATAAGCAACGGAGAAGAATTTTTCAGTCTAAGGTCTCAACATTGAGAGCAGATGTGCAAGGGCTACGGAAAAGGTTAGATGCTGCTGGTCGAGCTGCAATGTTCCAGGTTCAACGGCAATTCAGAATTGTTGCGGCAGAAATAGCGAAAGAGAGAAATCTGCAAATAATAATTCCTCGGGCAACAGCACTTTTCGTTTTGCCAAGCTTTGACATTACAGATGAGGTTTTAAAACGTTTAAATACTAGACTTCCAAATGTTAAAGTAGAACTTCCAACAGCAAAGGGTATTCCTGCAACAAATCAGAAGGCACGATAAGAAATTAGATAGGAATTTTGTGTTGTTAAATAAGAAGACACTGAATTTTTTTTATCTTATAAATAAAGTAGGTTATTTCTTTTAACTTTTTGAAATGTGCTAATATTCGACCCATTGAAGCCTAATCGAATGATTTTGGTCGTTGAAATTGAAAAAGGTTTAAGAGAATGGATGCAACAGAGCCAAAACAAGTGATAGAACTTATTGACACAAAACGAATCATGGAGATGATTCCGCACCGTTTCCCTTTTTTAATGATCGACAGAGTAATCAATGTTACTCCGAATCTCGGTGCAACTGGCGTAAAAAATGTTACCGCAAATGAGGCACAATTTCAGGGTCATTTTCCAAACCTTCCGATTATGCCTGGCGTTTTAATAATAGAAGCTATGGCTCAAACATCTGCTATTGTGGTTGTTGCGACTCTTGGACAAGAGGCAGAGGGCCGAGCGGTCTATTTTATGTCTGTCGAAAATGCTCGGTTTAGAAAGCCAGTAGTTCCCGGTGATACTCTTATGGTGAATGTTGAAAAACGCGCGCGGCGGGGTGGGGTATGGAAATTTTATGCTGAAGTGAGGGTAGATAAAGTAGTTGTAGCGGAGGGTACTATAACAGCTATGTTAACCGATCAACGGATAAGTGGATGAATAAAATTCATCAGACAGCAGTAATAGAGACCGGAGCGGAGTTAGGGGATGGTGTGGAAGTAGGACCTTTTAGCGTGATTGGTCCTAATGTAAGTCTTTCTGATGGAACAAAACTATATTCTCATGTTGTTGTAAGTGGTCACACGGAAGTTGGAGCTAATACTCATATTTTTCCCTTTGCGTCTATCGGGCATCAACCTCAGGACCTAAAATTTCAGGGGGAAATTTCGAATTTAAAAATCGGTGCAAATAATATAATTCGTGAACATGTTACTATAAACCCAGGCACTGAGGGTGGTGGATTGTTAACAGAAATTGGGAACAATTGTCTTTTTATGGTTGGATCACACGTCGCACATGATTGTAAAATTGGTAATCACGTTGTTCTTGCCAATAATGCAACTTTAGCAGGGCACGTAGTTTTGGAAGATTTTGTGATTTTAGGTGGGTTGTCTGCAGTTCATCAATTTGTACGTATAGGTCGTCATGCAATGGTAGGTGGAATGTCAGGCGTAGAACAGGATATAATTCCGTATGGGTCTGCACTCGGAAATCGTGCGAGAATGTCAGGGCTAAATATTGTAGGTTTAAAACGTCGTGGCTTTTCGAGAACTGAAGTTGCTAATCTTAGAAAAGCTTATCGTCTTTTGTTTGCAGAGGAGGGAACATTATCCGAACGCATGGAAGATGTATCAGAAATGTATAGTGATAACGAGCCAGTTATGGATATTATCGCGTTTATTCGTAAAGAGTCGTCTCGTGCAATTTGTCAACCTCGCACCGCTAATGGAACCTAAGCTTGGTATAGTAGCGGGCGGCGGAGAGCTTCCCAGAAAACTCGCCAGTGCGTGTATTGATAACGGTCGCGAATTTTTAATACTTGCCCTCGAAGGTCAGACAAATAAACGAATGATTGAGTCGTTTCCGTATAAGACGATACGGATGGGAGACGTTGGCAAAGGAATAAAATTTTTACGTGATGCCCAAGTGATTGAGCTAGTTTTTGCAGGGTCTATAAAACGGCCTAGCTTGCGGGAGTTAAAATTGGATGCTTGGGCATTAAAAAAAGCAGCACTGTTAGGACTAAAGTGGATCGGAGATGACTCAATTTTGTCCAAATTGATACAAGCTCTAGAGGGTGAAGGTTTCTCTGTTATTGGACCAGATGATATTTTAAGTAATTGCATTGCATCACCCGGAACTTACGGAAAAAATTTTCCTACCGATGAGCAGGAAGCCGATATTAAACATGGTCTCAGGGTAGCTCGAGTGGTAGGTGAATTGGATATTGGACAGGCTGCTGTTGTGCAACAGGGTATTGTACTTGGTGTTGAAGGAATAGATGGAACCGATGCTCTTATTCGCCGTTGTACGCCATTACAAAGGTCAGGTTTAGGGGCAATACTAATAAAAACATGTAAGCCACAACAGGAAAGGCGGATTGATTTGCCCGTAATAGGTGTGGACACTATTAAAACTTTAGTGCAGTCAAAGTTTTCTGGTGTCGTAATTGAAGCTGGTAGAGCAATAGTGCTTGATAAAAATGAATTAACCGGTATTGCCGATCAGTCTGGTGTATTTGTTATGGCTGTTGAATTTTGATAAGAAACATCAACCCCAAAAAGCCCCTTATTTTTATTATAGCAGGAGAACCCTCTGGTGATATTCTGGGGGGGAAACTGATGCAGGCGATCAAGCTAAAGACAGGTGGTGATGTAGTTTTCGCCGGTATTGGTGGAGAGAATATGCTGGGAGAAGGCCTTAAATCGCTTTTCCCTATGGAAGAAATAACCTTAATGGGTTTAATAGAACTAATTCCTCATGCCCGGAATCTTTTCAAGCGTATGCAACTCACTGCTGACGAAATTACACGGATGAGTCCAGACGCACTTGTTACTATAGATTCTCCGGGTTTTTGTCTTGGTGTACTAAATCGAACTATTAAGAAGGATATGGCACGCATACATTACGTTGCTCCATCGGTTTGGGCCTGGCGGCCAGGACGCCTAAAAAAGTTTGTCGGTAAGATTGACCACATGTTATGCCTTTTGCCATTTGAACCTCCTTGGTTTCAACGTGCTGGATTACCGGCTACCTTTGTGGGTCACCCGGTCCTGGAAAAAGGCATCAATAAGAATGATGGACTTTTCTTTCGTGAAAAAAATGCAATTAGTGAAGCAGATACTTTGCTTGGTGTTTTTCCAGGGAGCCGAATGGGGGAACTTAATCATCATTTGCCAGTATTTAAAAAGACTATCAGTCTTCTAGGAAAGCGCTATGCAAATTTAAAAATTGTAATACCAGCAATAAGTGCAACAGCTTGTAGGATTCGCAAGGAAATAGCTGATTGGGCTCTACCCGTTAGCGTTGTAACCGGAGAACGCGAACGATATTGTGCTATGGCTGCTTGTAATTACGCACTCGCAGCTTCCGGAACTATTTCAATTGAATTGGCACAATTAGGTGTTCCATCAATAATAGCCTATCACACTAATCCCATAACTGAGTTCATTGCTAGAAGATTAGCAAAAGTTAAATATGTCAGTCTTTGTAATATTTTGGTTGATCAAGAAGTAATCCCGGAACGAATTCAGCGCTTCTGCACACCTGATATATTAAAAAAAGATTTATGTTATCTAATTGATAATCCGAAAGTTGCGAGTGCCCAGGTTAAGGCGGTAAGTCAAATTATTGAACAACTTCGCCCTTCTGATGGCAGTCCAAGCAAAGCTGCAGCAGAGGTTGTTTTGGAACAAATAAAATTCAAGCATTAACCAATATTTTTACCTTATTTACCTCACGATGGATTTTATTGACGTTCTTCTATGGGAGCAGCATCTCGTCGTTTTGACCCTGTGTATAGTTGGCGCGGTCGACCTATTTTTTGAGTTGGGTCTTCTATCATTTCATTCCATTGGGCGATCCAACCAACAGTTCGGGCAACTGCAAACAATACAGTAAACATAGTTGTAGGTATTCCTAGAGCTCGAAAAATTATTCCAGAATAGAAATCTACATTTGGATAAAGTTTCCTCTCAATAAAATATTCATCCTCTAGTGCTATTCGTTCCAATGCCATTGCAAGTTCCAATAACGGTTCACTTTCTACCCCCAACTCATTTAACACTTCATGACAAGTTTTCTGCATAATTTTTGCCCTAGGATCAAAATTTTTGTAAACCCTATGGCCAAAACCCATGATTCTAAACGGATCTTCTGGGTCTTTCGCCTTTTTAACGAATTCATTGATGTTTGCTTTGTTACCAATCTGACCTAGCATTTTTAGGACAGCCTCATTTGCACCGCCATGTGCAGGGCCCCAGAGACTGGCAATCCCAGCAGAAATGCAAGCAAATGGGTTTGCTCCACTTGACCCAGATAAACGTACGGTGGATGTCGAGGCATTTTGTTCATGGTCTGCGTGTAGTATAAGGATACGATCCATCGCTCTCGCAATAACAGGATTTACAAGATATTCTTCGCAAGGGTGACCAAATAACATCCATAAGAAATTTTCTGCATACCCAAGATCATTTTTAGGGTACATAAATGGTTGACCAAGAGAGTACTTGTATGCCCATCCAGCAATTGTTGGCATTTTTGCTATCATTCTGTAAGAGGCGACCATTCGTTGATATGGATCATTTATATCGGTACTGTCGTGGTAAAATGCGGACAGGGCACCAGCAACACCACACATAATAGCCATTGGATGAGCATCGCGTCTAAAACCCCGATAAAGATTGTGTAATTGTTCATGAAGCATTGTATGGTTAGTGATATCGCTGCTAAATTTATCGAACTGTGCTTGATTGGGTAGTTCACCCTTTAATAATAAGTAACAAACTTCAAGATGCGAGCAGTGTCGTACTAACTGTTCAATCGGATACCCACGATGTAGAAGGATGCCTTTATCCCCATCTATGAACGTAATATTGGACTCACAGCTGCCTGTGGCTATAAATCCGGGATCGTAAGTGAAGCACCCCAGTTCTGCGTAAAGTCTTCGTATATCAATTACTGGTGGACCATCAGTGCCCGTTACAAGTGGAAAAGTTGCCTGTTTTCCGGTAGAATCATCGGTAATTGTAACGGTTTTATTGGTGCCCTTCGTTGTATCCTCACTCATAAATTTTACCTTTCATGGACGACGGTTCAAGCGGCTAACTTTTTAAAACCCGTGTCTTATAGAAATAACTAATAAAACTAGATAAATCAAACTTCCATAATTTCATCTCGCAACATCCGATATGCGGCCCAGAGCTTCCTCTTTTCCCAGAGCATAAAGTACCTCAAAAATGCTAGGTGACACTGTTGTACCACAAATAGCTGCGCGCAAGGGTTGAGCTAATTGAACAAGTTTAAGATTTTTAGCGCGAATATAATGATTTATCTCCGATTTTATCTCTTCTTCCGTCCAAGTGGACAAAAACTTTAAACGCGTTTTTATTTCTTCTAGATAAACTAATGCATCACTGTTAAGAAATTTGAGCGCATCTGCTTCAATAGAGACCGGACGATTACACAAATAAAAGTGTGCGTTATCACATAGTTCAAGTATTGTATTTGATTTATTTTTTAAGCTGGAAAGACCTTTTTTTAGCCTTAAATTGAATGTTTTATCGATTTTTGAGTGTTTTCCGATTAATTGGATTACAATATCATTATCAATAGTTTGTAAATAATTCCCGTTTAGTGCGGAAAGCTTGCCAAAATCAAAGCGTGCAGCTCCTTTATTTATGTTTTCTAATTTAAACCATTCCACTGCTTGCTTTATTGAGATGATTTCATCATCCCCATGGCTCCAGCCAAGTCTGAGCAGATAGTTTATCAGCGCTTCCGGTAAATATCCCATTTCGCGATATTTTTCGATCCCCAGAGCCCCGTGCCTTTTTGACATTTTTGTGCCATCGGAGCCATGAATAAGCGGTATATGGGCATATATTGGCGCCTGCCAGCCCAGTGCGTTGAATAATTGTGTTTGCCGAAAGGCATTTGTTAAATGATCGTCGCCTCTAATAACATGGCTAATTTTCATATCATGATCGTCGACAACAACCGAGAGCATGTAGGTTGGGGTACCGTCACTCCTCAGAATGATCATGTCGTCAAGTTGGCTATTATCAACTTTTACTTCCCCCTGTACACAGTCCATTATAACTGTTGCACCTGTGGTGGGTGCCTTAAGACGAATGACCGGCTGCACGTCTGATGGAGCTTCAGAAGGCGTTTTATGCCGCCATGTTCCATCGTACCGTATTGACCGCCCTTCAGCACGAGCTTTTTTTCGTTTTTCCTGTAATTCTTCAGGCGTACTATAACAATGATAAGCTTTGCCTTCAGCTAACAGTTTACGTGCTATTGCCACGTGTTGTTCAAAATTTTTAGATTGGTAGACTGGTTTTTTATCAGGCATAAGACCCAGCCATTCTAGCCCATCAGTAATTGCTTTGATTGCCTCTGGTGTAGACCGTTTTCTATCGGTATCTTCAATCCGCAGCAGATAGTCCCCACCAGTTTGTCGAGCAAAAAGCATATTAAAAAGTGCTGTTCTAGCACCCCCAATGTGGAGATAGCCAGTTGGAGAGGGGGCAAACCTAGTGGTTATTTTTGAAGGCATATTAGGGTTAAATCAAAATTTTTTAGATGTGTCGACCCGAGTTTGTAACTTTTGTTCTATGCGCATTCGAGATAAATTAGATGGTGATTTATTTTGTGTAAGCAGTTGTCAATATTTGCGCATAATAGCTTTTAGACGACCCTGTATTGAAACTTGATCTGGACCAAAAATTCTTGTTTCATAATTCTTATTGGCTGGTTCTAAAGCGATTGATTTCCCTTTTTTTCTTATTCGCTTCAAAGTAACTTCATTTTCATTCAAAAGAGCTACAACAATTGATCCGTTTTCGCAGTCATCAGTATGTTCAATTATTGCAATATCCCCATCTGATATTCCAGCCTCTATCATCGAATCACCTTCAACAGTTAGCGCATAATGATCCCCCCGGCCCACTAAATCACAAGAAACTTTCAGACATTGTGTTTGATCCCGTAGGGCTTCTACGGGGAGTCCTGCGGCAATCTTTCCGTACAGTGGTATACTTATAGTATCGTTTTCATCTGTTTTTCGATTAGCTTTAGAGATAGTATCTTTTGAAAAACCCCCATCAATGACATTTGGTTGAAATCCGCCAGTGGGAGGAAAATCTGCACTCATGTTTTCAGGTAGCTTGATAATTTCAAGTGCGCGGGCACGATGGGGTAAACGACGAAGGAAACCCCGTTCCTCAAGTCCCGTAATTAATCGATGTACGCCCGATTTCGACTTTAATCCTACTGCAGTTTTCATTTCATCAAAAGAAGGCGAAATGCCGTGCAATTTTAATTTTCGATCTATGAATTTTATTAATTCGTGTTGTCTGGGGGTCAACATTGCAACCTCACGGCATTTATTAATCCATTACAATTCCGGAACAAAACATAAACAGATGAGTTTTTTTATAAAAGTTCTTGAATCGGGTCAACAAATGAGTACGGAAGACCTTTTTTATTTTTTAGCCTAACCAGAATATGTCAACGGTCTCACCCTTTTTTGCTTCTGCTGCAAAAGGTGGACGGATGATAAGACAGTCAGATTTTGCAAGATCAGAAAATGCAGAACTGTCTTGTTTGGGGAAAGGTGTTGCTATTAATGTTCCGTTTTCACTCACAGAAGTAACCGCGCGCAAATAATCTTCTCTTTCATCATTTTCATTAAGGTAGCAACCCAATTGCGCTTTTCTTGTATTAACAGTGAATTGTTTTAAACCTTGCATTGCCTCGATTGCGGGGGCAAGAAATATCTTTGCACAGACAAAACTTGAAACAGGATTTCCTGGAAGACCGATTATCATCGTTTTGTCAATATTTCCAAACATAAGGGGTTTCCCTGGGCGCATCGCTATTTGCCAGAAATTTAACTCTAGACCCATTTTTCTAAGAACTTTTTGTACAAGATCGTAATTCCCGACTGATGCTCCACCGGTGGTGACCAATACATCTGTTCTTAGTGCGTTTTTGGCAATCTCGTAAAACTGTTTTTCGTTATCCGGAGCTATACCTAAGTCGATTGGCTGACCCCCATGACAGCGAATGAGTGACTGCAGCGCAAGAACATTCGAACTTACAATCTGATTTTCTCCTATAGGGTTACCTGGCATAACAATTTCATCTCCAGTAGCCAACAATGAAATTCTTGGTTTTTGACGAACTGTCAACCAGGGTAGGTTCATACTTGCTGCTAAGCCAATATCTCGAGCTGAGAGTTTTTTTGGTGCATTCAGAAGAACATCACCTTCAGAAAAATCTAATCCTGCTTTGCGAATAAATTTACCTGAGGGTGCCTCTCCGCAAACAACACGAACAATATCACCTGTCCGCTCTGTGTTTTCTTGAATAACAATGGTATCGGCACCATCTGGAACCCGAGATCCTGTGAAAAGCCGAATGGCCTGCCCCGAAGAGAGTGATCCGATATATTTTTGACCAGTAGGGACTTCTCCAATAACTGATAGTGATTTGGGTAAAGTTTTTATGTCCTCAGCAATTACCGCATAGCCATCCATAGCAGAAACTGCATGAGGAGGTTGGGTCCGTCGAGCCGCTTCATTTTTGGCAAGGATTCGGCCGTAGGCGTCGGCTAATTGCACTTGTTCAACGTCTACAACGGGCATAGCTGTACAAATACGACGCTGTGCTTCAAAAACGGGCAGTAGATTAGTCATTATTTTTAAATGCTCCCGATTGACCTCCGGATTTCGCTATCAAACGTATATCTGTTAAGTGCATTGTCCGGTCAACTGCCTTACACATATCGTAAATTGCAAGAGCGGAGATGGAGACCGCTGTTAGAGCCTCCATTTCAACGCCTGTTCTCGCATACACCTGGCATGTTGCAATTATTTCTAATGCATTTTCTTCAGGACGTAATATAAAGTTTAGGTCTATGGAACTTATTGCTAAAGGGTGACAAAGGGGTATTAAATCACTTGTTTTTTTTGCCCCCATTATTCCAGCTAGTTTAGCGACTGAGAGGACATCACCCTTCTTCACACGAGCTTCTTGTATCAAAGTCATCGTTTCTTGTTTCATTCTTACTTTGCCAGTGGCTGTTGCACTTCGTTTGGTAATACCTTTTGTGCTTACATCAACCATTGAGGCATTTCCATCCATATCAATATGAGTTAATTTTCCCTTCATGGATTTCTTTTCCCAAATGGAATGGGATTTTGAATTAATGCTCGTACCCCATTTATTATGTTTGATTGTGACATAAGTGATTCCCCAATTAAAAAGTTACGGACACCAAGTTTTGCCATTTTCGATAAATGACAGCTGCTTTTTAGACCACTTTCGCAGATTAATGTTCGATCGGACGGAATTAATGGAGCTAGCTTAGTGGTTGTATTTAAATCCGTTTTTAGGGTTTTGAGATTGCGATTGTTTATACCGATTAAAGGTGATTTTAAATCGAGTGCTCGTTCAACTTCTGCCTCGTTATGCACTTCAATTAGAACATCCATTCCAAGTGAAGAAGCATAATCTTCTAAATCATGTGCAACAGTATCATCCAATATAGCCAGTATCAAAAGAATACAATCAGCACCAATCGCGCGTGCTTCGGCAACTTGATAACTGTCGATAATGAAATCTTTTCTTAACACAGGTAAGTTGCAAGCCTCTTTGGCCATTTTAAGGTGCAAATCACTACCTTGAAAATACTCAACATCTGTCAAAACAGAGAGACACGTTGCTCCGCCTCGACTGTACTCTTGTGCTATGAGTTGCGGATCAAAATCATTCCTTATTAATCCTGCGCTTGGTGAAGCTTTTTTAATTTCTGCAATAAGTCCGTAACCGATCTGTTCTGCGTTACGAAGTGATTTTTCAAATGCTCTGGGCAACGTCTGTTCATTAATTTGCGAATTAATTTCATCCAAAGGAGAACGTATTTTGCATGCTGACACGTACTCTCTTTTATAATCACAGATACTGGTTAAAGCATTTGACATGTTATTTGGCACCAGTGTTTCGTTCGTTAGTAATTTGAACAAGGGCATTTAATGCTGATCGTGCCATTCCATCGTCAATTGATTGTTCTGCAATTTTTACTGCCGATCTCAGATCCTTGGTTTTTCCCGCAACAACCAGAGCTGCCGCAGCTGTGTATAAAACTATATCACGATAAGCACTTTTATTTCCGTCAAGAAGCCCATTTAATGCAGCAGCGTTGTATTCACTATCACCACCTTTTAAGTCTTCAATAGACGACAACTTTAAGCCTGCGTCTTCTGGTTTTGTCTCAAAAGTTGTCACTGTCCCGTGTTCAAAAGCAGCAACGAAAGAAGGCCCGGTTGTAGTGAGTTCATCAAGTCCGTCAGACCCGTGAACTACCCAAGCTCGTTCTGCCCCTAGATTACCAAGTACATGAGCTATCGGTTCAACCCATTCGCGAGCATAAACACCTACCAAAAGCTTTTTTACTCCTGCAGGGTTGGATAAAGGGCCAAGCAAATTAAAGATCGTACGAGTAGCAAGTTCAACTCTTGGACCAGCTACATGACGAGTTGCACTGTGATGGCGCGGTGCCATCATAAAACCGATACCAGCTTTATTTATTCCTTTTTCTATTAAATCCATATCGCAATCGATGTTTACTCCCAAAGCTGCTAGCACATCGGCTGCTCCCGAAAGGGACGAGAGTGCACG
The DNA here is from genome assembly GCA_002709075.1 of Rhodospirillaceae bacterium. GTDB lineage: Bacteria > Pseudomonadota > Alphaproteobacteria > MPNO01 > UBA2964. Next base: position 54,754 of record PAPV01000009.1, on the reverse strand, counting down.
GTTGCCGTGCTTTGCCACGGGTACACCGCACCCCGCAACAACTAATGCTGCTCCGGTAGAAATATTTAATGTTCCAGCGCCATCACCTCCTGTTCCCACTATATCAATTGCATTTTTTGGTGCTTTAATAGGCGAGGCCTTGGATCGCATAATTTTTGCTGCAGCACCTATTTCACTTACCGTTTCACCGCGCACACGCAGTGCAATCAAAAAAGCACCTATTTGTGCTGGTGTTGCATCCCCCGACATTATCATCTCAAAAGCTGTTTCTGCTTCGTCTCTATTAAGAGCTTTGCCATCCGCCACTTTAGATAAGAGTGGTTTTATGCCGTCAACCGTCGATATCATTTAGTATCCCCCCTTTTTTCGGTCAAATCGATAAAATTTGACAGAAGCACATGCCCTAAATCTGTGTCTATGCTTTCAGGATGAAATTGTACACCAAAAACAGGATATTGTTTGTGTGCTACAGCCATAATGGTTTTATTATTTGTTTCTGCAGTGATCTTTAGAGTGTCGGGAAGTGTTTTTCGTTCTACGATCAATGAATGATAACGAATAGCGGAAAAACCTTGCCGGAGGCCAGAAAATATATCTGTATTAGTATGAAAAATTTTACTAGGTTTTCCGTGCATTGGTGTCTCAGCCCTAATTATTTTGCCGCCGAATGCCTGACTTATAGCTTGGTGACCCAGGCATACCCCCAATATTGGTATTTTTCTTGATGCCATTTCTACCAGCTCCAGACAAATTCCAGCCTGTTCGGGTTCACACGGGCCGGGTGAGATCAATATCCCTTTTATGTCCATGTTTATAGCTTCTTTTGCTGAGATAGCGTCGTTTCTTCTTACAATGGTTTTAGCCCCAAGTTCGCCCAGATACTGTACTAAATTGTAGGTAAAACTATCGTAATTATCTATGATTAGTAACATACGATTTCGATGCCGTGTTTTTACTCGAGTTTTGTATTATATCAGTTCTAAAACTTGGCGCAAAAGTAACAGAAGTAACAAATAAACAAAACGGTTTCCCATTAGAAGATATTGGGTCCTATGCGTCCGCAAGTATTAAAATTTTTACGGATCTTGCTCTGATTGTGAAATGGTGCCCGAACCGCATGTTAGTGATTTTCTCATACAAGATTGATAGATAATTGTTTCAAAAGTTCTCTTTCATTTAATTCTTGGTAAGCATTTTTTATTTTTATGATGTAAAACAAACAGAACAATAACTGCTGTCTTGCTGATAAAATTAATTATCCGCGTCGGTACACAAACTTTTAAATTTAGTTTGTTCTGCATAGCGAAATGCTTCTTCTGCAGAACGTATTAATGCAGCCGCTTTGTTTTGGCATTCTTTGTATTCGGCTTCTGGGTCGCTGTCTGAGACGATACCCGCACCTGCTTGTATATACATGTGGTTGTTCTTGACGATGGCTGTTCGCAGTAATATGCATGTATCCATTGAACCGTTTGCGGAAAAATAACCCACAGTTCCAGCATAAATTCCTCTTTTTTCAGTTTCAAGCTCATTAATTATTTCCATAGCACGTATTTTGGGTGCCCCTGACACCGTACCTGCCGGGAACCCGGCTGTAAGTGCATCCATCGGTCCTGTTGAACCTTCTACTTTACCCTCCACGTTAGAAGAAATGTGCATTACGTGGGAATATCGTTCTACAACGTTTTTTTCAGTGACTTTGACAGAACCTATTTTTGCAACACGTCCGACGTCATTTCGTCCAAGATCCAAAAGCATTAAATGTTCGGCCAATTCTTTTTCATCAGATAACAAATCTAATTCAAGCGCTTTATCTTCAGTATTTGTTTTTCCGCGAGGTCTTGTGCCAGCCAAGGGCCGGATTGTTATTTTACCGTCACGCATTCGCACAAGTATTTCAGGGCTGGATCCAACAACAGAAAATTCATCAAAATTTAGAAAAAACAAAAAGGGTGAAGGGTTAGTCCGACGCAAAGCTCGGTAAAGAGAAAATGGAGACAGAGTGAATGGTACACAAAATCTTTGCGATAAGACTACTTGAAATATGTCGCCCGAAAGAATGTACTCCTTCGCTTTTCGAACCATGCCAATAAAATCATCCTTAGTGGTGTTTGAAACCGGTTTAAGGTTTGGGCGGCTCATTTCTTGTGTTCTAAATTCTCTTTCCAATGGTTTTCCAAAGGCTTTAACTGAGTCCAGGAGACGTCTAGCAGCTGTGTCCCAAGCGTTTTTTGCTGGGACATCGTCTTCAGGCCGAACCGGGGTAACTATTGTTACAGTGTCACTAACTAAATCGAAAATAGTCATAATGGTTGGGCGAATAAATAATCCATCTGGACACCCAATGGGATCTGGACGGGTGGACGGAATATTTTCCATTAAAGTAACAGTATCGTATGCAAGATAACCCACCAACCCGGCGGCCATCGGCGGCAGTCCCTCAGGAAGATCTATTCGAGACTCATCGATTAATTCGCGTAAAGAATTTAGTGCGTCCCCGGGTTTAGCAGAAAACACGAATTGGCTTTTTTCATTAACAATTCCAATCTCTGCTTTGTTGCCATTACAACGCCAGATAATATCTGGCTTCATACCTATGATTGAATAACGACCACGATGGGCTCCACCCTCTACAGACTCGAGCAAAAAGGAATTAGGTTGTTCACCAGCTAATTTCATCATTCCTGATACTGGAGTTTCTAGGTCAGCAGTCAAATTTGTGGATAGCACTTGCGGGATTTTTGCATCATACAAATGTGCAAACTTAGCAAAATCGGGTGTAATAAACATTACCCGCCAAGTTGTTCCTGATTTAGCTCGAGCATAGCTTTCTTATTTATTTCTACCCCGTTGTTTTCCCGTAGGTAGAGCAATAACTGTTCGCCAATGTCCTGTGAGAGTGCTTTTTCAACTGTTTTTCTCAACATTTGCACTTCATTTTTATTTTTACTGGAATTCGCTGTAATGACTTTGGTTACTTGGGCAACGGAATAGCCTTTCAAATCTGGTGCTGAAATCAGGGCATTTCTTTTAGCTCGAAATATCTCAGCAGAGAGGGCTCCTGAAATTTGTACTTCTTGTTTACGAATAAACCTAGAAAAAGGCTTTGTAGAGGCATATGAAAGGCCTTGGATTTTTGCTGCAGTTTTCAAACCACTAACTTTTGCAGCAGTCATAAGCTGTTCGGCTTTTTTTTGCGCTGCTTCTTGTTTTTTAAAATTTTTCCATGAAGAGATTACCTTTGAAGTGATTTCTGCTAATGGACGAGTCGCAGGGTCTATTATCCTGTCAACCCTAAGTACAAAATAGCTTCCGTCATCCGCTTCTTCAATTAATGAACTCTCGCCCGCTTTTAATTGTGATGCAAGTTCTCTGAACCTCTGAGTTGAGGGATAATTATGTATGGGCTGACCATTTTTTCCTTTTCCCATTGCATCCACACCTAAAAACTTTTTCAAATCCAAGTTTGTTGCAAGTGCTGCGTCTTCTAATGTAGATCCGGCGGCGAGGGCATCGTCAATTTTTTCGGTAATGCGAATAATTTCATCGATTGCCATTTCACGGGCAAGTTCTCTAATAATCTGCGGACGAAGTTCAGCAAAAGTAGGTTTTCGCTCGGGTTTAATAGAGTTGACTTTAACCACGTGCCACCCGAGCGCAGTCTTAACAGGACTACTTACTTTGTTAGAAGCAGTTTGAAAAGCAATAGCCGCTAGTGGTGTTGGTAAGTCGTCACGGGACAGAAAACCCAGCTTTTGGGGATCCTTGCCAGTAAGTAAATTAGCTATTTCATTAAAGGTTTTACCTGTTCTAAGGCTTGAATATAATTTTTTTAATTTTTTTTCATCAATAATTAGGATTTGACTTATGTCTCTTTTTTCGGGTGTTGAAGAGGACTCTTTTCGGGCTTCGAACGCCTCTCGGATTTTGTCTTCTGGTGGGTTTATCGATGGACTAATATCCTTTGGATCAAGATAAATCACGCTTATATCTCGGTACTCAGGGCTTATAAATCTTTTCCTATTTTTCTCATAATATTGTTTCAGATCGAATTTTGTGGGTTCAGCAAGAGTTGTTGTTGAGGCATACGGTATTGTAACAATGTCCACAATGCGCTGTTCATTTTGAAATTTGTAGAGCGCTTCCAATAATGCTTTTGGAACTTGATTGGCGGCTGTCAATGCAGACAGAAGCTGATTTTGTTTTATTTGTTCTCTGAGTTCGGCTACAAAATTCTCTTCTGATAATCTTTGCTGGCGAAGAAAGTTTTGAAAAGCGGCCTTATTTATACGCCCACCTGAACCTGCAAATTGAGGATTGTTTGACAATTCCTGGCGGATGATATCTTCATCAACAGCAAGGTCCAAATTAGAAACTTGAATAGATAAAAGTCTTCTATCGATTATTTCATCAAGAGTGCGATCTAGAATCCCGAGCCGTGCAGCTTGTCTGTTATCGAAATTGCCACCAAGCCTCATATTAATTAAATTAACGGATCGTTGAAATTGCGCATATAATTGATTTTTGGAAATTATTTCCCCACCAATTTTAGCCACACTCTGCACTTCGGTGGGTGGTCGGAACATATCTTCAATTCCCCATACACCGAAGGAAATAATGAGAAGAACTAAAAGAAATCGTATCGCCCATTTTGCGACCGTTGAACGCATTGCTTCAATCATGGCATATATTTTTTAGCTAGAGTTGTGTAAAAGATTCTGTAATACGTATAGTAGTATTTGTTTCCGAATTATATAAATTAAAGACAATTCTATTGCTACAATACTTATAAACTTAATATTTTCCAATAGAAGATAATTAAAGGTTTTTGATAAGTTAAAAAAACTCGTAATTGGAAATCATATATTTATTATCTAGAATAAAAAAACAATAATGGAGGTCACTAAGATGAAGCCCCTACTGGCAGCCAATTGGAAAATGAATTTGTTGCGTAGTGAAGCTGAAGCCCTTGCTGCTGAAGTGGGCCAACATGTTGTCGAGTATGGGGACATAAATTTTGATGTTTTGGTTTGTCCCCCTTTCATTCACATTGCCGCGATAAACGAAATATTAGCTGGTAGTCCTGTGGCTCTGGGTGCTCAAAATGTTAATCAAAATGGGTTTGGAGCACATACGGGAGAAGTCAATTCTGAAATGTTAAAACAATCTGGTTGTAGTTATGTAATTGTTGGACATTCTGAACGTCGGGCGAACCACAGTGAAACTGATGAATTGACAAGACTGAAAGCAGAATCTGTAATTTCTTTTGGAATGACCGCTATAGTTTGTCTAGGAGAAACTCTTGCAGAGAGAGAGGAAAAAAAGACGCTACAGTGTATATCAAAGCAATTATCTGGGTCACTGCCATCGCAGTTTAACGGGCAAAATCTTGTAATTGCTTATGAACCGGTTTGGGCCATAGGTTCTGGGCTTACGCCTAATTTATCGCAAATTGAGGAGGTTCATTCAGAAATTCGTTCGCAACTAAATAAATATTCGAACGATGCTAATGATGTACGCATTTTGTATGGCGGATCCGTAAATCCAGCTAATTCAAAGACTATACTATCCGTAAAAAATGTTGATGGGGGGCTCATTGGAGGAGCAAGTTTAAATTTTAATGATTTTTGGACGATTTGTTTGTCAGTATTGTAAAAAGTTTTTGAAGCTTTTCTCTGGTAAACTTTACCAATTACTTCTAGAAAAGGTTTACAGTTGCTGGAATCTTTTAATAAACTTAGTTAATTAGGCGCCTAACCATGGAAACAATTCTTCTTCTTGTTCATGTTTTTTTAGCTCTCGGACTGGTGGTTCTTGTTCTTCTACAACGAAGTGAGGGTGGAGCTCTCGGCATCGGCGGAGGCGGTGCGATGGATGGTTTGGTCTCAGCGCGAGGAGCCGGAAATTTGTTGACCAGATGGACTGGAATTTTAGCCGCCTGTTTTATCGCAACTAGTCTCATTTTGGCGATAACTGCAGGAAATAATAATGACCGTAAATCGATTGTTGATCAGCCTATTTCCACGAAACAACCTACTCCTGAGTCCAAACCCACCAAACCATTGGTCCCTGTGGGAAAATAATTTTAATTGACGAATCGTTTATTTAGAAGGGCAGAAACATCGGTACATAGACCTGTTTGGTCTTTGCAAGGTTTTCTGTATGATATTGGCCTATGATACGGTTTGTGTTTATCACTGGGGGTGTGGTCTCTTCTCTTGGTAAGGGAATTTCTTCAGGTGCTTTGGGTGCACTTCTTCAAGCTCGCGGTTTTAAAGTAAGGCTGCGTAAGTTGGATCCTTATTTGAATGTCGACCCCGGAACAATGAGTCCTACCCAGCATGGTGAGGTATTTGTAACTGATGACGGGGCGGAAACTGATCTCGATTTAGGCCATTACGAACGATTTACGGGAGTGGTTTCCCGACGAAGTGATAATGTAACCACTGGCAAGATATATTCTGAAGTTATTACACGTGAGCGAAGAGGCGATTATCTTGGTGCAACAGTTCAAGTTATTCCGCACGTAACTGACGCAATCAAAGACTTTATATCTGCTGATTTAACAGACGAGGATTTTGTCATTTGCGAAATTGGAGGAACTGTTGGGGACATCGAAAGCCTACCCTTTCTGGAAGCAATTCGTCAAAAAGCAAATGAGTTGGGACCGGAAAGATCTTTGTTTATACACCTTACTTTGTTACCTCATCTAACCGTAGCAGGGGAAGTAAAAACAAAGCCCACGCAACATTCTGTGAAGGAGTTGCAAAGTGTTGGGATAAAAGCTGATGTCCTGCTGTGCAGATCCGATACATCTATACCTCTAGAAGCTCGTCGTAAAATAGCTTTGTTTTGTAATGTCCGCCCGGAAAGAGTGATATCTGCTCCGGATGTTGACACTATTTACGAAGTACCGCTCGTCTATCATGAACAAGGATTTGATACAGAAGTGTGTAAACATTTCGGGATTGAATCTAATAGAAAGCTCAATCTTAGGAGGTGGCACGACATTGTTCGTCGAACAAAAAACCCTGAGGGACAAGTAAGAATTGCAGTAGTTGGTAAATACACCGAATTACCTGATGCATATAAATCATTGGCAGAGGCCCTCGACCATGGCGGCATTGCTAATAATGTAGGCGTTAAAATGAACTGGATAGATTCTGAGATATTTGAAAAGGAAGAAATTGTTCATCACTTGGAAGGCGTTCAGGGTATTTTAGTTCCTGGTGGTTTTGGTGAAAGAGGAGCCGAGGGTAAGATAGCTGCAGTAAAATTTGCTCGTGAACACAAGGTTCCATATTTTGGAATTTGTTTCGGAATGCAAATGGCTGTCATAGAAGTAGCTAGGAACCTCGCAGGAATATTGGAAGCTGGATCAACTGAGTTCGGACCAGTAGACGAGCAGGTAGTAGGACTGCTTACAGAATGGAATAATTCAGGAAAGTTAGAACTTCGAAGCGAAAATACTGATCTTGGCGGTACGATGCGGGTGGGATCGTACCCCTGTGCTCTTAAGCAGGGATCCCTTGCTAGAGAAGTCTATCGGACGGACAAAATTGTAGAGCGTCACCGGCACCGTTATGAAGTTAACATTTCCTATCTCGAAAAGTTGGAATCGTGTGGGTTATCCTTTTCTGGTTTATCTCCTGATGGACGGCTGCCAGAGATAGTTGAACTTAAGGGGCACCCTTGGTTTGTTGGAGTACAATTTCATCCGGAATTACGCTCTAAACCGTTTGACCCTCATCCCTTGTTTGAGTCATTTATTAGAGCAGCTGTAGACCACTCGCGTTTGGTTTAGTAATAAGGTTAAAAGTTTTATGGGAATAATTTCTGGATGATTGCGCCACGGCACGTTAATGTAGGCACTATAACAATTGGTAATGATTTACCATTTACATTGATTGCCGGTCCTTGTGTAATGGAGAGCCGCCAACAGGCTCTAGAGATTTCTCAATCACTTGTTGAGACCTGTGCAAAACACAATGTATCATTAATTTTTAAAGCATCATTTGACAAAGCAAATCGGACCTCTTCTGAGAGTCAGCGCGGCATTGGCATTGCGCAGACACTTCCTATTCTTGAAGAAATACGAGACTCCTTTGGCTGCCCTATTCTAACCGATGTTCATACGATTGAGCAATGTGATCTTGTGAGCAAGGTAATTGATGTTATTCAAATTCCAGCATTTTTGTGTAGGCAAACTGATTTAATTGTAGCTGCCGCAAAAACAGGAAGGGTGCTGAACATAAAAAAAGGTCAGTTTTTGGCACCCTGGGATATGAAAAATGTTGTAGCAAAATCAGTTGCTGTTGGAAATAAAAATGTAATGGTTTGTGAACGGGGTGTAAGTTTTGGCTATAACACATTGATTTCTGATATGAGAGCCATACCAATACTGGCAGAGGGTGGGTATCCAGTAGTCTTTGATGCAACTCATTCCGTGCAGCAGCCTGGAGGGCGGGGAACAAGCAGCGATGGACAACGGGAATTTGTGCCTATTTTGGCTCGGGCGGCAGTTGCAGTTGGTGTAGCTGCACTGTTTGTTGAAACTCATCCAGACCCTGATGTTGCGCCCAGCGATGGTCCCAATATGTTACCTCTTAATAAAATTGATGAATTTTTACGCCTGTTGAAGGCTTTTGACCAATTGGTAAAAAAATAATCGCTATGCTAGAAATAGTCACAGTTAACGTCGCACTTCTTGTAAGCGGAGATTTTATATGACTGCGATTGTTGCCATTCATGGCAGAGAAATTATTGACTCTCGTGGAAATCCCACTGTCGAGGTTGATGTACATTTAGAAACCGGGGCTTTTGGTCGTGCTAGTGTGCCATCCGGTGCATCAACTGGAATTCATGAAGCGGTAGAACTGCGTGATAACGAGAGGGATCGTTATGGTGGCAAGGGTGTATTGAAAGCGATTAGTGCAATTAACTGTGAGATTGCTGAGGCATTGACAGGTATGGAGTCAGAGGATCAATCGAGCTTGGATGCTATTCTGATCGCACTTGATGGCACCGAAAATAAAACAAGACTTGGTGCCAATGCAATTTTGGGTGTTAGTCTCGCAATTGCAAAAGCTTCTGCAAAACAGTCTGGTTTACCTTTCTATAGGTATGTTGGAGGATTATCAGCTCAAATTCTACCAGTGCCAATGATGAATATTCTCAATGGTGGTGTTCATGCCGATAATCCAATTGATATTCAGGAATTCATGATTATGCCTGTTGGCTCTGAAACGATGGTTGATGCAATCCGATGCGGAGCAGAGATTTTTCAAAGTTTGAAGCTTGAATTAAATAAAGTTGGATTGAATACAAATGTTGGAGATGAGGGCGGGTTTGCGCCAAATATTGAAAGTGCAGAAGCAGCTTTAGATTTGGTCATGAAATCAATAGAGGCAGCTAACTACAAGCCAAGTAAAGACGTGGTTATAGCGCTGGATGCTGCTTCCAGTGAATTCTTTCATGAAGGAAAATATCACCTTGAGGGTGAAGGAAAAATATTTGATAGTTCTGAAATGATCGCTTACTACGAGTCTCTAGTTACTAAATATCCGATTGTCAGTCTTGAGGATGGTCTAGCGGAAGATGATTGGGAAGGGTGGTCTGCGTTAACCGATAGAATAGGGGATAAGGTTCAGTTAGTGGGTGACGATTTGTTTGTTACAAACACAGGTAGGTTATCAAGAGGTATAGATGAAGGAATTGCAAACTCTATCTTGATAAAAGTTAATCAGATTGGAACATTAACTGAGACCTTATCGGCGGTAGAGATGGCTCACCGCGCATCCTACACCGCTGTTATGTCTCACCGGTCTGGAGAAACTGAGGATACAACCATTGCTGATTTAGCTGTTGCTACAGGGTGTGGGCAAATAAAAACTGGGTCACTTTGCCGTTCTGACCGAGTAGCAAAATACAATCAGTTGATACGTATTGAAGAGGAATTGGATACTCAGTCTTTGTTTGCTGGACGAGGTATTTTACGTAAAAATCAAGTATAGTGGCTGACGAATAATTTTTAGGATATTTTTTAAAGAGAGCAAATAATTAAAAATATACTTGACGTGCCGAATCACTTTGTGATTCATTTGGGAATGTCCAGTTCATTCAAATTTCGGCGCAGATTCAGGCAGGTAGCAGGAGCCTTATTAGGTTGTCTTCTTTTTATATACTTTCTATTTCACACCGTACATGGTGAAAGAGGCCTGTTTGTGTGGTTACACTTAAAACAGCAAATTGACCAAGCCAAAACACTCGCAACTGAACTATATAATGAGAGGTTGGAGTGGGAAAATCGTACCAAGCGTCTTTGCTGTTCTGATATAGATAAGGATTTACTCGACGAACGCGCGCGTATTGTGGCAGGGTTGGGTAATCGGAATGAATTTGTGATTTATTATTCCCCCGATTCACGTTAGGTAACTACAGATACTAAATTACCTATGCTCAAAAGATTGCGGGTGGTTATAAATTTTCATTTAGAATATTGCCTAGATCAAGGTTTGGTATAACTTTGGTAATATAAATTAAGCGATTTCTACCAGATGTCGCTAGCCAACATTACTCGAAGGAAATGGTATGGCAGTTAAATCAAAACAACCATTAATAAAAAAGAGAGAATCAAGAAGAAAAAAAAATAAAAGCATGACACCAGCAAAACAATCAGACGTCCTTCTTAAATGGTATCGGAACATGTTGTTAATTCGCAGGTTCGAAGAACGTGCAGGCCAACTATACGGTATGGGGTTGATAGGAGGTTTTTGCCATCTATACATCGGGCAAGAGGCAGTAGTGGTTGGAGTACAAGGGGCTCTATCAGACGCTGATACTGTTATAACCAGTTACCGAGACCACGGACATATGCTTGCCTGTGGAATGCACGCAAAAGGAGTAATGGCTGAGTTAACTGGCAGAATTGACGGTTACTCAAAGGGTAAAGGTGGCTCAATGCACATGTTCAGTCGCGAACAAAATTTTTTCGGCGGACATGGAATTGTCGGAGCCCAAGTTCCAATTGGAACTGGCCTTGCATTTTCTCATAAATATAAAAAGAACGAAGCTGTATCGATAACGTATTTTGGAGATGGAGCCTCCAATCAAGGTCAAGTGCATGAAAGTTTTAATATGGCCTCGTTGTGGAAATTACCCGTTGTCTATGTAATAGAAAATAATAAATATGGAATGGGTACATCTGTCGAGCGTGCTTCCGCCGAAACTGATTTATACAAACTTGGTGAGAGCGTAGGTATTCCTGGTAAGCAAGTTGACGGAATGGATGTTGAATTAGTCCATAAAGCTGCTGCAGAAGCAATTGAATGGAGTAGAGGCGGAAATGGGCCATTTATTCTTGAAATGCAAACCTATCGCTATCGCGGCCATTCCATGTCAGATCCTGCGAAATACCGGTCAAAAGAGGAGGTGGATGATATTCGTTCCCATCGTGATCCAATTAAGATGCTGCAGGCGAAGCTAACAGAAGAAAGAGTTATAACAGAAAATGAGTTGAAAGAAATTGATAAAGAAATACGTGCTCATGTTGCCGAAGCTGCACAGTTTGCACAAAATAGTCCGCAGCCAGATCCAACAGAACTTTATGCTGATGTTTATGTTAACGCATAAGCACAGAGGCAAGGGAGACTTGATATGGCAATAAATATTTTAATGCCTGCATTGTCGCCCACCATGACGGAGGGCACTCTAACGAAATGGCACAAGAATGAAGGCGATTTCGTTGAAGTTGGAGACATTCTTGCGGAGATTGAAACAGATAAAGCCAATATGGAAGTTGAGGCTGTAGATGATGGAGTTCTTGCCAAAATTATTGTCTCAGAGGGAAGTGAAGGAGTAGCAGTAAACGAAACAATAGCGATATTAACACAAAAGGGAGAAAGTTTTGACCCGGAGCTTTCTGTCAAAACTTATGAAAAACCTAATCTAGTAGGCAAAAAAGAGACAAAAAAAACAAACCAAATTGACCTTTCTAGTATTGAACATGTTTCGAATTATAATTCTTCCTCTTTTGGGGGGCAGGATATTGATATTTCTTTAGGCTATAATGGTTCTACTTCAGAATTAACAGTACGAGAGGCCTTGCGAGACGCAATGGCAGAAGAAATGCGAATCGACGATACTGTTTTTTTAATAGGTGAAGAAGTTGCACAATACGAGGGCGCATACAAAGTGAGCCAGGGACTACTTGCAGAATTTGGCGATCGCCGAGTGGTTGACACTCCAATCACAGAACATGGTTTTACTGGACTTGGAGTTGGGGCAGCGTTTGGAGGATTGAAACCAATCGTTGAATTCATGACATTTAATTTTGCGATGCAAGCCATGGATCAAATTATTAATTCGGCAGCAAAAACAAATTATATGTCTGGAGGACAAATGGGATGCCCCATAGTATTCCGTGGGCCGAACGGTGCAGCCTCTAGAGTAGCTGCGCAACATTCTCAATGTTATGCAAGTTGGTACGCCCATATCCCCGGTTTAAAAGTAGTAATTCCATCATCATCTGCAGATGCAAAAGGGCTTCTTAAGGCAGCAATTAGGGATCCGGATCCGGTAATTTTTTTGGAAAATGAGATACTTTATGGCCAAATCGGTGATGTGCCTGATGATTCGGATTGGTTTGTTCCTCTTGGTTTCGGCAAGATCGTAAAAAAGGGTAATGATGTCAGTATTTTTGCTTTTTCAATTATGGTTGAAAAAGCTATGGAGGCAGCAACTATATTAGAGGCGGAGGGAATAGATGCGGAGATAATTGACCTGAGGACGTTAAGGCCGTTAGATACTAATATAATTATTCAGTCCATAAAAAAGACGAACAGGGCAGTTATTGCAGAGGAGGGTTGGAAGTTCTCTGGTATTGGAGCGGAGATAAGTGCTATTTTAGTAGAGAATGGATTTGATTATTTAGATGCTCCCATCGCTCGTGTCTCTGCGGCTGATGTCCCACTTCCGTATGCAGCAAATCTAGAAGAACTTGCATTACCACAGGCCAAACAGATTGTGAATGCTGCTAAATCGGTTTGCTACCGGGATTGATCAGATAAAACTATGGCTATTAAAATAACAATGCCTGCGTTATCACCAACAATGACGCATGGAAAAGTAGCTCGCTGGTTGAAAACAGAGGGTGATGAAATCTCTGCGGGTGACGTTCTTGCTGAAATTGAAACCGATAAGGCTACAATGGAAGTTGAAGCGGTAGATGAGGGTGTTTTAGGTTGTGTTCTTGTCAAAGCAGGCACTGAGAACGTAGCAGTAAATGATATAATTGGTTTATTGTTAGAAAACGGTGAAGATCAATCAGTTTTAGAAGAATTTAATGCAAAAGAAATTTCCGGTTCGACATCGCAAGAGTCCTTTAAACATGTTCGTGCAGAGACAAACTGGGATACTTCAAGTAATATCCCTAAAGAAAAACAAGTGAAAGCAACTCCACTCGCTCGTAGGTTGGCCATTCAGAAAAGAATATCTATCTCAAAAATTAGAGGCACTGGACCACGAAACAAGGTTACTAAATCGGATGTTTTAGGTATCAGTTTATCCTCTAGTTCGGATAATGGAGTTCATGAAATTACAGCCTCATTCAAGGAAACCAATCGTATATTTGCAAGTCCGTTGGCTAGACGTGTGGCAAGAGAGGCTAGTTTACAACTTGCCTCACTCAACGGCAGTGGTCCAAACGGAAGAATTATTGTTCGTGATGTTAATTCGTTTATTACGGCAGATCAAAATAAAAATTCACGAATAGAAAATAATAAAACACCAAAAAATTATGATTTAATTCAAATGTCAACAATGCGTAATGTGATTGCTGAACGTATGTCATCAGCTAAACAAAATGTACCGCATTTTTATCTCACGCTTGACTGCGGACTGGATGCATTAATAGAAAAGAGAACGGAAATAAATAATTCAGAGCAAAAAGATGAAACGAAATCCTCCATTAATGATTTTATTATTAAAGCGTGTGCTTTAGCGCTCATGAAGATCCCAGAGGTAAATGTTTCCTACGTAGGTGACGGAAAACTTCGTAAATATTTATCCGCGGATATTTCTGTTGCGGTAGCTATTGATGGAGGTCTAATCACTCCCATCGTACGTGACGCGCAAAGCAAAAATGTAAGTGAAATAACACAGGAAATGCGAGTTCTAGTGGAAAAAGCCAAGACCGGCAAATTAATGCCGGAGGAATATCAGGGGGGATCTTTCAGTATTTCAAACCTTGGGATGTTTGGAATTAAAAATTTTGATGCAATTATAAATGAACCTCAAGGTGCGATACTGGCTGTCGGAGCTGGTGAGGAACGTCCGGTGGTAAATAACGGCGAATTAACGGTGGCTACTTTAATGAGTTGCACACTTTCTTGTGATCATAGAGTTATCGATGGAGCAACTGGTGCAATGTTTCTCAGCGAAATTAAGCGATTTATTGAGACCCCTTCGTTATTATTTGCTTAATCATTTTTGGGTGCAAACTGGATTTTTCTTTCCTGAATTGTTGAATAGAAATTGGATTTAAAAAATGTCTGAAACAGACTTCGATTTAGTGGTTATCGGCGGCGGCCCAGGCGGGGATGTAGCTGCCATAAGAGCATGCCAACTGGGTATGAAAGTTGCTTTAGTAGAAGATACTCATCTTGGTGGTGTATGTCTCAACTGGGGTTGTATTCCAACGAAAACTCTTCTCCGAACATCGGAAATAAATTATTTACTTGGCCATCTTCAAGACTTTGGTCTTTCCGCACGCAATATTTCCTTTGATCTTGAAAAAATTGTAAAACGGTCACGAAACATCGCTGAGAAACTCCAGAAAGGCGTTGAGCACCTACTTAACAAAAACAAAGTTTCAATCTTTTACGGAAAAGGGAAATTAGGAGCAAAAGGAATTGTATTTATCGAGAAAAACGATAAAAAAATAATTGAATTGGGAACAACAAACATAATTTTGGCAACTGGGGCTCGGGCTAGGACACTTACAGGTATGGAACCTGATGGGAAACTTATTTGGACCTATCGGGAAGCAATGGTTCCGGATTTTATGCCTGAATCCTTATTAGTTGTTGGATCTGGCGCAATAGGGATGGAATTTGCAAGTTTTTATAATGACTTAGGTGTAGAGGTGACTGTTGTAGAGGTGAAGAATCAGATTCTACCAGAGGAAGATAATGAGATTTCTGACTTCGCTAGGAAATCCTTTGAAAACCAGGGGATGAATATTTTTACTGAGGCAAACATTACTGCGTTGAGGCGAGCCAAAAACAATGTAACTGCTGAAATAATGTTAAAAAATGGTGCTAAGAAGAAATTATTAATTGATCGCGCTATTTTGGCTGTTGGTATTGTAGGAAATATTGAGGATATTGGTATTGAAAACACAAAGATAAAAGTTGAAAATTCTCATGTAATAACAAATGAGTGGGGAGAAACGGGAGAGCAAGGTGTTTACGCAATCGGTGATCTTACAGGGGCTCCTTGGTTGGCTCATAAAGCTAGCCACGAGGGGATCATATGTGTTGAACATATTGCTGGTATATCACCCAAGAAACTTCAAAAATTAAACATCCCTGGGTGTACGTACTGTCGACCACAAATTGCGAGCGTCGGCTTGACCGAATTAAAAGCTAAAGAGCAAGGGAAAAATTATAAAGTTGGGAAATTTCCGTTACTTGGTAATGGAAAAGCAATTGCATTGGGTGATTCAGAGGGGCTAATAAAGACTATTTTTGATACTGACACTGGTGAATTACTTGGTGCACATATGATTGGGCCAGAGGTAACCGAGCAAATAAATGGATTTGTAATTGCAAAAAGCGGGGAAATGACAGAAGAAGAATTGATGCACTCAGTTTTTCCTCACCCAACTCTTTCGGAAGCCATGCATGAGTCAGTCCTTGAGGCTTATGGGAAAGCGATACACATCTAATGGCTGCAAATGCAATTGATTTACGTCCTCGTCATCCAGAAAAGATAAATAATAGCGAGCATCCGTCACCAAAAAAACCTTCTTGGATACGCGTAAAAGCACCAACTTCAACGGCGTACAAAGAAACCCGTTCTATAATGCGAGATCTGAACCTCGTCACTGTCTGTGAGGAAGCTGCCTGCCCAAATATTGGAGAATGTTGGTCTCAAAAACATGCCACGATGATGATCATGGGTGATATTTGTACTCGGGCTTGTGCGTTTTGTAATGTAGCAACAGGACGACCAAAATATCTTGATCTAAACGAGCCATCGCATGTTGCGGAGGCAGTGGCTAAACTTGGCTTAAAACATGTTGTCATCACGTCTGTTGATCGCGATGATTTAGAAGATGGTGGTGCCTCTCACTTTGCAAAAACTATCATGTTAGTGAAGGAATTTTCTCCGTCGACAACTGTTGAAATTCTTACGCCAGATTTTCTAAGAAAAGATGGAGCACTTGAAATAATTGTAAAGGCGAAGCCAGATGTGTTTAATCACAATTTAGAAACTGTTCCTCGGCTCTATCCATCAGTAAGGCCCGGGGCACGTTATTTTCATTCAGTAAGGCTTCTTGATTTGGTTAAAGAAATAGATCCAGAGATATTTACTAAATCTGGTATTATGGTTGGGCTCGGGGAACAAAAACATGAAGTAGTCCAAGTTATGGACGATCTACGTTGTGCAGATGTGGATTTTTTGACAATTGGTCAGTATTTGCAGCCAAGTCCTAAGCACTTTCCAATTGATAGGTTTATCACGCCCAAAGAATTCAAAGAATATTCAACCCTCGCATTTGGAAGGAAATTTTTGATGGTTGCTTCTTCGCCCCTTACACGTTCTTCATATCATGCTGATAAAGATTTTGCGGAATTACGTCTAGCGCGTTCAAAAAAACTTGCTTGTTGAATTACTTTGCCATCTCACTCAGAAATTCGAGAACTGCCTTACACTGCTGAACAAATGCATTCACTTGTGTTGGATATAGAAAAGTATCCAGAATTCCTCCCATGGTGCACCAACGCAAGAATTTTGAGTAGAGATTTGAATAAAAATATTATTTTAGCTGACTTAGTAATTGGCTTCAAAGCGTTTAGTGAGACTTTCACTTCAAGTGTTTATTTTGAAACACCAGAATTAATAGTTGTTAACTTTGAAAAGGGGCCGTTTAAGTATTTAATGAATAATTGGCGATTTTGTTCCATTGGGTCGCGTTGTAATGTTTCATTCGACATTGATTTTGAGTTCCAATCGCGGATATTGAGGGCGGTTATGGCGCCGCTCTTTCATGAAGCGGTCTGCCGTATGGTTGGCGCATTTGAAAGTCGAGCAGCACATCTATATTCCTAGGAAAAAGCAGTATTTTCAATAATTTGCAATCCCTTTTTAACACTTTTTATCCGAATTATTGTCCTACTTCCTTTAAAAACAAAACTGTTTGCATGGGTTTTACCTTCCCTTATCGCGCATGCAAAAAAGACCAAACCAACAGGCTTCTCCGCATTGCCTCCGCCCGGACCAGCAATCCCGGTAACCGACAGGGAAATATTAGCATTTGATCGAATAAGTGCTCCTTCAGCCATTGCTATCGCTGTTTCTTCACTTACTGATCCATGATCTATTATGATCTTGGGTGGAACACCAACCAATTCAATTTTAGCCTCATTACTATACGTTAAAAAACCCCTGTCGAAGACATCTGAAGAACCAGGAATGGCAGTAAGAACTGCGGATATAAGTCCACCGGTGCATGACTCAACGGTCGCGAGCTTAAGCTTCTTTTTGGAACAGGTTTTTAAAAGTTTTTCGGTCTGATGCAGAATTTCCTCTGAGAACAATTCACACTCCTTGCCATACGAAACGGTTCATTACGTATAAAGTAAAAGATGCATATCCAGCAGCTAACATATCATCAATCATTATTCCAAACCCACCCTTTATTCTTTTATCCGCGATATTTATTGGCCAAGGTTTAAATATATCAAAAGCTCTAAATAGCAGAAATCCAACAACTAATGACCAAAAAGTTATTGGTATAAAACAAAATGTCAAAATTTGGCCTGAAACCTCATCAATAACAACTGAACTGGGATCAGTTTGTTGTTTTAGTTTGGCATACCTTCCAGAGACATAACATCCGACAACAAAAATACTGGACCCAAAAAATAATAATCCTGCAGATCCATAAGTTTTTTCAATCAAATACACAAAAGGTAGGGTTGCAATTGAGGCAAGGGTCCCAGGTGCAATTGGTATGTTTCCTATTCCAAAACACGTTGCTATCAGATAGGTAGGAGAAGCCGGTGACATAATTAAGCTATTAAAGCGATGACGGAAGCATCACAGTTGCAATTGCCTGAGCGGCTAGCCCATCTTCTCGACCTGTAAAGCCAAGTTGTTCTGTTGTAGTTGCTTTGACGCTAATTCGATCTTTCGGCAAATTCAAAATTTTTGCAATATTTTTGCAAATAGCATCTCGGTGCGGAGCAATTTTAGGGTTTTCACAGATAATTGTGCTATCTAAACTAGTTATAAACCCTCCTAATTGGTCGAGCATATTTGCAGCATGTTTCAGAAAAATGGCGCTGTCCGCATCAGCCCATTTGGGATCTGTTGGAGGAAAATGGAAACCAATATCTTCTCGACATATTGCACCAAGGATGGCATCGGTTAGCGCGTGGAGGAGGGTGTCGGCGTCCGAATGTCCCAAGAGTCCTCTGTGAAATTTAATTTTGATGCCTCCAAGGATTATATGGGTACCTTGCCCAAATGCGTGCACATCAAATCCAATACCTGTCCGAACAATCATTTTATCCACACCAATAATTTCTTTTGCGCGGTTAATGTCTTTCGAGTGCGTAATTTTAATATTGTCTTCATGGCCTGCCACTTGCGTAACTTCTATGCCTGCTTTTTCTGCAATCGTGGCATCATCTGAATAATTATGTCCTAAAAATTTTAAATGAGCATTAAAGATTTCTTGGTATCTAAATCCTTGTGGCGTCTGTGCTCTAACCACCCGTGATCGGTCAACTGTATCAATTATTAATCCATTATTCGATATAAGTTTAAGTGTATCATACAAAGGTATTGTTGGCACAACAGCTATTTTTGTTTTTAAGTTTTTCACTATCTCACTTATCAATGTTTTAGATGGAAATGGCCTTGCTCCATCATGAATTAAAACTATGTCGGGAGGGGTATTAGAAAAGCTTCGTAGACCATTCAAGGTAGAAATTTGTCGTGTCTCACCCCCCTCAACGGAAGGAAGTATTTGCACATTTTGTACCGCAGATTGATAAAGTTCTTCATCTCCGGGTCTTACGACGACACGAACCGAATCTACAGATTCATGATCAATAAATGCGTCAATGGCATGACGCAATACACTCTTTCCGTTTAGATGGTGATACTGTTTTGGTATGTTGCTACCAAAACGGGATCCTGAACCACCTGATAATATTAATGCTATACATTTTGTCATTTGACTGGATATCATTTTCCTCCGGTTCAACACACGGTATCGCTCTCTTTCTGTAAAGCCAACCATATATGCTTCTTTTTTTCTTTAGTATTTAATTTTGTTCAAGTATGTTGATTGAATGAGTAGTTTCCATCTTATTTTAGGCGTTGCTGTGGTATTTTGTTTTGCTACTGGATCTATTGCATCGGTACGGAGTTACCGTGATACAGCAAATTCGGTTCTAATAGCAGGGCTTTTAGGAGTAACGACAATTGTTGCTTTGCAATTAGGAGGAGGATGGGATACAGGTTTTGCAAATGCCATCTGGATCTCAATTCTTGTAACATTATTGCTGTTTGTGGCATTTGGAGTGATCATTCAAGATGCAAGGTCGTTAATGGCATTATTGATGCCCTATCTCGCAATTCTCGGTATGCTAGGATTGATGTTTCCAGAAGTGACAGGGAGAGGGTTAACTAAATCAATTCCCGTTGAGTGGGTTTTGTCTCATATTATATTATCAATTCTAACATACGGCCTCCTTACATTAACCGCAGTTGCAGGCTTATCAGCTATGATCCAAGAAAGAGCATTAAAGTCAAGAATGATTGGGTTGTATCCCTCTGTGCTGCCCACACTTGCTCGTTCTGAGTTTTTTGAAACAATTCTTCTGCGTATCAGCTTGGTTGTGTTAGCCCTAGGGCTCTTAACAGGAATGAGTGTGCAATTTTTCACAAGTGGAACGCTACTTGTTTTAGATCATAAAACAATTTTCTCAATTGCTGCGTTTATTGTTGTAGTTGGGATGGTTCTTGCGCGGCAGTATATTGGGTTGTGGGGGCGTCGTGGGGCAAGGATTGCGATGGCCGCGTGGCTACTTCTCACTCTTGCTTATCCTGGAGTTAAGTTAATAAATGTTGTTATAAGTTGAATAAAAATTACGTTTTTTCTTTATTTTCATCTAAATGGATAGTAACTTCTCTTATATTTTGGGCAAGTGGTATATTGTGCCTTGAAAACAGCAATTCAAATTGATTCCGTTGAAATTAAACAGCCAGTTATTCTCGCTCCAATGTCTGGAGTGTCGGATTTACCGTTCAGGCGTTTGGTAAAACAGTTAGGTGCAGGCTTGGTGGTTTCGGAGATGATCGCCAGTCAAGCAATGATCCGAGCAAATCGTAAAACACTAAAAATGTCATCAAATTGTCCTGAGGAGTTTCCGATGGCTGTTCAGCTAGCAGGTTGTGATCCTGTTGCGATGGCGGAAGCAGCAAAACTTAATCAGGATAGGGGTTCAGCAATTATTGACATTAATATGGGATGCCCTGTTAAAAAGGTTGTTAATGGTCACGCAGGTTCTGCACTAATGCGTCAGGAAGATAAGGCTGCAAAAATTATAGAAGCCACAGTTAACGCAGTTTCTATCCCGGTTACATTAAAAATGCGAACTGGGTGGGATGATAAATCTCGTAATGCGCCACGGCTCGCGCAATTAGCAGAAAATGCTGGAATTAAAATGATTACAGTACATGGCCGAACGCGTTGTCAATTTTACAAAGGACAGGCGGATTGGGACTTTATCGCAAAAGTAACAGAAGCGGTAGAGATCCCGGTAGTAGCCAATGGAGATGTAACCACTATAGAGAACGTTGAAGAAATTTTTCGGAAGTCCAAGGCACAAGGAGTTATGATAGGCCGTGGTTCTTATGGACGCCCTTGGTTTCTCAAACAAGTTATTGATTTTTTAAAAACTGGGGTTGCAAGTTTAACTCCACCTCTAAGAGAACAGCATATGTTATTGCGCCGCCATTATGAAGACATGCTTCATCATTACGGTTCTGCAACTGGCATGCGAATCGCGCGAAAACACATTGGTTGGTATACCAAAGGTTTGCCAAAGTCTGCTGAATTTCGTGCAAAAGTAAATAGGATTGATAACCCCAAAATTGTATTCGAGTTAATCGATGCTTTTTATCAAAAAGTTCTTGAATAAGAATCGGTATTGTGAAGTCGTGGTATGCCTGAAGTCAAAACATATCTATCTGAGAAATCGTTTTGTATTGATGCTGACAGCATATTAGGTTCGCTGGCATTTCCAATAATTGTGGTAAGTTGCAAAAATGAAATCCTTTACGTTAATGGGGCTGCGGAACAATTTGTTGAACGTGCTTCTCGGCGCCTTTTGGGTAGTTTATTGACACATATTTTTCCTGATCATAGCCCAATTATAGATTTTGTAAGGAAAGTCCGTCAGAGTGAAACAAGTATCCTAGAGTATGGCGTTCACTTGGAAATTCCCAGCAATGGTAGTGGAGTCTTCACATTGAGTGGAGCCCCAGTTGTCCAAGAGGAGGGTGTTGTAGTTTTGTCAATTCATCAACAATTAACCGTCCGTCACCTTGAGCGTCAACAAGAAACTCGGCAGGCAGCAAGATCAGCAACTGCAATGGCTTCTATGCTCGCACATGAGGTTAAGAATCCTCTTTCTGGTATTCGTGGCGCTGCGCAGCTGTTGGAACGATCGGTTTCTGGGGCGGATAAATCTTTAGCACGTTTAATCCAAGATGAAACTGATCGGGTGTGTGATCTGGTAGATCGAGTGGATTTGTTTGCTGAGACCGAATTTTTAATTCGTCAGCCAATAAATATACATGAAATACTTGAGCTTGTGGTGAAAACTGCTTCAGTGGGATTTGCAAATGATATAAATTTTGTAAAAAACTTTGACCCCTCTCTTCCATTAGTTTTAGGCAATAGAGACTTGCTTGTACAAATCTTTTTTAACCTCGTAAAAAATGCCTCTGAAGCTACATCATCTCCCTTAGGGCAGGTTGTAGTTAAAACTGAGTTTAGAAGTGGTGTAAGCCTAAAACTATCAGGTGGAAAAGAAAAAGTTCATCTTCCTCTTTGTGTATCAATTGCAGATAATGGTGTAGGAATCGACGAGTCAATTATACATAGTTTTTTCGACCCTTTCATAACAACTAAGGTTAACGGCACCGGGTTGGGTCTCGCCTTTGTAGCTAAAGCAGTAGATCACCATGGAGGATTAATCGAATTTGATACAAGCACAAATGGAACGGAATTTCGTGTTTTTTTGCCAATAGAGCAACTAAACGGAGAAAAAAGTTGATAAGTAATAAAACTATATTAATCGCCGATGATGATCGAGCTATAAGAGTAGTGCTAGATAGAGCCTTAACCGGCGCCGGATATAACGTGAAGGTCGCAGATAATGGAAGCACACTTTGGGACTGGATCACGTCGGGAAAAGGAGATGTAGTAATAACTGATGTTCGGATGCCAGATATAGATGGACTTGATCTTGTACCTCAGATTAGACAGATAAGACCTGAATTAAAAATAATTGTAATGAGTGCCCAAAGCACTTTATTGACAGCAGTTAAGGCAATGGAGAGAGGTGCCTATGAGTATCTCCCAAAACCTTTTGACCTTAATGAGCTTCTAAAAATTATTAAACGCTCATTATCGTCGCAAAAACATGTTAAAAGTAAAAATGATTTAAATGAAGATGACCAACTCCCACTTATTGGTAGGTCGTCGGCTATGCAAGAGATTTATCGTACAATTGCTCGTCTTATGTCAAGTGATCTAACAGTTATGATTATGGGAGAGTCAGGAACCGGTAAAGAACTAGTCGCAAGAGCCCTTCATGATTTTGGGTTAAGAAAAAATTCACCTTTTGTGCCTATCAATATGGCTGCCATACCAAGAGATTTAATCGAAGCGGAATTATTCGGGCATGAAAAGGGTGCATTTACTGGTGCTACTTCATCCGCAGCGGGACGATTTCATCAGGCAAGAGGAGGAACACTTTTTTTAGATGAAATTGGGGATATGCCATACGATGCCCAAACTCGATTGCTTCGTGTTCTGCAAGAGGGTGAATATACTACTGTGGGTGGTCAAACATCCATAAAAGCAGATGTGCGGATTATTTCTGCGACCCATAGAGATCTCGGTGAGTTGATACGTGGTGGTCAGTTTCGTGAGGATTTATTCTATCGTTTGAATGTTGTGCCTATGAAATTGCCACCTTTGAGAGATCGTAGGGAGGATATAGGAGATTTATCTAGGCATTTTGCTGAAAAGGCTGCAAAACCCGGCGTTAAACTTAAAACCATTACTCCCGATGGAATTAAAACACTCGAAAAACACAACTGGCCCGGGAATATTCGTGAGTTAGAGAATTTGGTCCATAGAGTAACAGCGTTGTACACAGAATCTACAATTGGATCGGAAATTATCCAGCAAGAATTATCACAGACCCATTTGCCTGTAAAAAATGATGGAAAGGAAAGTGAAACTCTATTTGCAATAGCGGAGAGTTATTTTCGGAAATATTTTAAGTCCAAAAGAGGAAGCTTGCCTGCGGCTGGATTTTACTATCGGACAATGAATGAAATTGAGAAACCATTGATCTCCCTCACTCTTGAGGCCACGAGGGGAAATCAAGTAAAAGCTGCAGACGTCCTTGGATTAAATCGAAATACCTTGAGAAAAAAAATCCGTGATCTCAATATAGAAGTTTTTAAGGGTAAAAGTATTGATTAAAGAAAAAATTGAAGATCCAAGCTTAAGAGATCAATCGGATGAAATCGTGAATGATTGGTTTGGTATCCGTTTTAAATTTGATGCTTTTTTTCGTTGGTCTAACAGACTTGGTTTGCCGAGGAAACTTACAGTAGTTGTTATTATAGCTGCCATGGCATCCGCTATAGCAACTTATGCAGCATGGACTGGATGGTCTCCTCTGGGTACACGGGTACAATCCATTGTCTTCTTTTTACAATTAGACGCAGCATTATTTCTTATTGTCGTAACTATCGTAATAGTTCACATTGTAAGAATTTGGATGGAACGCAGGCGAGGTGCTGTTGGCTCCAGGCTTCACACGAGATTGGTTTTACTTTTCAGTCTCATAGCCATTACACCAACGGTTATTGTCGCTATTTCATCCGCGGTAGTTTTCAGTCTAAGTATTGAAGCGTGGTTCAATAATTTAGTGCGAACAGCCCTTAACGAATCAAGTGCAATAGCAAATGCTTATGTCGAAGAACATAGCAGTTCCCTGCGTGCTGATGTATTGGCATTGGCGAATGAATTTTCGAGAGCAGCGAGGCGAATTTCTGAAAACCCGGAGCAGATACAAGGCGTTTTAGCTGGTCATGCAGAATTCCGTGATCTCGATGAGGCAGTAGTAAGGAGTTCACGTGGACGTTTGTTTGCACGTTGGAGCAGCAGTGGGTTCACTTTATTCGGTGATCCGGTACCCAAGTGGGCAATGAATAAAGTCGTTGAGACTGGGGGGCTCGTAATTTTTCGTACTCCAGAAGGAGATAGTATTCGTGCTTTAATTAAACTAGAACCATTTGTTGATGCATATTTAGACGTTAGTCGAAAAGTTGCTCCCGAAGTGATGAGCCGAATTGATCGGACAAGGCGTGCTGTAGAAAAATATAAAGAGCTGGAAGGGCGACGTTCTCAAATTGAAATAACCCTTGCAACAATGTTTGTTTTTGTTTCTCTTATGCTTTTGATGGCAGCCGTGTGGGTGGGTTTAGTTTTTGCCTCGCGATTAGCGCAACCAATCAGTGAGTTAGTCAATGCAACAGAGGGCGTGCGTAGAGGGGATTTGAGTGTAAGAGTTAGTGAGGATACAGCACCTGATGAACTCGGTACACTTAGTCGTGCCTTTAACAGGATGACGCAGCAACTTGGTACACAAAGAGATAGTTTGGTAGAAGCAAACAAGCAATTGGATGATAGACGGCACTTCATTGAAACTGTCCTATCGGGTGTGTCTTCTGGAGTTGTCGGCCTAGATGTTAATGGCCGCATAAATGTGGTAAACCGTGCGGCTGGACGTCTTATATTTAACAAAGAGAAAGGCGTGCTGGGCAGCAGCCTCGTCTCACTTGTTCCGGAGTTCGAAGCAGTTTTTAATAAAGCTATTTTGTCTGAGGGTCGTCAAGTAAGTGAAGAAATTAATCTTAAAGATGAAGATGGATCAAGAACCTTTGTGGTCAGGGTTTCGCCGGAAAGCAATAGTTTGGCCGGACAGGGATACGTTGTAACATTTGAGAATGTTACCGAGTTAGTTGCAGCTCAGCGTAAAGCTGCTTGGTCAGATGTGGCACGACGTATAGCACATGAAATTAAAAATCCATTAACTCCAATTCAACTTGCTGCTGAGCGGCTAAGAAGGAAATATACCCGGCAAATAAACACAGATGTTGACGCATTCGAAAATTGTACTGAGACTATTGTTAGACATGTTAATGATATAGGTAGACTGGTTGATGAATTTTCTTCTTTTGCGCGTATGCCTGCACCTATTTTGGGAAAAGAAGATTTAGTTTCGATTTGTCGTGAAGCACAAATACTTTTTAAAACTGCCCACAAAGATATTTGTTTTAATTTGAATAGTGACTTTGACGAATGCCCTATATTGTGTGATAGGGGCCAAATAGGGCAGGCGATGACAAACTTAATTCAGAATGCCGTGGACTCAATATCTGACTCACCCAAAAGAGCTGGAGGATTTAAAATAGAGGTCGCTGTATTTTTGTCTGAAAAAGATATTTTGTCAGTGAGTGTTTCAGACAATGGTAAGGGTCTTCCAAGTGAGGATCGTGAACGTTTGACAGAGCCCTACATAACAACGCGAGAAAAAGGTACAGGACTTGGTCTCGCAATAGTAAGAAAAATAATGGAGGACCATGGCGGAGAAGTTCGGTTGCAAAGTAATTCGAGGGGTGAGGGTGCAACAGTTTCCCTAGTTTTTACGTCATCCGGTTTCGCAGCTTTAGGCACAAATAAATCTATTGGGGGCTAAAAAAATTCCGGGAAACAAGTAAAATGTCAAGTAAAATTTTAGTAGTAGATGATGAGGCGGATATTCGCAGTTTAATTTGTGACATATTGTGTGATGAAGGATACGAGGCCGAAGAGGCCGCCGGTAGCGATGACGCATTATATAATATTTCAAATCGTTCACCCGATCTGATGATACTTGACATTTGGCTTGAGGGTAGCTCGCTGGATGGTATTCAACTCCTTCAGGAAGTAAAAAACACTACACCTGATTTACCAGTTATTATGATTAGTGGTCATGCGGATATAGAAACTGCAGTAAGTGCGATAAAACTTGGTGCATACGACTTTGTTGAAAAGCCATTTAAAGCGGATCGACTATTGGTAATGATTTCGAGAGCACTTGATACAGTTGCTCTACGGCGTGAGAATGCGAAGTTGCGGCAAAAGACACAAGGGTTGGCTGAACTCGTTGGCAATTCGACAGCTATTTCAGAAATTAAGAATGCTATCCAGCGGATTGCACAGACGGATAGCAGAATATTGATATCAGGGCCGGCGGGTGTAGGAAAAGAAGTAATTGCCCGTCTTATGCATCAGAAGTCGAAACGTTCTGACAATAATTTTGTTGTATTGAATTGTGCCACGATGGCCCCTGAAAGAATGGAAGCGGAACTCTTTGGAATAGTTGGTTCAGACTCTGGAAATTCTAAGGGAACATTTGAGCAAGCGGATGGAGGAACACTCTTGCTCGATGAAGTTTCTGACATGCCGCTCGCAACTCAGGGTAAAATCGTTCGGGTGTTGCAAGAGCAGACCTTCAATCCGGTAGGAGGAAATAAAGAGATCAAAGTGAATGTTCGAGTTATCGCTACAACAAATAGAAATTTACAGACGTTAATTGGCTCAGGAAACTTTAGAGAAGATTTGTATTACAGACTAAATGTGGTGCCTCTCTCTATACCGCCATTAAGAGACAGGCCATCTGATATACCCTCGCTTACTAACTACTTTATGGAGCGTGCATCGACAGAAACAGGAATTCCAAGAAGAAAAATTTCAACAGAGGCCATGATGTTGCTACAAAGCTACTCTTGGCCAGGTAATGCGCGCCAAATGCGAAATGTTGTGGAGTGGTTGTTGATAATGGCAGGTGGAGATGCCGGAGAGCCTGTATTGCCTGATATGTTGCCTCCTGAAATAAGGTCTGCCACTCCGCAATCGATTGGATGGGATGAAGGCGCTGAAATTATGGGGTTGAGGTTACGTGACGCCCGTGAGATGTTCGAACGTAAATACCTCAAAGCTCAGATTGCTCGATTTGGAGGGAACGTGTCAAAGACAGCCGGGTTCGTCGGAATGGAACGTTCAGCCTTACATCGAAAACTTAAAAACCTTGGCCTCACTGAAATTGAACGCGTTGCTGATCTTGACAGTGTGTAACTTTCATAGAAGTGAAATAAGGTGAGTTGAATGAAAATTATTATTGCCGGTGCCGGCCAAGTTGGTTTTCACATTTCCCAACAACTTTCAGTGGAAGGTCATGATATTGTTGTAATCGATTCCTCTCCCGAATTAGTTAGAAAGATCGGTGACTCACTAGATGTTCAAGCAATAGTTGGGCACGCATCGCATCCTGACTCATTGGATCGAGCGGGTGCGGCTGATATAGACATGTTGATGGCAGTGACTCAATCTGATGAGGTTAATATGGTTACTTGTCAAGTAGCACACTCAATGTTCAATGTTCCCCTTAAAATTGCCCGGATAAGAGATCAGAGTTACCTACAGCCAATTTGGGCGGATCTTTTTAGCCGACACCATATGCCAATCGACGTTATAATTTCTCCTGAGATTGAGGTGGCGCGGGCTATAACGCGGAGAATGCAAGTTCCAGGCGCTTTTGATACTATTTCATTAGTTAATGGAAAGGTACGCATGCTGGGTGTCACATGCAATGATGATTGTCCAGTTATAAATACACCTCTTCGGCAACTGACAGAATTATTCCCTGATCTTGAGATTGTTGTTGTCGGAGTTGTTCGTGAAGGACAAGGTTTTGTTCCTAAGAAAGAGGATCAACTTTTATCTGGGGATCAGGCCTATTTTGTTGTCAATACCCATCATGTGGATAGAGCAATGAAGGTATTTGGTCATGAAGAAGGGGAGGTACGCAGAGTTATAATTGCTGGTGGGGGGCATATTGGAGCATTTTTAGGCCAGATGATCGAAACAGATTTCAACAGTGTCAAAGCACGAATAATAGAGTCCGATACTGCTCGAGCGCACGAAGTTGCTGATTTTTTAGAGCAGACTGTAGTAATTCACGGTGATGTGATTGATCCAGAAATACTTGAGGAAGCGAGTGTTTCGGAAAGCGAAGCTATTATAGCAGTCACTAATGATGATGAAACCAACATACTTGCCGCTCTTTTGGCAAAGCGAATAGGAACAAAACGGGCTATAGCGCTTGTCAATAATGAAACATACAGACCGCTTATTTCTTCATTAGGTATAGATGTAGTGGTTAGTCCTAGGGAGATAACTGCTTCAACTATTCTCCAGCATGTGCGCAGAGGCTCTATACAAGCAGTGCATTCACTAGGTGCAGACTTTGGTGAATTAATTGAGGGTGAAATTCTTGAAACATCCTATTTAGCTGGGAAAAAAATTCGAGATGCTGAGCTTCCGGAAGGGGTGCTTCTTGGTGCAGTGGTGCGCCAAGAAGATATAATCCTTCCTCGTGGGGATACTGTTATTCAAGTAAATGACAAAATTGTGTTATTTGCATCAATTGATGAGGTTAAAGCGGTAGAAAAGCTTTTTGCGGTAAGCTTGGAATTTTTCTAAAATAAAATCTTGGAGTTGAGAATTGAGTTTTGCCTATGTGAATGGTCGGTATGTCTCAAAAGAACATGCACTGGTTAGTGTTGAGGATAGGGGATACCAATTTTCGGACGGTGTGTATGAAGTTATCTCAGTATATCAAGGGATATTAATTGACCACAAGGGGCATTTCAATAGGTTGTTCCGTTCCTTGGCAGAATTAAAAATTCAAATTCCCTGGACTGAAAGGGTTTTAAAAATTATTGTTGATCAAATAATAAAACGAAACAAAGTTAAGACAGGATCAATTTATCTGCAGATAACACGCGGAAGAGCAGAGAGAAAACATTCGTTTCCGGACAAGAATACACGGCCTTGCATTGTTGTAACTTCAGATGCAAAAAATGGCTTTAATAAAATTTTTCCAAATGGAACAGAAGTGATTACAGTTCAAGATAACCGTTGGGGACGGCCGGATATAAAATCGGTCTCACTTTTGGCAAATGTATTGGCGAAAGAGACTGCGGTTCAAGCGGGTTGTTCAGAAGCTTTGTTAACAAATTCAGATGATGAAATTATAGAGGGCTCTTCAAGTAATTTTTGGATGGTGGATAGTTGTGGGCGAATAATTACAAGGCCAATTGGAGAGGACCTTCTTGCAGGGATTACTCGTGCACGCTTATTGAAGTTAGCACGCTTAGGCAACATAGAGGTTAATGAATGTATTTTTTTGCGAAAGGAAGCAATTGCAGCTGAGGAAGTGTTTTTAAGCAGCACGACAGCGCCCATACTGCCTGTGATTTCAATCGATGGAAATCAAGTTGGTAATGGAAAACCGGGTCCGATAACAAAAATTCTTTGGACACTCTATTGCAAGTATTTGGATGATGAGGCTGGCAGTGACCGAAAATGTGAATAAATTACCCAAAGCTATTTTGTTTGATTGGGACAACACACTGGTAGATACATGGCCAGTAATCCATGATGCGATGAATGTAACCCTTAAATACATGGGATGCGATGGATGGGATATGGTTGAAACCCGAAAACGTGTTCGTCGAGCATTACGTGAAACATTTCCGGAGCTATTTGGCACTCGGTGGCAAGAAGCTCGTGATGTGTTCTATGAGCGTTTCCATAAAATTCACCTTGAAAGACTAGAAATCATTGATGGCGCTCAAGAGTTAATCAAATTGCTGGCAAAATCACCAATTTATGTTGCAGTAGTTAGCAACAAAAATGGAGAGAATCTTCGGCGAGAAGCAGAGTATTTGGGGTGGTCGAATTATTTCGATGTCATGGTAGGAGCTGCTGATGCAGCTAAGGATAAACCAGCCATGGAACCCGTGTTAATGGCATTGGAAGGTAGTGGCTTTGCTCCAGGAAAAGAAGTTTGGTTCATTGGTGACACGGAAATTGATGTCCAATGCGCAAATAATAGTGGATGTACATCGATATTGATCTCAAATGGCACAGATTATTTGATTCAAGACTCAGATATGATGCCAGATATAAAAATTCCAAATTTGATTTATTTGAGGGGTCTTGTTTTAAAAGATGGAAATTCCATATTGTAATAGAGTGTATTGTATTATGTTAACAATCCTGACAAACAAAGAGCAAATAACAAAATGGAAAAAAGCCAGAATCTGCAGGATGCATTTCTTAATGCGGTCCGAAAGGAAAAAAATCCAGTTACAGTATTTCTTGTAAATGGGGTTAAATTACAGGGAATTATCACTTGGTTTGATAATTTTTGCGTACTTCTTAGACGTGACGGTCATTCTCAATTAGTATATAAACATGCTATATCTACCGTTATGCCCTCTGGCCCTGTTCAATTATATGACAGTGCCGAAGATGAGGTGGCCGTTGTAGAATAAAAGATGGATACAGGTGCCAAACAAAAAAGCGGTGATTGCGCTGCTGTTATCCATATATGCGAGAGCTCAAAAAAGCAGCTTAGAGACCCGGAAGCGGCCCTCACAGAGGCTACCGGTCTAGCCGCTGCAATCGGGTTAAACATTCGCTTAGCTCAATACAAGAGGTTATTAAGGAGACGGCCGGCAACACTTCTAGGAACCGGGGCGATTGATGAATTGCGCACACTTCTGAAGCGTGCACGGGTTGGAGTTGTTGTGCTGGATGGAACAATAACGCCAATACAACAGCGTAACCTAGAAAACCTCTGGCAGTGTAAGGTCATTGACAGAACGGGTTTAATTTTAGAAATTTTTGGCGAACGTGCTAGAACTCGTGAAGGCCGTTTGCAGGTTGAACTGGCGCACTTATCTTACAACCGTAGCCGTCTTGTTCGAAGCTGGACACATTTGGAACGTCAGCGTGGCGGCTTTGGTTTTCTTGGTGGGCCAGGAGAGACTCAGATCGAATCAGATCGGCGTCAGATTGATGTTAGAATAAATCGTATCCGCCGTGATTTAGGAAGAGTTGTCAAAACAAGAGGTCTTCATCGTAAAGCGAGAAGCAAAGTTCCCTATCCAACAGTAGCGCTAGTCGGTTATACTAACGCAGGAAAATCCACGCTATTTAATAGGTTAACTGGAGCATCTGTAAAGTCGGCAAATCAACTTTTCGAAACTTTAGATCCAACTATGCGGGCGGTACGTCTGCCAAATTCTAATCGTAAAGTAATCTTTTCGGATACCGTAGGGTTTGTATCATCATTACCATTGATGTTAGTGGCAGCATTTAGGGCGACATTAGAAGAGGTTCTTTCAGCAGATTTAGTTCTGCATGTAAGAGATATTTCTCACCCGGACACAAATGCCCAACGTAAAGACGTGATATCCGTTCTTAAAGAGCTTGGGTTAAGTGATGATCGTTTGTCTAATATTATTGAAGTTCGGAACAAGGTAGATTTATTGGACCCGGGATATTTTAAAAACGAAAATTTAACCGGCAATTCAGTCTCTGTATCGGCAATTTCCGGCGAAGGCTGTCATTCCTTGCTTACAGTTGTAGGGAGTTGTTTGTCCTCAAATCAGATAATCAAAACCATTAGTCTTGGAACGAATGATGGTTCAGCGTCAGCTTGGTTGTACCGACACGGAGATGTTATTCAACGCGATGATCATGAAACATGTTCTACATTGAGAGTAAAAATTGATCCTGGGCAATTAGCCAGATTTTTTCATTTATATCCAAGTTATGAGAGATGTCAGTAAAATTTCTTGATCCACATAGAATTGTAGACGTTATGCGAAATTGTGCGAATGATATTGTAATGCCGTATTTCCGAAATCTATCTGATACCCAAATCTGGAGAAAAAAAAATAATTCCATTGTAACCATTGCCGATATCAAAAGTGAAGAATTTCTTCAGCGAAACCTTTTAAACTTATTACCTGGATCTACAACAATTGGTGAAGAAGAAACCGAGAACGATCCTCGTATTGTTAATCGGCTTAGGGGTGATAAACCAGTTTGGGTGATTGATCCCGTGGATGGGACTTCTAACTACGCGCAGGGCAAAAAGAGATTTTCGATGATTATTGCCCTTTGTATTAATGGAGAAGCTATCGGTGGATGGTTGGCTACGCCAGCAACTGATCGTTATTTTTGGTCTATGAAGGATGAAGGTTCCTGGTCTGGTGAAAAGAGAATTTTTATAACTGGAAACAAAATATACCGGTCTCAAAAATTGTCTGGTTCACTTGGCGCTAAGATAACAAAGTTGGAAGGTATCAGAAATAATTTTAAGAATTTGTATAGACAAGCATGTTGCGGGGCGGACTATATGGATATCGCTGAAGAGAAACTTGATTTTGCATTTTATCGTGGTGGAATGAAGGTGTGGGATCACTGTGCTGGAGATCTTTTGGTTAGAGAGGCCGGGGGGCATACGGGAGAACTAGTAACCGGAAAAGCGTATAGGCCGATAAATCCACCTTATAACGGCATTCTGGCCTCGTGCTCAAAAAAAGTGTTTAATTCTGTTTCAGAAATACTCAAAAACTCTTTAGAAAAAGAACATTAGATTGAGCTATCTTTTTTAACAGAACTCCAGACTTCTTCTAATTGTTCCAAAGACGCCTCTTTCATTGACTTACTTTCTTTTGAAAATCTTTCTTCTACTTGATTAAATCTGTTGATGAATTTTTCATTACCACGTCTAAGCGCTAACTCTGCATCTAAGCCGAGATGACGCGCAAGATTTACGCAACTGAACAGTAGATCTCCAAGTTCTTCCTCTATAGAACTCGAATTCTTTTTATCGACTTCTGCTTNTAGTTCAACAATTTCCTCCTGAATTTTATCGAANACATGTTTCATATNGGGCNAATCAAAGCCCATCATTGCAGCCCTCTGTTGTAATTTTTGAGCTCTCATTAAAGCCGGAANAGCAAGAGCAACACCGAACAGCGCACCTGCATCCTCATGACGTACCTTTCGTTCTTCAGCTTTTTGTTCCTCCCAGTCTATATCTTCAAAACAGGTTAATAGAGAGGTATTTTTTGAAAAAATATGTGGGTGACGGCTAATCATTTTCTTATAAACAGTGTCAACAACATCTTCGAATGAAAATAATTTTTTTTCGCTGGCTAATTGAACATTAAATACAATTTGAAATAATACGTCCCCCAGTTCTTCTTTTAAGGCATTCATATCATTTTGCTCAATCGTATCGGCTACTTCATATGCTTCTTCAATTATGTGCGGAGCGATAGTATTAAATGATTGTTTAATGTCCCATTGGCAGCCGTTTACTGGATGCCGAAGTGCAGCTACCAGTTCGAAAAGTTTGCAAAGAGAATTTGTAGATGGTGTATTTGAATGCATATTCTACCTTTTCTAACTTTTTTATATTATAGCTAATGTTAAATAAAAGAATTCAAAATGTCGCATAATGTTTATTATGAATACTTTTGTTAATAATTTTAGACAGTTAAAACTAAGCCGTCGTATGCAGGTTCAACGTACCGTGGTAAAATCTTTGAAAGTATTTCGTAATCAGTTTGATTATTCATATGTGTAAGTATTGTGCGCTTTGGCCTTACTTGGTCGATCCACTCCATAACAACATTTAAAATCGCATGCGTTGGATGGTCTACATCAATTCTTAGACAATCCAAGATCCATACATCGAGTCCCTTTAGTTGCTCTAATGACCTTTGTGGAAATCGAACCACGTCTGTTGAATATGCAAAATTATCTATTCGAAAGCCAAGTGTTTTGCATATGCCGTGATCCTGTTCAATCGGAATGATTGTGTGATCGCTAATTTTAAATGGTCCGCGTATGACATTTGGAAGGAATATTGGAGGATATATATTGTCGATTGTGTCCTTAGATCCTTCGATTAAATAGCCAAACTTTTGTAAGAGAATATCTAATACATCAATTTCAGCATGCAAAGAAATTTGGCGGTTCATGTTGCGGGAAATACTGCGCAAATCGTCTATACCCATAATGTGATCAGCGTGTTCATGTGTGAAAAGAATTGCGTCCACCCGCTTTATATTTGCACTTAGTGCCTGCTCACGAAAATCAGGCGAAGAGTCTATTAAAATTTTCGTATCATTGTTAAGTTCTATATAAATAGAAGGCCTTCTCCGTCGATTCTTTGGATTATTAGGATCACACCTTCCCCAATCGCCAATTACAGTCGGAACACCATTGGATGGCCCACAACCAAGAACAGTAACTTTCATTATGGTTGTCCCGGCTTTCTTGCTTTCGAAAAAAGACAGAAGAAATTATTGGTTGTAACTTTCTCCAATTCGTTTATCGAGATGTCCTTTAGCTCAGCCACTTTTTTGGCAGTATAAATAATATACGAAGGTTCATTGCGTTTACCGCGATAAGGAACTGGAGCAAGAAATGGTGAGTCTGTTTCAATTAAAAGACGATCTAAGGGTATATTTTTTACAATTTTCCTTAATTCGGTAGCATTTTTGAATGTTACAATACCAGAAATGGAAATGTAAACACCCAAACTCAATGCACAACGTGCCAATCTTTCACTGCTTGAAAAACAATGCAAAACACATGGAAATGCCTTTTTTTTCATTTCGTCTTCTAAAATTTTTTCCATGTCCTCATCTGCGTCGCGTGAATGGACGATTAGAGGAAGCCCAGTCATGCGGGATGCTGCAATATGTTGAAGGAAACTATCTTTTTGTTCCTTACGCGGACTATTTTCGTAAAAATAATCAAGCCCAGTTTCACCTATTCCTATTACTTTTGGGTTATTTGCAAATTTACTAATTTGATCACAATCAATCTTTGGTTCATCTCTAACTTGATGAGGATGTACGCCAATAGTGCAGTACAAATAATCACTAGAATTGGTCAGTTTTAAAATTTCTGGAAAGCGTGTTATGTGGGTGCTTATTGTGAGCATTGTTTGAATTCCTGCCTTATGGGCGCGCGCAATGCATTCTTCGCGGTCTTTTTCAAATAGATCAAAATCAAGGTGACAGTGGCTGTCTACAAACATTAGATTTTCACTGTTTTATCTTTTTCGCTCAAATGCCTTGGAAAAATACCTTCCGGTTTGGGTATCTTAGTGCCGGAGATTTCAGTGTGATTCTGCCCAAAGTTTGTAAAATTTCTAAAATCCTTGGGCACAACTAACTGATCAAGTATTTTATCTGCCGAAATTGGAATAAAGGGTTTAAGCATAAGAGCGATTTGTTTGATAGTATTAGCTAGAACCCATAAAGTTGTACCGGCTCGAGTCGGATTTTCTTTAATTAGTTTCCAAGGTGCTTGATGATCAACATAAATGTTAGCTGATCTTACTACAGTCCATATAGCTTCTAAGGCGAGGTGAAAAGCTTGAACATCAAAGTGAGCGCGATTTACTTCCAATAACGTTCCCGCCTTCCCGAGTAAAATTTTATCCGCATCCAATAAAACACTTGGTTCCGGTATTACTGCATCATAATATCTATTTATCATTGATAGTGATCGCTGTACCAAATTACCAAGATCATTTGCTAGTTCGTTATTTATGCGGCTCACAATTGACTCATGGGAAAAATCACCATCACTCCCGAATGGAACTTCCCGCAACAAAAAAAACCGCACTTGATCCAGTCCATATTGGTCCCGTAATTCGCGCGGATTAATGACATTGCCAAGTGATTTCGAAATTTTTTTTCCTTCGTTTGTCCACCACCCGTGCGCAAATATTCTTTTCGGGGGTTCCATACCAGCTGCCATAAGGAATGCTGGCCAGTAGACGGCATGGAATCTAAGAATATCTTTACCCACCATATGCAGGTCCGGCGGCCAGTATTTCTTGTATTTCTTATCTTGCTCGTTGGGAAAACCTGTTGCCGTTAAATAATTAGAGAGTGCATCTAACCATACATAAATTATGTGTTCCGAATCATTTGGTACTGGAATACCCCAAGAAAAACTTGTCCTTGATACAGACAAATCCCGTAGTCCGCTGGATACAAAACTTATTACTTCATTTTTTCTTGATTTTGGTGCGATAAAATTTGGATTTTGCTCGTAGAAATTTAGAAGTTTATCCTGCCATTTGGATAGAGCAAAGAAATAACTAGGTTCTTCAACCCATTCAACCTCTGCTCCTGTGGGCGCAATTTTTCTACCATCGGTCTGGTTTATGAGTTCCTTTTCATGATAGAATGCTTCATCTCGAATCGCATACCAACCAGCATATTTATCCAAATATATATGACCATTTTTAAATAGTCTTTTCCAAATTTCCTGACTGCATCTTTGATGTCGTTCTTCTGTTGTTCTGATAAACTGGTCTTGAGAGTAATTCATTTCGCTTGTCAGATCACGGAAGTTTTGAGATACACGGTCCGTAAATGTCTTTGGGTCAAGGCCCTCTAAAGAAGCTGACTTTTCGACTTTTTGTCCATGTTCATCTGTGCCCGTTAAAAAAAATACATCATAGCCATCCATACGTTTAAAACGTGCCGTGACGTCACATGCTAATGTTGTGTATGCGTGTCCGATGTGTGGAGAATCGTTTACATAATAAATTGGTGTAGTTATATAAAAGGTTTTTGAGCTCGAAGCCATTTCAATTTCTTGACCAGTTATTTATCAAAGGCAGGGTCGTTAAGATGATACAACATTGTAAGGAAAGCCTGTTTCCGATCAAGATTTTGTCTAAGTGTTTTCTCTGAGACTAAGTTAATATCCTTCCATAGTTGTATTAGGAATTCAACCCCAGCAGCTCGAACAATGCGAATTCCACATCCTGACTCCTCTGGAAACATTGGTTTTGGTTTTTGCGTGTTTGAGGCTGCTTCTTTTATCAGATAAGCCAACCAACTATTGAATAAATTCATAGTTAATTTGAACTTATTTTCTGCCCCATTTTTAGCAAGTTTTTCGCCAAAATCATGTAGGTCTGCAGTAGATATTTTGGGAAAGTTAGATATAAGCATAACTAGCTCTTTTAAAAGGATCAAACCTTCTTCTTCAATGATTTTGAGTGCGCGTCCCGGGCTACCGTTAGATAATATTGTTAGTGCTTCTATGTCGCTTGGATTGATATTTGGCAATGTTGTTGATAGGAAACTTCTAATTCTCTCACTCTCAAGGGGTTTTAGACTTAGTTGACAACACCGTGACTTTATTGTCGGTAATATAAGGTATGGGTTGTGACACACTATTAAAATAAGGGCATCATTTGGTGGTTCCTCTAATATCTTCAAAAGAGCGTTGGCTGCACTTATTGTAAGTTCATCTACACTATCTATTATGAGCACTCGCCAGCCTGCTTCTGCGGAAGTTAAACGCAGGAAATTACCACATAAGCGCACATCCTCAACAGCAATTGAGTTTCTTATTTTACCATTACTGCTATTGATAGTTCGTTTTAAAATTTTTAGATCAGTATGCCCTTCGCTGGCCACACGTCGAAAAATTGGGTTATCTGGGGCAATATATAGGGATTTTGGACGTATACTTTTTCCAAATAAATCACCTTTTTCTTGACGCTTCGAGTTTTCGTTTCCTTGAAAAAGGACGAAGCGGGCGATACGAAAAGCCAAAGTCGCTTTGCCGCTTCCTTCCTCTCCACTTATCAACCAAGCGTGTGGTAAGCGGCCAGAATTCCAGCTTTCTAAAAAATGTTTCTCCGCAGTTTCATGCCCAATCAAGTCTGGTGTTTTTGAAGGTTCGCCGGACATTTTTATTATAAATTCATACGAGTGTTAATAATTGTTCGTATTTTCTTTGCTACAAGATCTATTTCGTTTTCAGCATCAATTATAATGCATCGGTCTGGCTCCCTTTGAGCAATGTTGAGAAAGCCTTTGCGTAATCTCTCATGATATTCTTTGTTCATATTTTCATATCGATCGGATGAGCAACGTGATTTTAACCTTTGAACACTTTTTTCATAGGAAAGATCAAAAATAAAAGTCAAATCCGGTCGCAAGCCATTTAAAATTTTTTGATCAATAAAACTTATTAATTCTTCATTTATACCACTCCCGTAGCCCTGGTAAGCTATAGTTGAGTCGGTAAATCGATCACAAAGTATCCACCCGCCCCTTTTAATGGTTGGCAGAATTAATTTTTTCACATGCTCTTGACGTGCTGCGTAATGAAGAAGAACTTCTGTAACTCCATCCCAATCATTCTCTACTTCTCTCAGTAATAATTCCCGTATCTTTTCTGCATTATCAACCCCCCCGGGCTCTCTTGTTGTCACAATATCTTGTCCTTGAGCGGTCAAATAATCAGCTAATATCTTTATTTGGGTTGATTTTCCTGTGCCCTCTCCGCCCTCAAAAGTGATAAAATGACTTCTCATTGAGAAATTCTTCCAAAGATTAAGTAAAGGGCTGCAGAATGTAGCCGTCCGAAAAAACCTAGCTTAGCAATGTCTTTCCCTGCCGTAAGCGGTATTTCTAATTTCGTTTGACCTCGGATACTAATTACGGCCTTTCCAATAGGTGAATTAGTTTTTATTGGCGCTGGGATTGGGTTGTTAAATACAATTTTAACTTTTAGATGCTTACGATCAAATTTATTCAATGTTAATGTTACATTACGATCAATTACTAACGGCACAGAGGGTTGTGTGCCAAGCCAAACGTCTGCAAAACCAACATTTTCACCTTTTTTAAAAAGAGTATAATTTTTTGTTGATTTAAAGCCCCAATTTATAAGTCTAATGGCTTCTGAAGCTCTCTCCCTAGAGCTTTTTAAGCCATTCACCACTAAAACTAATCGCCTGCCATTGCGTACAGTTGAAGAAACTAAACCATATCCTGACGCCTCTGTATGCCCGGTTTTCAGTCCATCTGCACCAAATTTTTTATAGAGAAGCGGATTACGGTTTCCCTGTCTGATACCGGAGTATACGAATATTTTTTCAGAAAACATCGGATAATACTCTGGAAAATCGTTTATCAACTTTTTTGCTAGAAAAGCTAAATCTCTAGCTGTCATATAATGATCTTCTGCGGGCCATCCTGTTGCATTTTTAAAAACACTATTTCTTAATCCAATTTGTTTAGCTTTCTTTGTCATCTCCCCAGCAAAATTTTCTTCAGTTCCAGCCAAGCCCTCAGCAATAACGATACAAGCATCATTGCCACTTTGAACTATAATTCCTCTAAGTAAATCACTCACTGATACTCGAGTATTCACCATCACAAACATCTTGGAGCCACCTTTTCGCCATGCCTTTTCGCTAACGTAAAATCGGTCTTTAAGAGAAATTTTTCCGGTTTTTAATTTTTCAAATACCATATATATGGTCATCAGTTTACTCATAGACGCCGGTGGCATTGGAGTGTCCGGATTTTTTTCCAAAATTATTTCATCGGTTTCCACATCGACCATAATTGCTTGCAGAGCTTTGGTATCAATTTCCTGAGAAAACGCAGGTGCTGATAATGATAAATAAACAAAGGAAAGAAGAATAACTTTACAATTAGTATACAAACATTTTTTTATCATAGAAATTTAAATCCAATACCGTTCCACCAATTAGTTAACAATCACTTTCGCATTAGGATATCCTCTGGAAATAACTTCTTTTAAAATTCGGTCGCTTTCAATTACAGACGCGATTGGCCCAATTTGAACTCTGTAAAATAATTGTTTACCAACCTTAGCGGGCATTACGCGGGTAAAGCCATATCGTTCGAGTAAATATTTCAAAACAACCGCTCGGTGTTTTTTGATAAAGGCACCAGCTTGGATAAAAATTTTAACCTTTTTATACGGCTTTACTGTAATTTGTGATTTATTGGCTTCGTCCAATTTTTCGTATTTTCTGGATGACGTCTTTTGTGGCGGTGAAACTTTAAAAGTAGAATTATTTCTTTCATTTGGAAGGAAAGCCATTTCGACATTCCGTGTCGGAATAGCCGGAAGTCTTTTTACAGCTCCTTTTGCCCGCAATGCCTCGATACGGCTTTCATTTTCAAGAACGATAACTTTAACGGGTGCAGTTCCCTGCTGCATAAATCCCAGCAACTGAGCTGCGCGACGAGATAAATCAATAATCCTTCCATGCGCAAACGGACCACGATCATTAATTCGAATTTTTAGCACTCGTCCATTTCTTAGATTGGTTACACGAACAACCGATGGCATTGGCAGCGTTCGATGTGCAGCTGAGACTTTATTCATATCGAACACCTCACCATTAGCAGTTTTTTTGCCATTAAAGTTGGGGCCGTACCATGATGCAATCCCAGTTTGTTCATACCGGTAATTAACAGTAGGATAATACCAGATACCCTTAATTTGATAGGGGTTTCCAACTTTATATTTTCCACGATGAGCGTCTTTTTCCTTATTAAAAGTTGTAATTTTTTTTGCGGTATGGACGGCAAGCTGAGTTTCAGCACAGCCTGTTGTGATAATAAGAAGGATTAAAAAAATAAAAAATTTTTTAACATAAAATAAATTTAGCATATCAATGTTTAAATAATCAGAATTAACCCAATAAGTCAGAAAATAAACCAACTGTTATTCCATAAAGGTGTGCACAATTGTACGACATAATCGAACTATAGTTTTTATAAACTAAGTATATTTTTCCGATTTTACCGTCTGGAAAAACAATTGCCCCTTTTATCTTTTTAGTTGATAGCGAACTGCCATCTATGCGACGAA
This sequence comes from Rhodospirillaceae bacterium, assembly GCA_002709075.1. GTDB lineage: Bacteria > Pseudomonadota > Alphaproteobacteria > MPNO01 > UBA2964. The sequence goes on along the minus strand of PAPV01000009.1, from coordinate 13,548 downwards.
CTCCATGTTTTTGCCATATTGAAATAAATTTTCTTTTGGATGTTAGCGCTCTGCATCCAGGGGCTGCGCGTGTAGAAAGAGCCCCAATACTTTTTTTGGCTACTGAAGAGAGGATCACCTCCCTACCCCATGTCAAATTATTATTCCAACCGTGTTTAGCGAGATAGTTTGCTATTGAAGCAAGAACATCGCCTGTATTCTTCCATATATCTCGTCGTCCGTCCCCGTCAAAATCCACGGCATAGGCTAAGTAGCTTGAAGGCATGAATTGAGGCTGTCCCATGGCACCAGCCCAGGATCCTCTCAATTGTTTTTGTGATACATAACCATTTTCTAGCATCCTAAGAACTGCAAAAATTTGTGCTTTGAAATAATTGGAGCGTCTACGATCGAAAGCCAGTGTGGCAACTGCAGGAATAACGGGCAAGTCTGCTTTTACCTGACCAAACCTAGTTTCTATTCCCCATATAGCTAAAATAAACCTTCGTTGAACACCGTATCTTTTTTCAATATGATTGAATAAATCTGCATGGTTTAAGGACTTTTTCCGCCCAGTTTTTATATTTTGTGGAGTGATAACCCGCTTTTTGTACCGGGCTAATGTTAATTTAAATTCAGATTGGTTGCGATCACGTTTAAGCACCCTACGCATCGGATTAACATTTCTTAACGCTTTGTTAACTGTGTCCTGAGAGATGCCGCGGGCTAGTGCTTCCGCACGTATATTTTCCAGCCAAAGATTAAAATTCCTGTTACCATCAGTTTGAGCTTTGGCGCAAGAACTGCAGCTTATACAAAGTATAACCAAAAGAGAAACTTTTATGCCCGCTTTTAAAAACCTTTGCTGGGGCATCGATACACCTCAAAATAAAAATAAAATTTAGTTTCCCATAGCCACTCGAATCAAGCAATTCTCAGCTTCCTTGACACTGAGGCTATAGTATAAAATTCTAATTTTTGATTTTAATGGTCAAGTATATTACAAAATATATTTAGCAAGGTTATTAAAAATTATTCTATTTTGAAGTAGATGTTAAATTTCCTCTATTTTACCGGTGAAAGTTTTACTACATTCAGGCACAAAAAAGCTTTTCTCTTAAATGTCTATACCAAAATCACGCGCTGATAGGCAAAAATCCAATCATTACAGTTTTGAATTTGGGGTTCTTGTAACTCTAGGTCGATACCTCTGGCCTGATGGCCAATCTGAAATGAAATTGCGAGTGGTTGGATCTCTAGTTTGCTTGTTTCTCGCTAAAGCGGCAAGCGTTTACATGCCAATTTTGTTTGCTAAGGCAGTGGATACATTAACAATCACTTATCAAAATACTGTTATAGTTCTTCCTCTACTTTTAATTTTTTCTTATGGGTTTGTGCGAATACTCTCAATTGTTTTTGGCGAACTTAGAGATGTTATATTTGCTAAAGTTGGTCAGAGAGCGATTAGGACGATAGCGCTTAGGTCTTTTGAACACTTGCATAATCTTGCTCTTCGTTTCCATTTGGAGAGACAAACAGGTGGCCTGTCTAGGTCTATCGAACGTGGAACCAAAAGCGTTGATTTTATTTTGAATTTTATGCTGTTTAACATCATACCAACAATTTTAGAAATTATTCTGGTATGCGGAATACTTTGGGGTTTATTTAGTTTTTTGTATGCGTTTGTAACCTTTGTCACTATTACATCCTATATCGTTTTTACATTTATTGTGACGGAATGGCGCCTAAAATACAGACGCCAAATGAATGAGACAGATAATGTTGCAAATACTCGTGCAATTGACAGTATTTTAAATTATGAAACTGTAAAATATTTTGGAAATGAAAAACATGAGGCTTCTCTTTTTGATAATGCATTAGGCAAATATGAAAACGCTGCGGTGCTCAATAAAACTACGTTATCGTTACTTAATATCGGACAGGCATTTATAATTGGTATTGGTCTTACTTTAATACTATGGATGGCAGCAGGCGATGTACTGAATGAAAAGAAAATGTCAATTGGAGACTTTGTGCTTGTTAATGCATACCTTATTCAACTTTATTTGCCTCTAAATTTTCTTGGTTACGTTTACAGGGAGATAAAACAAGCATTAATCGATATGGAAAAATTATTTCGACTTCTTACGTTTAAGACAGAGATAATTAATAAGCCAGGTGCAATTAGCCTTCCAAACGTAATCGGAACAATCAGCTTTAATAATGTCTCCTTTGCTTACGATAATCGTCGTCAAATTCTTAAAAATGTCAGTTTTGAAGTTTCAGCCGGCACAAAAACAGCAATTGTTGGTCCGTCTGGAGCAGGAAAAACTACAATTTCCCGTTTACTTTTCCGGTTTTATGATGTTTGTGACGGATCGATTGAGATCGATGGCTATGATATACGGGATTTACAGCAGGAGAGTGTTCGTTCAGCCATCGGTGTTGTCCCTCAGGATACAGTGTTATTTAACGACACCATCGGGTACAATATAGAATATGGAAAACCAGGTGCAAGCGTCCTAGCTATCGAGAAAGCTGCGCGACAAGCGTCTATTTTCGAATTTATTAACTCTACTCCAGATAAATTCGCTTCCTTGGTAGGCGAACGTGGATTAAAACTCTCTGGTGGAGAAAAACAAAGGGTTGCGATAGCCCGTACTATTCTAAAGGATCCCCGTATACTTATTTTTGATGAAGCTACGTCGGCGCTCGACACGGAGACTGAACGAGAAATACAAGAGGCACTGTCAGACTTATCCAGCGACAGAACAACCATAATTATTGCCCATCGGCTGTCTACTATTATCGACGCTGACGAAATTTTGGTGCTTGATCGAGGACAAATTGTTGAGAGAGGAACCCATAAACAACTGCTGGCAATTGGTAAAATATATGCAGCCATGTGGAAAGTTCAGGAATCCTCAATTCGTTAAAAATCTTTTCAAAAAATGATTAAAGTCCCATTTGATTAAATATTGCGTTTAAGAGAGGTCCAGGCTCACAATAAGCATTGTTTACAGCAAAATGGTGTCTCCCTTTAAGCTCTATAAATTGCCCTTTGTGTCCAAAAGCCTTCCACATTTTCAAAAATTCTTTTGGCTGTCGATGAAATTCTTCAGTATCAAATTCCCCACAGCCGAGTATTAATGGAGGAGCGTAAACAGTGGGAATATTATTTATGGCACTCAAAAGCTTATATGAGTCACTAGTAAGTTTTAAATATTGGTTTCTGTAACTGTAATAAATAGGTTCAAGGTCATACATTCCACTCATGCAGACACTTCCTTTAATGAGATCGGATGGAAGACCATATTGATTTTCCCAATCTGTTATTGCCATCATGCTAGATAGGTGTCCACCAGATGAGTGTCCCAAAACGTGAATTCGATTTGGATCTCCAGAAAATAATCTCTCCGCGTTTTTATAAACCCATGCAACGGCTGCACGATTTTGGCGAACCATTTCATCCAATGTGGCGGGAGGGCTGTTTGTGAAGTTGTTAGCAATCCAAGTAACACCTTTGGGAACAAATGCCGTGGCACCAAAACTTGAGTTCTCCTTTGAGCCTCGTTGCCAAGCTCCGCCATGTATGAAAATAGCGATAGGCGCCCCTTTTTTTGAAGCCGGGAAGATATCTAGTTTTTCATCCAATGTCGGTCCATATGGGACGTCCAAAATTCCAGCATGTTTTCTCCGAGCTTCTTCGCTACGCGCTAACCTGTCTTTTTGAAAAATACTTGTATCAGGAAACCTTTGGGCATGTTCGTACTGCCAATCGAGTTGTTTTTTGGTGTAATTTTTATAAATCTTTTTAGCTCCATCGTCTGATGGCATAATAAATTTTTCCATTGCAATCCTCACGAAGATTTTATTAATTTTACGAAAGCATTTGTGCTCTGCAACCTAACTGTTATTGTATTCTTCCTGTAGGTGAATAAATTGAACTGTTAAAATACTTTATTGGAATATCTTCAATGGATTTAATTTTAAAAACTTGTGAACCCTGTAAGGGGGACATTTCTCCCCTTACACGGGCTGAAGCCCAAAATTACATAAATAAAACGCCCATGTGGACTTTATCTGAGGGATCAAACAGAATAAGACGGGAGTTCAAATTTGTTGATTACATCAGTGCTCTGAAATTTGTTAATCATGTAGGAAATCTTTCAGAGGCCGAAGGACACCATCCAGAAATTACTTTTGGATGGGGTTATGTAAATATTGAGATCTTTACACATAAGATTAATGGTTTGCATGAAAATGACTTCATTTTGGCCTCCAAAATAAACAAAGTTTATTCCTAACATTAAGTTTGGAGGAATTTTATGCGTCTTTTAGTACATGGCCAACAAGCTTTTGGTAAGGCTGTACTGGAGAGTTTGTTAAATCGGGGTGAAAACATTGTGGCGGTTTATGGCCCTGAAGATGCGAAAAGTGGTGTTGATCCTCTAATTGCAGAAGCACATGAAAGAAATTTGCCGGTGTACCAACCAAAATCATTCCGTAACAATAATTCTGTTGCAGAAGAATGTAAAAAGTTAAAAGCTGATTTGTGTGTGATGGCGTTTGTTACTAAGTTTGTGCCGTCAAGTTTTCTTAACATACCAACACATGGAACCATACAGTATCATCCTTCCTTACTTCCTCTGCACCGAGGTCCGAGCTCAATTAACTGGCCAATTATAAAAGGAAGCACGGAGACTGGGCTCTCAATTTTTTGGCCTGATGATGGATTGGATACCGGTCCGATTTTGTTACAAAAGAAAGTGCAAATTGAACCTGAAGATACGTTAGGTTCTATATATTTCGAAAAATTATTTCCAATGGGTGTTGATGCAATATTGGAGGCTGTGGACCTTGTGCGGGCTGGCAACGCACCAAAAGTGCAGCAAGATCATTCTTCAATGACATATGAATCTTGGTGTAGATCAAAAGATTCTGAAATATTTTGGTCTCGATCTATTGAGGATGTCCATAACTTGATAAGAGGCTGCAATCCATCACCCGGCGCATGGAGTACGATTAATGGCCAAGTTATACAAATTTTTGATTGTAGACGTGATGATTTAATTAAAGGGAAACCGGGCGTCGTTACTGCAATACGGGAGGGTTGTTTCGGTGTTGCCTGCGCAAGCGGCGGAATTTGGGTAAAACGACTGCGACTTCAGGGTAGAGGGAAAATACTCTCTTCTGAATTTGTTTCAACTCAGAATCTCTCAGTAGGCGATGTCTTTGGGAGTTAAGTATAGAAGTTGCATGTAATCTGAACAGATGTTTTTGCTTTTAAAAATTTTCACGTTTCAATTAAATAGAAACAATAATTCGTTTCTGCGGTTGCTAGAAAGTAAACTTTTAACACTTCATACTGTTATTCATTTTAACCAAAATGCAAAAATCTTTATAGAACGTTAATATCTAGCTACAGAAAAATGATGTTGGAGAAAATGTATACCGTATTTTCAATCGTTTTCCGATAACGCGGGTGTTCTCAAAATATGGTAAAGATTTTATAAAAAGGGTTGGAGAGCATTATCAGCTTTTTCACAGACATTTTATACATACTGAAGCAATGCTGTCTGACGTTGAAAAAGAAATGATTGCTGCTTATTTGTCCCAATTAAATGTGGCAAATTATTGTTATTCCGGGCATTCAAAGGTTGCAACTATTTGGGAGTAGAAAGTAATATTTTGACTTGTTAATTGAAAAATATTGGTAAGGCTCCACTCCGGAAGGAATTAATACTATTGATGCAATCCAAAAAAAAATGACACTTGGGGCAAGCCAAGCTTTTCAGACTGATGCAAATGCATTTTTTGAAGCCGAGTGGGATGAGCAGAGCTTCCATAAAGCTATTTGCGTTTGTGCTCGGTTCAGTCTGATTAATCGCATAACACTAGGTCATGGGCTTTTAGTGGATGAAGATCGACGCGCAAATGATGCGCGAAAAATGCATTACGCTTAAAGTAAGTGCGCATATTTATGTTTAGAACATTTTTTAAGATGTTGGTCTATTCATTTGATTTTTTTTATAGTCCGATAGATACTATTCGCAGGTTGTAAAAAAACATTTTCAATGACGTTTTGCCTGCTCTGTGCGATAATTGATTTGAGATTATGATACAGCTAATCAGCAACCCCCATTTTATATTTCGCAAATAATTATTTCTAAAGCAGATTGTCCTATTTTTTATTAAAAGGTGTGTATGATGGTAAACAATTTTTCCATTGAGAAATCGGAGGCAGAACGCTGCTCGTACGATGTTGCTAGTAAAAACTTTATTGATGGGAGTGACTCACCATCAAGTTTTCTTGAACGTTGTATAAATAAAATAAATAGTCTTGAAAATGATGTTAGGGCCTTCGTCAACACTGATTTTAGAAATTCTCGCATCGCGGCAAAACAATCGGACACTAGATGGCAGAACGGAACTCCTTTATCAATAATCGATGGGATGCCCATTGCTATAAAGGATGTTATGGAAACTGCGAGTATGCCCACAGAACAAGGTTCTCCGTTGTTTAAAAACTGGAGCGGAGGTCGTGATTGTGCTGCGGTAGCTGCATTACGAGATGCTGGTGCAGTAATTGTTGCCAAATCTGTAACAACAGAGTTTGCGGCAACCCAGCCTCGTGACACGCGGAACCCATGGGATACGTCGCGGACGCCAGGAGGCTCGAGCAGCGGTTCTGCAGCTTCTGTGGGTATTGGAATGCTCCCTGCTGCATTGGGTACTCAGGTCATAGGATCAATAATTAGGCCAGCTAGTTTTTGTGGTGCAGTTGGATACAAACCTAGTATCGGAGGCATAAATAGGGGTGGTAGTTTTGATGGCTTTAGTCAAAGTTGTACTGGGATACTTGGTGCGAGCCTCTCGGACAGTTGGAATGTTGTACGCGCTATAACAAGCCGAGTTGGAGGAGACGCAGGAAGTCTGGGGGTTTTGGGTCCTCTTGAGATGCCCCCTCCTCGATTACCAAAAACAATTGCGTTTCTTGAGACTTCTGGTTGGCTTCTCGCAAGTGCAAATGCGAAAACTGCCCTTCAAAATGCGCTGACAAAATTGCAGGATAGTGGCGTTTCTGTATTCTCTCGGCATGATAATAAGATTGTCTCGGAAATTGAAGATGCAATTATAGATTCGGTTTCAATTTCTCGGGATATAAATGCATGGGAGGGCAAATGGCCGTTAAATACTTATGCTCTGGACATGGACGTTTCCAAATTATCAGAACCATCAAAGGAAAGACTTAAAGCGGCCAATAATATGAGCCAACATGAATATGGGGACGTGTTGGCACGAAGGTTGAATGCTCGTGCCACGTATTCAAAGGCCAAGAAAGAATTTGATTTGTGCGTTACCTTGTCGGCAACTGGCGCTGCGCCCATGGGTTTAGGTTCCACAGGAGACCCTGTGTTTACTGTGCCAACCTCCATGTTGGGAACACCCGCTATTTCATTACCTGTTCTGGAATGCGATGGTATGCCTCTTGGATTGCAGGTTATTGGTTTCGAAGAACAAGACGCAGAACTTTTCTCTTTTGCTTCAGCTATTGAAAAGAAGTTAAAATAATGACTTTAGTTAAATATTATAACCGATTAAAGTCCTGTTTTTGTATTAAAGTTGATCAAAAATGACTTGCCAAAACGATGTCGGCAAAAAATAGAAAGATCGTTTTTGCCTATACGACTATGTCCAAGGTTGCCACAAATCAGGTAAATAGTCAGACAGATAAATTTTGGAATGGATAGAGGGTGGAATTTCCCTCAACACCCGTTGTATTTCTTGCGGACATGTTCACGGGAATCATAGTATTCTGATATACCCTTGGTATTCTTTATCTGCTGTCTCTGTAAGTTTCTTATATCGCTCTTCATCTATACCTGCGTTTATTTCCAAATATTTTTCGGGTGACAGTTATTCAATATTAATCTGCGTCAAATCTACAGAACCTTGAACTGGCAAATGTCCGATGTTTTCTTGAAAATGCGAAAGTGAGAGCAGAGCTATTTTCAACATCTCTCTTATTTTGTCATCGGAAGAAATTTTATAGGACTGAATTATCGCTCTAGAAATTTCCTGTTTTGTAAAGGGCAACATACTCACGTAATATAATGACGATAAATAGTTTACGTTTTCTATAAACCTTCCGAATTCGTTTACGATAATTTCAAATTCTGAGGTCCAGTATTTGGTATATCATTATTTTCCAAAGTTTCTTTATTTGTGCCACATGATAAACTATTCCGTAGTTCTTGCGCCGGGGGTCGTGTCCGTAGATGATTTTTTTAAACCTTTTTTTCCGCCAAAAATAGGTGACTATTGCTGGGGATATGAGCACAAGGTTTAGAGCGTGTGTATAGATATTAAATGGAGAGTATGTCTGTTGTACCCAATTCACCAAATCCTAAATCGATTGTGCGGCGATTGCGTATCCAACAATTCCAGCAATATTCAGTAATATTAGCAAACCAAACCAAATTCGTGTAAATAATTTCAATTCTGCGTCCATGGCACTATTCCTTATTTTCCACGCTCGCAAGAAGCACGGTTATCGTCAGGCAGAATGTGGCGGTCAGTTTTCTCATTAAGAAATTCTGACATAGAGTTTTAGTTCTGGGCAGAAAAAAAGGGAATGGTGGTGAAGTTATGTTTCTCTATTACTTTATGATGCGTAGTGTATATAAAGACCAGCACCATAAATTTCTTATGGGTAGGTCTCCTCTAATCTATAAACGGTCTCTTTACTATTGAAGATACACCACCCCCCCTAAAAACTGAGGGGAATTTGTATTTACTTCACTAGAGTCTTGAAACTTCCCTAGAATAAGATTACCCAGTAAAATCAATTATACCAACACTAAGCAACCTTGAACGGAGGGGTGGCAGAGTGATTGAATGCACTGGTCTTGAAAACCCTTGCAAATATCTTAACCTATTGTTTTCATAATATATTATTATTTTCTTGACTGACCAACAACTGACCAACAATATAGTGACGTGAAGGTCAAAAACTCCAGACATAGAAAGTCAGATATAAAGTCTCTTGGACGCGGTTATCCCGAAACACTGCAGATATTCCGCATGCCCGCATCAAAGTACTGGTACGTTGGTATGTACCTTCCCTCTAGAGGACGGTTCGTTAAACAAAGTACCAGGTGCGAACTTCTTACTGACGCGAAAGAGTTCGCAAAAGATTGGTATGAGGATCGGGTCGTAGAGAGACGCACGCGAAGAGATTTCGAGGAAACTTCATTCAGAGCATACTCCGATAAATTACAAATCACGCAAAGGCGAGAAATCGTTCGCGGTGAACTGTCAGAGGAGATGCTCTACAATGACAAACTAAAACTCGACAATGATCTCCTGCCCCGACTGGGACACGTCCATGTCAGGAGGATTGATTACAACCTAATCGACAGTCTCATTGCAGACCTCCATTCGGAGAGAAACCTGTCACAGTCCTCGCTTAAGAAATATGTCGTACTTGTTCGTAAAGTTCTCAAGGAAGCGCAACGTGACGGAACGATTGAACACATCCCTGCCCTCCCCGCCGTGAAACGGACAGAAAACCCGCGACCTTGGTTTAGTCCAGAACAATACGCTCAATTACTTAAAACCTGCCGCGAGTTTAGGGATGGTCCCCAGGATCAATATGACTTCGATTGGGGTGAACTCTATGACTTCATTGTCTTCATGATCCACTCGTTCCTGCGACCCAGTGAATGGAAACTTCTTCAGACAAAACATGTTCGTTGCATTGAGGAAGATGGGATCGAACAATTAGTTTTGTCTGTCCCAAATTCAAAGACAAAGAATGCAAAGGGAAGTATCGACAGTACGACTACCGAAATTGCTGCCGATATCTTCCGAAAGAAAATTCTTCTTCGCCATGATCATCCCAACGCATACCTCTTTTTCGACGCTATTAAAGACAGGTCCTACGTGGGTGAGAGAGTATCAAAAATGTTCAAGGTTCTCGTGAACGCAGCGGGTATTGGCACGGACGCATACGGACAACCCCACACCACATATTCATTGCGACATTCCGCGTTGTGTTTTCAGATACTAAAGTCTGGGGGGAACGATCTGTTTGGTCTTGCGAAAAATGCACGCACATCGGTTCAGATGCTTGAGAAGTTTTATCTCACACATCTATCACCACAGATGCCTGAGTTTACAAAACAATTGAGAACCAGAAGAACCTTGGAAGTCAGAGACGCCGAATAATTTAACTTCGTCGTCCATCACCTATTCAAGCAACAAAATGAGACGAATATGAGTTTGAAAATTATCGCAATTACGCTGAACGTATTACTGCTAGTCCTGTTTGTGTCTTATTTTGTTGGACACGGATTACCTAACCATCCGATCTTATGGACCTCTGCTGCACTCTGGTTGTTAGCACCTCTGGTCAACCTGCTCTACATCAAAAGAACCAAATAGAGTGATCTACTAGTAGATAAAATACCCTCCCTTAAAAGGTGTTGAGATGGTCAATCGCACATTGAGGGAACCCAAAGTGCTATGGATTTGGGGAAGTTAGACTGCTCCAAAGAGCATCCCTTTATCGACCTCAAGAGACTTAACTATCGGACCCCTTACCTTCAGTTTTCTTTAATTTACTGTTTTTGCACATCGCGAGTGCCCCCATCCCTGCAATCATTCCCATTGCAAAAATCGAAGAGGCAACTTTCATGCCCATGATCATTCGAACCATAAATAAAATACTCCTTGTATCTTGTAAGTTTTCCTGTCGGAACTCCTAGGTATACACAATATAACAGAAGTGGTGTCACCCTCACTTGGAGAAACCCTCCCTATCGATATAGAAAATAGAGGACACATGTCCACCTAACCATCCAATTGGTGGAAATTTTCCAATCTTTTCCTATTTATTAAAAATGGCGTAGAGCAAACAAACACGCCCTTCTCGATTGCTCAAGAATATGGACAACAAAATTAAAAAATGGATTAAAGGCGTCGGGGTTTTAGCGTTTGCCTTCTTTTTTGTGAAAGGTCTTCTTTGGATTGGCGTGATCTATTTTGGGTACAATTGGATTGCCGATTTCGGGTGGTTCTAGAGATACTTGTTTCCAAAAAAACTCCAGGCAATATCCTAGATAAGATACTAATTGTATAGCAACCCAAGAGTTTTTCAGGGGACTTAATCTCTAAATTTTCGGTAACAGAAATTGCGGATGAACAATATGAAACTTTTTGGCGATGACGACAGACCCGATTGGGAAAAGATGTCGAATGACGGAATGAATAAGTTTCTCATATTCCTTATTTTTTGCATTTTCGCCTACGGATTTATTTACGCTCTAATCGAATTATTCCACAAATATTTTTGACGATTTTTATACTAGTTTTTTTCCTCGTGCTGTTGGGCGCGCTTTTAAGTGACCTAATTAATATCCAAAAGACTAACAAATCTCGCGCACCGCTAGATCACGAGACTCGATCTGCATTGGGAGCGGACTCAGTTTGAATGTGAGGTCTTTTCTGGTAATCTATCGGTAACTTCAACCTTAACAATATCTACGAATTTCACCTCTGTGAAACTTACCGAAACCCACCGGAAGGTGGGTTTCTGCGTTTAGGGAAGTTTAAACAAACCTCTATGAGTTTTGATGGGTTTTATCATCTAACGTTTTTCACTTTTCTCCGGAGTCGGATAACCCAAACGAATAGTAGGAAGATGATGAGTGGTTGGACGATTATGAATACCCATATGTTCAATGCTTCGTAAAATATTCCGATCACCTTCGCCATGTTCACGAGCAATACGACACAGTATCGAAATATCGCATCTATCCAATTTACACCTGACCCACCGACCGTTTTAAGTGCTCGAAAGTATTCACCGTCGAGTCCTTCATGACTTATACTCATCCACCCAATACCGATTACAACACCAATAACTAGGGCAAGAATCATGCAGATTGTGAATGTGAGTTTGCTCATAAGATGAGAGTACTAGAAAAGTTCTAGAATTAGAAAGTCTGCAAGAGGTCTACCTCTTCTTACTCTTCCAAGTCCCACCGTACTGATAAGTGTCTGAGAATGTTCTCTTGATCTGTTGAAGACATGGGTCGCACAGGAACACCCAGTTTTTTAGGTCCTCATATCGACACCGATAGAGTACCTCTTTTGGTTCACTGCACTTGAAACAGTCTTTCGTTCGTTCTCTCATAGACACCTTATTGCATTTATAGATTACGATTTATTGCTCAGTTTTGACGGGGTAGTCTTTCTCTCATGGAAAACTTTATAGAGGTACACACAATCAGTGATCTAGGTGACAATGGTATGTCTCTGGGTCTGTATTGTCTGTCCTGTCAGAGGTGGAAAGAAATAATCCCGAATGAATGGTTGTCATCAGGGAAACCGAACTTTGATTATGTCGATCAGAAATTTAAGTGTGAGGACTGTGGGAAACCCCCAGAGAAACAGGTTCGATGGAAACCAATAAAAGAACAGGTGAGGTTTCGAGGATTATCACCGACTGAAGCAAAAATGCGGAGCAAATAGAAATAAAAGTTTTGATGCCGATCATGCCGTGTTCCATAAAGGTTTAAATTAGATGAGAAAAATAATACCAGTCTTGTTGTTCGCATTATTGCCGAATATCTCTTTTGCAAATGAGAGATTCATCCCTGTGGAACTCTGGTCGGGAGGTGAAATAACAGGTGCACAAGAGATTACATTTCCCGAAACGGACTTTAATTTTGGTTATAAAGAAAGACATTCTATCCGCGGTCCAATAAATTGGGAAAATCCTCGAAACGGCGAAATCATTCAGGTTTATGATCGTTCGCGGTATAGCAAAAAAACGGGAAAAACAGTGCAACAACTTTGGACAGTGACCAATAATAATCAGTGCCTCGGGAGGGTTTTTGATAACAGGCGTAGTAAATTTATAACGAATGGTTGTAAATTTCCGATCGGAAATTGGAAAGAAGGAGAACATAGGTCATTTACATCAGACTACTACGATAAAGAAAAAGGGAATTATCAACGGATCAAAAGTATAAAAATTTTAGATCTAGGAAAAACTAAGTTAAGTTGTTTGAAATTTAGATGGAGAATGACACAGGATGACTCTGTGATCGACGAGAATATTTACGAATACTGCCACAAAAAAGGGTTGGTAAAAGTGAACGGTAAAAAAAGATTCTAAGTCAGTATCACAAGATTACCGTAATCAGGTAATCAATCATGGTATCCCTACTCACCATATTCACACTCGTATTCACCGTGATGTTCTCATCCACCAGTTTTGCTTGATGGACGAAGATGGGTGAAACTAGTAAAGCAACCTACTATGTGGATTTTGACAGAATACGAAAAGTTGATGGGTATGTTTATTTTTGGGATTTGACTGATTTATGATCAATTTTCGACAATCAATTTTTTTTATTGTTATTTTTTTTATTACATACCTGATTTATGTCTATCCCTTTGACGTTCTGAACTATTTTATTTTTAAAGAAAGTATTTTCAAACTTTCGTCACTTCTCTTTACAGTCATTTTTTATCTCATATTAATTTTTTATTTTA
>PAPV01000008.1 GCA_002709075.1 Rhodospirillaceae bacterium | reverse complement strand
TTTTTCTAACAAGTTTCCCGAAGAATTGTTGGAATTTAAGAATTCGTTAGAAGCGTTGCTAGACGCACCTAATCTATGGGATTCATACCCGTGAATGTGTCCGTAAGAAATACAAAGGGTGTTGAGGAGAACTAGTCAGTTACTTTAAGTTTTTATCACTGACTACAAAAAAAACACCAGTCTGATATATTTACGATTTCAAATGAAATCAATTATCATCGAAGCACTCTAATTACGCTTTGTAATATTGATGATCAGAGAAATTTCAGAGATTTTGACTATCCGTTAAATATCCTCCTGCTATCCGCTTAGTATCCGTGTGGTATCCTTATGTTAAGTAAACCAATTACTTAGGTTGCTAAGTTATTGTTTTTATTGAGGAAATGATTTCACAGAAGCGGACTTTTAATCCGTAGGTCAGAGGTTCGAGTCCTCTCGGGCGCAAAACTTTTTCCCAAGTAAATTTAACAAATTTCAGTTTTTTCACCATTGTAATGTTTATGAATTGTATATTGCTGCAGTGCTGTTTATACGAAAAACCTTTTTACTACATTCTGCCCAACGATTGTCGTGTTTTTAAATTAGAAATGATTTAGAAAACAGATTTACAAAAGGTTCAGTGTTGAACAAAGTGATATACGTAGTTTCTCTGCAGAGAGATAAACGTTTTGGACACCATGGCAATAACTTTGTTCGGTGAATTTTTAGTGTAATTTACAAAAATGAACAGGAAGTTTTTACGGATTGGATTAATTATAAGACAGCGGCCAAACTCAACAGACTAACCCGCCAACTAGGGGATATTTATAGCCAATCAAAGTTAATTTTTAATTTAAATGCATGAGATGGTAATTGAAAAATACGCATTAATTTCTTCAAATTCTTTCTTATACCAATCACATAGAGGTATTTTTCATTTTCTTATCATTAAATCCGATTTTTGAGGTACCTATAACGATCAATAATTGCAAATAAATAATGACCAAGTATACTAGGTTCAGTAAAATACGTGTTTGTACGACCCCACTTTTATTGCTAAATTATTTAATTAGGTCACAATTATTAACTTTTGACCGTTCTGCGAGGGTCATTCCACGCACACTTACCACAATGGCTGTCCTCTCTTATAAAAACATCTCTGACCGAAGCTTAGAACTTTTTTTTCAAGAGATGATAGCGTTTTATGAATTTGTATCAGAAATTGGCCTTAATTTAACAATCTTATACAGAAAAACAGTTATTAGAATTCCTATTTTTCATGTTATAAAACTCAAAAATTTAGCTTGGAACCTACACGGTTATGAATTTGTGCACATATTGAAAGAATACCATATGGAAGTTACTGGAAAAATAATTGAGATTTTAGATGAAAAATCGGGTGAAACCACCAGAGGAAACTGGCGAAAACAAGAGTATGTTTTGGAAACAGTTAGTGAATATCCAAAGAAAATTTGCTTTGTTGTGTGGGGTGATAAAATTGATCTATTTGCCATCAAGCAATCGGAAATTATTACGGTTGGTATCGATTTAGAAAGCCGCGAATATAACGGGCGTTGGTACACTGATGTGAAAGCTTGGAAAATAACACGTGACAGTTCTCACACACTTTCCGGTTCTAAAACTCTATTGAATGACCATTCTAATGATGAAAAAAATCATGACGTCACCCTAGACGACGAAATACCTTTTTGAGACCACCCAGGCATTTGGCTCAAAAAGATATTTAATCAATTAATGCAGGGAATAAATCTGGATTAAAAAAGACTTAAAAAAGTTTTAAAAATTGAAAATTTTCAAAAACCAACTTATCGAAAAAACTCATATTTTACCCACTTCATCCATAAATTCACGATATGTAACTTCTGCATACTCTAAATTAGACAAACAAACTTCACGAAATGCAGCGGATGAATTGGTGGATCCACTCCATATTTTCAAGGTTTTCACTAACATCTTTAAATGTTTTTCTGCATCTCCCAGATATTGAAGTCGAAACTTTGTATGAGCAACATTTACCCTTGCAATAATTAGCGTGTGAATGGAATCTTCAACCCATTTTTCTTCCATAACTGACATATGAAATATCTGATTTGATGTCGATAATGCTGCTTCAAAATCTACCAGGGCTTTGTCAAATTCGCCTATGCAGAACATTTCATTTCCAGAATTTATTTTTTCTTTAAAAAGCATAAATAGACGATTTAACACTCCTCTGTGTCTATTAGGTTCGGGTAATACTTGGGGTGGAATCGAAAACCACATTTATAAAAACCGTATAATAATAATTATTTATATGATATTGATAATGAGTTGCAATCTCAATATACTGATGGGAATTTATTTTCAAAGACTAAATAAGATATGGAAGGTTAAGTGCATTGGAGCCTGAAGCAGTAAATTTACCAAAAACGTTAACTTTAGAAAAAGTACAAGATGTTCAACACTGGACCGAAACCCTCTTTTCATTTCGTACAACCAGACCTAGCGCCTTCCGGTTTCGATCTGGAGAATTTATTATGTTAGGCTTACTAAAAAATGGAAAACCGCTCTTACGAGCATATTCAGTAGCTAGCCCGCATTGGGATGATGGGCTGAATTTTTATTCGATAAAGGTTCAAGACGGCCCGCTCACTTCACTGCTTCAACATATTAAGCCAACGGATGAAATTCTGATTGGGAAAAAACCAACTGGAACATTAGTAATAGATAACCTGATACCTGCTAAACGACTATTTCTGCTGTCGACAGGCACGGGAATTGCTCCTTTTGCCAGTTTAATCCGTGATCCTGACACCTATGATAAGTTCGATAGAATAATTCTTACTCATACTTGTCGAAATGCAAAAGAATTAAGATATGGGGAGCATTTGTTAGATACTTTAGATCAGGATCCTCTTGTGGGTGAATTTGCTCGAGACCGCATAAAGTACTTTGCAAGCTGTACCCGAGAAGATTATGTTAATTCTGGTAGAATTACAACTCTTATGGAGTCGAAAGAACTGTTTGAAAAACTTTCTATTGAGGACCTGAATTCAGAAACCGATGCGATAATGATATGCGGCTCCATGGGTATGATTGATGATGTCCGAAAGATTATTGAAAATGTTGGTTTTGTAGAGGGGTCAAATGCAACTCCTGCAAGTTATGTTATCGAGAAAGCATTTGCAGAATAAAACATTAATTAAATTTTTTCGGAACAATTCTCTATTACAGTCAAAGACAATTCTTTGCTGCAAATCAACTACAAAATCTTATTGCTGAGACAAAATATTAGTTTAGGTCGATTGCAAACTTTTTAAGATCTTCCAGTTCGATAAAATTTAGTGTTTTTAGATTTGTAGCCCTTAGTTTTACACTTGGCGCAACACCAGCTTTGTAAGCCTCCTTCCATCGCAATACACAAAGACACCAGCTATCACCGGCTTGCAAACCTGGAAATCCGTATTCTACTCGTGGTGTGCTCAGATCATTTCCGTTTTTAATTGTGAAAGAAAGGAATTCATCTGTTACTATAGCACATACAGTGTGAGTTCCTGAATCGTTGCTACCAGTATTACAACAGCCGTCCCTGTAAAAACCAGTTTTCGGACTCAATCCACAAACCTCAAGATACGAACCTAGAACATTTTTTTGAAACTTATTCATTTTCTCGAATCACCAAGTAAAAATTAATGGAACCAATTTAAAAAAATGATTTTAAATTTTTTTAAATTTGGAAAAATATATAACAACTTCAGCTAAAATTCTTGTAAAAAATTAAGATATGAATAAAATTTTCGTTAGAATAATCGTAGGGTGCACAAATGAAACTAACTCCAATTTCATCTGCTGGTGGGGCAATAATTACAGAAGTAGACCTTAAAGAAATCCTTTCGGCAGAAAATCAAAAAAAATTAAAAGATGCACTTTATAAATACGGAGTTCTTGTCATTAAGGATCAAGAAATAAGTGATCAGGATCAATTCAGATTCTGTGAGTTTATGGGTGGATTGGGAACAAGAGGAAAACCTCTCAATCGACGAAAAGAAGACTCCGATTCAGAGTATGCTGGAACCGTCCACTTAGTCACAAATCTCACGGACCAGGGAAAACCATTGGGGTCCTTTGGGGACGGCGAGGTTTGGTTTCACCACGATGGTATTTTTAAGGAAGTTCCTGACGCAGCAACTGTTCTTTATGCGCTAGCAGTAACGAGTACTGGTGGAGAAACTGTCTTCGCAAATATGCATCTTGCTTATGATAACTTAGACTCAAAAATAAAGGCTAAATTATCTGGGCTCAGCGCTCTCAATATTTATGACTATGCCTCACGAGGACGCGTCGATTTAAATCAAGATATTTCTCAATTAAATCATTGGATACACCCGTTAGTAATACGACATCCCGAAACTGGGAAAAAGGCACTTTACGTTAATCCTCTTATGACAGCGCGGGTCGAAGGAATTTCAGAATTTGAAAGCAATGCTCTTTTGGAATTATTATTCAAATATCAAGATAACGACGACATAATATTCGAACACAAGTGGGACGTTGGTGACTTAGTAATAATGGATAACCGGTCAATTAGTCATGCACGGAGAGATTTTCCGCCGGGTGAACCACGTATGCTCAGAAGAACCTTAGTACAGGGGGTTTCCGTAAACAGCTAGTTAAACAAAGTAAAAGATACTTTGAATATCCTATTCATCAGAAAAGAATTCTATAGCTAATTCTTTTACCCTTTTATATTGATTGTTTATTTCTAATGGGGGTTCGTTAACGGTTATTTGCTTTTTTCCTGTCAATCTGCCGGTATCGCCCCACTTGCGAACATGTTCTCTTATATCTTGTTCTGTCAGAATAAAACGTAAAAGTTCATTTTGAATTTCAATTGGGGGATCCTTTTCAACTTCGGCATTTGCAACATCACGACAAACACATCGCAAGTACTTAACTGCGTCTAGTATTAGATTGGCCTCTTCTATGCTCCAATTTCTATCAGGTTCAAAATTATTCTTTTGCAATTCTTTGATTTGATTATAAGTGAGCGTCCCAGGCTTGCCGAGACGTGGCATCTCATTCTTTTTTGTCTTTTTAGGGCTGCCAATAATGGGTGCAATAGGATTATTAATTTGCTGACGTCGCCGATGGATTTTCATAAGCACCCATGCTCCCCAGATGAGTGCCACTAAAACCAATCCTGTTTCAAGATTCATTCTTTATCCTTCGAAATCTTTAAAATAAAATAACCGTTAAAGTTTTAATGTTTACTGCAAATATATTAAAAAATTTGTTTACTCATACTTATGAAAGACATTAGGCAATTCTATTCTTTTCGATCTACCAAAAATAGGCCCCTAAGAAAATAATTTATCTGGACTAAAGATACATAACACAAGTATATATTTTACTTGTTAAATGTGTAAAAATTTACTCATAGTATTAAATTAAACAGAGTTCTTCTTAGGATAAGATATGACAATTTACTGTTTACCAGGAAGCATAAAAAAAATCGAGAAATAGGTTGCCTCAAACAGAGTACATAATTCTAGGAATATTACTCATTGCAGCAGGGCTAGCATTTCCCGCGTTCAGAGATGTTCAGATTATACAGGATCTTTTCGTTTCATTTTGCAGTGGGATAGGGGTTTTATAAATTTTTCTAAATATTCAAATTGCTTAAATACTTTCGCCACTTTTCGAATCTACAAAGTAGTTNNCNTATCTGCGTTAGTTTTAGGATAAATGCTATTTTTTTAAAACCCAGTTTATTCAATTATAACCAAATTTCTGTATGTTTATAATTTCTAACCAAATAAATATGTACATGCAATAATTGCTCCGGCTACTCCAGCAGCATCAGCAGTTAGAGCAACTACCAATGCATATCTTATTCGTTTTATTTGTATTGCTCCAAAATAAACAGCTAAGACATAAAAAGTAGTCTCTGTTGACCCTTGCAGTGTGCTGACCAAATATCCCGTGTAACTATCCGGGCCAATATTTGGATCGTTTATCGCGGATGCTACAATACCATAAGCACCAGAACCGGATAGAGGCCTTAGTAAAGCCATTGGCAAAGCGTCTCCTGGAAGCCCAAAAATTGAAGTTATTGGTCCTAGAAAGCCAACAAACAACTCTAGCGCTCCACTACTTCGAAGCATTCCAACCGCAACTAAAATTGCTATAAGATACGGAATAATTTTTATAGCGACTTTAAATCCCTCTTCTGCACCATCCACAAAACTCTCATAAATTCTAACACCCCTGAACATACCGAAGGTTAAAAATCCCATTATTAAAGCTGGAATGATCCAAGGAGATAGAAGACCACCAAAGATGACAGTCATTGGTATTAAAGTAATCAAACTAACTAGAGCTAAAATAGATACCCAGACAGGATAACCTTTTCCACTCAAATCATCACTCCTAGCGTTAATTGAATGATTGGCATTAAGATTTATGTCAGAACCGGTATTTATATTACTTTTTGATTGCCCCATTCTTGAAAAAAATTTAGCAGTCATAATTGCAATCGTAGTAGACAACAATGTAGCAAAAAGAGTGGTAGGCAAGATGCCGGCTGGATCATCAGAACCTGCAGCAGCACGAAGTGCTATAATACCAGTTGGTAACAAAGTTACACTAGAGGTATTTATGGCAAGAAAGAGTATCATAGAATTTGTTGCCATACCTTTATTGGGATTTAAAGTATCGAGTTCCTGCATTGCTCGAATTCCAAAAGGTGTTGCTGCGTTCCCCAATCCCAATGCGTTTGCGGATAGATTCATAATCATAGCGCCCATTGCAGGGTGATCTTTGGGAACTTCCGGGAATAAACGAACCATAAGGGGTCTAAGGAGTTTTGCAAATACTCGAAGCAAGCCTCCAACCTCAGCTATCTTCATAAGGCCTAGAAATAAGCCCATCACACCAACCAGTCCAAGAGCAAGGGTTACCGCAGTACCAGCAGTTTCAATCATAGAATGCCCCAGCACCTGCATCGGAGCGTTCAAACCACTTGCAGGGTCCCATAAAACTTGTTTCCAAGCTGTCACTGTAAAAGCGACTAAAACTAGTAAAAAAAATATAACGTTCATTACCTAGCCAATAACTCCGTATACATTGTAGTAGTGATTTGGGTAAGGTATGCTGCGAATATAATGAAATTTATTGTCCTTATTAATTGATAAAATGTCTTCTAGATTTAAAAAACAAATAGCAGAATTTTAAAAAAATATCGAACTAGCGTCTCTTACATTTTAGTAAAACATACTTTGTGTAGAATTCTTTGAAGTCAGAAAACCTTGTAAATGATACCCCATTAAAGAGTGTGGTCCCATAAGTTAATTTACAAAATGCGACCCTAACAGATAAAGACCTCTCCCAAAATAATTATACAAAGAACCAATCAAAAAAAGCCTTGCTATCAAAACATATTTTAGAATTTTCCTACTTTCAAAGAGAGTTGATGGACTTTTCGCGATCGGACATTGAATGTGCCATTAAAATAATCGCCACCCCCACAAACATTGTAATGCCTACACCAACAAAAACCATCTCTGGAATACCTTTCTGCAAAAAATAACCAAAAATTACCCCCGACAATGCAGAGCCAACATCCATACCAGAATACGTAAATCCAAACACCTTACCTGCAGCTCCAGGAGGAGTAATAGCTCTAATTACCATGTCACGTAGTGGACCTGCAATGCCATACAAAACGCCAAAAACAACCAATATAGAAATAAAAAAAGACATTTCGGTTAATTGAAAAATGGGCAAAGCTTGAAGTGAAATAGCTCCAATCGTTACAACAATAGCTGTCATATAATCGTGCCTTGATACACGATCAGCAATATAACCTCCAGCTATTACACCAAAAATTGTCCCAATAAGTTGAAGTGAAATTGTCCCATTGGCAATTTTGTCTGATACATCAATTAACTGGATTAATGCTCCGGCACCAAGCGTCATCATTCCGACTGAGCCCATGGCCATAAAAGTAAAAAATAGAAATGCCATAATAAAACTGGGCCTAATCAGACCTTTTATTTCTTTTCTGATGTTTTCTGGTTTAATACCTTTATCTAAACCACAATCAATTAGCCTGGCTCTATTATGCCATATTAAAGCGGTAACTATGAAACCGCCGCAACCCGCAAAAAAAATTGTTTCACGCCATCCAATTACATATCCCATCGAAAGCAAAAGAAATGGAGCGGAAGAATAACCAATATACCCTCCAAAATGGTGTACGCTAAAAGCTCTACCTATGCGAGAAGAGTCGATACTTCCATTGAGAATACTAAAATCAGCAGGATGAAATACTGAGTTACCCAAGCCCGCGCAAAAGGCTAAAAAAATCATGGATGTGTATGTTTCTACAAACAAAAATCCACACATTGCGGCTGACATCGAGAGCATTCCCACAAGTAAGGTTAAACGAGCTCCAAACTTATCTACAAAAAATCCGGCCGGGGTCTGGGCAATACCGGACGCAGCATACAAAACCGCTGAAAGTGCTCCTAATTCGCTCCAATTCAGTCCTTCATATTTCCACATAAGAGGAAAGAGGGCGGGCAGTGTTAGTTGAAAAAAATGGCTAAAAAAATGCGCAAGACCAATCAAGGACATTACCCTAACATCTGCTTTCGCTGACTTGACAGCAATCATCATCCAAATACCTTAACGTTTCCGGAAATTTTTTTCTTTCATAACACTTTTTCTCTATTTCACCAGAGTGATAAGACTACTAGAATACTTGAGTAAAAAATTTCAAACATTGACTCTGCGGCCACGGATATGTTGGGAGGAAATTCTGTGAAAATAGGAATTGCTGGTTTTGGTGCCATCGGAAAAGTTGTTGCTACAGCAGTAGACAAGAATATTAAAGGTATGGAATTAGTTGGGGTCTCAGTAAGAAATAAAGAAAAAGCAGTGGCGGCTATGAATTGCCTCTCTCAAACTGTTCCAATTTTAAGTTCAAAAGAACTAGCCAACGCCGCCGATGTAATTGTTGAATGTGTTCCAAAACCGGCTTTTATAAATTTCGCAGTGCCAGCACTTGAAGCAGGAAAACTATTTATCACAGTTAGCGGAGCAGGTATCCTTGCAAATCCACACATTATCTCCATTGCGAAAGAAAATGGGGGAAAGATTATTTTAGCAACCGGTGCGTTACTCGGCCTTGACGCCGTTAGAGCCGCCGCTGAGGGTTCGGTCAGTGAAATACGGATGATTACCAGAAAACCACCCAATGCTCTTAAAGGTGCAAAGTATTTAATAGAAAATGCTATTTCAGTTGAAAACCTCTCAGAACCAAAAAAAGTTTTTGAGGGTAATGCTCTCAATGGTGCGACTGGTTTTCCAGCCAACGTAAATGTTGCTGCTGCTCTTGGGCTTGCTGGTATTGGAGCAGAGAAAACACTTCTTGAAATTTGGGCGGATCCAAGTCTAAAAAGAAATACTCATACCATAAAAGTAGATGCAGATAGTGCGCGCTTTGAAATGACGATTGAAAATGTTCAGTCAGAGGAGAATCCGGGAACCGGAAAGATTACAGCACTCAGTGTTGTAGCCTGTTTACGAAGTTTAATAGATCCAATGCGCGTTGGAACTTAAGCACAAGGACAATATTTAAATGAAATACGAAGCTTTAAAATGGAAAATTATTTCGAATCCTAATCGTCCAAAAGAAAAATCAATTGGCATAATTACCATGAATCGTCCTGAAAACCTAAACGCTGTTGATGTACGTATGCGAGTTGAATTGGATATCCTGTGTGACGAAATCAAACATAATTCAAATATTCGCGTAATCATAATTACAGGCGAGGGCAGAGGCTTTTCAGCTGGCGGAGACCTTAAATCAGAAGCAGGTCCTGTAGGAGCGGCCTCAGAAGACTTCGATTTTGGTAATTTTGGCCCCTATAAGGAATTAGCCGGATACTTTTTCAATGATTTGCGGCACGAAGTTCTACAACGCGCTTTTCGAAAACTAGAGGATCTTCCTCCAATTGTTATCGCTGCCATTAATGGTCCGGCAGTTGGCATTGGTTTAGAGATGTGCACTCTTTGTGACATTCGCTATGCTTCCGATAAGGCAAGATTAGGTGAGGTGGCTGTTCCAGCCGGTTTTTTGCCAGAGTCGGGTGGTGCCCGGAATTTACCAAAATTGGTTGGGGTAGGGCGCGCAATGGAGATGATACTCACAGGGCGCATCGTAGATGCAGATGAAGCAGAGCGTATTGGACTCGTTGACCGGATTATTCCACACAATAACTTAATGGAAGAAACGATTAAAATTGCTGCAGAGATTGCAACAAATCCGTATCTATCCGTTCGTCATGCAAAATCTCTCGTCAAATATTATTGGAATCAAAACCGCACCGAAGAAGGATGGCAGAGAGAATTGGAAGGAATTAAAGAAATTACAAGAACAAAGGATTGCCAAGAGGGTATAAAGGCTTTTTTATCAAAACGAACACCGAATTTCACAGGTCCATGGTATAACAACACACCCTTTGAGGAATGAATTACAAACCTATTCAGACGTGGCCTGGTTATCGTGAGATACCGGAATACAGTAATCTTTGCTGGGAAGCTTTAGATCGCCAAATCAATTTTGGACTAGGTGGTAAAATTGCGTTTGTGCACGACGGAGGAAAAATTTCTTATGCGGAGTTACTGCAGGGGGTTTCAGCATTTTCTAGGGGCCTGCAAAATATTGGCATTCAACCAAATGAAAGGGTACTGATTCGTCTTAGCAATTGTCTTGAATATGTTTTCGCATTTCTAGGGACTGTCAGGATTGGTGCACAACCTGTTTTGCAAAACTCGTTGTTGAGCAAACACGAAGTAGAATACGTTATAAATAATTCGCAAGCTGTTGCAGCAATCAGTCGTGATGAAATTGCTGAACCACTCCGTTTATTGAAGGAAAAGTTACCAAAAGGCCTAATAATATCCAATGGAGCATGGCCTGATGAAATTGGTTTTGAACAATTTATTGCTGAGAATCTTGGAGCAACTGTTGCTCCGGCTGAAACCAAATCAAATGATCCAGCATTTCTGGTTTACACATCAGGAACAACCGGCAGACCAAAGGGTATTGTCCATGCACATCGATGGGTTATTGCACAAGGTGACATGAATAAATTACGAATTACTCCTGAAAAAAACGATGTTGTTTTGGCCACAGGCGAGTGGAGTTTTATCAGTTCTCTAGGACATAACGTAGTTTTTGCACTAAGAAATGGCATTACAGGGGCCATTATGAGAGAACGCCCAAGCCCGGAAAATGTTTTAATGACGATAGAGAAGTATAAGGTTAGCCTTCTTTATTCTGTTGCAACTGTTTACCGGCGAATACTTATGAAGCAAAATCTAGAGCAGCAATATAATCTTTCTAGTTTAAGAGGGTGCAATGCCACAGGTGAGTCTTTAGAGGCAGCTACATTTAACGAGTGGCAAAATAGGATAGGTTGTCCCATTTGGGAACATTACGGAGTTTCAGAGTTGCAACTTGTTTTTGGTCAAAGTCCTCACTGGCCCATAAAACCTGGATCAGTCGGCAAGGCGTTGCCCGGCACAAGGGTTGAAGTACTTGACGATGATTACCAGGAAGTTCCGACAGGACAAGTAGCGAATTTGCTTATAGAAGGAGACAATCCAGGTTTTTTTCTCGAATATCATAACGATCCCATGAAAACTGCAGAGGTTATGCATGATGGTTGGTACCATACAGGAGACTTGGCCAAAAAGGATGAGGATGGATACATTTGGATTGCAGGGCGCGGTGATGACTGTTTTAAGAGTCGAGGAATATTTATTTCACCAATCGAAATCGAAGAAGCAATTAGAGAGTACAAATGTATTGCAGAGGCATGTGTTGTGCCTAAAAAAGATCCAGAAATTGGCTATAAAATAAGGGCTGTTTTAGTTCTAAGAAACAACGTAAAAGATCTAGATCAAATTAAACACGAAATAATAGCAATGCTTAGAAAGAGCATTGCGCCTTACAAGATTCCGCAAATAATAGAATTTGTTGAAAAGCTACCAAAAAGTCATGTCGGTAAAATACTTAGAAGAGAGCTTATGAAAGATTAACCGTAACTTGAAGGACGATCTCTAACATAATGTTTAGTCTCCATTTCTAAAACAAGCTCTTTGTCTTGGTTAAATGTTTCGAATAACATCGTAACTAAATTTCGACCCTTATCATCTCTTGCGGGTGAGACATTAGTTACTGTCGATTTCACTTGCAATCTATCCCCAGGAAGAACTGGTTTCCTCCAACGCAATTTATTAAAGCCCGGCGACCCCATTGCGCATGCATCAAGTATGCCGCTTTCTATAAAAAGTCCAAATGATACGGAACATGTATGAAAGCCCGCGGCCACAAGTTCACCAAACATATATTCCTTTGCCTTATTTGGGTCAGTATGATACGGGAGCGGAGCATATTTTTTGCCGAAAGCAATAATCTCTTCACCAGTAATACAGCGACTTTCAGTTAAGAAAACTCGACCTATTGTAAAATCGTCAAACCAAATATCTTTATATTTTTTCACCATTTTTATAAATCTTTTTTAAATATGCACAAAACCTTAGCAAAACTTGGTTTTTTGCCCATTAGATAGTTAAAATGTAATATTTTTCAACTGGCTCTTATTAACAAAAAAATTGTACTGGCGCTTGGCAACTGTTATCTCTTAAAATATGGTCAAAGGTCTCGGCAAGGAAATTGGCAGTAATCACGACTTACTAAATAAGTGGTTTAACGAATACATCTTATCAAGAAAAAACTCAGGAAATAGGTAATTATATCAGTGCCATTTTTTTTAAATATATATAAATAATGCAAAAACTTGAAGAACAGCAAACATCAAGTAGAAAGGCTACACACAAATCACGAAGAAGCTCTTTTCGTGTTAAAATACGCAGTTATTTCTTTGCTGGGGTTTTAGTTACCGGTCCAATCGGAATTACTCTTTATATAGCTTGGATTTTTATTGAATGGATTGATTCTCAAGTCGTTGCGCTTCTTCCCACCGTTTATAACCCAGAAACCTACTTACCCTTCAGTCTTCCCGGTTTGGGGCTTCTAATCGTTTGTTTTTCGCTTACTTTTATAGGTGCAATCACTGCGGGCATGGTTGGACGGCTATGGTTAAGAACCAGTGAAAAAATTCTTGCTCGCATGCCTGTAATTAGAAGTGTTCATAGCGCTATAAAGCAAATTTTTGAGACTGTTCTCTCCAATCAATCTAGCGCATTTAGAGAGGTTGTTCTTTTTGAATATCCACGAAGAGGCTCTTGGGCCATGGGATTTATTACAGGACAAACAGAGGGAGAAGTCCAAGATACAACTCAAGACGAAGTTGTTAATGTTTTTTTGCCAACAACGCCAAATCCAACCTCTGGCTATCTTCTTTTTTTACCTAGACGCGAATTAGTGGTGCTTTCAATGTCAGTGGAAGAAGGGATTAAAATGGTTGTTTCAGGGGGGATTGTCACACCAATTGATAAACGTCCACTGCATCAGCGAGGTATAAAGAAAGTAGGAGCAGCAAATGCTGATGATAGGACTATACCCTTAGAATAATCAAAACCGCTAACCAGCGCCTAATATTTTCGCCACTGTATCTCGCTCGAATAAGTAAAGCAGCATTTTTAATGCTTCGCCTCGTTTCGATTTCAAGTAAGGATCTTTTTCTAAGATGAGTTTGGTTTCATCTCTTGCAATTTCAAGTAACTCATTGTGTTTGACTAGATCAGCCAACCGATACCCGGGAAAGCCGCTTTGTTTTGTTCCAAGGACTTCTCCGCTTCCCCGAAGCCTAAGATCTTCTTCAGCAATTTTAAATCCATCCTCTGTTTTACGCATTATTTCAAGACGGCTTCGGGCTATTTCGCTCATTGGAGATCCATAGACCAATAAACAGAACGAGTTTGTTCGCCCTCTTCCTACTCGGCCACGCAACTGATGTAACTGTGCCAATCCGAAACGTTCAGCATGCTCAATAACCATAATGTTTGCTTCAGGCACATCAATACCGACTTCTACTATTGTTGTTGCAACTAAAATGTCGACTTCCCCTTTTGAGAATTTTTTTATCGCTTCATTCTTCTCTCCCGACTTCATTTGACCATGCAAAAGTGCCACACGATTGGGAAATTGGCGATCCAATATTGCGCACCTCTCAGTGGCCGCCGACACATCAATTTTTTCGCTTTCTTTTACAAGAGGACAAATCCAGTATATTCTTGAACCGTTATTTAACGTTTCTCTAATTCTCGAAAAAATTTTTTCAATCCGGTCTTGTGGCACAATTCTAGTTTCAACAGGTTTACGTCCACTTGGTTTTTCAATTAACTTGGAAGTGTCCAAGTCACTGTAACAACTAAGCATCAAGGTTCGTGGTATGGGTGTGGCGGTCATGATAAGAATATCAACGGGGCCTTTGCCTTTTGACCCTAACATTAATCGCTGATGAACTCCAAATCTGTGCTGCTCATCAATAACTGCAAAACCCAAGTCAAAAAATTCTACCTCATCCTGAAATAAAGCGTGTGTGCCAATTATTATTTTTGTGCTGCCATTTCTTATTTTTTCAAGAACTATACTGCGTTCCTTGCCCCGTAATCGACCTGTAAGTAATGCAACCTCAATTTTTAGATTCTTAGCAAAATCCTGTATAGTTTTACAATGTTGTCTAGCTAATACCTCAGTAGGGGCCATAAGTGCGGTTTGGGCTCCACATTCAATAACTTTCAACATCGAGAGAAATGCTACAACTGTTTTTCCACTACCTACATCCCCCTGTAATATTCTCATCGTGCGATCTGCAGACTCGAGATCGGTACAAACATCAGAAAGAGCAATTTCTTGTGATCTCGTTAAATCGAAAGATAAATTTGATTTTCCCTTTTCCAAAAGATAACCTTTTCCAATAAATTCACGGCCAATTTGTGCTCTTTGAGAACGACGCACTAAAGCAAGCGCAAGTTGATTGGCTAAAATTTCATCAAAGGCAAGCCGCGATCTAGAGGGCGATAGTGGATCTAAGTCCTTTTCCGAATGTGGGGAATGCACTGCTTTTATTGCCTTATCCCAAGAGGGCCACTTTTTGAACATTAACCACTTTTTGTTTTGCCATTCAGGTAACTTCGGAACCTTATTCAAAGCTTCCGAAAGTGATTTTAGTAAAATTTTTGAAGTTAAACCTGAAGTGAGTGGATAGATTGGTTCAATCTTTTTAATTTTATTTGCGTTTTTTACATCTACAATGTGGTCAGGATGAGAAATTTGTTTTTTACCCATATATGGTTCAACTTTACCACTTACAGTCTTAATACATCCAATCGGAAGAATAGTTTTCAAGTATTTAGAGTTGGAATGAAAAAATATTAATTCTATCTCTCCCGTATCATCCTCACAGAAGATTCTGTAAGGCTGATTTCGGGTTCGGCTTGAGACGTGTCGACAAACTTTGAGAGTGATTGTACAAACTTCTCCAGGTCGCGCCTTCTCAATAGATGGGACAACATTTCGATTTATAATCCCGCAAGGAAGATGCCACAAAAGATCAATAATCTTTTTCCCTATAAATAAATCCAGTATTTTTTCAAGCTTTGAACCTATTCCCGGAAGAATCTTTACATCGGAAAAAATAGGAAAAAGTATATTAGGTCGCATTTATTTTCATATTAGGCTGACAATCTTTACTGTTTAGCTCTATATCCTAATATCAAAGTAGGAACATGCAATGACAAGTAACACTGATTACATACGGCGCAAAAAAATATATTATCAAAGCAACCATCGTGGCACTAAAGAGGCGGACATTATTATTGGAGGCTTCGTTAAAAAATATTTAAACACAATGACTACAACGGAGCTTGATCAATTGGAAAAGTTGTTGTCCATGAGTGATCCAGACCTAATGCAATGGCTGAATGGACAAGAAGTTCCCGAAAAAATATTTAAAACAACGTTGTGGAACAAAATTGTGCGGTTCAAAAATAAAGATTAACCATTGTTTTTAAATCAATTAGAAATTTCGGAAAAGAAAATTAAGTCAATTGGGAGCGTTCCGGCTGGTCTCGAAGCTCCTTTATTAACAGAACTCCTTTATAAGCATTTCAAAAAATCGATTATATTCGTTGTAAGAGATGACACACAACTGGCTTCTACAGAGGAATCACTCCGCTTCTTTGCAAAAAATATTTCTATTTTAAAATTTCCAGCTTGGGATTGTCTCCCTTACGATAGAATCTCTCCAAGGACCGATATATTGGGAGAAAGGATAGCAACTCTCGAAAAACTCGCTGTAAAATCGGAGTCCAAACCCTTCATTTTACTTACCACTACAAATTCATTTATTCAGCGTGTTCCACCACCTGATGAGTTTGAAAACAAATTTTTTAAAATCACCTCACAAGGTCAACTTAACACAGCTAATCTACATACATTTCTTTTGGACAACGGTTACAACCGAACTGGTACAGTTCGGGAGCCTGGAGAATTTTCTGTTAGAGGCGGAATAATTGATATTTTTCCAGCAAATCGAAAAAGCCCGTTCAGGATAGATTTATTTGGGGATGAAATAGACAATCTAAGAGAATTTGATGCATTAACTCAAAAGAGTTCTACTAAATTTAATTCATTAACAATACATCCGGTTAGTGAATTAATTATTGATAAAAATAGCATCGAACGTTTTCGTTCCCGCTACAGGATGCTATTTGGCAATATAATTGACGACCCCCTGTATGAAGCGGTATCAAATGGTCAAAAAGTCCCTGGTGTAGAGCATTGGCTGCCACTATTCAGCAATCAGATGATCAGTCTAGCTGACTACATACCTGATGCCCCCATTTTCCTTCAGCATGATGTTGAAAGTGCGTTAAGCACTCGTATGGAAGCAATTCATGACTTTTTTGACTCAAGAACAAGTTGGGTTGAAACAACATCATCATCGGAAAACAAGCAAGAAAAATCCAATTACAGACCTTTACCACCAGATCAGCTTTATTTAAGCGCAACCGATTTGCAAAATTTATTTCAAAAACAACAAACTATACGGATTTCTCCATTTGCTGACTCAAGGCCCGTTCACTCTGGCCATATAGAAATTCAGGGACATCAAATAATGGGTTTTTCAAACAATAGAGAAACCAGGAACAATACTGACAACAAAAAAAATAATTTCGAGAAGGCAATTTCTACCGTTGAAGAGCTCCTAAAAACAAATAAAAGGGTCTTCATATCAGCTTACTCTAACGGGTCAAGAAGTCGATTAAGTGCACTTTTACAGGATTATGGTCTTAAAAAACAGTTTTTTGCGAATAGCTGGGAAGAGGCGATTTCTGGAAGCACATACGAAGTCGGTTTTATCACTCTGGGAATTCCCTTCGGTTTCATCTGCAATAAATACGCTATTATTTCAGAGCAGGATATTCTCGGTGATAGGTTAGTTCGTCAAGCCAAACGAAAAAGACGTAGCGAGGAATTCTTACAAGATATTTCTGAATTATCCATTGGAGATGTTGTTGTTCACATAGAACATGGACTTGGTAGTTATCAGGGATTAGAAACGATTGATGTGGCTGGAGCACCGCATGATTGTATAAGACTAAGTTATCATGGCGATGGCAAACTATATGTACCAGTAGAAAACCTTGAACTTTTATCACGATTTGGCTCAGAGGGAAGCTCAGTTGCTCTTGACAGACTAGGTAGCGCAGCATGGCAAGCAAGAAAATCAAGGCTAAAAAAACGAATCCAGGAGATTGCTAAGGAGTTAATTAAAGTTGCAGCGGCTAGAACTCTACGACCTGGACGCAAGCTTTACATTGATAAAAATCTGTATGATGAATTTTCTACACATTTTCCATTCCAAGAAACTGATGATCAATTAAAGGCAATTTCAGAAACGCTTAAGGATCTAGAAGTTGGTCGTCCGATGGATAGGCTCATTTGTGGGGATGTTGGTTTTGGGAAAACAGAAGTTGCATTGCGTGCAGCATTTACAACAGTAATTGCAGGCGGTCAGGTTGCAGTTATAGCACCGACCACTCTTTTAGTCCGTCAACACTTCAAATCTTTCAAGGAACGTTTTAAAGGATATCCAATCAAAATCAGTCAACTATCGCGTTTAGTATCGAATAAAGATGCATATCAAGTTCGAGAGGAATTAATTAGTGGAAGCGTGGATATTGTAATTGGCACCCATGCGCTTCTAAGTAAAGCAACCCAATTTAATGATTTGGCACTTTTAATCATCGATGAAGAACAACACTTCGGTGTTTCCCATAAAGAAAGGTTAAAACAACTAAAAACTGATGTTCATGTCTTGACGTTATCAGCAACACCGATTCCTCGCACTTTGCAAATGGCACTCTCAGGGGTAAAGGACCTCTCTATTATTGCAACACCGCCAGTCGACAGACTTGCCGTAAGAACATTTGTCATGCCTAATGATCCTGTGACTCTTAAAGAGGCTATTATGAGAGAGCGCTATCGTGGAGGACAAATATTTTATGTATGCCCCAGGATAAAAGAGTTACATAAAGTTTATGCCGATTTAAAAGAATTAGTTCCAGAAGTGAAAATTCAATCAGCCCATGGCCAAATGCCAGTATCACAGCTAGAAGATGTGATGAATGCTTTTTATGATGGTAATATCGATTTACTTTTATCTACACAAATTATAGAATCTGGGTTAGATATTCCCAATGCAAATACAATTATTATCCACCGCGCTGATATGTTCGGACTTGCACAGTTATATCAATTGCGTGGCAGAATAGGGCGTTCAAAAGTTCGAGCTTATTGTTATCTTACACTTCCTAATGCACCATTGTCAGAAACGGCAAAAAAAAGGCTTGAGGTGATGCAATCGTTAGACTCCTTGGGAGCTGGTTTTACTCTCGCAAACCATGATCTTGATATTCGAGGAGCTGGAAACCTGCTTGGAGATGAACAATCCGGTCACGTTCGCGAGGTTGGTGTAGAGTTATACCAGAAAATGCTAGAAGATGCTGTTGCTCAAGCAGACAGCGACGATAACCAGGACTCACAATTAACTGAAGATTTTAGTCCGACAATATCTATTAGCACGGCCGTTCTGATACCAGAGAGTTATGTACCAGACCTTGATGCCCGACTTTCACTTTATCGGAGAGCATCTTCTTTAAATAACACTGAAGAAATAAATTCTTTTATTGCTGAACTAGAGGATAGATTTGGGAAGCTCCCTGATGAGGTTAATAGCCTTCTTGAGATAATAAAACTGAAGCAGCTATGTAAAAAGGCTGGAATAGAAAAATTAGACGCTGGCCCGAAAGGAGCGTCAGTAAAATTTTATAAAAACAGATTTGAACCACTGCATAGATTGATTGGATTCATTCAAAAGAACTCCACAAATATTTCTATAAAACAGAATCATCAGCTAGTTGTTCGCCAAGATTGGTTGAGTAATTCCGCACGTTTGAAAGGAACAAAAAATCTAATAAAGCAACTCGTCGAATTGAAAAACTAAACTTTTTTACATGCAAACCGATAATTTTCTATTGCAATTTTATTTTCTCCAATTTCAATTTCTTTTGAAAGACATTAAATATCCTAGATCAGCAGTAAAAACATATACAAATCAATGAGATCGCAAAAAGACTCAAATTAAAATAAATAATCAAAAAACCTCTTTTTTT
The DNA here is from genome assembly GCA_002709075.1 of Rhodospirillaceae bacterium. Lineage (GTDB taxonomy): Bacteria > Pseudomonadota > Alphaproteobacteria > MPNO01 > UBA2964. Next base: position 10,833 of record PAPV01000008.1, on the reverse strand, counting down.
TTACTCATCTTGATCAAACAAAATAAGTAAAAGAAACCTACATGAAAATTAAAACTAATTTTTGAGAGACAAAAAATGGATGCTGAATAAACGGTTTGCATCAATCCAACTTTTTGAAATATGATAATCAGCGCTTGAAGCGAGCTCTTTAATATCATCTATAGAATATTTATATGAGCTTTCGGTATGAATTCGTTCACCTTTAGTGAATACAAATTTGTTTTCTCGAAACTCAATAGACTGGTTTGTTTTACTTATAAGCCACATTTCTATTCTACCGAGATTGCTGTTGTATACTGCTTGATGTTGGAAGCTATTAAGATCAAATGAAATTCCAAGTTCCTTTTTAGCTCTAAACAACAAATTTAAATTGAAATCAGCAGTAACGCCAGCTTTATCATTGTAAGCTGCCTCCAGCAGTTTTGTATCTTTTTTCAAATCTATACCAACCAATAGCCCAGATCCCGAGCCAAGTGCAGAAGCAGCATTCTTAAGAAAACTTACAGCTTCTTCTTGCGAAAAATTCCCAATAGAGGAACCCGGAAAAAATCCAATTTTTTTATAACTATTCAAAGGTAATGTTGGAAGGCATAATTTTCGAGTATAATCTGCACAAATCGCTGACACCGAAAGATCAACGTATTCATCTGCGAGAGTACTACAGGAGTCTAGCAAGTGCTCCTTCGATATATCTATCGCAGTATAGGCTTTTATAGATTTACCAGAGTCCAATAGTTTCCTAATTTTTTTACTCGAACCGCTTCCGAATTCCACTAAGTGTATGTCATTACCAAAAAGACCTAACATTTCTGTTGAGTATTTTTCTAATAATGAGAGTTCAGTTCGTGTGACATAGTATTCTTTTAAGTTACAAATTTTATCAAATATTTCGGATCCTCGTTTGTCGTAAAAAAATTTGCAGGGAAGAGATTTTGGACTCTTCATTAGTCCAGTTACTAATGTATCACTGAAATTTTCCAGCTCAGGTTCTAGGTCATGGAACGCTGCTAATTTACTATAGTCCATTATGTCCTCGGTTTATTACAAGTGACGTCTAATATAATTAAAATTTTTAATTTTGATAAAAAGGTAGAAGAGAGGGTGTCCCACAAGAAAAGATCGATAACAAAAAAGTATTCATTTTCTAAATTAAAAAATTTTTATTATAGTTATTTAGTATGGCATAGGGACAAAGCCATGTCTAAAGAGATATAAAGAAAAAATATTTTACGTTAATAGGTTAGTACATAATCAACCGTGTGTTATCTGGGATCGCTGGGTTGAAAAGCGGCTCTTTGTGCGCGTATTAAGGGATACTTGTAGGGAAGTGAGGTAGAGCTTTTAAGATCAGCAGCGTCTGTTTCCTAGTGATAAAAAATATAATGGGGGCCTTCGGGCTTATGGAAAACATATTATAACCCCCTAAGATACGCGGGTTGCACAATCGGTAGAGACACATATTCATGTTTTTGCCCCCAATGCCTATGCTTAAAATCACGGCCATATGAATGCCGCAAGTTTTCACATTATAAAGAGAAAGGGAAACGACATTCATAATGGTCAATGAAATGAGTATGAGCCTTGCGATGTGCTTTTAATTGAAACAGGATGTGTGCACCAACATTTCAATTCATCTGCTGATGCAGAAATGATTGTTTTGTAATGAAGGCAAAACCACTCTTTTTATTTATGCATATGGTCTTTTAAAAACAGTTAAATTACCACCAAGGAAACCGGCCCCAGGCATTGAAGCTAACATTCCGCCGAACAAAAGCTGGTGAGTAAGTAAGTAGGTAGGTGGAATTAATCAAGTTACCTCTCAACTGGTGTTCTTTGAGGGGTGGTAGCAAATGTAAACAAAGCCAATGCCACGAATATACCACTTATCCAAAACACCAAATTGGCATTCCCATCATCAAGAAAAAAGCCAAAAATGAGAGGTGCAACTGCAGCTGATCCCATCATGCCTGTTGAGAGAAATCCTACCACCTTACCCATAGAGCCCTTCGGCGTTACTCGCCGCACTAACAGATCACGGCTAGGCAATAACAACCCCAAGAATACACCGGCCAAAGTCATTATACAAAGTAGCATATTTACTGACATCGGCAGCGTTCCTGAAAATACAATCAAACAGCCAGCTCCAATCAAACTTATAGCTGCAATCCAAATATTTGGTCCAATTTTATCCGCTAATATTCCTCCAACACTTATACCAATCGTGCTGCCGATTATAAATCCAGTCAGCACTCCATTAGAATTTTCCAATGACATGCCATTCAATACTTCCATTGCAGAAACAAAAAATGTTCGAATACCAGTAAATCCAAGAGTAAGGAAAACAAAAAACAACAGACACATAAGCACTGGAAATGTAAACAAAAGCCTTATTCCTGACGCCAGGGAGCTAGATTTGTTATCTAGGACGTCCTGACTTCCATCTTTACCATCGTTGCTTACTCGCTTTTTATTTCCACCGTCGAGTGATGTCCACTGTGTCAGCATGAAAAAAGAATAAGCAATGCCTGTTAGACCAACTGCTATAAAAGCTCCCCTCCAACCCCAAACAGCTGAAGCACCAATCATAGTCGCTGGACATATAACCCAACCGAAGTGACCACTAAAGAGATGCACTCCAAATGCGCGTCCCATCCTTTTTTCATCTACAGAGCCACTAATTATAGAATAATCTGCTGGATGAAATACCGAATTTGCCATGCCTGCAATTGCATATAGGAGCACAAATTGCCAAAAATATACAGAATAACCAATCGCCATTATGCTTACGCTCATTATTAACAAACCCGCAATTAGAGGAACTCGTGCCCCAAATTTGTCTACGATAAATCCGATTGGCGTCTGAACAGCAAAGCTAGAAAAACTATACGCAGACAAGATTACTGCTAGCATTGTGTAAGAAAAATTTAATTCCTCAACCAACAACGGCATAATTGGGCCAAATACCATAAAATAGAAGTGGCTGAACATATGACCACCACTAATTACCGAAGTTATACGGATGTCGCTTGCTAAAGATGCATTTAAATTCAACATAGAAATAACAAAAATCTAATTATCACCTTTTGTTTGCGGCTATTTTGTCTTGAAACGGTGCTGTCCAAAAACTCTATCAAAATATTTTCATTCACTCGTTGGGCGTTCTGTTCCCGCTACAAACATTCGGTAACCTAACCTCTCATTTGGCCAATAATCCCAAATCGCATAATGCTGGACTGCACGATTATCCCAACAAGCAACGGCATTGCTGCTCCAATTAAATCGCATAGTCCAGTTGGGTCGCTGCATATGTTGATACAAGAATTTGAGAATATACCTACTTTCATCTTCTGGTATATTTTTAATAAACCTCGTAAAATAAGGATTAACAAAAATTACCTTCCGTTGGTTAACTGGATGTTTGATAATGACCGGATGTTCTGCGATTAAGTGTGTTTCCTTATTATTTTTTGTTAACGACGCATCAAATGCCTCGGAAGCGTTATGAATAGCTATTTTTCCATCAAGATAAGTCTTCATATCTGTACTGAGTTCATCATACGCTTTAGCAGCAGACAAAAACATAGTATTCCCACCGCCATCTGGAGGAATAATTTCTTGATATAGGACACTATATTTTGGAGGAATTTCGGCACACGTCTGGTCAGAATGCCAGGCTTCACCCGATATGCGAGGAGAATTCGCATTGAAGTGTTGCTTGCGCAATGCTGGATAACCTGTCACTGGTTTGGATGCTGTGCTTTTACCACCAACATGGACGTGAGGTTCACCAAAATATCGAACGAAACGATCCTGCGACTCCGGGTCCATTTTCTGATTGCGAAAAAAAACAACTCCATTTTCATTTAAGGCGAATCTTATTTCTTCCGCTTCGCGATTGGACAATGGTTTTGTTAAATCAACATTTCCAATTTCTGCTCCAATATGTGGAGACGATTTTGCTACGGTTATTGTCTCATAGCGCATCTGCTCAATTCCTTAAATTAAATAAAACTAAGTTGTATTAAAATAAAACAGTGACAAATTCATTGCAACATTACTTCGGGCACGAATAAAAAGAGGACACTACAGTTTGTCGCATTCTCAAATAATTTAAAAGCAAAAGTATCAAATGAAGATGGAATTATTTCTATATATTATTCTGATAAAAGTGAAAGTTGCTTTACTGAATCCTCGCTTTTTTGATCACGTAGTAATGTCGGATAATCTCCGGTAAAACAATGATCTGTATAAGCAGGCATTTGATCATCCCGACCATTTGGATACCCCATTGCTCGGTAAAGTCCATTGAGACTCAAAAATGCCAAACTGTCAGCACCTATGTATTTCCGCATATCTTCTAAAGAATGAGTAGATGCCAGTAGTTGATTTTGATCGGGGGTGTCTATTCCATAATAATCAGGAAACTTGATTGGGGGTGCACCAATACACATGTGAACCTCTGATGCACCCGAATCTCTTACCATCTGAACAATTTTAACAGAAGTTGTTCCTCTAACAATAGAGTCATCAATTAAAACTACTCGTTTATTCTTTACCAAATTAGAATTGACATTATGTTTTAATTTGACAGAAAGACGCCTAATAGATGCCTCTGGTTCTATAAAAGTTCTGCCTACATAATGGTTTCTTATTATTCCTAACTCGAAAGGAGTTTTGGACTGTTCTGCAAAACCGATTGCGGCGGGTACTCCACTGTCGGGAACGGGAACAATTATATCAGCATCAATACTGGTCTCTTTAGCTAGCTCTGTACCAAGTGCTTTACGATACTCATAGACACTTTGACCCCCAATAATACTATCCGGTCTGGCAAAATAGATGTATTCGAATATACAGGGTCTTGCCATTTTTGGCGAGAACGGTTTTATGCTCTCTATACCGTCCTCTGTAATAATAACAATCTCTCCATTTTCCACTTCACGAATGAATTCGGCACCTATAATATCTAAGGCACAAGTTTCGGAGGCTAAAATATAATGACCTTCGAGCTTTCCTAGAACTAAAAATCTAATACCAAATGGATCACGCACGCCAATCAATTTCTTATTAGTTAAAATTGTGAGAGCATAAGCACCCTCAATTTGAAATAATGCGTCTATTAACCTGGGTATAGTGCTCTCTCTTCGAGATAAAGCCACCAATTGCATGATTGTTTCAGTATCAGAGGTTGATTGAAAAATAGACCCATTATTAACAAGCTTATTGCGAAGTGTCCGTGCATTTGTAAGATTACCATTATGCGCAACCGCAAATCCTCCTCCGGCCAAGTCAGCGAATAACGGTTGAACATTTCTTAGGATTGTATCGCCAGTTGTTGAATACCTTACGTGTCCAATTGCGCTATTTCCGGAGAGTTGCTTAACAATCTGTGGTTTTGAAAAGTTATCACTTACCAGTCCCAGACGACGCTCAGCGAAAAAATGCTTGCCGTCATAGCTTACTATTCCCGCAGCTTCTTGGCCTCGGTGTTGAAGAGCATGAAGTCCAAGCGCCGTTATAGCGGCAGCGTTAGGGTGACCAAAAACACCAAAAACACCACATTCATGTTTTAGATTATCATGTTCAGCTAGAAATTGCATAAATACTCTCAGGTCGTTGATTTTATTTGAACTTTTTTTTATTATTTTGTCAACAAATACAATATATCACGTTAAAAAAACAGGACGCATACGCTTTAAAATCAATCAATTTTTTTGGACTCATCATTATTTGATCACCATGTGTATCATTAGAATGTGATAGTCGGATATTCACACTCCAACACTCCACAAAAATTACAAAAATACAACTTTTTTACGTTTTTATACAAATGCAGTTTCTTGCTCCTTTTATCCAATCGATGGCAGTTTGGTCGTAAACTAAACTATGAGATCGTTCTGCTGCTGAGCTTAAAGTAACTTCCAACGGAAACATTGCACGCACATTTTTTTAACAAGCATTGTTTTCGAAGCAAAATTAATTAGTAATCAATTTGTATCATTTGGTAGCACCACATAACTCAATAATGAAAATAATTTAAATTCGGATTTTCTATATTGGGCAAATCAGTTCATTACTCTCATTTTTACAACAAATTGATCCAATTTTATCAATTATAAAAAATCACATATTTTTAAATTGAACCTTATTAGGCCCTATAAAATTAATATAAGGTAGTGTTGCAAGCTATTAAAATATCGAGTGTTCAATAATGACGTCAAAGTTGATAACACTCCAAAGTATTTATTACTTATTTAAAAAAGCAGATTAAAGCAAAGCAAAAGAGTCGATTTTGTTTTGATTCAAAATCGGACCGCAAGATCTCCATATCAATTTTTGGCACAAAAACAGCAACTCTTTCCGCTCAAAATATTGCACTAAAAATATTGGAGTATCTTTTTTGACTGAAGCGATAGATAGATTCAAGTTAGGAACAAATGATAATAGTCAGAGAATGGTGAAGTATTTTTGCATTTTTGTGGTGAATTTTTAGTTTAATCATTTATCATCGTTAAAACGCTTAAAATCGCCTCTTTAATAAAATTTATTTATCTAAACGGTCTTAAACAAACAATGCCAGACATCACAAGATTTGCTCCTAGTCCTACCGGGGAACTCCATCTGGGCCACGCTTATTCTGCATTATGTGCATTTAAAATTGCAGAAGAGTCTGAAGGAGAGTTTTTATTAAGAATAGAGGATATAGACAAAAAAAGATGTCGTGAAGAGTACGTAAAAGCAATCCAAGATGATCTATAATGGCTTGGACTTAAATGGTCTAGAAGAGTCAGACGTCAATCACATCACCTTAATGAATATAAGAAAGCAATCAATCAACTTAATGAACTCGGGCTAATCTATCCATGCTTTTGCACAAGATCAGACATAAAAAGAGAGATTGATAAAGTTGCAAGTGCGCCTCACGGTGTATTTGAAAATATTTATCCAGGCACATGCAAAAGGATGAGCAAGGACGAGCAGGAAGAACGTGTTGGCCTTGGTGAAACACCGGCCATGCGTATTGACATTGAGAAGGCACACCAGCTAACTGGTGATATTTATTGGTATGATCGTAAACTGGGTAAGCGTTTGGCTAACCCTACCGCCCATGGAGATGTAGTTCTAGCGCGCAAAGATACCAACACAAGCTATCACCTTTCCGTGACTTTAGATGATGATGCCCAGGGCGTAAATTTAGTAACCCGCGGTAAAGATCTTATTCTTGCTACGGATATTCACCGAACCCTACAAGAATTACTTGGATTAAATGTGCCGGAATATTTGCACCATTCCCTTATCATCGGACCTTCTGGACACCGTTTATCTAAAAGAAATAGACCAAAAAACATTCGAAATTACAAAGAAAGTGGCTTAACATCCAAAAACATATTTGAAATGCTCAAAAAGATGAATTCGCAGTGACTAAGATCCAGTTTATAAATTTACAATCAATAATAAGAGGGATTTATGATAGTTATGCAACAAAATAGGGTAGGTCATCTTTTTGAGTACAACCGAGTGTAACAATTCTCTCAGTAATCTGAACGGAGCGTTGGTATTTAGTTTCACAGTCTTTTTGCGGTAGTTCAGCCAAAACTGGCCCTATAATTGACACACCATAATTTGCTTGAAGGGTCCTAATTTCTTTACGGGTATCTAAACCATCAGCTAGAGAAGCAAGATCAAATTCCATTTGTTTATCGACCTGAAGCCCATTATCCAAAAGTTCTCTTCGAATTTTGGCCTCTGTTTTCAAATTTACATCCCAATACTCAGCTTCTGACTCTGCGACTTCGGTGCTTGCTGCCTTAAAAGTAAGGCAGAAAACAAGATAGGCCTGTTCTTTTTTCGAAGCTTTTCGCCAAGCGCTACTGCCTAATGATTCCCAAACTCTTACATTTAAATCTCGATAAATTTCAGGTACACGTGAAAAAAAGATTCGATGCAATTTATTATCATTGATTGACAAATCCAACCTTCGCTCCCTGTATATGTCAACCGCAGAAAACTTCCCGCAAACCGGACATGCATCCCCCTCGAACAGGTCTTTTTTATAAATATGAGAACACGGTCTTCCATTTCCATGCTCATTTTTGCAAAGCAGGTAGGTTTCTGGTTTCTCCTCATCATCCTGCTGTTGACCGATCCAATTAAAACGATTCTGATATTGTAAAAATGATCTAGGAGGGCTCCATAATAACCATTTTAGATTTTCAACAGGTCCGAAAGTTGTCCAATTTGAACTTACATCAATTATCACGCATTCTTTTTTTCCAGGTGCCGACCGCAAACCTCTTCCAACAGATTGTCCCCAAAGAACTTTAGATAATGTTGGTCGCATGTGCACAATTATATTACAATTTGGGTTATCCCAACCCTCAGTTAGAACACCAACCGATACAAGTGCTTCTATTTTTCCTGAACTATGACCATTTAAAATTACACGGCGTTCTTTGATGGGCGTGCCGGCAGTTATTATTGCTGCCTTAAACCCAATTTCTTCAAGCCTCCTTACTGTAATTTCTGCTACTACTATATCGGGACAAAACCAAGCCGAAATAGGTTTACCGTCAACATTCTTACGCTCCTCAAGATAGGAGCTGATGGCATAGTCAAGCATTGAAGATTTGATGATTTCGTCAGTAAGTCGTGAAACTGGATATTCACCAGATGTTACATCAATCCCATCCAAATCAAGATCATGAACAAAATGCGGTCGATACTTTGGCTTAACTAAAATTCCTTCTGATATTAGATCATTTATATCGGCACAATCAATAATCGCATCAAAGGCTAAATTTAATTGATCACGTTGATCGCTCGTGCGTCGTTCCGGGGATGCCGTTAAACCAATAAAGCATGCATCAGGTTTGGCCTGTTCTTGAAAGCTTTCAATTATTTTCTGATAACCCTTCCCCTTTGGAGAGACCCGATGTGCTTCATCAACAATAATCAAATCGGCTTTTGGGATTGCATCGGCGAGGACAGTTTTCGCACGCATACTAGTGGAAAGCAGAATATCGTAATTTGTAAACGCCTTGCCTGTGTCAGAGACCGAGAGAGTACGAACATTTCGACCATCTCGCAAAGCCACCTCTAACTGATCTAAAAGAACAAGCCTGTGGCATAGAACCAATATTTTTTTTCCGGTAAAAAAACGGTCTATAATTTCACAAGCTAAAACCGTTTTTCCTGCGCCTGTCGGTGCCTTCAAAATAAAACGTTTATAATGATCCAAAATATCTGGAAATTGATCTACAATTTTTTGCTGCCACGACCTCAACTTCATTTTTGTAAACTTATATTTCTTAATGACACTTAAAAAAACCTTGAACGGTTGGTGAAGATTGATAGTTAAAACAAGAAATTCGGGCTGCTTTCCATAAAATTCTATCGGTTTAAATAACTTTTAAACCCCACATTTATTACGCGCTAAATCTGCGAAATAAATGGGTATGTCTCTAATAAATTCAATAGTTTGGTATTAACACATAAAACTAATGTTTAAACCAAAAAAAAAGAACATCAAAATCGAACCTAAAGTCCAACAATAATAGCATGAATTTCTTCTGATGTATTACTTATCAATAATAAAACACCGTAGATCAACTATTCTTATCAGTAACATAGAAAAAATTTTCTGGAAATGGAAAGGGTTGCAAGTTGATTAACTTAAACGTTACAACGCCAGTTGATCAAAGAATGGCGGAGGGGGGGGATTCGAACCCCCGATACGTTTACCGTATGCTGGTTTCCAAAACCACAGTGTATCCTTTAAGTCCTGGTTTTTTATGCAAATAGTAAGATTGTTGGATATAGTGTTGGATGCTGAAATCAAAAATTAGACATTCTGTACCATCGAATTGTTTGACAAAAGTTTCACCCACTTACCCTGATAAGCACTAAAGTTCTCGAATGAGCATCCTTTATTCTAAACTATCATTATATGGATTTTCTGCACCATAGTTGGCACTTTAGAAAAAAACCTATCATATAAGTCATTGTTTTTATTTGTAAATGGCGGAGGGAGGGAGATTCGAACTCCCGATACGATTGCTCGTATGCTAGTTTTCAAGACCAAAGTGTGTCTTGTAAATCATTGTTTTTATTACAACTAATAAGATTGTTGGATATAGTGTTGGATAGTTAAGTCACGAAAAGAGACACTCTGCTTTCGAATGAGAATCCTTATTCTAAACTATCATTATGTGGAACTTCGACACCACTTTTGATGTTCTAATATATTATGAGTGTCACACTTTTGTAAGATTTGCATGATACCCGACTTTGAAATCCTCCCAGGACTGCTGTTGCTGCGCGCAACAACAAGTGAACACCTTTCACAATGACCCCCGTGAGAGGTGTTTCTCTATGGATAGTCTGTGAATACCAGACATATACGGAACAACCTTTAGAAAACTAAAGTATCATATAAGTCATTGCTTTAATTGGTAAATGGCGGAGGGAGGGAGATTCGAACTCCCGATACGATTGCTCGTATGCTGGTTTTCAAGACCAAAGTGTGTCTTTTAAATCATTGTTTTTATTACAACTAATGAGATTGTTGGATATAGTGTTGGATAGTCAAGTCACAAAAACGGACATTCTGTTCTGTCGAAATATTTGAAAAAGGTTTCACCCACACCCTCTGATAAGCACAAAAGTTTTCGAATGCCCATCCTTATTCTAAACTATCACTATGTGAAACTTCGGCACCATGGTAGGCACTTTTGAAAACTAAAGTATCATATAAGTCATTGTTTCGATTGATGAATGGCGGAGGGAGGGAGATTCGAACTCCCGATACGATTGCTCGTATGCTGGTTTTCAAGA
>PAPV01000007.1 GCA_002709075.1 Rhodospirillaceae bacterium | reverse complement strand
TAACGTTAACCATTATAGGCGTCGTGGTGGGAGAATTTGTTACGGCACAGCAGGGAATAGGTTACCTCATCAGTTTTTCCGCATCAGGACTTGAAACCCAAATTGCAATGGCGGCTATTGCGTTCTTGCTAATTGTCGGGCTGATTTTATTCTCAGGTTTAGTGTATTTAGAGTTTATGGTATTAAAAATCTTCTCCGGCGTTTCCAATTGAAAAAGTTCTAATTTATTACAAATGGCTTTTGAAAATATAAAAGAATTTGATCAGCTTCATCGGGCAGAGAACATTATTTGGATGGGGCAAAATACTAATCATTTGCCAGCACATCCGAAAGTAAAAGAATCCCTGTTGAGAAGTATTCATGATCAAAGCTTTAATCTTTATGCACCACCTTACGGACTGGAAGAATTGCGGGAACTTGTTTTGAATGATCTGAGAGGAAACAACTCCAGAAAGGAAGCGCAAGTACTCATTACCGATGGCGCAATTGCAGGATTATATTTAGTCTGTAAACGCTTTGCAAACTCCCAAACTAGTGTGGTGACAAGTGATCCTACTTGGGTTTGGCCACTGAAGTTTAGTCTACACGAGGGAGCATCAATTCGATGTATCCCGGTCTATGATAAATGGTCGGGATTTAAACTCAAAGCAGAGGTGTTGGATGCAGAATTTTCTAAATGCGAAAACTCTATCCTATATCTGGTTGATCCATTGAACCCGCTGGGTTCATGCTATGAACGCAATGAACTTAAAGAGATTGCTGAAGTAGCAAAAACCCACGACGTTTTGATTGTGCATGACTGTACATATCGTGATTTCGCTTTCGAACATCATCTTGTGCGTGACTTTTATCCCCAAAAGACGATTACAACATACAGTTTTAGCAAATGGCTTGGAATTGCTGGCTTGCGAACAGGCGCAATTATAGCTGATGATCCTATCTTCTCATACTTATTGGAGGATCAAGCAAATACTCTTGGTTCAAACATTCTTGGACAAAAGGCTGCGATTGCGGCTTTCAAAATAAAGGATGAATGGATTTCACATATAAATAAAATCCAACGCGGCAATCAAAATTTAATTCAAACTTGTGTAGAGGCTCTATCCGTATTAAACACCCTGATTTTTCCTTCCAATGGAAACTTTCTTGCAATTGCATGTCTGGAACAAAAAATCTCTGCAAATGCCGTCGCGCGTGCGTTCATGAAACGTGGTATTTTTATAAGAACGTCTGATTATCATAGTGATGTGTTTAGGGATGACTTTCTTAAAATATCAACGACCGTTCCTGAGGCATGGGTGATCAAATTGTGTAACGAACTTCCAAGTATTGTTGACGAGTGCTTGTCAGAAAAGTGACTATTTTGATATTTTAACTTCGATTTACAGGAATTAATGATGGAACTTGGATTAGAAAATAAATCAGTTGCCATTACCGCAGCCAGTGGAGGCCTCGGTTTTTCGATTGCAAAAATGTTTGCTATTGAAGGGGCAAATGTAACCCTATCAGGAAGAAGTCCTGAAAAGATTAAGAGAGCAGTTTCATCCATCAAACAAGTTGCCAATGGTGTTGTAGAGGGACTTGTGTGTGATGTAACCTCGGGGGAACAATCAGTGGATTTTATAAATAGTGTTGCATCTCGTCATGGTCTTGATGTTCTGGTTGCTAATTCTCCGGGAGCTAATACGGCACCTTTTCTTGAAATTACTGATAATATGTGGCGGAAGGCAGCCGAGACAAAAGTTTTTGCACAAATTCGTCTTGCCCGTGAGGCTTTTTCTATAATGAAGGATATTGGTAAAGGAGGAAGAATACTTTTTATGGCTGGTACCCATGGGAGACAACCTCATGCACATGCCATAACCGCTGGTTTCTCGAACGCAGCACTTCAAAACGTTAGTAAGGCCTTAGCAGAAGATGGCGGACCCTTTAATATTTTATCAAATGCTATAAACCCCGGCCCTTTTGCAACAGAAAGAATGGTTTATTTAGCCGAAGAAAAAGCTCGGGAAGAAAATATATCCCTTAGCGAGGCGACCGCTATTTTAACACAGGAGACGGTCTTAAAACGTTACGGAGATCCAGACGAGTTAGCCGCTTTTGTTGTGTTTCTTGCGTCCAATAGGGCAACTTATGTGACTGGAGCTTGTTTTGATATTGATGGAGGTCAAGTTAAAGCATTATGACGACAAGATACATCAGAGCAAATGGTGCAGAACTATATGCTGAAGCAGTTGGAGATGGACCTGCAATAATATTTGTGCATGAGTTTGCAGATAATTTAGAGAGCTGGGCTGGACAAATCTCTGCACTATGCCGTCGTTTTAAGTGTATTGCCTTTAATGCTAGAGGATATCCGCCGTCCGAAGTGCCAGAAAACCCAGAACTTTATTCGCAACGAATTGCAGCTGAAGATATTAATTCTGTACTTGAAAGTTATTCTTTGAAATCTGCTCACATAGTTGGTTGTTCCATGGGAGCTTTTGCCACATTGCATTTTAGCATTCTATATCCCGAAAAATGTAAATCAATTACTTTGATTTCGTGTGGCTATGGCTCACCAAAGGAATTGCAAACTGACTATGCGCGTGACTCTGAGATGCTTGCGGATAAATATATTGAACTGGGAGCTGAACAAATGGCTGAACTCTATGCTGAGGGTGTATTTCGTCAGCAGTTTAAGAAAAAGGACTTGAGGGGTTGGATGGCATTCCGGTCACGCCTCTCAGATCATTCAACACTTGGCGCATCTCTCACAATGAGAGGGGTGCAAAGGCTTAGACCCTCCCTTTATGACCTTCAGGAGGACATAAGGAAAGTAAATGTGCCTGCGCTTATTATTGTTGGTGATGAAGATGATTGGTGCATTGAACCCTCGGTATATCTCAAACGCACATTACCAAATGCCGGACTTTGCATACTACCGCGAACAGGTCATACAGTAAATTTAGAGGAAGTAGGTTTTACAAATAGAGTTTTGATGGAATTTTTAGCGATGGCTGAGTCCGGAAAATGTCTACCGAAAGAAAATTATATTGGAAAGTCTGCACTACTGTCTGGTTTTAAATAACTACTAAAGGTTTAAATTGTATCCGAGTTTGAAAATAAATTCTGCACGAATTTGGTCGAATTTGATGCAACTTTCCAAAATCGGTGGGACCGATGATGGAGGCGTGAATCGTCAAGCTCTAACGCAGAAAGATTTTGAAGCTCAAGAGCTTTGTATTTTCTGGGCTAATCAATTTGGTCTTTCCATATCACATGACCCGGTTGGTAATTTATTTTTTCAGTTAAAAGGAAAAGACCCAAGTTTGCCTGTGGTAATGTCGGGATCACATCTCGATACACAGCCAACCGGAGGAAAATTCGACGGTGCTTTTGGTGTATTGGCAGGCCTTGAAGCGGTAAGAGCTATAATTGAGTCGGGAGTATCTCCCCGTCGGGGCATAGAGATAGTAGCTTGGATGAATGAAGAAGGCTCGCGTTTTGCGCCGGGGATGATGGGGTCAGAGACATTTGCTGGCCTAAGGACACTTGAGAGTATCAAGAAAATGACCGATCAATATGGTGTTTCTGTTGAAGAAGAACTAAAGGAGTTGGAGAAACGTTTCTCTTTTTCAGAAAAAAGATTACTTGGCCAGGAAGTATTTTGTTTTGTTGAAGCGCATATAGAGCAGGGACCAATCTTAGAAAGAGAAGGTTTTCCAGTCGGAGTTGTCACAGGAATACAGGGTGTCCGGCGCATGCGCGTTCGGGTTACTGGTGACGAGGCTCATGCAGGAACCACGCCATATGCTTTACGAAGGGATGCAATTGAGGAGGCATCGCGAGCAATAGAAAAACTTTATTCTATATTTTCGAATGATGAGACCACCCGTTTTACTGTGGGAAGGCTTATACTAAAGCCCAATGTGCCGTCGGTAGTGGCTAGTGAGGTTCTTTTTTCTATTGATCTGCGGCATCCAGATTCTGAAAAGTTGGCGGAAGCAGAAAGACGTGTTCGAATTGTAATTTCAGACGCGATGGAACGTTGCATGCATAAAGTTTGGTGTATTGCTGCGTCAGATACTGTAATGTTCGACGAGAGAATTTTGCAAACTATAGAGAATGTGTCCAAAACATTAGGAATTCCAAGTACTAGAATATTTTCAGGAGCTGGCCATGATGCTAGACAGATGGCTCACTGTTGTCCGACCGGAATGATTTTCGTACCCTCGTGTGACGGTATTAGTCACAATGTAAACGAATATACCTCTCAAGATGATATTATTTCTGGGACAACGGTTCTGTGTAATGTACTGGCACAGCTTGCAAATTCTTTAGATTTGATTTGACTGTCTGAGATAAATAATTTTTGCAATCTGGTAATATAAGGTTCCCTTCAAGACCATCTACCTAGTATCAAAATATATACACCGACGTTTTGCGTTTTAAACAATAGTTTATAATTCTTTACCATAGAAAGTTTTATACTCTAAAAACAAGCTGACTCAATAATAGATTGTTTTGGTTTTCCGGTACGTAGGTGAATACTTCTCGGCCTAGAACATTCAGGTCATGTGCATGAACGTTTTATTCTGGGTTTGCAATTATTGGATCCACAAAAGTTAATGCTGTATCCCACGGAAAGAAGATCCATGTATTCTGGCTAACTTCAGTAACATATGTATCAACCATTGGTCTCCCCGCGGGTTTCACGTAAATTGTTGCGAAGTGGGCGTTTGGAATGTATTTCCTCACAGCCTTCGCAGTTCGTCCCGTGTCTACTAAGTCATCAATCAATAAAACATTATCTTCTAAATCCTCTGCAGGTTTGATAACATTGACTTCTGATTGTGATTGATGATCGTAAGAACTAATGCAAATTGTATCAATTAGCCGAATTTCGAGTTCACGAGCTACAATTGCGGAGGGCACTAACCCTCCACGGGTAATGGCAATTACCTTATCCCAAGGTCCAATTTCTGATAACCGCCAAGCTAACGCTTTGGCGTCGCGGTGCAGTTGGTCCCATGAAACATTAAACGATCTTTGATAACGCTTTTCCGTTGAAGACATACGGTCTCCCTTCATTATAATTGTCCCGTGTAGGTTCTTAAAAAAAGATCAGCATTTTAACTGACAAAGTTATTGCTTACTTATTTTTATGAGTACTAGATATTGCTTAGCACCATCATGTTGTTCAAGTGAACGCTCAAAAATATACATGCGTTTAAACCTATTCCTTTTT
The DNA here is from genome assembly GCA_002709075.1 of Rhodospirillaceae bacterium. Lineage (GTDB taxonomy): Bacteria > Pseudomonadota > Alphaproteobacteria > MPNO01 > UBA2964. Next base: position 75,063 of record PAPV01000007.1, on the reverse strand, counting down.
ATTAATTTGAAAAATAGTTTTGTATCTAGCCTAAATTAGCGTTTCAACTTTGAATTATGGCAATCGAGAAGAAGTATTCTTATAAAAAATAATCCCATTCTTTTTTCATAACAAAAAGTTGTATATACTAATTTAGTATTATTTGGTTATCTGCGGGAGTAAAGTTTGGAACCAGATTAATAGCAGAAGGCCATTCAAGTTGGCTTAGTAAATACGGTAACTAATTTACGAGAGAGGAATGTTATGAAAATTTTTGCATCAGTTGTGGCCGCAATTGGGTTTTTATTACCGTTTGGTTTGATTGATAAACCAGCGCAGGCGCAGACCGAAATTAAGCTACCCTTAGAAAGTCCCCCGGGTCATATAAAAACGCGGTCTGCTGAGGTGTTTAAGGATACGCTAGAAAAAATATCTAATGGCAAATATAAAGTTTCTTTATTTCCTTCGGCTCAGTTAATGCCAGGTAAGGATGAAATGGCGGCGGTTGCGCGCGGTCAGGTTCAGATGGCCATTCCAACCATTGGCTACGTTTCCAATATAGATCCAGCCTTTAAGTTGCTGGAGGTTCCCATGCTCTTTGATAGCTATGATGCGATGGAAACTGTACTAAATGGTTCAATTGGAGAACAATTGCTGGGAAGGCTATCAAAGAAAAGAGTTCTAGGGGCAGGATTTTGGTATGATGGTTTTGTAGCATTATGGTCAAAAACTCCCATTAAAACACTTAAAGATATGAAGAAGAAGAAAATTAGAGTTTTCCCCTCCGAGGTCTTAGCTAATTCAACCAAAGCTCTTGGTGCGGCGCCGACCGCAATTCCCGGAGCAGAAGTTTTTCTAGCTCTTAAACAGGGAGTAGCTGACGGCGCTTGGACAACTGCACCATACGGAAATCGTATAAAATTATATGAAGTATTAAAATCTGTTACTAAGGTAAATCTTTTCCCATTTGGTTATGTCGTTGTAATGAATCCAGCATGGTTCAAAAAGCAAGGTTCAGATGGACAAAAACTGATTCGAACCGCATTGGCTGCTGGGAAAGCATATAACCTTAAAGAAATAACCAATTCTATCAACGATGCATATAAAAATGTTGCAGCAAATGGCATGGAAGTTATCGAGTTTTCTGAAAACGAACGAGCAAACTGGATTACTGCGCTCAAATCGCTCTATGATGGTCTTGATCCAGAAATTAAGTCTATGTTGAAGCAAATCAAGAAGTAAGGAATAAGGGTCTGGGATTATTACTCTGATTATACATATCATATGGTTTCATTGACCAATAAAAATTCAGGGCCACGTCACACATTACGTTTCGTGTCACGTGGTCTTGAAGTTTTTGTGGATACTTTAATTGGATTTCTTTTTGTAGCCGGAGCCTTGGCCATGTTCGTGATGGTGATTACTCGGTATGGGTTCTCATGGTCAGACCCGTCAATCGAAATTTTGGTACGGTATTCAATGATTTGGGGGACTTTTGTTGGAGTTTCTGCAGCTGTTCGTTTTGGCGTTAATATCCGTTTCACAATGTTAGAACAGTTATTCGGTGATGTTGGTCGTCACAGAATGCGTATTTTCTCCGATGTTGTATCCTTAATTCTTGCAATTGGCCTCGCGTTCTCGGGTTGGGCGTTAGCAGAAGAGACTTTTTTTTTCAACGAGATAATGCCTACTTCATTAAGGTGGCAAATTTGGCCTTTTCACGGAGCAATTTTTGCGGGTTCAATCTTGCTTATTTTGCAGATAGGTAGCTCCTTATTAAAAGTTTGTCTTGAAAAACACAAAAATCCTGCAACCGATAACTATAATAGTGGTATTTAGACATGGATGTTGGAACGGCCACTCTTTTACTTGTTGGCATGTTGGCAATTTTGTCGATCATCGGGGTTCCTATAGGCTTAGCTCTTGCCGCAGCAGGATCTTTGTACATTTACATAAGTGTTTCTGCGTTGCCAGTTGCAGCGGGGATAATGTTTAGTGCACTCGATAAAACACCAGTTTTAGCGATACCATTTTTCATTCTAGCTGCTGAAATTCTTAGCCGTGGCGGTGCGATAAAACGTTTGGTAACAAGTGTAGATACTCTAATTGGGCATTTGCCAGGCGGGCTAGCTGTTGTGGCAGTCATTTCTACAATTATTTTTTCTGCAATGTGTGGATCCAGTATTGCGACTGTTGCAGCAATTGGTGTGGTAGTACTTCCTGAATTGATTGAGCGAGGTTATCCAAGGCGTTTTAGTTTAGGGCTTGTGGCCATGTCTGGAGGGTTAGGAATTCTTATTCCACCATCAATTCCCCTTATTATATATGGCTTGGTATCGAACCAATCCATTGGAAAATTATTTCAGGCAGGGATATTGCCAGGGTTAACCTTCGGGCTTCTCCTTTGCCTCTATGTCATTATCAGGACCTGGAATCTGCCAGAGACACTGCGTTCCAAGGCAACGCTGAAGGAGCGTTATAATGCGGTATTAGGAGCAGTTGATGTTTTGTTGCTTCCAATAATTGTTTTGGGCAGCATTTATGGCGGTGTTTTTACACCTACCGAAGCTAGTGCAGTAGCGATGGTTTATGCACTGGTGATCACAGCACCACACTATCACAAACAGGGGATTAAAAATTTTGTACATGTAGTAGCACGAGGCTGTGTTACTTCTGCAGCTATTCTTCTGGTCCTCGCGGGGGCTGCTGTATTTGGTTATGCTATGACTGACAGTGGTATACCGCAAAGTCTTGTAGCGTGGATATCTGCGAATGAATTAAGCGTTCTTGGCTTTCTCATCTGCGTAAACATTTTGTTAATTTGTTTGGGGATGTTTCTCGAGGTTATTTCTGCTCTACTTATTACTCTGCCTATTTTCTTGCCTTTAATTAATATACTAGGGATAAACCCAATACATTTTGCAATAATAATGATAATTAATATGGAAATTGCAGCAGTTACCCCTCCGATCGGACTAAATTTATTTACGCTGAGCGCAATTGGCAGGGTATCAGTTTCAGAAGTCTTTCGAGGCACGCTTCCTTTTCTAGTGCTGGCAATTGGCATGTTGATTTTTGTAACTTTTGTCCCTGAGTTGAGTCTTTTCTTGATTGGATGAAAAGTTATCCTAAACAAAGCATCAGTTCTGATACACTAGTTATTGTTGCTTCAGTCTTGTTTGTTTTATTGTGGAGCACCGGACACATAATTTCTAAGGTTGGATTACCATTTATCGAGCCATTTTATTTTCTTTCAATACGTTTTAGCCTTTCCGCACTGTTGCTGGCTATTATTTCTGTGGTATGCAGAGTAAAATGGCCGTCGGATAGGAAACAGATATTACATGTAGTTGTGGCAGGGATTTTGTTGCATTCGGGCTATCTGGGTGGTGTTTTTATTTCATTATATTTAGGGTTGTCAGCTGGGGCGCTTGCAGTAATTACTGGGATCCAGCCAATACTGGTGGCTGTAGCAATCTCCTGTGTCCTGAACGAGCATGTAACCCAAAGGCAGTGGTTTGGGCTGGTTTTAGGGTTTTTGGGTGTGACTTTATTGGTTGGAGAGCGGATAATAGTTGCCGGCACAACTATATCAGCAGTCTTTGCGGCGGTTGTTGCTCTCTTCGCATTAACGACTGGGACAATTTATCAGAAAACACACTGTAGTAATGTGGACATACGTAGTTTGAGTACAATTCAATTATTAGCCTCCGCTATTTTGTGCGGCGCTATAGCTTTTCTATATGAAAGTAGAGAAGTTGAATGGACCGGCATGCTGCTTTTTGCAATTACGTGGCAGGTCATAATTCTCTCAATATTTGCATTTTCTCTATTCAGTTGGCTGCTTCGTATGGATGAAGCTCTAAGAGTAAATAGCCTTTTCTATTTGATGCCACCGGCGACGGCTATTATGGGTTATTTCTTTTTTGGAGAAACTCTTGGCATACTCGGTTTTTCTGGACTAATTATCGCAATGGGAGGTTTCTTGGTTGTTTTTCATTTTAAAAACTCGATGATCAAGTCAAACAATGTTAGCTAACCTCTCAATTAACCATTATATTTGTGGAAATTCCATTTCCTTTCCAAAATTTGCTCGTGCCGTTTCTGAGGCAGGTATCATGTCCGTCGGAATTACCCGGCAAGCAATTTTCGAGATGGGTATAGCTGATCTAAAAAGATGCTTGGACGACTATGGGTTGACAGTATCATCAGTAAATAGTGCGGGGTTCTTCGTGGGGGATCAAAACGATGGTTTAAATTATTCCAATGAAGAGTTAATAGACTTTGCTGCTACATTAAATGCTGAAGCACTATGCGTAATAGTCGGAGGGCTTGGAGGAAACTTTGTAGGTTTGGATGAAGCACATAATATTGTACGCGCAGGAATACGAAAACTCTCTGAGCAGGCTGCTAAGGCAGGTGTCATTCTTGGTTTAGAACCAATATTTCCAGGCGATATTTTCAGTAAAGGTTGTGTTAATACCCTTTCGCAGGCACTGGAACTTGTGGAGCCCTTTTACAACGCAAAGCTTACTGTCGATTTGTACCATTCTTGGTGGGAGGCAAACTTGCAAGAGTGTTTCAAAAAACATACAGAGAAAATCGTTTTATTGCAGATTTGCAATCTCAAAGTTGAAGATGGTGTTGTTATTGGGAGAGATCTTATATTAAAGGGAATGTTAAACCTCTCATCTCTAGTGCCTTCACTCTTAACAAATAAGTTCAACGGAAAGATTGAATTAGAATTATTTGAGCGTGATCTTCGTGGGTGTGACCCACTTGATATTATCAAACGGTTTCCGCTTGATTTCGATGCATTAGTTTGAAGAGGTAATGAATAATATAATTCATTTTTCCCAATGATTGATTATTTCAGCAGTGTTTGCGACATAACCGAATCGGTGTTTAACTGTTTCAAGGGTTGATTTATGTAACTCCATATTCCAGCTCGCAGTAGCATCTGATGGAATCACTACATAATAACCGGTTTCGAATGCATCGCGTAAAGTACTCTCCACGCAAACATTTGTTGAAACACCTGCAGTAATTACCGTTTTAATACTGCGTGCACGCAAAATCATATCTAAATCTGTCCCTTTAAATGCACTGTATCGATGTTTGTGAATTACAATTTCATTCCTTTCTGGCCTTAACTCATCTATGAACTCAGCTCCCGGCGTTCCAGCAATGCATAAACTATCAGAAGAATAAGTAGATCGCCTACGTTGCTGGAGCCAAGCAGCAGAGTCTGATCCATTTTCAGGGAGGCTCCAGAATCCAACATGACAGATAGTGACCCCAACTGAACGAGCTCTAGAGACAAGTCTTTGCATATTTGGAATAACGTTTCTGGTTGCTGAAAGGTCTCGACCAGCTTTATCACATAGGTAATTGTCATAAACTAGATCGCGTTGCATATCGATTAGTATTAGAGCAGTGTGTAGCGGGTTTATGCGTTCATCAATCCCTTTGAGAATTTTAAGTGTCATACGCTTAATTCCTCAGGTGGCGGACATTGAACCTTATACCATTCTGCTATACTTTCACCGGTAAGAAATATTACATCCTCTCGCTCAATTAAAATATCTAACATCCGTTCCAAATAAACAAAACGATGAGGAACCCCAATCAAATGGGGATGCAATCCTAGAGTTAAGACACGTGGTTGTTTGGGTAATTCTTGGTCGAAAATCGCTAATGTATCCTTCAATCTATTCAGAAATTCTGACGCTGAATTTTTCTCTACTGCAAAAATTACACTATCATTCAATTCTAAAGAGTAGGGAAGGGATAGAAGTGGCCCATTAATTGTCTTCATCCAGCAAGGAAGGTCATCAAGCACCCAATCAAAAACATATTCAATCCCAAGTGATTTTAGTATATCCGGTGTGGTCTCTGTCTCTTTAAGACCTGGACTCAGCCATCCTCTAGTTGGTTTTGTGGTAAAGCAGGTTATCTTTTGAATAGCTTCCCTTACAAGATGTGCTTCGTCTGCTACCCCTTGCATGGACTGTTGATGAACACCATGCCCGACAAATTCCCAGCGAGCTTCATGTAATTTCCTTACAAGACTAGGGTAAGCAGAAATCACTCCAGCATTCAGGCTTACACTAGCAGGCAAATCACGTTTTAAAATGCAATCAAGTATCCGCGGTATTCCGCATCGCATCCCATATTCCGCCCAGCTGTAATTAGGCACGTCTGGTATTTGCTCGAGACCATGTGGAGCAGATAATATTTTCCTTGGCATAGCTTTTTCAAAACGCCAGAGTTCAATGTTAACCACGATATGAACTATTAGGGGCTTTCCATGCGGCGGTTCCAATCCAGGCCGATCTGTCGATAATTGAAATGGTATTCGTGGATTGCTCAATTAGCCCTCCAATCCATAGATTTTAAGTGCGTTGTCTCTCAGGAACTTTCTGCGCGAGTTGGAACGAATATCAAGAGCTTTGATTTCCTTAGTCGTTCGTTCAAAATCGAGAACAGGGAAATCTGTTCCGAATATCACTTTTTCACTGCCGTAAGAGTCTATGTAGCGAACAAAATTTTCTGGCCAGTACTTTGGAGCATGAGCATCTGACCCAATAAAAACGTTTTGATGTTTCCACGCCATTGCAATCATTTCATCTTCCCATGGAATTCCAACGTGAATACCAATCAACTTTAATTCTGGAAAGTCACAAGCTACATTGTCTAACGAAATTGGTCTTCCTACAGAGCGGCGGGGAAATTTTATGTCGTAGTTCATTGACTGTCCAACCTGCATCTGTATGGGTATACCTAATTCCACGCATTTTGAGTAGAATGGATACATCTTGGCGGCATCTGGCGCTATTTCAAACCAATGTGGGTAGAAGTGTGCGCCGATAAATCCAAGAGTTTTTACTGCATATTCCAACTCCCGAACTCCAGTCATGCCATCTAGGGGATCAATTCCGGCAAGACCGTAAAGGCGTTCTGGCGCCTGCGCACATGTTTGCGCCACTAACTCATAGGGTATACGATAACAGGATGATTGGCCGACCGGTCCCGCGCGCGTAGCTATCAAAAAGGCTTTATCTATACCCGCTTTATCCATTCGCGTTAACATTTGTTCAACACTTATTCCATCCGCAGTTTTTTGATCAACTCCCATCTTCCCTACAAAAAAGTCATTACGCCAGTCAGGTCTATAGCGTAACGCATCATGTGTCCAAATATTAACTACAGCGTCGATTGCCTTATAATCAGATATTATAGGAGCTTCTGTCATGTTGCTTTCTTTCTTTTACCGGTTGCGATCTGTGTCTCATTATTCATAATTACACATATCTTATAGTGGATTGTCCAATGAACCTCTCTGATGCGATATATAAAAATTCTATTCGCCGATCTGATTTTCCTGCCATTGTGGAGCCCGATGGGACTTATCTTTCGTACATGGAGTATGAATTGGCTGTTCAGAATTGGGCAATTTTATTACAAAAAGTTGGTGTAAAGAACGGCGATATTATAGGTGTGAATTTAAAAGATACATCTGATCATCTAATAGCATTGTTTGCGGTTCCAAGATCTGGATCTGTAATTCTGCCTTTTGATTGGCGGTGGACGGACGATGAAAAGCGCCGCTTAGCAAATTTCTTTAGACCAAAAGCAATTTTATCGGAGCCTGATGATACATTTTTAGAAGTTGATGGTTTTTGGAAACATATTGCAGTGGACGCTAATTGGAAGAATTCATTGGGAAAAATTGATGCCGGGAAACAATTTTCATCCTCCACAAACCCAAATTTGTTGTTAGCATTATCATCGGGTACAACGGGCACTCCGCGAGGGCCGATGATAACTCATCAGCAATTTTTGGCACGCTTTCTTATTTATTTTATATCGTTGAGTTTTTCTGAACGTGATCGCTACCTTTGTGCAACACCTCTTTATTTTGGGGGGTGCCGCGGATACTGTATGTGCACGCTTTTTTCTGGTGGTACTGTTCTGCTTTACCCACCACCCTATGATGTTGATAGTCTGGTTTCCTTTGCGAATAAATATTCTGCTACGCGTTGCTTCTTAGTTCCAACGCTTCTCAGGAGGTTGATGTGCATTGAAGGAGGTAGCTCGGAAAATCCTGTTTTCAAAACATTAGAATTACTCTTTTCCACCGGAGCCGCGTTGCATGCCGAAGAGCGCGCAGAGTTAATGGATCGTTTTTGCAAGCACTACATTAATTTCTATGGGTCAACGGATGGCGGGGGGTGCACAACGCTTGGTTGGGATGATCCTGCTTCTGTTGCAAACAGCGTTGGTAAACCGGTCTTTGGTGCGGAACTTCAAATTATTGACCCGAGTAATAACTTACTTCCTTCCGGAAGAATTGGCCGTATAAGATATAAGCATCCAGGAACAGCCAATTGTTATTATAATGACCCTGAGGCAAGTGCAAAAACATTTGTTGACGGTTGGTATCTACCCGGAGATTTGGGTTGGGTAAATGAGGACGGTTATTTGTTTATTGCTGGTAGGGAATCCGATATGATAATTCGGGGTGGTGCAAATATTTATCCCAGCGAAATCGAGCACACTTTGATGAATAATGAAAAAGTGTTGGAAAGCGCTGTTGTTGGTATACCTTCCAGGGAATTCGGTGAAGAAATTATTGCTTTTATTATTTTAAAAGATGAAAAAAATAAAATAGACAGTAAGGAACTGGTAAAATTTTGCCAAAAACATCTAGCACCATATAAGATTCCGAAAGAATTTTATTTTCTTAAAGCTCTTCCAAAAAGCGGAGTCGGTAAAGTTTTAAAAAAAGAGTTAGAAAAGTTGAGACCCAAATAAAAAAGTCTTTGAAGTTTTTCACATGTAAGGCTTTATTCGATAAATTCCACCATTTTCATAATCGGTAGAAAACCATATTGTGTCATCTGGACCAATCCTGACATCGCGAATGCGCCCAAATTTTCCAGACAACATACGTTCTACCTCCTTTGCAGTTCCATCTTTGACCAAAATTCGGGATATTGCTTGTCCTCTCAAAGCTCCGACGAATAAATTGCCATTCCAGCTTTTAAATTTTATTCCCTCATAAAATGCAGCACCAGAGGGAGCAATTGACGGATCCCAAAAAAGTAAAGGTGGAACTACATCAGATCTTGTGGCGTGCGGGAAAGGACGGCCATCGTAATGAGTGCCGTACGAGACATCTGGCCAACCAAAATTTTTGCCCGGCTGTAGTAGGTTAATTTCATCTCCTCCCGCAGCTCCATGAGAAACAGTATAAAATAGGTTTTTATTGTTTTTTTTCACTGCACCCTGCGGATTTCGATGACCGTATGACCAAATTTCAGGAAGTGCATTATTCTGACCAAGAAAAGGATTATCTTTGGGGACAGTGCCATCTTTATTAATCCGTATTACTTTTCCAAAGTGATTGGATAAATCTTGGACAAGATGTCTGTTTCCTCGGTCCCCCAGGGTTAAAAAAAGTTTACCATCATCCGTCAATACGATTCTTGAACCAAAATGATTAGTTTCTCTTGTGGCCGGATATTGACGAAACAATATACGCATATTTTGTATTGATGGCGCATCGTCGCCGAGCATCAATAGTCCTGTGGCTAATGTTGTTCTCCCTTTTTCTTTTCCAACTTTTTCAGAGTAACAGAAAAATATTCTATTATTGTGATTAAAGTTTTGATCTACAACCACGTCAAGCAACCCGCCTTGACCCGACGCCCAAACGTTGGGAACACCACTTATTGGTTTAGAGATCCTTCCATTTCTTACCAACCGAAGAGACCCTATCCGTTCAGTTACCAAATAAGTGTTCTTGATTGGCAAAAATGCTAGTGCCCAAGGGTGATGAAATGGACCAGACATTTTTTCTACTATTATTGGCCCAAAGGAGCTCTTAAAAGGACCAAAGTGTTTGGCGTTGACTGGATAAATTAGTAGCCAAACAGGCATAAGGAAGATCGATATTCTTTTTATTTTCAGCATGATTTGATTCATTATTCAAAATATTTTCGCTTATGTGTCTCTAATAATTAGGTTCCAAAACACCACAATCAACAGTATTTTTAGATAAAAACCAATTACATTTTATCAATTTTTGAGTTAAAAACACACTTCTTTTAAAGAATGAATACACCTTTTCCGGTATTTTGCTGGTCAAGTGTAGAATAAGCCTTTTCAGCCTGGTCAAGTCGCCATCTATGAGTGAATAAACTATCAACATCTATTTTTCGTTCAGCTACAAATCGCGCGCAGTCTGCTTGGCCGGTTTTTGAAAAGGTCCAGTGGCCAATTAGGGAAACCTGTCGAAATGTAAGATCTGGTCCCACTTCGAAATTAAACTGTCCTCCACCAGCCACGAAACACGCAGTACCCCATTTGCAAACTGATTTGACGGATGCACTTCTAGCAGCCTGCACTCCGGCTGTCTCTATCGATTTATGGGCACCTTGACCGTGAGTGATGTCAAAAATTGCCTCTACCGGGTCATTTGTCAGTGGATCAATTACGTAATTTGCTCCTTTGGCTTTAGCCAATGACCGACGTTCGGGTGAAGTCTCTATCGCAATCACTCGGGCGCCCATTTTTGATCCAAATTGTGCAATAGATAATCCAACTGGTCCCATTCCAAAAACTGCTATGGTCTCATCCCCCTCAACCCCAAGTCGTTTAAGGGCACCAAAGGCAGTGCCCGTCCCGCACGAGATAGCTGCACCAGTGGTGTAAGACAGTTCGCTGCGCAGTGGTACAAGTGTATGCGCAGCTACGCGCATAAATTTGGCATGGGCTCCGTGTCCTTGCCCCGATCCATAGACCTCTGGGCCAGCATCACAAAGTTGTGACCAGCCCTCAATACAGTGCTTGCAACTGCCACACCCATTATAATGATGAACCATAACACGGTCATCTATGCGCGCCTCTGTTTCAGAAACATGTTTTCCAACCTCCACTACAATGCCGCAGGGTTCGTGGCCTGCAATGTAAAAGTCCTTGCCGTTATGAGGGCGGCGATAGCCCTTCAAATCAGTTCCGCACATGCCAGACGCTTTTATTTCCAGAATTACGTCACGTGGACCTGGAATAGGATCATCATAATCTCTCAGTTCAACGTTACTATTCCCAATAAATGTAACACCTCTCATTGCTGAAACTTCCTTTTTAATTTTTCTGTTTGTTCAATTCAAATAAGAAGACTAATTATTCAAAACTGGTTCAAGGACTAATGAAAATTTTTTAACAGTCGCTTTATTCACGGGCAAGATACAGAATTTTAAATATTCGTGATTTATTCTAGCATTACCCTTAAAAATTCATTGTTTCGCTGAACGTTCTGCGGCCACAAGTTCAATAAGTTGATCTAGTCCGATAGCACCGGGAATTATTTGTCTCCCAATTAAAAACGCTGGAGTACCGTTTACCTCAAGGTCCTGGGCTAACATAGCGTTTTTTTGTAATGCCATGACAATTGAGGGCAACTTCATGTCTTTCTCAAGTAGGTTTTGGTCTATATTAAGTTTATCACAAATCACTTTTATAATTCGTTCATTAATTGAACGTGTTTGCATCAGTTCTGTATGAAATTCTATATATTTTCCTTGTCGGTCCGCTGCTAGTGCCGCTTTTGCTGCTAAAAGTGAAGTCGGACCCAGAATAGGTAATTCTTTAAAAATAATCCTCACATTTTTATCTTTTTCTACTAGTTTTCGTAGCGTTGGCCAAACCTGTTTGCAGTAACCACAATTATAATCGAAAAATTCTACTATCGTGACATCGCCCTTTTGATTTCCGGCAAAGGGTGCCATAGGGTCATCTAATAATTCCTTTTTACGATTATTTATCAATTTTTCGATACGACTTTGTTGCCCCTTTTTTTCCTGCGTGTGGAGTGCCTCAAGTGCCTCTTTGATGATTAAGGGGTTATCAATCAAGTAATTTTTGATTATTTTTTCTAATGCTTTTTTTTGTTCTATAGAAAATGTTTGTGCAAATATTGGTGATGCTTGAACACAAAATATTGTGACAATAATCAATAAAAATAATCGTGACATGTTATTTTCGCCTAAAATTATCCAGTTTAGCTAAAATCTGTCTTCCTCTATTCCAAACACGTTTTACTCTATAATAAGTTCACTTAGATCACGGAAATAACCCAGGGCCTCAGGATTTTCCAACGCAGCTATGTTTTTCACTTCATGACCATGAATAACGGAACGAACGGCTAGTTCGGTAATTTTTCCAGATTTTGTTCGAGGAATATCTGGTACTGATAAAATTTTAGCGGGCAAATGATGTGGGCTGATCCCGGAACGTATTCGTGAGCGAATAGCCGCCCTTAATTTTTCAGTTAATACTTCCTTTCCTCGCATGCGAACAAATAGAATAATACGAACATCCCCGTTTGGCATATTCTGACCAACTGCAATTGCCTCCTCAATTTCGGGAAGTTGCTCCACCTGACGGTATAATTCGGCAGTTCCAATTCTTATCCCTCCCGGATTAAGTGTTGCATCAGACCTACCATGAATGACAATGCCGCCATGCGAGGAGATTTCTGCCCAGTCACCATGGTGCCAAACTCCTTTAAACTTCTCAAAATAGGTTGAATGATAAAGTTTATTTTTGCCATCCCCCCAGAATCCCACCGGCATTGATGGGAAGCTATTTTGGCAAACCAATTCACCTTTTTCCTGAATGATTGGAGCACCGTCTTCATCATAAACCTTTACATCCATACCTAGACACGGACCTTGCAATTCTCCACGCCAGACTGGACTTATTGGATTTCCAGCAGCAAAACATCCAATAATATCTGTTCCACCCGATATTGAGGACAAACAAACATCGTGTTTAACTTTCTCATAGACATAGTCAAAACTCTCTGGGACCAGTGGAGAGCCGGTTGATAATACTGTTCGAACAGACGACAGGTCGTTAGTCGTTTTAGGACAAACCCCCATTTTTTTTGTCGCGTCAATAAATTTTGCAGAAACTCCAAATTGATTTATTTTGAATTCGCCGGCATAGTCAAAAAGCGTTTTATCTCGTGAAAGAATTGGGGCGCCGTCATATAAAACTAAAGATGCCTCTGTTGCCAATGCGGATACTAGCCAATTCCACATCATCCATCCTAGGGTTGTAAAATAAAATATTCGATCGCCTTTCCTCACATCAGTCTGCAGCAGATGTTCTTTTAAATGTTGCAAGAGGGTTCCGCCTGCGCCGTGCACTATACATTTTGGAACACCGGTAGTTCCACTTGAAAATAAAATATACAGAGGATGATTGAATGGTAATTGCGGAAAAACTATTTCTTTCGCAAAATGGTCTTGGATTAAATCGTAATATGAGGATGAAACCGGCAAAGCATCTTCTGTAACGTAGGGAATAAAAATAACCTCCTCTACTGTAGGCAACTCCCGCGCAACTTGATCAATTTTGCCACGGCAGTCAAACTCACGTCCGCCATAAAAATATCGATCAATACCAAATAAAATTTTTGGACTAATTTGTTTGAANCGGTNNAGTATTCCTTGCTGTCCAAAATCGGGAGAACAACTAGCCCAAATAGCACCAATGCTTGTTGTCGCGAGCATACATGTGATTGCATCGGGTACATTAGGTAAGATTGCTGCTACTCTTTCACCTTTTTGCAAACCTCTTACCATTAACGCTTGCCGCAACTTAGAAACGTCAGAATAGAGTTCACTGAACGAAACAACTTTGCGAACACCGTTTTCTCCTGCGAAATATAGCGCTGGGCTATTCTCACGGCAGCGCAAAAGATTTTCTGCGAAATTAAGTTTGGCATCTGGAAAGAAACTTGCCTTAGGCAGAGAACTGTTATTCCGCAGAACTACATCACCACCAGTTTCAGCAATAACGCTCCCATAATTCCAAACACTCTGCCAAAACTTTTCGATATTTTTCACTGACCATTTATGAAGACTATTATAATCTGCGTGTCTGTAATCCCACTCACGATTTATTTGTTTTATAAAACGGCTTAAATGAGTTTTTCGAACAAACTCTTTATTTGGTTTCCAAAGTGGCTTACCGGTCATGAAACAAATTACTCATACGCGATTGAAAACATAATTTACATAAATCTCCTGCATATTAAAAAAATGAATTTATAATTTTAGCAAGTTTTTAGCCTTTATTTTTATGAATAATTTTTTTCGATGTGATTATACGAGCGCTTGGTATACAAACATAGTTCTGAAAAAATAAAACCATAAAAATCGAGAAAATAAATAAAGTTCTTTTAAATTTGAAATCACTTATCTGTAATGTTGATAAAGTTATAAATATTTCTGTGATATAATGGACTGTATCATTTTTATAACAGGTCTGCTGAGGGGTATAGTTGCACTGAAGTTTTCTTTATGAAGTAACTTTCCATAATGAATTTTTTAATACACCAAAAATCACCAATTGCACGCGGTGCTCTATGGATGACGATAAGCGCTTTCGCTTACGCAGCCTCAATTGCCATCATTCATTATCTCACTCAAGAGCTACATTTTATGCAAGTAGTTTTTTTGCGCAATGTTTTTGGTTTCCTGTTTATGCTGTCGTGGCTCTTTAGAAACGGAGTCAAAGCCCTACGCACGTCAATGATTCACATGCATGTAGTAAGGGGTGTTATGTCTTCTCTTAACGTGTGGTTTTTATTTGCTGCGCTGTGGTTAGCGCCTGTCGCGGATGTAGCCGCTATTACTTTTATGATGCCAATTGTTGCTTCAATCCTAGCGGTGTTCTTTCTTAAAGAAAAAACAACCCAAAAACGCTGGATGACGGTAGGTTTGGGTTTTGTTGGAGCAATAATGATTATCCGACCTGGTTGGACAGGTTTCAACCCTGGGTTGTTGTTGGCATTTGGATCAGTTGTAGCGGGGGCAGTCGTCGCTATTTTCATAAAAATACTGATTCATAGGGACTCGGCTGACACTATTGCATTTTACCTTTTTGTTTCTCATGTCGTATTGAGTTTCGGACCAGGGCTCTACTTTTGGCGTTCTTTAGCTTTTGACCAGTTGATTTGGTGTGCAGGCTTAGGTTACCTGGCAACTGTTATACAAAGAAACTTTAATAAGGCTATGGGAATTGCAGATGCAACCATAGTTTTACCTTTTAATTTCACACGGTTGATTTGGGCAGCACTTCTTGGCTGGATTTTCTTCTCAGAATTACCAGACATTTGGACCTGGACTGGAGGATTTGTTATTTTCATCGCATCTTTATTACTTGCAAGGAAAGCAGCGACAAAAAACAGTGCTGCTTAGTTTAATCAGGTTGGTTAAATGCTGCCATAATTGCAGCAATGAGCCCCATTATTGCAAACCCAAACATAACAAGGACAACCGGAACCCAAGTTCCATCGGCGGTGAGGCCACAAATTTGTTGTGAAATTCCAGCTAGAATTAGTTGCGAAAATGTAACTGCTCCTGATGCTGCGCCGGCTAATGATTGGTTCACATGCATTGCCCCGGCTTGCGCATATGGTAGGCAAATTCCTTGCGCGATTCCCAACATAAAGCCAGGTATCACGAGTATATAGATTGATAATTCTGTAAATAACAAAACTACTGCCATAGTTAACACAATTACTACATTAAGCAATGATCCTCCCACGGTCATAAATGGAATTCGCACACGGTTGCCAATTTGTCCTGAAATGAAATTACCAATCATGAAACCTGCTGGGAGGAACAAGAACCATAGGCCAAATTTCTCAACCGAAATATTCAGTGTCTCAGTGGCCAAGAAAGCAGAAGAAGTTGCCAACGCAAAAAAAGTTCCTGAAAGGAAGCCTGGTGCCAATGCATAACCTGTGAATTGCAATGAAGATAGGAGAGACCTGTAATTCCTGCAGACTTCGGCGACAATTGCACTAACGCCTTTGGTTTTCTTTTTTGCGTGATGAGTCTCCGGGAAATAGAATTTTACCATCAAAATAAGCATTAATCCAATAAGTGTTGCTAACATAAAAACTGATCGCCATCCCAATAACTCAATTAGAAAGCCTCCTAAAGGAGGAGCTATTGTTACTCCAAGAACATAGGCAGCAGTTAAATTGGCAATCATAGGTGCAATGCGTTTCATCCCATATATATCTCGAGTGATCGCTCTAGCTATAACTACACCGCATCCTGCGCCTACTGCCTGTGTTACTCTTCCGATAAGCAGTGTGTAAATATCAGTTGCGAACCATGATAACTCCGCTCCTATTACATAAAGTGCTAAACCTGCAAGAAGAACCGGTTTTCGTCCCCATTGGTCTGAGAGTCCTCCGTAAACCACTGTTGCAAAGGCCATAACCATCATGACCAGAGAAATTGTGGCATAAGCCATATTGTCATTAACTAAAAGATCATTTTTTATTATTGGAAGTGCTGGAATAATCATATGGATTGCCAGTGGCGCGATGAGAGTAATTGCGACCACGGCTGGAAACATTAAACGAGGTGTTGGTATTTTTTTCATAGAGGTGCGTACCACGTTAATGCGCTGTGGAACAGGTGACGAAAAATTTTGAAAAGTGTATACTTGGATGATTGATATTGGGAGAAATAGATGGTTTTGCACAACCTACCGCTCGAGCGTTTCAAGGTATTGGATTTAACTCGTGTTCGTTCAGGGCCGACGGCTGTGAAGGTACTTGCGGACTGGGGTGCAGACGTTATAAAAATTGAAATGCCACCTCAGCCGGATCAAGATGATGGATATACGGGTTCTCGATATTCTGCCGATTTTCAAAACCTGCACCGCAATAAGCGGTCAATCACACTTAATTTGAAGAAGGAAAAAGGGAAGCAAATTTTTTATCACATGGTTGAGCAGGCGGATGTCGTGGTTGAAAATTTTCGGCCGCAAGTGAAATTCCGGCTTGGGATTGATTTTGAGACATTAAAAAATGTTAATCCAAAACTTATCATGGCCAGCATATCGGGTTTTGGTCAGACGGGCCCCTATTCCGAAAGACCCGGAGTTGATCAAATAGCGCAAGGAATGGGAGGTTTTATGTCAGTGACCGGGATTCCAGGACAGGGCCCTTTGCGCGCTGGGACTGCTATCGCAGATTTAACCTGCGGGATGAATTGCGCAACGGCAATATTGGTGGCTCTTTTGCAACGAGAAGTAACAAATGAAGGACAATGGGTTCACACTTCTCTCTTGGAGTCCCAGATTGCATTGATGGATTTCCAATGCGCGCGTTTTCTAATTGAAAACGATGTTCCTGTGCAGGCAGGAAACAATCATCCGAAATCTATTCCCACAGGAGTTTTCCCGACTTCAGATGGTTATATAAATATTTCAGCAGGGGGCCAAAACATGTGGCTTCGGCTTTGTGCCGGCTTAGAAGCAGAATTATTAACTAGCGTGGCTGAATACAAAACCGCAGCTGACAGGCTTAAAAATAGAGATGCGCTAAATGAAGCGATTGCTGGTTATACCAAAACAAAGACCTCGCAAGAATGGGTAGATATTTTAAACACCAACGGGGTGCCGTGTGGACCAATTTATACTGTTGATCAAACTTTTTCTGATCCACAAGTGCAGCATCTTGGCATAGCTTGGAACATGGAAAGCCCCGACTTGGGAGAGATTAGCGTGTTGGGACAACCATTTAGTTTATCTTCGGCAGTCGCTTCTGTACGCCGACATACGCCAAATATTGGTGAGCACACTGATGAGGTTTTGTTGGAAATGGGATATAAAGAAGAAGAAATTTCTCAATTGTATAAACTTGAAATCTTATAATTTTGACAATTTATCCTTGATAAATAGCGGGTCGGCCTGTTACGAATCTAATAGACCAATTCTTTCGAGGCGGCATTTAGAACCGCGCACTCAAAAAACACTTTTAAAAGTGTTCGGTGACATAGTAAGATTTCGCAGAATTGGTCAACGTGCGGGCAACAGCTCGAATTATATGGTTTGATATTGAAGAGGTAATTAAATGCCTACAGGTACTGTAAAGTGGTTTAATCCAACTAAGGGTTTTGGTTTTATTGCGCCAGAGGATGGTTCAGATGACGCGTTCGTCCACGTGTCCGCTCTTGAGCAGGCTGGGCTAGGTTCTTTAGAAGAAGGTCAAAAAGTATCCTATGATTTAGAACCGGGAAGGAATGGTAGAATGGCGGCAGGGAACATTAAATTGGTTGAATAGTTTTTTTGCTCCGTCTGAATGAACAGGCCTTACCATTGGCCTATTAAAAGAGACGCATAAGAGCGGCTGCGGGTCCGGATGAATATATCTGTTATCCATTTAATAACTTGGAAGTTATAGTTCTATTTGGGACTTGATTGCCATGGTGTTAAACAGCGTTTTTAAAGTTTTGTTCATATCCTTTTGGGCGTGATTTTTCATTAAAACGCTCTGGGATGATTCTTGCCGAATTAAGTGGCTGAGGTGAATTTGTGTTGGTTAATTTTTGCGGTCTATATTGTAGAAGCTATAATTTCACACTAAAATATTTGCCGAAGCGTATTTTATTTAATATGAAGAATCCCTAGTCTTACAGGACAATCACGGTAACCCAATGTATAGGTCATGAGAAACGTGTTGCATGTTTGAGGTGAGGTCTGTTTCCATCTTTGGATGTTCTTTACGTATTGCGCAGGTTTTTATAAAATAATTTTTTCTACATCTAGCTGTTCTTCAATTAAACTTTGTCTGTGCGGATGTTCGATAAAGTTTTCAATGTTTTTTGGGTTTTCTAATACACTAATGGGTTAAATATTCTCACTTAAAATATTTCTTTCTTTTTCAATATTTAGAGGTTCAGAGGCTTACAGCGACCAGCCTGGATCTGCACGGTAGGAAGTAGAAATGATTCGGCCTTAATAAACATATCAAAAATATATTCAGGTAATTCAGGTTTTGAATTTGTGGTCTTTTATGTTGCCGAAATAACATGAATGATTGCCAAAACCAGTTTTGTTAAAATATTTGGCACACGTGTTTTCGGATCTGGTAACAGGCATTGGACTCATTTGCCGTCGTATGTTTAGGATATTACTGATAGAAATTGGAAATTCATCATTCCCTCAAAAAGAAACAACTTCATAACTGTTCGAGTCGGAAGACGATCTATATTTTAGTTGTTTGGCAGTTCGAAGGGTATAGTTTTATTTGCACTGGTAACCCAATTTGTAGAATTGAGGCCGACGCCGTATTCAATTTCTATGTTTCCTTTAACTTGTACAGCAAGGGTGGTATGTAGCTTTGCAAGCTTGTAGTTCTGACTGTGAGTTTGCTGGGGTTGGTGAGCCCAGTTTTAGCGCTGGTACAGATCTGCATTTGCCTGAATAATATTCTAAGAAAGATTGGAATATCAATCGCTCTGGCCACTAAGAACGCAGTAATGCAACCTCCGCAATATCAAAGTAGAAAATAGCACCATCCTTTTGTGCCGGTGGCATTTATTTATAAAAAACTTTATTTCGCCGATTTGAAGGACGCGCAAGAGCAACTCAGAAGGAACATTTTTGGGCTGTCGCAAAATGGGAAGTGTTTATTATATCTATCTATTTCAAGTGGCACCGGGATTAGCATAGGAACATTCTAATCTTCATCGTTGTTCTAGTAAAAACTCATTCCCAGATGAATTTAACTAAGGAATTTAATTACTATGTGAAATATCAAATGATGGAGGTAATGCAAAAGCATATTATAAAGGACAAACACTGGAGTTAATATTTAATGTTCAAAAATGTATAGTAATGCCATTGCGCGCCTAGGATAAACTAAAGTAGACATCTGTCTGAATTTAAGATGGTTTGGCAAGGAGAAAAAAGTGGCTGGCAATAATTACATTTACACAATGCGCGGGCTTTCCAAGATATATCCCGGAGGACGCGAAATAGTAAGAGACGTAACACTTGCATTTCTTCCAGGGGCTAAGATTGGAGTGCTCGGTGTAAATGGAACTGGCAAATCGACTCTTTTGAGAATAATGGCTGGTCTGGATACAGAGTACAGTGGTGATGCCTGGAGAGCAGACGGCGTTTCCGTTGGTTACCTCCCACAAGAACCAGAACTTAACCCTAAACTAAGTGTTAAAGAAAATGTCCTTGAGGGTATGGGTGAAGTCACATCGATGCTTAACCAATTTGAGGCGATAAGTGCTAAATTTGCCGATCCCTTGGATGATGTTGAATTGAATGAGCTTATTCTAGAGCAGGGAAGGCTTCAGGAGGCGATTGATGCGGAAAACGGTTGGGCCATAGAACATACCATAGAGGTTGCAATGGACGCGCTTCGTTGTCCGGATGGACAAGCCGATGTCACAAAATTATCTGGTGGAGAGAGGCGTCGTGTGGCTTTATGTAGGTTGTTGCTTCAGAAACCCGATTTACTTTTGCTAGATGAACCGACTAACCACCTAGACGCAGAGTCAGTTGCATGGTTAGAGCGTTTTCTTCATGATTATGAGGGCACTGTGGTTGCCGTAACTCATGATAGGTACTTTTTAGATAACGTTGCTGGCTGGATATTAGAACTGGATCGCGGTCAGGCTTTACCATTTCAGGGAAACTATTCATCATGGCTAGAGCAAAAACAAAAACGTTTGCAGCAAGAAGAGCGTGAGGAGTCAGCACGACAAAAAACACTCAACGCTGAACTCGAGTGGGTGAGGTCATCGGCTCGTGCCCGTCAAGCCAAAAGTAAAGCAAGAATTTCAGCGTACGAAGAATTATTAAGCAAATCTATTAATAAAGCACCATCGACGGCACAGATTGTTATTCCTGCGGGTGGTCGTCTTGGCGACTTAGTGATTGAAGCGGAGAATGTATGTAAAGCATTCGATGGTAAATTACTGATCGATGGTTTAACCCTAAAACTTCCACCCGGAGGTATTGTTGGTGTTATTGGGCCAAACGGTGCAGGCAAAACAACACTGTTTCGTATGATTACCGGAGAAGAACTGCCAGATTCTGGTAAATTGCGAATAGGAGAAAGCGTTCAGTTGGGTTATGTTGATCAGTCGCGCCATTCTCTGCAAGCAGAGAATACAGTTTGGGAAGAGATTTCTGAGGGGCAAGCTGAGGTCGATCTTGGAGGCACTAAAATTCAAAGTCGTGCATATGTTGGCTCATTTAATTTTCGTGGTCCAGATCAACAGAAAAGAGTTGGACAACTCTCTGGCGGCGAACGCAATCGTGTCCACCTTGCTAAAATGTTGAAATCAGGTGCGAATGTACTTTTGCTAGACGAACCCACTAATGATCTCGATATCGATACTTTACGTTCTCTTGAAGAGGCATTAGTTAATTTTGGAGGTTGTGCTCTTGTGATAAGTCATGATCGTTGGTTCTTAGATCGCATTTCAACACATATCCTTGCATTTGAGGGCGGTAGCTTAGTGAATTGGTTTGAAGGAAACTACGATGAGTACGAAATGGACCGTGTTCGGCGTTTGGGAGAAAAAGCTGCACAACCACATCGTATTAAGTATAAGCCTCTTGTCCGTAATTAGAAAACTAACTAATCATTTATCCTTTCGCGAAGAGCGATAAGTAAACCATCAAGTGAACCACCGCTCTGGTTGATTATTGAAGCAAACTCATCTCGCTGGGTTATTGCCATGCTTACACCTTCTATCAACACATCTACGATTTGTTCAGTGCTTTTGATACGGATTCGCCAATGCACGGGTACCACTCGGCCATCCGGCAATTCTATTTCGGACGCAACCAACTTATCGCCGCCTCTTATTTCTTTAGTTTCACCTACTTTGAATCCCGTGCCTGTGTATTCTGAAAAACGAGCGGCATATGATTTCACTACGAATTTTTCAAAAAGAGTTACGTACTCCTCTCTTTGTGCGTCAGATGCACGACGCCAATGCACACCCAAACTAAAGCGAGCAATTAAACGAACGTCAAAATATCTATTAAAAATTTCTCGGAATAATCTTTCTCGATCTTCAGAAGAAATATTTTCGTCAGTCAGGGAAGAAATTGTTTTTTGCCCGATATCCCGAATAAACCCGTCAGCTGTATTTTTAGATGCAGCTGGAAATATTAACATTACCGTTAATAAAGTGCTAACTATACTGGGAAGACGGAAAATTCTTATCATGTCAACTTTCAGTTTCATTTTCGTTTCTTCGTATCGTAACTGTGCTTCGGGATTACGGCAACGGAGATAATGGTAAATGTTCTAAGGAACAATAGATTGATAATTTCTAACAAATTTTAACAACAGCCTACCATATTCATTATTATGCACCGATGTCTTTCAGAAAAGTTTTTGTATTGACATATAAATATATGTTTATATGTAAAGAAAATCATAGTAAAAAGTTATTTTTCTTAACAGTGAGTAAAAAGAAAAAGATGCAGGCACTACTAACTTGTTTGCGAGCAGCAGCTGAACCGACCCGTCTTCGTCTTCTCGCACTTTGTGCTGAGGGGGATGTTACAGTATCGGAATTCACGGGTATCCTCGGGCAAAGCCAACCAAGCATATCGCGTCATCTAAAATTACTTTGCGACGCTGGTCTTATAAGCCGCTTTCGCGAAGGTGCTAGAGTTTATTACCGTTTGGTTAACGACGGTGTAGAAACTGGAGATGCGGCTCAGCTAATTACTAATCTTTTACCTAAAAATGATGTTCAACTGATGGGCGATTCAGAGAGGCTGGATGTAATCAAGAGGTCACGGGCGGCTGAGGCCGAGGAGTACTTTCGTGCGAACGCAGCACGTTGGGACTCTCTTCGGTCGCTGCACACTGATGAAGCAGACGTTGAGCATGTCCTGCAAAAGCGTTTTTCTACGCATGTGCCAGATTTATTGGATATTGGAACAGGAACCGGTCGAATGTTGCAGTTATTTTCTGACCGGATAGATAGAGGTGTTGGAATTGATAACTCGCGAGATATGTTAGCGGTGGCTAGGGCAAATTTAGAGCAAGCGGGCCTCCGTCATTGTCACGTGCAGCATGGTGATATGTATCGGCTTCCAATAAGGCAGCCTAAATTTGATGCGGTAATTATTCATCAAGTTTTGCATTATGCGCAAAATCCTGCAGCGGTAATTTCTGAAGCATCCAGAGTTTTAAAAATTGGTGGTTTCCTTCACTTGATTGACTTTTTACCACATAATCTTGAGGAACTCCGTATTGAACATACACATCACAGACTAGGATTCGATGACAGCGAAATAATGAATTGGTGTGACCGATTCGGCTTAGAAGCGTTCTCTACAGACAAATTGCCGGGAAAACCTCTTACGGTGGGTGTTTGGACTGCCATAAAATCAGACCAGTTTGGTATTTCGATCCAATCTCGTTCGGGGTCGGATGTGAATCAAGAGAAAATGGATGGTATTTATTCATGAAATCTGATAATCGAAATGCTATCAATGAGTTACCTTTTCCAGCAGGCTCACCTCAAAACTTGTCTGTTTCGTTTGAATTTTTTCCACCTAAGACGCAAAAAATGAATAAAATTTTGTGGGACTCTATTAAACGTTTGGAGCCACTTAATCCAAGCTTTGTATCAGTGACCTATGGGGCAGGAGGAACAACGCGTGAACGAACTCACGAAACAGTCGCCCGGGTTATTAATAAAACATCCCTAACTCCAGCTGCACATCTCACATGCGTTGCTGCCACGATGGAGGAGGTAAATGCAGTGGCGCGTTCTTATTGGGATACAGGTGTTCGTCATATTGTTGCATTACGCGGGGATCCACCGGAGGGGCAAAGGAATTACACACCTCATTCTGGGGGATATGACTATGCAGTAGATCTTGTCAAAGGATTAAAGAAAATAGCAGATTTTGAGATCAGTGTTGGTGCCTACCCTGAAACTCATCCGGGTGCGGAAAGTCTTGAGGCTGATATAGATAACCTGAAAATGAAATTCGATGCTGGTGCTGAAAGAGCAATCACTCAGTATTTTTTTGGTGCAGAACCATTTCTTCATTTTATGGATAGAGTAAGGGCTGCTGGAATCAGTAATCCTATTGTGCCAGGCATTTTGCCCATTCATAATTTTAACCAGGTCGTCAAATTTAGTGAAATGTGCGGTACCTCAGTACCAGACTGGCTGCGTAATTTGTTCGAAGGTTTAGATGGTGATCTTGAAACCAGTAGGATGGTAGCTGCCACGGTTGCTGCGGAACAGTGTCGTCAACTGCAAGCGTACGGTTATAACGAATTTCATTTTTACACGCTTAACCGGGCTGATTTATCATATGCTATTACGCATTTGCTAGGAATGAGGCCTTCATCATAAGAGTAAAAGATGGCAAAACCCTCCAAAACAGTTGATGATATTCCTTCCAGGAAGATTAATCGAAGGATTAGATCAGATCGGATATCCAAATTAAAGGAGCGCTTAAGCTCTGCAATAGTAATTATTGATGGAGCAATGGGTACTGAGATTCAAGCATATGAATTGGATGAGGAGGCCTTCCGGGGCAGAGTTTACAAAGATGTTGTTTGCCCCCAGCAGGGAAATAATGACCTTCTTACACTGACCCAGCCAGAGATTGTTCGGGACATACATTTATCGTACTTGCGCGCTGGCGCAGATATTTTAGAGACCAATACCTTTAGCTCCACTCGGATAGCTCAGGCAGATTATCAAATGGAAATGGCTGTTTACGAATTAAATCGCGATGGGGCAAAATTGGCTCGTGAGGCAACGGAAATTATTGAGAAAGAAGACGGAATTATGCGTTTCGTCGCCGGCGTATTGGGGCCAACTAATAGAACGGCATCATTGTCACCCGATGTAAATGATCCTGGGTTTCGAAATATTTCTTTTGATGAATTAGCAGAAAATTATCGCGAAGCTACACGCGGTTTATTAGATGGTGGTGCAGATTTGATTTTGGTCGAGACTGTGTTTGACACTTTAAATGCCAAGGCTGCGTTGTACGCAATAGATGAAGTCATGGAGGAATATGATTTAGCACAGTTGCCGATAATGATTTCAGGTACCATCACCGATCAAAGTGGTAGAACGCTGACGGGTCAGACCACAGAGGCATTTTATAATTCGATCCGTCATGCAAAACCATTTTCAGTGGGGCTCAACTGTGCCCTCGGTCCGAGTGAATTACGCCCGTACATTCAAGAACTTTCACGGATAAGTGAGAGTTTTATTAGTTGTCATCCAAATGCAGGATTACCCAATGCGTTTGGTGGATATGATGAGGCCCCTGAAACCATGGCAGCAACTATTAAAGAATTCGCTGAGGCCGGATTTTTAAATATCGTAGGT
Source organism: Rhodospirillaceae bacterium (assembly GCA_002709075.1). Taxonomy (GTDB): domain Bacteria; phylum Pseudomonadota; class Alphaproteobacteria; order MPNO01; family UBA2964. Next base: position 49,846 of record PAPV01000007.1, on the reverse strand, counting down.
GGGTGTTGTGGAACAACCCCAAAGCATATCAGGGCAATTGCTGATGTTGTTAGTAGTATTACACCGCGTGCATTACCTAACCATGATCAAACGATGAGACTTTCCGGACTGGAGCCGCTTGAGATTGGAAGCAAGACGCTATTTCAGAATGTTGGCGAGCGCACTAATGTCACGGGATCTTTGAGATTTGCGAAACTAATTAAGGATTCGGAATACGAAAAGGCGCTAGAGGTGGCTGCGCAGCAGGTAGAAAACGGCGCTCAACTCATTGATGTGAATATGGATGAGGGCCTTCTCGATTCAGAAAACGCTATGAAGAAATTTCTCAATCTTATAGCCTCCGAACCAAACATTAGTAAGCTTCCAGTAATGATAGACTCGTCTAAATGGTCAGTAATAGAGGCAGGGCTAAAATGCGTGCAAGGGAAAGGTATAGTGAATTCGATAAGTCTCAAGGAAGGAAAAGATGACTTTAAAGAACAGGCTCGTAAAGTACTTCGCTATGGCTTTGCTGTAATTGTTATGGCATTTGATGAGGAAGGCCAAGCAGACACCGAAAAACGAAAGATTGAAATTTGTCAGCGCGCCTATCGTATTTTAACAGAAGAAGTTGAATTTCCGGCAGAGGATATAATTTTTGATCCCAATATTTTCGCCGTAGCAACTGGAATTGAAGAACACAATAATTACGCGGTTGATTTTATTCGAGCAACTCAGGCTATTAAGGACACTTGTCCTCACAGCCACATATCTGGTGGTGTAAGTAACGTATCTTTCTCATTCAGAGGAAACAATGTAGTCAGAGAGGCCATGCATTCTGTATTTCTGTATCACGCGATTAAAGCTGGTTTGACTATGGGCATTGTGAATGCGGGTATGATCACAGTTCTCGAGGATATACCAAATGATTTGAGAGAATGTGTAGAAGACGTAATTCTCAATCGGCGCAAAGATTCTACCGAACGTCTTGTCGATATTGCTGAAAAATACAAGGGATCCAGTGCCGTGCAGATAAAGGACATGGCCTGGCGTGAAGGTGACATAGAAACACGACTATCTCACGCACTCGTGCATGGTATTACCGAATTTATTATTGCGGATACGGAGGAGGCTCGGCTTTCAGTTGAGAGGCCACTAGAGGTCATTGAGGGTCCTCTCATGGACGGTATGGATGTTGTTGGCGACCTATTTGGCGAAGGAAAAATGTTCCTTCCACAGGTTGTTAAAAGTGCGAGGGTTATGAAACAAGCGGTAGGATACCTGACCCCCTTTATAGAGTTGGAGAAAGAAAAAAAAGGGATAACACAGAAAACCAAAGGAAAGATTATTATGGCCACTGTAAAGGGCGATGTTCATGATATAGGCAAAAATATCGTTGGCGTGGTTTTACAATGTAATAACTATGAGGTTATAGATCTTGGGGTTATGGTTTCAGCCCAAAAAATACTGGACACAGCAAGGGAAGAAAATGCTGATTTAATTGGTTTATCGGGGCTTATTACACCTTCTTTAGACGAAATGGTCAATGTCGCATCAGAGCTGCAGCGGCAGGGTTTCAAAACACCACTTTTAATTGGCGGTGCTACGACCTCAAAAATTCACACTGCTGTTAAAATTGCGCCAGTTTATGAACATTCAGTTGTACATGTGGTTGATGCTTCTAAAAGTGTTGGCGTTGCTGCAAACCTTCTTAGTGATGAACGAAAGCATAAATTTGAATCAGCGGTAAAAGCAGACTACGAGACTGTTCGAAATCGTTTTGATAATCGAGGCAAAGGTCCTAATGGTATATCAATCCATCAGGCGCGTGATAATGCACTGAAGACGGATTGGGAAAAAACAATACCCATTAGGCCCGCATTTCTTGGTACTCAGGTTTTTCCAGATTATCCATTAGAAGAGCTAGTGGATCGTATTGATTGGACCCCTTTTTTTCAGACATGGGATTTGCACGGAGCATTCCCAAGAATTCTTGACGATGAGATCGTTGGCGAGGCTGCACGCTCCCTTTTTTCTGACGCGCAGGTGATGCTGGAAAAGCTATTATCAGAACACAATTTGAAGGCACGGGGAATAATCGGATTTTGGCCAGCAAATTCTGACGGGGACGATATCGCTTTATACGAGGATGAAAAACGACAAACACAATGTGCAACAGTACATACACTTCGGCAACAAGGAAACAAAAGCGGAACACGTCCGCATTTCGCCCTAGCTGATTATATAGCCCCAAAAGACAGTGGGGTTGCCGATTATTTGGGCGCATTTGCTGTGTCTACTGGGTTTGGTGTCGACGAAATAGCTGCTGAGTATGAAGCTAACCATGACGATTATAATTCAATAATGGTTAAAGCACTAGCGGACAGGCTTGCCGAGGCATTTGCCGAACGAATGCATGAAAAGGTCCGAATGAAATATTGGGGTTACGCGCCGAGTGAGCAATTCGATAATGAGGCGCTGATTGCAGAGAAATATAGAGGTATAAGGCCAGCTCCGGGCTACCCTGCTTGCCCGGAGCACACTGAAAAACGGACATTGTTTAGTTTGCTAGATGCGGAGTCAAAGACTGGTATTAAAATTACAGAAAATTATGCAATGCATCCCGGAGCAGCTGTTTCTGGTTGGTATTTTGCCCATCCAGAAGCTAGATATTTTGGCGTAGGAAAAATTGGGCGCGATCAAGTAGAGGATTATGCGGAAAGGAAAAACTTAACTGTGCCAGAAGTTGAGCGTTGGTTAGCACCTAATTTAAATTATCAACCATAAGGGTATTAATAAACATTGATAACCTTGCAAATATAGCTTTTTTCCAGTCACTCGTTTTTGTAATCTAACAAACTAAACACTCATCAGGATAATTTGTTTAAATAGAATTTACTTGAATGGATATTTTAAAATCTGTGCGCCAAAAACAAAAACAAATATAGAAGTGATATTATTTTATTAACAGACCAATGGTTCTAAAAAAACTTGAGACTTTATATCTCGTTTTCGCTTTAAGCTCTGAATATTCAATTCAATTTTGATTAAAGAAAAAATTTTCTTAGAAACTTTTAAGAACGCATTACTATCCTTAATTCATTATTAGGCCACCGTCGACAAAAATCGTTTGCCCTGTGATAAATCTGCTCCAATCTGAAGCAAGAAATAACACTGCGCCAGCAACATCTTCTGGATTTGCAATCCGACGAAGCGGTGTTTGTGCAATTATCATTTCCTTAAGGTTCTCTTTTGTTTCCGCACTTGAGTCCGTTGGGTAAACTAAACCAGGTGCTACGCAATTTACTCTGATGCCAAATGGTCCCATTTCTGCGGCTAAATTTTTGCTGAAACCAGTTAACGCAGATTTTGCCGTGGTATATTCGTGGTAAGGTATCGACGGTTTTGAGATTAAATCCGTAGTGATATTGACAATTTTTCCGTTTGCTGTTTTTTGCATTAATGGAAATGCTGCCTTGCATAAACTATGAGTTGATAATAACGACCCCTCTATCTGAGATTGATAGTGCTCCCATTCTAGGTCCCAAAACATTTTTCGTTTTTCTGGGATGAAATTATAAGGATGGAAGGCATTATTTACTAAGATATCTAACTTTCCAAATTCAGACGCCACTGAATTAATTAAACTCCTGCATTCTGATGGAATGGTGACATCTGCCTGGAAACATTCCGCTATGCCTCCTAGTTCTCTGCATTCATTAACAATTTTATCCGCAACCAACGCATTATTTTTATAATTAATTGCGACCGTGGCACCCTCATGTGCAAATGCCTTCGCTATTGCCGCTCCAATACCCCGACTGGATCCGGTAATAAGTGCTATGTTACCCCTTAAGTCCATTTCTTGGTTCCTCAGTCCGGAATTAAGTCGGACTTAACCACATTTTCGATATTGATAGGCCTCTTGATTAAACCCAAATTTTTAAATGTTTCTACTCCTTTTCTAAGTAAGTCTAAATCAAAGTGTCCTAAACCTAACCTCTGTGTTGTTTTTGAGACAGACGATGCATTTCGCAATTGAATAATTTCAAAATTTATATCTTCGTTCCGACCATTTATAGATCTTCTTTTTGCAATTTTGGCAGCCTCTCTTGGTTTATCAATCATCCATTGAGAACATTTTTTATATGCAGAGAGAAAACGTCGCAAAATACTCTTTCTTTTGTTGTAGGTGGTTTTTGTTACAACAAACATATCACTTGGAATGTTAAGATAATTTTTTATTTTGATGACATTTACGTCTCTCAGGCCTCTTAATTTTCCAACAAAAAGACCTGTGTCGGTTGCCGCCGTAGCATCCACTTGACCCTGGATGAGTGGTGCAAAATTTAAAAGTCCGGTGACCTGAATTGTAACGTCCTGCTCGCTTAAACCAAACTGATGCAGCAAGACCTGTAAGTTCTGCCGAGTGCCACTAGATAAGCTATAAACGCCAATTTTTTTACCCTGTAGGTCAGCCGGATCCATAATGTTTTGAGATTTTAGCGAAACAACATTGAAAATATTTTGAGGATAAATATTATAAATAGCAATCAGTTTTTCTCCCCGGTCCAGAGCTTGAAAAAATGAGGCGGGATCAGTAAATGCAATATCAGCGGCGCCGGACAGCATATTCGTAATCGCAGAGCCGCCGCCAGTACCGGAAACATAAACCAAATTTATACCTTCTTTTTTAAAAAAACCCTTGTCGGGTTCAGCTAGAAGATTTGTAATTTCACTAATAGGTTTGCTCCATCCGGCGACAGAAAACTTTTCTAACGCTTGTAAAGCTGAAGTCTTAATCAATAACATGAGTGTCATCGCAGTGAATAGGATGTTTACGAAAAAGTTAGTCTTAAAAATTTGCATTAAAAACTCCTGCATTATGTCGGCGCAAAAGCCAACGCTCAATGATACTTGTAATTTGATAGAAAGCGAGACCGATGAATGTTATAATGATAAAAACAGCAAACATTAGTGCAGAGTCCATCATACCCTGTGCGGCAATTATGGTTGCGCCTAGTCCAACTTGACCACTCAGAAATTCACCAACCACTGCTCCAACCAGAGCTAAAACGACAGAAACTCTTACTCCGGCTAAAATGGTGGGTAAACCGTGCGGTATTTTTAACAAAATAAGCGTTTGTAATCTGGTTGCTCCAAGCATTCTAAATAACTCGCGTTTCTCTCGAGGAATATAATGAACACCTGTAAGAGTATTCTCTAACAAAGGAAAGTAACAGATCAAAGCAGTAATTGTTACAGTTGAGGTCATCCCAAAGCCAAACCATATTATAAAAATTGGCCCCAATGCGAGTTTTGGTATCACTTGACTAGCTAAAATATATGGCCAAAGTATTTTTTTCAAAAATACACTTTCGCTCAGCAATAGTCCAGATAGCACCCCGAAAGAACATCCAATGACTAAGCCAAGCGTCATTTCCAGAGTTGTTACCCAAATATGGATCCATAAATAACCTTGCGTTAAACCATCCCATAAAATTAGGCCGACGGCACTTGGTGCCGGTATTATAATTGAGGATATGTTTGAAACGCGACAAAATACCTCCCAGAGCGTTAGTATGAATAGAAATAAAATTAACGAAAAAACTCTATTCATTGTTGTATTACCCTATCTCGTTCTGTGAATGGAAAGTTTGCATGGTCTGGTGAATATTCGAGCAAAGCGCATTAAATTCTGGTTGGTAGCGAATCTTATCTCCTCTTGGCTTGGCAATGTTAATAGAGAAATTTTTTTGAATTGAACCATCATGCATAAGAGCGATATTGTCAGATAAATAAACAGCTTCTGCGATATCGTGGGTGATAAAAAGAACAGTTGTGCCTCTTCGATAACATAAATTTAGTAAATCGATTTGCAATTCTTCTCTTGTCATAGCGTCTAGAGCAGCAAATGGCTCATCCATTAACAACAATACAGGCTTGGTTATTAGTGCTCGAGCTATTGCAACCCTGCTTTGCTGTCCTCCGGAGAGTTCACTTGGGTAATGCCTCGAAAAATCTTTTAGTCCAACTGCTGATAAGATCTCTAAACCAAGTTCGATTCGTTCAGAATTGATTTCATGGTTTATCCTGAGAGGTAATAGAATATTGTCAAGAACAGACAACCATTCTAGAAGGGTTGGTGCTTGAAATACAAACCCAGTTTGCAGACTAGGTTTGGAAACATAGGTATTGGATATTGAAATTTTTCCAACTGTTGGAGTGAGTAAGCCCGCCACTACTTTTAATAGCGTTGTTTTTCCACAACCACTACGTCCAATTAAACTATGAAACTCGCCTTTCGGGATTTCCCAATTTATATCTTTTATTACAGCGTGGTCTGTCTTATACGCAAAGCTTACATCCCTTATAGAGACGAAATTCATTTTATAAATCAATCTGTGTAATTGGCAAACATATCCGAATATCCCTCTAAGAAACTCTCTATCTCTGTGAATGTTACCAAATCTAGTAAGTTAAATCTTCCGTCATGATGCCAGCCTGCCTCGGGCGCAGTCATTGATCCTATGCTCGTAATGCGAGTAACCCCGTGTTCACCAAGTTGTCTTGATAAACTAAATAATTCATCTGGAGCTACTGCTAAACTAGCTGTTTGCAAAAAATCCTTGTAGGGGGATATTATAGGAACTACTTGATTGAGCGAATTTACCTCAATTATGCTTATGGTTCTATTAAGTCCGCTTAAGCAAAAATCTTTATCACTCTCATTAAATATAACAGTCCACGCTCCGTCTTTGTCTCGAAAAATTTCTTTTCTCGGATTAGAAACTGACTCCAGTTCCTGGTTATTTTGCCATGACGCAAGCTGAATAGCCTCTTTTGTGTTTAATACTCTTCGCGGAAACTTTTTTTGGAAGCATGAAAGTTCATGCGCAACATATTTAGCGAATGCTTGAGGTGTTATATTAGTTCCCGCCTCCACAAAATAAATGTGTGGAGAATAACAGCCTTGTTGATCGTACTGAACAATATCAGCTGCAGCATTATGGGCTACACTCCAAACTTTTTGCGGATCTAAAACCTGTGCTGAAATTATTCCAAAACTAATTTTATGTCCGTGAGATAAAAATCGTGTTTTTATTGGGGTTCGATCTCGTATTTGCTTTATGGTGTCGTTGTCTCCATAAGCCAAAACAACATCTGAATGTTGCAACAAACTATTTTCCTGATCCTGTGTGCCCCCTTCCCACCATAGAATAGCCAGACAGTCTGCAAGTTTAGGTTCTATCTCTATAAGTAACTTTGTGAACCAAGATGCAAACAGGGGTTCTGAACTCGCAATCTTTCCGATATTACCTGCTTTTACCAGCAGGCCAGAAATCAGGCTCCAAAGCGGTAACCCTGGTACATTACCGGACCAAATATGAAGCAAACAGTCCGGTCCATAAGCCTTCGCAAATCCACCTTTTACGATTGGTTGAAAGTCATCAAGAATTTTCGGATTAGAAAAATCTTCACTGACGAAGCGTAATAGTTGTGGTTTTCTAAATGTTTTTAAATACCTGGTTAAACTAAGCCTGCTCATTTCTGGGTCGAAACCTGTAATCAAAGGCAATAATTGCTCAGCTTTTTTTCTAATTGGGTCGTCTCTGTTTAAAAGTCGATCTATTACTTGATCAACTAAATCAATTATTGAGTCAACTGTTTGCTTTTTTAAAAACTGCCTGCTGTTATCCTTTATGTGCCTAGCTAACTGATCACATTGTACGGGGGTTAGTATTGGGACATTCACCGTTAATGAATGTGAATTTTGAGAATATGTTAATTTTTCCCAAGTGATATCATTTTTAATAAAATCTGGAACGTGACCAGCATTTTCTATGAAATCAGTCATTATTTTTGATAGAATTTAAGAATTCATCTGCAGCTAATGAACAACCTTTCGCATTTTCACCAACGGCACGACCTAACAAAATAAATCCACTATCTCTTTCTACACCCATGTCTTCAGTTAAAATTGTCGAAACAATATTAAAATGTGCCAAATCGCAATGCACTAGTAGTCCAACATCACCAGATTTGACTTCTCGCTTGGTAAGCGGGTCAACTACTTTAGATTTAATCCAGTGCGGCCCTGTCTTTACAGACGGGCAGATTTCATTCCCACAATCATAAAACTGGGTGCTTAATTCCGTCATTCCATACATGTTTATACAGTTTCTGCGAGGGATCCCAAATGCTGATGATAATTGTTCATAAAACTCTTCCTGCTCGACTTCTCTTGATTGCCCTTTGAAACCCCCTGTATCTAAAATTTTGCTTCCAATCGGCAGTTGAAAACTTTTTCCTAATTTTTTCATCTCATCTAAAAGATGCACAATACTGAAACTTGCACCCAAAATGGCGACAGGTTCTTTTGTCTCCTGTGAAATTTTTAAGTCCTTAAATAGTTTTTTAAATTCAATGCCGGTTGAATTTAAATAATATCCGCTATTCGGAGTGCCAAATGTTTTAAATGCAAGTGCTAGATAATGCGCTAATGAAGAATTAGGCATAACATCTTCTTTGGGAAACAGAATTCCCATTCTGATTTTTTCGATTTCCGGTAAAAATCGGGCCTTAAAATTTTTTATCATCGACCTATCATAAACAGATAATGTTGGGTGAAAACTTTTTCCTTTCATATTGATCTGAGTGGTTCCACTAGTCATAAATGTGCGACCTGTTTTGGCTGGTGGGCAACAGCTAAGATTAACTCTTTTAAAAGCACTTATAGGTAAGGGTGGAATATCTTTCCAAGTTTTTGCTACCTTTGGGCTAGAGCCTTGCTGCTTAACAAATAAATTAAACGGGGAATTATTTGCATATTGATATTCAAATATTTCGATTGCTAGCTCATTAAATTCATTTTCGGTTTTATTATTTGAATTTATAAATTCCATTATAGAACGGATGATATTTGTTTGGTTCACTGTATTTTCATTCCTTCCTTTATAAATTTTGTTAGAAGGATAATTTGATTTGTAATTAATTTGGTCACAATTTCCTCCCTTCGACGGCATTATCCGCTTCAGGTTTTAAGGGTCGTCAGATTATTGAATCGCATGAATAACCGACATCTCAGCCATCTATTCGGGCTCCCCTGGCCTGTAGGTGCTTGGATAAGTCCATATTGATTTTTAGTCAAGTAATTCTAAAAATACGATTTGAGGTTTTTACATCTTGAATTGTAAAATATATGTCCGCATCAATTGTACCCCCCTCAAACAGTGACATGATAGCTATTGTTTAGCATCTACATTAGTTATTAGAGGTGCTATGCCAAAGGAAAACATTGACAAGCTGCTCCTTATTGCGAAACATTCGTATTTTTTATTAGCTAATGCGCTGTAGTAAAGACGGAGTTACAAACAGAACAAAAACAAAAAAAGCAGAGTTGAAACTAATGGTATGTAAATTTGTTTTAGAATTATCCCTTGCACAAATCCAGTATGCCCATGATAAAGAAGGTTGAAAAAGATAGGTAGAACTTTGGAATCTCTTAATTCGTTTTTTACACCTCGTAATGTAGCGGTGATTGGTGCTTCGGCCACTATTGGTAGACCAGGACGCACTGTAATAGAAAACCTTCATGCAAATACATTCCCAGGGGAAATTTATCCGGTAAATCCGCGAGGGGGGAAGATTTGTGGACATTCAGTATTTAAAACTGTTTTCGATTTACCCAATGGAGTCGACATGGGTATAGTGATGTTGCCTGCTAGTCAGACTCCTCAGGCTTTGGCAGATTGCGCTTCTGTCGGAATTAAGTCAGTAGTTCTCGCTGCAGGGGGTTTTGCAGAAGTAGACCACACCGGAGAAAATCTGCAGGGTATCTTAAAAAATGTAATTAAACAGACTGGTATTCGCGTGTTGGGACCGAACACAGCGGGTCATATCTCCTCACCTGCAAAATTTACCTCAAGTTTTTTCCCGCTTGGCGAAATTCCGCATGGGCCAATTTCTTTCATTGCACAAACAGGAAATTTTACAGGAGCAATGATGCGCTCCATTATGACCGGAGAACATTATGGGGTTGCGCGTTGTGTAGGGTTAGGAAACGCAGTTGATATTGATGAAACTGATGTACTTGGGTATTTGGCAGATGATAAAGAAACAAAGACGATATTTTTATATTTAGAGTCGTTGAGACGGCCACGACAGTTTATACGTGTTGCCAAAAAGGTAACACGGGTGAAGGCAGTTATAATGTTAAAGGGTGGTACAACCAAAGAGGGAGCTCTTGCAGCTCAATCTCATACTGCGTCTTTGGGGTCGGATGATAAGGTTTTAGACGGAGCTTTGGCGCAAGCTGGCGTGGTCAGAGTAGATGAATTCTCACATCTCTTCACTGCAGCTAAGGCCGCTGCGATGATGCCTGTACCAAAGGGACCACGGGTCGGATTCGTATCACCATCCGGTGCATTTATTGTTCATATATCAGATATTTGCAAACAGAGAACGTTGCTAGAATTCCCAAAACCAGCAAAACACACACAGAAGCGCCTAGAGGAGATTTCTCCGCCGTTTATCTCGATCTCTAATCCTGCTGATATTTTTCCTGCCGCTACTGTGAATGGAATGGAATTTGCGTGGCGTGAAGCCATGCGTGCACTACTCTTGGATCCACGGATTGACTCGGTGGTGACAATATTAATACTTGCTGATGAATTAGGAAAAATGAGTTTAGAATTTATTCCGGAACTTGCTAAAGAATTTCCCGAAAAACCAATTTATGTCTCATATTCAGGAGATGAGAATAGTAACCGGGCGGCAACAGCCTTTCTTGAGCCCGAGGGAGTACCGACGTTCCCGCGGATAGAGGATCCATTTAAAGCACTTAATATTATGGCAAGTGCGCGAAAATTCCTGAGATGAATGTGCGTCCAACCAATTCAATTTTTAAGAATGGGTGCTTACGATAAAAATAAGTTAGTTATAGATTTGTTAGAGATAACGTCTGATTATTCTAAAAATAAAAATCAATTAGGTCTTATATTCCACATTGAATAGTTATTGAAGAAATGACCAAAAAATTATTTGAATATGGCGCAGGAAACACGGCTTCTTTTAAAGGGAGACCATCCTATTTATCTCACCTTAATTCTGCACAATGTGACGCAGTGGAGGCACTTGACGGTCCGGTATTGGTACTAGCTGGCGCAGGCACAGGGAAAACAAGAGTGCTAACAACTCGATTGGCCCATATTTTAACTACAAGGCGAGCCTTTCCCGGACAAATTTTAGCAGTAACATTTACGAACAAAGCAGCGCGTGAAATGCGAGATCGGGTTGCTGCGTTAGTTGGTCCCCTAGCAGAAGATCTGTGGATTGGTACTTTTCATTCAGTTGCAGCACGTATTCTCCGACGCCATGCGGAAACAGTGACGTTGAAACCTAACTTCACCATTCTTGACACGGACGATCAGATACGCCTTTTAAAGCAAGTTATGGAAGTGGAAAATTTAGATCATTCCCGTTGGCCGCCCCGCGCCCTTCTCGGAATTATTCAGCGATGGAAGGATCGTGGGTTGGTTCCTAAAAGTGTATCCGCTTCAGAGTCTGGTGAGTTTGCAAATGGAAAATCAGTTGCTCTCTATGGAGAGTATCAGCGAAGGTTGCTCACTTTAAATGCATGTGACTTTGGAGATCTGTTATTGCATAATTTGTCGATTTTTAGGGAAAATGAGACAATTCTAGATGATTACCAGAGGCGTTTTCAGTATGTGCTAGTAGACGAGTATCAGGATACCAATGTGGCTCAATATTTATGGCTTAGATTGCTTGCTATGCAAAATCGGAACATCTGTTGTGTTGGTGATGATGATCAGTCTATCTACAGTTGGCGTGGTGCGGAAATCGGCAATATTTTGAAGTTTGAAAAAGATTTTGAAGAATCGAAAATTGTGCGTCTTGAACAGAATTATAGATCCACTCCGGAGATTCTTGCTGCTGCCTCCGCGCTGATTTCAAATAATAGAGGTAGGTTAGGAAAAAATTTGTGGACCGAAGCAGCGGGTGGTGAAAAAGTCTCTTTACGAAGTGTATGGGATGGTGAAATTGAAGCTCGGGAGATTGGTGAAGATATAGAATCCTTGCAGCGTGCTGGCACTTCTTTGGATGCAATATCGGTTTTGGTGAGGGCATCATTTCAGATGCGTGAGCTAGAAGAGCGTTTCATGAAAACCAGTATCCCATACAGGGTGATTGGTGGACCTCGTTTCTACGAAAGAATGGAAATACGAGATGCAATTGCATATTTGCGGCTTATTAATAGTACTCAGGATGGATTAGCATTTGAGCGTATTGTTAATACACCCCGTCGGGGTATCGGAACGACGACAATAAAAATCCTACATTCTTTCTCTCGCGCTTCGGGTGTTTCCTTAATAGAGGCAGCGCGCATGTTAGTGGAAACGGATGAACTGCGTCCGCAGATCCGGAGGGCAGTGTCGAAATTTCTCTCGGATTTGGATCGTTGGCGGTCTTTGGCAGCGGACATTAATCACGTAGAGCTAACGGAGACGGTACTGGATGAATCGGGTTACACTGAGATGTTGTTGAATGATAAATCCCCAGAAGCACCAGGACGGCTTGAAAATCTAAAGGAATTGGTTGCGGCTCTTGAAGATTTTGATGCCCTGCCCGGGTTTTTGGAGCACGTGAGTTTAGTTATGGATGTCGACAAAACCGATGGCGGCGAAATGGTAAGTTTAATGACACTACATGCTGCTAAAGGTTTAGAATTTGAATATGTTTTCTTACCAGGTTGGGAGGAGGGCACATTTCCCAATCAGAGATCAATGGATGAAGGCGGTGCTGCAGCATTAGAAGAGGAAAGAAGGCTTGCATATGTTGGCTTAACGCGAGCAAAGAAAAAAGCATATATTTCATTTGCTGCGAACAGACGTGTTTATAATCAATGGCAGAGTTGCATACCATCACGATTCATTGAAGAACTGCCAGAAGAAACTGTTGAAACCATTTTTGACTCAGGAGTCCATGAAGACTTGGAAATGCGATCAGTATACTCTGAATCCTTTTTAAAGGGGGAGTACTGGGATGAAAAAGAACGAGGACCCGGTTTTCATCGTTGGAAGAATTCTCAAAAAAACACTCAGACTATAGAGGGGAACAGTTGGGCGGTGGAATATAAAAAGGCTTCAGGTAATATTGTTAAGGGACAACGGATTTTTCATCAAAAATTTGGTTATGGAAAAGTGTTGCTTGTAGAGGGTGATAATCTGAGTATCTCTTTTGAAAAAGCTGGTGTTAAGAAAGTTAAAGAGGGCTTTGTAAAGCCAACCTGATGGCAAAAACATGGTTTTTGACTGTTTCTGGATGCAACACTGAAGACGTTAAAATTGTGGAAAGGACACTTGCACGTCAAGCGCTATCAATAAATTTACGTGAAATAAACGATAGTTTAGAATGGGAAATTCTGCTTCAGTATACCAAGAAACCAAAGCTTCCGTATATAGCCACAGTTCTCGTTTCAAATCTTAGACATAGAAAGTTCAAACTCTCCTTAAAGCAAGATAAAGTAAAAGATTGGGTAAAGCGCTACAGACGGGATAGGGTGCCCCTAAAAACAGGTCAATTTTTTGTTTATCCCTCCCATTTTAGCGAAAATCTTCCCGAAGGACTTTTCCCAATTTGCATGGATGCTGGTCTTGCATTTGGCACAGGGGACCATCCAACGACAAGTGGCTGTCTTCGTGCACTTGAGGGTTTTGCGGCAGATGGATATGTGCCTAGCAATGCTGTTGACATTGGTTGTGGAACAGGCATCCTCTCTATTGCTATGCGGAAGCTTTGGCCCAATGCTATTGTCACTGCAGTAGATATTGATCCCATCGCAATATCAGTATGTAGAAATAACTTGAAACATAACGGTATTTCCTCTGGAGTGAAAACACTTGTTTTAGATGGTTGGCCGACTGGTATAAAATTTGATCTTTGTGTAGCAAACATTCTTTCTGATCCACTAATCTTCCTTGCATCTGATGCATCCTTAGCAGTCAAGAAAGGAGGAAGGGTGGTTCTGTCTGGTATAATGGCATCGCAAGCAAAAAATGTGTTCTGCGCATGGGAAAAAAGTGGGTTTACGTTACTTGATAGACGAGATGATGGTGAGTGGACAATTCTTATTTTTTGTAGAAAGTAGATTTTTGTATGTGTTATAAGAACTTCTTTGCATTGGAAGAGTTTTTGGCTGAACTTTTGAGAGAATTAAACAGTATTTTATTTAATTCGAGAGTAGTAATTTTCAGGATTTTATATTGAATTTTTACTATTGAGGGGCAGCAGTGTTGGTTTCAAACTTATCTTGTAGTTAAGAATTAAATCTAAGAAAACTGGATATATAAAAATTAAGATCGTGTAAGGTATAAATTTTGAAAGTTGTGGATATTGTGCTCATAGAAAATGTTGCAATTAAATGATTGCCAAAATGATTAAAAATAAGACTCATTCTGAGAGACTCTTCCATTTAAGAAAAGTGCTAACTAAAATTGATTTAGATGGGTTTCTTGTTCCATTAACAGATAAGTATCAGTCTGAATTTCCTCCTGAAAATGCACGCAGGCTTTATTGGCTAACTGGCTTCAGTGGTTCGGCAGGTTTAGCTGTTGTTTTGCTCGATTATGCGGGAATTTTTGTTGATGGACGCTATGTATTGCAGGTTAGTAAAGAAGTAGATATTTCACTTTTTAAGCCTTACCATGTTTCCGAACAGCCTATTGCTAGTTGGTTGAAGAAATACGCTTCTAAAAAGCAGATTGGTTACGACCCTTGGCTTCATACTGTAGACTATTTAGATCAGTTAGAGGGGAGGTTAGTAAATAGTGGGGTCTCCTTAGTGGCTGTTGAGAAAAACCCTATCGATCAGATTTGGAAAGATCGCCCTCAACCCCCATCCAAACCTGCTTACATTTATGATAATAAAATGGCTGGGAAAACCTCCGCTCAAAAGCGGATTGAAATTTCGGAAATATTGGTGCAGCAAAATGCGGACTCAGCTGTCATTACTAATCCGGAGTCTATTGCATGGATGTTAAATTTTCGTGGTAATGATTTGTTGCATACTCCAATAAGTCTAAGTTTCGCAATTATCAATGCAAATAGAAGTGTTCAGTTATTCATTTCTCCGAATAAGGTATCAAATATGCTCATCTCCCATTTTGGGCCTGATTTATTGATCTCTCCGCCAAATTCTTTCGCCTCTGCTCTTACTGAATTGGGTTCTAGAGGTGCAACAGTTTTAGTTTCTTCAAGCAATTCGCCTTCGAGGGTGGTTCAACTGCTAAATGACTCCGGTGCCTCTGTTCTTTTTAGACCTGACCCTTGTGAATTACTGAAGGCATGTAAAAATTCCGCTGAAATCGCAGGAATTCGCGCTGCCCATATTCGGGATGGTGTAGCTGTTTCGCGTTTTCTGTGTTGGCTGTCAGAGTCAGCTCTAAATGGTGAAGTTGATGAATTATCTGCTGCAGAAAAAATTCTTGAATACAGATCAGAAAATAAAAATTTTGTTGGGCCATCTTTCAATACTATTTCAGGTGCCGGACCAAACGGAGCCATTGTGCATTATCGGGTAACGGAAGAAACTAATTGCAAATTAAAAAAAGGTACACTTTATTTGATAGACTCAGGAGGCCAGTATTTGGATGGAACTACCGATATAACACGGACAGTGGCAATAGGCTTACCTAGCAAGTTGATGAAGAATCACTTCACTCGTGTATTAAAGGGTCATATTGCTATCGCGACTTCATGCTTTCCTGAGGGCACAACTGGAGGGGCATTGGACAGTTTTGCCCGCCGTTCACTATGGGAAATTGGGGCAGACTTTGATCATGGAACTGGTCATGGTGTCGGTTGTTTTTTGGGTGTTCATGAAGGTCCACAACGTATAGCGAAACGAGGTGCGGATACTCCGCTTTGTGCTGGTATGCTTATTTCCAACGAGCCAGGATTTTATTATGAGGGTAATTATGGGATCAGAATTGAAAACATTGAACTTGTTCAAACTCAACCAATGCACGACATTCAGGATCGTGTAATGTTTGCATTTGAAGCACTTACTTTAGCGCCAATAGATAAAACCTTACTGGATATAGAACTTCTAAATAGGGATGAGATAAACTGGTGGAATTCATATCATCAACGAGTTTGGGAAACACTTGGACCGTTGTTGGATAAAAAGACTAAAAACTGGCTGAGATTGGCTTGTGATCCATTAAAATTACAGGTCGAATAAATTTTTCCAGTCCATCTCAGATAGAATACTTATCCCTAAATCTCTCGCCTTTTTTAATTTGGATCCTGTTGCGACACCTGCGACAACAAAATCTGTTTTGTTTGAGACTGAGCTAGATACCTTGGCACCAAAGCGCTCGGCCTTTGCCTTTGCTTCAGCCCTGCTCATTGAAAGTAATGAACCCGTGAAAACTATAGTTTTGCCCGAAATTTTAGAGCTGGAGGTATCAATGTCGTCGAATGATTTTATTTGTATGGCAGCACTTAGTTCATCTAGTACTCTCTGATTGTCAAAGTTTTTTATGTTAAAAAAACCTCCAAGCTCTCTCGCAATTTTAATACCGATTGTATCTATACTACATAATTCCTCAATATCTGAGTTAAATTCGCAGTGAGTCTGGGTTCCGTCTCTTCCGTAACTAAAACCCTTGCTGACCCTTTGCATTGCAATACGCCAGCTACTAAATGAAATATAATGCTTTGCAAGCAACAGTGACGTTGACTCCCCAACTTGGCGAATTCCGAGAGCATAGATAAAACGCTCAAGGCTTATGATTCTCTTTTTTTCGATAGCTCGCAGTAGCCGTTCCACCGATCTTTTGCCCCAACCTTCTCGTGACGTTAGGAGACTACTCTTTTCCGCAAGATTAAAAATATCACTTGGTTGGGAAATTATTTTATCTTTGATTAGCCCCTCTATATGTTTTCCACCAAGGCCCTCAATGTTAAATGCGTTACGGCTGACGAAATGTTTTAGACGTTCTAACCGCTGGGCGGAACAAAATAGACCCCCAGTGCAACGTCTCACTGCCTGTCCTTCCTCCCGAATAGCAACACTGTTACACTTCGGACAATTAGTCGGAAACGTCCATTCTCTCGAAGTTTTGGGGCGTTTAGCAGATATAATGCCAACCACTTGTGGTATAACATCACCCGCTCGTTTTATGATTACAGTGTCTCCTATACGAATTTCTTTTTCAGAAATGTAATCCTCATTGTGAAGCGTTGCATTTGAAACGATAACGCCCCCAATTGTAACAGAGTTCAATCGTGCCACAGGAGTAAGTGCGCCCGTTCGACCAACCTGAACATCAATATCCTGAAGAATTGTTTCTGCCTGTTCGGCAGGAAACTTATGTGCAATAGCCCAGCGAGGTGCCCGACTCGCGAAACCAAGTCGTTCCTGGAGGTCAATGCTATTCACTTTATATACAACTCCGTCGATGTCGTATTTTATATTTGATCGCATTTTTATAATGTTATTGTATGTTTCTAAAAGGACACTTTTTTCTTTGCAAAGCCTAGTTAGTGGGTTGACTGGAAATTTCCATTTTCTCAAACGAGAATAAAATTCTGACTGTGTTTTCCAGCTAATTTTACTGACCTCACCCCAGCTATAGCAGAAAATTTGCAGGGGGCGTTTTGCTGTTTCAGTTGCATTGAGTTGTCGTAGTGATCCGGCAGCTGAGTTACGAGGATTGGAGAATAGAGTTTTACCCTCTTTCTCTCTTTGTTGATTTAAGTTAACAAAATCCTCATGGGAAATATAGATCTCCCCACGTATCTCAATAATCTCAGGAAAATCTCCATCAAGTTGTTCGGGTATTTGATCTAAAGTCCTCAGGTTATTGGTAACATTTTCTCCTTCGGTTCCATCTCCGCGTGTGGCGCCTTGAACAAACAAGCCATTTTCATATCTCAGGCAGATGGACAATCCGTCGATTTTGGGCTCTGCAACTATATCGATTATTTGTTTCTCGTCCAAATTCAAATAACGGTTTATACGTTGATAAAAATTAGTGATATCTCGATCATCAAACGCATTTCCTAGAGAAAGCATCGGTATTTTGTGGTAAACCTTTTCGAAACCCGACGCTGGCGGTGCACCAACCCTCTTTGAAGGGGTATCATTTCTGATTAATTTTGGAAAATTAATTTCTAGAGTTTCATTCTCTCGTCTCAGTTGATCATATTCGGAATCTGTAATTACAGGTGCATCATTCTGATAATAATGCTTATCATGTTCAGCTAATTCTTTTGCTAATTGTTTTAGTCGCTTCTTAGCATCTAGTTCACTCATACTTTTATTTTTGGACTCACTCATCGTTCGGGATCATCAATGAGTTTGCCCGCTGCTGCTCGAGCTTCTTCCGTAACTGTTGCGCCGGCCAGCATGCGGGCAATTTCTTCTCTCCTGTCTTTCTCGGAAAGAGTGATTACAAGCGTTCTTGTACTCCCATCTTCATCCGACTTCTTTACTTGCATGTGTGATGTAGCATGCGAAGCGACCTGAGGAGAATGAGTCACGACGAGAATTTGTGTATTTTCGGCCAGTTTTGATAGGCGTTTGCCCACTGCTGCCGCAGTAGCACCGCCCACCCCAGAGTCCACCTCATCGAATACAAGGGTTGGAACCCCATCTTTCCCTTGCAAGGCAACCTTAAGTGCCAGCAGAAATCGGGACAATTCTCCTCCAGAAGCAATTCCCTTCAAAGGGCCAGGCGTCGCCCCAATATTTGTAATAACTTCAAAGTAAACCTTATCTATTCCATGAAGCCCCCAGTCTGCCTCGTTTTGCCGTTCTACCCTCGTCAAGAATTGTGCTTTTTCTAACCGAAGGGCTGGAAGTTCTGTTTCTACAGCATAATTTAAACGAAGCGCAGCACTTCTACGAATATCACTCTGCTTCTCGGCCGTTTTAAGATAATCTAGTCGTGCGGTATTACATTTCTCTTTCAACTCCTCCAAATGACGATCGGCATGGTCTAGAGTTGACAACTGATTCTCCATTTCTTCGCGCAGATTGATGAGGCGATCGACAGTAACACCATGTTTTCTTGCTACCGCGCGCAGCATGAATAATCTTTCCTCACATTCCTGAAGTGTCTTGGGATCTGGCTGAATATTCTCAATCTCACTTTCTAGTGCAGACTGAGCTTCCCGTATAAAGTCTTGAGCTTGGCTCAGAGATTCGATAATTGCGTCAAATCGTCCATTTGAAAGAACGATTTCTCGATCCAGAATTCGGATTGCAGTGCCAATTCGCGTATCGATAGATTTTTCATCCATCAGTTGAGAAGCAGAATTACTTGCTGCATTCACTAGCTTTTCGGCATTCATCAATAGGCTTCGTTTTTCTGAAAGTTCAGCTTCTTCATTGGGCTGTGGATTTAGATCAATTAGCTCTTCAAATGCAAAACGAAGAAAATCTTCGTCAGCTTTTGCTGCGGTATGATCGGTTTGAGCTTTTCTGAGCATTGCTTCACAATGGCTCCAATGTGAAAACGCGTTATAAACTTCTTCAGCTAGATTTGTTGCTTCAGCAAATCGGTCGAGCGTAGTTCGATGTGTATCTGTGTTAAGTAGACCCTGATTTCCAAACTGCCCTTGAATTTCAACCAGCCTCTCTCCCACTTCTTTGAGCATCCTGATACTTACTAGTTGATCATTTATAAAGGCGCGGCTGCGGCCATCAGTGTCCAAGGTACGTCGCAATACTAGTTCTTCTTTTTCTAAACAAGCAGTTATCCCTGCCTTCTCTAAAAGATCATAAGTACTTTTATCGTTTGTTATTTCAAAAACAGCAGTAACACTGGCACGGCTGGCTTTTGACTTCTTGCGCACAAGATTGGAAGACGCACGCAATCCAAGTGCTAACCCTAATGCATCAAGTAAGATTGATTTTCCGGTGCCCGTCTCACCCGTCAGGGCACAGAGGCCAGGTTCGAATTCCAGGTTGAGCCTTTCAATTATAACGATGTCAGAAATAGACAACGACAAGAGCATTTCTTCCAGACCTAAAAGATAGAGTTCCAAGCCCTAGAAAAAAAACCTCTTTTTTGTTTCTTCTCTGGGACAAGCACTTTGTTATTTGTATTTGCCTCAGTTATCAATTTATACGTATCCATGTACCAATTACTACCTGGATAATTAAAACCTAGAACCGAAGCTACTTTATTTGCTTCTTCTTCCATATTAATTGCGCTGTAGGACTCCGCGAGTCTATGCAGCGCTTCTGGTACATGGGTTGTCGTTTCATATCTTTTGACAACTAGTTTAAAACGATTAATTGCCGCAAGGAATTGACCTTTCTTCTGATAGTACCGTCCTACAGCCATTTCTTTTCCGGCAAGATGGTCGCGGGTTAAATCCATTTTGAGCCTTGCATCCCGAGCATACTTAGACGTCGGGAACCTATTTACCACTTCTTTGAGCATTTTAAAGGCCATTTGCGTTGGTCCTTGATCTCTTGAGACATCGGATATTTGTTCGTAGTAACTCAATGCTCTTAGGTAATAAGCGTAGGCTATATCTTTGTTTCCGGGGTGAAGTTGTATAAATCGGTTAAAGGAAATGAGCGCATCGGTATATCGATTGGCTTGATAATGCGAATATCCTGCCATTAGTTGAGCTTTAGTCGCCCATGTGGAATATGGATGCTGACGTTCAACTTCGTCAAATAGTTCGGCAGCCTCAGACCATTTTTTTAACTGTAAATTGTCCATGGCTTTGTTGTAAAGTGCGTTAACCGGTCGTTCTACGTATTCTGTAGATTGATTTGTCTGGCACCCAGACATGATCATAATACAAATCACAACAAAAATATTTGATCCCAGTCGCATCAATAATATGTCTCATTAGTTGCCGTAAATCTTGGTCTTCAACTGAGGCATGACAGACCACGTTTTCAATATCATAACATATGGATTTGGAGATACCACCGGGCAAGAACAATGCAGCAAATATAATTTGTAATAATTTTTCTGATTATTAAGTAATCAAAAGGTGGTCATCGGTACTTTTTTTTGAGTAGTCCCAGGCACAACTTCATTCGTTAATTCTACGTATGACCAGGAAGAATCATCCTCAAACAGGGCACACAGCAACTGGTGATTTAAAGTATGTCCAGACCGATAGCCATTAATCTGCCCGATAATAGGAGCGCCAGCAAGATATAAGTCGCCGACACAATCAAGGACTTTGTGGCGTACAAACTCATCTTCATAACGAAGACCATCCTTATTTAAAATAGTATTTCCTTCAATTACAATTGCATTTTCAAGTGAACCGCCAAGTGCTAAACCGGCTTCCCGCATAGCGTCAACTTCATGAGCGAATCCAAAGGTGCGTGCTCTGGCTATTTCATTCTTAAACGCACCATTAACTAGTCGCATTTCAAGAAATTGGCGTTCCACAGCAGAAGTATCGAACTCGATAGTAAATGCGACACCGAATGAGGATGCAGGGGATAGCGATATAAAGTTATTATCACTTCCGACGCGGATGGTTTTTTCAACACGGATTGCACGTCGGGCGGTACTTTGTATAGTTGGGCCAGCACATTCGACAAGAAACATGAATGGTGCAGCGCTCCCATCCATTATTGGCACTTCAGGCCCGTCAAGTTCAACGACCGCATTGTCAATACCACATCCGGCAAATGCTGCCATTAAATGCTCCACTGTCCCAACACATAAACCTGCTTCGTTAGTTATTGTGGTGGCTAACATCGTATCGGTGACATTGGTCCAAGACGCTCGTATTTCGCCCTCTTTTTTTGAGTCAGAACGACAAAAGACTATTCCAGAATTTATCTCAGCAGGGTGAAGGGTCATGTTTATTTTCCTGCCAGAATGGAGCCCTACACCAGTGCAAGAAATAGATGAACTAAGGGTCTTTTGCTTAAATGAAGAGTTGCCTCGTTCAAAATCTAATTCAGAATACTTGGTTTTATTATTATTTTGTTTAAAACTCACCAATCTTTCCTCTCGTGTCCTCGAGCTAAAACCCTTGCTTGTGAGGGAGAAGTTCGTCCTAATTGTCAAACTCCATGAACGAAATAAGCTATCTTAGATACCATTAGCAATTTGTATCCAAATCCTCAAATCAACAAATGTTACAGAATGTTACGTATACTCGCTTTTTTTGGGCTCAATTCCTCAATGTGTGGCAATGATTGATGTTTTCCTACCCAATTTGGATAAAAAATGATTTTCTGAAACCTCATTTTCTAAACATAAATACTTTAATTGGCCTGCCGTCTTAAAAATGCAGGTATATCAAGTAAGTCTTCCTCATTATTCGGTTTCGGGTCTGAGTTGCTGATTGAAACGCCTTTAAGGCTATGTTGGATTGCTGGCTTTGGATTAATTGGTTTTTGAGCTTTCTCTATAAATACTGCACTTGTATTTTCTGATACAAATTCTTTTCCCATTTCAGAATCTTCTTTTGGTTGATGTTGATCAGGATCTGTTGGCTCGGTCAAACCATCATTAGTTGTAATTAGAACAGAGTCTGATTCTTCTTTTTCTTCACTTTTCCGAGGTGTAGTAGATAAAGATGGTGCAGGAGAAACAGGTTTTTGATCTAAAACCGATACTGATTGACTTCTCTCTTGATCATCGCGGCGCGGCCATGCAGCACTAGTTACTCGTTGTAGTATTGATTTTGTGCGTTTTTTTTGTACTGGTGGAGATGCATTCACAAAATCGGCCTCACGGAATGGGTCTGGAGCCTTTCTAGTAATTTCTGGGAGTTTAACCTTTTCTGGTTGTGGTGGAATAAAACTATCCGTGTTTGAAACTTTTGGGGAATCCGTATCTTCTAATGACCCTGGATCTAATGGCGTTTTACTATTTTCAGGATTTGAAGTTTTTTCCATAACATCAATAAGGGATTCGGCAACCGCGTTGTTTTCTTGCCTCTGATCAGAAACATTTAAGGTTTTGTGTTTTATTTCTTCATTTACAACTCTCAACACTGATCGGGGCTCTGCATTGGCTTCTGCATCTATTCCAGTTGCGACTACAGAAACGCGTATTTTACCCTCTAAAGCCACGTCTAGCGCAGACCCAAAAATTATATTTGCTTCTGCATCCACCTCTTCACCTATCCTATTTGCCGCCTCATCAACCTCGAACAACGTCATATCTGGCCCGCCGGTAATATTGATTAATACACCCCGCGCTCCCCTCATTGTCACGTCATCCAGAAGAGGATTAGAAATAGCGGCTTCAGCGGCTGTTTTAGCTCTTTCATTTCCTTCTGCTTCTCCCGTACCCATCATTGCTTTCCCCATTTCTGACATAACGCTGCGGATATCTGCAAAATCAAGATTAATAAGTCCTGGTACTACCATTAAGTCCGTAACGCCTCGGACACCTGAGTGAAGTACGTCGTCAGCCATAGAAAATGCATCTGCAAAAGTGGTTTTTTCGTTAGCAATACGGAAAAGATTCTGATTTGGAATAACAATAAGGGTGTCAACAAATTGTTGCATTTCTTCGATACCGGACTCTGCAATTCGCATGCGATTATTTCCTTCAAACTGGAATGGTTTTGTTACAACGCCAACCGTAAGCATTCCTTGCTCACGGGCTAACCGCGCAATAACGGGAGCAGCCCCAGTTCCGGTTCCTCCACCCATTCCAGCGGCTATAAAAACCATATGTGAGCCATTGAGATGTTGACTTATATCCTCTATGGCCTCTTCGGCCGCTGCTCGACCCATTTCAGGCCTTGCACCTGCTCCAAGTCCATGGGTTATTGAAATACCTAGTTGCACTTGCCGCTCTGAGAGGGATTGCGAAATTGCTTGCGCGTCGGTATTAGCTACCACAAAGTCAACCCCTTCTAGGTGTTTATTTATCATATTGTTAACCGCATTTCCGCCGGCTCCGCCAACACCGAATACGGTAATTCGTGGTTTAAGTTGCACATTTTGCTCAGGAGTTTTGAAATTTATAGTCATGTTAGTCTCCACAGTTGTTCTGGATAAGGGATAGTAATTCTGCTAAAATTTGGCAGTGGGGTCTGGGGTAAAGTTTGAACATTAAAAATTTTCCTTAACCCACTGGCTAATACGGGAAAATCGAGTTGTCGGTCCCGTTGGAATCGGTTCAGTGTTTCCATTGGTTTCTGATTGTCTTTCTGAAGCAAACCGCAGAAGTCCCGCGGCAACTGAGAATGCCGGCCCGCTAGTTGCCTCTGTTAGGCCGCTGATCTGCATTGGTCGGCCTAATCGAACTTTCTTTTCTAGGACAAGGCCAGCAAGCTTTGCCGTTTCAGTGAGGAGGCTGGCACCGCCCGTAAGCACGAGTCTTCGGCCGGCGGTGCGGGCTACACCAGCTTGATCAAGGCGGGCACGAACTATCTCGAATGTTTCCTCAATTCGTGGCCTTATGATTCCATTTAATAAAGATCTTGGCACATGATTTGGTTGTGCTGTGTTTTCCTCACCAATGATAGGAACATCAATTAATTCACGCTCATCAGAAGGCGAAACAATGGCAGAACCATAGAGAGTTTTCATGCGTTCCGCTTGCGCAATCGGGGTGGAAAGGCCTCGTGCAATATCGCTGGTGACGTGGCAACCGCCCACAGGAATACTATCTGCGAAGATCAACGCGCCGTCGTAAAAAACTGCTAACGATGTCGTGCCTCCGCCCATATCGATGACAGTAACACCGAGATCTATTTCATCTTCTACCAAACATGAGAGACCTGCAGCGTAAGGAGCTGCTACGGCGTACTCGATATCTAAATGACTACGTTCTATACATGTAGTTAAATTTCGTAAGGAAGCTGCTCTCGAAGTAACTAGATTCATGTCAACGGATAATTCTTCTGCAAACATGCCTCGCGGATCACGAATACCCCGCGTTTCATCTATGCTGTAACCAACAGGTAGACAATGTAGGATCTCTCGATCTGCTTTTTCTTCAATTCCTCCTGCTTGTACAAGAACTCGTCGGATATCCGCTTCTGTAATTTCGCGACCAGATATTGAACATTTTGCGGTAAAAGTTTTAGATACGAGATTACTTCCGGCAACAGATAAAATCACTTCACGGATTCTTTCACCAGCCATTTCTTCGGCGGCACTGACTGCTGTTAAAATGGCACTCTGCGCGGCTGCCATATCGACAATTGCTGCACTTTTAACTCCATCAGAGGCGTGATGCCCAACACCGGCTATTCGGATTGCACCATCATTGTGTGCTTGTCCTATTAGGCAGCATATCTTACTGCTACCAACATCTAATGCCACCATGAGCCCGGTTCTTGTTTTTACTGCTCTTCCCATTTTTGTCCTCCAGTACCGATCATGTGTTATGCCCGCTGCGTTTAGTGGTATGGCGCCCAAAATTTCCAGGCTTTATAATCATCCTGTCTGGCAGCCGCATATCAATCATTTGAACATCCCTTGCCAGCAATTGCTGTTCTCTGTTGAGTCGAGCAAGCGTTTTCCATGCCTTGTTTGGTGACTTCTCTGGCAACCTGACACGAATTCCGTTCCTAAATATCAGGGTCCATCTTCGATTTCCTATCCAAACGGCCTGAACAACATTTTTTGCTAAATTTGGTTCTGCTGAAAGTAGTGAATAAAGCGATGCTACCTTCTTCGGCGCTTGCTCTCCCTTAATAAAGATAAGGTGATTGAAGCGGTTAACCTGGTCAGTGTTAAAGGTAGTTCCATTTTTGTCGACGAGTACCCGCTGTCCTTGGTGCTGCCAGATGGCAACAGGTCTCCTCTCGATCACTGTTATGTCAATGGTGTTGGGTAGTTTCCGTCGGACAATAGCATCCTTTATCCATTGCAGTGTTATGAGACTGCGTCGTATTTTTTGCGGATTTACCTCAAATATGGATTGTCCTCTGTCCAACCGTATTAATCTTATAATCTGTTGTCGGCTGCTGTAACGTCTGCCTTTAAGTGTAACCTTTTGAATAGAAAAACCATATTGCACCGTTAAATCGATTATTGCATTTTGTGATTTTTCCCATGCGTTCTCTAGGTAGCCAGTTTGGACGCCCCAAACAGGCAGTCCAGTAAATATTAGAAGAGCCGACGGAACCCAGACTGAGGTTCTCTTTAATAAATTCCAACCCCTCAATTTCTTCTTGTGGCTATGTTGTTTGTTTTTTAATCTCCGCATGATGCATTCTCCACCATCCAGTTAATTAATTCGGGGAAAGAAATACCAGCATGAGCAGCTTGCTCCGGCACTAGTGAGAGGGGTGTGAGGCCCGGTTGTGTATTTAATTCCAGTAAATAAACTCCACTCGCTCCGGGTTTTTTTTCATCATAACGAAAATCAGCACGTGTTATACCTCGGCAACCAAGTGTCTTATGCGCAGTTAATGCATATTGCTGTGTAATTTCGGTTACTCGATTAGGTAAATCAGCTGGTAAAATATGTTCTGTTTTTCCTTCGATATATTTTGCATTAAAATCATAAAACTGTTTTGTTGGGCGCAATTCAGTAACGCCAAGAGCTCTCTCTCCCATAACGGTTACTGTCAGTTCCCGACCTTCAATATATTTTTCAACCATAATTCGCTTGTCGAAAGCCCAATCTTCATTTTTAAACTGGGACAAATCAGCAGTCGATTTGATTATTTGCACTCCAAAACTTGAACCTTCATTAACAGGCTTGATGACATATGGTGGTGGTAAAACGTCACTATCTAATATTTGTTGAATATCAACGATACGGTGTTCCGCACAACGAATACCTTCACTTTTAAATATCTTTTTTGCAGTTGGTTTGTCCATTGCAAGGGCGGAAGCTAAAACACCAGAATGGGTGTAGGGAATTTGCAGAAGCTCCAGCAGGCCCTGAATAACACCATCTTCACCAAAACGTCCGTGCAGTGCGTTGAATACGGCAAAGGGCGGTGGTGATAATTCTCTTACTACTAAGTCTAAACTTTTTCTTGTATCGATTGTACGAACTTTGTAACCACAACTTTTTAAAGCACTTACCACAGCCTTTCCGGTTATCAATGAAATATCCCGTTCTGAGGAAACCCCCCCGGTTAGCACTACAATTTCTGAGGAAGCAGTCAACGAGGCCTCCGCAATTTAGTTTTAGCAGGAATTTTTAATCCAATCCTGTGTATTTCCCATTCAAGACTGATACCGTGTTGTGCAAACACCCGTTCTCTAACATCCTCTCCCAGGTCTTCGAGATCTGCACCAAGAGCATTCCCTGTATTTATGAGAAAATTACAATGTTGGGGTGAAACTTGTGCGCCACCACAAGTTAGTCCTCGGCATCCAGCCGTTTCAATCAATTTCCATGCTTTGAAGCCTGAAGGATTTTTAAAAGTGCTACCACCAGTTCGCAAACGGATTGGTTGACTATTTATTCTTTTATTTGAAATTTTTTCCATCCTGTGGCGGATGTTTTCCGGAGTATCCTTTCCTCCCTGAAGAGTTACAATGGTAAAGATTAAGTCGGAAGCAGCGCTGTTGTATCGATATGCGAATTGCATCTCTTCGCGCGTAAGCGTGATAATATCTCCGCGACGATTTACTGCTTGTGAGTCGACTAGTACATCGGACACTTCCGAACCATATGCACCTGAGTTCATTCTTAATGCGCCTCCAATTGTGCCAGGAATTCCGCTAAGAAACTCAAGGCCAGATATTCCTGAGTCGCGAGCAATACGAGATATCTTTACATCAATTGCAGCGCCGCCGGCCTTAATTTTTGACTCATCGTCGTTAATGTCAATGTGTGCAAAATTTCGACCGAGCTTTATTGTAATACCAGGAATTCCAGCATCTCTAATTATTAGATTTGAAGCGGCACCAAAAGTGGTGATGGGAACTGAATGGTCTAGGCTCCTTAAAAAATAAGCCAGGTCCTCTATGTCAGCAGGTAAAAATAATATTTCTGCCGGTCCACCGACACGCAACCAGGTGCTTTGAGAAATTTCAGCATTAGCTATGAGTTTGCCTCTAACATGAGGTATTTTGTTCATCAGACCTTTTGTTTGAATTCTGTGCATTACGACTCTCCCCTAACGTTTACAAAGGAATTTAATCGTAAGTTAGAGAGATTTTCGGGTAGAGTGTTTGCCCAGTTGGTAATATCTCCTGCACCCAAAAAAAGGATATAATCTCCGGATTGGGCTATTTCATTTATTTGACCAGGCAGGTTGTCAGGGGATCTAAGTGAACGGGTATCTCGGTGCCCATGAGCTTTCAGCCCATTAACTAATGTTTCTCTATTAATTCCATTAATTGGGTTTTCTCCAGCCGCATATACATCTGCTATGAAAACTACATCGGCATCATTAAAACATTTACAGAAATCCTCAAAAAGATCTCTTAGCCGTGTATAACGATGGGGTTGGACTACGGCTATGACGCGATTTTTCGCATTTAACCTTGCGGCTGCAAGTGCAGCGGAAATTTCTACTGGGTGGTGTCCATAATCGTCGATGATGGTAATGTCATCAATAATACCTGTGACAGTAAAACGACGTTTTACGCCCTCGAAGTTTTGAAATCCCGAACCAATTTGTTGAAGTTCTGAACCCATCTCCTGTGCAATGGCTATTGCCGCCAGGGCATTTTGAACATTGTGACGCCCAATCATTGGTAAAGCTACATCTTTCAAAATTTGACCAGAAAGGGGAGAACGACCGGAAAAAGCAATGTCGAAAGAAACATTGGTGATGTGATTCGTTAAATTAATCGCACGGACATCGGCCTGTGGGCTGAAACCATAGGTAACTATGCGGCGATCGGATATTTTTGGGATAAGCGCCTGAACTTCTGGATCATCAATACATAAAACCGCAAGACCATAAAATGGAATATTTTGGACGAAGGATATAAATGCAGATTGTAATCGTTTGAATGATCCCCAATGATCAAGATGCTCCGGGTCAATATTGGTCACAACGGCAATAGTTGCTGGAAGTTTAATAAAGGTTCCATCCGACTCATCGGCTTCGACTACGATCCAGTCACCTCTGCCAAGACGCGCATTAGTGCCGTATGCGTTGATAATGCCTCCGTTTATAACAGTTGGATCGTTACCTGTGTGATCCAGCATAGCGGCAATTAACGAAGTCGTTGTAGTTTTTCCATGGGTTCCTGCCACCGCCACAGACCACTTAAGTTTCATAAGCTCGGCTAACATTTCAGCACGCCTTACTACTGGGATCATTTTTTCACGAGCTGCATGTAATTCTGGATTATCTGATTGCACTGCTGAAGAAACCACAACGACTTTTGCTGATTGTATATTATCGGCTGTTTGCCCGATTTTTATCGGTATTCCGATTTTTCTAAGGCGTCTCACATTTGCATTTGAAGCAATGTCGCTCCCTTGAACAGAATAGCCAAGGTTATTTAGTACTTCAGCAATACCACTCATACCGATGCCCCCAATACCGCAGAAATGGATGGTGCCGATTGTGAAAGGCAGGCGGCTCATCCGATTCGCTCCCGACTGATAGCGGCAATTTCTTCCACTGACTCAGCCAGTTTTATGGCAGCATCGGGGCTACCACATTTACTTGCTTTATTCCCGACGTCCGATAGCAGCGAGGGGGAAGTCAAGCATGAAATTAAACGTTCGCACAAAACGTCTACCGTCAACTCTGCTTGCGGGATCATCCATGCACCACCATTGTCGGCAATATTCTTGGCGTTTGCGGTCTGATGATCATCCATTGCTGAAGCGTAGGGTATTAGAATTGAGGCGCGGCCAACGATCGTAAGTTCAGCAATGGTAGACGCACCTGCACGCGAAATTACTAAATTTGCCTCTGACATTAATTTTGGAATGTCTTGAAAAAAAGTTGAGAGTGTGGATGTTATGCCATTGGCATTGTATGCATTTTGTACTCTCTGAAGATCTTCAGGACGGCATTGTTGATTTATAATCAGATTTTTACGCAGATCAGGAGGTAAAGCACAAACAGCACCTGGAACTATTTTACTTAAAATTGAAGCGCCTTGACTTCCCCCTATTACTAGAATTGTAAACGGTTTTTTCAGCTCATGTTGACGAGAGTTGACTAGATCAGGCCGAGATGGATTTCCTGTCAAAGTCACTTTGGATTTATATTTTTGTTTAATACCCGAAACGGCACTGAAGGCAGTTGCTATACGATTTACGCGTCGAGCTACTAGTCTGTTTGCACGACCAAGAACCGCATTTTGTTCATGTATCATGGTTGGACAACCAATTAAAGTTGCGGCGACCATAGTAGGTACAGAGGGGTAACCCCCAAAACCAACAACAGCGGCAGGCTTAAAACGTTTAATAAGTGTAAATGATTGTACTAAGCCAAAAATGAGTTTGAAAATTCCAATTAGTTTATCTGATAAACTTCCTGAAAGACTTGCTGAATTGATACGATATATTTCTATATTTTCATCAGAAATCCTAAAATTCAGACCTCTTTGATCTGTGATAAAAATCACATTCCAGCCCCGGGATTTAAGCACTTTTCTAAGTGCATGTGCCGGATAAATGTGTCCACCCGTGCCGCCGGCAGCGAGCAAAATTGTGCCATTCTTTGTGTTCATGCCAGCCCCCGTGCGCCGTATCTACGGCGGGTGAGAGCGAGAACCATTCCCATACAAAGTGCAACTCCGACAAGCGACGACCCACCGTAGGAAATAAATGGGAGGGTCATACCTTTGGTGGGAATCAAATGAAGTGTTGATCCCATATTAACAAATGCTTGAAGCCCGAATTGTGTCAAGAGACCGGAAACTGCTAACAAAATAAATAAATTATCTTCTCTTAGTGCGCATGCGAGGCCTCGGAGAACCACAAAGGCGAATAGCCCAACAATAATTAAACAGGCTATTAAACCAAATTCTTCTCCTGCAACAGCAAATATGAAATCCGTGTGTGCATCTGGTAAAACTGATTTTACTGATCCCTCACCAGGCCCTTGTCCGAAAACGCCACCATTCCCAAAGGCTTGAAGCGAGCGAGATATTTGAAAAGTATCGCCCGCAGAGGGGTCAATAAACCGATCTATTCTGCTACTTACATGCGGAAGCAATAAATACGCGCCGACAGTGCCGCCAATTCCAGTAAGAAGAAATACCATTACCCAAATTAATGGCAGCCCAGCTATAAAGAATTGAACACACCAAACAGTAGATACAACAATTGCCATCCCGAGATCGGGTTGCAAAAGTAGTGTTACCGCTACAAAAATATATAGAGTAATACAAATTAAATGGCCAATATTGTATTTCGACCATTTGGGCATTGCAAACAGCCATGCGGAAACTACTACAAAAGAGGGTTTGATGAATTCCGAAGGCTGTATCGAGAAACCAGAGAAACCGATCCAACGTTGTGCTCCCTTAATCTCAATTCCAAAAAAATAAGTTAATACGGTTAAAAATAGTGATATGGAAAATAATATTATTGCAGTACGTCTAATACCTTTTGGCGACATCATTGATGAAGTCACCATTACTAGAATTGCAATTGGCAAGAAAGCCAACTGTCGTTGTACAAAGTGATAAGTTGGATATTTGAGTTTTTCTGCAACTGAAGGGCTCGCAGCAAGTATGAGCACCAAACCAACTAATATAAGTAGTGTCACAGCCGCGATCATCCATCGGTCTATTGTCCACCACCAACGCCCCAATATAGATGTGTCGGTTCGGCTAAATGCGCTCATTATACGCCCCCGACTTAATTTTTTCTGCTATGGCCCGAAAGATGTTTCCCCGCTCTGAAAAGTTTTCGAATTGGTCAAAAGCAGTGCAGGCGGGCGACAATAAGATTGTAGCAGCATTGCTAAAACGTAGAGCGGCTTCGATGGCATGCTCAAATGCTTTTTCAAGTGTATTTGATATTGTAACTGGTACAGTTTCAGGAAGTATTTTTGCTATATCATGCGCTGCTTCACCGATTAAAAAGGCTGCTCGAATTTTTTTAGCATGCGCGGCTAGTGGAGAAAAATCTTCGCCTTTGCCTCGCCCACCAGCAATCCAGAAAACATCGTTAGAACAGTTAAGCGCTATATTTGCAGCTTGTACATTTGTAGCTTTGCTGTCATTGATAAGTTCTATATTGTTTATCTTGCCAACTCGTTCCATCCGGTGTGGCAAACCCTTGAAATTTTGAAGCCCGCGAACGATTGACTTCTCAGAAACCCCTGCGTGCATAGCTGCTGCGTAAGCACAAGCGGCGTTTTGTTGGTTATGTTCCCCCTGCAAAACTGAAATGGGGTTCAGGTCGCATATTCTTCGCGCCATACCAGAACAAGCGTCAAAAAGAATACCATTTTTTACAAAAACCCCATTAATTAATTTGCCCTTTGTTGATACAGGAAAAACTTTCCAATCATTATTTCTTTCAAGTTTCTTATGAATTTCAGCGCTGTGCGGGTCATCAATGCTTATTATAGCAACACTAGATCCTCTGACTCTTGGTCGAAGAAAAATTCTTCTTTTTGCGGAAATATACGCATCCATGGTTCCGTGCCGATCCAGATGGTCTGGTGTGATGTTAGTTAATATTGCAATGTCAAATGCTGCATTTTCGGTAATATCTAATTGAAAAGATGAGAGTTCCAGAACTAACGTTTCTTGATCGCATGGATGTTTAAATCCAAGGGCTGGGAGGCCAAGATTACCCCCTGCTTGATGCTTTAATCCGGCTTCTGCAAGTATGTGGGCTGTTAACTCGGTTGTAGTCGATTTTCCGTTTGTACCGGTAATCCCAATTAGCCTTGCCCTACCGCAATTCTCAATGAGTAATTCTATGTCACTGGTTATCGGTTTATCTGCTGCACGCGCCGCTGAAACAGCGGGATGTGGGTTTACTAATAGCGGAATTCCTGGGGCAATTAGCAGTGCATCCTGAGAAGAAAAATCTATAAATTCAGGGTTTGAAATCTTGAATCCAGCTCTCTCCGCTTTCTCCCTTTGTGTTGAATTATCGTCCCAGACAGTTACGTTTGCGCCAGAGTTTTCTAGTGCTTTTGCCGAAGCCATTCCAGACAAACCCATACCTAAAACCGCAATTCTTTGATTTTTTCGACTCTCTACTTTAATCACTTGGCCCTCATCGTAGCTTTAAAGTCGATAGACCGATTAGCGCTAGAATAAGTGCTATAATCCAAAAGCGAATTACAATTGTGGGCTCTTCCCATCCCTTTTTTTCAAAGTGATGATGAAGGGGTGCCATCCGAAAAACCCGCCGTCCTGTAAGTTTGAAGGAAGCGACTTGCACAATCACTGATACTGTCTCTAAAACGAATAAACCGCCTATAATTACAAGCACCAATTCATGTTTAACAATAACTGACACCGCACCAATTGCACTTCCAACTGAGAGTGAACCTGTGTCGCCCATGAACACCATGGCTGGCGGTGCATTGAACCATAAAAATCCAACGCTGGCTCCGACTAATGCGCCACAAAACACTGCAAGCTCACCAGCCCCCGGTACTGGAAAAACCTGAAGATAAGCGGCAAATATTGCATTCCCTACAAGATACGAGATTAAAGCCAAGCAAGCAGAAACAATCATAGCTGGTACTATTGCCAATCCATCCAAACCATCGGTGAGGTTCACAGCATTGCTCGATCCGACCATAACGATTATCGAGAAAGGTATAAAAAACCACCCAAGGTCAATTAGAAGATCCTTAAAGATTGGTATTGCAAGTCCGGTTGCAATATCTGGACCTGTTATTGACATTATCCACCAAGCAGCCGCCCCAGAAATAAAAATTTCGCCGAGCAGTTTGACCCTACCCGGTAGGCCATGCGGTGACTGTCGGGATAGTTTGAGATAGTCGTCAATGAAACCTATTGTTCCAAAGCCAAGTGTGACAATTAGAACTGTCCAAACATATCGATTGGTCAAGTCTGCCCACAAAAGTGTGGCAACTGTGATTGCAATTAGAATTAGTAGCCCACCCATGGTGGGAGTTCCCTTTTTTGTTAGGGGATGTGAGGCGGGCCCATCTTCACGGATAGGTTGCCCGGTCCCCTGCTGTCTCTTTAGCCAACGTATTAATGGCCCCCCCAAAAGAAAACTGATTGCGAGAGCGGTCATTACTGCTCCCCCGGTTCTAAAAGTTAAATATCTAAATAGATTAAGGAAGCTAATATCGTCTGCGAGAGGAGAAAGCAGGTTATATAACATACTGACCTTCCTGTTTTCTGGTTTTCTGATCACTCCTAGAAAATTTATCTCTTAGAACACTTACGACATGTCGCATTCCACTAGTGAATGAGCCCTTGACCATTACCACATCATCTCTGGATAGCTCCTCCAGCAAATGTTCCAGAACAATCTCAACACAAGAAGAAAATTTGCCCTGGATTTTTTGGGGTAATTCATCAAACATTGCCTTTATTTCATCTCCAGTTGCGTAAACCCTATCTATCCCATTGTTTACTAAATATTTACTGAGATCTGCGTGAAATTTTTTTGACTCACGGCCTAGCTCTTTCATGTCACCCAAAACAGCAATCCGTCGCCCGTGAAAAGCAATTTGAATAGAGCCAAGGACCTGAATAGCGGCTTTCATGGAAGCCGGGTTTGCATTGTAGCTCTCATCAATAAGCGTAAATGTGCCGCTCGGTAGCAGTAATTTATGATGTTTGCCTCTACCAGGCAGCGCTTCGATTTTCCCTAATATTTTTGCCGCAGACTCTAAATTGGCATTAAGTGCATGGATTGTTGCTAACACAGCTAAACTATTGGTTATCTGATGAACACCCTGCAGGTTTAACCAATAGCGAATATGCTGACCACAAATTACCGCCTCAATATTACTTCCTTCACTACTAATGGTAGAGGAGATAATCTTTGCATTTGCTGTGTTTTTTCTCCCGAAGGAAATAATATTTTTAATTTTTTGTTGGTTTGCAGATTTTTGAAGTCGTGTAAACTGAGTATTGTCCATGTTCAGTATGGCAGTTCCGTTCCTATCCAAACCTTGAAAAATTTCCGCTTTTGCATCGGCAATTTCTTCTAAATTTTTGAAAAATTCAATATGAGCTGCTTCTATTGTAGTAATTATCACAATGTGTGGCAGAACCATTTTTGTTAGTGACGCTATTTCTCCTTTTTGATTCATGCCGATTTCGAAAATACCAAACTTATCATCCGCGTGCATGCGTGCTAGAGAGAGAGGAACACCAAAATGATTATTGTAGCTAGCTATGCTAGCAGTTGTTTTTCCTTGCGATGAGAGAACATGAAAAAGTGCATCCTTTGTTCCAGTTTTTCCAGCACTGCCTGTTACAGCAATAATATTGGCCGACGTTCTACGTCGAGCGTACTTTCCTAAGTTTCGTAGTGCCTCGAGGGTATCCGCTACGTATAAAATTGGAGTATTGCTGGAACACTTTTCTGTTTTTCGGTCTGCTATTACCGCCGCGGCACCTTTGGCCATCGCTTCTGCAATGTAGTGATGACCATCATGCTTTGGTCCTCGTAATGCAATAAATAAATCCCCCTTGTTGAGTGTTCTCGTATCAATGCTTACTCCATTTGCACACCACTCCGCTTTTTTGGCTGCCCCTGTTGCAATGGCCGCATCATCCGAGTTCCAAAGAGGCATCTTGCTCATATTTTACTCCGCACTCGAGGCAAAGCAGCTTGAACAATGTCGCGGTCATTGCATTCTGAGCTTGTGTTGCCTACAATCTGCAGAGATTCGTGCCCTTTTCCAGCGATAATTAATATGTCATCAGAGCTCAGTCTTTCGATGGCGGTGTTTATAGCTTCTGTTCGATTACCAATATCAATCGCATTGGGGCAATGAGCTGCAATCTGCAAGCGGATAAATTTACTATCCTCATTTCTAGGGTTATCATCAGATATTATTATTTCATCAGCTAATTTGTTGGCAATTTTCCCCATTTCTTGGCGTTTACCTGTATCACGATTTCCTCCACAGCCGAAAATAAGATGGAGCTTATTCTTTGTGCGTGCTCTCAAGGCGGTGAGTGCAGACTCCAGAGCGGCAGGAGTGTGTGCATAGTCGACATATATAGATGCATTATTTTCTAGTGTGGCTACTAATTCCAACCGCCCGATTGGTGTTGTCAATTTGGAAGCTGCGGCAGCTATTCTTTCAGCTTTTTCCCCGCAGGCCAACACCAAACCGATGGCACAAAGGATGTTTTCAGCCTGAAATATGCCGGTAATTGGCACTGAAATTTCGTATACATTGTTAATCAGCCTCACTGTTAATTTTTGACCTTTTTTGAGTGGCTTAACATTGATTAATTCCAGATCAGTTCTCGCTTTTCCATAAGAAATAATTTCTAAGCCGCGATTTTGTGAAATATTTTTCCATTCATCATATTCTTCAGTATCACGGTGTAAGACGGCAGCGGCTCCATGGGGTAAAAGTTGGTCGAACAGTCTTCGTTTCGCCGCCCGGTATGAACACATATTTTTGTGGTAATCGAGGTGATCGCGTGAGAGGTTTGTAAAAGCCCCAGCTTTTAAACGCACTCCATCTAACCTTCTCTGATCCAGCCCATGACTTGAGGCTTCTATAATCACAGCATTAATACCAGATGTTGCCAGATTTTGGAGAGTTTGATGCAGTGTAACAGGATCTGCAGTTGTAAGCCCTCCAGTTGGAGATAATACATTGCTATCTGCATCCACTCCCAATGTGCCTATAGAGGCGGCTTTATATCCTAAAGCCGACCAAAGACGTTTTGTAAACCAAGCAACAGACGTTTTTCCGTTAGTTCCTGTTACGGCTGCAGAAATAACTGGTTGGATTGGGTAATAGCGTGAAGCAAAAATTGCAAGTGATTGGCGTGGATCCATTGATGTAATTAAAGGAAGATGAGTTGCATTGGGCGGAAGCCTTGTCCCTTTCGCTGCGAGAATAGCTGCAGCACCATGAGTTACCGCATCGGCTATAAATCTCTGTCCATCTGTAATTTCCCCTGGGAGAGCAGCAAAAAGAAACCCGGGTTTTATTAACCTGGAGTCTGCAGATATACCTTTTATCGCTGGGTTTGAATTTCCCACGACAGTTTCAGCACCGTTGTCACATATGTCAGAAAGATACAAGGCGTTTTTCCCCAGATTTCATGGTTAACACCCGAATCGTCATCTGATCGCGTACTGAAGGGTCATTTTGATTGATGGGCTTCACCCCGAGGAGCGGGCCGATGCGCGAAATTACCTCGCCAACCACCGGTGCAGCTACCCAACCCCCTGTTGGTCTGTGCCGCGTTCCTTTGATAGCTACTGGATTGTCTATCATCACAAAAACAACATATTTGGGGGCATTTATTGGGAACGCTGCAATGAAAGAGGACAGAAGTGCTTCGCGTTTGTACTCTCGTCCAACAACCTTTTCGGCCGTACCTGTTTTTCCGCCAACTAAGTATCCCTTTGCAGCTGCTAAGCTTCCGGTCCCATGGCTGACAACTAATTTTAACAATCTACGCACCTGCTCAGAGGTTTCTTTACTAATTACCCGACTTCCTATTGTGAGCCGAGTCCGTTGGAACAATGTGGGTGTATAGAGGACACCTCCATTGACTACTGCGGCAACTCCGGCGACTAGTTGTAATGGACTGATAGCAAGCCCATGCCCGTATGAAATTGTCATTGAATGGATGTCATTCCACGGTTCTGGAACAATAGGTTTACCTACCTCACCAAGCTCGATTTGAGGTTTATTTAACAGACCAAGTCTTTTAAAAAATTTTCTTTGGGCAACTCGGCCGACATCCATCGCCATTTTTACAGAGCCAATATTTGAAGAGTACATAAATATTTCAGGAATACTCAGCCAACGGTTTTTTGCGTGATAATCCTTTATAACAAATTTACTGGTACGAATTGGCTTTGTGGCATCATACCCACTTTGCATGGTTATTTTTTCATGTTCTAAAGCCATTGCGGTGTTAAATATTTTCAAAGTTGATCCCATCTCATAAACGCCATGAGTAGCGCGATTAAAAAGAACCTTATTTTTTGCTTTTCTCGGGAGATTAGGGTTAAAATCCGGCAGAGATACCATTGAGAGGATTTCGCCGTTTCGAGCGTCGAGCACTAAACCGGCACCCCCTATGGCGTGAAATTTATTGATCGAATTCAGAAGGGCTTCGCGCATAATATTTTGAACACGGACATCAATACTCAGGCGTAGCGGCTTGCCACTGTTGGAGAGTGTATTGTTGAATTTGTTTTCAATACCTTTTAGCCCATGATTGTCTATGTTGGTGAAACCCAGAACATGACTAGCAAGTGACCCTAGGGGATAAACCCGCCTTTGTTCATTTGCAAAATCAAGCCCAGGAATACCAAGCTTGTTGACTGCATATTTCTGTTTGGGGGTCAGGTGCCGTTTAATCCATAGGAATGGACGTTTGCTCTCAAATTGTTCCGCTAATGAAGCAGCATTAAGATTTAAGATAGCCGCAAGCTTCGCTGCAACGCCAGCCTTATTTTGAATGAGGTTTGGGTTGGCGTATAATGAAGCAGTATTCAGATTTGTTGCCATAATTCGGCCATTCCTATCCAATATATCAGCACGAGAAACATAATGCTTGGTAATAGGGATTGATCTTTCGACTTTTTGACTTTGAGTTGCAGGCATTATAATCACATCTAACAGTCTGAAGGCCACTAGAGTAAAAGCTGCTGCAGTGAGACCGGCTGCAATTAACAGACGGTTGCGTGCAAGGTCTACTTCTGTCGGTGCCGGGGGCTCGCGGCGATTTCGAAAAGGGGAGAAAGGGTGGCGGCCAATCATTTTTCACGCTTTGACGTGATTATGGGGGAGGGGTCATGATCGGCCGCCGGGGGGACTGAAGACTTTAATTCGGAAATTGGTGCAAATTCTGGACGAAATGGAATATTTTTTATTTCTACGGCTTGGCTGGCCGTAACTGGAGCGAGCATGAGTTCGCGTTGCCCCAAATCATTGATTCGGACGGGTTTATTTAGAAAACTCCACTCAGCTTTGAGAACATGAATAGCTTCCATTTGACTGTGATTTTCTTTTTGCAGTGCGATTAACCGATCTTCCATCTCCGAAACACTATATTTCAGGTTAAATAATCCGATGCCAGAAAAAATTGATAGGGCCATCCAAACAAGGGTCGCACGTTTAATCATCGAAACTTCCCTCCTTGCAAGAGGGTGTGCCAGTACGTAGCGCGACACGTAGCCGGGCTGAGCGTGCACGCGGGTTTTTGTCTATTTCCTCAGTGGTTGGACGAAGAGGACGCCTTGAAATTACCTTGAAAGTTGGTCTTGGTTTATTTTTTTCCAGCGGAAAATGACGCGATGCGTGAGCTGAAATTCCACCCTTGTTACGAAGAAAGTTTTTAACGATCCGATCTTCAAGCGAATGAAAGCTGACGACCGTTAGGCTGCCCCCGGCGGATAGTAAACATTCTGCCGCGGTTAATCCACGTCTCAGTTCGCCCAATTCGTCATTTACATAAATTCGAAGAGCTTGAAAACTTCGAGTTGCAGGATCAATCCGATTAGATTTGCTTGATTTTTGGCTTAAAGGCACACAACTCCGAATAATTTCGGCAAGCTCGTGTGTGCGAGTTATTGCCTTTTTGCTGCGGGCTGCTACGATGTATCTGGCAATTTTTCGTGCTTTACGCTCTTCGCCATATTTATGAAAAATATCGGCAAGTTCATTTTCTGAGTATTGATTGATAATATCTGTAGCAGAGGTTCCACTTTGCGCCATTCGCATATCTAAAGGGCCGTCAAATTTAAAGGAAAACCCGCGTTCAGGATTATCCAATTGATATGATGAGACACCAAGATCTAACGTTATACCATTGATAGCTGTTATGCCCCTATCCGCAAGTAACCGAGACATATCCCCGAAACGTCCTTTCAGAATCATAAATCGATCACCGTATTGCTTACGCCAATCCCGAGCACGCAAAATGGCAGAAGGATCTTGGTCTATACCAATTAAAAAACAGTTTGCGTGTTCTAAGATTGCCTTTGCGTATCCCCCTCCACCAAATGTTCCATCCACGTAGGTTGCTCCATCGCACGGAGCCATTGCAGCAATAACACTATCCAAAAGAACGGGTGAGTGGCCTTCCGTCATGCAATGCCTCCTTTCAGCTTTTCTCGAAGTGCTGAAACAGCATCATTTTGGTGACTAATAAAATTTTCTGGATTCCAGACTTGTATACGATTACCGCGTCCAACAAACACTGCCTCGCTAACAAGATTGGCCGCGTCTATTAATGTTTGTGGTAATATTATTCTTCCCTGCCCATCAAATGGAAGTTCATGGGATAGAGCCATGATAGTATCGATTATTGGATCGCCATGACCAAGTAATGCTTTTTCAAAGTCACCATCATCCATGTTTTTGTGGAGACGGCGACGGTTAAGTTCCTCTAGTGTTGACCGCCCAAATACATCAATAGCTGGATCAATAAGAGATGGATAAGCTATTACTCCTGAAAATATTTCCGCTGCCAAAGACGCTCGGAACGGAGCAGGTACAGATACTCGACCCTTTTTGTCGATCTTGTTCACGAATGTGGACAGGAACGATGTCATCTACGCAACCTCCAGCAGAAGCTGTAACATCCCTAAAATCGGGATCTTGTACCGCATTAATTACCCATGGAAAATTATGGGATTTAATGGGATAACATGGGAAAATATATAATGTCAATGGGATCATCGACCTTGCTTCTATACAGTTGGACAAAAAATTAAGATGATATTGTTGGGTTTTAGCAGATAAATTATGAGTCCTTGTTAAAAAACAAAACACGTCTACGGAAAATAATGGGCTTTGTTAAAGTTTCTAAGCCGTTTCTGTCGATTGAAAAAAAATACCAGATGGTCTATAAGCCGGGTTCTGTTCCTGTCATAACAGGTGATGACCATTCATCTGGGATGGACGTTGCCGTACATCTCATGCGACCCACCCGGGCAGCAATGCGGACACTCATGTCGCTGCCCCTATTCGGTCTTGCTCCCGGTGGGGTTTCCCCTGCCACTATCGTTACCGATAGCGCGGTGTGCTCTTACCACACCCTTTCACCCTTACCTGTTACTGCAGGCGGTTTGCTTTCTGTGGCACTTTCCCTGGGGTCTCCCCCGCCGGGTGTTACCCGGCACCGTGTTTCCGTGGAGCCCGGACTTTCCTCTTTTTGCAGGGTTTCCCCTAATGTAAAAAGCGGCCATCCAACCATCTGGCAGAATACTCATGAAGGCAGAAGTAATTCCAGTCAAGAACATTTCTAGCTGTTACCAAAAAGATCAAAGATTTTTTTTTAGGGCACATATTATTCCCCAGCATTCATTATCTATTTTCCCGTTGATTAGTGTGGGTCGATAGTGCAATTGCAGAGCTTTAATAATTTCAACAATGCCAACATTTGGGTTATAACCAATTTTGGTGAGGGAATCTCGAATTCGGGATTGATTGGCGGGTGGTAATTTGGGAGTGAAATTCGGCCAATATCCTGCTTCAGCTGCGGCCATTAACTTCCAATCAAACAGATGACCTGGATCTAGTTTTCGATCTGGTGCAACATCGGAATGTCCCAGTACCATCCTTTTAGATATCCCGTAACGATCAATTATTTCTTTTGTCAGTTCTATCAGTGCTCTCATCTGGACTTCAGGAAAACTTGTATACCCCCAATCATGACCAGGATTCTGTAATTCTATCCCAATGGAACGACTGTTTGTATCTTTTTCTCCTTTCCAATAACTAACTCCAGCATGCCATGCACGATATTTCTCTGATACCAAGTTATATGTCACTCCATCCTCGTCAATTAAATAATGGGCACTAACTTCAGAACTTTGGTCGCACATCCTAGAAATTGACATCTCTTTGGTTTGCATTCCCGTGTAATGAATTACTATCATATCGATAGGTAAATTTGGATCTCGTTCTCCAAAATTTTTAGAAAGAAGTTTTAACATTCAAATTATTATTCTTGGAGTTTAGATTTGTCTTGATTAGATAATATCATATCATACCAAATCCAGTGATGGTTATGAAACCAGCGATCACCATTTTACTTTTTAGTTTTTTCACCAATAATAATGGTTAGGATCATCCCCACTGCAGGTGCTAAAAGTGTAAATAGCATGGTTTTATGGGCTTCATAGTTGTCTAAATTTCTGTATCATAAACCTTTGTTTAAGACCGTTGATGCAAGTGCAATTTATGTTACCTTCGTGCAATTTCGATAAGGGGCTGTCACCGTCAACGATCCATGTTTTTATGCAGATAAAACTAAAATAAAAATCCAACAATTAAGTGGCAAAAATTCAATTTTTTGCTCTCCTATTTTGTATCGTTTCCACTTCAAAAAAAAGCTCAAACAACCGCAATACTCCGCATGGCAAAGCTTTTCTTGATAATTGGTATTTTGGCAAAATACATAACCCCATAAAAAGAAACAATCCTTCTAAATGAAACTCTAACAATTAAAATTCATTCGAAAAACAAACCAAAAAATAATAGCTACTACGCCGGCACATGTATGCTATATTTTCACCGAACCAACATAAGACTAAGTTTGGACATGTTTAAAAAAACAATCAAAAGGCTAATTACTCGCCTTTCAATGCTTGCAAAAACTAGATTCATGGATGCAACAAACACACGACAAGCAAAAGCAAAGTAAGGTGAAATATCTTAAACACCATTCCGCATGGCAATATATTTAGCACTCCATACACTGATTATCAGTAGTGCAAGACAAATGGTACTAAGGCATACTAATTCCTCTCCTTTGTATCCATCTTATGTCAGTATTTTGGCAGGCCAAGCCAAATTTGTTACCGACTAAGATTGACAACCATCTCTTATTTGGGGGTTGCACAAACGTTTTTTTATAAATTACTGCATAAAGGGCTTTTATATTTTTTTAATATGAGTTTTTTTATTCAATTCTAGTCTCAAGTGATGATGTGTAATTTACCCTGATATGTTCTCATCCAAAATGTGATAGATTTTATAGACACAATTAAGCGATTATAAGTTTTTATAACGTTTCAAAGGACCCACTTTATTCATTTTTCATCCACTGGAATGAGAAATTTTTTAAAAGCTCACCTTTTTGCAACGGATATGTAATTTGTCTTTAAAAACAATTAAATTTGGTACAAATTGGCCACTTATTCTGGTTTTGCTAGGCGCAGGGATAGTTTGCGCTTTCCAGATTGGTAAAGCCCCTCCAGCTCTTGCTTGGATAAGAGAAGAACTCGAACTAGATCTTTTTTTTGCAGGATGGCTTATAAGCATTTACGCCTTTGTGGCCTCAATTATCGGCATCTTCGGTGGTTTTTTTTCGGATGTAGCTGGTTATCGCAGAGCCTTAGTATTTGGTCTCATCTCTATAGCAGTGGGAAGTATTTTGGGGGCGTTCGCCTCAAATGGAAAGCTTCTTCTTTTCGCGCGTTTAATTGAAGCCGTTGGTTACCTTCCAATTGTCGTTTCTGTTCCAGCTATTCTAGGTTGGGTTGCTTCATCGGAAGGCGATCGAAGAATAGCGCTCGGTATTTGGGGGGCTTATATGCCTGCTGGCACGTCGATAATGATGCTGAGTGCCCCTATTTTTCTTGAATATGCTGGTTTGGGTTGGCGTGGATTATGGTTAGCAAATGGAATTATCGCAGGCATTTTTGCTATAGTTGTAATATTTACGACAAGGGGTATTAAAAAGCCATCTGGTTTTCCGAGGGTTAATCGGGCAAATATTAAAGATGTTTTGGATTTTTTTAAAAACCCCAGGCCAGTTTTATTGGGCTTATTCTTCGGAACCTATACCGGTAATTATTTAACAGTTTACGGTTTCTTACCTACTATGTTGGTGGACGAACTTGGAGTAAGTCGTAGTAACTCGGCCTATTTGGTTGCATTTGCGGTTATGGTGAATATCCTCGGCAATATTTTTGGTGGTTGGTTGAGAAAAAAAGATATTGCTTTAATAAATATACTGATTGGCGGTTCAATATTCACAGGAGTTGTCTCTGTTTGGATATTCTCCAGTTTTCTCTCCTTGGAGATACGTTATGGAATGGCTGTTTTGTATTCGGCAGTTTGCGGCCTGATACCAGGAGCTCTCTGGAGTGCTGTCACTACATTTGCTCCAAGACATGAGCTAGTTGGAATGACAGTAGGTTGGGTTGTACAGGGAGGAAATATCGGCACATTAATTCTTCCACCAATTACGGCCCTCATAATTGCATGGGCCTCAGATTGGCAAGCTGCAGGTTGGGTAGTCGCAATCTCATCCTTTGTTGGAGTTATAATAATCTTGATAATGGATCGAATTTCAAGGAAGCAAAAATAAGTAATTGATGAAATTTGCTGGTTTTCGGAGGGGATAAAGCTGGTTTGAAAATGAACACATTTGCTTCTCCAGCGAATTATATTTATTCGTTATCAATCGAACAACTTAAGTGCAATTTGCGTGTTTTAAGTGGAATTCAGAACGAAAGAAATATTACAAATTATTGTTTTTTAATTTCCTTAAGCACAAATACACGTATAGTAGAAGAAAGATTTTCTGAACGTTTGTAATCTAATTCAGAGATAAGTTTATTGATTGAAATTTTTTTTTCTAGCAATAGAAGCAAACTCCGTCCAGAATTCATTTTCGATCGAGACGCTAGTTCTATGACCAGACACTGTCACTGAGCGTTTTTTTAGTTTCTGCTTCGTCATTAAAATAAGAAAACTCTTTGTAAATATCAGTTATAATAAAACTTTCCCTATGCCACAGCTACTTAGTATGATTGAATTCTGATGTAAAGTTGAGTTTGTAAATATGGAATGATTATGCAGGGAGATGTAGAGACGCGTTTAAAG
Source organism: Rhodospirillaceae bacterium (assembly GCA_002709075.1). Taxonomy (GTDB): domain Bacteria; phylum Pseudomonadota; class Alphaproteobacteria; order MPNO01; family UBA2964. Next base: position 4,984 of record PAPV01000007.1, on the reverse strand, counting down.
GAGTTAGGGATTGAACTACCAGAAGCCCGTGAGCCAAAAGTAGCTAAAATTTTAGGTAGTAATATTGCTGGAAATATTCTCTATATCTCGGGTCAGGTACCACAATGGAATGGAGAGATTCCTTATGTAGGCAAGGTTGGACAAGAATTTGATGTCAAGCAAGGCCAGGAAGCAGCTTATTTATGTGGACTCAACATTATAGCACATGCGAAGCAAGCACTTAACGGGGATCTTGAGAGAATTGAAAAAGTTGTGAAAATTCGTGGATACGTTAACTCCACTCCCGACCTACACGAGGTTGCAAGTGTTGTTAACGGTGTATCTGAACTTTTTATAAATGTGTTCGGTGAACGAGGTTACCATGCTCGAACAGTAGCGGGTGTCAATGTCATGCCCTTTAACGTAGCAATCGAGGTTGACGCAGATTTTTTTATAAGGACTTAAGAGCCCAACTTTGTTTAAAAGATTTTTGTAATTAGTATTAACTAAATAATGGTCAATTAAACATTTTAATTCGCATTGTTCTAACATTTTCGAGTAATTTTTAATTACAGATAAATTTATGAGGAGCTTGCTTATAAATTTTTTAAAATTAAATATTATTTTGTGTCTTCAGGTGTACGGCATGCAAATGGAATAATATACCACTTCCTATTGTTTTTAATTTTATGCATTTCTTACGCAGCAGTTTTAATATTAAGCCTCGACCAAATTTCAGACAAAGCAGTTACCAACTCATTCATTTCCTGATCACTATGGAAAGGTGTAGGAGTAAGTCGTAATCGCTCTTTACCGCGTTGAACTGTCGGATAATTTATAGGCTGAACGTAAATATTATATCGCGCTAATAAATCATCTGTTATTTGCTTACAAATTAGAGGGTTGCCAACCATGACTGGAACTATATGGGAGGTTGATGGCATGACAGACAGCCCTGCGTCAGAGAGCATTTGTTTCAACTTCGAAGCGCGTTCTTGGTGACGCACTCTATCGCTAGCTCCATATTTGCGGACGTATCTTACGCTAGCAGCCGCGGCTGCAGCGATTGAAGGGGGCAAGGACGTAGTAAAAATGAATTCATTTGCGTAGGAGCGAACGAAATCGATTAATGCTGAATTTCCAGCGATATAACCTCCAACAACGCCAAAGGCTTTTGCAAGAGTCCCTTGGATAACAGAAATCCGACCCATCTGGCCGTCTCTTTCAGCAACACCTGCACCACGCGGTCCATACATTCCAACAGCATGAACTTCATCCAAATATGTCATAGCATTATATTTTTCAGCAAGGTCACAAAATGCCTCAATGGGAGCAATATCACCATCCATTGAATAGACAGACTCAAATACAATTATCTTTGGTTGTGCTGGATTAATGTGTTTTAGACAATTTTCTAAATCATTAACATCATTGTGCTTAAAAATACATTTTTTCGCTCCTGAATGCCTTATCCCTGCAATCATGGACGCATGGTTCAATTCATCAGAAAGCACAACACAACCGGGAATATTAGCCGCTAATGCGGTCAAAGCGGCCTCATTTGCAACATATCCAGATGTGAATAGTAAAGAGGCCTCAGTTCGGTGAAGAGTAGCTAATTCTGTTTCCAGAATAACGTGATCATGGGTCGTACCGGAGATATTTCTTGTGCCTCCTGACCCCGAACCACACCGATCTATGGCTTCTTTCATTGCCGCAATGACATGTGGGTTCTGCCCCATCCCTAAATAATCATTGCTACACCATACGGTAATTTCATCTTTTGCCGAGCCGCCATAGTGAGTTGCATGCGGAAAATTACCAGCATGACGCTCAAGTTCTGCAAAGATACGGTATCTACCCTCAGATTTTAATTTACTAATAGATTGATTGAAAAACGCGTTGTAATTCATCCCATGCCTCAAACGCAACATTCTTTTTTTTAACGTACCTCTATAAGTATGTTCAGAAAAGTATTTTCCTTGTGTAAGGAAAGCGGCAAAACGCCGCAGTTAATTACAAGCTTAATGAGTGTTGCTGCTCTTTCCAAGTGGCAAAATGCAATAAAATTCTTGAAATCCATTCGTTAACTAAAAACAATCAGTTTTTAATGTTTTTTAAAAAATCTTAAATTAGTGCAATGCCGTATTACAAAAGTTTTTGTTAAGTTAAATGATGAAGATTTATAGGAAACTAGAGTTAAGGACTTTGTATTTTTAACAATAGTGTCCACGTGAGGATATGGTAAATAAAAGTTGATAATACTATTGTGGTGTTTTATATGTGTATGGAATAGGAACTATTTTTTTATTTTTTCGGGATGTTTAGAAAGCTTAATTTAGCGGAGTTTTTAAATGCTTGGACAGACGCATACACCAGAATCCTGTTGTAAAAACTCTTGTTGCGCAAATGGTTGTTGCAGTGTTGGCTGCAACACTGGAGATTGTAGCAGCAGTTGTTGTAAAGATGGATGCTGCAGTTCTCTTATTGACTGCTGTTCTAATTAGGGAAAACTCTAATTCCTTACGGTTTCTTATAGTTTTCCGAAAAAGTGTATATTACAAACTGATTCCTGCTTTAAAGGGACAAAAGTAGTGATCATTTGGACACTAGTTCTTTCTGAATATCATACAGATAAAAACTGTATACAAAATTCAATGTCTCAATTTTATTATTAAAAATGTTAATCGAAACAATAAGTATAGATAAATAAAATACTTATTTAGCCACCAGTCACGCTCATGTGCCGTGGAACAGTTAGGTAAGAAAACCCCATAAAACAAGGGTTTCTGCCATTCTATCTCTTGAAAATGTATATCAAATTGTATATCATAGCTGATGTACAGTTATTCAAACAGATGCAATGTTGCATCTAATATAAGCACAACAGCGTTGTTTTTATGTGTTTGCAGTGGAGCCACAAGTGCCAAAATTAGATACCCAATATCTCATTAAACGTGGTAAAATTTGGTGGGTCACAAAAAGAGTAGCAGGAAAAAAAAGATCAGAAAGTCTTCGCACTAAAGATCATAGTGAAGCAGTGGAGAGAAGAGATGCTTGGCTACGTGAATTAAAAAAACATGAAGATAAAGTGGATAAAGCTAGAACCTTTAAAAAGTTAAGAGCAGAATATCTACGAGCATCAGACGAAGGAAAAGACATCATAGAAGATATTGTGGCTGATGAAGCTAATGATATTGCTTATGATTTAGGCGTTTATGAAGCATATAATTCTCCATCACCAAAAGAAATTCTTACAGCAAAAGAAAAGAAACCAAAACAGCACTATGAAAAATCTTTAGGTAGATTGCATGTTTTTGCTGATTGGGTAGATGAATTTGCAGAAGCCGCATCTTCAAGAGATGAAAATATGGCTAGAAGAAGAGCTATGCAAGTTCTTATGAAAGATTTTACATGTCTTGAAGAAATGACGTGGGAGAAAGCAGCCATCTTTCTAGAAGAAGTAGGCAAGAGAGAAGGGGTGTCTAAAGCTACTGTTAGTAGATGGAAAGGAAATTATTCCAACTTTTGGCGATATCTTAAAAAGAATTCTAAAGCAATTTGGAGCGGACACACGATTCCAAAAACTGAACCAACAAAAGAGAGGACTATATATAACTATCAACAAATAGGTTTGATTGTAAAAACATTAAAAGAAGCAAACAATACTGTTTCTAATTGGTTACTTAATGTGGTGATGATTGCACTACACACTGGTGCGAGAAGAGGTGCAATCGCTCTAATGGAATACAATCATGCAGATAAAACTATTCTGTTTCCAAAACTTAAAACAGAAAAATGGGATAGAATAATCCCTGCACATGAAGCAATCATAAATAACTGTATTGATTGGCAAGCAGATAGAAGAAGTAAATCCAGCATAACAGAAGAGTTTAAAAAATTAAGAGATAAGTTAGGTTTTGATAGAAAACATTATGACTTCCATACTTTAAGGCATACCTTCAGCACAGAGATGAAACGCCTACAAGTAGATGAAATAATAACAGCAGATATTATGGGTCATAGTATTAAAACTATGACTTATGGTGTTTACGGTCATGGCACAGAAGTTGATGCTATGAAAGAGGCAATAGATAAGATTCACTATCCCATTGAAAAATACTTATGATTTTTTTGGATAAGAAGAGATGAAAAGAATTAGTTTAATTATATTATCAATTCTCTTGATACATACTTCTCCAGTTTCAGGAGGTGTTGGTGATGTCTATTACTGCGTACAAAAGGAAGTTATTATGCTAAAAGACTTCAAATTAACGAAGTATAAACTTGAAAAATTCACATTAAAAAGAACCGCTCAAGGTTTAATCTTTGGAAAAGGGGGGCTTTTCAATGGTACTAAGCTGCAAAGAAAAATACATGATGATGGCTATGAATTATTCAGTTGGGGGGATGGTGATGGTGCTAGCCTCTTCAATTATAGTAAAGGGCAGTTCACTTATACTCAAGCTACTTTTACAGCTGCTGTAGCTATACAAGGAACATGTTCAGTCTTTTGATTAATAAAAACAATGAAGATAAAGCTGTTTTAAATCATCAGGTATATGTCTAATGTACAGCATTTATACCTAAAATTATAAAATCAATTCTAAGGGGGTATAGATGCTCATAGAGGATCATCTCTAATTTAATAGGGTTGTTTATATAAAAAATAAAGATGGCACCTCTACGGCAAGATATGAGCCTTTAAGGACTCAATTAAGATGGTTTTGTATCTATGTTCTTAATTTGTTCGCAAGAGCAGAATAAAAAGGTTTGCTTCTGATTATTCTTCTTCTTCTAAGTTTTTATTATCATTTACTGCTAAAACATCAATATAGTCAGTATCAATAAATACTTTTCCTTTTAGAACAAAACCAACGAGATCAGTATCTTTATAAATCCTTAAAGCTTCTTCATCACCTAAATCTATTAAACATCTAATACTGTTTGCTGATCTATTTTTAAAATCTTCGTAATTGCTTTCAAACTCTTCTGAGATATTGGT
>PAPV01000006.1 GCA_002709075.1 Rhodospirillaceae bacterium | reverse complement strand
TTGGTTTTGGGTAGAGGGTGAGGTCGTGGAGTAATAGTTATCTACTACCGTATAATGATTAGTGTATAGAAAGACTGCGTTTCTCATTGAGATGGTTATTTGAATAGAGGGACTACCAACACCCTTTGTTTCCGATTACGTTACGTAATTAATCAAGCAAAAATAATGACTAAATATAACGAAAATATCTGAAATTTCTCTGAAATGGGCCTTTTTTGGCCTTTTGAGAAAAATCTCAACATCTCGTAAGTTATTGAATTTATTGGGGAAAAATGTGGTGCGCCCGGTAGGATTCGAACCTACGACCAACGGATTAAAAGTCCGCTGCTCTACCTGGCTGAGCTACGGGCGCTGAAATTGACTGGTGAACATAATAACGGCACTTACACCGGTCAATAGAAGTTTAAAAAAAAATCAGTTTGTTTTAATTTCTTTTACCTTAATGTTTAATTTATTTAAAACTCTTTCAGTGATGAATTTGGAAACGTCACCGTCTAAAATAGCTACCTCTTTAACCAAGCGTGATGCTATAAATTGATTTTTATCAGAGGCCATTAAACAAACAGTTTCTATTTCTGGTGCGATGTGAGCATTCATACTGGCCATTTGAAATTCATAATCAAAATCTGAGACAGCCCGCAAACCTCTTATAATTACTTTTGCACCTTGTGCGTTGGCAAAGTTAACAAGGAGTGAGTCAAAGCCCTCAACTACTATTTTTCTGCTGCCGTTATTGAATGTTGATAACTCATCTTCAAGCATCTCTATTCTTTCACTGTGGCTAAAAAGTGGTTTTTTTCCAACATTTTTGGCAACTCCGATAACCAAACGATCAAACATACTTGCAGCACGTTGGATTATGTCTAGATGTCCGTTAGTGACAGGATCAAATGTCCCCGGATAAACTGCAATAATATTATCTACCATCTTTGACATTAATATTTGAAACTTGGTTTTCTTCTATGGATTTTTCATTCAGTTTATTGAGTGTGTCCTGGTTATCGTTACCATCATTGTCTCTAAGGGAGCTTACGGAAACCACTTTCTCATCTTCACCAACTCTAAACACAATGACTCCCCTTGTTGCACGGCCGGCAAGTCTAATATCAACAACTGATGTCCTTATCATTTGCCCTTGATCAGAAACTATAACCAATTGTTGATCATTTATAACAGGAAAGGATGCGACGACGGTGTTGTGTTTTTGCTCAGATGTATCCAGATTGATATTTACTATCCCCTGTCCTCCTCTGTTTCTAATTGTATATTCGTAAGCAGAAGTTCTTTTACCATAACCGTTTGAGGCTATTGTTAAAATTTGTTCATCGCTGTTCGCAAGTTCATGATATCGTTCTTCGGATATTACAAATTTTTCTTCAGTTAAATGGATGTTTAAAACATCGTTTACGTTGTTTTCATCGGTGTTGGAATTCTTTTCAAATCGCATTCGGCGTAGATAGGCGTCGCGTTCTTCCACCGAAAATTCTGTGTGCTGTAATATTGAAAGTGAGATTACCTGATCACCATCTCGAACTCGCATCCCGCGCACCCCTACCGAACTGCGACCTGCAAAAACTCTTACACCAGTTACAGGAAACCGAATGCACCGGCCATTTTTTGATGCAAGCAATACGTCATGGTTTTCATTACACGCCTGAACTCCAATCAATCTATCAGCACTCTTCAGTTTCATGGCAATTTTTCCATTAGCCATCACATTTGTAAAATCACTTAGTTTATTCCGTCGAACATTTCCAAGTGCAGTCGCAAATATTACGTCAAGGTTCTCCCAGGTATTTTCTTCTTCTGGAAGTGGCATGAGGGTTGTTATAGTCTCATCCTCATTGAGAGGAAGAAGGTTAACCAATGCTTTTCCTCGTGCTAACGGCGTTCCTAGAGGCAGGCGATAGACTTTCATTTTGTAAACCATGCCTTTTGATGAAAAGAAAAGTACAGGAGTATGCGTGTTAACAATGTATACCCGCTCAACAAAATCTTCATCTCTCGTCGACATACCGGTTCTACCCCTACCCCCACGTTTTTGTGCGCGATAAGTAGAAAGCGGAACACGTTTTATGTATCCACCGTGGGTTACGGTTATCACCATATCTTCGCGCTGAATTAGATCTTCAATATCTGTCTCCAATTCAGCTTCTTCCAAAGTTGTACGCCTAGTGCTCGAAAAGTTTTGTTGAACATCTTTTAACTCTTCTTTAAGAATCTTATGAACCCGTTGAGGGGAAGACAAAATTTCCAAGAAATCCTTGATATTTGCGGCTAAAAAACTTAAATCGCTGGAGACTTTTTCACGTTCTAGACTTGTGAGACGCTGTAGCCGTAACTCAAGTATCGCCCGAGCCTGTGCCTCAGACAAAGTATACTTGCCGTCTATAACCTCATGGTTTGGATCGTCGATAAGTGAAATCAAGGATGCTACCTCGTTTGCAGGCCAAGAAATCTCCATAAGTGATTTTCTGGCCTTTACCGGATCGGGTGCATTCCGTATTAGCTGTATCACATTTTCAATATTGACAACTGCAGTTGCGAGCCCGGCTAATACATGTGCTCTATCCCTGGCCTTTCGAAGTTCGAAAATTGTCCTTCTTGTAATAACCTCCTCACGGAATTTTATAAAAGCTTGCAAGACATTTTTGAGATTCAATAATTCCGGACGCCCTGCATTTAAAGCAAGCATATTTATGCCAAAGCTAGTTTGAAGAGGGGAATAACGATAAAGTTGATTTAAAACTATATCCGCTTGGGAGTCTCTTTTAACCTCTACTACTACTCGAACGCCATCGCGATCTGACTCATCTCTAATATCGGAAATTCCCTCTATTCTTTTTTCACGGACTAATTCCGCAATTCGTTCAATCATGCGGGCCTTGTTAACTTGGTATGGTATTTCGGTAACAACTATTGCTTCACGATCTTTGCGAATTTCCTCGATATGCGTTCGTCCACGCATAATTACAGAGCCGCGACCCGTGTGATAGGCTTGAATAATACCTGATTTGCCCATAATCAGTCCGCCAGTAGGAAAATCTGGTCCAGGCAAAAAAGTAATCAGTTCATCTACCGAAATATCAGGGTTATCCAGTAATGCGCATGTTGCATCTACAACTTCATCGAGGTTATGTGTTGGAATATTTGTTGCCATTCCAACGGCTATTCCGCCAGCTCCATTAACTAAAAGATTAGGAAATCTGGCTGGTAATACTACCGGTTCTTGAACACTTTCATCATAGTTTGGTTGAAAATCAACAGTGTCTTTCTCTATGTCTTCTAAAATTTGAGTTGCAGATTTAGCAAGGCGCACCTCTGTATAACGCATTGCAGCTGCTCGATCTCCATCCATTGATCCGAAATTTCCTTGTCCATCAATTAATGGTAGACGCATAGAAAAATTTTGAGCCATGCGAACCATAGTGTCATAAATTGCGGCATCACCATGGGGGTGGTATTTTCCCATAACATCTCCAACAACACGGGCAGATTTTCTGTGAGGCCGGTTCCACTCATATCCTTGTTCATTCATTGCAAAAAGGATTCGTCTGTGAACGGGTTTTAATCCATCACGCACATCCGGGAGCGCTCTACTCACAATTACGCTCATTGCGTAATCTAAATAAGACGCCTTCATTTCATCTTCAATTGATATAGGCGTTATATCAAAAGCAGTTGGGGTTGTTTCTTCGGTCACATAAAGTTCCGATAATTTTACTGCATGGAAACTTTTTAAATTTAACTTTTTCTTTATAAAAATTAACAAATATTTTTAGTTTGAACAACTAAGTAAGTTCAAACTGAAAATACATTAACATATTGAATTATAGTGTATAAAAAACCTTAAAAACTATTAAATGAATCGGTTCGCAAATGATCATGTTCTGTTAACAATTAAAAAGGTATTTCATCATCCAGATCGGTTGCCACAGTGATAGGTTCCTGTGAAAAATTTGAATTATTATCATCTGTTTTTTTTAACTGATTGCCATAATCTTCAGTCTTGGAATTAAAGCCACTCCGGCTATCCAACATTGTTAATTCACCTCTAAATTGATTGAGAACAACCTCGGTTGAATAACGGTCCTGCCCAGACTGATCTTGCCATTTTCTAGTTTGTAATTGCCCCTCTAAATATACTTTAGAACCCTTTTGAAGATATTTTTGTGCAACTTCGGCTAACCTTTCATTAAAAATTACAATCCGATGCCATTCTGTCCGCTCTCGACGCTCACTCGTGGATCGATCACGCCAAGTTTCGGAAGTTGCGACGGAAAGATTAATAATTGGTTTACCATCTTGAGTTTGACGTATTTCTGGATCTTTTCCTAGATTACCAACTAAAATAACTTTATTTACACTACCAGCCATTTCTAATTTCCTAATAATTTTTTTTATTTATACTTTTTATAATACCGGAATCAGTCTAGTTGCACAGACTTTAACCCTTGTTGTTATTCTAACAATAAAGGAAACTGAGAGACTACAAAATAATGAAGAGGAAAAAATGTCGGATAAGGGAATACTTGGTGGGATTTGTACAACTCATGCGCCGCAACTTTGGACAATGCCCGATACCGAAGATCCCAACGTGGTTTCGCGTGTTAGTGAGATGGTTGGTAATGCAGGAAAAAAACTTAAGCAACTCAATCCTGATGTTTGCATTGTAATTGCAAATGATCATGCAAACCAATTTCTCTTACATTGTACGGCTCCATTCACTATCCACATTGGTAAACATGCTTCCGGAAGCTTTGCCGGCAGGGAATATACATATCCTGTTGCTGGTGATATTGCCATAGACCTTGTTAAATATATGCAAAGACATGGATTTGATCCGGCATTTACCAGCACTGCAGAAATGGATTATGCTTTTGGAATTCCACTTGATTTCGCAGGGATTGATATTCCAATTGTACCTATATTTGTAAATGCATACGTGCCTCCCCAGCCATCAATGCAACGTTGTTTTTCTTTTGGACAGATTCTTCGGGAAGGTATTGAAGCACAAGGCGTAAGCGCGGTTGTTTTGTGCAGCGGGGGATTGTCGCATTTTCCTGGAACCGAGCGATACAAAGAACCTGGACCTGCAATCGAATTTGACACCCAGCTAATGGCAAAGATGGCTGAAGGAGATACACGGCACCTTCTCTCTTTGGATGAAAAACGACTTGATGAAACTGGTAATATCGAACTGCGTTGTTGGGGAGTTGCATTCGGGATCATTAATAGAGGTATACCTGATGTAATTGGATTTGAACCTACTTGGCATCATAATTACGGTACCGTTGCGTGGACGCATCCTGAGGAACATTCTCCCTATACACCACATTACCCTCCAATTTTTCCAGAAAGGGTATACCTCTCAGATACTTTACATCGCCTTGCTACCAATTCGGACGAAAGGAAACTTTATTTGGCCGATCGCCAAATGTATGTTTCAAATCTAGAAAATCTTACTGAGGAAGAAAAAGAAGCTCTGATTAAACTCGACCAAAGTCAAATGATTAGACTTGGCATACATCCTTTTGTATCCCATGCTCTGAGAAGAATTTTAGAGAGAAGTGGTGTTATTCAGCCAGATGGGGTAACAAGTTAAATTCTACACCTGTTACTTAGCCTTTAATGCTGATCTGAGTTCAATAAAAACCTCCACTTGTTTCAAAAACTTTACCTTCTGAGCACATTTACAAGATTTCCGTCCAAAAACCCCTTAATCGCCGATACATAACCGCTAAAATAAGCATTATAGTTTTCTTCTTCGACGTATCCTAAATGCGGAGTTAAAATAACATTCTTTAATTTTGTTAATGTATGATTTTTTGGAAGCGGTTCAATATTAAAAACATCGATACCTGCACCTGCAATCTTGTTATTTTTAAGTGCATCTATAAGAGAAGTTTCGTCAATAATTGGACTGCGTGAAGTATTTATAAGGAAAGCAGACTCTTTCATATCAGCTAATTCTGGAGCCCCAAAAATTCCGCGTGTGCGTTCACCTAAAACTAAATGAATAGATAGAAAGTCAGATCTTTGCATTAGATCAGTTTTGGACACCCTTTCTACTCTGTGAAGATTACACCTGTCTATAGTAAGATTTTGACTCCATGCTATAGTTTTCATTTCAAACGCATGGGCTATAGCTGCCATTTTAGATCCAAGATTTCCAAGACCAGCAATACCGAGTGTTTTGTCTTTCAATCCGACTCCTATTGATTTTTGCCATACCCCATTTCGGATGTTTTGGTCTTCCATGGGTATTTTTCTTGCTAAGCCGAGTATTAAACCCCATGCTAACTCAGCGGTTGGACGTCCAAATGCCGGTGTTCCGCAAACTTTTATTCCTAGTTGCTCTGCTGCAGTTAGGTCTATACTTAAATTACGCATGCCACTTGTAATTAAAAGCCTTAAGTTCTTAAGTTTTTCCAATTGTGATTGTTGGAAAGGAGTGCGTTCACGCATTGCACAAATTACCTCAAAATCTTGCAATCGTTTTGATATTTCATCTTCATCGAATAGGTGGTCTTCGAAAAATGTGATCTGAACATCTTTGCTTAATTCGGACCAGTTTGATCTTTTTTTTGCCAATCCCTGATAATCGTCAATTATTGCTACTTGCATTTTGTCTCACCTATTTTAACTGTAAACAAATTTTTCCATAAAAAGCCGAACAATCTCAACAGAATTTTACTTAATTTTATTTGATGTAGGGTTTTTTTGGTCTGTTCACTTTTAATGACCGTATGTAAAATAATAATTACGTTTTATAAAAGACAGACGGGTTTTATGTCAAAAAGCATTATTGTTCGTGGAGCTCGGGAACATAATCTGCAAAACGTCAATGTTGAAATTCCAAGAAACAAGCTTGTAGTTATTACAGGTGTCTCAGGATCCGGTAAATCTTCATTAGCTTTTGACACAATCTATGCTGAAGGGCAAAGGAGATATGTTGAATCTTTATCTTCGTACGCACGACAGTTTTTGGAGATGATGCAAAAACCGGATGTTGACTCGATTGAGGGTCTTTCTCCGGCAATATCAATAGAACAAAAAACAACTTCACGAAATCCGAGGTCGACAGTTGGAACTGTAACAGAAGTCTATGATTACATGCGACTACTTTTCGCTCGTATTGGCATTCCTTACTCTCCCGAAACTGGATTACCAATTGCTAGCCAAACAGTTTCACAGATGGTCGATAAGATTTTAGACATGCCAGAGGGTTCACGCTTATACCTTTTGGCACCAGTGATCCGGGGTCGCAAGGGTGAATATAAACGGGAAATGGCGGAGTTAAGAAAACGCGGTTTTCAAAGAGTGAAAATAGATGGCACACTTTATGATTTAGAGTCAGTTCCAGTTCTCAAAAAGAACCTTAAACATGACATATCTGTTGTTGTAGATAGGCTGGTGGTGAAGGGGAATATCTCTTCTAGGCTTGCAGATTCTCTAGAAACAGCCCTTGAATTAACGGGCGGTATTGCCATCATTGAAAATGCTGATGATGCTTCTACTCAGGTTTTTTCAGCAAAATTTGCTTGCCCCATATCAGGTTTTACTATTGATGAAATCGAACCGCGATTATTTTCGTTCAATAATCCTGCTGGGGCTTGTCCGGGGTGCGATGGACTTGGTACTAGCATGTTTTTTGATCCAGATTTAGTTGTGCCCGATACAAGTGTTTCTCTTCGTGATGGCGCAATTGTTCCATGGTCTGAAAACAATTCACCTTTTTATGCGCAAACTGTAGAGTCGATTGCAAACCATTTTAATATTTCTGTTAACAGTCGATTTAGCGAGTTAGGTTTGGACATTCAAAATGTCATACTTTGGGGTAGTGGGGATGAGGCTATTAAAATGACATATATGGATGGTAAGGAAGCTTACTCTATTGTGAAGCCCTTTGAAGGGGTAATCGAAAATATGCAGCGACGTTTTCGCGAAACTGGGTCAAGCCGTCTGCGTGAAGATCTTGCAAAATTTCAAAGTGTTTCCCCATGTCAAGTATGTTCAGGTCAGCGTCTAAGACAGGAGGCGTTAGCAGTTAAGCTTAATGGCAAACACATTAGTGATGTAACTAGTATGTCAATTTTAGAAGCTCGAAAATGGTTTTCATCATTACCAAACAGCCTTACAGAAAAGCAGGCTACAATTTCTGCAAGAGTGTTAAAGGAAATTAATGATAGGCTTGGATTTCTTGTGGATGTTGGGCTTGAATATCTTACCTTATCGCGGTCCTCTCGGACTTTGTCTGGTGGAGAAAGCCAACGTATCAGATTAGCTTCTCAGATAGGATCCGGACTTACCGGGGTGCTATACGTTTTAGATGAACCATCCATAGGTTTACATCAACGTGATAATGCTCGACTTCTAGAGACTTTAAAACGACTTCGTGACCAGGGTAATACGGTTATAGTTGTTGAACATGATGAGGATGCGATTAAAACCGCGGATTATCTTCTTGATTTAGGTCCAAAAGCAGGAACACTTGGTGGCCGAGTGGTAGAGAAAGGTTCACCACAATCTATTATCAAAAGGAATAAAAGTTTAACTGCACAGTATTTAACCGGAAAAAGAAAAATTAATATTCCCGACACGAGGCGTAGTGGAAAAAATGGACAGTATATTGAAATTATAGGAGCGAATGGAAATAATCTTAGATCTCTTAATGCGCAAATTCCATTAGGAACGCTAACCTGTGTGTCTGGGGTTTCAGGAAGTGGCAAATCAACTTTAGTCATTGATACACTATATAAGGCCGTCGCTCGCCGTTTACATGGATCACGCTCCTTACCAGCTCCTTATAAAGAGATTCAGGGCCTAGAATACCTGGACAAAGTTGTTGAAATAGACCAATCTCCCATTGGTCGGACACCAAGATCCAATCCAGCAACTTATACAGGTGCATTTTCTCCAATACGAGAGTGGTTCTCTGGTCTACCTGAGGCACGAGCTCGTGGGTATAAACCCGGCAGATTTTCTTTCAATGTTAAGGGAGGGAGATGCGAAGCATGCCAGGGCGACGGATTGTTAAAAATTGAGATGCATTTTCTTCCAGATGTCTTTGTAGAGTGTGATGTTTGCAAAGGAAAACGTTACAATAGGGAAACATTAGAAATTGAATTTCGTGGTAAATCTATCGCTGATGTACTGGGCATGACTGTAGACAATGGAGTAGATTTTTTTAAGGCAGTCCCGTCTATTCGCGAAAAACTCTCAATGTTATGTCAAGTAGGCCTCGGTTACATAAATGTTGGTCAAGCCGCTACAACCCTCTCTGGAGGAGAGGCACAACGTGTTAAATTATCAAAAGAGCTTGCGCGCCGATCAACTGGAAAAACTCTCTATATCTTAGACGAACCAACCACAGGTTTACATTTTGAAGATGTAAAAAAACTTTTAGATGTATTGCATAACCTAGTCGAGGCTGGAAACACGGTGATTGTTATAGAACACAATCTTGAAGTCATAAAAACTGCGGATTGGGTTGTAGATTTGGGCCCGGGAGGCGGCAATAAAGGTGGAGAAATTGTTGTGTTGGGGACACCCGAAGATGTAGTAAGTCATAAAAGCAGTTTCACAGGAAAATATTTATTTGACGTATTAAACCCCAAATTAAGCAATATTACATAAAAAATTGATGCATTCTGTTCACATAATTGGTGGTGGTTTGGCTGGTTCTGAGGCGGCCTGGCAGCTTGCTTTGCGGGGTATACCCGTAATTTTGCATGAAATGCGTCCCCTCAAAAACACAGATGTTCATCTCACTAATCAGTTAGCTGAGCTTGTCTGCTCAAATTCCTTCCGTTCTGATGATGCTGAGCGAAGTGCAATTGGTTTATTGCATGAGGAAATGCGAAGGCTCAACTCTCTTATCCTGGATGCAGCAGATAAAAACCGTGTTCCCGCAGGAGGCGCCTTAGCGGTAGACCGGTTGGGTTTTTCTAAAACCGTAGAAGAACATTTGTTTAATCATCCACTAATTGAAATTCAGCGCGAAGAGATTGTTGGATTGCCCCCAAGGTCGTGGAAACATGTAATTATTGCAACCGGACCCCTTACAGGTGCGTCTTTAGCTAATGCTCTAGCTAAATTTACAGGTGAAGGTTCCTTAGCTTTTTTTGATGCGATAGCTCCGATTGTACACCGAGATAGCATTAATTTTAATACTGCTTGGTTTCAGTCGCGCTACGATAAGGGTAATGGATCAGATTATATTAATTGTCCTCTTTCTAAGAACAAGTACGACTCCTTTATTAAGGCGCTAAGTTCAGGTGAAAAAACAGAATTCAAGGAATGGGAAACAACCACTCCATACTTTGAAGGATGTCTACCCATAGAAGTGATGGCAGAGCGAGGGCATAAAACACTAACTTTTGGCCCCATGAAACCTGTAGGTTTAACAGATCCTAATAATCCTTCGACGAAGCCTTATGCAATAGTTCAACTAAGACAAGACAATTCTCTGGGAACCCTATTCAATATGGTTGGTTTTCAGACAAAGTTGAAATATAGCGAACAGAAAAGAATTTTTCGAATGATACCAGGGCTAGAAAAAGCTGAATTTGCACGACTTGGGGGTATACATCGAAATACTTTCATAAACGCTCCTAAAGTTTTAGATAAAGAACTGCGATTAGTTAAAGATCAGCGGATACGACTCGCTGGCCAAATTACGGGTTGTGAGGGTTATGTAGAAAGTGCTGCAATTGGTTTACTTTGTGGACTGTTGACAGCTGCAGAAATCTCCAAATCCCCTTTTGCACCTCCGCCAAGTCAGACATGCATAGGATCACTTTTTTCCCATATTACTAAAAATGCAAATGCGGAAACATATCAACCAATGAATGTAAATTTTGGCTTATTTCCTCCGTTAGAGCAACGAGCACGAAAGAGAGACAGAAAAAAGTTGTTTACAACACGTGCACGAAAAGTCTTTGAAATGTGGAAAAGAACTTTGGACTGAAATCTCATTTCCTTACCCTAAATGTTGAACCAAGCTTTTTTGCACATTTTCCATTGCCGAGTAAAAATATTACAGGATGGAAAGTTGTGCGCAGTTCCTAGTAAACTTCTCAATATTTTAATGTCATCTTCGATTAAGGGAACGAGAACGGACAGGGGACGGTATTTTTGCGAAATTCGTACTTTTATAAGATCCGAGGCAAAATCAAGTACGGAGGAAATTGTTTCTGCCCCGTCAATGTAAGGGGTTGTTGTATTGGGCATATTTGGGAAAAAATTTTTCCCTTGTTGTAAATGGTATGGGGCCGCTTTAACTAGACCTGTTAACCCCCAAGCTGTTCCGATATTAATTGCAGAATTCCTATCTTGTATTTTGTCTGGACATAAGATATTGAAAACCAGTTCGGCTAATTTTCCTGCGGTACCATGAGCATAGGCATATAATGCTTTTAAATCTAGCGGTGGAGTCTCCTCCAGGTCACTTTCCCTAAAATCAATCAACAAAATTAATTCTGAAATAGGAAAATCAAATTTTTGTGTTAAATCCGAAATTGCTAGCTGTAAATGGTGTGTTTTACCTTTAACAGAATTAATATCTAGAATAGCTTCTCTCCACCACTGAAATTTTATATGCCCGATCATTGGTTCTGAGACACTTTCACGAACACTCGCAATTTCTGCATTGAATGCGTATAAGGTCCAAAGAGCAGTGCGAACTGTTGGAGATGAAAAAAGCGTGGAAAAATAACGATCAGGATCTTTAACCCTGCAATCCTGTCTACATAGCTCTAAAGCTTCAGATACTAAATCTTTTTCTACGGGGGATGTTTTAGTGTTGGCCAAAGGGTATAAACCTTATTATTAGAGTGAAACATAAAATTTGCAATTATTAGAAATTCAAATTTTCAAGTGGGTCAATATATGGAAAAAGAAAGTTTTACCAGAATTCTCCCTTCAAAAACTCATAGAGAGGAAAATTTTCCAGTGGCTAGCATGTTTATATCGAAACATCTCAGGCCGCATATACATACTTTTTATCTTTGTGCCAGGGAAGCAGATGATATAGCAGACCATACTAATATGTCCTCGAATGAAAAACTAAGGCAACTTAAAATATTTGATGATGTTTTAGCGGAAAAAATTGATGATCCTCTTGTTGCTCCTAAAGCTTATGCTCATTTGCAAAGTGCTAAAAAAACCGGAGTACGTATTGAACATGCCCGTAACTTACTACAAGCTTTTACCCTTGATGTTAAGAAGACCCGCTATAGAAATTGGTCGGAACTCATTAATTACTGTCGATTCTCCGCCGCTCCTGTTGGACGCTATCTGCTAGAACTGCATGGTGAGAAAGAAGTGATAGGAAAACAAACTGATGCTCTTTGCATTGCACTTCAAATTCTAAATCATTTACAAGACTGTAAAAGCGATTATTTAGAGCTAGATAGGGTGTATATCCCCGAGGCCTTTATGAGAGAAAAAGGGTCACAAATTATTGAGCTAGGCAATTCATCATCCTCACCTTCAATGCGCCAAGTATTTAACAAGATTCTTCAGAGGACATCAGATTTGTTGAATAATACTTCAGGTC
Organism: Rhodospirillaceae bacterium; assembly: GCA_002709075.1. GTDB lineage: Bacteria > Pseudomonadota > Alphaproteobacteria > MPNO01 > UBA2964. The sequence continues at coordinate 71,127 of PAPV01000006.1, read as the reverse complement.
TGTCATGTTCCATTGCTAATCGAGGGTTGAGAATGGAAACTGCTGTAGTTGTAAACATAGCTAATTTATTACTTAAACAATTACTAACTGATGATCCAATTGCGAAATCAATAAAACTATCAAAATTACAAACTATATTTTGTTTCTTTCGTGGAGTTATTTTTAATTGAGTTTTAATAATATGGGCACTATTCATGTAATTGGTGGTGGGTTGTCTGGCATCTCTTCTGCTGTCAGGGCGGCATCCAATGGTAGAAAGGTAGTACTATATGAAGCAACTGAGCACGCAGGTGGAAGGTGTCGATCTTTTTTTGACTCAACACTTGGTTGCGTAATAGATAATGGAAATCATTTACTTCTTTCCTCAAACACCAACACTTATGCCTTTCTAGATTTAGTTAATGCAAGGGATAGAGTTAGGGAATTGCAGCCGGCTCGTTTTAATTTTATTGAACCTAAAAATAATTTACGTTGGTCCATAAAGCCCTTTGGCGGATGGATTCCATTCTGGATATTTTTCAATAATAGGAGAGTGCTCGGAACTAAATATTTTGATTATATAGAAATCTTTAAACTCCGTAATGCTAATGCTAATGACTGCGTTGCTGACTGTGTTGACACGAACAACGTTCTTTTTGATCGGCTTTGGCAACCAATTTGCAGAGCGGTTTTAAACACCGATGCATATAATGCATCCGCACAATTGCTATGGGGTTTTATGCGTTTGAGCTTCTTTAAGGGTGAAAAAGCGTGCAGGCCGGTTGTATTTAACCAAGGTCTATCAGATGCACTGATAGAACCAGCAATTTCTTACTTAAAAAAATTTTCTACTGAAATAAAATTCAAATCTCGTGTTCAAAAACTTGAATGTAAATCCGAATATGTCTGTGGATTTCATTTTCGTGATACCGTCGTAAAGATTGAAAAGAATGATGCAGTTATTTTAGCGATACCATCAGGGCCATGCTCTATTCTTTGTCCAGAATTGGATCCGCCAATACAAAATAATAGTATAGTTAATGTACACTATAGGTTTGACCATGCTTTATTAGAGTTCGAGAAAATTCCCATAATTGGTCTGGTAAACACTAAGACGCATTGGGTATTTCAAAAGAAGAATGTTCTATCGGTTACTATAAGTGATGCCAATGAATTTTTGGGGTGCAAAAATTCTGATTTAGCAAAATCAATTTGGAACGAATTATGTGCCTCCCTCTCTATACAGGACAAAACCCTTCCCCCTTGGAGAGTTATTAAAGAAAAAAATGCAACAATAGCACAGACGCCTGCAGAGGTAAGAAAGCGGGTTCCAACTATTACAAGCCGCCGAAATTTATTTGTAGCTGGAGATTGGACTCAAACCGGTTTTCCTGCAACGATTGAGGGAAGTATCGCTTCAGGAGAGCGGGCAGCTCAATTAGCTTGTGGCGTAACTTAACTGCGCTGTTAAATTACTTATAAAACAAAATCCTGTGTAGGGTTACAAAGATTCGAACACAGTGTTATAGGTCAAGAATAAAAATTAATAATAATGAAATAAACAATAAGAAAAAACTTATCTTAAGGGGTGTAAATATGGCTAATATTTTAACAGATCTTAAAAATACTATCTTAGCGGGTATTGTTCTCGCTGTAATTTTAGTTTTGGTTTTGATGGGTATCTATAATGAAGGATATTCCAATGATCATTACTGGTGGGCGTTCCTGTTTCGCTGGTTGCATGTATTATCCGGTATCATGTGGATTGGTATTCTCTGGTATTTTAATTTTGTTCAAATCCCGAACATGCCCAGCATTCCGGATGAACAAAAACCTGCAATAAGTAAAGTTATTGCTCCGGCGGCGCTTTTTTGGTTCCGATGGGCTGCAATGTCAACAATTATTACAGGCTTAATTTTAGCTTGGTTGAATGGATATCTCTTTGACGCTTACACTTTAGGCCTTACCAGCGGAGTTGCGAAGAGTACTGCTATTGGAGTCGGTATGTGGCTCGGTACAATCATGTGGTTCAATGTTTGGTTTATAATTTGGCCAAAGCAGAAGATTGCTCTCGGAATCGTTGAATCCGAACCTGGTGAAGCGGCTAAAGCTGCTAAAACAGCTATGTTGTTCTCACGTACCAATACAATGCTCTCAGTACCAATGCTTTTCGCAATGGTAGCAGCCCAAAATATACTATAAGCTTTGTGAAAAAACGCTTTTGAGAGGAGAGTTGTTACTCTCCTTTTTTTAGGTTACTGGGATTAACAATGCAGAGACCGCTCGGTCTTCCGCTTGAAGAACATTGAAAGTTCTACATGCAGCTCCAGTATTCATGAACTCTAATGAAATGCCAGTAGCTTTAAATTTATTCAAATACTTTTCTGATATAGGCTTTATGTGTGTTCCCATACCAAACAACATAATAACTCCGAATTCATCAACATTTGAATTTTCTAAAATAAAATCAAATTTATCCGAAAGAATACTTTCTAAATCATTTGTAGGGAAAGAAAATATACCTGACGAACATATAAAAATAGCCGAATTATAATCTTTCCCGTTTACTACAAAACTTCCATCACCATATCGGCTTATGATTTGCTTGCTCTCATTCTGTATAATTGAGTAATCTGCCATTTATACGTATTATTTAAACTGAACCGTCATCATTGTTTTCGAAAGCTACTCTTCGCAAATTCATTTGAACAAGTAATGGAGTGGCAACCATCAGAGAAGAATACGTTCCTACCAAAACTCCCCAGATCATTGCAAAACTAAACCCCTTTAAAACCTCACCACCAAAAGTATACAATATTCCAAGTGCTAAAAGTGTTGTTATACTCGTCAATAAGGTACGAGAAAGGGTATCATTGAGACTTAAATTTAGTAATTCAATTAAATCCATTACTTTAAATTTACGCAAATTTTCTCGCACGCGATCATACACCACTACGGTATCATTTATTGAATAGCCAGCTATAGTAAGAATTGCTGCAACGGTGGAAAGATTAAACTCTAAACCCAACAATGAAAAAATTCCAATGGTTAAAACCACGTCATGAATAAGTGCCACTACTGCACCTACACCGAATTGCCATTCAAATCTAAACCATATGTAGAGCAACATAGCAGCGAGAGCGAGTAACACCGCTGTCACACCCGCTTCCACAAGTTCACTAGAAACTTTTGGCCCTACAAACTCTACGCGGCGGTAGTCTACTGTATTACCTAGTGTCGCCCTCACTTTTTCAACTGCTCTGTTCTGTGCGTCAGCATCTCCTGATTGCCTTTCTACTCTTATTAAAACATCAGTGGGCCGACCAAATTCTTGCAATTCAACTTGACCGAGACCTAAACCGGACAAACGCGCTCGCATATCCGATATATCAGCATTTTGAGATGTTCTTACTTCGATAAGAATACCACCTTCAAAATCAATGCCGTAATTCAGGCCCCTGGAAAAAAAGAGTATGGAAGAGCCTATGCAAAGAATTACCGACAGAAATAGGCCCAGTTTTCTGCAGCTAAGAAAATTTATTTTTGTTCCGACAGGTACAAAACTTACAAGACGCATTCAATTATTCCTTTTTTATCAGAGCGGTAAGGTTTGCGGTCGTTTTTGCCTCAGCCAGTATACCACCATCATTCTTGTTACCATGATTGCGGAAAACATCGATGTACATAAGCCAATTGCTAGTGTAACTGCGAAACCGCGGACTGGTCCAGAGCCAAACATGTAAAGAAGCAGTGCAGCAATAAACGTTGTCAAATTGGCATCAATTATTGTGGCGAACGCTCGCTGATAACCACTATCAACGGCTGAAATTGGTGTTCTTCCAGCACGTGCTTCTTCGCGTATCCTCTCAAAAACCAAAACATTTGCATCAACGGCCATACCAATTGTAAGTACAATGCCTGCTATTCCAGGAAGGGTTAAAGTTGCTTGCAGCATGGATAATCCAGCAGCGATTAGAATAAGATTTAACGTTAATGCAATGACTGCCATCATGCCAAATAAACCGTATGCAGCAGCCATAAAAACTACGACTGCGATAAGTCCTAAAATACTTGCTATTTTCCCAGCTGCGATAGAGTCTGCTCCAAGCCCCGGACCAACAGTTCTTTCCTCAATAACCTGGAGGGGCACCGGAAGGGCACCAGACCTTAAAAGAAGAGCTAATCTTTTTGACTCAGAGGGTGTAAAGGTTCCGGTTATTTGTCCGTTTCCACCAAGGATTGGTTCTTGTATTACAGGGGCAGTAATTACCTCGCCATCAAGAACAATTGCAAATGGCTTGTTAACATTTCGTCGAGTGACATTACCAAATTTTCTTGCACCCACAGTATCGAAGCGGAAAGTCACAACATTTCTATTATTCTGGTCAACTGTAGGTTGGGAATCAACTAGGTTTTCGCCAGAAACTTCAACTTTTTTTTTGACAAAATAAAAAATACGCTCGCCTTGCAAGCTTAAGTCGCGTTCATTTCCGGGCAAAAGAACAGTACCTGGTGGAACTCTTTCTTTTGGATTAGTTGTAGACACTTTAGGCGCCAGTAGATGAAAGGTCATTTTTGCAGTTTGACCAAGAACCTTTTTTAATTCTGTTGTTTCAGAAAATCCGGGTGCTTGTACCAATATTCTGTTTTCCCCCTGCCGTTGAATACTAGGTTCACTTAGACCAGTTTCATCAAGACGACGGCGCACAATTTCCATTGCTTGATCCATTACTGCGTTTTTACGTTCTCTTAGTTGGGTTTCTGTCATTCTTAACTGAAGTCTGTTATTCTCTTCAATTAGATCCATTCCCTGTCCTAGGGATCGAAGGCGTTTTTTTGCTTCACCGAGATCACCAGGTTTAACCACTTCAACGGATATCCCATTACCAAAAACTACAAGGTTTTTGTGTAATATTCTTGGACGATCAGTCAGTTCATCTCTAACTCCCTGTCTAATACTCCCGAGAGAATCTCTAACGGCTATTTTTAGTTCTGCCTCCAAAAGTAAATGTGCTCCCCCACGCAAATCTAGACCAAGATTCATGTGCTTATGGGGAAGCCATGTTGGAATTTTAAGAATTGTTGCAATGGGAAGTATATTTGGAAGAGCAAACGCAATACCAAAGAAAGCAACTACAAATACCAAAATAACTTTCCAGCGAGCAAAATTCACCATATTATCAAGCCCATATAAGCAATATTAACACCGTTAAAACTAATCCTACTTCTTCTTCTTTTTCTTAGCATGTTTACTATCTTCTGGTTTTTCAGGATCTAAATTTTCTTCTGCGTTATCATTATTCTTTTCCACTTTATCATCGCGTTTATCCAGAACGTCACTTACCATCGACCGCACAACTCTGACCCGCACTCCATCAGAAATTTCGAGTGTTAACTCGGTTTCATTATTAATTTTAGTAATGTTTCCGATGATTCCACCTGCAGTAACAATACGATCCCCTCGTTGCAATGCAGCAAGCATTTCTCGGTGTTGTTTTTGTTTTTTTTGCTGAGGTCGTATAAGCAAAAAATAAAACACTACAAAAATAAGCACAAGTGGTAGAAGAGACTCAAGAGCCCCACCTCCACCAATACTTTGTCCATACGCTGGCGATATCAGCATCAGTTACTCCTTATTCCCATAAATCGAAAAGAGCGGAATATACCGCTCTAATAGTCTCTTGCAAATGAAAGCTTGAATTTATCTTTAAAGAACCGCAGCTTTCTAATATAAATAGATTAGTTGTAGTTTTTTGAACACCTTTTGTAAAGTGAGTGGCGAATGCTTAACTTTCGAGGAAATCAATTTTTCTCTGTGCACAAGCGTATAGCAGATGCTCTCGATCGTCTTGCTCCAATGCCTATATCAAAAATTTTTGATGCTTCTGGTACGGCGTTTGTTTGGGACCCCGAACAGAAACATCTAAATCCAGTAGAAAATGTCAATCGGTTGGATATTGATTTATTAAAGGGTATCGAACGTTCGAAAAATACTTTACTTGAGAATACGCGAAGATTCGCCATGGGACTTCCTGCAAACAATGCGTTGTTATGGGGGGCAAGAGGTACCGGAAAAAGTTCCCTGGTAAAAGCAGTGCATGGAGCCCTGTGCGGCGAGCACCCTCTTCTCTCACTCATTGAAATTCACCGAGAGGATATTTCTTCTTTGGTTAAATTGTTACCGATTTTACGTGAAAAATCCTCTCGTTTTTTTATTCTGTTTTGTGATGATCTTTCTTTTGAGAAAATGGATAACAGCTACAAATCATTAAAAGCACTTCTAGAGGGTGGTATAGAGGGAAGACCAAAAAATGTAATTTTTTATGCGACCTCTAATCGAAGGCACCTTTTAGCTGTGGATAGATCTCAGGAAGAATATTCTGGCCGAAAAAACCTCTCAGATGTAACAGAGGAAAGAGTTTCTTTGTCGGACCGTTTCGGATTATGGATAGGTTTTCACAATTGCGATCAGGCAACATATTTAGAAATTATTGATGGTTATTCCAATAAATTTGGAATAACAATGTCTAAGAATCAGTTACATGCCGCTGCAATAGAATGGTCTGTCACCCGAGGAGCTCGATCAGGAAGAGTGGCCTGGCAATTTATACAAGAGATTGCTGGACAAGAAGGTATCGATACCTTTGAATAATCTTAACAAAGATAGTTTTAGAGTAAGATACTTTCTGGGGTCTTTTGGTTTGTTGTTTTTGCGAAGTTCAAAATGAAGTTGCGGTTTAGCGACGCTTCCGGTTCTACCTACTTGTCCGATCACTTCACCTCTTTGAACTGTATCCCCTCTTTTTATATTTAATGAAGAAGCGTGAGCATAAGCTGTCATCCATCCGTTTTTATGTCTTATTAAAGCTAAATTTCCAAATCCACGAAGTTGATTGCCACTGTAAACAACAATTCCATTTTCGGCAGCTCTAATCTTAGTACCCCTTGGTGCAGCAATATTTATACCGTCATTGTGTAAACCTCCTTTCCGAGGTCCAAAACCGATAAGAATACGACCTCTTATCGGCCATAGAAACTTTGCAGACAAACCATTGTACCTACCATGCAAATTTCTTTTAAATGCCTTATTCCATAAATTGAGATTTTTTGCTTTAGCCGTGTTTGGGGTTATATTCGGAGTGGACGTTAAAAGTGTTACTTTTCTAGTCTTGTTATCGGCTTTTTTGTTAACAATGTTTGGTTCTAATGGTATTAAGAGTTTCTGCCCCGCTTTAAGAAGATACGGGGGCTGAAGATTATTTTTACGTACAAGTAATCCGGAGTTTATTTTTAAGGTTCTGGCTATCCCGTAGATGTTTTCACCCCTTTTTACTGTATAAGTCGTTTGTTTGGGAACACGCAATTTTTGTCCTGGGTAGATAATGTAAGGGGCTTTAATTTGATTTTCTATAATTAAACTTCTTAGAGAAATATTTTCTCGTTTTGAAATTTTGTACAGGCTGTCACCTTGAACCACTAATAAGTTATTGCCTTTTGGTTTAAGCCCTGTTTTTCCTGCCTTTAAATTATATGGATCTGAATACAACCAATTTTTGGTTTCTTGATCCGGAAGTTGATAATTTCCACATCCAAATGAAAATAATAAAATTAAGAAATTTATAAAAATAAGCGACACTCTCTTTAATACAACAAGTTTCATTTTAATTCGAACTCACTGTATCGCTCACCGTACCAGATACCACAGGAACAAATCGAACAGCCCATAATTTTTCTGCAGATATATTTTGGCCATTTTTTTTGTACAAAACCAACTTCTGGTTTGCAGAAGTATAGCCAACAGGGGCAATGAGAATTCCGTTCTCTGATAGTTGCTCAAACAACACATTTGGCACGGAAGGTGTTCCAGCTGTCAAAATAATTCGATCAAATGGTGCTTGATCAGGCCAACCTTGATTTCCATCCGCCCATAATGGAATTATATTGTTAAGGCGCAATTTAATAAAACGTTTTTCGGCTGCTCTCAATAGATTGCGATACCTTTCAATAGTATAAACTCGTCTAAAAAGTCTTGAGAGGACTGCTGCTTGGTACCCACAGCCTGTTCCAATTTCCAAAACCTTAGATTTAATATCTGGTTCGAGTTTTTGGGTCATGAATGCTACAACTGTGGGCTGACTTATGGTTTGCCCGTTACCAATTGGCAAAGCAATATCTTCATATGCTTGATCATAAAATGAGGTTGGTACGAATAGTTCCCTAGGTATTCGCTCAATTGCAGCTAAAACATTTCTGTCTGTAATTCCTTTTTGACGAAGTTTCATTATCAGTCTAATTATTGTTGGCTTAACCGGCATTTAAACCAATTTCCTCCATGCCTCCCATGTAAGGCTGCAACACCCTCGGTATGGAAATTGAATTATCCGCATTCTGATAGTTTTCAATTACTGCAATAAGTGCTCTTCCAACAGCTACACCTGAGCCGTTAAGGGTATGAACAAATTGTGTTCCTTTTTGTTTTTCTGATTTAAATCTTGCATTCATTCTACGCGCCTGAAAATCACCACAGGTAGAGCATGATGAAATTTCTCGATATCGACTTTGACCAGGCAACCAAACCTCAATGTCATGGGTTTTTTTAGCTGAAAAACCCATGTCACCACTTGACAATAACACCGTCCGATAAGGTAATTCCAAACGTTCTAAAATACTTTCAGCTGCCTGAGTTATCCGTTCCAGTTCAACTTCAGACTTGTCAGGATGAACAATGCTCACCAATTCCACTTTATTAAATTGGTGTTGACGCAGCATACCCCGCGTATCTACCCCGGCTGCACCTGCTTCCGAACGAAAACAATTAGTCAATGCCACAACCCGTATGGGTAACTTTTCCTCTGATAGGATTTCACTATTAACAATATTGGTTAATGGAACTTCAGCTGTAGGAATAAGCCAAAACCCATTTTTCGTTAAAAACAAATCCTCAGTAAATTTTGGAAGCTGACCTGTTCCATAAACAGCATTATCCTTTACTAAAACTGGCACGGCAACTTCTTTGTATCCATATTCACCCGTGTGGATATCAAGCATAAAATTTGCGAGTGCCCTCTCAAGTCGGGCCAAAGCACCAGTTAAAATAACGAAACGAGAGCCAGACAGTCTTGCAGCCCGCTCAAAGTCCATACTATTAAGTTTCTCGCCAATCACAACATGGTCGCGGGGCTCAAAAGAAAAACTACGGGGCTTGCCGATACGTCTTAATTCTAAATTGTCATTGTCATTTTTTCCAGCAGGCACGTCATCGGCGGGAATATTAGGCAAAGTCGAGAGATCTTTGTTTAATTCTTCTGAAACTTTTTTTTCTTCATTTTGTAAAAGTTGTAATCTTTCCCTGATTTGCCCTACTTCTGTAATCAAATCCTCCGCATTTTTTCCATCAGCTTTTAATTGACCGATTTTTTTGGAGAATTCATTTCTGCGTGTTTGAAGGTTTTGTAAGGTTGATTTAAACGACCGTTTGCATCTGTCCAGTTCGATTAGTTTGCTAGAACAAGGCAAAACCCCACGACTTTGGAGAGCCTTATCAAGTAGTTCTGGGTTTTCTCGTATCCATTTAATATCCAGCATTCTAAATTTGCCTTTTTGAGAAGAAACCTAAATGTGTAGATTATTACTCCATCAAGAATCGGAACAGACACTTTGCGCTATTCTTTCGTATTTTTATTTTTTTCAAGTATTTTTGCTGAAAAAATCGAAACCTCGTAAAGAATAATGAGTGGAATAGCTAAACCTATTTGGCTCACTACGTCAGGTGGAGTGATGACTGCAGAAAAAATAAACACTCCAACTATTGCATAACGTCTTTTATCAACAAGACTGTCAGAAGAAACTATCCCTACTTTTGCTAATAGAATCAATAAGACCGGTAATTGAAAACCAATTCCAAAGGCAAACATCAAAAGTAAAACAAGGGATAGATATTCATTTACTTTGGGTTCTAATTCTATTGCTAAAGTATCTAGTGTCGCTGGCATTTCAAAGCCAATAAAAAACTTCCATGCCATTGGTAAAATAAAGTAATAAACTAGCGCAGCACCTATCACAAAAAGGAGAGGTGTCGCAATTAAAAAAGGCAAAAATGCCCGCTTTTCATTTTTATACAATCCTGGCGCTAAAAATTTCCATATTTGAACCAACAAGATTGGGACACAAATACTAAGTGCTAAGAAAAACGCAATTTTTATTTCTGTTAAGAATTGTTCCGGCAATCCTGTAAAAATCATTCTTGCATTTTGCCGATCCTTTAATACCTCATTTAATGGTTCCATCAAAAAACCGTATACATATGGCGCTACCGGTATTGACATAAAAAAGAGTATTATGAGCGCTCCTGCACAAATTAGTAGCCGCCTTCTCAATTCAATGAGATGTGATAAAAGGGTCATCCCATCTTCTTGTATATTTTGATCCTCTGAATTACTTTCTGGTTTATTTGAACTTTTAGTAAACATCAGAGCTTGGTTTCCTCAGTCTTTGCTCCAATATATCTGAATTATCATTTTTCTCTTGAGACGCAGAAGACTTGGGCTCGGTTGTTTCAACAGTCGAGTTTCCTGTCTGCGGCGATTTTTCTTCGGTATTCTGAGTAATACGGATATTTCCTTTATCAAAGAAATCCGGACTTTCATTAAATTGTCTTTGTAATTCGGCTAGTTCATTGTCATCAGAGAAGTGTGCTTTTATTTCTTCTACTTCGTTCTTTAACTCAATGTTTTCAATAGCATTTTTGAAATCTAGTGCTAATAACCTGATATGCTGTATACATCGAGTAAATGTACGAATAGCAATAGGAAAATCCTTTGGTCCTATAATAAATAATGCAAGCAAAAGAACTAAAAAAAATTCCCAACTTCCTATATCAAACATGGGGAGTTACCCCTTTTTTAAAAAATATGCTTCAAGTTTTTGCGGACTTATCGTTTTCATTGCCTCGCGTATTTTTCTTCTTTTGTTCGTCAGATGCTCCTGCTAAAAATTTGGGTTCAGCTATTCCTTCTTTTTCTTCCCTAAGCCCCGACTTGAATGCCTTAATTCCCTTGGCTAGATCACCCATTAAATTTGATAATTTTCCTCTGCCCCCAAAGAGAATAAGAACCACAACTAAGATAATTACCCACTGCCAAACACCACCTATTCCCATAAATCTTACTCCTTTGATCTCCGGCACTGTCGAGATGTAATTTAATACTTACTTTAAATTGTTAAAGTAAAAATTAGTTATAAAGGATAAAACTTTTAGCTCCAACATAACAATTTTATTATACAAAATTTGTAACTGTTTCCTAGAATTTTTCTAAATTTTTTAAAAATAGACAATCAACACCCAAAAAGACCCAACCAAACACTTAATTTAACGAGAGCGATATTGAATGTTTTATAAAGTTATAAAGTTGTTAGTATTCCGGTGTTCCAAGTTCTAATCGTCGAATGCTATTTGTTCAGAATCTTCAATATCTGCAAATATTGTTTTTACTGGGCGTTTATCAAGTAAACCAGTTGCCTTTAATTCGTCTATACCTGGTAAGTCCTTCACAGTATCGAGATTAAAATGATTCAGAAATTCAATGCTTGTACCCCATGTAACTGGACGACCAGGAGTTTGTCGCCGGCCGACAGGACGAATCCATCCAACTTCCAAAAGAATATCTATTGTACCTTTACTTAAAGCTACGCCTCTAATTTCTTCTATTTCTGTTCTTGTAACCGGTTGATGGTAGGCAATAATGGATAATACTTCCGTTGAGGCACGGCTTAACTTCCGCTTAATGGAAATTTCTATCTGAAGTTTTTCTGATAGATCAGGAGCAGTTCTAAATGCCCAGCATTCGGCAACTCGGACTAAATTTACTCCCCGGTTCTTGTATTGCTCTCTTAGTTTTTCTAAAAGAATTGGCAAATTAACATTGTTCGGAAGGTGTTTTTTTATATTTTCTTCCGTTACAGGGTCAGTTGCCGCGAAAAGCAATGCCTCTAATATTCTAAGTTCTAACTGCATTTGTTATATTTTTGTAGATTTTACCTGAATTAATATCAAAACTAATATCTTTGTCTCCACAACTATTTTAATTCTTATTTAAGGGCTTCAAATAAAGCGGCTCAAACACCGAATTTTGTTGAATTTCAATTTCTCCAGATCTTACTAATTCTAGACTTGCCGCAAATGTTGAGGCCACAGCGGAACGCCAAATCAACGGTTCAAGAGTTTCTCTCGGTAAATATGCGGATAATTCTGTCCATTCAGGTACTTTACATACCAATAAATGTAAGCGCTCAATGGCATCATCTACGGAGAAAATATTATTTGAAGATATTTGAAGTGGCTGAACAAATTGTTTTCTATTATAACTGTCTCCATACGATTTTAGTAAATCATACAATGAAACATCATATATTGACTTTTTTTTAATCCGCACGCCCTCTGGGGCACCACGTGCAAAATTATCATATCCTAGCCGAGGTAATTCCATAAGTTGTTTGCCAACTTCATGGATAGATTCAAGTCTTTGAAGCTGAAAAGAGAGTGCCTCAGCCATTTCTGGCCCGGAGGGTTCATCTGATACTTCATCAACCGGAAGTAAAAGTCTAGATTTTAGGTAGGCAAGCCATGCAGCCATCACAAGGTAATCTGCGGCTATTTCCAACTGAAGTCTGCGCATCTCCGAAATATAGGATACGTATTGATCTGCAAGCGCAGATATGGAAATATTCAACAAATCTACCTTTTGTTTCTTAGCAAGGGTAAGAAGCATGTCTATCGGACCTTCAAATCCATCTAGATCTAACATGAGTTCATTATTTTCTGTTCTGTTGGATACTGGAACTTCCGAAAATATTTCTTGTGAATTCATAATGCTTTAATTTCCTGAGAGATAACCGATCATTTCAATGATTAACCAAACTGGCTCGAGAAGAAGCCATCTTACTAGTTTAAAATCGAAGCCCATTATTGAAATAAGCCAAGGAAGTATAATCAGGATAGATAATAGTATCAGTATTCCGAATCGCTCTAATCCTGACAAGAGTGAAGAAAATGGTTCTGGAAGTAATCCTATAGCAATACGTCCTCCATCGAGCGGGGGTATTGGAAGCATATTAAAAAAACTTAACATTATATTGATAAAAATAGCGTTTTGTAGATTCTGAATCACCCAATTCTGTATTCCATTAGGCAAAATAAATACAATGTGAAGAATAAACCCGCATGTTAAAGCGATTAACAAATTTATTGCGGGTCCTGAAACTGCAACTAATATCATATCGCGTTTTGGCTTCCTTAGTTGGCTAAAGACTATCGGAACGGGCTTTGCCCAACCGAATAAAAAAGGCGACTTTAAAAAGAATAAAATTGCAGGAATGATTAAAGTTCCCCAAATGTCAATGTGTCTAACAGGGTTAAAGGTTACCCTGCCTAATGTTTTTGCGGTATTATCACCAAGTTTAAACGCTACATATCCGTGAGCTGCTTCGTGGAATGTTATAGCAGTAGCAACTGGCAAAATCCAAATTGATAAATTGTACAACAGATCATAAAACATTAATGAGAAGTTAAATTATCAAGCAATTTATATACTTCTCTTTTAATTGCTCTTTCGGAAATTTCAGGGGCTTTAGCTCGAATCGCACGGACCCATGATTGAGTTTTGGCTAAACGAATTTGTGAAAATTTTGTAAGCTTGGGAACTTTCTTAACAAATGTTTTCATTTCTGTAATGTCACCAGAACAGTGCATCGCAATATCACAACCAGCTTTAAGTGATTTTAATGCCCTTTCAGAAAAATCACCTTCAAGCGCTTTCATCCCTATGTCATCACTTAGAACAATTCCATCGAAGGAAATTTCTTTTCTTATAATCGTTGATATTATTTTCTTTGAATGTGTGGCTGGATTATCACGATCTAAGTGTTTGTATAAAATGTGAGCTGTCATAGCCCATGGAAAAGAATTATGTTGTTGAAACGGAATAAAATCAGTGGTTTTTAAAGTTTCTATATTTTCATCCACAATCGGAAGTTCTAGATGGCTATCGGTTTTTGCTCGGCCGTGCCCTGGAATGTGCTTAATAATGGGTAGCACACCCTCTTCGGCTAAACCTCTGCAAATACATTCTCCAACATCGCGCACAATATGCGCAGTGCCTGAATAAGCCCGCGTTCCAATTATCCCGTGCGTGTTTTCTGTTGATACGTCAAGAACTGGCGAGCAATTTACATTTATACCCATTTTGATTAGCTCGCGCCCGATAAGGCGGGAATTTAGATAGGCTAATCGGCATCCCTTTTTTAAATCACGTTCCGCTAAATTCCCGATGGTTCGGGCAGCTGGTGGATCTCTCCAATTCGGACTAGAAAGTCGAGCCACACTGCCCCCCTCTTGATCTATAAGGATTGGTGTATTGCTAGGCCCCGTAATGCTCCGTAATGCAGTTGTAAGGGCTTTTAGCTGCTTTGGTGTCTCACAATTGCGCTTAAATAAAATAAAGCCAAGTGGACGCGTTTTCTTGTAAAAATTACTTTCCTCATCTGTAAGTTCCGGCCCACTGCAACCGAGTATTACGGCTCTTTTGGTTTCCCAATCAGGGTTTAACAATGAAACAATCCACATTGCGCAATTTTAGTGTTTTGCAAAGCAGGCGTGCTGTGTTTGCATTTTTTATTGGACTAGCTTGAAGACGAAACCAAGTCGTATTTTTTATTTTCACTTTAATTATATTGGCTTGTAAATTATTTAGAATATCTCTGTTTTTTGACTGAAGGATTTTCCATGAATTTTCAGCTGATCTCCTGGTTTTCAATGAAGAAATTTGGATGGCATAAGCTTTTTTTGTTTCTAGTGATTTACCCCCAACATTCGGTAATGTTTTGTTATCTTTATTTTGCTTGACGAAGTTACGTTTAACTTTTTTTGACCTTTCGTTTGAAGAAAGACTGGGCGTGTTCTTTTTCAGTGTTTTCAACGGCGATTGCATCAAAGGGGGCTTTTTGATTTGTTCCTGACGTGTTTCTTCGAGAACTGAAGTAGAGGCAATAGGCTTCACAGATTTTAAACCTTTACCTATTCTCTCGGTACCTGCCAATTGTTGTTTGTTGTTTTGTTTTTGTTCTGGTAACTTAATTTTAATATCAGCATTTTGGTTTGTGTTGTTTGGCGCTAATGCTGGTCTTACCATGACAGGTTCTGGAGGCGGTAATAATCGTTCCATTCTTGTTGTTTTTTCACTTGGATTAATTTCTCCAAAAATCTTTTTGTCTTGATCTGGTATTTTCATACCTCCAGGATTTATTGGTTTAATCCGGGTTGGTAAATCATCTGTAGCTAACGTTGGAGCACTCTCTTCTGAACCTGATAGTTTACCACGCTCATAAGAATAGACCACCACCATGGAGAAACCTCCAATTGCTGCAATTGCGATCAATGAAGTCAGCAATCGTCTGCCCCAAGCTCTTGGGCCAGGGTCGTCATAATCTATGTTCTCTTCATTGTTATTAATTCCATTATCTACCATCAGCGCATCTCCTCAACAGCTTCCACACCGACTATTGCCAACCCAGAGGCAATAACAATTGCTACAGCACGCGCCAGCGCAACACGTGCCACGGTTTTCTCCGCAGATGACGGAATAATAAATTTATATGACTCATCCTCATTTCCACGATTCCAAAAGGTATGAAACGCTGAGGCAATTTCGCTTAGAAAAAAAACAATTCTGTGAGGTTCTTGGGCTAAAGCCGCAGACTCAACTACCTTTGGCCAGTTGCATAGTAATTTTACCAATTCGTAACCATCCATATCAACAATTAGTTTTTGATCAGCATTTGCTAGTCTAGAATCGTCAAGTGATAAATAAGGAAATGTCTCAGCAGCATTACGTATCACTGAACATGTTCGAGCATGAGCATATTGAACATAGAACACAGGATTATCTTTACTTTGCTCTTTAACTTTTGATAAATCAAAATCTAATGTTGCCTCGTTACTCCGTGTTAACATTATAAAACGCACTACATCTTTCCCAACTGCGTCAATAACATCGGCTAAAGTTACAAATCTTCCTGCCCGTTTTGACATTTTTATTGGTTCACCATCTTCAAACAAATTAACAAGATTACAAAGCCTGACTTCTAGGGTTCCATTATCACCAGTTATAGCAGACACGGCCGCCTCCATGCGTCGCACATAACCCTTGTGATCGGCACCCCAAACATCAATCATTTTATTAAAACCACGTAAATACTTGTCCCGATGATATGCTATATCGGATGCAAAATACGTATTGGTTCCATCTGATTTTTTTAATGGCCTATCGCATTCGTCACCAAATTTTGATGATCGGAAAAGAAGTTGTGGGCGCTTCTCCCAATCCTTTGATTTTTTTCCTTTGGGTTCCTCAAGTAACCCAGTATAAACAAGATTTTGTTGTTCGAGATACTCAATTACTTCGTCAATAGCGAAAGCGTCTATCAAAGATTTTTCCGAAGTAAAAATTTTGTGTTTTACGCCCAGAAGTTCTAAATCCTTGCGGATTAGCCCCAACATTTCTTTTACAGCAAATTCTTTGATAGTAGGAAGCCATTTAGATTTGTCGACCTCCAGCCACTTGCCACCATACATCTCAGCAAGCTTTTTTCCGGTATCCATTAAATACTCTCCTGGATACAAACCCTCCGGAATATTTGAGATTTCCTTACCCAAAGCTTGCTGATACCGGAAAAAAACCGAATGAGCGAGTATATCGATTTGTTTTCCAGCATCATTTATGTAAAATTCTCGAGTCACATCAAACCCAGCTTTTTCAAGCAGATTGGCTAAGACGTCTCCGACAATCGCACCACGGCCATGACCCACATGCATTGGTCCAGTTGGATTGGCTGAAACATATTCAATGTTTACTTTTTTGCCAATTCCCAATTCACTTTTCCCATATTCCGGCCCCTCAATGAGAATTTCCTTCAGAGCACTATGCCAAAAATCATTCTTAATTCTTATATTAAGAAAACCTGGCCCTGCAATTTCAGCAGACTGTATGTGGGCACTACATTTTAATTCCTTTGTTAACCACTCGCCAAGCAGACGAGGCTTAATGTTCAGGGGCTTCGCAAAAACCATTGCAGCATTTGTAGAGATGTCCCCACGATCAGGGTTTTTTGACCGTTCAATATTGAACCGGTATGATTTGACTTCAATTGGTATACCTAAATCCTTTGATTTAGATTTAATCTTTTTTTTAATTAAAGACTCCAGGTCATTGTAAATATTCATTTTTAGCTTTTTTCTCTGGCAAGACGTTCATGTTCACTCAATGCAAATCGATCTGTCATTCCTGATATATAATCTGATACAATTCTTACTCGATTAACTGTTTCCTTTCTTTCTGAAAATGCTCTGCGCCAAATTGGCGGTAAAAACTCCGGTTCATCCAAAAATATTGAAAATAGTTCTTTTACAACACTTTGGGCCTTTATTGTCATTTTATTGACCCTGTAATGACGGTACATCCGCTCAAATAGAAAGTTCTTTAGTGTTTTGTTAGCAGAGAGTATATCAGCTGAGAACGCAACTACGGGAGTGGGTAATAAATAAATATCAAATTGATTATCTGGTTTATATTTTTCCAGACGATAAAGTGTCTCGCTTATAAGTGATTGCACCATTCTATCAATCATTCTCCGAGTTACTTCATGTATTAAACGTGATCTATCCAAATTCGGATAATTATCCATAACTTCTTTCACAGCTGGTCCAACTAAGGGTAATTCAGCAAGATCGTCTATTGTAAACAGTTTTGCTCGCAAACCATCATCAATATCATGTGTGTTGTAAGCAATGTCATCAGATAAAGCAGCCACCTGAGCCTCCACACCCGGTTGAGTATGAAGTTTAAGCTCCCTAAAGTGCTCATATTGTTTTATTGCCCACGGAAGTGACGAATAATCATCGGAATCGAGTAATAATGGACCGTTATGTTTGACAAGACCTTCCAAACACTCCCAAGTTAAATTTAATCCATCAAACTCAGCATAACGAGCCTCTAATTTGGTAACAATTCGTAATGCTTGACCGTTATGATCAAATCCACCCCAAAGTTTCATAGCTTCGTTCAAGGCATTCTCCCCTGCATGTCCAAAAGGTGTATGACCTAAGTCATGCGCGAGCGCTAATGCTTCAGCCAAATCTTCATCTAGCCGAAGAAATCGTGATAAAGATCTTGCAATTTGTGCCACTTCCAGACTATGTGTTAGTCGAGTGCGATAATGGTCTCCCTCATGATACACAAAAACTTGCGTTTTATGTTTGAGCCTTCTAAATGCGCTAGAATGAATTATACGATCTTTATCCCTCTGAAACTTTGATCGGGTTGTACTTTCAATCTCAAAAAATTTCCTGCCAAGTGAAGTTAAGGGGTCGCTCGCCCATGGCGCACGTTCTCCAGTATAATTCGGGCCATTTAATTTCATGGTTAAAAACTACCGTGGGTTTGTTTCTGAAGCAATCTAGATAATCAATTTCTTGACCAGAAAACTTTAGGAAACTAAAACCATTAGTAACAGTTATATATTGGTATGAAAAATGTTAGACAATCAGAAACAGGAAAAGTCTGTAACTATCAGTGATAATGCATTACGTCGTCTTAAAAAAATGACTAGTAATGGTGAGTTTTTTGGAAAAAAGTTTAGGGTGTCTGTTGCAGGTGGTGGTTGTTCTGGATTTCAATACGGATTTTGTTTTGAAGAAACTGTGAACGATGACGACCATATCATTTCCAAAGAGGGAGTTGATATTCTGATAGATTCAGTGTCTTGGGATCTTCTTGTAGGCAGTGAAGTTCATTTTGCAGAAGAACTTATTGGCTCATATTTTACGATCCGTAATCCAAATGCCGTATCAACATGTGGCTGTGGAGTTTCCTTCTCGGTTGGTTAGAAAAGATAAATTATTGAGCGAACAATTTAGGAGTTGCATCAATTTCAATGAAAATTGCCAGTTGGAATGTTAATTCAATTCGAGCTCGTTTGCCGAGGATAATTGATTGGTTGCAATCGTTTGAACCTGATATTGTTCTTTTACAGGAGACAAAAGTTGTAGATGAGGAATTTCCCCGTGAACCTCTGGAAAATCTAAATTATAAATTAATATTTCTTGGTCAAAAGTCCTATAATGGAGTGGCTATTCTCTCAAAGTTTTCCATAGATGAGGTGTATTTTGGGCTTCCTGGTGATACAAATGATGTTCAAGCGCGATATATAGAATGCCTTACGGGCGGCATCAGAGTTGCTTCAATCTATTTACCAAATGGAAATCCCGCCCCTGGAAAAAAATATGATTATAAAATTTCTTGGATGCGTCGTTTGATTAAGCGGACAAAAATACTTTTGGATAAGGAAGAACCATTAATCCTCGGTGGAGATTATAATATTTGCCCAACTGACCAAGAAGTTTACGATCCAGAAAAATGGGTTGGTGATGCCTTATGCCGTCCTGAGGCTAGGAGTTGTTTCCGTGAGTTAATGCATTTGGGGTTAACTGATGCATTCCGGGCATACAATCCCGGTCCTGGCAAATATTCATATTGGGATTACACGGGTGGAGCTTGGCAAAAAGATTTTGGTTTATTGATAGATCATCTTCTGCTTTCACCGGAAGCTGCAGATAATCTTACAGGGTCAGGTATTGATAGAAAACCTCGGGGCAAAGAAAAACCCTCTGATCACACCCCTGTGTGGTGTGAAATTAATCAGGTGCATTAGATGCAAATACCTCGTTATGTAACTGGAGCAATTGTGTTTGCCTTCGTTTGGGCAATAATTGTTTATATAAACGAGGGTATTACCGATTTAAGAGTTCTTGCCATTGGGGTTGCGGCGTTTATTTTCGCCGGATCATGCTTAAGTTGGTTATTAACTAAAATTTTTGAGTGGTATAGAAAACGCCGATAAAGAATGAATTCAATGAATAATGCAGATTTAATTGTTTCAACACTAAAAAAAGCGGGTGTTGAACGTGGTTTTGGTATCCCGAGCGGGAATGTATTGCCGCTTATGGAAGCGATGCGTAAAGGCGGAATTGATTTTATTTTAACCGCACACGAGGGGAGCGCAGCTTTTGCAGCAGATGTCACTGGCCGGCAGACAAGAATTCCGGGTTTTTGCCTGGCCACACTTGGTCCTGGCGCAACCAATCTTGCTACAGGTATTGGAAGTGCGTGGCTTGATCGGTCTCCAATGATTGCAATAACTTGTAATTTAAATTCTGATCAACTCGGTCGCCGCATTCAAATGTGGATAGACCATCATGCATTGTTTAAACCCATTACCAAGGCAAGTTTTGCTTTAAATTTTGATAACGTTGCAGAAACTTTAGAAAAAGCAATCTGCTTGAGCCTGAGTGAACCAATGGGACCTGTGCATATAGATTTGCCAGAAGATGTGGCACTAGCGTCAGCTATCTCGACCACTCACAACATAATAGAAACTATCCAGTTACCTCGAGCATCAGATAAAGATGTTTTAGCAGCTTTAAAAGTTATTAAAGATGCACGTAGGCCAATTGCAATCCTTGGATCTAGCGCAATGCGTATAAAAAACGAAACTTTGCTCTCAGATTTTATAGAAAAATGGCAATTACCATTTTTAACAACCTCGATGGCAAAAGGGTTAATCGATGATGACCATCCTCTTTGTCTCGGGTGCATAGAGCGCGCTAAAAGACAAATACAAAGAAATTTTTGTTCGAAAGCTGATCTAATCATAGGAATTGGATATGACACAATCGAGGTTGAATTTGAAGCATGGATTGGTGGTACGCCTCTTCTTCAAATTGATATTGAACGTGTAGACATAAGTTCTGGGGTTCAATTAAAATGTGAACTAACAGGGGATCTAGATTCTTCCTTGAATGGCTTGCTTGGGAATACATACTATGAAAATGATTGGAAGAATGAGGAGTTGGAAAAACACAGGTCCATTTTTCAGAATTCTCTGCGCCCAACAGGAGATGGGTTTCAAGTATTTCAGGCGATTGATGTAGTTCGTGAGGTCTTACCAAAAGATGGAATACTTGCATTTGATGTTGGCGCACACACCCATCAAATATCCAGTCAGTGGTCAGCACATTACCCACGCAATTTTTTAATCACGAATGGTTGGTCGTCTATGGGTTTTGGCCTGCCCGCTGCTATAGCCGCCAAATTAGAAGAACCAGAAAAACCAGTCGTTTGTTTGATTGGTGATGGATGTTTTCAAATGACCTGTGGTGAACTAGCAACCGCACAGAGGTTGGCAATAAATATTCCAGTGGTTGTATTAAATGACCAATGGCTTGGATTGATTAGAGTAAAACAGCTTCGTCGGCAATTAGAGATTTATGGAACCGAGCTAGGAGAAATAAATTTTGAAAATCCTCCCAGTCATTATTTTGGGGTTCCAGCATTAGGAGTAAATACTCAAGCAGCGCTTAGAAAAGCCCTTGAAGCAGCCTTACAAAAATCTGGCCCAACCGTCATTGAGGCTAGAGTAAACTCCGATCACTATATTGAAACAGTTTTCGATTAATTTTTAGATATCACAATAGGTATGTGTTTCCTCATCAGCGCCAGGATGAACTACTGCGCCATTTGAGGCAGGTCCAACTGTTTGTGCATAACGCCATAGTGCACCACTATTGTGGTTTGTTTTCCTAGGTCTCCATTTTTTTCTGCGGCTTTCTAAAGCCTTTTTTTCAATATCAACATCTAAACGCCCGGTATTTGCATCTATCAATATCATGTCACCATTTTTTAAAAGACCAATAGGTCCGCCTACGGCAGCCTCTGGACCTACATGCCCAATACAAAAACCACGTGTTCCACCAGAAAATCTTCCGTCTGTAATAAGCGCCACTTTTTCTCCCATTCCTTGACCATATAAAGCAGCAGTAGTTGAGAGCATCTCTCTCATCCCGGGACCACCCTTTGGTCCTTCATAACGAATTATAATTACATCTCCCTCTTTAATTTGACTATTAACCACGGCATAAAAGGCATCTTCTTCACAATCAAAAACACGTGCAGGCCCAGAAAATGTTAACTTATCCATTCCAGCAACTTTAACAATTGCTCCATCTGGTGCTAACGTGCCCTGCAGACCAACAACTCCTCCTGTTGGTGTGATTGCATTTTGAACACGGTATACCACGTCTTGGTTTTCTGGAAATTTTATTTCGCTAACATTCTGTTTCATTGTTTTACCCGTTACCGTTATGCATTCACCATTCAGTAACCCATTATCAAGAAGCTCCTTAATTACGATTGACACACCCCCTACTTTATACATATCCGTTGCAGTATATTTTCCACCCGGCATCAAATCTGCGATATATGGTGTTTTTTTGAAAATCTTTGCTACATCTTGAAGAGTATAATTGATGCCAGCCTCGTGGGCCATTGCAGGCAAATGCAAAGCGGCATTTGTCGATCCACCTGTTGCAGCCACTACAGTTGCTGCATTATCGAATGCCTCTCGAGTGCAAATATCGCGTGGACGTAAATTCAATTGAAGAGCATTCATTACAGCTCGACCTGCGTCTTCTACAAATTGGTCTCGAGACTCGTATGAGGCTGGAGCGCCCGATGACGCCGGTAAGGCTAATCCAATCGCTTCAGAAACACAGGCCATCGTATTAGCAGTAAACTGTCCACCACAAGAACCTGCGCATGGGCATGCCACACTTTCCAATTCAAGTAATTCTTCATCGGACATTTTACCCGAAGCGTGCATCCCTACTCCTTCAAAAACATCAACTACTGTAACATCTCGCCCCTTAAATCGACCCGGCAAAATTGTTCCTCCGTAAACAAAAACGCTTGGAACATTGAGCCTTATCATGGACATCATCATGCCAGGCAAAGATTTATCACACCCGGCGAGACCAACGAGCGCGTCATAACAATGACCACGCATTGTTAATTCAACTGAGTCAGCAATCAGATCACGAGAAACAAGTGAAGATTTCATTCCCTCATGGCCCATTGCAATACCATCTGTGACGGTTATTGTAGCAAATTCCCGGGGGGTTCCGCCTGCCTCTGATACACCTTTTTTTGCCGCTTGGGCCTGACGTGATAACGTAATATTGCACGGAGCCGCCTCATTCCAGCAGGTTGCAACACCGACCAGTGGTTGATGAATTTCATTTTCAGTTAAGCCCATTGCGTAGAGATAGCTTCTATGGGGTGCCCGCGAAGGACCTTCAGTAACGTGCCGACTTGGAAGTGTATCTTTACTAATGCTTTTCGGCTTGGCGTGATTCCTTTCTGCCTTAGCCATAATATGACCCTTCATATAATAATTTCATTTCTACAATTTTTAGGCTAAGGAAGTTAATAAGCACATCCCAAAAAAGAACTTCCTTACCTTTATCTATTTGTTTGGACAATCCATCGAGTTATGTCAACAGTACAGTATCCTGCAACACACCTGTAATACTGGGAATATTTGCTCTACACCTTTTTAGCAACCGTGCTACTGTCCATTTATTATTCCATTAGGTTACTTTGAAATAGGGGTTATTTTCTTATAACAATCAAATTTTGTTTATAAAAGCCTAGAACTATCTCCGTGCTATTAGACAATCAAAATTTAAATTTAAAAAATGAATAAAACATAATTCGAAGAAATTCCGTAAAGTCAAAAGTTCACCTTTCAGTAAAATATTTTTTATCACCACGCCTACGCTTTCATAATTAACTAAAGCAATCGTTTAGTATCACATTCAATATCTTTAATGTTGAATAATACAATCTCGTCGGAACACTAAAACCAGGTTTGTTTAAGAAACAGTTGGGTCAGATGTCAGAATAGATAATATATGCCAATTCCCATATATTGCTGGTGAAAATGGTAATTCTTCTTTCATTGTAAAATATTAATAAACTTAGAGTGCATTTTCTCTTTAGATTTACCGTTCTGTTGACTGAGCTAGTACATAACTAGCTCTTAGTATAGATCTGTTGGTGTCCACTGGATGCTATTATTTTTTATAGACCCATGCACCTTTTCATGAGACTAACTTTTTGAATTGTCCATAGTATTCAAAGAAAAGGTGTGAGTTAAGTGGCGATAAAGATGGAGCGCAGGTATGGGTTTTTAACTTGCGCTTCATGTGCACAATCGTTGCGACTACTTTAATATTATGGTTTTAAAACAAAGGAATTTTTGGTTAGAAGCCTGTCAAGCGTTTAAAAGCATTCTCTAACAAGTTTTTCGCAACCACTTCCTCAGCTAAACGCTCACGGTTTTCGTCTATCACATCAGTTGGAGCTTTTGTTAAAAATTTTTTGTTAGATAATTTATTTTGTAACTTTGAAATCTCTTTATTCACTTTATCAATATCACGTAGAATGCGTGTTTTTTCCTGAGCTATATTGATCACACCTTCCAATGGAAGAAAAAAAGTGTCGTGATCAACAACGATTTGTAACGTTTCTTTTGATGATGGCTGTTCTTCTCGGATGTCTTTAATTCGAGCAAGTTGTTTTAATAATTCTGCGTGACGATTAATAAGTGCTCTGGTGTTTTCTTGAACATTTTTAAAAAGCAGTGAGAGTTTCGCTCGGGCGGGAATATTCATTTCAGCTCTTACAGCCCGGATCTGTGAAATCAGTGTAATAACCCAGTCTATTTCATTGCAAGCAGCTAATTCTGGTTCGACTTCTTTAAAGTCTGGCCAAGAGGAGGTGATTAGTGCAGATTTTTGACCTGAAACCTCATTACGATTCTGCCAAATTTCTTCGGTAACAAATGGTATGAACGGATGAAGGATTTTTAAAATGCGTTCCAATACCCATCCAGTGACTGTCCGAACTTCATTAACAGCATCCTCATCTTTACTATTAAGAATTGACTTTGAAAATTCTAAGTACCAGTCACAGTACTTATGCCAAGTAAAGGCATAAATTGCATTTGCTGCATCATTAAACCTATATTCTAAAATCGCATTTGACACTAATTGTTCTGTCTCTCGGAGTTTAGTTACAATCCACTTATTTAAAATAAGCTTGCATTCAGAAGGAGAAAAATCTAGTGGTATGTAGCACTTATTCATGTCTGCATAGCGGGCTGCATTCCATAATTTTGTAATAAAGTTTCGATAGCCTTCTATGCGGGCCGGAGCTAATTTTATATCTCGGCCCTGTGCTGCCATTGCCGCGAGTGTAAAACGTAAAGAATCAGCTCCGTACCTTTCAATTATCTCCAAAGGATCAAGAACATTACCTTTACTTTTGGACATTTTTTGACCTTGTGCATCTCTAACCAAGGCATGAATGTAAACAGTGTTAAATGGAATATCTTTACAAAAGTGCAGCCCCATCATCATCATACGTGCTACCCAAAAGAAAATTATATCAAAGCCTGTTACCAAAACATTCGTGGGGTAATACTTTGAAAGAGTCGAAGTCATCTGAGGCCATCCCAAAGTTGAAAAGGACCACAAAGCTGAAGAAAACCAGGTATCTAATACATCATCATCTTGAATTAACGGAGTTGAAACCCCGTAATGCTTTTTAGCATCTTCCAATGCCTCTCTCTCGGTCTCAGCTACAAATGCTATCCCATCGGGTCCATACCAGACTGGAATCCTATGTCCCCACCATATCTGCCGTGAAATACACCAGGGTTGGATATTTTTCATCCAATCAAAATATGTATTTTCCCAATGTTTAGGAACAAACTTTGTTTTGCCAGATTTCACAGCTTCTATTGCCGGTTGTGCCAATACCTTGGCATTAACAAACCATTGGTCTGTTAATCTCGGTTCTATGACAACACCCGAACGGTCTCCGTAAGGAATCGTCATGTAGTTTTCTTCGACTTTTACCAGAAAACCGAGTTCATCCATACTATCAATAATTTTTTTTCGAGCGTCAAATCTATCCATTCCTTGAAAATTATTTGGTGCTTCATGGTTAACGTTTCCAGACTCATCAAAAATGCTCACCATTTCTAAATTGTGCCGTTTACCTACCTCAAAATCGTTAAAATCATGCGCAGGAGTAATTTTAACCGCTCCACTGCCCTTCTCAGGATCACTATATTCATCCGCAATTATAGGTATAATCCTTCCCACAATTGGCAACCTTATAGATTTTCCAATGAATTTCTCAAAGCGTTTATCGTCTGGATGAACAGCAACTGCTGTATCACCGAGCATGGTCTCAGGCCGAGTTGTTGCAACCGTAATAAATTGTGATGTTGATCCTTCCAGGGGATAACGAAAATACCATAAATTTCCTTTCGTTTCTCTTTGTTCTACCTCAAGGTCTGAAATTGCTGTATGAAACTTTGGATCCCAATTTACAAGCCGTTTATCCCTATAAATTATTCCTTCTCGATAAAGTGAAACAAATACACTTCTAACTGCTTGAGATAGACCTTCATCCATGGTGAAACGTTCCCGTTTCCAGTCACATGAAGCTCCGAGACGTCTAAGCTGATTTAGAATCGTGCCCCCAGATTTTGCCTTCCATTCCCACACTTTTTTAAGAAATTGATCACGTCCCAATAAACATTTATTTTCCATAGATTGCTGATTGCCACGCGCAAGAAATATGTTTTCCTCAGCTAATTGACGCTCAACAACCATTTGCGTTGCAATACCAGCATGGTCCATCCCAGGCTGCCATAACACATCACAACCCTTCATTCGGTAGTAGCGTGCCAAAATATCTTGTAACGTATTGTTTAATGCGTGCCCGATATGTAAACTACCAGTTACATTCGGCGGGGGAATTACTATAGAAAATTTTTCTCTAGTTGTTTGATCCCCAAAAGTATCATCGGAAGAAAAGGCCCCTGAATTTTCCCATTCCTCATAAAGCCGTGGCTCAACTTTTTTTGGATCGTAAAATTTTTCCATAACAAAACAAAATATGATGTATAATTAACAAAAGTGTTTCTTAAAAAAACCGTTCACTTCAAGCAACCTATTTGTTTTGCCGAGAAGATATTTGACTTAAGCGTTTAATCTCATCACGAACTATATTTTCTACTAAATCAGCTAAATTTTCATCCAGCCATTTTTTTATTATTGGAAGCATTATTTCATTTGCTTGATTATCAAAATCATTTATTTTTTGGCTTGGAGCTAACTCAGTCTGATCATCTTTATTAATTACAGAAAGCTTAGTAAGGGCCGCATTTATCCGCTCTGCATTTTCATCATTAACTAATCCAGTGTGAGTTTCTGCATTGCCTTCCAAGAAATTTGATGCCTCAACGGGATTTTTGGTTGTTGATATCCCGCCTTCATACGATTCAAATTCTTCATTCACAGAGTATCGATCACCGTCGGTTTTCACTAAATTATGTTCTGGCCCTTGTGTCTTTGAGTGCGTCTCAGAAGTTCTATCGCTTTCTACTTCAGTTGTAAAATTTATTGATGAATCAGAGACCACCTCAGTAAGTTCAAGTATATCATCCGTCTTAGCAGCTACCCCATCGTCTTTTTCAACAACGTTATTGAGGGTTAATATATCATCGTTGTTAGACGGTTCAGATACTTCTGTTCCCTTCTCCTCCTCAGAAATAATTTTTCTTATGGAAGCAAGGATTTCCTCCATTGACTGTTCTTGATCATCTTTTTTTTCAGTCATAGCCAGCATTTATTCTATGTAAAAAAGTTAGTCGCAAATATGAACAATTACTTCAATAATAAGCAAGAGCTGTAATGAAAAAGTTTTAACATCGGCACTTACCCTTACCACTATTTCAGAATCTTATTATTATCAATGCTTTTAATCAAAGAAATTTACATCCAAATTTAGCCCTTTAGCAGTAAGGTTGCCAATGGCACGATGCAGTTCCATACTTGCCACAACTTTATTGCGTTCCGCACGGACAAGATTTACACGTGCGTCCAGTAATTCTTGTTCAGCGTCTAACACGTCAAGAACAGTTCTAGAACCAACTTTCGCCTCTTGTTTGACACCCTCCAATGCTGTTGTAGCGGCAGTGATTTCTGCAGTTAAAGCCGAAATCTGAGCATTTGCAGTTAGAAGATTTTCCCATGCCTGCGCTGATTTTTCATCCGATCGTCGCAATGAAGCATTTAACTCCATCTTTTTCTGAGCATGAATTTGCTTTGCCGCTCTTAATCGCGAACGTACTATTCCTGATTGATACAATGGGATAGTCAATTTAGCGAAAATTTTAGCATTATCTGTTCGACTGTCCACAGCACTTAATGCATCAGACCGACTAAGTCTTCCTTCAATATCTACAGAAGGTAACAATCCTGAGAATGTTTCTTCTACTTTTGCCGCAGCGGTTTTTTCTTCATAACGGGCAACAAGAACACCCGGCGATAGTTCGCGGGCGAGGTCTTTTACCGCACTCTGTGAAGTTGGAATATCTAGCAAAGGTTTAACTTTTTTTAACACACCTGGAAAATCTCCTATTATGTTTCGATAGGAGGCCCTCGAGTTCGAAAGCTGGCCGTTTGACTCTACGCTCTCGGCAATGGATCCTGAATGTCGCGCCTTTGCTTGTGCTACATCAGTTCTGGTAACTTCTCCAACTTCAAATCTATCACGTGTTGCTTCCAATTGTCTAAGTAACACGGCCTCATTGTTTCTATTTAATTTTAATACTGCTTCATCTCTTACAACATCTACGTAAGCCCTACCTGCCCCAAATAAAACATCTTGTTCAGTTGCTAACAAACGAGCCCTCTGGGCTAATATCTCAGCCCTTGCTACTTTTAAAGCGGCACTTGTTTTACCTCCTTGATAAATATTTTGTGAAAAAACAAAATCTGAATTTTTAGGTGTTAGGTTTTTATTTCGATTTGCACTGCTTACTGCGTTTCCTGAGACGTGTTTCCAATTTTTTCCTGCATCGAGGGAAAATTCAATGGTTGGATACCACCCTCCCCAGGCCTCTGAAATTTTTTCCTCTTTACTACGAAGTTGCGCGCGAGAAGCGGCTAACGTAGGATTCAATAAATAAGCTTTTGTGAGTGCGTCATTGAATGTTTCCGAATTTACCGAAGTCATTGAAAATATAAGTGTCGTTGCAGTCAAATATATAAACTTTAAATAATACATATTATAATTGCCCTTGACTTATTAAAAACTGAAACTCGTTTTTTCTGCAAATCCAGGAAGCACAGGAAGGTGGGCGTCGAATAAAATTCTACGCGAGGTTGTCGTGGTACTTTTGATGTACAAAACGGCATGCCCATTCCTTCCGCCCGTCATTTCGAAGAGAATTAGGCGTCCACCCAGACTCAACTGTTCTTTATATGACTCTGGCACAGTACAAATACCGCCCTCAATCAAGATTACGTCATATGGTCCCTGCTCGGGAAGCCCCACTTCAATATCACCCTCCACAACAGCAGTATTGTCAGCAGCGAGTTCGGTCAGCGCTTTATTTGCTAGATTCACTAGTTTTATATTATTTTCTACTCCAACAACTGTTGAGGAGAGTTTTGAGAGTATGGCACACCCGTAACCACGTCCACACGCTACATCAAGGATAATATCTTTTTTTGTAATATGACATTCCTGAAGAACCTTAGCTAAAAACATCGGAGGCATCATTACTCGCTCAGAAGACAACATGAGAGAGCGATCTGCGTATGCTAGCGGTGCATAGTTCGAAGAAACAAATTTTTCTCTGGGAGTTGATAAAAAGGCTTCTATCAAATCGTGATCTGTAACTTGATTTGGTCGAAGTTGACAATCTACCATGTTTGCGCGCGCATCTTTATATTGTTCCAACTGTTACTTCCCACATATTTAAATAGCTCAGATTTGACTTAACTAATGCCTGAACTCAAGACACGATCTTATAAAGCTTGACCTAGACTTATATGATGCCTATGACAAGCACAAAGGTTATAGGCCCGGTGGGAGAGAGGCTATCCAGAGGATTGCAAATCCTTGTACACCAGTTCGAATCTGGTCCGGGCCTCCAACCATTATGCCACTTCTCTGTTACATTTTGCCATTTTTTATTTTACTATACCACTTATTTGTAATTGGCGTGCCACACCTTTCATACCTTTCATAATTGTCTACCATTTTCATCAGTTACAGCGTGTAAATTTGACATGAACTTTATTAAGTCATATCCGCTAGTGAAGAAAATGTGATTATTAAAAAGCTTTGAGAGTTCATTTACTTAAAGCATTTTTCTCAAGTAGAGCTTTCCCTTTTGTTAAGCTCTAACTTGCAAATTGATATTTTTTAGAATGTGCTTAAATTCAATTTTATCCATAGTAAAACTTTTTGCTGTTTAGCATGTTAACAGATACACTTATACAAATAAATTAAGCCAAAAAAAGTACGTAGATTATGATTGTGTTTAAATACCAAAACAACGGTTTCTTTACATTAAGAAGGAAGTTCAGAAACGCCCCCATTATCACGAGACCACGTGACAGGGTCATTAAGATATTTTTCAACTACATCAAGAGTTTTTACGTCAAATAGGTTGCCTTGCTTTGCTACGGAGAGAACATCGAACCAATTCGCCAGAGAATGCATAGAAACATTCATATCATTAAATATTTGTTCATCCGGAAAAATACCATAGTGAAATACAACAAAAACGTGGTTTACATTGGCACCTGCAGTGCGAAGTGCTTCACAAAAATTGATTTTACTTCGTCCGTCTGTTGTTAAGTCCTCTACTAAAAGAATACGCTGACCTTCTTCAAGATGCCCTTCTATCTGTGCGTCGCGACCAAACCCCTTTGGCTGTTTTCGTACATATTGCATTGGTAACATTAGACGATCTGCCATCCATGCAGCAAAAGGGATCCCAGCCGTTTCGCCACCTGCGACTGCATCGAAACTCTCAAATCCGGCTTCACGAAGAATAATCGACGCACCAAAATCTATAATGGTTTGTCGCAATCTGGGAAAGGATATTAATCTACGGCAATCAATATAAACAGGACTTGCCCACCCAGAAGTAAAAATAAAGGGTTTTTCTGCATTAAAAACCACTGCATCGACCTCTACAAGCATTTTAGCAGTTAATTCTGCAATGATTTTTTTATCTGGAAAGGCACCACCAACAGCCATTCTATTCTCCCAAAAAATTTTTACTTATTCTATATATATCTATAAGATAAATGTAACAAATTTAACAATTTATTCTAGCCTCCAACCAATATCTCCTTTTGGTCTAAATGGAAGTATTGCCTCACCGATACCTTTTATTTGAACATGACCTATGGGTTGCCACAAAGCTTTAAAAAGTGTCAATGTTTCTTCATTCGGTTTAAGACCATAGAAGTTCGGACCATTTATAGAAGCAAATCGTTCAAACTTATCCAAAGCATTCTCTTCATCAAATACCTGAGCGTATATTTCTAAAGAGTTTGGTGCATTAAAAATACCGGCACAGCCACATTCAGACTGTTTTGATTTAATGGTGTGTGGAGCCGAGTCAGTGCCTAAAAAAAAACTCGAATTTCCTGATGTCGCCGCTGCCCGAAGAGCTAATCGGTGCCGTTCACGCTTTGCTATTGGTAAACAATACATGTGGGGCCGGATTCCTCCATCAAAAATGGCATTTCTGTTAATAACTAAATGATGTGGTGTGATTGTTGCTGCAATTTTGTCACTAGCCTCGCTGACAAATGCAGCAGCATCTTCTGTCGTTATATGCTCAAGAACAATTTTTAAACCAGGAAACTCTGAAATGATTGGTGTAAGAATCTGCTCAATAAATACCAACTCTCTGTCAAATATATCAATATTCGGATTGGTTACCTCACCATGTATTAAAAGAGGTGTTTGTTCTGCTTCCAATACCGACAGCACACCCCTAACATTTCGCCAATCTGTAACCCCCTGAGCTGAATTAGTTGTTGCGTTAGCTGGATAAAGCTTAACTGCTGTGAGAATTTTTTCTCTTATCCCAATTTTAACATTTTTTGGATCAGTGTAATCAGTTAAATATACAGTCATTAACGGAGTAAAGTTATTTTTTTTGGTTAAAGCAGCGTTAATACGCTCACGGTATCTTTTCGCATCCTGATAAGTAATTACCGGAGGGCTAAGATTTGGCATTATGATAGCGCGTCCAAATCTCTCTACTGAGAATGGAAGAACACAATTTAGGATTTCATTATCGCGCAGATGTAGATGCCAATCGTCTGGTTTTACGATCGTAAGTCTCTGCGTCAAAATGGGGGCTCCAATAGAGACTCATAGAGTAATTCTGCACCTTGCATAAAGTCACTAATTTCCATTGCTTCATTAGGATTATGAGAACCGTTCTGATTTCGAACAAAAATCATAGCTGATGGTATCCCGTTATTCGCGAATACTGCGGCATCGTGGCCGGCTCCACTGGGTAAACGCTCATGTTCGATGTCAAGTGTGTCACAACAACTTGAAAGATGCTCAATCCAGTTTTGGTTCATAATGGCAGGTTTGATTAAGCCTTTTGGTGAAAGGTTAAAACACACACCTTTTTCTCGCTCAATACTCCTCATTTCTGCTTTTAAAAACTCATCAAATGCTTCAAGAGTTTCAATGCTTTGACTTCTCATTTCTAAACTAAATTCACACTCGCCTGGTATTCGCGACATTGCATGTTTTACCGGGTTAGTTGTAAAAATACCTGCAGTTAGCACCAGATCAAGTCCTCGCTCTAGAAGCACACGCCAATGTTCATCTACTCTGTGTAGTAATTCCGAGGTAGCCAGCACAGGATCGTGTCGTAGCCAACGCGGCACCGCACCGGAATGTCCAGCCTCACCGAGACAACGGATCTTCTTGTATCGAATATTTCCACGTAATCCTGTTACAATTCCTACTGGAACATTACGAGCAACCATAACGGGTCCTTGCTCAATATGGAGCTCAATATAGCCTGCTACATCACTGATTTTTAGTAATTTTTCACCTTTCGATATTTTTTCAATATTAGCTCCAGCTTTTGCCATGTAATTTCTCAATGACTTTCCTGTTGTTCGGTGTTTAGAATTCAAATCATCCTCTGTTAAATGTCCAAACAATGAATTTGATCCAATGTAGCATGGTCCGAACCAGGCGCTTTCTTCTCCGCGAAGAGCAATTAACTTAATCGGTAATTTGGTTTTTATTCCATTCCTTTTCAATCGAATAAGTGAAATTAGGCCGGCAATGACACCCGCAGCCCCATCAAAATTACCACCCTGTGGTACAGAATCTAAATGTGAGCCGCAAAAAATTGAAGGAATTTGCTCTCCGCATTCTGGCAGTTCTATTATCAAATTAGCGGCTTGGTCGAAAGAAACTATAAGTCCTTCGTTCTTTGCGATTTGTATAAGAAAATCTATGGCCTTCTGTTCTCCCACTCCATAGGACTCTCTGCTTACTCCCGGTCCATCTAACGAGAGAAACCTGAGTTTTTCGAAAATTGTACTCGCAAATTCAGCGCGTTTGGAACAACAAAAACTTAAATCAGAATCTATAATTTTCATTTGGGTATTCATCGAATTCCCTCCATAACGCCGGAAATTTCTCTATCAGGGAAAGTGATAGCACCGATAACGTCCGCTATTCTCTTTATATTTTTTCTTTTACACCAAATTGGCAAATCATTAATAATGGTCTCCATAGCAGCTGGATGTTCAAAAGTAACAGTTCCCACTTGAACAGCTGATGCTCCCACCAGCATGAATTCGACTACATCCGTTGCGTTTGAAATTCCACCACACCCAATTACTGGTATTGAAATAGAATGATAACATTCTTTAACCATTCGTAAAATAATGGGCTTTACAGCACGACCCGACAATCCCCCTGTGGTGGTGCCTAGCACTGCTCTAAAGTTCTCACTATCTACAGCCATACCAAGCAGCGTATTTGCTACAACAAGCGCATCTGCTCCTCCGTTCTCAGCAGCTATAGCTATTTCTGAAATATCAGTAACATTTGGAGAAAGTTTTACCCAAATTGGTTTTTTTGAATTATTTTTTGCTACTTTAACAACTTTTTCTGTTAAATTTGAGTCTAATGCAAATGATTTTCCACCTGCCTCTAAGTTTGGGCAAGAAATGTTCAATTCGATTGCTGAAATTTGTTCTATACTGAGGGCATTAGTCATATATGCAAATTCTGCTTCGGAATGGGCGGAAATACTTGCAACAACGGGCGATTTAAAATTTGAATACTCACGCACTGTTGTTTTTAAAAATTCTTCGATACCTTTGCTCGGAATTCCGATAGAGTTAAGCATACCAGAATCCGTCTCTGCCACACGCGGCGTGGGGTTACCAGGTTGAAAGTCGCGTGTGATTGATTTAGCCACCAACGCACCCAACAAATTAATATCCATTACATTAGATAGTTCTGGTCCAAAAGTTCCAGATGCTGGCATAATTGGATTCTTTAAATGCAAATTTCCTATTTCAACAGAGAGATCTACCATCCCGTTGCTTCACAGACATCAAAAACAGGCCCCTCGCTGCAAACCCGCTTATGTATATTTTTACCGTTAATTTCAAAAGTTCTTACGCAACAAAAGCAAACTCCAATACCACAGGCCATTTGCTGTTCAAGTGCCACTTGTCCAAATATATTTAATTCTTTGGATAACCTTTTAATTAATTTGAACAACCTATTTGAGCCGCACGTATAAAATGCGTCTCCATTTAATTGGCGAAGTAATATTTCAATATTTTCGACAGCACTCGAATTGTCTTCATCATGCACCTGAATTACCTCAGCTCCTGTAGAACGGAATCTCTCTGACGACATGAGTAAATCTAACCTGCGTGCGCTCAATATAGCTGTTACCTGAACACCTTTCTGTGATGCCATTTCCGCAAGTGGTGCTAACGTTGCTAAACCAACACCTCTTCCAACAACAATAATGTGTCGAGTTCCATTAGGAATAGTGAATCCAACACCTAGAGGACCAACGATATTTAAAAATTCTTCAGGATTTAATTTAGACAGACCATTCGTTCCAACTCCCGCATTTTTAAAGAGAAATTGAATCTTTCTTTGCACTTTATCTACTTTGTAAATACTCATCGGCCTTCTGAAAAAGGGATCGCCGAGTTCGCTTGATGGACACATAAGATGAAAAAATTGGCCTGGCAAAGCCTTCAGGGCTACCTCTGGTGCATCAAGATAAAGATGAAAGTATTCCGCATTGAGTTTCAAATTCTGGTCTACTCGGCAGGAAAATTCCGCTGTTGTAGGTGTTTTCGTATTAACAGGCTCCTCGTGGAGCGATAAATTAATTACTGATGACAAGTTACATGCCTCTCAATTAATACCATAAATTCTAAAAGGTAGGTTATCTTACACATAAGAAGTATCAAAATCAAGAAAAGTCTCAAAATAGAGACGAATTTGTCTACTTTAAGATTGTATTTTATCTATTAAACTTTTGATTAAGCGGGCTGCTTCTTTTCCTTTTACCGATCTAGACCACAATTCTGAGGCAGTTTCATCGTGCAGCTTGACGGCCTCCGGTGCGGGAGTGATCATTGCAACACCAACTCTAACGTTTGGATTCTCACCAAGTCTGAACGGGCTGACGGCTAGCAATGGCCTATCTGGTTGACGAAAAATTTGAAACGAAGATTGTGGAACCGTATCCTCTACCACCCCAAGCTGTACTCCAATTGGTTCATCCTCCAAAATCGAGATAACACGTTCTGCTTCCGCTACCGCGAAAGCTCTACGTCGATCACGGGTTTCTTTTGACAGGCTTGTGCTACCAACCATACCGTTTCGTAAAAAACGTTCCATCTCAGAAGATGAAACAATGCTAACAATTCCTGGTTTTCTGGTGAAATATTGGACCTTGCGTTGAGCTAAGATTTCCATAACAAGCTCAATATCCTTTATAGAACTCAATCGCGTCTTAGAGTTTGCAGGTATACTCTCCGTCAAAACCTGTCTTAAATTATTATCGTATTCTGTCGAAGTTAGTAGATATGAAATAGGACCAAACAATACAACAATCTGGTCAACAGTTTCCTCTATTTGTCGCATTCTCTCAAAAAATGCTACAGCAGAGGCGAGATATTCAACGCCCACTCCCATTAGAGTTGTTATTGAAACGCCCAAAAGATCTGCGAGCCGCACCAGCGTCTCAATTTTGGCAACTTCACCTCTTTCATAACGATAAAGTGCTGCCCTTGAAATCTTCGCCTTCAGTGTAATTTCTTCTACACTTAAACCCGATGAAATACGAAATGCTTTTAGACGATCCCCTATATCATCAAACCTGATAGTCACTGTTTTTTATTTTCTTGAATCATAAAACTAACTGGAAAATACCTTTTTGTTTGAAATATTCTCAATATTTCTGCCAAATCTGAATTTAAGCTCCGGCCCGTCCATTGGAGGTGAACCGGGCCTATCATTTACAGGTTGCACTTCAAGATGAATAAAACTGTACCCTGGATTCGACACAGCTTCACCAAAATTACTTTTAAGATCGTTCAAGTCTTTAAAACTAAATACCCTACTCACTCCAAATGCTCGAGCAATAGCCGCATAATCGTTGGATTCTCTACCGGGCAGAGGAACATTTGATGTCGAACCGTAAACCCTGTTGGAAATCATGAAGTGTTTAAGATTAGGAAGCGCCATATGCTGCTCTACTGCAAGCATTCCAGCATTCATTACAAAAGCTCCATCTCCGCTAAAAGCCCAAACACGTTTATCTTTCAAACCATAAGCAATACCCGCGGCAAACATTGAGGAGAGACTCATTGATGCCTCTAAATAAAAAACTCTTTCTGTGTCGCCGGTTATATCATACCAGAACTCAGAGCTAGTGCCTGCAGAGGTAACTACTAATTCGTCGGTCCAGCGACTTGCCAGCCATTTTATACATTCATAATAAGTCACAAAAACTATCCTTTACCTTGCAATAATCTTTTTGGTAATAATACGACAGTAGGTCGACTAATTTTTCGGGAATGATGATATGCCTCCTCGATTTTTGATAACTCCATCACATTGTTTATTATTGTGTGCGTTAGGTTAATGGAATTTAATACATTTTCTAAGTACAACCCGTTCGACACATGAAATTTTGCACCATCATCCAACGAACCCCGATATGTAGCCATTAAAAACACAGGAATTTCGTACGTGTAATTGATTTTGGTAATTGCATACACCAGCGTCATCAAACCGGACGCCCCCATTAAAGCAACTGAACCTGTTCCACTTAAAAACGCACCAGAGCAAATTCCGATAGCCGACTCCTCTCGATTTACGGGTATATGAGCAAAACGAGAATCTTGCTCAAAACAAGCTATTGTATGCGCAATCCAATCATCGGGAAGGGTTGCTGCAAGGCTTATTCCAGCATTAAAGCAAATATCCACAATTTCTTGAGCAATTTTCCGAGAATAACCGGATTGATTTGCTCGTTCAGTGGAGTTTTGAGATGCCTCGATTATGCTGTCCATTTTTTGAGTTATTCTCTCGTTTAACCAGATAGTGCTATAGAAATACCTGTAAAGTCACATGCAAAGTTGATTTTTGTCAAACAATCTCTCAGTCTTTTAAATAAGGGGTTGGCCTTTTGTCTCCTGCTTTGGTATAAACTCACGAATAGTCCTCGGTAGCTCAGTTGGTAGAGCAAGCGGCTGTTAACCGCTGGGTCGCTGGTTCGAGTCCGGCCCGGGGAGCCACTATGAAAAGGCGCAGTTGAACCTGCGCCTTTTTTAGTTAAACGGTGCTTCCAATATGAGCTATTTGCGATCGAGAATACATGTATGAGTATGTAGTTGTTTTACGAAAATATGAATACAGATACTACCTAATATCAAAATATATGCGGCAGTATGTTATTTTCACAAAAGAATGTTTTAATAGCAGCGTTAACCAAATCTGGTTTTTCTAGAGCACAGAGATGACCAGCATTTTTAATAATTACATGTTTAGATTTTGGAATAAATTTGATTGTATTTTGGGCACCTGGCAATGAACTGTCGAATTCGCCATTTAATATCAAGGTTGGTTTATCAAGTTTCGAGATTTTGTCTAAAAGATCAACGTTATCAAAACTTCGAAATAGTTGGGCAATAGCTCTTCCAGACAGGTTCTCCGAATCATTCAATAACATTGATATTAAATACTTTCCAAGATCTGTTTTTATAAAATCTAAAGCAAAAAGTTCAGTTAAATGGGTTTCACGATAGGAACGTACTTTATATCCAACAGACTCATAACCCTTAATTCGGTCATCGTATGACTTGCCTCTCAGGGCATTTCCACCGATATGAACGCTGGCATCGAAAATTCCTGAATTTTCTGCCAAGAGCTGAAAGGCGATTTTTGACCCCATACTGGCACCAGCAAGAATACCAGATTTAACATTTTCTGTTTCACAAACTGCTAAAACATCATCTACGAGTTCACAAAACGGGTATGGCGTGGTTGGTTTATCAGATCGACCATAAGCACGCATGTCCGGCGTTATCACACGAAACCATTGAGAAAATGTAGCTATTTGATACAGCCACATTCTATTGCTACACGGGTTAGCATGAAGCAAGACAAGAGGACGCCCCTCCCCAGTTACTTCGTAAAATACACGAATATTATTATTGATTGCATACGGCATAAATTAATCACTTCCGTAACCAGACCGAAAAACCTTGTGTTCTTTGGGAAACTTTATCCAATGTTGTGCCTGATCAGAATAAATATCCCACTCAGGGAGGAATTTAAGCTTATTATCCAAAGTTCCTGCCATCACTACTAAAAAGTCTGGGGTAACCTCATACCAGCTAAAAACTGAAGTGCCACAAATTGAACAAAACCCTCTTTTCACTGATTTTCCGCTACCACCCGTACCTTTAAACTCCACTAAAGTATTACCAATTGAAGAAAAATCATTTTTATTAAAAATCAATAACGGAGCAAAAGAGGAACCTGTTTGACGTTGACAATCATCGCAATGGCAACACCCGCTCATGAGAGGATCATTTTTTACCAGGTAGGTTATGGCACCGCAGAGACATTTTCCGGTCCATTTTGGATTTTGCATACTAACAACCCTAATTCGTGAAAATATTTTAACCTTCTTTGAGTGTGGGCTTTTCATTCACCCATATCCTCGGTATAAATAAATAACGCTTAAGCCCTTGGAGTAAATATGTCATCAAAGAAATTTCCGACAGTTCGCGGTTCTTCACGCATTATCAATCTGCCAATAGCGGATTTCTTTGTGCAACAGTTCGGATCTGGATCCCCTATTTTATGGCTTCATAGTGAAGATTATTATGAACTAAGTTTACCATTGATCCAGAATTTGGCCCAAAAATACAAAGTTATTGTTCCATGGATGCCAGGTTATGGAAAGACAGATCTACCAAACAAAATTCGAACAATTGACGATCTCTCTTATGCTTATTTAGATCTGTTAGAGAAACTAAAACTACAAAAGCTTCGATTGGTTGGCTTTTCTGTAGGTGGTTGGCTAGCAAATGAAATTGCCTCTAAAGATTGCTCTCGAATCTCTAAAATGAGTTTGGTATGTCCTTTGGGAGTGAAAATAGGAGGTCCCTATGACAGGGATATTGAGGATATTTATTACCATCCGACTGCAAAAGTGCAGTCACTCAAATTTAGCAACCCTAAGCAAGACCCAATGGTTCCGACAGAGCTCTCTGAATCGGAGGCGTTTGTTCTAGCTCGTTCCAAGGAGACTACAGCCAAACTGTGTTGGGATCCTTATTTTCATAATCCAACACTTAAAAACCGTCTGCACAGGATCACAGTGAAAACACAAGTAATTTGGGGATCCCGTAATAGACTCGCCAAGGTTAAATATGGAAAAGCT
Organism: Rhodospirillaceae bacterium; assembly: GCA_002709075.1. Taxonomy (GTDB): domain Bacteria; phylum Pseudomonadota; class Alphaproteobacteria; order MPNO01; family UBA2964. The sequence continues at coordinate 31,329 of PAPV01000006.1, read as the reverse complement.
TACGCTAAATTGTTACCGAAAAGCGATTTTGTTTCTATCTCTGGAACAGGGCACTTTCCTCATGTAGAACGTCCTGATCGTTTTGACCCTATATTGAACAAATTTCTTCGCTAAGGAGTATATTATGGAATTTTATCACTTTACTGAATTTCCCTGGCCTTATCTTCCACCGGAAGACGAATTTACTTCCATGAGAGTTAATCTTCCAAGCTCCGTATTTGATCCCAAAATAGGTGCCGATCTCTATCATAGTTATTTAGATCAGCACAAATTAGCTGACGAACTTGGACTCAATTGTATGATTAATGAGCATCATCAGACAGCAACCTGCATAAATTCAGCCGCGCCGTTGTCTGTGGCTATTGCGGCACGTGAAACAAAAAACGCTCGGATTTGTATTCTTGGGAACCCTGCTGCAAATCTCAGAGATCCAATTAGATGTGCAGAAGAGATGGCGATGATCGATAACCTGTCCCACGGTAGATTAGAGTGTGGTTTTGTACGCGGAGTTCCTTACGAGCTTTTTGGATCAAATTGTAACCCCACAGAGACTAGTGAAAGAATGTGGGAGTCAGTAGAGTTAATGCAAAATGCTTGGGCTACTCATGATGGACCATTCAACTATGAAGGAAGATGGATCCACAAAAGACAGGTAAATGTGTGGCCGAGAGTATATCAGGATCCGCATCCGCCAATTTGGATGACAGGTGGTAGTGATGTTAACCATGCCACTCGTGCGGTTGAGAATGGTTTTACATTTACAATGTTTCTCACTCCTGCTGCTGGGATGCGGAAAATGTTTGACGGAATAAAAAATAACCTCAAGAAAAAAGGCTTACCAAAACCTGCTGATGATCTATTAGCATTTATGCCATTGTTGGCTGTTGGGGAAACTGAAGCCGAGGCATTGGAATACATCCATGAAGTTTTTTGGTATGTTTCGAATAATAAAGCTGAACCTCAGTTTAGGGCTCCTCCAGGTTATGTTGAAACACCACTCTATGCTAATTTCTTATCGGGTCGTTTCAGTGGTGGCCGTACAGATGCAATACGAGAAAAAGGGATGGAGTATTTTAGAGAAAATGGGGTGGCCGTATACGGAACACCAGACTCCGTAGTGCAACAAATAAAAGATTTGTACAAAAAGGTGGATGGTTTTGGACACCTAATCGGGATGATGCATTCAGGTGATATGCCATTTAACCATACAGAAAAAAGTATGAGATTATTTGCTGAGGAAGTCGTTCCCCAGCTTAAAGATCTTGGAACAGTAAGTTCTTCTCTTGGGCCACTGAAGGAACGCGGCCGGCCAATTCAAGCATCTAAATTTTTAGGGCGCACAGATGCACTTGCTAACGCAAGGGCAAGTTGGATGAAGAAGAAAACAAAGAAAGCGAAAGCTGCATAAATTTGAGTGATTATCCATGGGTGTAAAGGGTTTAAATAGTCGATACATAAATGTGGATGGCATCAGAACTCACTATTTTGAAGCGGGAAAAGGGCCAACAGTAGTATTTTTGCATTCTGGAGAATTTGGTGGTTGTGCTGAATTATCTTGGGAATTCAACCTTCCCAGCTTTGCGCGTCATTTTCACGTTGTTGCTCCTGATTGGTTGGGTTTTGGCTTAACTGATAAAGTATTTGATTTCGCTTCTGGACGAAAACGCGTTTTTTCGCATATGCGTCGGTTTTTAGAAGTGATGGATATAAAAACAGCAGATTTTGTTGGTAATTCAATGGGTGGAAGTAATTTAATCAGGATTGCAGCAGACCCACCACCGATATTCCCGATCAGGTCAATCGTTGCTTCTTCTGGAGGCGGATTCGCCCCCGCATCGGATGATAGAGCAAAACTTTTAGCGTATGATGGAACTACAAAATCCATGCGGAATTTACTGGACGGTCTTTTTTACAATAAGAAAAAGTGGGTAGACAATCCTGCGTATATCCGCAAGCGACAAAAATATGCTACTCTACCTGGAGCCTGGGAATGTGCAGCAGCGGTAAGATTTAAAAGACCCAATATTAAATTTAAAGGGAGTCAATTTGGTGGTTCGGACAGCACTCCATACGAGAACATAGATGTTCCAGTTCTTCTTGTAGCTGGAAAACAAGATGGATTGCGGCTGCCTGGTTATGCAAAAGAACTTAAAAATAAAATTAGAGGAAGTAAGGCCTTAGTCTACGACCAAGCTGCGCATTGTCCACACATTGAGCATCCCGCCCGTTTTAACAAAGACGCTATACATTTTCTTAAAAACATTCACAAAAAGCTTGGTGTGAAAAGGGTATAGGAATTGCCAGTTGGCTTACCAAAACAAGCAAAATGATATAAATTTTGATGAAGTAATAAATAAACCAATAAATCCAGTTTTGGTTGAATTCGTTAGGGGTGATTTAGTAGAGAGCCAGCATCGCGGATCCGTTGTAGTAACTGATGCGTCGGGAAGAATTCGATTTTCCGTCGGTGATTTTCAATCAAGTATATTTCCGCGTTCAGCTATAAAGCCTCTCCAAGCCCTCATGCTTGTAGAAACGGGAGCTGCCGACACATTTGGACTGGATCTCTCAGAAATAGCTTTAGCTTGCAGTAGTCATAGTGGATCACAAAAGCATGTCGAAATTCTACGCAAATGGCTGAATAAAATTGGATGTGATGAGACTGATTTAACTTGTGGACCGTCATGGCCATTGGAAAACATTGAAAATGAATGCATACCAAAGTCCGATGGACTTCCATCTCGATTGCAAGATAATTGTTCAGGTAAACATGCTGCTTTACTAACGGTTGCAAAACATTTGAATTATCCGATGTACGGTTACACACGTCTTGACCATCCAATACAACAAAACCTTCTTCAGTTATTAGAGCAAATGACGGATATGGATTTGATGCATGCGCCAAAAACAATAGACGGCTCGGGAGTTCCTGCACTCGCAGTCTCACCTGAAAAATTTGCCTGCGCTATGGCTCGCCTAGTTAACCCTGATATGCTCACAGAAAAGCGTAAATTTGCGGCAAACAGAATAGTAGAAGCTATTATTAAACACCCATTCCTGTTTGCCGGAAATAAGAGATTTGAAACTAGAATCATACAAGCATGTCAAGGACAAGTCCTTCTAAAGGCAGGATCTCAAGGGGTTTATGGGGCTGGGTTTCCAAAGCTCGGGCTGGGCGTTGCTCTAAAAATAGATGATGGATCACAGAAAGCGGCAGAAATAGCCATGATGCAAGTCCTTCGAATATTTGACGTTTTGTCGGAGCGGGCAAAAGGGATGCTTTTAAATATTTTAGAACCCCCAATTTTTACAAGATCAGGCGAGGTCGTTGGGGTTGCAAAGGGAGTTGGCCCACTAACTACTTAACATTTTAAAGAGTTACATTTTTTATTTAAAACTAAATTAATGTCAATAACTTGCACTAATAAAGAGAAGCATACTTCAACATTTCCAAAATATAATTATCGAGTAATTTAATAGGAAAACATTTTTGAAAACGGTCGCCAACTAGAAAATAAGTTATAGGAAAACAAATGGTGTCAATTACTTTAAAACAAGCTGATGTTTTAATAGAAACATGTTTCAAAAAATGTCATGAAATGAAATTAGCACCACTAACAATCGCGGTGTTGGACTCCGGTGGACACTTAGTTGCATTAAAACGCCAAGACAATTCATCGTTACTCCGCCCTCAAATTGCTCATGGTAAGGCATGGGGAGCGCTTGGCATGGGCATCTCGACTCGTAATATAGCTGAACGATTCAGAGTTAATGAACATTTTTTTACGTCCATTTCTATAATGAGTGAAGGTAAAATGTTAGCTAGTCCTGGAGGATTGATAATTCGTGATAAAGATGGTGAAATTATTGGTGCGGTCGGAGTTAGTGGTGATACAGGAGAAAATGACGAAATTTGTGCAATCGCGGGTATTTTGGCAGCGGATTTAAGGTATGATCCCTAAAAAGTCTTGGTAAAATGAAAAGTAGAAATTCTTTATCAACCAAAAATGTTCTTATCCTGGAGTTGTCATGTTTCACGCGTTCAGATTTAGAGGCCATAAAGTCGCTCGGTGAAAAACAAAAGCTTCTTCATCGATGGTTTAGAAGTGAAAGGAAGAAAGAGTCCGAGAAAGATTTATGTATCATATATTCTGGTACTCATGGTTTGAGTCCGTACGCAGCATATAGAATAGAAAGACATCAAGACGGAGGCTACCATCTGCTAAAACACAAAACCGGTAAAAAAATCGTCGAAGCACGCTCGATAAAACAAATTATGGCTAAACTGCCAGACGATTTTTATTATTCAATGGAAACTTTCAAATAATTATAAAACAAACAGGTATATGTCTCTAAAATCATTTAATCTTTGGGGTTGGATAGAAAACAATCGGCATCTTCTTCGTCCCCCTGTTCTTAACCAAACTATCTTTGCAGAAGACGATTTTATTGTGATGATAGTCGGGGGACCCAATCTCCGTACAGATTACCATGTGGATCCATTTGAGGAGTTTTTCTATCAATTAAAAGGAAACATAACACTGAAAACAGTTCAGGAAAAAAAGCTTGTAGATATCACTATAAATGAAGGAGATATTTTTTTATTGCCACCGAATATTCCACATTCGCCACAACGACCCGATCCAGAGAGTATTGGTATGGTAATAGAGAGGATTAGACCACAAGGTATAACTGATACTTTTGTGTGGTATTGTGCCAATTGTGCTTCAAAAATTTGGGGCAAGGAAATCTTTGTTAAAAATATTGTAAAAGATCTTCCTCCAGTTTTTGAGGAATATTATGGTAATATTGCAAACGGAAACTGCCAAAACTGTGGAGAAAAAAATCCTCAAAAAATTACAGTTTAAGAATCAATAAAATTTAATTATAAAAACAGCAAAATCTCTTCTATAATTATGATGGAAATTTGTAACATTATTAGTTTGTTTTTTCATGATTGAAGAATTTGCATGGTTTTCATTCGTGGCAATTGGATCTATCACATTACCATTATTGTTTTGGTATTTTTTCAAAAACCCAAATTCAGGTTTTGTCGGATTTTTTATTTATCTTTTTGTTGCAATTATCTGGGGCTATTTTGCGGTACTCTGAGTTCTCTAGGCTCTCTTCTAAAGTGGATACTTTTTAGGGAAAACCCTGTCGCGAATACGCAATGCCTTCGTAGCCTGTTCTACACCATCTAGGGTCATCTCAAACATTCTTCCTTGTAAAAGCCTCCAAATTAATTGCGTTGACACAATCTGAGACCAACGTTTTGCTGGTTCTGGATTTAACCACACTAAACTCGGGAAATGTTCCTGCATTCGGTTCATCCAAACTACACCAGCTTCATCGTTCCAGTGCTCAATGGACCCTCCAGGCTCGGTTACTTCGTAAGGACTCATTACTGCATCCCCAACAAAAATAACATTATAGTCTGAGCTGTATTTTTTGAGTACATCCCAGGTTGAAATATACTCAGAATAACCACGCCTATTATCGCGCCAAAGTCTTTCATAGATAAAATTATGAAAATAATAATATTCTAGATATTTAAATTCACTTCGTGCTGATGAAAATAATTCCTCACTTACTTTGATATGAGAATCCATTGTTCCCCCCACATCAATAAACAATAAAATTTTTACTTTATTTCGACGTTTTGCTCTCATCTGAATGTTAAGCAATCCTGCATTTTTTGCAGTTTTTAGTATGGTATCGTCAAGATCAAATTCATCTGGAGCACCCTCGCGAACAAATTTACGGAGTTGGCGCAGTGCCATTTTAATATTCCGAGTGCCAACTTCTACATTTCCTGACAGGTTACGGAATTGTCTTTTCTTCCATACTTTAACTGCACTTCCACCTCCACCTTCTCCACCAATTCTAATACCGGTTGAACTTAATCCATTATTCCCAAATGGCGAGGTCCCGCCAGTTCCAATCCATTTGTTGCCACCGGAATGTTCGCTATGTTGTTCGATTAACCTGGCTCGTAATTTTTCAAAAATTTGATCAAAATCAAGTTTTTCTAATTTCTCACGTTCCTTTTGATTTAGGTTGTGTTTTTTTAATCCAGATATCCATCGTTCTGATATTTCTGTGTTAAATAATTTAGCAGTGTTATTCATTAATCCTTGAAAATAAGCCCCGAAAATTTGGTCAAACTGATCGAAATACTTTTCATCCTTAACCAAGCTTATACGAGACAAAATGTAAAAATCATCTATAGACTTATTTATGAAATCACCTTCTAAAGACTCTAAAAACACAAGGAACTCTCTAATAGTGACTGGAATTTTTTGCCGTTTTAGCTCAAAGAAAAATTCAACAAACATTAAATTTATTAACCGCCTTTTTAGCGCCGGGAGAGAAAAGCCAATCTTTCAAACATATGAACGTCTTGTTCATTTTTAAGCAAGGCACCATACAATTGTGGGATTGCTTTGGAGGGGTTAGATCGAATTGTTTCCGGAGAAATATCTTCAACAAGTAACAGCTTAATCCAATCTAACAATTCTGAAGTTGATGGTTTTTTCTTTATTCCATTTACTTCTCTAAGGTCATAAAAAGTTTCAAGTGCTGATTTTAGTAAATTCTTTTTTATATCCGGAAAATGCACACGAATAATTTCTTTCATTGTTTCTGCTTCTGGAAATTTTATATAATGAAAAAAACAACGCCTTAAAAAGGCATCTGGAAGTTCTTTTTCATTATTAGATGTGATGATAATAATCGGTCGGTTTCTTGCTTTAATTGTTTTTTGCAACTCATGAACATAAAATTCCATTCGATCCAACTCCTGAAGAAGGTCATTAGGGAATTCAATATCAGCTTTATCTATTTCATCAATCAGTACAACAACTCGGCTTTCTTGTTCAAAAGCCATCCATAAAGCACCCTTCTCAATATAGTTTTCAATTTTATCCACTCCATCCTGACCGAGTTGTGAGTCCCGCAGTCGGGATACTGCATCGTACTCATAAAGTCCGTGACGGGCTTGAGTGGTGGATTTTATATGCCATTCAAAAATTTGCATATCCAAAGACTGTGCTACTTGCTGGGCTAACAACGTTTTACCAGTACCGGGCTCTCCTTTTATCAAAAGCGGACGCTCTAATGCTATTGCAGCATTTACTGCCAGATTAAGATCCTCTGTTGTTACGTAGTTTTCTGTGCCAGAAAATTTCATAATTTATAACTCTCTTAATGGATATTATTTTTGGTAATCTATCATCAATAGGATGTGGCATTAACAGGCAACCCTGGTCAACTCTATTCTCCTTATGAAAGAATATTTTAATATCTTTGGTTTTTTAATTAAAATTCTTTAAAAGTTAAATCTCACGACTTGATTCTGTTTAGCTCCGAATTTTAACACATTGGATGTTGGCGCAGAGACTGTTTTTTTTCATTAACTAAATTCAAGACTATGGATTACAAATAATTTAAATAAGAAGATTATTTGAAGTTTTTGTATAATTTTTTTACAAAATGTATAATTTTTACACTTCGTAAAGTATTAAATTTTTGTTTGAAAAAATANAACTCTAACTGCTATTTAATCTTGAGGATGTCGAGATCAGTACTGTGAATAACCATCCATTTTAAGAAAAATAGACCAAAAAGAAATTGAGGAATAAATGGCTTTACTCATAAGGGCTGAAGAGCTNACAGGANTAATTAATATTGATGATGCAATTTCTGCAGTACGAAAAGGTTTTTATGATCACGGCTTAGCACCCCATTATTCTTCACCCCGCATTAGACTGCAGCATGAAGATCGAAGGCTTTCCGTGCACCCTGGAGGTTGTGTGTCACTTGAAACAGCTGGTGTATTCATTCACGCCGAACGCTTTACCTTTGAAAATAATTCACAACAATATACAAACGCTGGAAAACGAATTTATGTTGCTTACGATAGCGAGACTGCAGAATTACAAGCAATTATTGTTGGTTCTTTACCTCTATTTNAGTTTGATAACCCGATTGAACAATTTGCAACTGAAACTTCAATTACTAGTGCTGTGGGTACTGACTTACTTGCCCGAAAAGACTGCAGAGTTATGGCATTGTTAGGAACCGGAAGGCAAGCGAGGCGCCATTTAATAACGATGAAACAAATTCGTCCATTGGAACAAGTGCGTGTCTTTTCGCGATCTAAGCAAAATCGAGAAGATTTTGTTGATAGGATGGCACCTTTTGTCGATCTAAATATTGTTCTTTGCAACAGTGANAGAGAAGCAGTCCATGGAGCTGACTTAATTTGTTGTGCGACAGGAAGTAACGTGGCCGCTTTGCACGGGGATTTATTAGTGCCCGGTCAGCATATTACTTCTATTGTAAACTCGAACAAAGGCGTAAAAGAACAGGCTGGATTGAAACATCGGCGGAGAGAGCTGGACGATGATGTAGTAGTTAGAGCTGATATTATCGCTGTTAATATACTTGAACAATCTATAATTGATGAACANGGTGATTTATTTGAACCGGTAGAAAGGGGACTCATCAAATGGAGAGATTGTTTAGAAATTGGCCAGCTTTTGATCGATGANAGTAAGGGTAGAAAGTCACAAGAAGATATTACCCTTTATAAACAAAATTCTGACCAAGGAGTTGGCTTTATGGCNCTTGCATCATTAGCTTACGACGTTGCGAAAAAGCATGGTATNGGTATTGAAATTTGAAATAAAAAGACAACATTAANGATTTTGNGTAAAAATCAGTGCTCACAAGTTTTCTCATAAGAANTTTAAAGAAATCGAGTGATAAGTTTAAAAAAATTCTAATAAAGTTGCTAAAAAAATTTTTCTTGAGCCAGAATTAGGTCAAAAATTATTCATCCGTTTAATATTTATATTTAGTTACTTTGAAAGTAGGGTGATAGCTCAAATATTCGAGGAAGGTGCAGAATTATATATGCTTATGAATTCACCTGTTGTTTCCACTAACTGGCTATTACAAAATTTAGACAATCCAAAATTAAAGGTTGTGGATGCCTCTTGGTACCTTCCAAATCAAAAACGAAATGGTGCTGATGAGTATGCTCGCTGTCACATTCCAGGTGCAGTGTTTTGGGACATAGATAAGATTTCAGATACGAACAAAAATCTTCCTCATACTTTTCCCAAAGAGAGCTTATTTACCCAACACGTAATTNAACTCGGGCTAAATAGCGAGGATTATATTGTTGTTTATGACGGAATGGGATTGTATTCTGCTGCGCGACCTTGGTGGATGCTTAGAACTTACGGCCACAGGAATGTTGCGATTTTAGATGGCGGTTTTCCAAAATGGAAGTTGGAAAACAAGCCTATCNCTTCTGCGCANTTAAAAGTGAAACAAGGGAAATTTAAAGCAGTTTTCAAGCCAGAAATGATAACTTATTTAGANGATATTTTGGCAAATTTTGATAATTCAGAATTTCAAATTTTAGATGCACGATCAATAAACCGATTTTTAGGGGTTGAACCGGAACCACGGCCCAAAATGCGTAGTGGACACATTCCAAATAGTATCAATCTGCCTTTTAATAAATTATTGAACTCTTCGGACCAAACTTTTATTAACAAAAATAGAATTCACGAAGAATTATTAGCTGCGGGAATTAACCTTGAAAAACCGGTTGTTGTAACCTGCGGGTCTGGTGTGACCGCTTGTATTCTCGTTTTGGCATTTGAATTAATTGGTAAAACGGAGGTTGCGGTTTATGATGGTTCATGGTCTGAATGGGGTTCTTGTCCAAACATTCCAATATCNACCGGCGGAACTTAATATTTTTGTNTAAGACGTTGAATAAACTCAGCCAATAATTAGTACAGAGAGTGATGAAAAAAAACACTTTAATTTCAACAGCTGGACGCAACCCAAAANAAAATAATGGCTTCGTGAATCCACCTGTTTATCGTGGGTCAACGATTTTGTCTGCAACCTTAGAAGAGTACAAAAATAAACGTGAAAAACGATGGGAAATAGGAAACTACACATACGGACGGCAGGGAACGCCAACTCATGATTCATTTGAAATAGCAATATCTGCGCTCACAGGCGGTGATAGNTCCGTCGCAATGAGTTCCGGTGTTGCTGCTATAAATGCTGCATTACTAGCATTTTTAAAATCCGGAGATCATGTTCTGATGGTCGATACTGTTTATGGACCAACAAGAAAATTTTGCGATAATTTTTTGGCACGTTTTGGAGTGGANACCACATACTATGATCCCTTAATTGGAAAGCAAATTTCAGAGCTAATAAAAAAAAATACCAAAGTTGTTTACACAGAGTCTCCTGGATCATTGACCTTCGAAATACAAGACATAAAGGAAATAACAGATGCAGCGCATAAACGCGGGTGTGTGGTAATAATTGATGACACNTGGTCTAGCGGAATTTTCTTTCAACCCTTGCAACATGGTGTTGATGTCTCAGTTATCGCGGCGACAAAATATATTGTTGGACATTCAGATGTTATGATGGGCGTGATAACCACTTCACACAAACATTGGAAAAAGGTACGTGAATCTGCTGCAACCATTGGTGCAAATTCGNGTCCAGACGATGTTTTTCTTGCTCTAAGAGGATTAAGAACAATAAATCTAAGAATGCAACAGCATTATGAAAATGGTATGCAACTAGCAAAATGGTTATCACAGCGACCAGAAGTAGTTACGGTCATGCATCCTGCGCTCCCCAGTCACCCAAATCATGGAATTTGGCTACGAGATTTTTCAGGAGCTAGTGGATTATTTGGCATAGAACTACTGAACTCCTACACAGAAGTATCCATTGCAAACATGTTAGATGGTTTGACTTTCTTTGGTATGGGAGCNAGTTGGGGTGGTTTCGAGAGTTTAGTCCTTCTCACAAATCCCAAGAAAAACAGAGTTGCNACAACCNAGAGGTGGTCAAACGCGGGACCCATACTTCGTTTGCATGCAGGGTTAGAAGACCCAGAGGATTTAATAGATGANCTCGAACGGGGNTTTCAAAGATTAAACGCAGGTTAAAGAATTATGTCTGAGTTAAATTTGAAACAACTCGTATCAGAGGTAATTTCTGTAATAAAATTTAACGAATTCGGTCTTGTTCCAGCAATTGCGCAACAATACGACACAAAAGAAGTTCTGATGTTGGCTTGGATGAATACAGAGTCTATAATTGAAACGTTAAAAACAGGTAATGTTTGCTACTGGTCAAGGTCAAGAAAAAANCTATGGTGTAAAGGTGAAACATCAGGCCATATCCAAGAATTGATAGAGTTTCGTATTGATTGCGATGGTGANACTATTTTGACTCTGGTAAATCAAAAAGGGGTGGCATGCCACACGGGTCGTAAGACTTGTTTTTTCTCATCTGTAGGTAAAGGCGGAAAAAGAATAATTTACGACGTCGAGGTCGATCCAGAAAGTCTCTACGGTAAATGAACAAAGTACCAGTCATAAAGGTTTCACTTTTAACCGGATTTTTAGGCANCGGAAAAACCACTTTATTAAATACCATCTTAAAACATAAAGATATGGCTGAGACTGCGGTGCTTGTGAACGAATTTGGTGATATTGGCATCGATCATTCATTGGTTGAAAACGTCGATCCTGATCTAATTGAACTCACAACTGGTTGTATCTGTTGCACGATACAGGGCGACCTCTCTCGCGCACTGAAAGAATTATTTCTAAAACGTATAAACAAAAAAACTTTTTCTTTTAATCGTGTCCTCATNGAATCTACCGGTCTTGCCGATCCTGTACCTGTTATTCACACTCTTGTTAACGATCCTGTGATAGCGCATCGTTACGTTTTTGACGGGATAATTACAACTGTTGACGCAATTCATGGCAACGGTCAATTACACAGACATGAAGAATGTAAAAAACAGGTGGCAGTGGCAGACCGTTTGGTTGTAACCAAGACCGACATTGCTGCACCAAAACAGGTTGTCAATTGTCTCGAGGCCTTGGACCGCTTAAATCCTTCTGCTGCTCGATACAAGGTAATCTCTGGAGAAATTCATCCAGATAAGTTGTTCAACTGTGGTCTTTTTGATCCAGAAACTAAAAGTTACGATGTGCAAAATTGGCTGAAAGCCGAAGATTATAAAACACACAAATTTCAGTCTAATGACCACGATCATGTTGATTATAATCACAAGCACATTAACCATAATCACAAGCACATTGACCATAATCGTCATGACGAAACTATTCGTGCTTGGTGTTTAGAAATCGACAAACCAATCTCATGGCCAGTATTTATTGCGTGGATACAAACCCTTATAGATAATTACGGAGAAAAAATTCTTCGTATAAAAGGTATAGTTCATATTGAGGGTGAAGACCAACCAATTGCTATTCACGGCGTTCAACATGTTTTTCATCCACCAGCAAAATTACCTAAGGGATTGGATGTTACAAAAACAAGCAAGTTGGTTTTCATTGTCGATAACATTGCTGGTGAGATAATTGAAAAAAAGCTTAATCATCTACAGCATGTTGTTACTGAACTTGCGTAAAATGGCTGATGTCTAAGATATTCTGTGATTTTTNTTTAAGAAACTGATAATTTATGAAAAATCTCAAAAAGTTTTCTTATTTTATTCTTTTTNCCATCGTTCTTTCTCACCCTGTGTTAGCTGAAGTGCATGAACAGCACATTTTTGCTGCAGCAAGTGTCAAACGAGGCTTACAAAACGTTCTNAAAAATTATTCTAAGAAGGCCAGAGTTTCATATGCATCATCGGGTGCTGTNGCAAGACAGATTAATCGCGGAGCGCCAGCAAATATCTTTATTTCAGCTCACGANAGCTGGATTAATTGGCTTATAGAAAAAGGTGATATAGTCAAAAAAAATATTTTTCCTTTAATGGAAACTAAACTGGTAATAGCAAAAAATAAAAAGGCTTATCATNTAATTGGTCATCTACCAGAGAAGATATTTTTGACACTCAGAAATAACGACTTTGTATCTACCGGAGATCCAGCCCACGTTCCTCTTGGCCAATANAGCCGTGCTGCACTAAAAAACGCGGATGTTTGGGACTTAGTTAGAACACGTATTGCACCAATGCAGAATGCTCAAGCAGCAACAAAGTTAGTTGTAAGTGGGGCAACTCCTATCGGTATCTTGTACAAAGCAGATCTGATTGGGCTTNACAATCTTGAAATNCTACATGAATTTCCAATAGAAATTAGTCCTCGCATCCGTTATTTCATAGCAAAAATACAAAAAAATAGCACCGCAAACACTGAAGAACTTCTTTCCTATCTTCGTTCATCAGCCGCNACNAGTATATGGGAGCAAAATGGATTTTTGCGTCCACAGATAAAATAATGCTGACGCCTGAAGAAATAGAGGTTCTTCTATTAAGTATCAAAATTGCATTCTGGGCAACAATTTGNAGCGTTCCGCCCGGTATTATTGTGGCATGGATATTGTCTAGAACTAATTTTTTAGGCAAAATTATTTTTGATGGTCTTGTCCATCTTCCCCTGGTTCTTCCGCCGGTAGTCGTGGGATATATTCTTCTTGTGACATTCAATAACAATAGTCTTCTCGGTCAACTTTTAACCAAGATTGGTATTGAAATTAACTTCAATTGGAAAGGTGCTGCGATAGCATCAGGGCTAATGGCGTTTCCGTTGTTGGTTCGGGCCATAAGGTTATCGTTTGATATGATAGACCAGCGTTTAGAAGATGCGGCGCGAACTTTAGGAGCCGGTCCAATCTCTTTGTTTTTCACNGTAAGTATTCCACTAATTGCACCCGGTATTATTACAGGAGCCATTTTAGCTTTTGCACGGTGTCTTGGAGAATTCGGAGCAACAATCACATTTGTATCAAACATTCCTGGTACAACTCGCACCCTACCCCTCGCGGTATACACATTAGTTCAGACGCCTGGTGGTGAAGATGCCGCAATAAGACTGGTATGTTTGTCTTTAATTATTGCCTTGGTTGCTTTAGCTATTTCCGAAATAGTTTCAAGAAAAGCTCGTAAACGTTTAGGGATCTCCTAATGATATCGGTNTCCGTAAAAAAACAATATCCAGAAAGTTGTATCGAGATTGTTTTTGATATTTTGAGGCCCGGCATATCAGCGTTATTCGGAAAATCTGGTGCAGGAAAAACCTCGATTATAAATATGATAGCAGGTCTTACAACCCCTGATAAGGGACAAATAACTTTGAAAGACCGAATTTTATTCGACTCCAATTTGGATATAAATCTTCAACCTGAATTAAGAAAAATAGGTTATATATTTCAGCAACCAAGACTTTTTCCGCATTTAAGTGTACAAAAAAATNTGCTGTTTGGTTGGAATCGTCGTAGCCCATCGGAGAGAATTATTGGCTTCANTGAGGTAGTCGACTTTCTCGGTATTGCAAATCTTTTGGAAAGAGCACCATTCGAATTATCAGGCGGTGAGGCACAATTGGTTCAATTCGGAAGAGCTATTTTGACTAATCCAGAGTTATTATTGATGGATGAACCACTTTCATCACTTGATAATAATCGACGGAGAGAAATTATTCCGTTTATTGCCCGCTTAAGGGATGAATTTAATATACCNATACTTTATGTAACGCACTCCATGGAAGAAATAATACAATTAGCAGATTATTTGCTGTTAATCGAAAATGGTTCTTTGTTCGCATCAGGGTCAGTCGAAGATCTAACTACTCGACTAGAATTACTATCTGTAATTGGCAGCTATGAGGTTGGAACTATAATTAATGGAAAAATAGAGAAGCAGGATCAAAAATATAATCTTACACACTTATCTTTTGAGGGTGGCGTTTTAAAGGTGCCATTTATCGCAAAACCAATATCAACAAAAGTTCGCTTGAGAATTCGTGCGAGCGATATTTCAATCTCAACTATGCCCCTATTAAGCGCTAGTGAACTAAACATTTTTCCTGGAAAAGTAATTGAAATATCGTCAAAACTTCCAAATGCAAACCCATATCGTGTTGTCAAAATTGACATNGGGGTACAACTATTGGCTCAATTAACTACGCTCTCGATTGAACAACTTTGCTTAGAACCGGGGGNAAAAATATATGCAACAATCAGGACCTCATTCCGAGACTTTGTTTATCAAGAAACAAGCAAGTCAGATAAGTTTTAGACAGTAATATTTTATACTTCCTCCGATAACGTAACTATTAAATGACATTTTGAAAAAATAATAACCTCACATTCTCAGATGAGATATATGTTGATTTTACCGACATATTTTTTACGTACCCAGATTTACTTATTTGCCGAAAANGTACATTGTTTACTTTCCGGCACATCAAGATTAAAAATATTTGCGGCAGTGAGTCCTAAAACATTACGTTTTCCTTTTTCATCAAGAAANGGCAAATCCCAAATAACACTAGGGGTATCAAAATCCCAATGTGGCCAATCTGAAGCATACATGAGTGTATTTTGTGCATCTATCATCTCGAATGTTAGGTCTAGAGCTTTAGGGTGATCAGTNTCGAGAGGTTGTGAAGTGTAATACATCTGCTTCATATATTCGCTGGGAACTCTCTTTAACAAAGGTGCCTCAGATGTCCGCATCAAATAAGTATGATCTAATCTTTGCATTAACCAAGGTACCCAGGACAACCCAGACTCAATCCAAATTACANTTAATTTTGGAAACTTTTCGCACATTCCGTTCCAAACCCAATTTGTCATATGAACAACGTTACACCAGGTAAAGCTGAGAGCATGCATTGCTCCAAATCTATTAACCTGTGTCATCCATTCATCATTCCAATGATAGCCAGCATGAAATCCGAGAGGCTTGCCAATTTCTTCAAGCAAGGAATAAAGTTTCATATATCTATTATGATGAACTGGTTTAAATCGAACAGAAGTAATCATAAATCCTATCACATCTGGATTATCTGCAAATTCTTCAACAGTTTTTATTGANGATTCTACATCATTAAATGGCAGAAATAGCATTGTGCCGAGTTTTTTATCAGCTGTAAGAATACGTTCGGTGAACCACCTATTGTACGCGGTGCCCAAGGTAGTTTCCATATTAAATTGGGCGTGNGTTCCTAAATTCAGCATGGGAGTTGGAAACACNACTGTATAATCAACCATCATTGCCTGATAAGCCCGTTGTGCCAAAACAACATCGCGGTGTGTATTGTTTTCTTCTACTGCTTCACCNCGAAGTCCCTGATGAATGATGCGACCACCGCAATCTTGATAACGTAATGCTAGCTCGCCATTTAATCCATATGGTGGAGATCCAGTACGATTTGTAATGTGATCTTTGGCTTGAAACCTTAATACATCGTCCTCTATATATTCGATAAGCTCAGACCATGATTCGGTTTCTGTATGGTGGGAGTCAATATCGACTATAAAAACATCACCGAAATCTCTCTTTTGGCCCTGTTTATATGCATTATTTAATATATCGCGAGTATCTGTTTTGGCTGTTATTTCACTGACTGGATTAATTCGGGTAGACTCAAATCCACTATCCATATTTTTGCCCCAAGTTTTTTATAGTTAACTAGAAGTATAGTGGCAGCGGACAATTTTCACCAGTACTGCTTTAATTAAACTCTAATGCTAATAATTTTTAGACAATACCCCATTGAAATCTTATTCTTTTTTTTATCATTCTATGTATGCTATAATTGTATCCTATACTTGAAGTTTGCTCTTTAAACATTCTTTTAGGAGCAAAAAATTTCTTAGATTTAAACGACTAACAAAATAGCCTTTCATCTTATTCCCTCTTTTAAGGAGAATACAAAATGCTTAGACAAACCCGCAGTAATCTCTTTATGTTTTGTTTACTTATTGTTTTTCTCTTCAATGGAACAGACACATCTGCAGCTTCAACAATAAAAGTTATTGGGGGAGCTAATCAGAAGTCCCAATTAAAAGGAGAATCTCCAAAGGGCGGGATAGCAAAGTTCGGAAAGATTACTATTCAAATATTAAAAGGGAACAAACCTGTCAAAGGCGAAAAAGTTTACTTTGATTGTAAAAAACCACGTAATGTATCTTGTCAAATCGGAAGCAACACAACATACGTCGGGAAAACAAATTCGAAAGGAATTGCAAAAACACCCTCTTTTAGGGTGTATTATGGTTCAGGGAAAATGTCGATTAATGTTTCCGCAAAAGGTGCAAAATCGGTATCCATACCATTTACAGTTGCAAAGAAAGCACCTCCACCCAAAGCCCTTGCTGGATCTAAAATGACTATTGTATCCGGTAACAATCAAACCAAAGCACGAGAACGAACAGGTGCTTCTAAAACTACTTTTGCATATTTTAAGCCACTAGTGGTTAAGGTTACAAAT
The DNA here is from genome assembly GCA_002709075.1 of Rhodospirillaceae bacterium. Classification (GTDB taxonomy): domain Bacteria; phylum Pseudomonadota; class Alphaproteobacteria; order MPNO01; family UBA2964. The sequence continues at coordinate 14,005 of PAPV01000006.1, read as the reverse complement.
AAAGGTAAACCTGTTAATCGTGCCAGAATAACTTTTAAGTGCAAAAGCCCAAGAGGAATGGCTTGCCAATTTAAAGAAGTTGTATTCACAAATAAAAAAGGAATCGCCAGTTCAACAGGCCGAACCTATTACGCCGATGGAAAGGCAACAATTACAGCCGCCTACGGCAAATCAAAAGTCCAATTCAACCTTGTAACAGGAAAACAAGCACAATTGGCCAGCCCTGCTTCTTTAGGAAATCTTAAATGTGACAAAGCAGTCAGAAAACTAAAATCCAAGAAAGTGTTGGGTGTAGTAAGGACGCTAGTAAGAAATGATTGTTCAATCATGTACAGAAAAAAATGGCTCAAAGGCAAAGGTAAAACAAATAGAAATATTTGTGTGCCAGCATGGAATCGTCTTAGAAAAACAAAAATGCTGAAAACTACAAAAGTATTAATTACTAACAAATGCCCGATCATTTATTCTCAGGGCTGGCGTAAATTGAAAAAGATAAATCTGGCGAAACCACCAAAGATCAAGATGGCTAAGTTACCCATGACAATAGCAGGGGTAATGAACAAGCCTGTATGTATCAGGGCGGCTAAAGGTCAGTATGTTGTTGTTGAGAAGAATCAGAAGGTTGTGAATGCGAACCGTCGGAAGTGTGGTTCTTGGGAAACCTTTATTATACGTAAGGACTCTATCTACAACACGGCATGGAAGACTTACCTATCATGCCAGCCCAATGGTCGCTTGGAGGGGAACCGTAAGCGTGTTGGTTCTTGGGAGAAGATAAGGGTTATTCCACAAAAAGGTAGGACCTTTGCCTTCCGTTGTATGGCTCATGGCAAGAAGTATCTTGTTGCAGAGGGTGCAGGTGGCAAGAATATGAATGCCAACCGTCCTAAGGTTGGTTCATGGGAAAGATTTCGAATAGAGCCTAAAAGACGATAAAGTAGGATCTAATCAATCGTACAAAAGCACTAAAGGGCATTTGTCGTTCGTGAAATTTATTTTTTTTAAAGTACATATGGATTTTTAAAAACACCTAGGTTCCCAAGAGAAAAAGCGAAATGTTTTACGCGTGATCTATCAACAGAATGTGATTAAAGAATTAAGAGAATTATACAAAATTTTTTGAAGAAAGAATCAATTTTATATCCATTCAAAAAAAGTTGAATAAATGAATAATAAAAATTTATCAGTTCTTCATCTAATTTATATATGCCAAATTTTAATTATTTGCATTTTTGGGTTGTATTTTACCTAAAAAATAACCGATAATAAAGCTGTGTCGTAATTTGGACCTGTTTTAATATTTTACATTTAGATATTGTTGCGACATATTATCATTGCTACAATATAGGTCTTAAAGTTTATTGTTTTAAAATAAGGGAGCAGCAAGTGGACAAATCGTTACTACTAAATCCTTCCGACTATGTGGGGGTGTCTTTTTGGATCATATCTGCAGCTATGGTTGCAGCCACATGGTTCTTTTGGATTGAAAGAGATCGCGCTGTTGGGAAATGGAAAACTTCTTTAACAGTTGCATCAATGGTTACAGGTATCGCCGCCATTCATTATTTCTACATGAGAGAAGTTTGGGTGGGTACGGGTGCAAGCCCAACAGTATTCCGTTATGTGGACTGGCTCTTAACTGTGCCCCTCCAAATAATTGAATTTTACCTAATTCTGGCCGCCATAGCAGTGGTTGCTGCATCCTTGTTCTGGAGGCTGCTTATTGCCTCACTTGTGATGTTAATTGCAGGCTATCTTGGAGAGGTAAATAGTGCCGACTCTGGAATGCTTTGGGTTTGCTTCATAATTGGTATGGCTGGGTGGCTATTTATTCTGTATGAAATATTCGCAGGTGAAGCCAGCAAAATCAATGCAAGTCAGGGTACCGAAGCATCAAAGACGGCGTTCAATGCTTTAAAGTGGATTGTGACGGTCGGCTGGGCTATCTATCCTCTTGGTTACCTATGGGGATACGCCGGTGGTGGAGATCCCGCTGCATTAAACATCATATACAACCTTGCAGACTTCATTAATAAGATTGCATTTGGTGTAGTGATTTGGGCGGCTGCAACAGCTTCAAACCCCAACGAGAAAGCTTAATTTTACGAACGCCTGGACCGGCGTTTATAATCTTAAGGGTGTTTAAAAGTTCAGACGGGGATTTCCCCGTCTGGACTTTTGTTTTAAACAATGGTTAATTGGATTGCACAATAATTATTGGAAAATTTATTAAGCAACTAATCAATGTTTAAAAGTGAAATTATCGATCAAAAAAAATTAGATTGTCGCAATCGCATACGTAAGTTAACTATTCTTTTTTAATTAGACACATAAATGTTAGAATGCATTCATCATCCATTAACTTACAGGGCGACGAAGAGCAGGAAGCTCTATATGACTTTAGTCATAAATATCTCGAAAAAGCCACTGAACAGCACAAAGGGGTAATTGAAACCGCTTGGCAACACCATTTGCACTCGGGTGGTTCTCGCCTCCGTGCAAAAATTTCACTTTGTTTAGGTAAAAAGGCAGATATTAATCCTGCTACAAACTACCCTTTAGCGGCTACCGTCGAGGTACTACATCAAGCATCGTTATTACTAGATGATTTACAGGAAGGTGATCTATATAGGAGGGGAAAAACTTCCGTTTGGAATGAGTTTGGCGAAGCCACAGCAATAAATTTAGCCCTTGCGCTGATTGCCAAATCATATCTTTACATCAATGAAATTGAAGATACATATCATCCGCTCACAATGCTACTTCAGAAACATATTTCCGAAACTATTAGTAAAACAGTGGCGGGACAACAGGAAGATCTACAAGGTGTGGAACGTAATATTTCTTATCCTGAATACGAACAGGTTGCACGGGAAAAAAGCGGACCATTGTTTGCTTTACCCTTTAAATTAATAATGACATTACTAAATGAAAATACTTACCACATGAAGAAATGCGATGACATCGCTAGTATTTTTGGTGTGGCGTACCAATTAGCTGATGATTTAAATGATAGAAAACAAAAAAAGTCTTCTCTCAACGGAATAGGTGTTTTGTTGAAAAATAATTGCTCTGAGGCNGTAGCAAAAGAACGAGCACTAGAAGTTGTTCGCCAAACAATACTGGATGGAAAAGAACTTTTTAANGACCTGCCCNCCTACACAAAACCNGCATTTTTAATCTTCCAAAGTCACTTAACTCACCTAGTTGAGAGAAAAAAACACGTCTAATGCCTGATGAATTATTGGTTATAGGTGGCGGACTTGGGGGTATAGCGTCGGCCTTAAGAGCGAAAGCCGCTGGTTATTCGGTAACTCTTGTAGAGCGTTTATCAAACCTCGGCGGACGAGCACAAGTCTTGACTTTCGGAGGATACAAACATGACACTGGCCCAACCGTAATAACGGCTCCATTCCTTTTTGATGAACTTTTTTCTTTATTTAGCGAAAAACGCTCAGATAAAATTGAATTTGTTTCTTTGAAACCGTGGTACCGGTTTTACTTTCAAGATGGATCACAATTTAATTATGGTGGATCCAATATTAATATACTGGAAGAAATTAAACGGTTTGCCCCAGATGATTTAAACGGATATCAACAACTAGTTGCACATTCAAAAAAATTATATGATGTTGCATATACCAAACTTGGCGACATCCCTTTTAATAACCTTTCAACACTTATAAAAGCTGCTCCCGATATGCTACGTTTGAGAGCAGACCTCTCGGTTTGGAAATTTGTTGGTCGCTATATTAAAAATAGTCAGCTAAGGCGTGCGCTTTCTATACAACCTCTTCTCTTGGGAGGAAATCCATTAGATACAACATGTATTTATTCATTAATCCATTATCTTGAACGAGCGCATGGTGTTCACTTTGCAATGGGAGGTATGGGAAATTTAATAAGTGAACTTGAGGCGCTAATGTTGCGCCAAAATATAACGATTTTAAAAAACACAACCGTTGAGAAAATCAAAACGGAAAAAAAAAGCATTAAAAGTGTAATTACCAATAAAGGTGATGAAATATCTGCAGCACAATTTATTTATAATGGTGATCCACTTTTCTTGTATCAAAAACTTCTCGATCCCACTTCGATACAAATAAAAATAAAAAGACATCATAAAAGGTCCATGGGTCTATTTGTTATCTTTTTCGGGACCAAGAAAACCTATGATGATATACCACATCATTCAATTTGGATGGGGCCCCGTTTTGAGCAACATTTAACTGAAATATTTGATAAAAAAATACTTCCTGATGACTTTTCACTATATTTACATAGGCCAACTGCCACAGACGCAAGTTTTGCGCCAACTGGCCATGATAGTTTCTACGTTCTGGCACCGGTTCCGAACCTGACTGCTAATATAAATTGGGAAGTAGAGGGTCCAAAACTTGAGAAAAAGATTATCTCAGCTCTATCCAAAACAATCATACCTGACCTTAAAAAAAATATCTCAGAAACACATATTATGACTCCCGTTGATTTTGCAAAAAATTATCTGAGCATTGATGGTGCTGGCTTTTCTATATCACCTAGCTTTCGTCAATCGGCATGGTTTAGGTTTCACAATATTTCTGAAGGTTATAATAATTTGTATTTGGCGGGTGCAGGAACCCACCCAGGAGCTGGTATACCAGGTGTTCTTTCATCTGCTAAAGTTGTCGAAAAACTAATTACCTAGGCAAATGTCATTAGAAGTCTTGAAACAAAATAGTAAAAGCTTTTATTTTGCTGGTTATCTCTTGGGTTCCAGATCACTTCACCGTATTGCAGCTCTATATAACATATGTAGAACTCTAGATGATTTGGCTGACAGCGCAGAAGACAGTCTCAAGGCTAGAGCTAACTTGATGACTGTTCAACATGCGTTTGCTTCAAAAGACATTTCAAATTATCTTGTAATGATCAAACACAGAGATTGTGCTAACGTTAATGAAATACACATTAACTCTCTTATAACTGGACTTTTAACAGATACTGAAAGGGTAAGAATACGGACAACAGAGAGTTTACTGGTTTATTGCTATAGAGTTGCTGGAACTGTTGGGCTTATGATATGTGATATTTTTCGGATACAAGATCCAAATGCAAGAGCACACGCTATCGACTTAGGTGTCGCGATGCAACTAACAAATATAGCTCGAGATGTGCTGGAAGATGCAAAGATGGGACGTGTTTATCTACCCCAAGAATTAATCAATGATCTGACCCCCAAGCAGATAGAAAGTCCAACTAAAACTGACAAAATTATTATTTCGGCAGCGGTGGGTCATTTACTTTATCTGGCTGATAAGCATTATAATTCAGGTTTCTGTGGTTTACCATTTCTTCCTTTTCGTTCTCGATTCTCAATCTTTTTAGCCGGTCGTATTTACAAGCGTATTGGATTAAAAATTCGAAAACATGGATTAAACGTTTGGTCGCGTAGGCATTATACAAGTGTATTTGAAAAATGTTATGAATTTTTGATCTGTATTTGTTTATTTATTATCAATTTAGACAATCATAAGTATACAGCATCCCATGACTCAAAATTACATAAATTTTTTAGCCATTTACCTGATGCTAACTACCAAGCTGAGAAAAAGGAATGACTTGGGTACATATTGTTGGTGGAGGAATGTCTGGGTTATCTCTGGCCGCTGAACTTGCCAGTTATGGAAACTTACCTGGAAAAGTCATTGTTAGCGAACCACAAACCATATTTTCGAAAAATCAGACCTTCAGTTATTGGCAAAGTAATAAAGCAGAAAATTTCGATTTCCCAACGCGAAAGTACTCTAACTGGGTATTTTCTTTTGGCGACGAAGTGATTACACATAGCGGCAAAGAATGGAGCTACCACTCAATCTCATCGCAGGCATTCTTCGAGAGATGTATCGAGAAAATTTCCTTAAATGATCAATGTGAAATTCATAAAGAGTTTATATATGAAAGACCTAAAGCAGTTCATATTTTTGATTCTCGTCCATTAAGTATCAGTGACTTCCGTGTTTATCAAACTTTTTATGGAGTTGAATTTAACTTTGGTGACAAACATCAACTTAACACAAACACTGCATACCTTATGACAGAGATGCAAACTAAAGGAATTAATTTTTACTTCAATTATCTTCTACCATTAGATCAACATAGTCTGCTTATCGAAGCTACGGCGTTTAGTACTGCTCCGGTAAATTTCAAAACCTTATCAAATGAAGTCTACTCATGGATTAGAAGAAAACAAATCTCCGGTACAGTTGTTAAAATTGAAAAGGGTATCATTCCAATGGGTATCCGAAGAAAACCAAATGATACTTTTGGCACTCCAATTGGTACCAGGGGTGAAATGGGTAGAAATAGTAGTGGCTATACCTTCTTCAATGTTCAAAAGTGGGTTCAGGCTGCAGCAAAAAAACTTATTTATGAAAACAGGGCATTACCTTACTCAAGAGGTGTACTAGAAGTGGAGTCAGATAATATTTTTTTAAAGATTATTGAAAAAAATCCAAGTATTTTACCTGAAATATTTACGATGATTGCGAGAAAAATTCAGCCAGACCACTTTGCGGAATTTATGACAGCAGTTAATTTAAAGAATTTAGCCCAAATCATACGGTGTGCACCAAAAAAACCATTTTTAACTGCAGCTTTTTTTTGAGCCTATGATTTCTAGTTCAATTCCCAGCGTGTTGATATTTTTAATATTAATGATTGGCTTCAGTCATGGTGCTTTAGATGACGTATTAGCGAAATATTCAGGTGTGATTAAAACTCGTAAACACACCATTTTCTTCTATATATTTTATGTTTGCGGTTCTATTACTATCGCATTTGTATGGATACTATTTCCTATTTTATCTCTTATACTTTTCTTAATAATTTCCATTTTTCATTTTGGATCTGATTATACAAGACCATTTTTATCACTAGCCTATGGAACAATTATAATATCTACACCATGTTGGTTCGGAGCTGATCAGGTGCAATCTATATTCTCCGCTTTAACTTTTGACGCAGACACAAGATGGTTGGTAGAAATTTTAAAAGGCCTTGGGATAATAGCAGCAATTTCGATAATATTTTTTACCTCAAAAATTCAATTTAGAATTATAATAGAAATCGCTACTATTATCGGAATAGGGATCTTTTTTGAACCATTTACATACTTTTGTATTTATTTCACCTTTTTTCATTCTACTCACCACTTTTATGAACAACGATTTTTATTCAAAAAAGTTAATAAAAACACACTGGTTTTTCGTTTCTTATTTAACCTAACTTTGTGTGCAATACTTTTCTATATGGCATTTAATTTATTTGATTATAAAAGCATTACCAATTACTTGTATCAGCTCATATTTATTGGGCTTGCTGCTTTAACTGTACCTCATATGTGTGTAATTTTTTTAGCAAAACAAAAATTAACGTCATCATACTAAAGCGCATTACAGAAAAGTCTTTTTTCATTTATTTTAGTTCATTTAGAGACCGGCTTTTCTTAGACGAGGTATCACCTCATTTATAATTAATGGTAACTCATCAACATAATTAACTAGTGAAAATGCTATGCCAGATAATCCAGCACTATGCATAAGAATAAATTTCTCGGCAACATCATCTGGGGACCCAACAACCGGGTATCCAACATTTTTTGGAGGAAGTTTTTTTAAATAATCATCAAAATCTTCTGTGTTACTTCGTGTAATATTTTTCAATTTCAAAAGACCTTCAAGGGCTGCATAATCTGCCGCATCTGTTGTGAGATACTCAAAATATTCTTTTGCCTCTTTTTTAGAAGGACGACACACAACATGCCCTTGAGTAAAAACATTTGCCTCCCTGCCAAGCGTTTTAGCATCTGATTTGAATCTTTTAACAAATTCTGCTGATTTTTTAACATCCGTTTCATGAAAATTAGTGAAGAATGCATGGCAGTGCCTCAGGGCAAACGCTCGGCCTACTTCCGATCGGCCAGCATTAATTATCAAAGGTGAACTATCAGAATACAACTTTGGTTTCGCAACAACGTTACTTAGCTTAAGGTAATCTTTATCGTAGTTGAATGGTTTTGTATCATTCCACATTTTTTTTATTGCAGAAATCCACTCTTCCGCATATTCATATCTATCACCGTGATCTCGCTGACTCACCCCGGACATCTTAAATTCAGGTTCATTCCAACCCACAACAATATTCAAGCCAAACCTTCCATTTCCAACATGATCTGCAGTAACGATTTGTTTAGCTGCAACCATTGGATTGAATAATGGAGCGTGAACGGTGCCAAAAATTGTTAGCTTTTCTGTATACGCAAGAAGCCCGGTAGCCCAAGTTATTGTTTCGAAGGTAGTACCTTGGAAGTCTGTAGGCCCTCCGTATCCCTTCCAGCGACCGATTGGTAAAATAAAATCAATTCCACCTTGGTCTGCCAGTGATGCCATTTTTACACAACTATCCCAGTCTGCTAACCAACGCTCTGGAAGAATATTAGCGGCCCTACCTGAGGAGCAATTCGCACCAAATAGTCCTAGTTTGAACGGGTGGTCATCATACATTTGATAGCGTTTATTATTCATCGTTCATTCCAGAGTGATGATTTTGATAAAGGAAGATTTGAGGATAATTGCTTGAAAGTATTTTAATGCATACCCTTTTGACATTGCCAATTTGATATTACATCAACCCTCATACTTGGGAAAGCCTTCAAAAACAGTTATTTCTTCTTTATACGAGGAAGGTATAAAGTGTTTCTTCCATTAATAGAGTGAAGGATGTCTTCAACAAGAATTTCGATCTTGTGTTGCGGGTTTATACGTGAAGGTAATTATTCGTTTTGTTATTCCGTAAAAAATGTTGCAACCGATAGAACGTTGTGGGCTAGTCAAGGTAACATTAATATTGACATAACATTAATAAACCCTGACGACCCTATTGTATTGACAAAAATTAAGTAAGTATCTCCTATACAGAACTAAACCTTATACGACCTCCTGGGCATAATACGACTTACTTGGCATATTTTTTTTCCAATTTTGCTAACCATTTCTTCATTTTCCCCTTCGATCGGCCGTAAACTTTTACTTTTCTAATTTTTTCAATGTTGGAAATATCTTTTCCAACAACTACAAGACCAATCATCCCAAGTGCCTGATGAGGAGTACAAACATAGTAATATATCCCTGGTTTTTCGAACTTGAACCTAGTTTTTTTGGATAGCTTAGATTTAAATTTAACTTTTACAGGAGCTCCTTTAATTTCAACATTATGGCCACGGGATTTTGGCATCCAAACAACAGTATCACCAACATCGATTTCCAGGACGTCCTGACTGTAGACTTGGCGCTTGCCATCAGCTCGTTTGTTTAACATGTCCAAAACGTGCTCAGCAGCGAAAGATGGAAGAGTTATGAAACAAATTAGTAAGGTAAGAATGGTTTTCATTGTATTTCCTATAGTTTTTTCTATCGTTTTAGTTACGGCCTGGAGTGATTTTTGGTTTAGGTGATACTAGTATATTCTGATAATAATTATCATTAGCAAAAAAGACAAAATACTTTAAGGAGTATTCCTGTGTAAAGTGAATTCTTCATTCAAAGAGCCGCATTTAATAAATATTCACAAGCAAAAGCGCAAAAAATTTCAGGATTCTTTCGGAGATACAATTTGTAAATTGTTTAATAATTTAAAATCTTACGTATTTTACTAGCTTTCTCACTAAATGTTATAATGTAACCGGAATTGATCCGCCATCTGCTCTTATTACTGACCCTGTTACATAACTTGCCTGCTTGCTGCATAGAAATGTAGCTAGATTTGCCATCTCTTCCACAGACCCATCACGCCCAAGTGGTGACTGAGAAACCAATTTCAACCGCATTTGTTCCGGAGTAACACCTGCACGACTCGCTCTCGATGTATCGCCTTCCAATAAGCGGTCGGTGCTTATCCTACCGGGCACAAGACAGTTTACAGTAATACCATCTCCTGCAACCTCGTTTGCTAATGCCTTAGACCAACCCACTAGAGCCATTCTGAGAGAGGTTGAAAGTACATTTGTTGTTGCCGCAATATAAATATTTGATGATGTCATGGAGATTACCCTGCCCCATTTCTTTTGCTTCATATGGGGCAAAGAGAGCGAAGTAATTCTAATTGCCGCCAATACTATAATATCAAACCATTCTCTCCAAATCTGATCGCTTGTTTCCGAAGGAAGTAAGCGAGGAGGACCCCCACAATTATTGAATTGAATGTCAACGCCACCGTATTGATTTTCTACAAAATCTAAAAGACGTTCTATATCTGCGTCTTTCGAAAAGTCACAGGCAAACGTCTCTACGGAATTACCATATTTTTCACTAATGTATTTTGCTTCAGCCTTTAGGATATTGTTCCGTCTAGATGTTAAAATAAGATTTACACCCTCTGCAGCCAAGGACCGGGCAATCCCATTACCCATTCCAGCACTCGCCCCCATAATTAATCCACGTTTGCCTTCAAGTCCTGTATCCATTTTTTTGGCAACCTATCTGTAATGAAATTTTAAGTTAGAGAACATTCAACACTTCCGAGTAAAAGTTTGCAGATACCTCAACAGCGAAAAGAACTAACACGTGAGTTCATTTAAAAGCTTTTGTTTGTTATAAAAAAATATATACCATTACAACAGAGACGTTGCTCGATATAAAAAAGAACAATGTGAACAAAGATGATCGTTAGAAAAAGAATTGTAAACAATAATTTTTTGTCGTTCGTTATGCGACTTTTGATATGCGTAATTTCCGCTGAAGTTGCAGCCATATCTTTCATTCTCTACGACCAAAACGTTTTCGTTTGGTCGAACTGGCAATTCCTATCAGAAGAAAATCGTATAAATAACCTACAGAAAAATGCTGCAAACGAACTAACGATTGTTGATATAGACGACAAAGAGGATGTAAAAAGCTTCACAAATGCTGAACTTTTACAAAGTAGACATTTTCTTACACGACAAATTTTCCATCCTTATTTAGGGTATTCTATGAGGCCAGGGTGGACCATGAAAGGAATGGTGGCTCCATCAAAGACTTCGGTAAACTATCATGGATTCCCAAACTGGATGTTAAATGACATTAAGGAAACAGATTTTGTTGTATTGATATTGGGGGGGTCCGTTGCAGGAGGGTTTGACTGGCATAAACGAGCAAAACTTAAAGAAAAATTACAAAAATTACTTTCGAAAAGAAATATTAAAATAATACCTGCGATTAATGGCGGATATAAGCAACCACATCAATTATTTGTTCTAAATTATTTGATTCTGAACGGTATATCTCCGAACATAGTCTTGAATATAGATGGATTCAATGAAGCATATATGGGTTGGATGAATTGGAAATATTTTAAAGCTGATGTGATGAATCCCTACGTCGATTTTACATACCAAATACAAGGGAACATTGCTTCATCCAAAGCTGCAAGAATTAGTATACTAAAAGCACAAAACAAAGTTGTTAAAATTCAAAGGCGAATTCTGTCATCTGTTTTTGCCCTTGAATATTGTTATTACAAATATTTCATTTTTCCTTCGGCCACACAAGCCCTCCAAGACGCTAAAAATCGTGTATCCATAGGATTTAATAAAGCTAACTCGCAATATCTCATAATTCCCAATACAAATTCAGACATAAAAATGGTCCAGAAAAGAATAGTTGATATTTGGATAAAATCATCCATTCTCATAAGTAAAATTTTGAAAAACACAAACACGCTTTATATCCATATGTTGCAGCCAAACCAATATTACGGAAACAGAGTTTTTTCAAAAGAAGAGGCAAAAGTTGCTTTTACAAAACAAGAACCTTACGGAAGGTTTCGTAATGAGATAGTCGGACCAGTTTACAGTCAAATGATACGGAAATCAGATAGGCTAAGAAAATCCGGGATAATCTTTATTAATGGAACAAATTTATTTGACGATGAAAAACGCTCTGTATACTCAGATAGCTGTTGTCATATTCTTCCACTTGGAAATGAAATTATTTTGAATAAAATATTTTCCATTATAAAAAGTCACCTTACAGAGGCGCCGACAAAAATAATCGAAAAATAAAAAGCGGGTTTTACAGACATAATTTTGTGGTTAGGATAAATACTAATGCCACGGCACCGAGGAATATTCGATCCTAGACGACCTGAACCATACGAACTTAGCAGATTTAGAATAGATAATTTTGTAAGATGCGAGGCTTGTTTTTACATGCAGCAAGTCGAAGGCATTTCTTTTCCTAGTATTCCAGGTTTTAATTTAAATGAGGCAACAGATGTTCTGTTAAAAAGAGATTTCGATGTGCACAGGCTCCGCGGTACGTCGCACCCCTTCCTAGTTAATCTTGGTCTAGACCACATAATTCCATTTAATGATGACAGGTTTCAAAAATGGACACAAAGTTTACACTTTGGTGCAGAAGGTCGTTTTAATACTGTGCATAAAGAGACAAATTTAAAAGTAGGCGGAGGACTCGACGATGTTTGGTTCAATAAGAACTCAAAGGAAGTGCATATTATAGACTACAAGAGCACTTCCCAAAAATCATCTGGAAAAAAAATTACGCTTGAAGGCCCTTGGAAGGGAGGATATCGACGCCAAATGGATTTTTATGTTTGGGTAATGCGAAGAATAGGTGTAGCTACCTCTAATATTGGCTACTTCCTCTATGTTGATGGTGATCGATTTTCCAGAAGTAATTTTCTTGGAGAAAAAATTGCTACCATGGAGTTTAAAGCCACTTTAATTCCATACAAAACAAATTTATCTTGGGTGGAGCCAACTCTTCTGAGCATCAAAAATACACTCCATAAAAAAAGGCGACCTAGGCATAACCCAGCATGCGAATATTATAATTTTTTAAAACAAGCAAAATAAATAAAAGATGGAAAGATCGGGTAAGGAACAACAAAACATAGATGGACGTTTTTTCGTTACGACTGATTATTTTGTACTGTTAAAAATACCTATTTTTGAGCTATTTCACCGGTAAATAACTCAACAAATGCCCAAATGGCATAAATAGGAAAAATGAAAATAATGCAAAGAATTGCTACCACAGGTTGTCTTTTAAAAGTTTTTATAACTCCTTTAATTAAAAAAACTAAAACAACCAAACAAATAATAACAAATATTGTAAACCCATCCATATACTTCAGGCTCCTATTTAATTTTAATGTTTAAAGCTTAAATTTGATGAAATTTATTATAAATAGGTTTGTATTTTGAATGAAAAATTGTACAAAATATTTGGTAATTAAAACATTAGGAAATTTATGAGAAGCCTTTGTTTTATAAAAGATTAGTTTTGGTATTTTGCAAGTATTATTAAACAACAAAAAAGGACATAAATATGCTAGATGCTCTAAAAAAATACGCGGTGTTCGAGGGTAGAGCTAGAAGAAAAGAATATTGGTTATTCATTCTGCTATTTATGATATGTTACACAATTGGGCTTCTTATAGATGCTACCGCTGCAACTCCTGGAATATTTTCCAGCTTAGTTACCCTAGGTTTATTAGTCCCAGCTATTGCTGTTGGAGTTCGAAGATTGCATGACATTGATAAGTCTGGATGGTTTTATATTGCATCTGTTATTCCGCTCCTTAATGTAGTGTTACTCGTTTTTATGTGCTTCGAAGGAACAAAAGGTCCCAACAGATTTGGTGAGGACCCAAAAGAACAAAGTGAAGAAAAAAAATCAAGTAAGAAAGACAAAAACGAAAAAGAAGACGTTGAAGATGAAGAGAATGAAGAAGAAGAAGAAGATGATGATGATGACGATTGAGTGTGGTTTTTTGAAATTGCTCATGTCTTATAGTTTTAACAAATATTGATATTTACACGGATTATTCATGGTTACACGCATAGAAAAGATATTTTTAGTTTCATTTTCTAGCTTCCTTACTGTCGTATGCAGTTTGACCCTTTTGTAAATCACCACTCGCACTTACTCCTATACTTCCAAGAAGCACGGCAACAGTCAGATAG
>PAPV01000005.1 GCA_002709075.1 Rhodospirillaceae bacterium | reverse complement strand
ACAGTATTCTCCTGTTCAGCATGTGTCCCTGTTACCTCTAATTTTGACCCTTTTATGTTCGATGTAAGCGGGACAGTATTCTCCTGTTCAGCATGTGTCGCTGTTACCTCTAATTTTGACCGTTTTATGTTCGATGTAAGCGGGACAGTATTCTCCTGTTCTCTCGGATCCTCCCCTAACTGAATCACTTGATAGGAAGGTGTCGGGTTTTCATCTATCTCGGATTTATTTTTCATAATGGGGTCTGACACAGTATCAGACACCTCTGAGGCACTGTCTGCTAAGTTTTTTTTGGAAGGCATGCCGAGCATATCTATTATAACTCCAAAGACATTTTTCTTTTCAGAAGTCACAACTTTAGCTGGCAAGGCTAATTTTTGTTCAGAAGATCCTGTTTGAATTTCTGAATTGATTTTCATAATTTTACCCTCGTAAAGCTTTATAATTTTTATGCACTTTTCATGCCAACTTTATTAAAACTTTTAGCAGGGCTTGAGACGCTTAACGGAAATTTATCGCCTTCTCCTGTAGCAAGTTTTCTTGATGTTTTTTTGAAATAAGCTCTTTCTCAAGATTTAGAATTTCAATTTCAAGGAACTCAATTTTATTTTCTGATATATTTAATTGCTCTCTTACGATATGAGAATAATTCATATTTTTTCTTATATTATAACCATTATAAATCTTTTGATTATTGATTTTTAACAATTCATCGCTCATAATCTGAGAAAGCTTTTTAATTTTATTTAGCTCCCCCAAAAGATGAACGATACGCAGTTTGATTTCTTTTTTTTCAATAACAATCTTACGAATGAATGACTCAATCTTTCTTAATTTTGATCTGCTTCTATCCATTAAAAACGCCACTCAAAACTTTAATTGAATCCTCTATATTGCATTTTTCATCAGGTGCTTGAACAATATACTTTGACATTTGGTCATACAATGTAATCGCTTTATCCATCTCTAAGTCACTTCCCTGTTTGTAACCACCAAGTAAAAGCAAATCCTTATTTTCCTGATATATTGAATAGTATTTTCTAAATTCCCGAATATTATTTTGCTGCTCCACACTAGTAATATCTGAGAGCACACGACTTATAGATGAACTAATATCTATTGCAGGATAAATGCCCAATTCCGATTGCATTCTGGAAAGCACTATATGGCCATCTAAAATTGCCCTGGATGAGTCTACTACAGGATCATTTAAATCATCAGAATCTGCTAATACTGTATAAATACCTGTGGTTGAACCTTCAGTGGAGCTTCCTTGACCTGCTCTTTCAATCAATTCAGGAATCATCGCAATTGCTGAAGGGGGGTACCCCCTTACAGAAGCATTCTCCCCAAGTGCTAAACCTATCTCTCGTCGAGCGTGAGCAACCCTCGTAAGTGAGTCCATGATGAGTAAAGTATTTTTTCCTTTTTTCCTAAAATACTCTGATATTGCGGTACATAAATTTGCCGCTCTTATTCTTCGCAACGGAGAACTGCCCGCCGGTTCAGCTATTATGCACAAACGTGAAATCATTTCAGAGGTCAGTGTTTTTCTTATGAAATCGCCAATTTCCCTTGATCTCTCGCCTATTAATCCTACTACTATTACATCCGAATGTGAATGGCGAGTAATCATCTGCAGCAGAACACTCTTGCCAACACCAGACCCCGCTACAATTCCTACTCTTTGACCACGACCAATGCACAACAAACCATTAATGGCCCTTACACCAGTATCAAATGGTTCGGAAATCGGTCTTCTATCCAATGCATTTATTTTTTCGCCGTCTAACGAAATTGGATCTATAAATGTAGTGTGGGGATTCTGATCTAAAGGTTGCAAAAGAGAGTCAAATGCTCTTCCCAAACATCTGTCATCAATCTTTGCAGACGCACCATGGCTAATAAGTTCTACTCGGGCACCAGCAATTACATTAGAGGATCCAGTGTATGGGACCAATTTATTAATGCCTTTGCCAAAACCTATTAACTCTGCAAAAGATTGATTTCCAGAGTCATCCGTGATTTTGCATAAAGCCCCAACCGGTGCAGGAAATCCGTCGCAAGTAACCACAACTCCATCGTAACTTCGAACCACACCAGTAATGTTTATTTCTTTTTGAAAAGTATTATTTCTTATTTCGTCAAAAATACTGTCTTCTATCTGCATGATACCTTCAATTATTAAAAATTATATTACCTACTTCAATCAGTATCGAACCTCTATCAAGCTTCTCTGATGCAACAAATTCAAATTTTCCTTCTTCATCAAAATCAGCATATGATTTTATCAAATTATAATCCTCTGTATTTAATTGGATTGTTTTCTTCTCAGTAAGATATGAAAATTTTTCAAGTTTATCATGAATACTCTCAAGAAATTTTTCTGGTAATTGTTCAATACAAAAGCCAATTGTTTTTGTAGTTTCTGCTCGAATTGTTTCTACAATAAATGTTTTGATATATTCTTTATTAAAAACATCAGACGTCTCTGAAGATTTTATGATATTTTGCAGATGACGAATTGACTCAACAACATCACCCTCCGATGCACTTTCGGCCGCAGCCAATCCCGCGGCATACCCCTCATCGTATGCCTGAAGACTAATTTTTTCCTTTTCTTCATCAAGAGTATCGATATTGTTTTTATTGCTTAATTGCTCAGGTTCCACTGAGGGGGACGCAAGCTCATCACTTTGGACGCGGTCAACTTTTTCTGTAATATTGTCAACACCATTTAGGTTTTCTGTTTCATGTTTAAAGCGAGGGACACTTTCCTCATCTCTCACATGTTGTTCTTCAAAAACAACCTCATCATCGCAAGTTTGATTAATCGGATTCTTATTAACTAAATCGGCAACACTTAATGGTTTAAAACCAGTGTCGGAATTTTTTTTCTTTAAAGGTTGCTTTTCAAATTCTGAGCGGGGGTTATTACTCAATAATGTTAAAAACTTCTCTGTTTGACTCTGTGCAAGCATCTAAACCATTTCCTCTCCACCGCGCCCAGCAAGTACAATTGCTCCTTCATCTGACAAACGCCTGGCTACAGCAACAATTCGTTTTTGCGCATCTTGAACTTCGGAAAGTCGAATAGGCCCTAATGCTTCCATTTCATCTTTCAAATTTGCAGCGGCTCTCTCTGACATACACGAGTAAAGTTTATTTTGTAGTTCTTCATCTGCCCCTTTCATAGACAAACATAGATCCTCTACTTCTACGGATCTCAACAATACCTGCAGTGCTTTGTCATCAGACATACCTAAATTATCAAATACAAACATATTATCCTGGATGGCAGCCATAAGATCCTTGTCGCTCTTCCGGATTGCACCCAGAATTCTTTTTTCCATCGCTTCTTTTGTAAAATTCATTATCTTTGCAGCGGCCTTAACACCTCCGACCTGAGTGGATCGCAAATTGGTGTTTGCCTTAAATTTAAGCTGCAACACGTTTTCAAGTTCTTTAATGGCAGATGGATCGACGGTTTCCAGTGTTGCGATCCTTTGGATAACTTCTGCCTGCAAGGTATCGTCTAAAAGAAGCAAAACATCAGCTGCGAGTCCGACTTCAAGATAACTCATTACCAAGGCAACTATTTGCGGATGTTCATCTTGAATAAGTTCCGCTATCGACCGCGCATCCATCCAATCTAAAATCTCAATCGGCTTTTCGCTGCTGGATGGTGTAATGCGACTTAGAACCGACTGGGCTTTATCTTCTCCTAATGCTTTCTCCATTACATTTCGAATGTAATTTCCAGCACCAAGGCCAAGACTTGTCTGCTGTTTAATTACCTCAAGAAATTCATCTAAAACCATATTCACAACCGACTGATTCACTCCTTGTACTGAATACATTGCAGCACCCAGTGTCTGGACCTCTTGCGGGTTTAGTGCTTTCATTACTGCTGCCCCTTCTTCTTCACCCAAAAGCATCATCAGAATAGCGGACTTTTCCGTGCCAGTTAGGGACTTAAATACCTCCTCACTTGCAGTGTCGACACTTGTTTCATCTTGCGCTTCGGTTTCAGCTTCGGCCATTTTTCTCTTCCGCTATTGATATGGTGATAAAAATCTACAATTTTCTCATGCATTCAGGTCTTCTTGAATCATACCCTTAAACACGTTTGATACGCGCCCTGCCTCGTCAGAGACGATCATACGAATGATAGCAACTTTGTCATCGTATGTATTTGCCGTATCAAGCATTTCGGATGAAATACCTGAGCGGGTGGGTTTAAGTTTTTTCTTTATATCGTCAAGACTCTCACCAGGTTGCACTTCCAGTGATTGAAGTTCTTCATCTGCTTGAACAAGCTCTGCCTGAGCTTGCTGAAGACTTTGATCAGCTTTTGATGAGAAAACTATTCGATTGACAAGAGGTTTTACAACACCAATTGCAAGAACACACATCACGAGGAAAGTCATAAAATTAATAGCAAGATCTTTTACCCATTTTTCTTCATACCAATTTATTTTAATCGCCTCGGGTATCATGTCTACAAAAGGACGTTCTAGTATTACCAGAGTATCACCCCGAGCAGCATCCAATCCTAGTGCAGAAGTAACTAATTTTTCCAAAACTGCAATCTCACTAACCCGGTCTTTTTTTGGCTGAGCTCCCTCTGCTGGGGTAATTTCCTTTTCTTCTTTCATTAAAATTGCGACATTAATCTTTCGAATTTGTGCAAGTGGCGTTTCCTCTTTAAATAAAGTACGTGACAAATCATAATTTCGGACGATATTTTTTCGAGTCGTAACATCCTGATCTTTTGTTGATTTCCCCGACTGATTTTCAACTACAGCCGCTTTATCAGGATTGTTTTGTTCACCTTCCGCGGGAGGAGTGTTTGTAACAGCACCGGGTATACCCATGGCTTTTTTACGAGCGGTTTTTTCATCCATAACTTTTTCACTCCGTATAACCCTTCCATTAGGATCATATGTTTCAAGTGATTTAGTTTTTTTAGTAAAATCTAAGCTCACGCTGACTTGAACGTTTACGTTTCCAGACCCCACAAGAGGAGACAAAAGAGCCTCAACTCTGCTTCGGTATACGTTCTCAACTTTGATTTTGTGGCCGAACTGTTTGTCAGTCAGCCGACTAGCTTGATCGAGCTCATTATTAGATAATAATCTGCCAATTTGATCTATGACAGCTACATTTTCCCTTGCAAGGTTGGGTACGGAGGATGAAACCAAATTTACAATAGCGCTTATTTGATCGGAAGTAAGAGTTCTTCCTCGTGCGAGATTTACGAATACAGACGCTTTTGGTGGCAGTGAATTTCTGGCAAAAACCGAACGTTCCGGGATTGCCAAGTGCACACGTGCACTTTTAATAATATCAATATTGGAAATTGATTTTGCGAGCTCCACTTCTTGCGTTTGCTTCAATTTAATGGATTCCAATGATCTGCTCGCCCCCATTGGTAAATCTTTTAATCCACCATATCCATCTGCTACTGTTTCCGGCAAACCCTGAGCAGCCAGACTCATTCTTGAAGAGTGATAGTCATCTAAAGGAACAGTAACCTCCCCCGTTACCGGGTCGACTGCCACATCTACTCCTTGGTTTCTTAATGCCTCTATGACTTTTGCCTTCTCTGCCTCGGGAAGAGAACCGTATAATGAGGTTCGTTCAGGCGTCTGAATTGAAAAATAAATTACAAGCCCAAAAGGTAACAAGACCAAAGCCGCCAATGTTGGCAAAGCCCTTTGAACACTCGGTTGTCGCACAAAAGCACTAAAGTTTTTTACACGTTGCATCACACCGGCCAACGGGCCACCAGGTTCATTTATTACAACATCGCTTGTACTTGTTGCCATATCGATTACCATTTTTTTAGTTAATGAGTTACATTCTTAAACGGGCATATTTATAATATCTCTATATGCACTTAAGACCTTGTTCCGGACATTAAGAACCATATTAAAACCTAGAGATGAAACCTGTTGTGCTACCATAACCTTAGCCACACTGTTTTCTTCACCTACTTCAAAAGCTTTTGCAATTTTTTGTGCATTAAGCTGTTCTTCAGATACTTTATCCAATGTATCTTTAATTTCATTGATAAAGCTTCGGTTGCTGTCAAACTCGCCATTACTTCTAGGTTCAGAATTCAAATTTTTTACAGGGGTAAGATTTTGTTGATAAGTATTCGAAATTTTATCCATTTTTCATCTCTATGTTCTTGCTAATGACTTTTCGTTAATTGTGGGTGGAATTATTTGACCAATAAAAGTTTGCGAATTAATCAAAATATCATGTTCTTCAATTATATTATCGGCCGCCAAAACAGTTGCACGTTGAACAACGTTCTCCAACTCACGCACATTTCCTGGCCAGTTATACGACTGCAAACGATTTGCTGCCGCCGTAGTCAAAAAGGGAAGGTTCGCCCAATCTTTATTATGCCTGATAAGCATGTGGGCACTCAGAGCTAGTATATCCTTTTTTCTATTTTCTAATGGTAAGGTAGTCAGAGGAAAGACGTTTAGACGATAATATAAATCTTCCCGGAATCTTCCTTCTTGAACTTCAATTTCCATATTTCTATTGGAGGTGGCCAAAACCCTCACATCACAGGGAATGGATTCAGTCCCTCCCACCGGTGTAACCGCCCTCTCTTGAAGCATTCGAAGTAGTTTTGCTTGCAATGATAGGGGCATTTCTGAAATTTCATCAAGTAAAAGAGTACCCTTGTCTGCCGCTCTAAAGATCCCTTTGCTATGTGAAGCTGCACCAGTGAATGCACCTTTTAAATGTCCAAACAACATGGCCTCTAACATATGATCGGGGATAGCCGCGCAGTTTAATGCAATAAATTTTTCATTTTTACGGCAAGAATGTTCGTGCAGAAAGTTAGAAAGAACTTCCTTACCCGTACCGGTTGGGCCATTAATAAAAACACCAACATCTGACTTAGCCACTCGTTCTGCAATATCAAACAACTTTTCAGATGCTTTATCTTTTAATACATATCCGGCATTCTCTGCTACAATACTGATAATTAGGCTTACTAAAAACTCTGAAGAAAATCGAGTTGATTTGAAGTCCGCATTTATTATGATAATTCGGCCATTTTTTAAACTCTCAATACCGGGCATTTCTTTTGTTTCGTCGACAATGACAAGTCTCTGTATGCCCTTTCTTACCGCTTTCTCGGTTGCCTCGTTAACTACTTTTTGAGGATCTTTTGTCCCATGTATGATTCCACATACAAGAGTAGAATGGTTGTTAGGGTCCCCTTTTTTGATTTCCTCAACAGGTATGTCTGAATATGCAACCCGTCTTAGATCAAAAGCATTGGAAATTTCCAAAGAAATTGAAAGTGAAGTTTTATCTATGTAAATCATTGTCACCTCTCTTGCTTGGGTTGATAGAAGCAAGATCTGTGCCAATCTTTTTTGGTTGAGAAACGGAACTTAGGAAAATTATCAGATATAAGTATGTGTTAGCCAGACAAAAATCCTACAGCAGTCCACCTTATTAAAACTTACAAACTATTATTGACGAAATTTTATCGTTTCGTAATTCCACTGACGATTTTTCGTTATTTATCTATATTTATGGGATCTTTGCCTCAATATATTTTTGATAAGACTAGATTGAAACTCATCATCAATATCAAATTCTTTACGCATGGTATTAAGCATTTCCATTTCTGTATCAGTAATTACGCCGTCTTCCAGAGCCTTTCTTACTTGCTCTTCAAAAATTAACTGACGTTGATTTATTTGCCGGGAAAAAGCTGTAGCAACTATACCTGACAACAAAGCGACAACGCATATACCTGTCAAAGCTGTAAAAACAGCTATTACCTTTCCTATCGAGGTTTGCGGTGTGACGTCGCCATAGCCAACAGTAGTTAGTGTAATCACAGACCAATAAATAGCATCCGGTATAGATCCAAACTTATCGGGCTGAACCTGACTTTCTGCAAAATACAAAAGTGTTGAGTTAAGTAGAATAGCCACAGCAAATATATAGAGTGTTGCTAGAAATGGTTTACGCTCAACATAAATAGCTTGAAATAGATCCTCAATAGCAGAATTGTAATGGGATATTTTTAAAATTCTAATTAACCGGAATGTTCTCAATATTCGTAAATCAAAACCAGGAAATATTATTTGTAAATAAAATGGCAAAACTGAGAGAATATCTACCAGCCCGTAAAAACTGAAAAAGTAACGAATTCGGCCATTTTTTATTTTACCGTTTTTTTCGAAGTCTTGCTGAGACCACAATCTCAGAAGGTATTCGAATGTAAATAACAAAACAAAAAATATCTCTAGATTCCGAAATATTTCTTCATTTCCCTGAAAGATTTTGTCAATAGATTCACATATAATGATAATGATATTTAATATAATGAATGCGATAATAAGGTAGTCGCAATTTTTACTTATTTTGTTGGATCCATCATTCTTCTCCAGAATTGTAAATACATGACTTTTGAATTCTAAGTATTTTTTAGAAGATATTATCATAATCCATTTCCATTCTTATTAGGCCTCTGGCACATCTTTTGCATTCACTTTTAAAAACACTCATATGGATAAGTTTTATGGAAGCAATTCAGAACATACCCGGTTTTAGCCGTCTCAGTAATATGTTTAGAAGCACATTAATGCCTTTTGGCATCTTAGCTGTGGTTGTTCTAATGGTCATCCCACTACCACCCCTCGTTTTAGATGTATTCTTCGCCACAAACATAATGATTGGACTGCTGGTGCTGATGCTGGCATTACACACATTCAGACCGCTTGACTTTTCGAGTTTTCCCACAATTCTTCTTGTTGCAACAGTTTTGAGATTAGCACTAAACGTTGCTTCCACTCGTGTTGTCTTGAGTGAAGGACAAAACGGTCCTGATGCTGCCGGAAGGGTCATTGAGGCGTTTGGTGAATTCGTGATTGGTGGAAACTTCGCAGTGGGTATATTTGTATTTATCATTTTAATTATAATTAATCTTATTGTGATTACAAAAGGTGCAGGACGTGTGTCCGAAGTATCTGCTCGTTTCACTCTAGATGCCATGCCAGGTAAGCAGATGGCAATAGATGCAGATATTAATGCAGGAGTTCTTACTCCTGAGGATGCATTAAAAAAGCGTGAGGAACTTGGTAAAGAGACAGATTTTTATAGTGCAATGGACGGAGCAACTAAATTTGTAAAGGGTGATGCAATTGCTGCGGTTCTTATACTAGCCATAAATATAATTGGTGGACTATCAATTGGTATAGGACAACACAATCTACCGGTATCCGTCGCAGCAGAAACCTACATATTATTGTCGGTTGGTGACGGTCTTGCTGCGGCAATTCCATCTCTCTTGTTGTCAATAGGTACGGCAATCATTGTTACTCGAGTATCGGCCGGTCGCGATATGGCTGAGCAAGTTGCTGAAGAAATGTCAATCTCCAAGGCATGGTATCCGGTAGCAGCGGTGCTCGGACTTCTTGGTCTCATACCCGGAATGCCAAATATCTTGTTTTTCACCTTTGGTATAACCGCCGCCGCAATTGGCTTTTACATTTCGCATCGCGCAAAAATAAGCCCCATAGAAGTTGGTTCCAAAGTAGTATCTGTTGATGATCCACAGGATGAGAAAGCTGTCGAAATTAGCGAAATTAGCGATAATGCCGCTATTTCAGTCATTTTAAGTTTCAGCCTTCTTGATCTTATAGGTGGTGAAGATGGTGCTCCCTTGGCTAATCGAATAGCAAGTGTTAGAAAAGAACTGTCCAAGGAACTCGGATTTATCATTCCGCAAGTTCGAATAACCGATGACCTCACCCTTCCCCAAGATACCTACCGGATAAAGATTGGACAGATAATTTTAGGAGAAGATGTCGTCTTTATGGGTAAAAAATTAGCCCTTCCCTCTCCAGACTCGATTGAAAAACTTGACGGTATAAATGTAAAAGACCCAGCATTTGGAATGGCTTCTACATGGATAGACTCTGATCAACAGGTTGAGGCTGAAGGCGATCATCACGTTGTGGTTGACCCAGATGCAATTATTGCAACTCATTTGAGTTCTATTATTAAATGTAATGCACATGACATATTGGGTCAGGATGATGTCCAAATACTGCTGGATAATTTAACAAACACCTCTCCAAACCTTGTTGAGTCGGTTATCCCAAAAGTAATAAATCTCTCAAATCTTACTAGTATACTAAAAGGGCTTTTAGAAGACAGAATACCCTTGACGGATCTGAGAAAAATTCTTGAATATGTTTCAAATTTTCAGTCTAAGGGTATGTCTAACGATGAAATTGCCGAGGCTCTTAGGCCAGCACTTGTAGAATTATTAATACAACAAATAGTGCCTATAAATGAGGCGTTGCCTGTAGTGGTGTTTGACTCTGAGATAGAGCAGTTACTCATATCTGCGGCAAACCAGTTCGATTCCGAAATTCTTATGTTGGAGCCTTCAATGGCTGAGAGTATTGTTACTGAGGTGAATTTGGCACTCGAGAATCAAGCGAAGATTGGAAAAAAAGGAGTGGTTGTTACTCATGCATCTGTGAGGAAAAAATTAATGAATTTCTTAAGTATTCACATAAATGATTTAATTGTCTTAGGTGTAAACGAAATTCCTTACAGACGGCAACTTGAAGTTATTGCTACTATAAGCAATGAAGCAAAAAGCTCCGAGACTGGGAAAGAATAGGGTATACTCAAATATGAATGAAAAAAAGTTCACCTCAACTAATATCGAAGATGCCTTGGAAAAAGTCGCACAGGACCTTGGCGAAGACGCGTATGTCTTAAAAACCGAGAAAAAGGATGGGAAAGTTATTGTAACCGCGAGCACATCTGCACCAAGCCCAGAAAGAAAAGGTAATAAAAAACAAACCTCTACCAAAGAGACTCCAAATGATAAATTTAAAACATTGATTTCTGAACAAAAGCTTGACCCAACCCTGTTTATTGGACTGCCCGGTTGCGGCAAAACGACTATTCTTTATAATTTTTTACTAAATCGAAGTGATACCAACATCCATTATATTCGGGACGGCGAAAATCATCTTCTTGCTAATTCAAATTCTGCAATTGTGGCAAGTTTGCTAGAGTGCCAATTTTCTTATCAACCAATACTTGCAAGTAACATTTCTCAGAGCACGCCTGTGATCGAAGCGAATATTTTTTATAATGATTATGCGAAATCAAATCTTTATCAGAAAATATTTTCCAACTATACAAGCTTCAATATATTTTATGTAATAGACTCCTTCGAAAATTTTGAAGATAAAATATTCGATGATGTAACATTAAGGGATGCAAACTTTCACATTATTTATAATAAAAAAAATCATGCCAAAGAAAATTATCTGAATTTTGGGTACATGAAGTATATCTCTGCACTTACCAATGAAGTTGGAGGTCAGTTTCATATTGTAACAGATAAAGATGAAATAATTTCTTCATTGGCACACAAAGAGATGGATCTTAAATGAAGAAATCAATTGCAGTTCTCAGTGGTAAGGGAGGCGCGGGCAAAACTTTGCTAGCAACAAATTTAGCAGTTGCTTTCTCCAAACTTAAGGGAAAGACACTGTTAATAGACGCAGATTTCGGATTACCAAACGCCCACATCATGTTAGGTGTAAATCCAGAAAAATCAGTTGAGGACTTTATTTCAGGCACATGCACTTTTCAAGAAGCGATTACTAAGGTTTCTGATAATTTATCGATTGTTCCAGGAAAAAGTGGTAGTAGTTCATTGGTTAATTTGTCAGCTGAAAACGGAAAAAAAATCTGGCATGGGATAAAAAGTGTAAAGTCCGCCTATGAATATGCAATAATCGACAACGCTGCCGGTGCCGAGGATTATACTATGTCCCTTAGTTGTGTCGAATCAACTCCCTTAATTTCACTTATAGATTTACCCACAAATTTTTTAGACGCGTATTCCACCATAAAAATCGCATATCATGAATATAACATTAAAACTTTTTACATTTGCGTTAATCAATGTAGCTCTTTAACGGATGCAACAAGAGTATTTGATAAGTTTTACAAAATCACCAGTAATTTTTTAAATCTAAATATGATTTTAGTTGGCTTCATACCCCACTCAAGAGAAATTGAAAATAGCATTAACAAACGAATTCCCTTCTTCTATAACGAAGATCGAATTGAACATTCGCTAATACAAAATATAGTAAAAACGTTAGACACTCATCTGAAAGACAAATGACATTAGACAATTACACATTAAAAGGCGCCGATAGAGAAAGCCTGATAAGTAACCACATTGATTTGGTCAAAAGAATTGCATATAAAATTCATGGACGGGTGGGTAATTACGCTGAAATTGAAGATCTTATGCAGGTAGGTGTGATCGGTCTCATAGAAGCTTCTAATAATTACGTGCACACTAAAGATGGTTCATTTCCTAACTACGCTTCAATGCGTGTAAAAGGAGCAATAATAGATCATTTGCGTCGTGCTTCGCATCTCTCTCGTCAGACAATCTCTCGCAACAAAAAACTTCAGGCTGTGCAGGAGAAGCTCAGACAACAATTAGGACGAGAACCCAAACCTGAAGAAATTGCTGCAAAGTTAAAAATCAGTTCTAAGGAATTATTGCGATGGGAAAGCCAAATTTCCCATGCAAATCTCCAAAGTATTGAAGAAATATATCATGAAAGCTCTGCCTTTTTTGCGTCTGATTGGGGCGCCCAAGATGCTGTTTTGGATGATAAAATACGTGCAAGGATTCTCGCTGAAAAACTAGGAGAGTTAGACAAAAATCAAGCATTAGTTCTTCAACTATATTTTGTCGAAGAACTGAACACTTATGAAATTGCTAAAGTTTTAGATTTGAGTCCAGGACGTATCTCTCAAATAAAATCCCAGGCATTTAAGGCGCTGAGAGAAAAACTTGGTGAAAATTTCTAATTTTAATGACTGAATACAATAAATTACAGGTAATTAAATCAGAGGTTGTTTCTGCAACACATCGCTGTTCAGTTTTAGAGAACACTTCATCTCTTTTCATTAAATCTCGCCTTGTCAATATAAGCGCAGGTTATGTCAATTTTACGATTTTTACTAGGAATTCCAATAAAAAAAGTATCATTCAAATCCTACCTGACCAGACCACAATGCGCTGTGAGTTAATTGTAGAAAAACACATATTTGATAACTTATTACATTCACTACAAAGAAGCCGATCAATTAAAATTATTATTGAAACACACCTTGATACAGAGCTGGTAATTAGTGACAAAGGTGATCTGATAATCGAACATGATATTACTGCCCAAGTAAGAAACTGCAAATTTATACAGAATTTTATCTAAGCCAGCGACCAGTCATGTCATTGTGTGTCTGTAACATTTTTGCGTTAGCAGAAAATGTTTGCTGAGCTGTCATCATTGCTACCAGCTCTTTAACAATATCCGTTGTTGAATTCTCAAGGGCACCGGATTTTATCAGACCAAGACCTGAGGTTCCTGCTTTATTTATTTTGGCCTTACCGGAATTAAAACTTTCAGAAAAATCCCCTCCACCCTCTGGAGTAAGCGCTCCCGGATTCTCAAAATTTGCTAAACCTAGGTTTGCAATAATTTTTGTTCTTTGACCGTTATAGGTAGCTAATATTTGGCCCTGTTCATTAATTTCTAATTCAACCAAACCAGAACCTTGTTTATTAAGAGGAACTTGGATTGGTTTCCCATTAGTATCCCTTACAAACAGACCTGATTGATTAACTAAGAAACCATTTTCGTTTAACAAAAAACTACCATCACGAGTAAATTTAATCCGTGTCGCTTCCGAGTCACTTAACACAAAATATCCTGAACCCTTGATAGCAAGATCTAAAACATTACCCGTTAATGTTAGATTTCCTTGGCGTTCATGACGCATATTTATCTTTGCTAATTGCGCCCCCTCGCCTATTTTCTTCCCAGCTTGTCCCCCAGCGGAATAAACATCCTGAAAGTTTATCGCTGATGTTTTAAACCCATAGCTTTTCGCATTCGCTACGTTGTTTGAAATTAAGTCTAAAGCTTTTGAAGCAACGCCTATACCAGCTAAAATTGTACTAATCATTAAATTACCTTTTTTTATATCAAATAAAATTTCTACTTAACTGATGAGTTTTTTATAATTATCTAAAAATTTCTTGAAATATATGGAACTTTTCGTGCTGTCGTTGGAATGGTACTGACGTATCGCATTCTGCCATGACCCCGTTTTAATAAATTTTTCTTTTAAAAACTTAGCAGCATACATCACATTTGTTCGCGGGTTGAGCATATCAGTGATATTATTGAAGTTTTTACCGTGCCAGTAATAATTTATTTGCATACATCCAACATCAACATTTTTATTTTTAATAAGAGACAGGTATCGAGTGGCGGTCTTTTTATCGCGAAAGTAAATTTGCACTCCTCCTACATTAATCGCCAACTCTCTCAATTTTCCATTAATGCCTAATCCGACCTCTGTAAAAGATATAGCTTGTAAAAAGCCTTTTGGGATTCCAAATTTTACTTCTGCGGAAGAAAAAAACCTTTCACATCCCGCGGTCGCTGGGGTGGTCAGAAAACAAACTAAAAAAAATCCTAATATCCTCATCGTATGTAATCAAACAGCGTTGTTTGTGTAATTTTTGTGTAGGTCTGTCTTGCAACATCTCTATTCACTAATAATGACTGTAGCTCCGTTATAATCCTCTCCAAATCTGCAGATTCGAGATCGGAGAATGATTTTTGAAAAAGGTCTCTCATATTTTCATTGACTTTTAATGAATTCTGAATCTGGTTAGCCATTGAACCAATTGCAGCTCTTTTTAACTCATTATTTTCTTGCGCGGAGTTAATGAATTGAATATTTCTTGAAATATCTTTTGATGAATTTACGATTTCTTTTTTTTCACCACTCGCACTTATTATAGATATCTTATTGTTAATATCACCAAATTGGCTTCCATCTGAAAAATTAGAAATTTCGATCTCTCCATTAACATTCGTTAACTTTATACCTTCACCAGAAGCATCCTTTTGAGCTGTGATGCCTGTTAGACTGGTATGTAAATTTATAGCAGCCAGCGCCTCTGAAATTCCATTATTAGTAGAAACAAATTTGACTGTAACCAAACCGAATTGGCCTCTCATATCAAAAGAAAAATTATTTAATTTATCTGAGCTATTTAATTTTATTACTTGGGTATCTGGTTCATCAACAGAAGCGCTAGAGAGCAATTGTTTTCCTGTTTCAAGTGATTCAATAAAATTATCTACAATATCAAAATAACTGACACGTTTATTACCTTCTAAATCAGAAAAAAAGACTTCAGAGCCGCTAAGACTGTCTGCTACGGTTGTGTTATTAGTAGTTCGTACAAAGGTTCTCTGATTGTTACCTGAGTAAACAATTGAACCATCAAGGCTTTCTGAAAATGGAATTTCTTTTCCGCTTGAGCCAGAGAACAAGGGTTGTCCTCGTGAATCATGCGTGTTTGCCAATGAAAGTAATTCGTTCTTTAATTCTTTCACCTCCATTTGTATAATTAACCTGTCTTTTTCGGTATATGTATCATTTGCAGCCTGTATCGCAAGCTCTCCCAGACGGATAAGAATATTATTTATATTTCCCATAACTGTATCAGCCACACCCAATCTCTCGCCAGCTTTACCAAGATTGCTAATAAAATTATCAGTTTGGCGTAATTTTTCATCTAAAGCGGAAACTTTAATTGCTTTTTCAGGATCCTCGGCTGGCTCTGTGAGAGACTTTCCCGATATGACTTTAGCCTGATTTTTCTCAATTTTGGTGGTAATTTTATCAAAATTATCAAGCTGTTTTTCAGTAAATAAACCTGTTGATATAGCCATTAAAAATACCTAAATTTTGACAATTGTCTCAAACATATCTCTTGCGGTCTGCAATAATCGTGCCGCTGCCTGATACGATTGTTGTTGCTGAATAAGATTTGCTGCCTCAGTGTCCAAATTGACACCTGATTTTTCATCAACTTTTTGTTTTGCGGATTCTAACTGAGCTGTCACACTATCAAGCTTGATACGATTTGATGTTAACTTTGAACCCACATCAATCAAATAGTCCCTGTATGAGTCTTGATAGTTTTGTCTGTTTCCAAGAGAGATGCCAAGTTGCGCCACTAAATCAAGGTTTTTTCCATTAAGTTTTAAATCATCATTTGTAGTTATCGTAAATGAGTCATCCTCTTCCATTTTTCCAGAAATAGTAATTGAATAATCCAATATATTAATTGCATTACCCTCATTAAACTTTCTTTCTGCGATAAGACTTCCGGTATTATTGTCAAAGACTCCCAATTGCTTTGTTTCTGCATCAATCAAAGAAATCTCTATGTTATTTTTTATTGGAAGCTCGGGGGACAACGATCCCAATATGTAGTCCATTGATACTTTCCTTGCCCCGCCGCCAGATAAAAGAAGAATTAACTCTTCATCTGGTATATCCTTCAGGTGAACAGAATTATTATTTTGTTCCTTATGTCCACTAATTTCGAGGTTAACAGGAGCACCATTTTGGGCTCGAACAACGACCCGATTATTATCAGTATCAGAAAAAATTTCCTCACGCCCAACTGCAAACCCCATTGCAGTTGCACCTGTGCTTCCATTTACCTCTATCGCTGTGTTTGTGTTATTGTTTTTAATTGTAATTTTAGTCAAAGATGCTGAGGTGGTGTTTCCATCTGCAAAAGAAGGAATCACCGAAGCATTATTTGAGGACAACCTATAAGTTCCATTCGCCAGTCTCTCTAGGGTTACAGTCGCAGTCGCACTCTCTGATATTTGAACAATTGTTGAGTGAGTATCACCAATATTCATGGATTTTGTTGTGCTTCCTGTTAACGAATTTGTCCAGCTTGTAAAACCAAATTGATCCTCGCCGTCATTTTCAATGGGAATAATTGATGACCCAGAATTACTACCTCTGGGCACACTTATAGAAAGACTGTAGTTTGAACCAGATTGATTCAACCCAATTATAAATTGTCCCGAATCGAGCCCTGACACTTGGAATTCTGAATTACTATATCGCAGTTGATATTTTTCACCACCATAAATAAATTTCATCCTCGCATTTTCCGGAGGTAGTGAAGGAAAAGACGCTGACTCGATTTTAGGAATTGGTGTTTCCCTTTTGATGTCAGAAACCAATGCTTTAACAACTTCTTCAGCACCACCACTCGAAAGAGACCCCGAATTAATCACAGAATTATGTACTGTCCCATCCTCTTTGGTCAATTTAAGGGTAAATTTATGATCACCGTGAAAGGTTGAACCAACAGAGGATTCAGAAGCATTACCATGCAAAATAGATAAAGCATTTATTCCAAAAACCGCCTTATCTCCTCCCTCGAACAGGTCACGACTTACCGAAGCAGATTGATACTTATCGGATGAACTATTAATGGCAGTACCTTGAGTGCTTGTGACTGAAATTGAGTCTTTCGAGTATCCAGTTATCAAACCAGAAAACACCAACCCGTTGGCAGTGGACGGCGTCAAAGGTTTAACTGATCCAACTACAGAATAATTATTGTTCAAGGCAGAGAGGTTTATGTTTGCATTCGTCACATTTGTTATTCGAATATCACCCCCGTCGCTTCGGCTTAACACAAGTCTCTCCGAATTGCTATTCACCTCCGCAAAAACTCCTGTGGTCGGCGAAACAGCGTTAATAGCAGACGCTAAATTAGTAAAACCTACGGTGGTGTTGTATTCACCTTGCACAGAAATTGGTTCAGCATTTGTACCGCTTAACTGGAAGGAAACAGGATTTGAGCTCAAACTAGCCATCTCAATCTGGACCCGATTCGAAGCTTCGAAGTAAAGACCTTTCGAGGCTAGTTTAGTATTCAGCACCTTTGCAACCGTGTCCGCCGATGAATTGGCAGGAACTTTAACTGCTTCATCTATACCTAATGCGGTTGAAGAAAACGTTAGAGTCTGCTGATCAAAAAAATTATTTGGGCCAGTTTGTGAGTTAACCAAATTGGTAGTTCCTATTCCTGTACCTCCACCCAAAATTCCAAAAGTTAACGAATGTCCCGACGTTGCGGAAATAGTTTCAGAGGTGACACCTCGATAACCCTTACTACCAGATTGGTTTAAAAAATCAGCCCGGTAGGTTGCGAATTCAGAAAATCCATTTTCTTCATTAATATAAGTATTGATTTCCGCTGCACTTAGCGCTGTTCCTGCGATATGACGACCTTCTTTAGTGAAAATCTGAATATTTGATGCGGATACAGGAGAGCTAGTAACACCTGATACAGATACACCATCTACAACAGTCACACCAGCACTTATGTTTTTAGATGAAGATACAATTTTTAATGTATCACCAAATCCATTAGCAAACCCGCCCACTGTTGCTAATTCCAGAGATTGACCGCCACTATCCACAAATCGCAGAAGACCTGTATTTAAATATTCAGCTATCTGTTCAGAATTTTGAATATTCAAATCATTTCCTCCAGTCGGAATGTTAAGTGTATAAACTTGACCTCCAATGTTAAGCTCCAATCGACTTATTTTCTCAATCTTTGCAGAGGAAAATATAACTGCAGATTGTTCTGCGTTACTGCTAATTTGAATTTCCGAAACACCCCTTGGTATCTCTGAAATAGTTCCTGATTTCAAAAACACTTTTGATGCTAAAGGAGACAAATTATTTTTAAAGCTCTCAAAAGTTTTCGGCCGGGTCATCTCTCCATTATTTTTGATACCAACCTTTGCTACAGCTGTTCCGGTATTTTTAGCAGCAGCTTCAACAATCAAGGAGGAAGTTGCAGCCAACATTTTTGGATCTTTGATCAAAAAATTAATGTTTTGCGCGTCGCCCATTGATCTGGACAACATAAACCCTGCTCCATCCCTAACTGGTCCATTTATTTTTATATTAAATCCGTCAAAATTAAGTTCCTTTCGCGCTGATACCAGAGTCTTGCCTTGATGATATGCGGTCCAATGATCGGACCTTTCATTGTAAGTAAATGTAATATTTTCATATTTGTCTGAATGGCCGCTCTTTTTTTCAACTTCTATCGAGTATTCTGAATTCTCAGGAATGCCAACCAGTTCGTGACTACTGGATGAAAATAATGGCGTGCCAGAATTCCCATTAAGATCAATTCCCTGAACATGCTGGTCATTCAACTCCTTCGTGAATCTTCTGGCAAGAATATCTAGTTCTTTCTCTGTTTTATTTAGCACATCTTGACTATCACTTATCCCTCTTAACAAACCAGCATCAAAGCCTGTTAAGGGTTGGGTAGCATTTATAAAAAAAAGTGTCTCATTATCAGCAATCTTATGAGACAAAAGAAAGTTTCTTTTTCCATTTACTAATGTTGCGCCGTTCCCATCGAAGCCTAGATCTACCTGCACTTCTCCGGTTTCTTTATGGGTTACACTGACTGCAATTATTTCTCCTAAATCAACTAGCAACTTGTCTCGTATATCAAGCAAAGAAGGAGTGGCTCCTTTGCTGGAAAAAGATGCAGAGATGTCGCTATTTACTTTGGCCAGTTGTTTAGAAATTTGGTTAACCCTATCAACTGTAAAGTCTATCTCCTGGTGAATTTGTGCTTCAAGAAAACCCAACGATTCTCTTGTCCTAGAAAACGCAGAGGCGACTTCATTTCCATGAGAAATCGCGGTCACTCGATTTGCCTGGGAAGCAGGTTCAGCGGCTACGTTGGACAAACTGGAAAAAAATAAATTAATGGAATCAATTAAATTTCCATCAGGCAAAAGGTAGTTTTCAAGTTTTTCTAAATTGGACACAAACGCTTGTGCGGATTGGAAGTTTGCCCCAATGTTTCGCAATTGGGTAGACAAAACCTCATCATAAGCACGTCGAACTTGATCTACTTTCACCCCAAGCCCAACTGATGCACCTTTAGCTGCCAACCCATCATTTTTCGCACTTACCTCATCTAATTTGACCTCTCTACGCACATACCCATCAGTGTCAACATTAGCAATATTTTGGCTAGTGTTCGAAAGGTTTTCTTTCTGGGCCCGAACGGCACTACTCGCTATGTCATATACACTTGGCATGATTAATTAGGTTTACATCAAATATATTTTTTAAACTGATTGATTATTGACTCAGAGATCTCAGATCTGTTTTGCGATGAGACTATCTTTGAGAAATTTTTATCTAACATCTCACCAAAGATCTTATTCTCATTAGTTAGTCCTTCGGCTAGTTTTGCCTGACGTGCGTTTTTGAGAATTAATGAATAAAAATACGTTTCGAAACTTTGAGCCACTTGCTCTAACGCAACCATATCTTTTGATTTGCTAATTTGCTTGTTAACACCCGTGACCGTGTTGTCAGATACAAGTTTTGTTATTTTTGAATATTCCATGGCTTTACAACTAAATAACGATAAGTTCTGCTTTCAGAGCACCTGCCGCTTTCAATCCCTCTAATATTGCAACAAGATCACTTGGCTTAGCGCCGATGTCATTTATCGCTTGAACAATTTCGTTAAGCTCTACGGTGCGATTAAATACGAATGCACGTGCGGGCTCTTCATTGGCCTCGATTTGAGATCTCGGTGTCGTTATTGCAGGCCCTGGCGTAGTTACTATATTTCCATCAGCTGTGGTTGTGGTCGCCCCGGTAGGCGTAACTTCAGGCTTTTCATCGATTTTTACTGTTAAATTTCCATGGGTAACAGCTGCTGGTGTTATCCGAACGTTTCCACCAATTACTACAGTACCTGTTCGGGAATTAATTATTACCTTTGCTGGAGGTATCGTGGTGGGAAGTGGTATCTCCTCTATAAGGCTTGTAAAGGAAACTCGTTGATCCGCTTTTTCGGGTGCCCTAACCTGAATAGAGGTTGCATCTATTGGATTTGCAACATCTTTACCAAGTCTTTTATTTATTGCCCTTGCAACCCTATTAGCAACTGTAAAATCACCAGTATGCAAATTAAGTATAATATTTTTTGCTGTTAAAAAAGGTGTTGCGACTCTTTTTTCTACAGTTGCCCCGCGAGGAATACGACCAACAGTGGGAACGTTAACTATTAACGAACTTCCATCATCTCCAGTCACTCCTAATCCGCCTACGGCTAAATTACCCTGTGCCACGGCATATGTACTGCCATCCGCACCACGCAGGGCTGACATTAAAAGCGTTCCACCTTTCAAAGAGGTAGAAGGGCCGAGAGCAGAAACAACTACATCAATCGTTTGGCCAGGTTTAATAAATGGAGGAAGCTCGGCTGTTATTGTTACTGCCGCAATATTCTTTGCATCAATATCATCAATACTTGTCCGAATACCAAACCGAGAAATAACAGATTTTAACGATTGTTTTGTTAAATTAATATCACCATCACCGGTTCCAGAAAGTCCGGTAACTAAACCAAAACCAACCAGTTGATTGCTTCTAACTCCGGCAATTGAAGCAACATCTTTTATCCGTTCAGCACACAGTTCGGAAACAAGCCCGAATGAAACGAGGGCAATCAACAGCGTTTTATAAATGACTTTATAGTGGAGATACTTCATCCATCATCTCCGTTAACCAGCCTTTTCTTACTGAATTAGCATCTATGTATTGTATTTCAGCGTTAGCTAAATTCTTTGAGTCTATAATGTTATCTTGATCAATAAATTCTGGCCTAGCTATGCCAACAACTCGTATATACTCAGTGCCAGATGTTAATGTTAATTTTTTCTGCCCTACTAATTTTAAATTTCCATTCGCATATCTCTTAACAACTATTGTTGCCAATTCTCCAGATAAGGTATTGGCTAATGCAGATGTTCCAGTTCCAGTAAATGATTTGTCAGAAGTCATTCCATTCAAAAGATTCAATGTTCGTGCTGTTCGTTCAACAACTCTAGGCAATCTGTTTGTGTTCGTACTTTCAGCAGATAGATCGGGTACATTTGCCGCAACACTGGATTGCTTTGCAGATGTCAAAGATTGATTTTTAGTAGCTGAATTCGCTTCATTAAGTTTAACTCGGATAATTTCTCCGACTTTAAATACCTGAGTACCCATCCCGACTAAGAGCCCAGATTTTTGTGACCTCTCGGAAAATATTGCACCTGTTACAACAGAGGGTTGTTCTGAGGAACTTTTTTTAGATTTTAGAAGATTATCGATTTTTGGTTCGAAATTTTTACCTGCTTGCTTCTCGATATAAGAGGAGCAAGAAGCGACGCCAAGAGAAAACCCGACAGCGATTATATTAAAAAACAATTTTGCCGAATACTTCATGTTACAGATTTTGGTTTATATAACGAAGCATTTCATCGGTCGCGGTAATTGCCTTTGAGCTTACTTCATAAGCTCTTTGGGTTTCGATCATATCGACAAGTTCCTGCACAACCTTGACGTTTGAGTTTTCCAATGAGCCTTGGATCAGTTTTCCTGTACCGTTTTGCATTGGATTATTTAATGCAGCATTGCCACTTACATTTGTTTCCACTAGAAAATTACTCCCAATAGGAGCTAGCCCAGCAGGGTTAACAAACGTAGCTAACTGGAGTTGCCCAACATTGGTAGGAGCATCTTGACCAGGAAGATTGACGCTTACTGCGCCATTCGCACCTATTGATATATTTACGACGTTTGGTGGTATTGTAATTTCTGGTTGGAGCACAAATCCATCCGCTGTACATAAGACGCCTTCACCATTCCTTATAAATGATCCGTCACGCGAGTAACCAAATTTTCCATCCGGTAAAACAATCTGAAAAAAGCCACCACCCGATATTGCCAAGTCAAGCGCATTATCGGTAGAAGATATTGCACCCTGAGAAAAAAGTTTTTCCGCAGAAACAACCCGGGCGCCAGTACCTACATTTAGCCCACTAGTGGCTTCAGTTCCTTCAGAAGTCTGAGCGCCAGCCATCTTTTTGACTTGATAAACGAGTGTTTCGAAATTCACCCTATCCTTCTTAAAACCTGTAGTATTTACGTTCGCGAGATTATTCGCAATAACCTGCATTTTAAGTTGTTGTGCTTCTACTCCGGTTTTGGCGACATGCATTGCTGCGTTAGACATGTTACAAATGCTTCCTTTTTTAATTTCATATGGATTTATTAATGCATTTTTCATGCCAGTTTAGAAAAACTATATCATGAATATTTTAGGGCCGTGCAATAAGCAACACGCATGTATAAATTTGAGCATAAATTGGGGTTGTGGCTACTACCACAACCAAGCTCTTACTAATGCACCAAAAGCGTGCTAAATCTGACATGGAATTGTTAGTAGGATTCGCTAAAAGCCTTACAACAGTTAAAAGGCTTGGCCAAACACGCTCAAGATATAAAAAATTTGATTACGCCATCTGTATTAAACTAATATTTATAAACTTTTATTAAAATCCCTAAATTTTGAAAAGAAAAACATAAAGTTCCACAGATGAAAATATACCATAAATATGATCAAATTTATCTAATTGCTGTTTATACTGGATACCCAAGTGGTGCCTCATGGGCAAACTTTACTTCACATAATACGCATTAAAGAAGATAAAAAATGGGTTTAGCTGTCGAATTGTTCCTGCCTTCTAGTTTAGCCATTATAATGTTTTCTCTTGGTCTAGGTCTTACTTATACCGATTTTACAAAAATATTAAAGCAACCCAAAGACTTCTTTTTTGGGCGCCATTATACAAATTTTAATACTCCCTCTTGTTGCTTTAGCAATTGTGACCGTGGGGAAAATACCAACCGAATTAGCTTTGGGTATTATGGTTCTCTCTGCAGCACCTGGTGGAGTTACTTCAAACATTTTAACCGCATACGCCCGGGGGGACATTGCATTATCGATATCATTAACAGCTATCATCAGTTTAATATCTGCAATAACCTTACCTTTTATATTGACCATCTCTCATGAAATAATAGCTGGTGAAAAAATCCACGACATCTCCATGGTACAGACCGCAGTGAGTATTTTTTTTATTGTAACAGTTCCGGTAATTATTGGACTGTTAACACGCAGGCACGCTCCGGGTTTTACAGCAAGAATTCAAAAAAAAGTCGAATTTGTTTCCGCAATATTATTCGCAATAATATTGATGGGTGCCATTTATGAACAACGTTCAAATATAGTACTCTATTTTACCCAGGCGGGACTTGCAACTTTAACGCTTAATCTAATCATGCTTACCTTGGCAATCCTACTATCAAAATGTTTTTCTTCTGGTCTTAAACAACAAATTGCAATATCACTAGAATGTGGTTTACAGAATGGAACTGTAGCAATTACAGTCGCTGCTCTTCTTCTTGGTGGCGGCATGACCATAATACCAGCAGCAATTTATAGTCTGATAATGTTTCCGACCGCTTTGATACTTGTGATGATCTTTAGGATGAAAGGCAAAAAGGATATTCAATAGTGAATATTAAAGGGGGAAAGACTTAAACTACGACCTTTTAGATTATGACTCCGCCGTTTTAACCTAAAAACGAAAGGTGACTTAAATATTTTGTGGGGCCCTACGACGTTTCCTTTTAACTTTGGTCTCACGGATCAGTGAAAAACGACTCCAATTTACAAAATAGAAAAAATTTAGTTATTTTTGCAAAATATTTACTGGAGAATATTGGTGAAGTTTCTTCACCTTATTTGTCTTTGCAAGAATAAAAATGTCTTTTAAGTTTGCAGAAGTATGTATTCTAAAATCTAAAAGGAAGGTCTAAATAAACCTATGTTTAAAACTTTTTCTTGATTCTTTTTACTTACAACTCTGTTCGCTTATAACTTAGCGGCTGCAACTGACCAAAAACTAACTTCCTGGAAAGACTTTATCAAATTCAACATTGATGGAAAAACCGTTTCACTGAATGATGAGTTGGGGAAAAAAATATACGAGCTTTATGACCGTAAAAGTTATCTTAAGAACCAAGCAAAAAATGGCGCAGCTTTTTCGAAGCTGGGCAAAAAATTTTATGGGAAAGACAAGTTTAAAAAACTGCTAATTGAAGCTGTAAATTACTATTTAGTATTCGAACAAATTTTAACTGTCAATTTTGAGGGTAAGTCCTACAGGTTAGATACTGAAATTCAGAGAAATTCAAATGAGTTATTTGCAGCTAAACAATGTGCCTCATCCACAGCGCAATCGGGATCCGCGAAGTTTGTTTTTAATAGCCAAAACCCAATGTGCTCCCCGAGAACCCTAAGTTTTAGGGCTGCGCTTATTAACAAACTAATAAAAGAAAAAGAAGAAAAAAGAAAAAACCACGAAGAGAAAAATCGTTTGATACAGACGAAGATTCGGGAATTACAGAAACTTGATGTTTTGGGGGAGATTGTTTCACTGGACAAAATAACCGAAAAAATTGGGGACGCAGATAGAATCGAATTAAAGAAACTGCGTGAGACTTGTGTACGCACGGACCAAACGGTTTGCCAAAGTATTAAGACCCTCAAAGAAAAAATTGTTGATAAAATTATCGCATTCAGAATTCGGGAAGAAAAACGTCTCGCAGAGGAAAAACAACGGGCAGAACTCAAGAAACAACTAGAGGCGAAAATTATAGACTTAATGGAATTCGAATTGGAGGGCAAAAAATACAAGTTAATTTCGAATATGTTTGAGTCCAGTTTTACGGAGGTTTTGTTCTTAGCGAGGTCATGTGCGAAAGATGATGACCAAAAATGTAGCCAATTCGATAAATTGAAAAAATCCGCCATCGCCAATTTTTCTAAAAAGCTTGAAGTCGAAAAGGTAAGAATTGAAAAAGAAAAAAAGATTGCACAGAAAAAACGTATAGAAGAAAAAAAACGTCTTCAAATTGCGAAGGCTAAAAAGAAACAAAATCAACAGGAAGCTAATGCAGTGAAAGGCGTAGCTGATCTATATTATGCTTATAGGTTGACAGCGCTTATGTGCACCAAAAAGATTGCTCAACCATATCAAAGAGAAGTTCAAAAGATGTTCGAACTCTTTCAAAGGGAATGGGAAAAGAAAGGATCTCATTGGAAAAGAATTGGGATACGATTAAAAACGAGGGTTGGGAGCAATCAACGGTTAAAGTGCAAAAATGGCTCAAAAGAGAGGGGCAAACGATGGTCAATCTGTATGAGTCGTTTTCAATGTCCAAGCGCAGTCGTCTCTGCAAACGTGAGATTATGCCCAAACAACTACAGGGCATCAGAGTAATGAGAAAGAGCATAGAAAACAGAGGGCTTAGTAAGAAAATCGAAAAAGAGGATCGATTCTAACTAGTGAACAACATGGTTGGGATAGCTATTTTTTTGTGAAATTGAATGGAGTTTGACACAGACTGCTTGGCAGAGAAATTAAAAGGATAAGTACGATTCTAAAATTTAATCTTCTTAATTGGCGATGGGTTTAGATTGTCTATATTGATAACAATATCGGTTTGTTACACTTATTGTATATAGATACTCATTTACATTTACATTTAAAATTAGACACAGGTAACGTAGTGGGTTTCTCTGTATCGTGATAAGGTTCCACCACCTAGAGTATTGAAAGTAAAAAAAATGATTGATTTATATGCATGGAAATCCGCTAATGGGCGCCGCCCAATTATCATTTTAGAGGAAACCAACACACCCTATAATTTAATTTCTATTGACCCACACGGCGGGGCAAACAAAGAACCAGAATACTTAAAATTAAGCCCTGGTGGAAAGGTGCCCTGCATCGTCGATCCGGATGGACCTGATGGAGAACCAATCCATTTGATGGAATCAGCGGCAATCTTGGAATACATTGCAGGAAAAACGAAACAATTCCTAGGCACAAGCATACAAAATAAATGGGAAGTCAAACAATGGCTTTTCTACCTTGCCACTAACGTTTCGGTTAGTTTCTCTAATCTTAATCATGCACGCGATCTAGAGAAACAGTGTCGGGTTCTGCTAGAAGCAATTAATAGTCATTTAAGCAAAAATGAATATTTCGCCGGTGACTATTCCATTGCCGATATGATGGCTATCGGAAGATTTGGTGCTTTTGGCTTCGACTTTATTGATCTAGATGAGTACCCAAATCTTGTACGCTGGATTGATGTCATGGTGGCGAGGCCACCTGTCAAGAAATCTATTGAACTTCCTATAAATTAAAAAGCTTCTATTGGTCTTTGCCTCGCACAGACAATTGATAGGCTCATGTAGAAACGAAGCCACCTCCCTATAGACTGTGCCTCAGGTCCACTGCGATAATCTTAACCCTGCCCTCCGCAGTCCTCGGACCAGTGGACTTGCCCCCATGCATCCGACACCGGTTCCGTCCGGTGACGACGGGGTTCTGGCAGGGGGTGCCTTTACGGGTTTTTGCATGGCACCTTTGGCCCGGCCAATCTGCCCCGAGCCGCGTACCACGGCCCGCTTCAATGAGTTTTTTGCGATTAACTAAAGTTAACATCCTCACCCCCCCTGCATAAAGTTGAGCATTAAATTATTATAACTCAGATTGTTTTAGGGGGGGTAACTTAATTAGGGAGACTTAAACGGGAGCAGAAAACTAAATTCCTAATATTAATAAACATCTAAATCTACAAGATACTTCGGCACACGTTTAAGGGAAAAAACAGCGGGCCCTTACCTTGTCTAATTGGAGAAATTCGCTGCTAATACCGTTTATAGTTCAATAGTATCTTTGTTACCATAAGGACCGAATATGTCGG
The DNA here is from genome assembly GCA_002709075.1 of Rhodospirillaceae bacterium. GTDB lineage: Bacteria > Pseudomonadota > Alphaproteobacteria > MPNO01 > UBA2964. Next base: position 242,520 of record PAPV01000005.1, on the reverse strand, counting down.
ATGATAAACCCAATAGTGATATCGCTGAGACGTATCTGCGTCATTGTTCGCCGGATATAGCTTATAAATGGCTCTCTGAGCATATGCCCGCAGCCTCTAGCAAAGGTGTTGAAACAGTTTTGCTTGAGAGAGATACATCAAATCGTTGAGGCAATCGTCGAACAGCTTACGACACTTCCTGGCAGCGATGTAACGCTCAAGCTCGAGACCGATGCGGAAGTCCCCTCAGGCTTGGACAAAGCCAAGGTAAGAACGCTGATCAAAAATGGCACGTCACTGGGCTTCATCGACAAGGTCATAAAGTGACCATTGGGAGTCGGCGCGATGGAGAAACGGACAAGCGATACTCACCCTCTTTCCATAGATGCCGTTCGTTGTGGCCTTGGTGAAATTGGCCTAACTCTGTGTCCAGGAAAAAAGGGAGCAAGCGTAGACGGCGCTCCCTGGGATAGGGACCTCGCTTCAGACCTAGCGCTCATAAAAGAATGGGGCCCGAGCCGCGTTGCAACTCCCGATTCAACAAACCTTTTTTGGTTAATGTTTGTTAACACGGAAAATCTCCCCCTGCACGGGGTTAAGCGTTCAAAACTATATAAGGCTCCCCACATGAAGGGGGCAACTATGTTCAACTGGTTATTGGTCCGTGGACCGCTGCGCCTGTTCACCGGTACGTGATGACTGCCTCGACGTGGCGACAACTTGAGTTAGTCCACGCTAGTTAGGTACTTGTATAAATTTTCCTCAACAATTTTATCCAGGCTAAATACCATCTTTACAACCGAGACATCAGGCCCACCACCAACAGGCATCATTTCTTCAGAAAAGCTTTCCTCAATGGGCGCCAAATCACCAATAAAATAATGCTCGGTGCTTTCAGTGTTGCTCTTTTTAACAAATAGAGGAAGCCTAATGCCGTTGGTTCCCTGATTTTGCATCAACAACACTTCCGGACTTTTCAACGTTCTTTTGTTTTTTGACATATAAGTCACCGTTGATTGGTCGTTAAAATGATCCTCATATTTTGTTGTATCGGAGATCCCTTCCTCTTTTTCATAATTCAAAAATATCGGACAATTCGATTTATCCGGGCTTACCTTGTATTCCCCAACATTTAGTCCGATAGGGTTTTGACCCCAACTAAGAATCCGGAAGACATCTTTGCGGGAATATTTTTGATAACGTTGGAATCCGCCAACAAATTCGCCTGGGTTATATCTAGAGTTAAAACGGTGAATAGAGAATTGCACACTGTCAGTTACAAACTCTTTAAACAGATCCTCCTTGAGGCATTCCGCCAAGGTCCCACCTCTTACAAGGCTCTCGTGATTGACTTGTAACAAGTCATAACCATGTATATCACCCACCGGAATGCGCTTGCCAGAACTTGGCTCCGTCACAAATCTCAGGTTTATATTGTTTATCACCGATTCCAAACTTTTCTCATCGAGGGTAAAGCCATATTGCCGTACACAAAATGATTTAAGTTCTGATATGTCCACAGATACTGACGTAAGCAAATACTTCAAAACCAGGCTTTCCTCCACCCGTTTTCCGTCATTGATATCTTTAGAATAGTATTCCAAAAGTTTTAGGGCAACTGATGAAATCTCGAGAGTTGTTTCATCCTCCACCATTTTCACGAAATTTAAATATGACTTTGAATACTCTACAAATTGAAAGGGATCTCGCAAATCAGAAGAAACAAAATCCGTCATCATTGGCATCCGGCCCAAACGGTATTTTAAAAGGCGGTAATCTTGAACTAAGTCTCTTTTTAGCCGTTCAGCATTTCCAAGGTCAGTACATGGATATTGGGCATTTGACCTGTAACTCGAGGCACTTCTGACTACCGAGGTGACCTCGTCAAAAGGTAATGGAGGCTTGAACTCTTGATTTGCCTTTAGTGCGAAGTCTCTTACCTGTGCATCATTAGCACCTGCATGAACTTGCTTTACCGCAGCACTGAAAAGGTCATTGTTTCTGTTTCCTTCCTTGCCATAGGTGTTTGATGAACATTTTGTTTTACTGGTAAAACATTTTAAAAAGTTTTCCGGTATTTCCGCAAAACTGACATCATCAGGAGAAAATCCTGGGATATACGCGTAGCCTCCTTCAGCCGCTTTGGAACCAGCCCAAATCACATATCCGCCCTCACCTCGCACATCTATGTCTTTGCCAAAAACAGTAGAGGTATCATTCCTTATTTCTAGCGTCTCGCTACACCTGAAAAATAGATGCCGCCCACCAGACAGTGTTCTGGTTTGGACTGTTCGGGGATTCCCCAACTTTAGGGCTGCAAATGTCTCTTCACCACATTTGTTGCCACCTTTATCGATGTCTATTGCAATCAACCCAGAAGCTTTGCCCATAGGCACACCAACAATAGCGTTAGGGTGCTCACTCCAAAACTGGTCTATGAGCCCTAGATCTAATGTAGCGTCTTTGAAGCCGTTTCTTGTATAAGGTGCTTTTGCATATAGCTTTCGTGCCTTTCCACTAGTTTTATATTCTGAGTGCATCTCGCGGCAGGGAAAAACAGGCAAACTATGTTGAGAGACAATTTGGATTGCTAAGTTCCAGTTAGAGGTTCTGTTCATTTTGAGCCTCCTTCCAGAACGGAGTGCTCACTTCCTCTTATCCAGGCTTCGACAGCATCTCTGTCGAAAATTGGTTCTCTCATGGGCCCAGGCAAAGGTTCAGGGAAGCCACACTCCTTTACCCATCTCTTTATAGAATCACGATGACAATTTAGCTCCCGGCATAACTGAGAACGCGTTATTACATTAAAGCTGCTCATAGCAAAGCTCCTCGGCCAATCGAATTGGCATTCAAAAGTTACAGGAAATTATCTGCGTCGCTTTTTGATGAGCTGTGGCAGCCTACGTAAAACCACTACTGCGCAGTTTTGATGAGGACTGCGAAACCACACCTACATACTCAGGTAGATGTCCAAGCATACCCCGGAAAACCTGGGATGTGGACCCCTAAAGTGAAAATATTTATGGAGTTGTAAAAACTTGTTTTCAGTGTTTTTTTATGAAACCCTAATTTAATGAAAAACATCAAAGAAGTAAAAATTGGACGATATACCGTTAAGCTGGGGCAATTCCCAGACGGTTATCGGTACAATATCTTCAACCAAGACAAGTCTCTGTTTGGTAAAGGTATAGAAGCCACAGAAGAGACCGCTATAGATTCAGCTAAATCTCAGATTTCACAACATACCCTCAAGCAGCAATCTAATAGGATAAATGGGATTCCAACTGCAGAAGAGTTTGCTGAGGCATTAACAGCAATCAAGCCAAGTCATGCCCACTGGGATATGCTGAAAGCCCATTACAATGCACCAGGGAAAAAGCTGACTTCAACCCAACTCGCCACGGTCGCGGGCTATGAGCACCTTTCTGTTGCCAACATGCAATATGGGGTGCTTGGTCACAAATTATCTGATTATTTAAATTATGAACCTCTGGGAAAATACAAAAATGGTGATCCCCTCTGGATCACCATTTTAGTGGACCACGCTGGAGAATCATTTGAGAATGACACTGGTCATTATAAGCACGAACTGCGGAACGAGGTTGCTCAAGCTCTGGAGATATTGGGCGCTACTTAGGAGGCAATTAATCAAATGTGGCCCTACATTCTAATACTGGTTATTGCTATCGGGTTTAGTGTCTCTAAATGCACAAAGCCTATCATTGGACAAAAGCCTTGAAGAGGTTCGTCAGAGCAAACAACAGTAAATATTGTATTCTCTAAGAGAAGGATTTTTGATGGATATTTATCAGCAGCAACAAACAATTTCAGGAGTTGTTAATACTATTGAAAGGTAACGATATGAGACCAACCTACCAACGAGGTTCAGTCTGGTCTCTTGAGAAAAAACAACTACTGATCGACACTATTCTACGTAATTATGATATGCCGAAGTTTTACTTCCGAAAGGTTGAGAACAGGAGGCCAATTGAATTTGAAGTTGTTGATGGACAGCAGAGACTGACAGCTTGCGCGGAATTTTTTGAGAACAAGTTTGCCACTGGAGAGATATCGGAAAACCTTGATGTCTCAAATGACCTTTCAGGAAAAAAATTCGAAGATCTACCCATTGAATACACCAACATTTTTTTAAATTTCAATATTTCAACTGCGCAGCTTGTGAATGCATCAGAACTTGAAGTTCGTGAGATATTTAGACGACTTCAAGAGGGATCAACATTGAACCCCCAAGAAAAAAGAAATGCATTAACGGGCAATATGCGTGACTTTATTAAATATCTTGCAAACGAACATCCCTGTTTTGCCAAGACCTCAATATCAAACAAAAGAATGGAACACGACGACCTTGCCGCTTTAGTGACGTGTATTGAGATAAACGGTGGCCCAATCGATGTCAGCGCTAAATCCCTAATTAAAATGTATAATCAAAAGGCAAAATTTGACACGAGCTCTGCAACAGCAAAAAAAATCAAAAGGGTACTCAACGTCCTAGGCAAAGTTCTTGACGTCACAGTTCCTGAGATGGATATAAAATGGGGATTCGTGGATTTTTATTTGCTAATCTCAAACCTAAGTGAAAATTTCGTCTTAGATGGGAGAGAGGCTGATTTAAGGGATTTCTACATCAATTTTGAGGCCGAACGGCGCAGTAACGATGACGATATTGCTCTTGCGAATTCGTCAAATCCTTGGGATCAGGATATGAGCCGTTACTGGCGCGCTTTCAGATCTGGTGGCATGACAAAAGACAGTATTGAGACGAGGCGCTCGGTGTATGAAAGACGCCTCCACAAACACCTTCCTAATTTGACGTTGCGTGACCAAAAGCGCCTGTTTAGCCGTGATGAACGTATAGCAATTTGGAGAAGAGATGGAAAGAAATGCGTGAATTGTAATTGTCAAATATCTTTCGACAATATGGAGGCAGATCACAATTTTGCCTGGTCAAAAGGTGGTGTTACGAGTTTGGAAAATGCTCAGAGCCTGTGTGTGTCTTGCAACCGAGCTAAATCCGCAAGTTGAGCATTCTTAAAACTGGAGCAAGCACTTGGCCCAAATTGAAAACAACGATATGTATTTAATATTGTCGGAACTAGAGAGCGGTGAGCTTTGCGATCGCGTTGCCAATGGGGAACTGAGTGAAGACGGGTATAAGGTTACTTGTCAAATCTTAACTGAGCGGGGTGTTCCTATACCAGTCTCAAAACCTTTTGAACCAAATAATGAGGGTTTCTTCGACTCACTGAAGAGATTTATTAAAGAACGACCCTTTCTCTCACTAATTATTCTGTCAGGCACCATAACAATACTCCAGCGGATTTTACAAAGGTTGTTTTAGTTTTTAAAGATGCCAACATTTTTTTTCCAGTCAAAACCCAAATTCCTAGCGGGTACTTAATCCGCGGAAACATTTTTCAATTAGCCAACTATGCGAGTGTGCCGTATAGAGGCAAAGATGACTTTCCGCAAGGTTTCTTAATGCGTCAGAGAACTTTTGGAAAAAATTGGGACAAAATACTTCAAACCTTGAAAGTGACTGACACTCCAAACGAAATTCTGTCTGAATTGTCTCAAGACATAGAGATTGCTGTTAAAACCAAAAAGACCTACTTTACACCGCTTGATCGAATTTCTGAGGACTGGCCCCATAACTCGGTTATTAATTTATCCAAAATACTTCATAAAGGTGATCAGGGAATACTCACTCTTGATAGTACGGAGTTCATGGTTTCTCATAGAGAATCTGATGACCCAAAAATCTGGGTGATACGGGAATACGAGACATTTTTATCGAGTGAGAAAAAGAGGATCGATACACTCTCTTTTGAGGCCCTTGTGAAGTTAATAATGTATGATAACTGATGAAGACAAGCTCAGGTTTGAAATATTTTGCCAGAACCTGATATTGCAAATTAATTGAACCGGTCACACACTGGTCACACACCCTTTGACAAAACACCCCAAAATATGTGACTCTGAGCACATAAAGAAACCGAGTGTGACCGGTCTGTATTTGAGTGTGGATATAAGAAAATCTTGGTAGCGGAGGAGGGACTTGAACCCCCGACACGCGGATTATGATTCCGCTGCTCTAACCAGCTGAGCTACCCCGCCGCGATCAGGCTGAACTCTTTAATGTCCAAATCCAATAACGTCAAGCTGGAACATTAAGACCAAAAATTATTCTCTTAGGATCCAACCCCCACCTAGTACTCGGCTATTTTCGTAAAAAACACAAGCTTGTCCCGGTGCAACACCACGCGTTGCTGTTGCAAGTTGTACCGAAGCACCACTGGCACCCTGGCGTGTGACTATTCCCCTTACCAGTGGCTGACTAGATCTAACCCTTACATCACACTCATGGGATACCCCATCACTAATTTCTACAAGCCAATTTACATCTCGTAATTTTACTATTCTGGTTTCTAGCGCCTTCGCAGGACCAACTACGATTTCTCGGCTCTCTGGCAACAGCTTTATCACATACAATGGATTTTCAGTACCGCCAATATTTAAACCGCGACGCTGACCTACTGTGTAATTAATTATCCCGTCGTGACGGCCCAGTATATTACCATTTGAGTCTATAATATGCCCAGGTTCAGCAGCCTCAGGTCGAATTTTTTTAACAATATCCCCATATTTTCCTTCTGGAACGAAACAGATATCCTGACTATCAGGTTTTTCTGCTGTTGGTAAGTTAAATCGTTCTGCAAGTTCCCTCGTTTTATCTTTCATCAGATTACCTAAAGGAAACCGCAATTCAGACAATTGCTGCCTAGTAGTAGAAAACAAGAAATAACTCTGATCTTTACTTTCATCAGCTGCCAAAAATAATGCGGGACCATCTGTTGTTTCGACTCGACGAATATAGTGACCAGTTGCCATGAGATCGGAATCTAAATCACGCGCGGTATCCAACAGATCACGAAACTTCACTGTTTGATTACAAAGAATGCATGGTATGGGGGTTTCCCCTCTTATATATGTATCCGCAAATGGCTCAATTACATCCTCTCGAAATCTCTGCTCATAATTTAGAACGTAATGAGGAATATTGATCATCGCTGCCACTCGGCCAGCATCAGCAATATCTTGCCCAGCACAACAAGCACCTCTGCGATGCACAGCAGCACCATGGTCGTATAATTGTAACGTTATACCAACTACATCATAGCCCTCTTCTTTGAGCAAAGCAGCTGCAACAGAACTATCAACTCCTCCGGACATTGCGACTACAACACGAGTTTCTGAAGGGGGTTTATTTAATCCAAGAGTATTCATTTACTTATAAAAATCTCCTTAAAACTTATCGACCTTTTTTAGGTAAGCGGACAATCATACCGTCCAATGCGTCGACCAATTTTATCTGGCACCCCAGACGCGATGATGAACCTGCATCCCAAGCTAAATCAAGAATAGCATCTTCTTCCTCACCGGGTGGATCTAATTTTTCAATCCATTCCGGATCGATTATCATATGACAAGTTGAGCAGGCCATCGCTCCACCGCACGTACCTTCTACAGTCAATTGATTATCCCATGCTACTTCGAGCAGTGTTTTGCCGGGTTGACCGAAAAGACTTCGACGCGCTCCATCCTGCAATATAAATGTAACCGCTACCATTGTTATCTCATTTCATCAGAAGTCCGATTTCGAATTCGATTTCGTGAAAAAAGTTTCGACCATTGTTGCACAAACTCATCGATTTCTATTTCTTTTGTTGTCCAACCCAAACTAATCCTTATGGCGCTATTTGCTAGACAGTCATCGACCCCCATAGCCGTCAAAACATAAGGCGGTTCCACCCGGCCAGCCGCGCATGCGGAACCAGCGCTTATTGCAAATCCAGCTAGATCCATTCCCATAACCTGAGTCTCCGAGTTTAACCCTGGTGAAGCAAGCTTACTAGTATTGGGTAATCTATCCCTGTTTTGTCCGAAAATCTTTATCGAGGGATCTATTTCTAACAACCCATTTTCAATTGAGTTTCTCATTTTTCTCAACGCGCCAAAACTATCCAATCCCGCAAGAGCCGCCTCCGCCGCGGCACCAAAACCTGAGATGCCAGAAACATTTTCTGTGCCGGCCCGCAAGCCTCTCTCTTGCCCGCCCCCATGCACAAACCGACTCAAAGACACCGAGTTGCACGCTATTAGTGCTCCCACTCCCTGTGGCCCTCCAATTTTATGCGCCGAGAGGCTAAGCAGATCAATATCCCATTCATCCACGTTAACTTCAATTTTTCCTGCAGCTTGGATAGCATCCGTATGCACAATTGCATCGTATTTTCGAGCAAGCCTCGCAATCTCTTTTACAGGCTGTATAACCCCGGTCTCATTATTTGCTGCCATAACCGAAACTAATGTTTTTACTTTGCTTTCGGCCAGTGCTTTTTCTAACGCGGCAAGATCGATTACGCCATCATTTCCTACAGCTACTTTTACAGGGTCACCACACGCTTGCATTACTGCTTCATGCTCTATAGCGGATATGATGACCCTTTCCGCAGGAACACATCGTAAGGCTTGATTGTCTGCTTCCGTTCCACTCCCACAAAAAATTACCGATTCAGATTTTGCACCAACAAGTGATGCCACAGAACTTCTAGCCTTATCAACTATACCGCGCGCCGTCCTTCCCGCTGAATGAACAGAGGAGGCATTGCCACACAAACCCATTGCTTCATTCATTGCATCTATTGCTTCGCTGCGGATTGGGGCTGTAGCGTTAAAATCGAAATAAGCTTGCATAGTCTCAGATTAATATTATGAAGTTCCGTTAAAAACTAAGTAAATATTTTATTTAATGATTCTGTAATTAACTAAAGTTTCCTCGATTTGATGACAAACTTGTTTTTAATATAGAGACATTATTATATTTCCTAGCTAAAAAAAGGGCCAGACTTACAGAAAATATTTTTTAATATATAAACTAGATCCATAATTTTATAGTTAGAGTGTTAAGTTTAAACATGAGAGTCATAAAACAATGCCAGAAGTAATTTTTGCAGGACCAGAGGGGCGCCTGGAAGGACGTTATCACCACTCACAGGAGGATAATGCTCCAATAGCTCTTATTCTTCATCCTCACCCAAAGCAGGGAGGAACAATGAACAATCGTGTTGTTTTTGAACTATACAATATCTTTGCAAAAAGGGGTTATTCAACTCTCCGCTTTAATTTTCGAGGTGTAGGCCGTTCGCAAGGAAAATATGACGAAGGCACAGGTGAACTTAGCGATGCTGCTTCCGCATTAGATTGGTTACAGGCTTCTAATCCAAATGCAAAACAGTGCTGGGTAGGTGGATTTTCTTTCGGCGCTTGGATATGTATGCAGTTACTTATGCGCCGCCCGGAAATTGACAGCTTTATATCAGTTGGATTGCCCGCCAATAAATATGATTTTAGTTTTCTTGCTCCTTGCCCCTCCTCGGGCTTAATCCTGCACGGATTGAATGATACAATGGTTCCTGAAGAATCCGTATCCACCGTAGCAAAAAAGCTCTCTGCGCAGAAAAAAATTGAAATAACATATAACTTGATAAAAGGCGCCAATCATTTTTTTCATGATAAGACAGAAGAATTAAACCAGCACGTGTCAGAATATTTGGACAAACAATCAAAAGAAATATCAAAAATGAAAGCAAAGGAAACCTAAAGTTTATTGCAGCTACTTAGGCTTGAATAACTTACCTCCTGTTCTAGGTCTATCAACCCCGGTTGTTTTTGGAAGCGTTATTGGCATCTTGTAAATACTTCTTGTAGCCAAATAAGCAAATGCCTCAGCTTCAAGAGAGTCTCCATTAAAACCCAAGCTTTCAATCGGCAAAACCGGCGTTCCTAACATTTCGGCCAACCGCTCCATAATAAATTTGTTTTTTCGGCCGCCCCCAGTTACTAGCCAACCTCTTACCTGTTCCGGAAAAAATTGCGTAGCGACAGAAATTGACCGAGACGTAAATTCTGCCAAGGTGGCAGCACCATCCACAGTAGTTAATCTAAGATAAGGTTGAATCGAAAATTTGATACGATCCAATGACTTTGGAGGAGGAGCGGAAAAATAAGGGTCGCACATAAGTTTATTAACAATTTCATTATCTGCGCATCCCGATTTGGCTATATTTCCATAGTTATCAAACTTATCACCAGTTTCACGTTCGATCCACTCGTCAAGCTGTGCACCGCCCGGACCAGTATCGAAAGCAATTAAATTTTTATCTCCTTCCCCGATCCATGTAACGTTAGCTACACCCCCGATATTTAAAACTGCAAAAGGCTTTTTATGATCCCGAAAGATCGCAGCGTGATAAAGAGGAACAACAGGTGCACCTTGCCCACCATGCTTGACATCATTTTTCCTTAAATCACCTACAACAGGTATACCTGTCATATCTGCTAACAATTGACCGTCACCAATTTGCCAAGTCTTACCTTCCTGCGGCAAATGCAAAATCGTATGGCCATGGAATCCAATAACCTTCGGTTTAATTTTTCCTTTAAGTTGATTTGTTAGAAAATTTTTTACTGCACACGCATGGGCCAAAGTAATTTTTTTTTCTGCAATATCTGTACGACCTTGCCCACCGAGTACGTTGCTAATCAAAATTCGTAATTCAGAACTATATGGTGTGGTAAAACATGGTCCTCTGCTCATTACAGATACACCGTCTGTCTTAATTAGAGCAATATCGATACCATCCAACGAAGTCCCGCTCATTAGCCCAAGCGCCCACAACGGATTGTTAACTTTTTTAACTGTCTCGACGACAGGACCAATATTTGACATAACTTAATGCTAAACTATAGGTAAAATTACGTAACCCCTGAGATGTAACAACTAACATTGCCAAATTCCATGACAACTTTTCAATCACAATTTTTGCAGACTGTTTATGAACGGGGCTATGTGCATCAATGCACCAATGCAGAAGACCTAGATAAAGAACTCGTAAAACAATATCCACTAACAGCATATATTGGTTTCGATTGCACAGCAGACTCACTACATGTTGGCAGTCTCTTACCAATAATGCTTTTGCGTATTTTCCAGAAATCAGGTCACAAACCAATAATTGTTTTGGGAGGTGCTACAACAAAAGTGGGAGATCCTTCCGGCAAGGATGATTCGCGTCAAATTCTAACTGAAGACGAAATTTCAGCAAACATGGCTGGTATACATACGATATTCGAACGTTTTCTTTCCTTTGGTAACTTATCAAATGACGCAGTAATAATTAATAACTCAGATTGGCTTTCAGATCTTTCTTATATTAAATTTTTGCGAGAATATGGAAAATTTTTTTCGATAAACCGTATGCTATCTTTTGATTCTGTTAAGCTCAGGCTGGAACGTGAACAACCGCTTAGCTTTCTGGAATTTAACTATATGATCCTTCAAGCATATGATTTCCTGCAATTGTATCGTCAAAAGGGTTGTATTTTACAAATGGGTGGATCTGATCAATGGGGGAATATTGTTAATGGAGTTGAGTTAGGAAGGCGTGCCGAAGGCGCCACACTCTTTGGTCTTACCTCGCCCTTGGTTACAACCACAGCAGGCGAGAAAATGGGAAAAACTGCTCAGGGTGCCATCTGGTTAAATGAAAAAAAATTATCTGCTTACGAGTACTATCAATTCTGGCGTAATACAGCAGATAAGGATGTCGGCAAATTCCTGCGATTTTTTACTGAAATACCACTTAATCAAATAAAAAAAATTGATCAACTTAATGGCTCAGAACTAAATGCGGCGAAAAAACTTCTTGCATTTCATGCAACAGCACTTTGCCATGGTGAAATAGCCGCACGAAAAGCTGAGAACACGTCTATATCAACTTTCGAAAGGGGAACAACCGATCCAAACTTGCCCACAGTGAGCATATCTAAAAATGAATTGAAAGATGGGCTTGTCACTTTTTCCGCGTTTGTTTTTGCAGGACTCGCAAAAAGCAATGGTGAGGCTAGAAGACTAATTAGAGGCGGAGGAGCATCCATCAATGATGAAATGGTAACAAATGAAACTGCTATTATTTCTGAAGCGAATATTACCGATGATGGGACTATTAAACTATCTGCTGGCAAAAAGCGTCATGCCTTAATTCGTGTTGAAATAGCAGCCAAATAAATAGTCTCAAGAAGAAAAAATAATTTTATGGTGATGCTTTTTTTGTGGGTTCCAAATCGAAAATACCTACAAGGTTCCTTAAAAAACCTGGGGCAAGCGCTGAAAGTGGATTGACTTTAACACCTGGATTACTGATTGGCCCAATAACCCTATAGTTTACCGCGAAAACACCGCTGCCTTTTTTCCCTGTAAAAATATTTCCTAGCAATGGAATATTACCTAGAACACTATTAATTGTGTAAGCGGGTACAATAGTTCCTTTGACATCTAATGTATCTCGTTTCAGATCGAACGTCCCTTCACCCGTAAGGCCAAGTTCCGACCCTACAGTGCGCGCATTTGCAAAACGGAGTCGATTATCTTGCCACCTAAGCGGTGCGTGAAAACGAACAAAAGAGATACCCTCCCCCGAGAGGGCGTTTAAAAGCCCCGTTAGGGATGCAAGCGTAAACATTCGAGCTAATACAGGAGCATTGATAACAGAAAAATTCTTTATTTCCGCTACACCTGCCCAACCGTGTTGAGGTTTTTTCAAATTTTTCTTTATTCTAACTCTCAATTTTCCTCCCTTTACTGCATTAGAAATATCAAAATACTTCATAATTTCACCTGCATTATCCGACGTAATTATGATTTTTTTTTCCAATTCAGTTGTATTTAAGTCAAGTTTCATTGATACATTTTCTGTCATTTGGGATACTAATTCCCCATTCCACAAGCCATTATTTTTCCTTATTAGTTGGCCAACAGAGTTCTTCAGTTTTATTTTTGCAGGTAATTTTATTCCTTCGATGTCAAATTGAATCGAGACTGGATTTTTTTCTATGTTAGAAAATTTGTAAAGGGAAGCTTCTGGTAAATATGTGGCATCTAGAAACTTACCTTTTAGAGAAACAAAGAGACCTCCCCTGACATTGTCTGGGGTAATGCGAAAATTTAGATCCGCCTTATCTTTCACTAAGAATTTTTGGACATCAATACTAACTAAATTGCCTTCAGAATTAACAAACGCAGACCCAGACATTTTCAAACCAGCTGTAGCCAAATTGAAATTTCTTACATTTATGCTGCCATTTTGATCTAAAATTGCGGTTACCCAAGCAAGTGCTACATTTCCAGGCTTTTTTCTCCAAGCCAATTCTTCCACCCGTATTGTGGTGTGCTGAAACTGAAGTTTTGCGACAACTTCTGTTCGTTTACCATTAGTTGGCGTTAAAAAAGCTAAATCAATACCTACTGGCCCGCTTAACCTATCGGCAAAAGTTTTAAAACCCAATCCTTCCCATTGAGGTTGAGCAAGAACCCCTCTGGCCTCTATTCTCCGAAAATATTTTGTATTTCCCTCAAATCTCTCAATCCAACGAATCTTTATGGGTGCACCTGACACTCTTCCGTTCCCTACTACCTCCAAACCGTCCAAATTGATTTTAATAATAAAATTGCCATTTCTGATGTTCTTGCCAGCTGCCACACCAAGTATTGACGCATCCTTCGTTATTGACTCAACGCGCAACTGAATGTCGTCATGTTTTATTTCACTGATCAAAGGTAATTCTAATTTTAGCCTAGTAACTGCACTCCCGCCAAATTTCTTTGGTGCCACCACAAAGCGTTTTGAATATCCAATTTTTAACATTTTTATAAGAGCCAACTTATCTTTGATTGATCCAAGCAGGGACAGATCAACAATTGCGATTTGATTACTGCTCCCAATTTTTGAGATTATGACCGTGCCTTTATCGATGGCCACACCACGGGATTCTCCTCCCTGGATATTGAAAGTCACTTTGTCAGATGCAATGAGCACACTGGCATACACGTTTGAAATTTCAGGTGCACCTTCCATGTAATTTATGTTTGTGTCTTCTATAAAAGCATTCCCAGTTACAGACGGGAATTCAATTGCACCGTTACGTGTGTCTAACTTTATTTTTGCTAAAACAGTAGCTTCCGGCAAATAACCATTATATATATTCTGCGATACCCATCTTCGTTCATTTCTCATTACAGTGCTTGGCCATAATTGATAAATGTCATCAACTTTCAAATTTTTAACTTTAACCTTGCTTGATACGCTAATGATCCGATCGTTTTCCTGGATCTTTGCTGTAATTGCTGCAGATGTGCTACTCAAATTGAGCCTGATATCTTTAAGATCGATATATTTATTTATTAAATCGATAGAACCTAGCCAGCGACTTGACTCAATGTCTAAGATTTTTGGCCATAAAATTTTATGAGCAATCTCACCTTCATCACTTTTCAAGTCAAAGTTTATAGATTGAATAATGCCTTTAAAAGAACACTCCGCATTTACTTTTCCATCTAAAGCCATCCTAAAAATCTTAAAAGGGCGAAGTTTATCAATACGATCAGCGAGCGTATCTAATCTAAGATTGCGGACCTCTGTTTGCATGAGTATCTTCTCTTTTTCAGGTAAGATATTTATTTTTCCATCAATATTGGTCCAATGTCCTTCGATATCTAATTCTGTGGAAAAAGTAGCTTTCCTGTCACCACTGTCTGCTGCAAGAGCCAAATTCGTATTCCGTGCTCTCCAAAATCTACCTGTTTTTTGATCATCTAATACTAGGTTCGCCTTCAGAATACTTACTCGTTGGAGATATGTAATTGGCAGAGTGGGATCATTCTTATTATTTAATATTGTTGCAATCCCTTTTAAATAATCAATTTCAGTGAATATTGGTTTAGCGTTAGAACCCATGGAAAACTTAAATACTCCAGAATTGGTTCGTAAAACCTTCACAGAAGGGCCTAAGATAACAATGGATTTTGGTGCAATAACACCGTGTAAAAAACCCTTTAGGCTAAATCTAATTGCTGTTTCATCAATAAAAGTTACAACCTGATTGATTTCATTTTTTGCATTTAGCCCAGATATCTTTAATTCTAAACCTCGATGCCAACCTGCCCATGCAATATGTGTATTTTGAATTGTGAGGACGAATGGAACACCTAGGTCATTTAAAGCTCCTTCAATATAGCTATTTAAAAATTCAAGCTTCACGGGGCCTTGTGCCAAACGCCACGCGCACAATCCTCCCAACATAGCTATTCCTAAAATTGCTATGAGAAAAAAATCTAGAATTTGTTTAGTACTTCTGCCAATCATAAACCCTGAACCTGTGCACTTGACCTAAATTAAAGATTGCAGCAGAGTTACTATAATTCTGCGCTTAATAAAGGCTACGCGTTTACATTGATATCTGAAAGCCTTCTATATAGCACTAGGTTGCCCCCGCTAACACGTAATTTTGATGAGGTTAAACGCTTTGCTGACGAGATCATTAAAAAATCCATCAAGTTAGACGATCAATCTGTAAAAACATTTTGGCTAAAACTCCTCTCTGATAAAAATTCACGCGAAGTAATTGACGTGATAGCGGGAAACAGCAACTTTTTAGCAAAAATTATTGCCGCAGATTTAGGATTCTCAAAATTATTACTTCAGAAAGGTCCTGATACCGCGCTAGCACACACCAATAAACTTATAGAAAAAATTGATCCCCATCAAATAAACACCGATGAACTCAAAACATTCTTTCGAAAAACGCGAAAAAAGATAGCATTAACTTGTGCTATAGCTGATTGCTTTGGGGTTTGGGATCTTGGGCAGGTTACCATGACTTTATCAGAGTTTGCCGATCAAACTCTTAAGAACGTGCTTTCTCATCTTCTTTTCAAAGGACACCAACACGGTGATCTTTCCCTACCCAATCCTCAATCTCCTGCATCCGAATCAGGTTTGATATGCTTGGGAATGGGTAAGTTAGGTGCCCAAGAACTAAATTATTCAAGCGATATAGATATAATAATATTTTATGATAATGAGTCACATAAATATAATGGGATCAAAAGCCCGCAAGAGTATTTTAGTAAATTGGTTCGCGATATGGTCTCCATAATTGAAGAACACACAACCGATGGATTTGTATTTCGTGTGGATTTGAGGCTTCGGCCTGACCCCGGATCAACCCCACCGGTTATTTCTACGCTTGCAGCAGAAACCTACTACGAAAGCACTGGTCAAAACTGGGAACGGGCAGCAATGATTAAAGCCCGGCCCGTTGCGGGAGACTTTGAAGCAGCAAATATTTTTTTAAAAAATCTAAACCCGTTTATTTGGCGTCGTAGTCTAGATTTTGCAGCTATTGAAGACATCCACTCTATAAAACGTCAAATTAATGCAGTTAAGGGCGGTTCAGAAATAAAGGTTCCTGGTCATAACGTTAAATTAGGACGTGGAGGAATTCGTGAAATTGAATTTTTTGTACAAACGCAACAACTTATATGGGGTGGGCGCGATACAAGACTACGAAACAGATCAACGTGTAATGCACTGCGCGCCCTAAAAAATGCTGGACATGTCAGCGAAAGCACTATGAACGACCTATTGGTTGCATACAACATGTTAAGAAAAGTCGAACATCGATTACAAATGACTAACGACCAACAAACCCATGACATACCGTCAAATCCAGAAAAGTTAAAAAATTTAAGTGAGTTTATGGGTTTCAAATCGGTCAAATTATTTGTTGAAAAGATGAAACTTACGCTGCATCAAGTAGAAAATCATTACGCCACTTTATTTGACGGCTCCCCCACTCTTGGGCTCCCAGGATCCCTAGTTTTCACAGGAGGAGAAGACCACCCCGATACACTCAAAACCCTTTCTGAAGTGGGATTTAAAAAACCCGAAACTGTATCAGTAATTATTCGAAATTGGCATACAGGACGCTTTATAGCTTTGAGAAGTGAACGTGCTCGGGAATTGTTAACTAAGATGGTCCCAAATCTATTAAAAGCTTTTTCCCAAACTCATGATCCAGATAGTGCACTAATAAAATTTAATGATTTTCTCTCCGGGTTACCTGCAGGAGTGCAACTACTATCTCTCCTTCATACAAATCCAGTATTATTTAGTTTACTATCGGAAATCATGGGTAGTGCACCACATCTGGCTGAGACTCTAAGGCGGCATCCCATTCTGTTTGATTACGTTCTCACATCTGACTTCTACGATACCCCTCCAAACACAGAATTTCTAGTATCTGCATTGAATACTGAACTCGTTTTAGCAAAAGACTTTGAAGATGTTCTCGACATAACAAGACGCCAAGTAAATGACCGTTTATTTCAAACAGGGATTCTTATTCTTCGTGGCCATCTAAAACCAATAGAGGCGGGCATTCATCTGACATCCATAGCCGATGCAGTGCTTCAGGTTCTCTATAAACGAGTATTTGAAGAATTCATTAATATTCATGGATGTACCAATGGAGATGGATTGGCAATTGTGGCCCTTGGAAAACTAGGCGGTCAAGAAATTACAGTTGGATCTGATCTCGATCTTTTATTTATTTATGATGATTCCTTCAATGACGCCCATAATGACATCTCAGATGGCAAAAAATCATTAGGTATAAATGTTTACTACACCAGACTTGGACAACGATTTCTTAGCGCAATAACGGCACCAACTGGCCAAGGCTCTTTATATGATGTTGATATGCGTTTACGTCCATCCGGAAATTCTGGACCTCTTGCTTCATCCCTTACATCGTTTATCGAATATCACCTCACAACCTCTTGGACATGGGAACAAATGGCACTTACTCGAGCGAGGGTAGTGTGCGCTTCAACTACCCTTCGTGAAAGCATCGAGATGGCAATACAAAATGTGCTCATAAAGAGAAGGAATCCAGATAATTTAGTGGTGGATGTGTTTAATATGAGAAAAAGAATCGCACGTGATCGTCCGCAAATTAGCAAATGGGATGCAAAAAACATTAGAGGTGGTTTGGTGGATATTGAATTCATTGTTCAATATCTTCAGCTTTTGCACGCGCATGACTATCCAAAAATTCTCTCTCCGAATACCGATATGGCATTAACCAAACTTATGGAATACGGCTTGTTATCTGAGGCACATGGAGTCGGCCTTCGGTCTAGTTTGGAATTTTGGTGCAATTTACAAGGGAGTTTAAGACTTACGGTCGGTGAGAATTTTGATGAGGAAAACTCTTCAGCCGCCAGCCGAAAAGTCCTTGCAAAAGCATGCGGAGAACCGGATATTGAGACACTTTCAAATGTTATTGAACAAACTTCGAAATTCTGCATCAAAGCCTTTAATAAAATAATTGAACAGCCTGCAGAAAAAACTCTCAAAAATAGAAAGGTTTAAATATCAATATAAAACTTTTCTGAAAATTATTTTCCACTTTACAAATTAGAAAAGACGAGGGCTCTAATGGTAGTAACCGCAAAAAATGTTAAAAAACTTCATGAAAGAATGTTACATAAGCGGCTGTATATAATTTTTTCAGAAACGACAGAAAAAATTGGTGAACGAAAAAGTATTTTTCATCAACATATCAATTATCAGTTAGATCTTGAGAGAAGGGGTATTCTTTTTGCCGCAGGGCCTTTTGTTGACTCTAAAGGTAAACCGCAAGGACCTGGTATGATTGTTATAAGAGCAAAATCAGCTAACGCGGCAAAAAAGATTGCTGAGGATGATCCTTTCCACAAAGCTGGATTTCGAAAATATCGAATCCAAGCATGGGAAGTTAATGAAGGATGCTTAAATATTCGTTTAAGGTTTTCCGATGGATGCTTTGAACTTGATTAGAAATGTTAACTTATTAGGTTAATCCTTAAGATTAGTGAAAGAGAAGCAAAGTGGTAACTCCAGTAGCCTTCTTTAGTAAACTAAAGATGTCTTCTGAATACTATAAGCTTAAACCGCATAGAGAGAATTTGAGACGTACTTGATCTTGCTGTCAAACATACATTCTTCTTATCATCTGGGCTCGGTCTCAACATGAATAGTCTTACCAATGAAGCGCAACATATTATTTATATTGCGGAACCAGTAGCTAAAGTTGAGGCGATTAAAAAACTCGCAATTCTTTGGAAATCCGATGCCAGCTTAAAGATCGGCAAAGCCACTAAACCGGAGGATCCCAGTTACCCTCCAAAACTCAAACTTTGTCCACCAAGAGAGATGCCCAAACGCGGACGGGATTATTCAACAGAAAATCGAATTGCGCTTTTGCATGCGCTTTCGTACATAGAATTTAATGCGATGAACTTAGCCTGTGATCTAGTAGCAAGGTTTGCCGATCCCATTCTACCTCGTGCTTTTTATGACGATTGGGTTTTAGTAGCAGAACAAGAAGCAGAGCACTTTGATTTACTCTCTACACGTTTAAACACTTTTGGGATAAATTATGGGGACTTGCCTGCACATGACGGCCTATGGGACGCAGCTAGAAGTACATCACATGATCTGCTTGCACGATTGGCAGTGGTTCCCCTTGTTCTTGAAGCCCGAGGACTTGATATCTCACCTTAAATTATCAACAGAATGAATAAAACAAAAGATTTTGAAACCGCTGCCATATTAGAAAAAATTTATGAAGATGAAATTGGGCATGTCATGATTGGAAAACGGTGGTTTAACTTTTTGTGCGAAGAAAAACAATTTAACTCCAAAGAAACATGGCAGAAACTCGTTAAGCTATATTTTACTGGAGAGATTAAACCTCCTTTTAATCATAATGCTAGAAAAAAAGCTGGTTTTCTTGAAAGAGAATATGAATTTTCAAAAATATAAAATTTAAAAAAACATGATGGTCTGTTGCTACAGCTATTTTTTTTAATTTACAATAGAGCAAAATTGGAGACATGGAGATAAATTGTGAGCCTTTACGATAATACGACACTAGAAAGCCTTATCAAACCTGACCGCGTCCATAAAGACTATTACATTGACCCCGATATTTTTGAGTTAGAGATGGACCGAATTTTCTCACGGTCGTGGTTGATCGTTGGACACGAAAGTCAAATCCCAAAACCTGGTGATTTCCTTACCCTTACACTTGCTAAGCAACCTGTAATTATGAGCCGTCATAGGGATAATAGTGTGCATGTCTTGTTTAATCGTTGCACTCACAGAGGGGCAAAGATATGCAATAAACCTTCGGGAAATTCACGACGTTTTGAATGTCCCTACCATGGCTGGGCGTTCCATACAAATGGCGATCATGCCGGTGTACCGTATCCACAACGTTATTCAAACGGGTTTATTACTGACGGAGATTTTGATCTCCCTCGTCCTCCTCGAATGGAAATTTATAGAGGTTTTGTATTTATTGCGCTAAATGAAAATGTTCCAGAACTCAGCGCTTTTCTTGGACCAATGCAGAGGCACATAGATAATTTTGTAAATCTAGCACCAGATGGAGAAGTCGAAGCATGCGCCGGGATGTTTCGATACAGGTTCGCAGGAAATTGGAAAATACAACTTGAAAATTTAAACGACCTTTATCACCCAATGTTTACCCACGCGTCAACAACAGGAGAAGATGGGACCCAATTCCGCCGGCAGGGAGCCGAGGGCGACGAAGCTGGAAAAGTCAAATTACTCAAAGAGAATGCATCACTTAACATGGAATGGGAAAATCAAATCATAGGCGGCCACGCGCTTGGTCACACTTATATGGAGCGATTCCCCATGGACAAAGAAAATAGCGGACCAGTTTTTAGCAGGTATAGAAACTCAATGAAAGATGCTTATGGCGATGCTGCTGAATCCAACATGAAAATACATCACCATAATAGTATTTTTTTTCCGCACTGGTCGATACAGTATATGACACAGCATATAAGAATTATGAATCCTATTTCAGTCGATTGTACAGAGAACATAATTATTCCACTAAAGTTAAAAGGTGCGCCAGAGGAAATGTGGTATGCAGCTTTAAAATCAAACAACAATAGTCATTCACCTGCAGGCATGGTTATGGCAGATGACATGGATGCATGGACACGCTGTCAAAGCGGAATGCAGGCACAAGGTAACGATTGGATAGTTTTCGCACGGTCTATTGGTGAGGAGAAGATTGACAATAATGGGTCTTTCACTGATTTTGGAACTTCCGAGGCAAACGCAAGGCATCAACATAAAGCCTGGCTATCGTACATGTGCGGAAACGCATAATTATAAGCTATGCAAAGTGCCATAGAAAAATTTTTATATTTTGAAGCGCGTTTATTAGATGAACGTCGATTTGAGGATTGGTACAATTTGTTTGCAGAAGACGGATATTACTGGGTTCCTGGGGCACCAGACCAAACAGACCCTTACAATTCAGTATCCATTTTCTTCGATGACAAGGCACTTTTAAAAACACGTATAATGCGGCTCCGTCATCCAAAACTGCACTCGCAAGAACCTCAAAGCCGAACCTGCCATTATGTGTCCAATGTGGAAATTGATAACAATCGCGGCAATGGCTCCGAGATTTTTGTTCACTCGGTTCAACTAATGACTGAATTTCGTTTAGACAAGCAAACGAGCTTCAGCGGACGTTGCTACCATCATTTGCGAACGCAAAAAAGCAGTTATGAAATTATTTCAAAACGTGTAAATTTGATTAATTGTGACGGCATTTTTGAAACTCTTACGATCCCGTTCTAATTCGAACTACTACGAGTGTTCTTCTTTACCTCGACAATTCGGAGATGGTGCTACATATCCATCGCGCTTTTGCCATTCATATTGTGTAAACGCTTGAATAGACAAAGCATGTACAGGCCCTGAAAGTTCTTCAGCGAGCGTATTGTTAACTACCTGATGTCGCGCTATTCGACTTTTGCCGTTAAACTCTTCCGAAACTAATATCACTTTAAAATGTGTTTCCGAATTTGGAGGTACGCTATGCATATGACTCTCATTCTGAATTTCAAGATATGTAGGTTTTAAAGAATTAAGTTTTTTTCTAATTGACTTAGCCAGTACACTCATAGCTTTCATACCTATTCTTTCTTTATTGAGCCTTTTATACGTGCAGCAAGAGATGCTTCCATAAACAGATCCAAGTCACCATCAAGTACGGCTTGTGTGTTGCTAGTCTCAACTTCTGTCCGTAAATCTTTTACTAACTGATAAGGTTGCAAAACGTATGATCGAATTTGATGTCCCCATCCAATATCAGTTTTTGCGTCATGCTCCGCTCGCATCGCATCTTCTCGCTTCTGCAACTCAACTTCATAAAGCCGTGCTTTCAGCATAGACATAGCTTCCGCTCGATTTCGATGCTGTGAACGATCATTTTGACATTGCACAACAATACCAGTGGGTAAATGCGTGATACGAATTGCACTATCGGTTTTATTAACATGCTGTCCTCCTGCTCCAGAAGCCCTATAAGTGTCTATCCGAAGGTCTTTTTCTTCGATGTTAACCTGAATTGACTCATCAACTACTGGATAAACCCAAACACTTGAAAAACTAGTGTGGCGCCGCGCTGCAGCATCATAAGGGGAAATTCTTACTAACCTATGAACCCCGCTCTCTGTTTTCAGCCATCCATACGCATTACGCCCAGACACCCGCAGCGTTGCAGACTTTACACCAGCTTCTTCACCCGCACTCTCCTCTAACCATTGAACGTTATAACCATGGGAGTCTGCCCAGCGTGTGTACATGCGTGACAACATTTGCGCCCAATCTTGTGACTCCGTACCACCCGCACCTGCATGTACCTCAAGAAAGCAGTCATTGGTATCAGCCTCGCCAGATAATAAGAATTCTAAACCAGCTTTAGAAGCTCGCGCACTTATATCCTCTAACAAAGACTCCACCTCAGTGAGAGTATCTTGGTCTTTTTCAGCTTGACCTAACTCAAATAAAATAACGGACTCTTCAAATTCTTGCACTAATGAATTAACCTTACTAATAGCGCTTTCAAGGTAAGTTCGTTCTTGCATAACCCCTTGAGCGAGTGTCTGATCACCCCAGAACTTAGGGTCCTCTGCGAGGGTATTTAATTCATCTAAACGACGAAGAGCAGCATCCCAGTCAAAGATGCCTCCTCAGCAGCTCTAAAGACCGCTTAATTTCCTCAATTAATGAATTTATCTCAGCACTCATTGTCGTAACAAAACCTCAGTACAAAATATTCAATTTAATACAAACCTTTTATGCCACCAACACCTTCTCCACTTGGCGCCATCTTTGATGAAGGTTTGGACACATCCATATATTGCTTTGATTCCGGAGGATTTTGCCATGCCTTAAATGCTTCAAGGATTGTCCCACTCCCACTAGAGTTTGCCCTCTGCCCTGTTTTGGAATTGACGCGCACAAGTTTTATTCCAGGTGGTACACGAAATGGAATTGGTTGGGTATCCTTCAGCACCTCGCGCATGAAATCGCGGAAAACTGGAACAGCAACCGATGAACCTGTCTCTTTTTTACCAAGAGATCGTGGCGTATCAAAACCTATAAACACGCCTACGGCGAGATCAGGCGAAAATCCTATGAACCAGGTATCCACACTATCATTAGTTGTACCAGTTTTACCTGCAAGTGGTTTGCCTAATGCTTTTATTCTTAACCCAGTACCACGTTGTACCACTCCCTCTAACATGGATACCACTTGATACGCACTTTGCGGATCAACAAGCTGTTTTCGATTATCAGGTATGATAGGGGGCAGTTGCATATTCCATTTTTCAATCTTGCAACCAGAACAAAATCTTTTTTCATGACGAAAAATTGTTTTTCCTCTTCTATCCTGTATTCGGTCTATCAGGGTCGGCTGGATCTGCCGTCCGCCATTTACTAACATGGCATAACCTGTCGTGATATTCAGAAGAGTAGTTTCTGCTGCTCCAAGTGACATGGATAGCAATCGAGGTAATTCTGTAACTATTCCAAGCCTTTCCGCATAGTCGGCTACTACATCAATTCCCATATTTTGTGCCAGACGGACTGTCATGAGATTACGGGACTTTTCGATTCCCAGACGAAGTGGGCTAGGTCCATAAAACTTTTTTGTGTAATTAGCAGGTTTCCAGCGTTTCAATCCTGGCCCTTGGTCAACAACAAAAGGGGCATCATGCACGATGCTAGAGGGATTAAACCCATGATCCATGGCCGCAAGATAGACCAAGGGTTTAAACGCTGAGCCAGGCTGACGCTTTGCTTGAGTGGCTCGATTGTATTGGCTTCCAGAATAACTAAAACCACCAGACATCGCTAATATCCGCCCCGTATGTGGGTCCAGCGCTACTAGTGCACCATTAATTTCAGGCAGTTGTTGTAGCACCCAATAACCTATGTTGCGCTTGCTTTTCTTCTTTCTAGAACTTAAGGGAGACACTAGGACTACATCCAGCGGTTGTAATACGTCCGCTGGAGTCATCACCCTGGGTCCCCGAATATTTTCTGTTAAATACTTCCGTGCCCATTTTAATTGAGACAAACCAATGCGTCCAAGCGTTCCGTCAGAAAACCCAATGCGGGCTTCAAACTTAGTAGTTTGCAAAACAACTGCCATGGACCAATCGGATGCTGCATCGGATAAAGCCTTTGGTTTAGATAACTTAGAAAGCTGATTAGCCCAACCTGAAGCTGTTTTCAATTTTGCTATTGGTCCTCTCCACCCGTGACGTCGATCGTAAGCAATTAAACCGTCTCTTAGAACACGATCTGAGATTTTTTGCAGACGAGGAATAAGTGTTGTTCTCACAGATAGACCACCACCATAAAGTTTACTCTCTCCAAATGTTTCGTACAATTCACGCCTGACTTCTTCTACAAAAAAATCTGCCTCGGCTACTCGTGTTTCCGATCGAGAACGAACCACAAGTGATTGTCTCAATGCCTGCAGAGCCTGTGCTTTGGTTATGTACCCGTCCTCTAACATTCTGCCGATAACGTAACTGCGCCTCGCAATAGCAGCTTGGGGCTGACGCGTCGGATGATAATTATTTGGCGCTTTTGGCAACCCTGCGATAAAAGCAGCCTCATCTAAAGTCAATTCATTTAGTGCCTTGTCAAAGTAATTTAGCGCAGCCGCAGCAACGCCGTATGAGCCCTGACCGAGGTAAATTTCGTTTAAATAAAGTTCTAAAATTCTTTCCTTAGATAAAACGTGCTCTATCCGAAAAGCAAGAATTGCCTCCTTTATTTTACGATCCATTGAGACTTCATTAGTTAATAAAAAATTCTTCGCAACTTGCTGAGTAATTGTCGATGCCCCAACTGGACGGCGGTTGCTTCCAATGTATCGAATGTTCGTAATAATCGCACGTATTACGCCAGCCAAATCAATGCCAGGGTGAGAATAGAAATTTTTATCTTCGGCGGATACAAAAGCTTTTACTACAATTTTTGGTATAGATCGATAAGGGACAAAAATTCGCTTTTCACGTGCAAACTCTGTTAAAAGCTGACCATCTCCCGCATGTACCCGAGTTACTGTTGGAGGTTCATAACCGTCTAACTGCTGATAATCTGGAAGCCCCCTTCCAAAATGCCAGAATGCAGTGATGATTATAATTGCCGCCGCAAAAACCCCTAAAAAAGAAACGCCTAGTAAAATTAATAATGCTTTACTGACAATATTCATAAATATTCTCGTTGAAAGTATTGCAAAGTAGTTTTGGTATTCTCATTGATATAATAAAGTTTAATTCAAGGGGAGTGAAGTCTTCGCATCCGCGTAAAATATGCATCTACTGCTTTGACAACCGATTTGGCAAAAACTTCACGATGTTTTTTGTTTTTCAACATCCTTTCATCTTGACGATTAGATAAATAACCCATTTCAACAAGTACGGAAGGTACATCAGGAGCCTTTAAAACAACAAACCCCGCATATCTTCTGTTTTTTCGTAACATTGGTATTTTTCCCTTAAATTCATTAACCAACCTCTCAGCAAACCTTACTGAGTTGTTTTTAGTGAGCCGTTGTCTCAAATCAATCAAAATTCTGGCAACAGTCTCACTTTTATCATTCAAATCTATACCCGCAATAACATCAGACTTATTTTCTTTTTCCGCTAGTAACCGCGCTTCTTTATCAGAAGCATTTTCGGAAAGGGTATAGATTGATGCACCACGAATTCGGCGATTTTTAATCGAGTCTGCATGCAAAGAAAGGAATAGATCTGCTTTCATTTCTTGAGCAATGGCAACCCGTTGGCGCAACCGGAGAAAAATATCTCGGTCCCGCGTGAGATGAACACGGTATCGGCCAGAACTAACCAGGAGTTGCCTAAGCACCTGTGCTTGCTTAAGCACAATATGTTTTTCTAACGTCCCCGATATTGCTAAAGCGCCAGGGTCGACCCCCCCATGACCAGGGTCGATCACAACCAATGGTTTAACGGGCACAGTAGGATACTTTTCATTCTGCTTGAATGACAGCTTTGGAGGAGCTGTTTTAGCAGTCTTAGCGGTATGTTTTTTACGAGTTTTCTCAATCTCCATTAACATGGCCCGATATGGTACTGGCTTGATATCAACCACAATTCTGGTCAGGTTTTTTTTATTTCTTGGGATAATAAATGATTTTTTAATTATGATCGGTGATTTCAAGTCTATCACAACTCGGGATCTACCGGCATCAAATAGACCAAATCTGTAACCCGATATGCGTCTCCCACGTGAAACAATTTGAGCAGATGAGTGCCAAGAAACTTCCGGCAAATCAATAACAACTCTGTGAGGATTTGGGAGAGTAAAAACATTAAAATCAATGTTTTCGGTTACATCAAGCACAAATCGTGTATATGTTGAGTAATCACCAATACGTAAACCGGCTATCTGCGGCAAAGCCAAAGCTTGGCAGGTTGGCATAAAAAAACATAGTAAGCATAGAGCTAAAGTGCGAGAAAAAAATAAATATACATACATTTAGCCGCCAATTTTTATATTATTGATATATAGCTGCCAATCTGAACCGACTCAATGATCAGTTTTAAAGAAAAAATACTTAAAATTTGTGTTCTTACTCTCAGGAATTAGTATTTCTATAATACTGTTAATTATATGATTATCTCATTGTTAAATAGATAGGTTATAGACTATTCTATCTGAGTTTTAGATGTCGTTACCGTTCTGGTTATCAGAGATAGATGAAGGAGGGTGAGGCAAACGGGCTGATAGTTTTATCAAATCAGATCCCGGTAAGTCGCACTTAGGAAATACGACAATAGTTAGAAACCCTAGGGTTGAAATCAGTTATTCCTTTGGGTCCCCAGTCTGCGAACCTCTAATTGGAGTGCGCGGCGGGTAGATCCTTTCCTGGTCTCAACCCGTAGCGTAAGCCGACCATACATTTAACTTGGTTGCTACGGAGAGAGTTTACATGACACGAAGAATGCTAATTGACGGAGCTCACCCAGAGGAGGTGCGAGTCGTTATAACAGAAGCAAATAAAATATTGGATTACGATGTCGAATCATCAACCAAAACCCAGAATAAAGGTAATATCTATCTTGCAAAGGTTGTACGAGTAGAACCCTCGTTGCAAGCCGCGTTTGTCGATTATGGGGGAGATAGACACGGTTTCCTTGCATTTAGTGAAATTCATCCAGACTATTATCAAATCCCAATTGAAGATCGAGAAGCACTCAAAAAGCATGTAGCAGAATTTGAGCAAGCAGCAACTGCTGCCAAAGAACACCTTGCAGCGATTGATGGGTCTGACGAAATAGATTTGGACGAAGAATACGATGAAATTAGCGGCAACCCTGATGATGATGGAGAGACTCCAGAAACCACAGCTACCTCTGCAACTCCTATTTTAAACGAAAATACTGGACGCGGTGAAGATATTGTTTTTTTGCCTATAGATAAAATAAAAAATAATTCTACTAGCGAGGAAAGTGAAACTCAAAAAGAATTTACAGAAGGTAATGGGAGGAATCTCTCAATACCTGAAAAAAAGTCAATTGAAACACTAAGGTCAGAGGAATTAGTAGAAAATACTGACAAGGGCCCAGACCCAGCTGACAGCGAAGTTGAAACAGATACTTTAAAAGAACTTCCCGAGAAAAATACACATCGCCGTCAAACAAACGCCTCTGGGCAATTTAAACGTTATAAAATTCAAGAGGTCATTAAACGAAATCAGGTAATCTTAGTGCAGGTTGTAAAAGAAGAGCGTGGTAATAAAGGCGCCGCACTCACAACATACATATCTCTTGCAGGAAGATACTGTGTTTTGATGCCTAATGTAACCCGTGGAAACGGAGGCGTTTCAAGAAAGATAACGAACACAATTGACAGGAGACGTCTACGCGACCTTCTCAAATCACTTAAAGTTCCAGATGGAATGGGAGTTATTATGCGAACCGCTGGCATGCAGCGCAACAAATCGGAAATAAAACGCGATTTTGATTATCTAATGCGTTTATGGGAGGATGTTCGCAGCATTACACTCGAATCTTCTGCTCCTAGTCTCGTATACGAAGAAGGAGATCTTGTAAAGAGAGCAATAAGAGACCTGTACACTCGGGAAGTTGAGGAGATATGGGTAGAGGGTACCGGCAAGTATCAATCAGCAAAAAAATTAATGCGAATGATGATGCCTAGTCATGCGAAACGAGTGCAACCTTACAAAGATACTTCGATGCCCATGTTCCATCGATATCAGGTGGAAAATCAAATTGAAGCAATGCACAATCCAACGGTTCAATTAAAGTCTGGTGGTTACCTTGTTATCAATCCTACAGAGGCACTTGTAGCAATTGACGTAAATTCAGGTCGCGCTACTCGCGAAAGAAATATTGAAGAAACCGCTACCGCAACAAATTTGGAAGCTGCAACCGAAATTGCCTATCAACTTAAGTTGCGTGATCTTGCTGGCCTGATTGTTATTGATTTTATTGACATGGAAGATAGAAACAACCAAAGAACTGTTGAAAGACGTTTCAGGGAGGCGGTAAAAGCAGATCGAGCTCGTATACAAGTCGGAAGAATAAGTATTTTTGGTTTGTTAGAACTCTCCAGACAACGAATGCGCCCCAGCCTTGTTGAAAATAGCACCCAGCCTTGCCCACATTGTGAAGGGAGCGGCAATCTGCGATCAACAGAGTCGATGTCACTACATGCCCTTCGTCTCATAGAAGAAGAAGGCACAAGAATGCGAAGTGAAGAGGTATCAATTACGTTATCCACGCGCGTTGCACTTTATCTTCTAAATGAAAAACGAAATGCGTTAGACTCTATGGAAGCTAAGTACGGATTTCGAATTAGAGTATTTGGGGACGACACTATTGGACCAGCAGATATCGAACTCGAAAGAGTAAAATCAAAAAGCGATAAGAGTGACCCAGACTTGAGTTCACAGGTGGCGTCAGCAGACGAAAATGGCGCGGGATCAACAAATGTTGCACGAAAGAAAAGATCGAGAAGACGCCGAAAAAAGAATTCAGATCAACAATCAGATACAGACGAAACAAATGCATCTAACGAAACAAGCGTCTCTAGTGAAGCGGCAAACATTCCTGAAACAAAGACCCAGGACAGTAATGAAAAAAAATTATCTCGCCGACGACGTGGGAGAAGGGGTGGTAGACGTAGAAATAATCGTGGAAAACCCCATTACTCAAACCCCGTGGATGATGTGGAAAAAACAGAAAACACTGATAAGAACGAACATCTCTCTGGTTCCTCTCAGAAAAAAAATACTCACAGTAGCCTCAGGAATAACAATAAAAGTGATCCTAAAGAAAATGATTTTTCTGCGGAAAAAATAAATTCCACCAGTAAATCAGTAGAAAACAAAAATAGCGACCAGATTAAAGAAAAGTCTTCAAAAGTTTCCGATGAAAAACCAAAACGTGGGTGGTGGCAAAAAATTCTCGATTAAATATCAATGATATCTTGACATCCAATTTGCCATTCTAGAAATAGCATCCTCAATATCACTTGTCGCTCCAGAAAAAGACAATCTGACTGTTTGTTCACCTCTTCTGGTATCAAAATCAATACCGGGAGTAATTGCAACGCCAGTTTCATTGAGTAAAGTTTTACAAAACTTGAAACTATCATCGGTATACTTACTCACGTCTACATACAAATAAAAAGCTCCATCCACAGTAGCTATTTGATCAAATCCAATATGTGATAACCCCTCCAACAACAAAGACCGGTTCTCAGAGTATCTTTTGACATTAAGGTCCAATTCTTCGCAACTATTAAATGCCATAATTGCTCCCCATTGAGATAAAGTTGGCGCTGAGATGTAAATATTTTGTGCCAAACACTCAACAGATCTTATTAATTCATCAGGCACAACCATCCAACCGATGCGCCAGCCTGTCATTGAGAAGTATTTTGAAAAACTGCTGATTACAATTGCCTGATCGTCAAATTTTAAAGCAGTTTGAGCAGAGTTCCCATAAGTAATGCCGTGATAAATCTCATCAGATATTAAGCGGACACCTTTTGTTCTACACGTATTTGCTATATCACTAAACACTAGGTCAGATATCATGCTCCCCGTTGGATTAGAGGGGCTTGCTACGATTAAACCAGCCAGGGGCTTGGTCAAATTGTTAAGCATTTTTGAGGTCAGCTGGTGCCGTGTTTTTGAAGAAACAGGCAAGCCTACTGGCACAATCCCTAAAGATAATAGAATATTTCTATAACCCGGATAGCCGGGTTCTGCCATAGCAACCCTATCATGAATATCAAATGATGAGAGAAAGGCTAAAAGAAATCCAGCTGACGAGCCAGTAGTAACAACAATCCTATTTTTGGAAACATCAACATTGTACCTCAATTTATACCATTTAGAAATTTCTTCCCGAAGTGTGGGTAACCCGAATGCCTCAGTATAGGCTATTGGGTTGGTTAAGAGTTTGCTTCTTGCTGCCTCAATAACATTTTGAGGAGCTGGGCTAGCAGGTTGCCCTAATTCCAGATGCAGAACATCACCACAATCAGACTGTCGCTTATTTGCTGCCTGTAAAACATCCATTACAACAAACGAAGGAATCATCCCTCTTTTTGCAACCTTTAATACCATTGAAATACCCCACTAAAAAAACCTAAATTCAATATATAAGTTTAATTTCTATAATATCCTGCTTTAACGTCTCTATAAATTTTATCTGCTCAAATTTACCTCTGCAACGAATACTAATTGAAAAACTTTTCAGCTCATCTAAATGCCCTTTATTTTTCGATTTTTAATTTATAGATTTATAAATCGTGGTATAAATTCATCTTCATGCTAATTTTAATCATCAAATCCATTGCTGGAGCTCTTTCATGAAAGGATGTAGTAACCTTTTGTGGCTAATAAGTTTTTTCCTTTTGGTAACGGTTCAAAATTTCGTACTTGTATCCATCGGAAACTCTGTCATTCGAGATACAGAAATTGAGGGTATAATAAAGAGAATTTCTGCCCCTATCATAGATGCTGCCGGTATGTTTCCAGACTCTGTCCGGCTTTATTTAATTAACAAAGATGAGATTAATGCCTTCGTGGCTGGGGGGCAAAAAATTTTTCTCACAACTGGATTAATACGCTCAACCCAAAACCCCAATCAGCTTTTGGGTGTGATTGCCCATGAGATTGGGCATATTTCTGCTGGCCACCTCATACGGCTCCGTAGAGAATTAGCAAAAAGCAATAACACCGCAATGGCATCTCAAATGTTTGGACTCGCATTGAGTTTACTGAGCGGCAACCCGGGATTTATGGCGGCGGCTGGAAGCGGCGGAGCACATATTGCACAACGTTCACTTCTCAAATTTAGTCGAACGCAGGAGCAGTCCGCAGATCAAGCTGCGCTTAGATATATGGAAAAGGCGGGTTTTTCGAGCAAGGGAATGCTCGAGTTTTTACAAATTCTTGAAGGACAAGATCTATTGTCTGAGAGCACTCAAGACCCGTATATCCAAACACATCCTTTGACAAGCGACCGAATATCCTTTGTTAAAGAACATGTAAAAAACTCAAAATACACAGATTTACGTTTGCCAGATAAGATTAAGGCACAGCATGCGCGTATGATTGCAAAATTAGATGCGTTTCTGGACGCACCACATAAGGTCTTAAAAAAATATTCTGCCAAGCCTAACAGCCCTATAAAGCGTTATTCATTAGCAATCGCACATTATCGCGATGCAAATCTAAAAAAGGCTATTGCTGAGATTAATACATTGATTTCAGATTTTCCAAAAGATCCATTTTATAGAGAACTAAAAGGTCAAATTCTTTTTGAAAACAGCAAAATTAATCAAGCTTTATTAGCATATCAAAAAGCTGTAGCTATGCTTCCTAGTGCTCCGCTATTACGCGTAAGTCTTGCACACGCGATGCTTGAGTCCAACGAAAATAATGTTGTGACTAAAGCCCGAATTCATTTGCGGTACGCTATTCTAAAAGACCGACGGATCCCGCTGGCGTGGAGACTATTAGCGACAGCGAATGGTAGGCTGGGTCATCTCGGTTTATCTGCATTAGCGTCAGCTGAATATAATCTTCTCATCAACCGCAAAAGAGATGCAATTAAGCAGGCTAAGCGCGCGATTAAAATATTACAAGCGGGAGAACCTGCATGGTTAAGATCGCATGATATAATTGCAAAAATTAGTCCAGAATAAAACTTAGCATTTACGCCAGATTTTTTGCTTCAGGCTGTTCCATGGGGTGTGCTCTGTAAAAATCTCGGTGTTCCATACAAGTATTATAAATTCTTTCTATTGTTGGATACTCCTTTACAGAAATTTTAAATCGAAGAGCATTAAAAACTTGTGGAATAAGGCAAATGTCAGCAAAACCAGGCTCATCACCGTGGCAATACATTCCCGTATCCTTGCTAAGTGCAAGAAGCTTTTCTACTCCATCAAATCCCTGTTTTACCCAATGCTGATACCACTTCTCCACAGCAACATCATTAGCATTCAAATTTTCCCGCAAATAATTGAGCACCGCTAAATTATTCAGAGGATGAATATCGCAAGAGATAACCTGCGCAATTCCTTTTACCCTTGCCCTACCAGCAGAACTTTGCGGAAAAAGTGGTGGATCGTTGTAACTTTCATCCAAATATTCAATTATTGCCATCGATTGGATCAAAACATCGAGACCTGTATCTAAAACTGGGACTCGCCCCTGAGGGTTTATTATTTTAAAAGAAGTTGAGAATTGATCACCTGCCTGCAAATTAATTAATTCAGTTTCGTGATCCAGGTTTTTTAGGTTCAACGCAATCCGAAGCCTAAATGCAGCTGACGATCTAAAATAACCATAAATTTTCATTTTCAATTACACACCGTTTTAATCAATATACAGTATGTTTAAATATAGTATTCGCTTAAAGGAGGAAACCCATTAAAATTAACTGCGGAGTAACTCGCAGTGTACGCACCAGCGCTGTAGATGCGAAGTCGATCACCTTCAACTATACTTAATGGCAATTCATAGATTGCAGACTGATAAAGCACATCCATATCATCACAGGTTGGCCCCGCAAGTATTACAGGGCCACTAGGCCCATCATTGTATGGTGCGTCGATTCTATAACGGATTGCTTCCCCTAAGGTTTCGATCAAACCTCCAAACTTACCTATATCGATATAAATCCAACGTCTTAAATCATTGGCTTTAGTGGAGACCGAAATTACTTCTGTTTCGATAATACCCGCATCGCCAACAATATATCGACCTGGTTCTGCTATCAGTTGGGGCGACGAATGCCCAAAGTGACGGCGAACAGATTTATTTATGCCTTCGCAGGTATCTTGAATAGAGGGTATTCGCCCCCGATAGTTTGATGTGAAACCGCCTCCGATATTTAAGATTTCAAGATTAATCCCATTTGTTTGCGCTAACTTAAACAGCCTTGCTGCTTGCGCTATTGCTTCATCCCATCGAATATTATTTCGTTGTTGTGACCCGACATGGAAGGAGAGTCCGACCGGAGCCAGACCTAAACTTTTTGCATATCGCAAAATTTCTAATACTTCTGAGGGTTGAACGCCAAACTTGTTAGATAGCGGCCAGTCTGCTCCAAAACAATTTGTTTGAAAGCGGCAGTAAATGGATGACCCTGGCGCAGCTTTAGATATTTTTTCTACCTCATTACTAGAATCTATAGCAAAGAGTCTTACTCCGGATAGATAAGCCTCTCTAATCGCCTGCCGTTTCTTAATAGTATTCCCGAAAGCAATACTCATAGGGTCTACGCCGACAGAGAGGCACTCTCTGATTTCATAAATGCTAGCGGCGTCAAACCGTGATTTTAGTGGCCAGAGTTTTTGTAGGATCGCTCGCGCTGGATTCGCTTTAATTGCATAGTATATTTGTGTTTCGGGAAGAAGAGATGATAATATTTGAAAGTTTTCAACGACTATCTCTAGGTCAACTACAAGGCATGGACTAGGAACAGTGTCTTTTTTTAAAAATTTATCAATTTTTTTTATCACTGTAAGCTACTCCGGCAATGAAGATTAATAATATTTCTTGGTCAAATTACACACTAGAAATATTATTGCCTTAGTCATTTTTAATCAAAATTTGATAATTTGGGACCCGACACAAAAAGAACAAAGCGAAAGTAAGAATTTGACTTTATGAGCGATATAAAAACACGAACGGGTTTTTCAAGTAATGCATTAATATGCAAGGCCAAATTAAAAGATTTTGACTACTCCCATTTATTTATCCACTTAATGCAATTTTTGATATATTGCACACATGAGAGCAGTAGGGTAAGGGTTTAGAAATAAAACCTATAGAGAGTATCGTCAGTGTCAGACTCGAAAACAATTTTAGTATTAAATGGGCCTAACCTTAATTTACTCGGAAAAAGAGAACCACAAATATATGGCACTCAAACTTTATCAGATATTGAGGGCTTATGTAAAAAAACGGCAAAGCCCTGCGGCTTGACTGTAGACTTTAGGCAAACCAACTCTGAAAGCGAATTGATTGATTGGATACAACAATCCAAGCATGCTGCCATAATCATAAATCCCGCAGCCTACACTCACTCATCAATTGCAATAAGAGACTCTTTAGTGCAACATTCCTGTCCAATAGTTGAAGTGCACATATCTAATATTTTTACGAGAGAGAGTTTTAGAAATGAATCAGTCATTTCCGGTATTAGCACTGGAGTGGTGTGTGGATTCGGGGCAAACGGTTATATGTTAGCTATAATTGCGGTGCAAGCTTTGCTGGAAAATGGGTGATCAAAAAGATGGCAAAATTCGATATAGAAGAATCCGCGGTAAAAAAATTAGCTGAATTATTAAATGAAACTGGTCTCTCTGAAATTGAAGTCAGAGACGGCAACAAGAGCATTCGTATTGCTCGTTCGATACACGGAAATGCCTTGATAACAAATACAACAGAGGCTTCACTTTCAGAACTACCTTCTAACAATTATAATTCCCCAGAAGAAAAAAATAAATTGAGCTCGAATGATGCTATAACAGCACCCATGGTTGGTGTTGTTTATTTATCTCCAGAACCTGGGGCAGAAAATTTTGTTAAATTGGGTGATACCGTAAAGAAAGGTGACACCTTACTTCTAATAGAGGCTATGAAAACTTTTAATCCAGTTAGAGCATCCAAAAATGGTAAGGTCACAGAGATTCTTATTTCAGACAAACTGCCAGTTGAATTCGGCGAAGAACTCATGATTATAAAATAAAGACGGCAAATGTTTGATAAGGTGCTCATAGCAAATCGGGGGGAAATAGCACTGCGCATTAACCGTGCCTGCCACGAAATGGGAGTAAACACTGTTGCCGTTCATTCAACTGTTGATGCAGACGCCATGCACGTCCGGCTTGCTGACGAAAGTGTTTGTATTGGAGGAGCGAGTGCTACAGAGTCCTATTTAAATATTCCTGCTATAATAACAGCCGCTGTAGTTACCAATTCAGATGCCATACATCCTGGTTACGGATTTTTATCTGAGAGCGCCAAATTTGCATCTATTGTTGAAGAACACGGAATAGGCTTTATCGGACCAACTTCTGAACACATAGCACTAATGGGAGATAAAATTGCTTCTAAAGCGAAGGTCAAAGAGCTGGGCATTCCTGTTGTTCCTGGATCAGAAGAAGCAATTAATGACATTGAAACCGCTATAAGCGTAGCAAAAAGTATAGGATACCCTATATTAGTAAAAGCTTCTGCCGGCGGTGGCGGACGCGGAATGCAAATTGTTCGGGAACAAGCAGAGTTAGAATCAGCCTTGTCACGTGCACGCTCAGAGGCAGGCGCTGCTTTTGGAAATGACGCTGTATACATAGAAAAATTTTTGGAAAGACCTCGTCACATCGAAATCCAAGTTATGGGCGATAACAAAAAAACCGTATTACATTTTGGAGAACGCGATTGTTCCCTTCAGCGTCGACACCAAAAGGTTCTTGAGGAAGCCGGTTCTCCAGCATTAAACGCTGATGAACGTGACACTATAGGAAAAACAGTATGTGATGCTTTAGCAGAACTAGGTTATCAGAATGCCGGAACAGTCGAGTTCCTTTACCAAGATGGTTGTTTTTATTTTATAGAAATGAATACTCGATTGCAGGTTGAACATCCCGTAACTGAAATGGTAACTGGCTTAGATATTGTTCGCGAGCAACTTCGTGTTGCTGCAGGCGCACCATTGGGTATGAGCCAAAAAGATATAAATTTTTCTGGGCATGCCATTGAATGCCGTATAAATGCCGAGAATCCAATCAATTTTATACCATCGCCCGGTCAGGTAACCGATTACCATCCACCAGGAGGCTTGGGTGTTCGTGTGGACTCAGGACTGTATTCCGGTTATCGCGTGCAGCCTTACTACGACAGTCTTGTTTCCAAGCTGATTGTTTACGGCAGCAATCGAAATGAATGCTTGATGCGTTTACGTCGTACACTTGACGAATATGTTATTGGAGGAATAGACAGCACAATTCCACTACACCAAGAAATAATCACTCAGCCAGACTTTATTAACGGTGAATATGACATTCACTGGTTAGAAAAAATGGTAGAACGACGATCTACCAGCTGACTTATGGTCGGTCTTGATCCGAAAATTTTATTACGAGCATATTCAGTGGGTTTGTTCCCAATGGCTGAAAGTTTTCATGATCCAACACTGTATTGGATAGACCCTGAAAAAAGGGGTGTTATTCCATTAAATAAATTTCATATACCGCGAAGACTTAGAAAGAGTGTTCGGCGTGCTAAATACGATATTCGCTGTGACTCTGCCTTTGAAGAAGTAATCCGGAGGTGTGCAACGCCTGCACCCGGAAGAAAGGAAACTTGGATTAACAAAGAAATAATAAATCTTTACACCGAACTCTATACCATTGGACAGGCCCACAGCGTCGAGGCTTGGCTTGACAATAAACTGGTGGGCGGTCTCTACGGGGTTACAATGGGGGGAGCATTTTTCGGAGAAAGTATGTTTAGCGATGCTCGTGATGCCAGTAAGATTTCTTTGGTGCACTTAGTAGCTAGACTCAATGCAGGGGGATTTAAACTTTTAGATACACAATTTGTAACCAAACATCTTTCCCAATTCGGAGTTGTTGAAATTCATAGAAGTGGCTACCGTCAATTACTCACATCTGCTTTAGAAATTACAGCAGATTTTTTGCCTGATTTGTCAAATGATATGCTCGAGATGTTCATACAATCAACCACCCAAACATCATAAACGGGATGTTCTAAGGCAGACAGTGCTGGACTGGAGGCAAACATCCAACCAGAAAAAAACCTCACTGGTTTCTCTGGTATTCCTCTATCACTTATTTCTAAAAAAGCGGCACTCTCTGGGGTTTCCTCAGGGGGACGTTTAAAACAATCTCGAACAGTTATGTGTAATGACCCAAAATGCACAGACTGTCCTGCTGGCACAGTAAACTCTGATATACGCGCTGTCACCTTATCCAGCCCCTGCAACACTGCTCCCACAGGAATACGATCCAGGTCCGCAAAGCGTTTAATTTGAGAACTAACTCCTTTCCCTGTGATATGTGTCCAGTCACTTAAAGTGCTATAAAAATATTTACTAAATACAGAACACGAAAAAATCAGTAGAAATGAAAACGCAAGAAAAGCTGGAAGCAACTTCATGCCGGTTTCTCAGCTAAAAAACGCAGCCGGACATAATCTACAATCCACTTTCCTTTTTTAAATAAATGGGGACGCAATTCCTCGGCAACCTCCGTTACAATATATGCTCTTTCTTCTGATGGAACCGTAAAAAGAAATGACTCACCGAAGGTCTCCAACCAACCGGATATGTCACCTGGAAGCTCAGTAGGTCGGTTAAAAAGTTCTATATAAGAAATCAAAAATCCGGCTTTTTTTAGTTGTGCCGAATAAGTTTGAGATGATGGGAAATACCATGGAAAGACAGAATCCGGATCAATATTACGGCGCTTTAATGCATTTGATAGCGCATTTGTGATACTCGCAACATTACCTTGTCCTCCCATTTCTGCAGCAAATCGTCCCCCTTTCTTTAGTGCCCTCCAAACCTCTAAGAGAACAGCATTTGGATCACTGGACATCCAATGCAAAGCAGCATTACTAAAAATTCCATCAAAATTCTCTTGAAATGGCAAAGAATGCCCATCTGCCATACATACAAGAAGTCCTTTTTTTTTAGCTGCTTCAATCTGATTTAATGAGTTGTCAACTCCGATAACGGATGTTGCAAACTCCAACAATTTTTCAGTTAGGGTGCCCTCACCACAACCAAGATCCAAAATTAACTCTCCGGTTTGTGGTTTTAGCAAATCCACCACTGGTTGTCCCAGTTCAGGAACAAATCCTGCATTTAAAGAATAACGCTCAGCAATCCAATTTTGATGATGAAAATACTTTTTACCTGACATTATTGGATTTACTATTCTTTTTACCCTGACTGGTTTGCGAAAAAATCATTCTTCCAACAAGAGAGACAATATCTACAGAACCCTGTGTATGGGTGATTTCTCCCCCGTCACCCAACATTTGTTCGTCAGCACCGGGCTGTAAACTTAAATATTTATCACCCAATAAACCATCTGACGAAATTTGTGCCGAACTATCCAATGGTAGTTTAATATCATTACTCACACTGAAGGTTACAACGGCCAAATAGCTTCTGGGATCAAGCTTCTGCCTAATAACTGAACCAATTTTTATGCCACTCATTCTGACATCACTGCCCTTTTTCAACCCATCCACCCGATTAAATTTGGCAATTATTTCATAGCCTGCGACACTCGATTTTCCACCAGCGGCATAAGCATAAATTAAGAAAACAGCGGCTACAATCAGGACAACTGCGCCAATAATTGTTTCAACAAAATTATTCTGCATCATGAGTTCCTTCAGGAAAAAAATAGTAAAACTTATTCACTGGTCTGGCTGCCACGACTCATAATCCCCTGTGGCGCGATCGCGCCTACCCTCTTTTAGCATATGACCTGGTGGACGATAGGCTTTCGGTGTTCCAGTAAGATTTGCCTCATGAGGCTTTTGCCAATCTTTATTTTGTCGAGCCTCATTGCCTGGTAATGCTTCAGTTCTATGATGCAACCAGCCGTGCCATTCTGCTGGAACAGAAGAAGCTTCAACATCTCCTCCGTAGACCACCCATCTTTTTTCCTTACCATGACGGAACCGACGCTTATCCCTATAATATTTGTTACCTTGTTCATCCTCTCCAACAAAAGTGCCGGTAAAAAGAGTGAGCAAAAGTGTTCCAATTGACATCTTATCACTCCAGATATCTTCTTATAAACACTACATACGATGCTATCGTTTTACATGCAGAGCACAAAAACAGCGTCATAACATTTTAATACATTAACACTAAATTCTTTATCTTGACAGAGAATTAAAAAACTCTTTATTCGCTATATTCAAAAAATAAAAAATCCTAGAAAAAAACTCAAAAGAAAAATATATTACGTGCAGCAAAATATAAATCAGAAATTGTGAGATTTGTGAACCAATGTACGATTTATGGTTAAGCCGCTCGATATTGCTTTGGATTTTGGTGCAAAAAACCGATTATGAATTTTGCAAAATAAATTTTAAAATTTTTGATAGAAACGTTTTTTATTAGGGATTTTATTGTGCTCGAACCTTACAATTACATGGAGATTAAAATGCCTGGAACAATCGAACAAAAATTAGAAGACCTGGGAATATCATTACCCAACAGCCCAGCCCCTTCTGCTAATTATATACCATTTGTTATTACAGGATCTTTGGTCTTTATCTCTGGTCAGATTTCGATAGAAAAAGGACTATTAATCGAAGGAAAGATAGGCAAGGAACTGAATGTTGATACCGGTAAGCGCGCCGCCAAAGCCTGTGCGTTAAACCTTATCTCCCACTTGAAAAATGCTTGTGCTGGAGATCTTAATCGTGTGATCCGCGTGGTAAAATTAGGTGGTTTTGTGAACGCAACGTCAGATTTTACAGCCGCACCGCAAGTTATCAACGGTGCCTCAGACGTGTTTGTAGAAATATTCGGCGAAACTGGTCGACATGCTCGGTTCGCAGTGTCAGTTGCCTCTCTTCCTAGCGGAGCTGCAGTTGAAATCGATGGCATATTCGAAATTGCCTGAGTATGTGTAAAAATAAAAATGAATATACCATTGAAATCATTGGAGGGATATCAAACGTCTCAGCCAGCCAATGGAATTCGTGTGCAGGAAAAGAAAATCCGTTCGTATCATTTGAGTTTCTCTCAGCCTTGGAAGATAGCGGCTCAGTTTCCGCCGAAACAGGATGGCTTCCACAACATATTTTGATAAAGGATAATAAAGGTTTGGTGGTTGCAGCTGCTCCGGCATATATTAAAAGTCACTCATATGGTGAGTATGTTTTCGACTGGGGTTGGGCTGACGCTTTTGAACGAGCCGGAGGGAAGTATTATCCAAAATTGCAGGTGGCTGTGCCGTTTAGTCCTGTTACAGGACCAAGATTACTGATTCGGCCAGGTGGAAATGCCGATGAACTTTTTACCGTTTGTACAAAAGCCCTTAAGGGTTTAGCACATTCCAGAGGGGCATCCTCTATACACATAACCTTTTGCACCTCCGGGGAAAGTCAGGTCCTTGATTTAAAGGGGTTTCTAAAAAGAACTGGAGCACAATTTCATTGGCATAACCAAGGATATACTAATTTTGATGACTTTTTAGCGGTTTTAAATTCTCGCAAAAGAAAAACAATTCGCAAAGAAAGACTCCTAGCAAATTCTGAAGTCAGTTTTCAAGTGCTTTCCGGAGTTGAATTGAAGAAAGAACATATGGACTCATTTTATGGTTTTTATCTAAATACTGTAGATCGCAAATGGGCACATGCATATCTTAAACCACAATTTTTCTCGATGCTTCGTGATCGAATGTCTGAAAAAATAGTGTTAATTTTTGCGAAACATGATGGTGAGGCCGTAGGAGCCGCCTTAAATATTCTCGGAACAGATACACTTTATGGTCGCAACTGGGGATGCACCGAACGGTATAAAATGTTGTATTTTGAAGCTTGTTTTTACCGTGCTATCGAATTTGCCATAGAAAACAAGTTGAAAAAGGTTGAAGCTGGAGCTCAAGGTCCACATAAAATAAGCCGCGGATATTTGCCTACTGAAACTTACAGTGCACACTGGATAGAAAATCCAAATTTACGGGATGCAGTGGCTAGTTTTTTGACGAAAGAAAGAAGACAGAATAAATTTGATATCGAATATCTTAAGAACAAGATGTCGCCTTACCGTAAAAATGAGGAAAAATAACGTCTATCTAGTATTATTCAACTAACGCTGACTTAACGTTTGGTTTTTTATTCTTGGTCTTATCTTTCGATTTTCTCTTTGCTGTTGAAGGTATTATATCCAAATTCAAAACATTCTTTTTAACCCTAACTTTAACAACCCCTCCCATTTCTAATTTTCCAAAAAGCAATTCATCAGCTAAAGGTTTTTTTATGTTCTCCTGAATGACACGTGCCATAGGCCGAGCACCAAATTGAGGATCATAACCTTTTGCAACCAACCATTTTCTTGCTTCCTTGTTTAACTCAAATGTGACACCTCGATCCTCTAATTGCGCTTCCAACTGTATAACAAACTTCTCAACAACTAATTCTATAACATCAGCGGGCAGCGTTTCAAACGTTATAGTAGAATCAAGGCGATTCCGAAATTCGGGCGTAAACAGTGTTTTAATAGCTTCTTCGTCATCCCCAATACGCTTTTCTCGTCCTATTCCGATAGCCTCCTTGGCTAAATCGGCGGCTCCGGCATTAGTAGTC
Source organism: Rhodospirillaceae bacterium (assembly GCA_002709075.1). Taxonomy (GTDB): domain Bacteria; phylum Pseudomonadota; class Alphaproteobacteria; order MPNO01; family UBA2964. Next base: position 200,280 of record PAPV01000005.1, on the reverse strand, counting down.
ATAATAAGTACAACATTACGGAAATCGACATGTTTTCCGTTATGGTCAGTAAGCTTACCGTGATCCATAACCTGTAATAATATATTGAAAAGATCTGGATGAGCCTTCTCTATTTCATCAAGCAGTAAAACTGCGTGAGGATGCTGGTCTATTGAGTCTGTTAATAATCCACCTTGGTCAAAACCAACGTAACCCGGTGGCGCTCCGATTAGGCGAGACACCGTGTGCCGCTCCATGTATTCGGACATATCGAATCTGACAAATTTTATGCCCATTGTAAGTGCTAATTGTTTTGCGACTTCTGTCTTACCTACACCAGTCGGTCCAGAAAATAGATAGCAACCGATAGGCTTTTCTGGTTCACGAAGTCCAGCCCTTGACATCTTAATTGCCGATGATAGCGCATTTATAGCTTTATTTTGTCCAAACACTACTGTCTTGAGGTCTCTCTCGAGGTTTTGGAGGGCTTTTTGATCATTTTGTGACACACTCTTTGGTGGTATTCGGGCAATCTTTGCTACTACATTCTCCACATCTTTAACTCCAATCATTTTACGGCGCCGACCCATCGGTATGAGCTTTTGAAATGCCCCAACCTCGTCAATGACATCAATCGCTTTATCAGGTAACTTACGGTCCGTGATGTAACGGTGGGCCAATACTACTGCCGTTCGCAAAGCCTCTAGAGTGTAGCGAACCCGGTGATGTTTCTCATAGTATGTTTTTAAACCGCGTAAAATTTTTACAGTATCTTCAATTGAGGGCTCATCAACCTCAATTTTTTGGAATCTACGCACTAAAGCCCTGTCTTTCTCAAAGTATGTTCGGTATTCCTTGTAGGTAGTTGAACCCATGCACCGCAGTGAGCCATTTTGAAGAGCTGGTTTTAACAAGTTTGATGCATCCATCGATCCACCACTAGTCGCTCCTGCACCTATAACAGTATGGATCTCATCTATAAACAAAATTGCGTTATCACATGCCTCCAAGTCCGAAACTACAGCTTTCAATCTTTCTTCAAAATCACCTCTGTAGCGAGTTCCTGCCAGCAGCGCTCCCATATCCAACGAAAAAATAGTTGCTGCCTCAAGCACATCCGGAATGTCCTTGCCCTCGATGCGCAGTGCTAAACCCTCCGCCAGGGCTGTTTTTCCTACACCAGCGTCACCAACAAACAACGGATTGTTTTTTCTACGTCGGCACAAAACTTGAATAGTCCGCTCAATCTCATCCGCTCTTCCGATCAAAGGGTCGATTTTTCCCTCACGCGCTTTCTGGTTTAAATCAATGCAAAAAGAGTCAAGAGCTTCAAGGCTTTTTTTACCTGCCTTACTTTCACTATTTTTTGGCTCGTCGACTCCTTCAATAGGGCGCCTCTCGGATTTACCTTCCACCTTTGCTATTCCATGCGAAATATAATTTACGGCATCGAATCGAGACATTTCTTGCTCTTGCAAGAAGAAAACAGCGTGTGATTCACGTTCGGAAAACATCGCAACAAGCACGTTCGCTCCGGTAACTTCTTGTCTACCTGAGGTCTGGACATGTATTGCTGCTCTTTGAACCACTCTTTGAAAACTTGAGGTTGGCTTTGGGTCATCATCGCGGTTTACAACAAGATTGCTTAATTCATTATCTAAATATTCGCCAAGCTGCTTTTGAAGTTTACCGATTTCAAGACCACAGGCTTTCAACACGGAAACTGCATCGGTATCTTCAGTCAACGATAACAATAAATGCTCAAGTGTAGCAAATTCATGCTTGCGTTCTCTTGCCAACGAGAGTGCTTGATGAAGACTACGTTCCAAATTTCGCGATAGCATTGATTATTCCTTTTCAAGCGTGCACTGCAAAGGGTGCTGATTTTCTTGAGCTAAATCCATTACCTGAGTAACTTTAGTCTCTGCTAATTCAAACGTGTAAATTCCGCAAACTCCTACACCTTTTTGATGAACATGTAGCATAATATTCATTGCTTCATCATTAGATTTTCCAAAAATAGACTGTAACACCAATACTACAAATTCCATCGGTGTGTAGTCATCATTAAGCATTAGAACGCGGTACATCGATGGTTTTCGTGTTTTAGGTTTTTCCTCAAGCACCACGCCAATGTTGGGCCCAATCGCTGGAGGCCTTTGATTGCTGCTACCATTCATATCTGCGCGGGAGAAACAATTATTCATTTTTCTACCAGAATGCTCTCCATTCCTTTTCAAGCGATGTTTGTTACCAGTATTTAAACAAAGTGTTCTCAATTGGTTACCGTAAACTTGTTTTTATAAAACTATCAACAATAAAATAGGGGTATTTATCGTAAAATCTATATCTTGTTGTAGATTCTGGCTTACTTACATAACTTCTCTCCTGAATTAGAAATTAAAAATTCAAAAAGAGGTAAACAAATCTTTGCAAAAGTCAGTTCACATTTTTTCTTTAATCATTGTTTTTATTGGTTTTTTTTTAAGCGCAACGTCGTCATCAGCGCGCCAATATGCTGCAATTATTGTTGACGAATTTACAGGACGTGTTTTACATGCAGAATATCCAGATGTAAAAACTTACCCGGCTTCCCTCACAAAAATTATGACGCTTTATCTCGTTTTTGAACAATTGCGAGCTGGAAAATTTACAATGTTAACAAAACTAAGAGTCTCAGCTCAGGCCGCATCTAGTCCTCCCTCGAAACTCGGTTTGAAAGTTAATAGATCCATCACTGTAAGAAACGCGATAAGAGCTTTGATTACAAAATCAGCAAACGATGTTGCTACCGCAGTTGCAGAAGCCATAAGCGGAACTGAACCACGATTCGCTATTTTAATGACGAAAAGAGCGCGACAATTAGGTATGAAAGCAACAAACTTTCGAAATGCATCTGGACTACCAGACCGAAGGCAAGTAACAACAGCGCGTGATATGGCAAGGCTGTCGATAGCTATCCGGCGGGACTTTCCAAAATATTATTATGTTTTTGCACTAAAACGGTTCCGATTTGGTCGCCGTAATTACAGAAATCATAATAACTTGCTTGTTCGTTTTCCGGGTACTACTGGCATAAAAACTGGATATATAAATGCATCAGGATTTAATCTCGCAGTTTCAATTGAACGTAATGGAAAGAGGCTTGTTGGAATAATCTTCGGTGGAAAAACCCCATCAAGCCGTGATAATCGTATGATTACTTTATTACATCGAACACTAAATATGATTTCTAGTCACGAAAGAATTGTGCAAAAACACACACAGAGTAAGTCTCGAGATATGATGCAGGCTGGTCGAATGGGATCCTCTTTGCCTAACTACAGAGCAGAGGGCTGGGGAATACAGATTGGTGCTTTTAGTCGATTTGCCCAAGCATTTCTTGCTGCTAACCGGGCAGTCGAAGCGTCTGAAGGCTTGCGATGGGCCCGAATTTCCGTAGAAAAAAGTTCTATCAGGAACAAAAGTTTGTATCGTGCCCGCCTTGTAGATATATCGCAGAATCGAGCAATTCAAGCTTGCAGAGAACTTCAAGCCAAACAAGTGCCATGTCAGGTTGTTCAGGTTGGACCGACAGCAGTTGGCGACCGTTAAGAGAATAAAGTCAAAAACTAGGTGGTTCTACTCCACTCTTGCAAAGTTGCGAAACTAGAGTGTCACGTAGCCTCTGCAACCCAATCAAATCCTCCGCCTCACATCTTGCAACCAATGCATCCTGAGTATTGGACGCACGAAGTAACCACCAACCATCTGCATTTTGTACTCGTAAACCATCCACAATGTTAATTTTCACATCAAGACTTCTTACCCTTTGATATACCTCTTTGATAACATCAAATTTTCTGGTATCGTTGCATTGAAATCTCAACTCCGGAGTGTTAACCGCCTTCGGAAGATTATCAAAAATTTCTGCAAGTGAATGTTCTTTGCCATCTAGAAAATTCAATAATCTAACAGCAGCATATAAACCATCGTCAAACCCAAACCATTTATCCGCAAAAAAAATATGCCCACTCATCTCTCCCGCGAGGGGTGCACCAATCTCTGCCATATGTGATTTTATAACAGAATGACCTGTGCGCCACATCACTGGTTTACCGCCCATTCGAGCAATTTCATCAAACAAAATCTGGCTTGCTTTAACATCAGCTATAATCTTCGCTCCCGGATTTTCTTTAAGAACATCTGCCGCAAAAAAAACCATTAATTGATCACCCCATATGATGCGGCCTTTACCATCCACCACACCTAATCGATCACCATCACCATCGAACGCGAAACCTAAATCACATTCAGATTGACAAACCTCCATCTGCAATTGCCTAAGATATTCTGGTACGGTTGGATCGGGGTGATGATTAGGAAAACTTCCGTCTACTTCAGCATTCATTAGTATGTGCTCACCGGGAAGTTTTGAACAAATAGCTGACATTGCAGGACCAGCTGATCCATTTCCTGCATCCCACGCAACCTTGAAACTGTGCTCACCTCTAAAGTCAGATCTTAAACGCTGGACGTATTCATCGAATATGTTAACATCTTCAGCCACGCCTTTTCCTGTGCTCCAGTTTCCTGAGGAAGAAATTTTACCGAGTTTTTTAATTTCACCACCAAAAAATGGCCTCCGGTCCAAGACCATCTTAAAACCATTATGTTCAGGCGGATTATGCGATCCTGAAACCATCAATCCAGCGTCTGCTTGCAATTTGTGCACAGCATAGTAGAGCATCGGTGTGCTACAAAGACCTATACGGCTGATTTTTAACCCACAGCTCAAAAGCCCCTCGACGGCATTATTCTCCAACTCTAAAGAGCTGAACCGTCCATCATATCCTACACATATGGTTATGCCACCGCTTTCCTTTACCACTGTACCAAAGGACAACCCAACAGCTTTAGCGTCGGCTTTGGATAAATTTTTATTGAACACACCGCGAATATCATATTCTCGTAAGATAGTTGGATCAAAAGAATGTCTAATCAATTATCTTTCCTTTCTCGCTGATGACCTTCCGATACTATGATAAACAAAGCCTGCGTTTTCCATATCTTGAGGAACGTAAATATTTCTTAAATCGACTATTGTTGGATTTTTTAACAATTTCTTAATTCGCTTCATATCGAGAGCACGAAAAGAATTCCACTCAGTTAAAATTACCAGGGCGTCTGAATTTTCTATAGTTTCATAAGGACCCGCGCAGAAAGTTACGCCATCAAAACTGGCTGCTGCTTCCTCCATTCCCTCAGGGTCATACGCACGAATTTCAGCTCCTTTTGCCTGCAATATTGGTATAATTGTTAAACTGGGACTATCTCGCAGGTCATCAGTATTTGGTTTAAATGTTAGCCCAAGAATAGCTAGTGTTTTACCCTCAACAGACCCATTGCATGCCCCTATTATTTTCTCTGCCATAGCTATCTTACGTTTGGTATTTATTTCGATAACCGTTTCTACAATTCTTACTGGGGAAGAAAAGTCCTGCGCAGTTTTCACCAACGCCAGAGTATCTTTAGGAAAACAAGATCCGCCATATCCTGGGCCAGCATGCAAAAATTTATTTCCAATTCTTCCATCGAGACCAATACCTCTTGCCACATCGTGAATATTAGCTCCAATTTTTTCACAAAGGTCTGCAAATTCATTAATAAATGTAATCTTAGTTGCTAGAAAACTATTAGCGGCATACTTTATTAATTCTGCGGTTTCTAATTCCGTTGCAACAATAGGTGTTTCCCTGAGGTAAAGTGGCCGATAAAGTTCACGTAGAATATTTTCTGATCGTGGGCAGTCAGTTCCGATTACTACTCGATCAGGCCGCATGAAATCATTGATTGCTGACCCTTCCCGCAAAAATTCAGGATTAGATGCAACATCAAAATCCGCATCATGATTCGTATTGATTATAACTTGCTTGACCTTGCGACCAGTTCCCACCGGCACCGTAGATTTGGTAACCACCACTGTATAACCCTCAATAGCTTCGGCAATCTCAGCCGCAGCCTCATAAACATAAGTAAGATCTGCATGTCCATCCCCGCGTCTGCTAGGAGTTCCAACTGCAATAAACACTGCATCAGCCTGGGAAACTGCTTTTTTTAAATCTGTGGTGAAGGCTAGTCTCCCAGAAGAAACATTCGAAGAAACCAAGGGTGCAAGGCCAGGTTCAAATATCGGGCACTCGCCGCCCAAGAGCTTCTTTATCGTAGCTTTATCTTTATCAACACAAGTAACATTAACACCAAACTCTGAAAAACATGTGCCGGATACTAAACCTACATATCCAGTTCCAATCATTGCGATTTTCATATACGCACCTTTGATTTTTTAAATCTTCCGCTACTCGGAGTATCGCGCTAAAATTTTCAATAGCGGATCTCTCAGGTCTTCGCGTTCCATTGCAAAGGCAATGTTTGCTTCTTGGAATCCTATCTTATCTCCGCAATCAAATCGTTTCCCTATGAAACGCAATCCATGAAACGGATCCTTACCTATCATTTTTTCCATGGAGTCTGTTAACTGCACTTCACCACCAGCACCAACGTTCTGCCGATCCAGATGCTTGAATATATCCGGTAACAAAATGTACCGGCCTACCACAGATAGAGTCGAAGGTGCATCTTCAGGACTAGGCTTTTCCACAAGGCCCCTAACTTCAACCAACCTATTTTTCTCGCAACCTGGATTAATTATTCCGTAGCGATCTGTGTGATTAGGTGGAATATCCATAACGGCTACCACATTTCCACCTGTTTCCTCATAACTCGAAATCATTTGTTTCAAACAAGGAATATCTGCCATTAATAAGTCGTCTGCCAGCAAGATTGCAAATGGTTCATCCCCTACCAATTCTCTGGCACACCATACGGCATGACCTAAACCAAGTGGTTCTTGCTGACGAGTGTAAGCCACCTTCCCGGGGCAAAACATCGGACGACCAATTGATGCTTCATTCTCTTTTCCACGTGCGGTCATCGCCAACTCAAGTTCTATGGAATGATCAAAATGATCTTCAATAGCTGTTTTACCTCTGCCTGTCACAAATATGAACTCCTCAATACCAGCTAACTGTGCTTCCTCAACCGCGTATTGAATAAGCGGCTTATCAACCACAGGTAACATTTCCTTAGGCATAGCCTTGGTGACTGGCAAGAAACGGGTTCCCATACCGCCAACTGGAAATACCGCTTTTCGCACGCTTTTTATCATTATTATTACCTTTTATCATAAACATAAACGCTATTTTACCCGCCAAATTTGTGAACGGGCGTGCTCTATGTGCCATAAATCTAGTTAAAAACGCAAGAACGCCAAATAATTAGCGATTTTTTAGAAGCCTTGATTTTGCTTGATTTAGTTTGGAGGCCATGTAATTAGAGCCTCCTTGATCAGGGTGATGCTTTTTCATCATTTCGCGATGTGCACGTTTGATATCTGTCAATGAGGCACCCTCGGAGAGCCCTAATATTTCTAAGGCCTCTTGATGTGTCATAGAACCATTCCTTGAGGATGAAGCAGAAGTATCATTACCTGCCTCAGCTGAACGCCAGCTTGTTCCGTGAACGCGATCGAGGTATGCTTCAAGAACCGTTGTTGAATTAGGGTCGTTGACACGACACTCAGCTAACAACTCCAAAATTAGTTCCAATGGCAATTGGCTAAGCTTACGCCCCTTATATTTTCCAAACAAAATCAGTCCATCGAGTTCACCTGTATCGTGATCCAAAGTCATTCTAAAATAACGAGTTTCCACACCACTGTTTGTTCCAGAGGATGGGCCTTTCATATTTTTAAAATACTGCCTAACCTGTCGCCACCGTAAAAAAAGTGGCAAAATGAATGACCCTGCTGCAATCGCATATCCAATGCCACCACGTATAGCAATTAATGTTAGAATTCCTGCCGTGATCCCTCCAAAAATCCACAGGATAAATTTAAACGCCATTCGTGAATTAATACTTCGTAAGCCACGAATAATAAGTATTAATCCGACAACACCAGTGATTCCGAAAACCAACCAAGCCATTTTATCTTACCTGAGATGTAATTCTTGCAACCGATTCCCCCCTACGGTTTTCAAAGTCCTTCAGAGCTTTCCGCCCACCACTTGCAAATACCGCAACCGCCGCCAATAATATTTTCAATTCTTCAGCGGATCCGGGGTCAAATTGACAGTGCGCTCCGCCTGTGAGCCGAGCAAATTGTTGAAAACCACGGGTCGCTGCGGGATCTATTCCTTCCTGGAAAACAAAAATAGGTACTCCCATTACACCCAATTTACCTGCCAAATCGCATAGTTTATCAATATCTTCCTCTATACAATCACCAACAAAAACTAGAGCATTAACCTGTTCTTTTTCTGTTTGTCTCAATGTGTGTTTAAAAATTTTACCAATTTGGGTGCGGCCACCAAGACAAAAAACCTTTGTCATACGGTTCACAAGGTCCACAGAAGAACTTACCCAAGGGCTAGTTTTGCACTCCCCAAATCCACGATAAAATACTAGCTGGACATCCAACCCGCCCAATTCTTGAGTCGCATAAAACATTTCACCTTGCGTTTGACATGCGTTGTCCCAAGTGGGTTCTCGGCTTGCGGTTGCGTCTAGAGCAAAAATAAGCCTCCCACGAGTACATCCAGATTTTACAATCTGCATGGATGCCAGTTCATCCAAAAAAGATTGAACATCCTTATTACGCGCCGACTGGGGCAAAGAATTTTTATTTTCAGCCATCCTTATTAACTGTAATAGCAATTAAAACCATGAATTCACATGCCTATTATTTTAACCGAAATGATTTTGGATGTTAAGAAAGGGAACAGATTTCTTGAAACTATTCCACAATAACAAAGCTCCGTTAAGCCAATCGTGCTACAATGTTTACCGTACACAGTTAAAAAAACCCATGTATGTAGACTGTCAAATTATATTTATATGCAAACTCCAGAACTAGTAAGTTATATCGATGTTAAAGCACATACCATCGAACACTTAATTTTTTTTTTAAAAAAAACAAGGTTGTTACTTTTAAAAAATCGGTTTTACTCTTTTTCCACTTTCCGCACTCTTAATAATTGCTTCCAAAACTGCCACTCCATGAACCATCTGGTCCGGTGGAATAATGTATGGCAGCCCCCCTAATGCCTCCTCAGCAAAAGCTTCCAACTCGTAACTTAATGATGATAAATGTGGGTATGGACTGTCCACAAAATTTTTTACTTCTATACTACCACCTCTACAAATTGATAATGTGCGATGATTATTTGCTTCAACCCACGCCTCAGAACCAAAAATTCTTATGTGCCAAATACGTGGTGTAGCTGCCAACGACACTAGTGTGCCAGTCATTCCGTTTTCAAAACGAACCAAAGATGCTGTAGCGTCATCAATATTTAATTTTGTGGACCGACGTGTGCTGTAGCAATCGATTTCAGCAACTCGTCCACCAAGGTGAATCATACAATCTAAGGCATGAATTCCCAACGATGTCATGCCGCCCGCGGGGCTCTCATCTCGGGAATTTCGCCAAGTGGTTACAGCAGCACCTAAATCAGCAGATTGATTGCCATCAATATGGAGCAATGTTCCTAATTCTCCATTATCGACCATAGCCTTCATTGCCATTATATTTTCCATGAACCGCCGATTGTGTCCGAGCGCAATAGTAACTCCTGATTTTTTACAAGCTTGCACAGCGGATTTCGCTGAAGCAGAATTTAATGCGAACGGTTTTTCAGTAAAAACATGTTTTCCAGCTTCCGCCGCAGCAATAATCTGTTTTGCGTGTTGTGTGTGAGGTGTTGCAAGCACCACTGCGTCTACATCTGGATCATTTGTTATCTCGAAGTAGTCATCTCGCAAATCTATGCTTGCATCATCACAATATTCTTGAGCATTAGACTTTGTCTTGGTATACCCTGCGACGAAACGAATTTTTTTACTTTTTCCCTGCACCGAGTCTACGAGATAGCGTCCCCAACGACCGAGCCCAATAATTGCAGCATTTAACATTTATATCTCCAAATTATTAATGAAAAGCAGAAGAATTGAGCTCAAACGTATCTTAATTAATATTTTCTAATATTCAAACCACCATGTCGTACCATGGTTTGTTTTTCCGAGTTTTTGCATCATCAACATATAAAGTTTTTAGTTCGGTGTATTCATTAAGTCCTACATCACCAAACTCTCTTCCGTTACCACTTTGTTTGTACCCGCCGAAGGGGGCAAGTTCAGACAAAATATGCCATTCGTTGATCCAGACCATTCCAGCTCGTAATCTCGATGCAACGTTTTTTGCCCTATTCGTATTTGCACTCCACACACCCGCTGATAGACCATAAATTGAGTCATTAGCCATTGAAATCGCTTGGTCGACATTTTTATAGTTGATAACACTCAAGACTGGACCAAAAATTTCTTCCTGAGCAATCCTCATATCGTTAGAAACATTTACAAATATTGTTGGCTCAACAAAATTACCCTTCTCTAATTCTTTTCCTAACGCGCGGTTGCCTCCACATTTGAGCAATGCACCTTCCTGTTTGCCAATCTTAATGTAGTCCAAAACAGAATTCATCTGGGGTGCAGATATTAAAGGCCCAAACTGCACTTCTGGATCCAAGGGGTTTCCTAATTTAGCAGAATTCAGTTTTTCAACAATCTTCTCTACAAAGCTATCATGCCCCTCAGCAGGTAACATTAGACGAGTTCCAGCTTCGCATACTTGGCCTTGATGATAAAAACTAGCCCAGATGGAACCATCGATAGCTATATCCAAATCTGCATCGTCCATAATAATGTTTGCAGCCTTCCCTCCACACTCTAATGTGACCTTTTTCATTGTTTCGGATGCTTTTGCCATAATTTTTCGTCCAACAGAGGTTGAACCAGTAAAAGCCACCTTATCAACGAATGGGTGCGTCGTCATAGCCTCCCCCATTGAATCACCTGGTCCGGTAATTATATTCACTACTCCTTTTGGGAAACCAATTTCATCAAAAATTTTTGCGAGCTCCATGGCCATAATTGGTGTTAAAGAGGCTGGTTTCAATACAACGGTATTGCCTGTCGCTAGCGCAGGACCAAGTTTCCAGATAGCCATTAAATACGGGAAATTCCATGGTATAATTTGCGAACAAACTCCAATTGGTTCTCGAATCAAATAATGAAAATGCCGTCCTGCACGCATTAATCCTTGGATTTCTTGCGGTTCATTATTGTAATTAGCAGCTTGTTCACCAAAATAGGCCAACTGTCTTGCAGCCAAGAAAGCATCAGCGCGCGTTTTATTGATAGTCCCCCCTGAATCTAAAGACTCAAGCCGGGCATACTCCTTCATTCTTTGTTTAAGAATTGACGCTGCTTTCAAAAGCAGTTCTGACCTCTCTTCGCCCGACATTTGTGACCAGGCACCCTCATTAAAAGCCTTACGAGCTGCAACCACCGCCTTATCAACATCACGGACTCCTCCTCGAGGAACAGACGCTATGGCCTCTCCATTATAAGGATTTATTACTTCATAACGTTCATTACTATCAGCATCGACGAAATCCCCACCGATATACATTTTATAGTTTTCCATAAAACTTTCCATTTCTGGGTTAATGCGACTTTAAAAAATATAACCTAGTGATAAGAGCTGAGCTACTGCTTGACGCTTGCCTTTGATCCCAACATGATCAGAGTATAATATTAAATCATAAGAGCATCCTTCATGATGCTAAAAACGGAAAAACAAGATATGGGTACAAAAAATCTAAAAAACCAAAAACGTAAGCAGAAGTCTATCAAAGTGATCAAACGTGGAGGGGTCTGCCAAATCCAGTTCGATCGACCGAAAACACTTAATTCTATGAATGCGGAAATGGCACAAGAAATTGCAGATACATTAGTCGATGTAGAATTAGACCGCCAAATCGTTGCTATCGTTCTATGTGGAAATGAAAAAGCATTCTGCGCAGGAGCGGACTTATCAGATATGACCATTTCTGATCACGAGTTGTTTGACTCCTATCGGGCTCGGTTTAATCATATGCCTCACAGATCGCTATACCGAATATTATGTTTCTACACTAAGCCGGTTATTTCAGCTGTCGAGGGATATTGTCTTGGTGGAGGATTTGAGATTGCAATGTGGGGGGATATAATTATTGCAGGAGAAAATGCCCAATTTGGACTCCCTGAGGTTCGACATAGTCTTATTCCTGGAGGGGGAGGAACACAAAATCTTCCAAGACTGATTGGGCCTCAACTAGCAAAAGAGTTAATTTGGACAGGACGCCTTATTAAAGCTGATGAAGCAAAGGAATACAGAATAGTAAATCATGTAGTGCCAGTGGGTAATACTATTAAAAAAGCCAAAGAAATAATTAATCAAATGGCACATAATGGTCCTTTAAGTATAATGATGAGCAAGCAAGCGATTAACCGCGGTCTGGATCAAAGCCGGTTCAACGGTTTTCTGGGTGAAGGAGACCTTGCTCACATGCTTAATTTTTCTGAAGATCGGCCTGAGGGTTTGCAAGCATTTTCTGAAAAACGTAAGCCTAACTATAAAGGGCAGTAATGATGAAAGAAAGTGACGGAATTCGAGGATTTATTAGTGACGTTAGAAATACTAGTGACGTTCAAAAACGAAACTTATCAAAAACCAAAAAGCATGAACTCATCGGTAAGGTACGAAATATACGAGATCAATCCCTACGAGGATATCTGGAAAAGTTGGATAAATCTGGAGAACTACTGCGGATAACAAAAGAAGTTAACCCAGCTGAAAACATGGGGGCAATACAATGGAAAGCATACAATGAATTGGGCAAAGCAACATATTTCAACAATATAATCGGGTGTTCTGAATGGACAGCTTGCAGCCAAATTTTAACTGATCGAAAAAAATGGTCATTGGGACTAAATCTAACCGAGGATGAACTACTTACGGCAATGAGCAAAAAACTCAAGTCACCAATTTCGCCATTAATTTCATCCAATTTTCCTTGTCCTTGCAAAGAGGTCATTAAAAAAGATAAAGATGCTTCATTACTGGATCTTCCCATTGTAACTCAATCGGAAAAAGATGGGGGGCCATTTATAGCATCAGGCATGGCAATACTTAAAGACCCCGACACCGGTATTCGTAATATGTCAATACATCGTATGCAGGTATACGATGCAAATCACTCTGGATTTATTTTACTACCACGCCAAGCTCGAATTATCCATGAAAAATACAAAGAACGAGGAAAAAACACCCCGGTTGTAGTAGTTATTGGTGTTCACCCAGCGATATTTTTCAGTGCAGCTTACACCACTAGATTTGGTGTGGATGAACTTTCATTAGCAGGCGGATTGCTTGGCGAGCCTGTTCTCCTCACCAAAGCGGAAACTGTAGATATTGAGGTTCCAGCGGAAGCGGAGATTATTTTAGAGGGTGAATTATTACTTGGAGAGCAACGCTTTGAAGGACCCTATGGTGAAGTACCCGGCACCTATGCAGAGGCAGAGTCCGCAGAAGTTTTCCGCATTACCGCAATTACCCATCGCAAAGAGCCCATTTACTATTCTTTACATAGTGGAATGCCCTCGACCTGCGCACAAGCTACAACAGGTTTAGGGATTGAAATTGCTACAATGGAACATCTAGCCAAAGTCGAAGGTGGAATGAACATACATGATGTTAGAGTTGTTCCAGCAGGAGGATTAATGCTTCTTGTACTTAAAATAACACCAAAATTTGAAGGGCAGGCCAAAACCGCGTTATTGGCTTCCTTATCAGGACCATACCTACACCCTAAGCTTGCAATTGCAGTAGACGACGATATTGACGCTAACGATTTACGGCAAGTTATGTGGTCGATAACTACCCGAGTACACGCAGAGAGAGATATTGTAACAATCAATAATACCCGAACGTTTGCACTTGATAAAATATCTCCAACAACAGCAGAAGGCGGACAGTTTGAACGGCTTGGAACTAAATGGATGATAGATGCAACTAAACCTGCAACATCACAACCTAAATCTCGTGCTGATTTTACCCGTGCTCTTCCAAAGAATTTTGAGTCGGTAGATATTTATGATTTCTTACCAATCGATTGTTTTAAATAAAAATGGAAATCTCAGATACAAAAATTTTTGATTTTGTTATAGTTGGCGGTGGCTCTGCAGGTTGCGTAGTAGCGGCTCGACTCTCCCAAAACCCGCGTAACACAGTCCTTTTAGTAGAGGCGGGTGAGGATTTTGAACCTGGTACAGAACCGTTTGAGATTCGAGATACCTTTGCCGGGTCAGCTCATTCCAGCCCGCGTTTTACTTGGAGAGAACAAAAAGTATTCTGGCCGCCGCGGCCCAGCAATTCCCCAGACGATAGGAAATCAGTCCGCTATGCTCAGGGCCGAGTGATCGGTGGCGGTTCCTCTGTAAATGGCATGATCTCTATCCGCGGTCTTCCAAGTGATTATGATGGATGGAGAGAAGCCGGTGCAATTGGATGGGGTTGGAATGATGTACTGCCGTTTTTCAAAAAACAAGAAACAGATAGAGATTTTGATGGACCGTTGCATGGTCAGGATGGTCCAATGGCATTACAACGTATTTTTGAGAATGATTGGCCGGGTTTTACAAGAGCGTTCATTGATGGAGCCCGTGCCCAAGGCTGGACCGACTTACAGGATAAAAATGCAAATTTTGGCGATGGATTTTTTCCAGTTGCAGTAGCTCATAATAATGGTATGCGGACGTCAACTGCCACTGCGTATCTGACAAAGGAAGTAAGAAAACGTAAAAACTTGTCTATTATTGCTGAAACACATGTAAAAAAAGTGATTTTTACTGGCACTAAAGTTTCTGGGGTTTGTGTTATTCAAAACGGAAATGAAATGGATATTAAGGCGAAAGAAATTATCATTTCTTCAGGTGCTCTGCATACCCCAGCACTCCTGCTTCGTTCCGGAATTGGCCCAGCTGAAGAGCTGTATCAGTATGGGATTGACGTCATTGCTGATCGTTCAGGTGTCGGAAAACATTTAATGGAGCATCCAGGCGTTAATTTCGGATGTTACATGCGACCTGATTTTAGACTTCCGGATCATTTGCGCCTCCCTATGTATGCTGGCCTGCGCTGGTCATCCCATATTGAGGGTTGCCCACCTGGTGACATGTATCTCATTCCTATGAATAAAAGCTTCTGGCATGCCATTGGTGAACGTATTGGGTTGATAATGCTGTGGGTGAATAAGAGCTATTCTACTGGTCAAGTAAAACTAAACCCATTTGACCATATGGCCACACCAATCGTCGATTTTAATTTGGTTTCAGACGAACGCGATATGGAACGTCTAAAGCTTGGAACGCGTATGATGATTAAATTTAGCAAACAACCTGAAGTTCAAGCTTCAGCTAGTGAAATTTTTCCAATAAGCTATAGCGACCGGGCAAGACGCTATGCAGTTTATAATCGTATCAACCAATTACAAACATGGGTTGGTGGGCAAGTAATGGATTTCTCATCTTCAATAAGACGACTCCTTATTAACAAATTAATCGCCGATAATCTGAGCATAAATGATATCGAAGAAGATGAAAATATTATGGAAGCATGGATTAAAAAAACTGTTCTCGGCCATTATCATGCTTCTTGTTCGTGTCACATGGGAAGGCCAAATGATAAAATGGCTGTTACTGACCATTGCGCACGAGTATATGGAGTAGAAGGCCTAAGAATTGCTGACGCATCTATAATGCCTTCTGTCCCGTGCGCAAATACAAATTTTCCAACAATCATGGTAGCGGAGAGGGTCTCATCTTTAATTCTAGAAGAGAGCGCACCATAATTATTGATACAACTATATATTTTATATTTTTGGCAACCCTTTCTATTTAACAATGACCCGTCGCCAACATCGCTAAAACTGTCGGGGAGGAATGAGGCTCATGACCACGCCAAACCACATGCAAATCTGGCCGAATCAAAAGAAAATCAGCATTGTAAACCTCTCTTGCAATATTCGAGGAAAGTCTTACACAAGAAAAAGGTGCACTTAAAGCTTCAAATGCTCTTACTAGATCCCGATTATCCCAAGTTTTATTAGACAAACACAACATAGTGTATCCATCTGGCAGACAATCCTGCAAAGCTTTACCATTTTCAAGAGTAATGTGAGGCAACCTGGCCCCAGGCCAGGCAGTGGGAATATACTGTCTAAACAAATGCTCAGGTCCCCCGGGCTTTTCTGCAATTATTGGTGACCTAACATATCTATAACCCAATTCTGCGCCGAGCATTTCATTTGTTTTTCGCTGTTCAACATCTGCACGAGACTTCAATCTGTCTCTGGCTGCGTCTGCAGCGTGTCCCTCTCTAAATAAACAATCTCCTCCTAATGCACGCCAGCTTCTTCTGCCCAGTGATGCGTATCGAGATGCACCAACATTTCGGTCTCCAACCTGATGACGTTCAACATCGTATGAATTTAACAAATTATCTCCACCCCAACCTTGAATTACTGCCGCAAGTTTCCAGCCGAGATTTATTGCATCACCAATCCCAGTATTCATTCCTAGTCCACCAGTTGGGATAACCAAATGTACAGCATCACCAGCTAGAAATACCCTTTTTTTGCGATAACTGTCAGCGAGCAATAAGTTCTGACGCCACATATTAAAACTCAACAACTCGTAATTAATCGGCACAGATACTGTTTTTTCAAACATTTCTTTTATACCGTCTTCATCTTTGACTTTAGAGTGTAATGTAAAATGCTTGGTGCTATCTTGCATGATTAAAAAAGTAGCTTTGTCATCCGCAACATGGTAGTGCCTTCCTTGGCCAGGCCCATTCCCAAGTGGAAGCTTCCCAAATAAGTCTTCACAGTAAAATAGTCCTTGTCCGAGCTCTGAAATATTTCCTTCACCACGAAGAGAAATTCCCGTTTGTTTTCTTACATTACTACTTCCTCCATCACATCCCACTAAAAAATCCGAAGTTACATGTGTAGTCTTCCCAGCGGAATTAACTATTTCTGCGGTTACATTATCTTCGTTTTGTTCGAATGAAAGAAATTTATGTCCATAACAAACACGTACGGAAGCAAGTTTTTCTGCCTCATTTTTTAACAGAGGTTCAAGTGTATATTGAGAAATTAGCTGGTATGGTTCTAATGGTGTGGATCCATCATTTTTTTCAGAGTCTTTTGATCTTGCCTCATCAACCGAAGGATAGGGCAGCGTTAATATTGGCGGCTTATCAAGTGTTGTAATTATAAAAACATCCATAGGTATATTTGAAGGAAGTCCGGCGGCTCTAATCTTTTTCTCCAACCCCATCCGTCGATATATTTCCATTGTACGAGCATTACAGCGTTCCATCTTAGGTTGCAGCTCGGGTTCTTTTTTTTGTTCAATCAGAACACAATCAACACCTCGCTGCCCTAGGTCAATCGCAAGGGTTAGTCCGACCGGCCCTGCACCAACTATAAGAACCCTAGTTTTCAAAATTAAAATCTCCTCGAACAAAAATTACAAGTCACAATGAATTTTTACAAACCAACTCTATAGTCACCCATTAGCAATTTCTGGATTTTAAATATACCGATAGTATATTTTTTTTATTGTGATTCTGAAAACCAACTAATTGAAGCTTAAGATGTCGATTTTTACACAGAAAATTCCTTTTAAAGTGTCTTTTAAATAAGGAATTCAGTTCATTTTTTGCCAATCCTACTAAAAAATTGTTTTTTACAAATTTTAAGATTTTGGCAGTATGCCAGCTATACTTTGGTAAATGTATGTTCTCACTTTCCAATTTGATTTGCAATTCTGCTAATTTCCTAACCTAAAACATTTATTAATTAAAGGCGAATTAATATCACAATAATAAAGGATGCTTATACCTGAACCTCCAACCTGTAATTGATACTCAGGGCTTCAATTTATCAAAAAATTTTGCATAGATACCATAACTGTTTAATTTAGTTCGGCATTGAGAAAGATAAAATCCAAACAAGTCGTCAATCTTTTACCTTTTTATAATGTCACCTGAGTGCACCCCAACAGAACTCAAAAATCATGGCATTCAGCAGACCTTCTTTTCAAAATGTGTTAGTTGCTTGATCCAGTTTAGCATTTCCTTTGCCTATTAAAAGGGTTCATGGCAGTCTACTTGAGTTAATAATGAATGAAAAATTACAAAACTTGAAATCTACATGCAAAATCTACAAAAAGACAACCAGCGTGGGCCAGCTGATTTAAGGGAATGGATCTCTTTAATTGATCAAGATGGGCAACTCCATCGGGTTACTGCGCCTGTTTCAGCGCATGAAGAGCTCGCCGCCGCGACCTATATGGCGGCACAATCCGAGGGGGCACCTGCCCTTTTGTTTGATAACATCAATGGTACAGATGGCAATACATCAATCCTCTCTAATATGCTAGGATCAAGTACTCGGCGGTATGCTCTTGCAGTTGGCCTTGACCCGGATTTGTCAATTACCGACCTTATAAAGGCCACACGCAGTCGTTCCAAACTACGTATTCCACCAAAGTTTATAGATGAGACAACAGCGCCAGTTAATGAAATCGTTTTGTTAGGTGATGACATTGATATAACAAAGCTACCTGCACCGCGATTCTGGCCGAGAGATGGTGGCGATTATATCGGAACTGGAGATATAACTTTTACCCAAGATCCTGAATCCGGCCGAATAAATGTTGGATGTTATCGTCAAATGGTTCACGACAAGCGTCATATTGGCATGTATTGTTCTCCCGGAAAACATGGCTTGCTTGACCGAGAAGCTTGGTGGAACAAAGGCAAAGATTGCGAGGTAGTTGCTGCTTACGGCATAGACCCAGCATCTTTTATGGTCGCTGCCCAATCTTATCCAAACAATATATCCGAACTCGAGATTATAGGTGGTCTAACGGGACAAGCCATGGAACTTACCAAGGGATGTGTTACCAATCTCCCTATACCAGCTCGCGCGGAAATTGTAATTGAGGGAATAGTATCTAAGAAACATCTGCTCCCTGAGGGACCTCTGGGTGAATTTACCGGATACTATGGACGTGAAAAATCTTTACAACCTGTTATAGAGGTAAAAGCCTTACACATGCGACATAAGCCAATTCATACAGCAGCCTTAATGGCAGATTATCCCGCATGCGAAATTGGATCGTATTATTCTATTATGCGTTCAGCAGCAATTTGGGATGATCTGGAACGATTGGGTATACCAGGTATTGAAGGAGTATACTCCCATCCGGCTGCTGCGTCCGGGTGGGGGCACGTTGTTGTTGCAACTCGTCAACAATATGCGGGACACACCGCACAAGTTTTGGCTGCAACAGCGCAGTGTCCTGCTGCCGCCTACTATACAAAATGGATTGTGGCCGTAGACCATGACGTTAACCCAACAGACATGAACCAAGTCTTGTGGGCTATGAGTACCCGCTGCAACCCAATCGACGATATTGATATCCAGAGAAAAACTTGGTCAACCGGACTAGACCCAAGTCGGGTAATTTCAAAAGATAGACCTTATGGATCAAAAGCTTTAATAGATGCTTGTATCCCACACCAATACTATGAAGATTTCCCTGTGCGTACAAAGATTAGAGATACTATATATGAGCGTGTTGTTTCCCGTTGGAAAGAGTTGAACTTACCTGGCAAACCACCCCAACATTTATCCGTAGATAAATTGTCGAATCAATAAGAAATTATTTTCACCCACGCGTTTTTCCTCCCAACCCGATACGCATGTCATCTGGAATAGGAGCAGACTTAAAAGTCCTTGGGTCTGATGGGTCACCAAGGCAATAAACACGTTTTTCATAACCAACAGCTGCAGTGTGCCCGGAGTTTCTAAAAACATGGGTAACAGTGAATGAGCTGCGACCCCAGTCAGTTATCCCACTTTTTACCGTCAGTTCATCTCCAAATGCACTCGGCGACATGAAATCTGCATGTGCAGAAATCAAAGGAATTCCTAATGCGTTAAAACGAGATTTCCACTCCTCCCATAGTATACCTCCAGCTTTGAAAAGATAATATGAAGCCTCGTCCATCCATTTAAAATAATTTCCATAGAAATTAATACCAGCAGGATCGGAGTCCGTCCAAAGAACTCTGAGCTTGTGTTCGTTAGTGAATCCGACGTTTGCAAGCGGATCAGTCATCTTTTTTCTCCTTTTGTTATAATCATTATATGCACCAAACTCTTGGCCACTCGTCTATTTTCTGGCAAACAAGTATTGAATAAACTACTTAGCTTGATTGATATGATTGAAAAAAATTCGGATAACGACAACCCCAGTAAAGTACACCGTGATTTTTTACGCGAACAAATTGACTGCGATCTTTCTTCAGGTGCTATTGAAACTGTAGTTACACGATTTCCGCCAGAACCCAATGGTTTTCTTCACATTGGGCATGCGAAGTCGATTCAAATTAATTTTGGAATAGCCCAGGAATATCGAGGCAAATGCAATTTGCGATTTGATGATACTAACCCTTCTAAAGAGGAAAAACAATTTATTGAGGCTATAAAAAGAGATGTAGAATGGCTTGGATTTTTATGGAATGGAGAAGTCAAATATACTTCCGACCATTTTGAATACTTATTTGAATTGGCTTGTCATTTGATTACTAGTAATAATGCATTTGTAGATGATTCCTCAGCTGACGAAATTCGTAACTCCCGTGGAACGCTTACTGAGCCCGGAAAGCAGAGTCCTTATCGAGACCGTACAGTTGAAGAAAACCTAGACTTATTCAAACGCATGCGTGCAGGCGAATTTAAAGATGGTACGAGAGTGCTGCGTGCAAAAATTGATATGACATCAGGAAACATAAATCTACGAGATCCGGTTTTATATCGAATAATGCATACAAGTCATCCGCGTACAATTGATAAATGGTGCATTTATCCGACCTATGATTTTGCTCATGGACAAATTGACGCTGTTGAAGGAATAACACATTCGCTTTGCACACTGGAATTCAGTGACCATAGACCATTATATGAATGGCTAGTTCATAAGTTACCTTTGCCTTCACAGCCAAAACAATATGAGTTTTCTCGCCTGAATATCTCACATACTGTATTATCAAAACGGCGATTGACAAGCCTTGTGAAAGGAAAGCATGTTTCCGGCTGGGATGATCCCCGGATGCCAACAATTGCTGGATTGCGTCGGCGCGGCGTACCACCCGAGGCAATACGTAATTTTATCAACAACCTTTCCATCTCAAAAACTGAAGGCATGGTTGAACACGCAATGCTCGACCACGCAATCCGTGAAAATCTTAATAAGCATGCACTTCGGCGTATGGGAGTATTGAGACCACTAAAAGTTATTATTGAAAACTACCCACAAGATAAAATCGAGAAAGTAGAGGTATCAAACCATCCAGCTAACCCTGAAATTGGAAGCCGGATGGTAAGTTTTGGCAGAGAGATTTGGATCGAACAAGATGATTTTTTAGAAGATCCCCCGAGAAAATTTTTTCGTCTAGGTTTAGGGCGAGAAGTCCGACTAAGAGGAGCCTATTTGATAACATGCAAAGAAATTAAAAAGACTTCGGATGGACAGATAGTCGAACTCCGATGTTCTTATGATCCGGACTCTCGGGGCGGTAACGCCCCAGATGGCCGAAAGGTGCGGGGTACATTACACTGGGTATCATCCAATAATTCAGTGGATACTGAGGTTCGGCTGTATGAACCTCTATTTAAAACTGATAAACCTAAAATGGGGGAAGACTTTTTAGAGGAGTTAAACCCAAATTCATGCAAGACCTTAAAATTGTGTAAAATAGAAAAAGCCGTGTTTGACAGTTCTCATAATGATCCAGCAATTCAACTAGAGCGTCTTGGATACTTTTGTATTGACAAAGATAGCACTGCGGATCTCCCAATACTAAATCGGACAATCGCCTTACGCGATTCATGGACAAAAATAAACAAGTGAAAGTTAATTTGTAGCCTTTCTGTAAGTTGAAATACTCTAAAAACAATAAATAACATGTTTTTGCTATTTAACAATAAACTTATATGCTCCGAATCATCATTTAAGGGCTTGCCTTGAGATAATTAGACTTTTGGCACGCATAGGCCAAAATTTTTGAACGGAGTAGAATTATTGGTTAAGAAATCAGATGAGATAGGCGCTAATCCAATCTGGATTACTGAACAGCAGGTTGTTTCTCAATTAAACTTATCACAGGCGATGGATACTCTTGAGAGAACCCTCCTATCGGAAGCACAGGGTAAAGCTAAAAACCTTTCCAAAACACATTTGATGATTGCTAAAAATGATGCAATGCATGCATTAGGTGCCTCTGTTTCCGATTCAGGTTTATGCGGATTTAAAACTTGGATAAATGTTAGGGGCAAATCCGAAACAATTGTTTCATTATTCTCAACAAGAGATGGTTCATTAAAAGCAATAATTGAAGCAACAGCGTTAGGACAGCTTCGAACCGCCGCAATGACAGGAGTTGGCACTAAATATTTGGCCCATAGATCTGCCGATGATATGGTTGTTATTGGCACCGGAAAACAAGCCTTACCCCAAATTGCCGCATGCCATATTGCGCGCCCACTAAAAAGATTAAGAATATTCAGTCGTAACCCGAAAAATCGTGCAAAATTACAAAATTGTATTCAGGATCAATTCGATTTTGACGTTATCAACTCTGCATCTCTTGAGGAAGCCATAGAGGGAGTTGGGATAATAACGTTGATAACCAATTCCACAGAACCTTTTCTCACAAGTAAAATGATAATTGCTAGTGCTCATATAAACGCTATGGGAGCAATTGTTCCAGTCCGCGTTGAGTTCACAACCGACATATTTCCCCGTTGCACGATCGTAGCAGTCGACAACATTCAAAACGTAAAAAATCTATCAAGTGAATTTAGCAATTATTACGGAAAAGAAAACAATAGTTGGAGTGATGTAAAAACAATTGGGCAAATCATTGCTGAAGGCACCATCAGATCGGAGGACAGCGACCTTACTCTTTTCAAAGCGACAGGTATGGGTTTATCAGACTTGTCAATTGCAATAGAAATTTACCATCGCGTTATTGGATCTAAAGAAACACATAAAACTCCTGAGAGGATAAAATTCCATCCAATACTTAAGTAACCCTTAAATGCATTACTTTGTTTCTTCAATCTTCTCAATTAATATATTGCTACTTGGAACATCGCCATGTGGACCACGCTGGCTTGTAGTGACCTTTTCGATTTTTCTTACTACATCCATTCCTTCGACCACCTTGCCAAAGACGGTATATCCCCAGCCGCGCTCATCCTTTGACTTGTGATTCAAAAATTCATTATCAGACACATTTATAAAAAACTGAGCAGTAGCAGAATGCGGATCGCTAGTTCGTGCCATAGCTATAGTGCCGACTTCATTTTTAATACCATTATCAGCTTCATTTTGTATCCCATCACGAGTTGGTTTTTGTATCATTTCTGTGTCAAAACCACCCCCTTGGATCATAAACCCCTTAATTACTCTGTGAAAAATTGTACCATTATAATGACCATCTGAGACATACTTCTTGAAATTAGCTACTGTATCTGGAGCCTCTGCATCAAATAATTCAAAAACAATCTCACCCTCAGTTGTGTACATTCTCATTAATGTCTTCCTTATAACTAATGTTTTTTGTTTGATACTAGGCCCAGCAAACGCCACCCCTTGTCCTTGCGAAAATAGTGGTGCCACATTAAGTGTAAGAGCCACTAACAAACCCATACCAGTTACCAGAACTGTAATAAAGAATTTTTTCTTATGCATAGTATTCAAGCACTCTCCGTAAACGGAAGATCTTCCTCCAAGATTGAAATCATAAGGGAGTATGAAACTTCTCCTTCATCTTCATCCCGATGTAAAACTCCAACGAACTCATTTCCAATCTGGACTTCTACCGGTGCTGTTGGCCTAGTTGGCGGAACTATTTGGATTAAATTATTTGAAAAAACTTTCCTTAAATAAGACTGTATTCTACCTATTTCACTTAGATTCATGAGCATATTCCCTAATCACCTCAGCTTCAAGAAATAGGCTATGACGACCAAGTATAATTGTCCAAGGCCTAAGCATACATTTTTTTAATAGCTTGTTGATAAGCATGCGTACCCTTATCAATTGAATTGATGCTTTTAATAGCAAAATTACTTTGTCAAAAATTATTAATAAAGAAAAATTAATTCTGTTTATACATAATCAATACAGACAAATTTATTTTAATTCCCAAAAACGATGCGCTGTTGGGACTCATATCATTAAATTTTTGATATCAGAAGCGTATTATTTCTTTAATATGAAAATTTTTCGTAAAAAAGTTAGCGACCTTTCCCAAAGCAAGTCGGCTGCTTCAGCATCGTAAAATTTCTGTTCTGGGTTAAAAAACGCATGATTCTGATCAGAATATATATGTGTGCGCACCTCCGGATGCCTTTTCATAATTCTTCGAATCACCGGCATCGGAACAACAAAGTCAGAATCTCCGTAATGTATTTCTGTGGGACACACAGGTTTCCGGTCAATATGATCATATATCTGCGAACCATAATAACAAATTGCAGCATCAAAATTGAGTGTGTTTGCTCCAACCCATGCCCAAGTACCCCCCGTACAAAATCCACATAATGCTACCGGACCAGCCTTTTTCTGATCGATCAAACAAGCTTCGATATCTAAAAGAATATTTTTCTCGGGAATTTTTGAATACATCTTTTGACCGGAATCAGTCCCTTGTTGCCCATACGGATAAACAACTTCGGGATGACCTCGGTCAAATATCCAGGGTGCTAAAGCAGAGATTCCTTGGCCCGCAAATTGATCACACAAATTTTCTATATGGCGTGTTACACCGTAAACAGCATGCAAAATAACAATACTTCCGATAAAATTATTAGCATCAGAACGAGTAACATTGAATTCATGTCCATCTTCTGCGGTAATTTTTGTTCTGTAAGACATAAGCTAATACCTTATTTTACGGAAAATATTTTGTTCTTAATACCACACGGACATGTTCTATAGATGACTCAATCTACACACGAAAAACATCACCTCTTTTTCGCCCTTGATTAACACTCAGAAACAATTCATCTAATGAAATATCGCGTTTAATCATTCCCTGTTCACGAGAGAAATCTACAAGTAACTTTAGCTGCTTTTCATTGTTTTTCGTCATACCATATTCCCAAGGATCCAGCCCCAGAATATTTTCCTGTTCTTCCCAGGCCTCTCTATACCAAGCTAGAGGGATAATGCGAGGGTTCACCATGCGTTTCATCGCTAATGCTTTTGCTTCATTAAAGGCATGATAAAGATTAATCGGTACCCAAGGGTTATTCTTTACTATTTCGCGCTTAATGCCTAAAACATGCATTATTGGGAATATTCCAGTCCGTCTGAAAAAAGCTTTTTCTTCCTCTTTAAAGTTAGAAAAAAGTCTTCCAACTCGTTTATCTCCATCAATCAGCGGTTGAATAAGGTCAGGATGCATAACTGCATCCAATTCACCACTAACCAACATTTTTTCAACACTTTTATTATTAGGTAAGCGTTCCAAATGAAGATCATCCGGCTTTTCAAACTCAATACTCTCATCTAGTTCCGAAAACCATTCAATTGACCGATGAGGCACACGGTATTGATGCTCCAATAATCCACGCATCCACAGTTGAGCGCTAGATTGATATTGCTTAACCCCAACTTTGCGGCCTTTTAAATCTTCGGGTTTTTTTATTCCCTTATGAGTGTTTATAAATATAAAACCGTGTCGAAACCTTCTATGTAAAAAAATAGGAATGCCGTCAAAGGGCATACCCTGATCGCGCGCAACTAAATATGAGGAACAAGAACACTCTGCAACATCAAAATCCCCGTTTCGTAAAAAACGCCAGTGTCGCGTCGTAGAGTCCATATTAGTCATCACATTAAGTTCAATACCGTCTGCTTCTATCGTTCCCTCTTTAAGTGCACGAACAATCTCATAATCTCCAACAGCGAGAGTCAGTTTCAATTTTGCCATATCACTCTCCTAACCCAATTTCATAAAGTATTTGTTTCATGCGCTGTGGTGTAACAGGCAATTGGGTCACCGCGCCCACTTTTCCTATTGCATTATCTATTGCTCCGGCAATTGCCGCAGCTACTCCGTTAATGCCACCTTCTCCACCACCTTTTAACCCAAGCAAATTCGTAGGGCTTGGTGCATCCTCAGTGACCATGCATTCCACCTTCGGCGCACAATCCATAGTTGGCAAAAGATAGTCAGCAAGCGTAACAGCCAGTGGCTCTCCTTCCTCAGAATAAGAGAACTCTTCGAAAAGAGCGCCTCCTATCCCTTGGACACAACCGCCAACTAACTGACCTTCAAGCAACATCTGGTTAACAACACAACCGACATCATAACCTACCATAAACCTTTCAACCTTTACGTGACCGGTATCAGGATCAATTTTTACAACTGCAAAATGGACTCCATATGGAAATGCACTTTCAGAAGTGTTATGAAAACCTTCCGCGGAAAGATTTGGCTCTCTTCCACCAAGGTCTCTAGACCCAGGAGCCAACCGTTTAGCTATCTCAGCCAAGGAAACAGTAGGCCCAGAAGGATTTTCGGCTACAAAGACAACACTATTTTCGATTTCGAGGGTGTCAGCTGGCATTTGAAGCATCTCGGATGCAACATCCAACGCTTTTTCTTTAACTTTCTGCGCCGTAATATTCACGGCACTTCCAGTCATCACAGTCGCCCGCGCCGCATGGGCTCCTATACCGTATGGAATTCTGTCGGTCTGACCGTGTATAACCGTTATTTTATTGTAATCGGCACCAAGCGCTTCAGCTGTTATTTGACCCATAGTAGTCTCGAATCCTTGTCCAACAGATGCGCCACCAGTCAGGACTTCAATATCACCATTGTTGTCAACAGATATTCGAGCCCCGTCGACTGGTCCTTTTCCGCTTTCTTCAACAAAAATCCCCAATCCACAACCTACAAGTTCACCATTTAGACGGCGTTTAGCCAAACTCGTTTCAAGAGCTTCCCATTGAAAGTGGTCTAATGCCTTGTCCAAAAGCGTCAAATAGTCGCCTGAGTCAAAAATGAGCGCCTCTAAACCTGGTTCGTCAAAACTAATTTTAAAGGGCATCTCATCTGCACCGATAAGGTTTCGTCGCCGGATTTCAATTCGATCAATTCCAAATCTATCTGCGGCGATGTCCATCATGCGCTCACGTACAAAAGTCGACTCAAACCTTCCTGGGGCGCGATAGGTGGCCGCAGGAGTCTTGTTAGTCAAACGAAAATGACATTTAGCTCTAAAGGAAGGAACTCTATACGCCCCTGTCAGCATACACATCGTTCGATTTGGAACGTTGGCTCCATGAGTACGAACATAAGCGCCCTGGTCATGCCAGAACTCGTCTTTCATACCAAGAATTTTGCCATCCTTATCAAATGCCATTTGAGCCATATGATGTTGGTTTCGACCCTGATTTGCTGCCATCATATGCTCCTGTCTGTCTTCTATCCATTTTACAGGGCGTCCTAGACGTTCAGCAGCCAAAAGAACAAGAACATCCTCAGGGTAAAGTTCACCTCTAATACCAAATCCCCCACCCGTATGTCCCTCATGAAGATGTATTTTCGCAGGGGCTCGGTTTAGCATTCTTACCAAAGTATCACGATTACGGTGCGGAATTTTTGCAGCTCCATACAATTCTAAGACGTCTGAAGCTTTATTGTGAACTCCTATTGCACCACGAGTTTCCATTGGAACTCCGGAATGCCTGCCAGTACGCAGATCAACTTCAACAACTAAATAGGCATCTTCAAAAGGACGTTCAGTTTCACCAAAAGAGTGTGTCAAAAGTCCAGCTTCTGAACTCAAACCTGGCTTAAACTCTCCCGGTTCTTGATCAGCACTTGAGATGACCGGAAGCGGATCCGCATTGATTGTTATGAATTCAACTGCGTCCTCTGCAATGTAAGGATCCTCGGCAAATACAGCAGCGATAGGGTCACCAACATAGCGGACTCTGTCTTTTGCTAAGCAATATTGGCGAAATGCCTTCAATTCCTCCGCGGATTTATCTGCACGAAAGTCGATAGGGCCGAGATCTGCGATGTCTTTGTACTCCCATACATCAACTACACCAGGGACCTTTAATGCTTCTGTCTTGTCGACAGATATAAGTTCTGCATGTGCATATGGGCTTCGAAGGATGCGCATATGCAGTTGGTGCGGAAAATTAATATCATCCGCAAATCGACCTTTACCATTTATAAGAGGCGGGTCCTCCAAGCGTCTGAGCCGCCGCCCGAGAATCCGCTTCTTCGCGGTGGCCATCAGCCAGCTCGCATTTGTTCCGCCGCAGCTTTTACTGCCGTAATAATATTGGCATAGCCGGTGCAGCGGCATAAATTCGAAGAAAGTGCGTCAACCAATTCCTCGTCACTAATATCTGGGTTTTTCTCGAGCACGCCTGCTGCCAACATTAAAAATCCCGGTGTACAATAACCACATTGTAATGCATGGTTATCTGTAAATGCCTGCTGCAATGGATGCAAATTTTTTCCTTCAGCCAGTCCTTCAACCGTTCGAATTTCTTTCCCGTTAGCTTGCACACCAAACATCAGGCAGGATCTAACTGGATCCCCGTCTAGCAAAACAGTGCAGGCACCACAAACACCATGTTCACAACCACTGTGTGTACCGGTTTGACCGCATTGATCTCGTATTACATCGACTAAGGTGCGCCTCGGCTCGACAGATACGTCGTAAACCTTTCCATTAATAGTAAGTTTAATATCATGTTTTTCCATCACATACTCGCTTGTTCACAAGCTCGCCGAGTCAGAGCCTTAACTAAATCGCGTCGGTAATTGGCTGGAGTGGCATGGTCTTCTATTGGATCAACATTATCGGCCGCAATTTCAGCAGCTTTTCGAAACACTTCATCAGACGGCACGGCATTGTTTAAGATTTCCTCAGCCGCTAGAATTCGGCGCGGACGATCTTCTACCCCACCAAGGCCAATTCTAGCATTTTTTATTTTTCCTCCATTTTCCTCCCAAACAACCAACGCCATAGTCAAGGCAAAATCACCAGCCCTACGGCTGAATTCTTCGAATCCGAATTTTGTATTTGTCGGCAACAGAGGAAGATGGACTTCTACCAACATTTCGTTCTCTTTTAATGCGGTAGTCATTACGGTCTCAAAAAAATCCTGAGCCTCTATTTCCCTTTCACCAGATGTACTTTTTGCTATAAGTTTAGCATCCAGTGTTGCGGCTACAGCACACCATTCAGACGCAGGATCTGCATGAGCAAGAGAACCGCAGAATGTTCCTCGTAAGCGAATAGGCAAGTGTGCAATATTTTCTACCACCCGTGAGAGGAGAAGACCTAGGGGACCATCACAAACTGGCTCATGGAATTTCGCATGACGAACGCCTGCTCCAATTACAAGTTTATCCTTTTTGACTAAAACAGCTTTAATATCCTCAATGTTATTTATATCTATTAAATGACCGGGTCGAGCGAGACGAAAAGCCATAGTCGGTGTGAGGCTCTGACCACCTGCAAGTATTCTACCATCGTCTTCCGCGAAACGAGCGAGTAGTGTGATTGCCTCTTCTAGAGTGGAGGGGGAATGATAATTAAAACTAGCAGGTTTCATACCTATATCCTTGCATGAAAGATATCAAATCGTAAAGGGTGGCGGAATGTCGCGCGCCAATAATCAGTTGTAATGTCCAAAAAAAAACATCAACATATTGTATGTTTGACTGGATATTTTTTTAAGGAGTTTTAAACAAATAGAATTTCAATCTAATTAACAGTTATTCCTTATTTTAACCACCTACTATCTTCTTTTATATTAAAACAAACAGAAACGAATAGATACATTTTTACACACGCTAAATATATTTACCATTTTCTTACGAAACAAATGACGATATTGCCGGTTTAAATGTAATAAGTTAATTGGAATTTGAATTTAAAGAGTCAAGCCCCAGAGTAAGCGGTTTCACAATCGCAATAAGCGATCCAATTAAAAGGACATTGAAGGCATTTGTGGTAACACCAACTAAAAATGGCATCTCGTAAGATCCGGTAGAGTCGAACAAGACCCCCCCTAACCACCCACCTGCACCCATCGCTATCGCGCCCGCTCCGAAAACTACCCCGGTGCGCCAGCCAGTTTGTGTACTTGGTAAATGCTCACGAACTACAACAGCATAAATCGGGAAAATTCCGCCATATCCTAAACCAAATAATATGGCGCACGCGTAAAGAACCCATAAGTGCTCTGCTATAGTGAAAAGTCCAAGCATGAGCCCTTGTACACTCGAGAATATTAATAATGACCACAAACCACCTATCCTTCCCGCTATTAACCCAAGCAGAATTGCTCTGCTTAAAAATGCCGCAAATAAGACTGTTGACAAAACTGTTGCCCCTTCAATTCTTGAGTAACCCACATCCGTTACCAAGGCGACCAAATGTGCTAAGGGCATGGCCATAGCCAGACAACAGCCTAAAATCGATATTGTTAGTAAGATCTGAATGGAAGTATCGGAGAGTTTTGGTGGTTTTTGCGAAGTATCAAACCCATTATTCATGAGCTCCGATCGTTTTTGCTTTGGAATATTCCTTCTCACTGGTAATTGTTTTGGCGGCCGGTGCCGGATCATCCAAGCAATAGGCATTAAAATCATTAAGGAAACGGCACCAAAGAGATAGTAAAGATCTCGCCAACCAACAATATCTATTGCCCAGCCAAAAATTGGTAACCACACTATCCCAGCGAGTGCTTGACCGCTTGAAACCATTCCAACAGCTCTGGCGCGACCCTTGTCATACCAACGAGAAATATTAGCCATAGCCGGACCCGCGAGTGCACCCTGCCCGGACAGTCCAAACATTATTGCGTAAATTGTAAGAAGCTGCCACGAATGCTCAACGATAGACGTTAAAAATGCCCCAAGACTTACCATTATGGCACCAACAAATGCCGGTATTGCAAACCCGTAACGATCCACCACCCAGCCCATCAATATCCCGCCAATGCCAGATCCTGCATAGGTTAGAGCAAATGCAGAAGAAGGAATGGTACGCCCTCCACCAAAATCTACAGTCATATCTTTCAAAGAGATTGCCACCAAGTGCGAAGCAGCAGCAGTTATAAACAACATGGTGATAGAACCAATTAAAATTGTTGCTGGATCAACATTTTTCTTTCGAAGCATGAAAAACTGTCAAGCTAAATGATGGAACGGAATTGTTCTGGTCTGTTCATTCGGACAGTCAACAGTTGAAGACTGAGCAAATTATCCTCAAAATAACAAGCTATCACAAAACTAAATTTTTTCATATATGTCAAACAACAACCCAGTTGTTACAGAAATATTTAATTGGTATAGATCTCTTAAACCGTTAGGTGTCCCAAACACTTGGTGTAAGGGCCTCAAGAATTAATATATTTATTTCAACAAAATTCATCTGGGCATTAATAATTCGTTTCGTAAGTAGAAAATGTAGCAGCTTAAAGGAATTCAAAAATGACAGAAACATTTGAAGACTACTGCTGGAAAGACATTATTGATGAGGAAACCCTAAAAATTTACGGCGCTTATCAGCGCCCACTAAAGATTGGACCCAAACCAGCAATTTTAATGATTGATGTTTACCAGGCTAGCTACGATGGAGGTCAACAACCTGTATTAGACGTTATTAAAGATCATCCTAGTTCCTGCGGTGAACGGGCATGGGCTATGGTTGAACCTGGAAAACAATTACTTAGAGCGGCCCGCGCAGCCGGTCTACCAATAATTTATTCTACAGGAGATGCGAGAAGTAGAGCAGAACGAGGAAGACCTACAAACAGAGTTAATATGACCCAATCAGATAATGCATATGAAATCCTGCCGGAGCTGGCACCTCAAGCCGACGACCTAATTATATACAAACAGCGTGCAAGTTGTTTTTACGGCACTCCGTTGATGTCTCATCTTATCACTCTCGGAGTTCAGAGCCTCATTATTGGGGGGGGGACTACGTCGGGCTGTCTTCGCGCTGGGGTGCAGGATGCCAAGGCAAATGGATTTCATATAACTTTGGTAGAGGAATGCTGTTATGATAGAACTCCGATAAATCATAAGGTAAATCTATTTGACATGCACCATAAATACGCCGATGTAATGAAACTCAAAGACGTATTAAAATATTTAAAAGAAATACAGCAGTATTAACTAACTATAAAAAGATTACGGGAAACGGGCTTTGATTGTGTTTTTTTTGTATATTTAAAAAAATCACAAATCCTTAATCCAAAGAGGTTTATGTTTCAACGAAACAACCTCATCATACGTAACGTCATATCTAATATGTCCAATTGATCGGGCAAAATTGTTTAGGTGTCTGACACACTCCTTTGAGATAAATGGATCATAAAATTCGACATCACGCGAAATAACGTTGCTGATCAGCTTTGCCGTATCTTTTGGAAACTTTTTTTCCCCTATTCTTGTGGCCAGCATGGGGTCCCTTCTCAATGCCGACTGCGCCCGAATAATGGCACGAACCGCAGCGTCAACTTGGTTACCCTCTCTTTCTATAAAATCATCTCGTACAACAAGTCCAGCAAAGCTAAAATACCTAGTAAAACCAGGATCGTCGCCTCTACGCACATCCAAATATAGCTTGCCTAAACCTGATGCAATCGCCTTTTCTGCTCCGATTGCATTGGCCCAAAAACCATCGACACACCCACTCGCTAATTTTTCAGCTGCAAATACACCAAAGGAGACATTTTCTGATTTAGCTCCCGGCAACTCAATAATTTTAACGTCTTGGTTGGGATCAATACCACCAGTCTGCAAAACTTGTTTAAATGCTAAATCTGGTCCCTCTGCCGCCGTAAGGGTACAATCTTTGAGAGATAGAAAGTCACCGCGCTCGGCCTCAAATTCTTTGCGCATGGTCAAAAGCCACGGTGTTCCCTGGCTAAGTGCAACGCAAATACTAGCTCCCTACCAATGATCAAATTCGGTGAGCACATCGTGAACAGAACCTGCTATCATTGCATCTACAGAATTATTTTTTAAAGCCTTAGTGGCACCCAAAGCCGCAACTAATGAAATTTCGACTTCCACCCCTTCTTGCTCAAAAAATCCCAAGGCATCCGCTGTCAACGCCGGAAAACAGGTGTTGCTTATAAGATCTACAGACGCAATACGCATTTCGATCTCCCTAATAGTCTGAGCCGGAGAAGTCCATCGGCAGATGACATTCAACGACCCGAATATTTTTCTTAGCGGCAGGTGTATTTCGGCTTTGCCCTACAAATCTCGGAACTGAGTCTGTAACCACGGCTGCAACAGCAACTATGTCTCCATTGCGCAACCCGTCAAGGGCATTATCTTTTGAGGAACCAACACAAGCATCAAGCAAAAGCAAATCTGCATCGCAACCGACACGCAAAAAGCCGCAATTAAGATTGTAAATCCGAGCGTTATTTCCCGTGGCTGCAGCAATAGCATATTCTACTGGTATATCAGTAAGACTTGCTAGATGAGTTATCGTATACATCATTCCTAATGGCATGATGCCCGATCCAGTGGGCGTGTCAGTTGCAATTAGAAAACGATCAAATTGATTGGCATTCATTATCAACTCTGCAGTCATCAGAAGAGTACGTAAGTTTCCTGCAGTGCAAACCTGAAGAGCAATATCACTTTCCTCAACAAGCCGAGGAAAATCCTCATCCGGCATTGCTGTAGGCCCTCCATTAACATGGAATGAAACATGCGGTTGCATCGCCAACAAATGATCCGCCCATATCCCAGAAGAACCGGGTATCGATCCACCTCCAGTATGTACTGTTGTTATCATCCCGTGCTCCCGTGCCCACTTAACCATCGGTACGTAATCATATGGTGTGTTCACTCCACCAAAACCCGCTTTGGCAAGCCAAACTCCTTTGGAAGATAATTCCTTAAAATCATCCTTGATAAGGCCTGGCTCGAGGATAACAGACCCAGCCCAAAACCGCATACCTCCAGGGCGCCAACTCTTAAAACTTTTGTTTGCCGCAATTGCCAGCGCTTTTACCCCCTCAGGGTCCGTAGGTCGGCCGGTGACATGTACTTCGCAGGCAGTTATCCCGGTTGTGGTGCCTCCGTGAACGTATGACTCCAAAAATCCTACTGTTTTCTGACGTGGTGTATAGTCTCCGAAAGTGTTATGAATTTGTGAGTCAATAAAACCTGGAACCGCAGTAGCCCCATCAGCATCAATCACTACATCACAATCAGTTACTCCTTGTAAAGGATCAGAACCTACGGAAACAATCTTCCCATCCACCATCAAAATGGTGTCACCAACTGCTCTAGGATTTTTCCAATCCCCGGTAATAATATCCCCAATATTTACAACCGCAGTTTTCATGCAAACTCCGTTCAGATAGTGAGACAGATAGCTTTGTTTTACTTTTACATAAGACTAAAGTGAGCCTAATTAATTTCCTAAGCAACAATCTGCGTAAATAGACTGGAAGTCAAACACGCCAAATGTAAATTATTAAATTAGCAACCAGAGAACACATAATTCTTAACATCTATCTCCTTAGCCTGGATAAAAACACGGGAAATAAATAAAGAAAACAAATTAAAAACCTCTTATTAAACCACCATCAACCTGCATAACAGAACCGGTTATATAACTGGCGTTACTTGATAAAAGAAAAACAGCCGCATCAGCGAACTCGTTTACTGTTCCATAGCGACCTACTGGAATACCAGCGCGACTGGCCGTACGAATTTCTTCAACAGTCTTATTTTGTTTTTTTGCATTCTCTAGATCCAGTTCATCGACTCTTGCAGTTTGAATTCGGCCTGGGGCGCAAAAATTTACCGTAACCCCATCTTGCGCCACTTCATTTGCTAGCGTCTTTCCCCAACCGAGTTGAGCTCCACGAATTGAATTGGAAATCCCCAAATTAGGAATTGGTTGCTTAACACCTGAGGAAGTTACTATAAGAATTCTTCCCCAACCTTGGTTCCGCATACTTGGCAGGAAGTTATTTACAATACGCAGTTGATTAACGAACATTATTTCGAATTGGGAATACCATACTTCTGGGTCAATTGATATTATTGCCCCTGATGGAGGTCCTCCACTATTACAAACGATTATATCCAAACCACCAAAGTCATTTTGTAATGCTTCAATAGCATCTTCTACAGATTTTTCATCGCGTAAATCAAGCTTGTAAGGCCTACTCCCCGCAAGTTCAGCCGTAATTCTTAAAGCCTTTCTGGTTGACCGACCAGTAGCTGCGACTAAAGCACCTTCTGCCGCCAAGCGCCTTAAAATTCCTTCGCCTAAACCACTTGTTGAGCCTATTACAAGTGCACGTTTTCCTTTTAGTCCCAGATCCATTATTTACGCAAATAAATAGGTAATACTAGCATTTTACATTCTTTCCTCGCTCCAAGATTTCATTCTTCCTCATTGGCATGGAGTCTATAAGATCAAAGAAAATACACATACTCAGTGGATTGATAGAACGAACCTTTTCATCTCCATCCTTACCAATCAGTAAGATGGAAAATTTATTTCCGTTCAGATTGTATAAATTAAGAATTTCTAACACATCCCCTTCTCTACTTTGTTCTTTTGACACCCCTAATAATTTTTGATCTATAATTTTTATTACAATAATGTCACGATCCTTTATGCCTAAGAGCTTATTTTTGATCATCTCGATTTGTTTAACGTATTTTTTGTTACCAGTGTTGGGAGTTACTAAGATAAGAATACGCTTGTTCCACTGGAAAGTTGGAAGTGGATTGGATTTTGCAACAAGATTTGTTGAAAAAGAGGATACAACAAAAATAAATATTGTTACTACAGGTAGACTTAAATAACAGTTTGAAAATGCAATTAATCTTGCCACTTTTAAATCACCTATATCTTTAAATTGTGACCGAATCGAAGCAATTTAGCGCCGGAAGTATCACCAATATACCATCTCCGTATTTTAAATAATGGCAAAATAGGCGTTTCAAATCCTATTTAGCGCTTTAAGAAGAACATCTGGGGTCATTGGCTGAACCGTAACTTTTGCTTCAAATGGACTTATCGCATCATTCACCGCATTCATTACAACCGCGGGGGATGCGCCTGTTCCTGACTCTCCAACCCCTTTTGAGCCTAATTCTGAAACACCAGTATGTGTTTGAACGTGGGCTACGTCTATATCCGGCATCTCCGAAGCCATTGGAACCAAATAATCAATTAAGCTTCCATTAAGTAACTGAGCTTGGTCGTCATAAATACAATGTTCATATAGGGCACCACCTATCCCTTGAACGCTTCCTCCTCGCACTTGCTCATCGGCTAATATTGGGTTTATTACCCGTCCACAATCCTCCACAACCCATTGTTTTAGAAGTGTTATAAATCCAGTATCACAATCGACTTCAACATAGGCACCATGTATGCCATTAGTAAATATATATAGAGCATCATTTAGACGGAACCTTTTTGTATGTGATAGTTGTGGTTGAATATCGTTTGGTAGCTCGGCCACCTGAAAATGACCAATACGTCCAATTTCCGCAAGGGGCATACGAATATTTTCTGTTCCTAGGTCCACTACATTGCCATCGATAATATCGAGTGTTTCGGGTTCCCTCTGCAAAAGCGCTCCCGCAAGCCTAAGCAACTCAGCCCGCAACGCCAATGCCGCTTGGTAGGTGGCTTCACCTCCAATTGCTGTTGCACGTGACGCATAGGTGCCGCCCCCGTAAGGGGTTGCGTCAGTATCTCCCTCTATAACCCTTACCATCTCAGGTAACACACCAACTGCTCCGGCGGTAATTTGCTGCATAACTGTATCAACGCCTTGCCCTTGATCTGTAACCCCCACCGCACAAATTATATTCCCTGAAGGTTCTATCTTTACGGTTGCAGCATCTTGACTAGCTATAGGCGCACCTCCAGCACCGTAGTATCCAGCTGGTCCCGGAGCCGTCCCTTTTATAAAAGCTGCAATACCTATACCGCGAAATATTCCCTCTGCTCGAAGAGAATTACGTTCTTGAACTAGATCATCGTATTTCATGCGCTCAACTAATGTTTCAAGGCATTTCTGATGAGACATGTCTGCTACTTCGATCCCCGATGCAGTTGTTCGGGGATATGAATTATCCTCCATGATATTCCGTCGTCTTATCTCTACTGGGTCCATACCTATCTTCTCTGCAGCCAAATCAACCAATGCTTCACCAACAGAATTTCCGATCGGATGACCAACTGCTCGGTATTGACTAGTGGGAACTTTATTCATGTAAGCGACCCGCATTCGAGCTTTATAATTTTGATGTTTGTAAGGGCCACCTGTAATATTAAGAATCTGATTCGCTTCAAACACTGATGTGCGTGGGTATTGCGAATACGCTCCAACTCCCGATAGAATATCTATTTCCAAAGCCTCTATCTTGCCCTGACTGGATACCGCCATTTTTCCTGTTACCGTATTTTCTCTAGCATGAATGTCGGTTAAAAAAGATTCAAGCCGGTCAGCAATGAATTTAACGGGACGACCAAGTTTTAGTGATGCAGCTGTGGCGGCAAATTCATCTCCAAAAGAATGAATTTTAAGTCCAAATGAACCGCCTACGAAAGGGGCTACCACTCTACATTTGTGTTCCGGCAAACCTAAAGTGCGCGCAATAATAGCCTGAAACATATGTGGTGTTTGACTGCTAGTGTAAATTGTTAATTCTTCGGTATCTTTTTCAAAGGATGCTAAAATTGCACGTGGTTCAAGACTAACCGCCGTGTGGCGACCAAAATCAAAAGTCGCTTCAACTACGTGATCTGCCCCAGCAAAGGCTTCGCCAACATCACCAGTATCAATAACTTTCTCATACGCCAAATTATCCTTAAGATCGGGATGCACTAAATTCGAATTTTTTTCCAACGCTGTTTCCTTGTGGGCAACAACCGGAAGTTCTTTGTAGGTTATCGATACCAACTCCGCAGCATCCTCCGCAGCCGCTCGGCTATTTGCCACCACCATCACCACCGGTTCACCCTGCCAGCATGCCCGGTCGACAGCCATTGGGTATTGCGGTGCAGTTTTCATTGTGGGGAACACAGACAATGTCCCAACCCAGGGCCCCGTGCACAATTCCTTTAATTCTGCGCCAGTCATCACTAACACAACACCCTCTTCAGCTTTAGCAATATCTACATCTATGTCAGTAATCATTGCATGTGCATATGGACTACGAACGAAAGCTGCATGAACAGTTCGAGGCAATGTTATATCATCCGTGTAACGGCCGCGTCCGTTAACCGCGCGCTTTGCTTTATCTCTAGATAAATTACGCCCTACATAAGAATGTTGCCGATCCAACGGTGTTATCGCGCCTTTACTCTTCACGACCTTTCTTCCTCTCTGCGGGCTTCCATAGTTATTTCAATAGCATCAATTATTGCATGGTAACCAGTGCATCGACAAAAATTACCAGACATAAATTCCCTTATTTCATTTCTAGCCATCTTATCGTTTTTAGCGAGCAACTCGGCTGCTGTCATAAGCATACCTGGTGTGCAAAAACCACACTGCATTGCGTTCCGTTCAACAAATGTATTTTGGAGGTCAACAACTTCTTTGCTCTCGCTTAACCCCTCTATTGTCAAAACATCTGACCCATCACATTGGGCAGCCAACACCAGACAGCCACGTACGACAACACCGTCAACCCGTACTGAGCAAGCACCACAGATACCATGCTCACATCCAAGATGTGAGCCTGTCAGTTCTAATTCCATTCGAAGAAAATCAACAAGATGCATGCGAGCCGGGACCCTTGCTGAAACCTGTTCCCCATTAACAATTAACTTGATGTCCAAGAAATCGTAAGCCATTAAACGTTTCCTAATCTCTGCACCACTTCGGCCAACGTCCTCTTGGTTAGCACTTTTTGAAGGTGCAATTTCATCGCCGCACTTCCTTGTAGGTTATCAACTGGATCAAGGTCATCTTCTAGCGAAGCTATTACCTTTTCTGCCAGAGTCTCTGACCACTCTCTCCCTTCGAGCTGTGACATAACATTTTCACCAAGGGTTGGTTTTAGCTCAGTGCCAAAATAAACAAGACGTACGGATAGGAATCTGTTATCTTGAAAAGTTGCTTTGCAAGCTAATCCTGCCATTGCATAATCGCCCTTGCGCCTAGATAACTCCATAAAAGCAAAACTCTCCCCAGATCTTCTTATCGGTAGTTGAACTTCGACAAGAATTTCCTCTGGAGCGCGTGCAGTCTCGTAAAGATCGTGAAAAAAATCGTCAGCACGAATCTGCCTTCGACCATTTGGACCTTCAACAACCAATGTTCCTTGAAGAGCTAGGGTGCATGCAGGCATTTCTGCTGCTGGGTCAGCTAGGGCAACAGACCCTCCGAAAGTGCCCCGATTTCGGACAGCAACATGCGCCACATATTCTATGGCTTCTGATATGAGTGGAATATTTTCTGTAATCAGGTCAGACTCCGCAATATCCACATGCCTTGTCAATGCACCAATACGAATGTGCTTGCCTTCATGTGATATACCTTGGAGTTCATCCAACCTATTTATATCAATCAAAACTTTTGGTTGAGAGAGACGCATATTGAGTGTTGGCAAGAGGCTCTGACCTCCAGCTAAAATACGGGCTTCCTCGCCAAAATCTGACAACAAATTAATAGCCTCATCTAAAGAACTTGGGCGTATATATTTAAATTTCGCTGCTTTCAAAGCTTAACTTTGCCTCCAAAAAAAATACTTTTGTTAAACCGAGCACCCACACAGCTCTATCCCCAAAACTTGTCTGATATAATAACTTGAGTTTTCAGCTTGACCAACCTTTGTGTTTGTCGAAAAATGCAATGACCTAGAATGTAAGTTTTTTAAACGCGAGAGAAAAGGTGTGGCCAACAAAGATTTACGCAATTGGATAGAGGCGATAGACTCTATAGGCGAATTAAAAACCATCAAAGGTGCTGAACCCACAGAGGAAATAGGCGGTATTGTAGACATTTACATGCGCACAATGGGAACAGCGGCCGTTATGTTTGATCAAGTCCCCGGATTTCCCGAAGGGCATCGCGTTCTGGCAAATATCCTAACTTCAATTCCACGTATAAACGTGGCATTGGGGTTAAAACCAGAGGCGTCAATCAATGAATTAATTGGCTGGTGGCGCGACTACATGCGAGACGGCCCTATTGAAACACCAAAAGCTGTAAATGGCGGACCTCTTTTAGAGAATATTACAGAGGGAGAAAAAGTCGACATAACCTCAATCCCGACTCCAGTTTGGCACGAACACGATGGAGGAGCATTCATTGGAACAGCTTGTATGGTTGTCATGAAAGACCCTGACACAGGGTGGATAAATTATGGTGCGTACCGCGTTCAAGCTCATAACCCTAAAACCGCAAGTGTAATGATGTCGCCCGGAAAGCACTGTAGGCTGATGATGGAAAAGTATCACGAGAGAGGCGAATCCTGCCCTGTTGCGGTGGTCGCAGGCATGCATCCAGCCCTTTTTATGTTAGCCGGGTTGGAGGTTCCTTACGGAAAAAGTGAATATGAGGCAGCTGGTGGAATTTTAGGAGAGCCAATTGAAATATTTAACATGCCGAGGACTAGCCTTCCGGTGCCAGCTAATGCGGAAATAGCCTTTGAGGGTTTTATAGACCCAGACGATACAATTCAAGAAGGCCCCTTGGGTGAATGGACGGGGTATTA
Source organism: Rhodospirillaceae bacterium (assembly GCA_002709075.1). Classification (GTDB taxonomy): domain Bacteria; phylum Pseudomonadota; class Alphaproteobacteria; order MPNO01; family UBA2964. The sequence continues at coordinate 159,449 of PAPV01000005.1, read as the reverse complement.
TGCTGGAGGGAGTAGGCCTGAGCCAGCTATAAGAGTTGAAACCCTGATGCATCGTGACAATCCTATACTCGTCGGAGCAATTCCGGCGGTTCCCCCAAACGATAATACCTTTTATTTGGGTATCTATCGCTGCGGTGCAGTATGGAGCCAGTTGGAAGCAGCGGGGATTCCGGAAGTAAAAGGTGTGTGGGCGCACGAAGCTGGTGGCAGCCGTTTTTGGCTTACAGTTTCTATAAAACAAATGTACGGCGGGCACGCAAAACAAGCAGGTCTCATTGCCTCACAGTGTCACGCCGGAGCTTATGCGAATCGGTGGACTATTGTTGTTGATGATGATATCGACCCTTCAAATATCAATGAGGTGATATGGGCGATGTCAACACGTGTAGATTTACGGGAAGACATAGACATAATCAATGGATGTTGGAGTACACATCTTGATCCCATGTGTTATGATGATGAGACTGATCGACGCAATTCACGCGCAGTCATCGATGCGTGCCGACCGTTTAGACGAAAAGAGACATTTCCAATTGTAGCCAGGTCATCAAAAGAATTGGATGATCGTATCCGTTCAAAATGGTTTAAAGATCTACCATGAGTAGATAAGATCTTTTTTGAACTGTATAATTTATTTAATCGCAAGCTTTAAATCTAAGGATAAATAAAAATGGTATGGCGTTTTAGCTTGAGATTAAATATGTATGATTAAGAAGGTTTAAAATATCACCCGAACTAAAACATTGGATGTGCGGTTTTCCAGCTGGCACTCAATAAAGAAATCCCGAAAACCACCAAAAAAACACCCCCAGTAATTGAAATTATATTTCCTGTCTTATCCCAAATTTTGTAAGTTCTTGTAAAACTCGTACTAATCCAGGAACGAACAGAAACAACAAAAAATGCCAGCCCACTGACGGTTATACCTGTACCCAAAGCCATCATTAAAACTGCTATAATGCCTGCAAAGTACAGTCCAAGTGCCTGAGCAAAAACAAGAACGACCACTGCTCCAGTGCAGGGGCGTAGGCCAATGGACAGAATGATACTCAGTGTCGTCAAAATATTCCTTGAAGCTCGGATCTGAACTTTGGTCGGACCATGCACATGTGAACACATATCATTGCCCGTATTTTGATAATCATTTTTCCAAGACTGTAGTGATTTAATTATTAAAATTACTCCCAATATCATCACCAAAAGAAAACTTGCGCGCTCACTCCAACTTATTGCGTCACTAGCATCCCGCGGCAGGAATCCTGCTACGAATATCAAACCATACACAATTATAAGTGCTGTAATTCCTTGAATTAAAGACGAACCTGTTGCTAGCAAAATGGCGCTCACACGCTTTTCTGGTTGAGTTGCTAAATAACTGGTTATCACCGCCTTCCCATGCCCAGGTCCGGCAGCATGAAATATACCATAAAGAAAACTTAGAGAAATTAATGATATGCTAGCAGTATAGCTGCTTTTATTTTTTATGTTCTGTATAGAGACAATCAATTCTTTGTGAAATGCACGCTGTTGATCGAAAATCCATGAAACAACATTTGACCAGAAAGAAGGATTTGAGCTTAGTTCTGCTGCGATTGCTTTGGACATACAAAACCAAATTAAAGCGACTAGAAACAGAATAATCAGCTTTGTGTTGGGCATTCGATATTAACGGTTTCCGCAAAAAATTTGCCTAGACCCAAACCTCCACTTTGCGTTTTATCAAGTGATGCTGCAAGCATTACTGTACCCGCATCTGGATTGGGTTCCTTAACTTCGGAAGTGCACCCCGCAGGTGCTCGAACCAAAGATACAGATTTATTTTTTTTTTCATGCACGATCTCAATATAGTATGTTGGGTCAAAGATAAGATAACTCAGCTTTCTTTTATCAGAGACTTTTATTGGTTCCTTAAATGGCACTACAAAACGCATTTCCAACCTACCACCTTGCATCCGTGAGGACATTTGGACGATCTCTCCAAATTTGACTAATTTCGAGCCATAAAAAATTTGGGTGAAATAGTCATATTTCTTTAGGTTGCTCATATTTTCTTGCAGAAGTGCATCTAAAGCGGCCCAATCAGGCTTTCCATCGCGATCTTTATCCAATCCTACCGTCGCGAAACTGCTGTATGCTGGATCTAACAGCCAAATTTGAGATAATGCTGTGGCTTTTCCACTCTCATTGAAGCGTATTTCTGTCCTCAAATCAATCCAAGCATGCGGGTGTGAAAAAGCGGGCTGTACTCCGTGAAAAAAAACCAACAGCCAAAACAGTAAACACACTCTTTGCTGGGATACATGAAAAATTATATCACGTTTACCCATGGTTTGCACCAAGACAGTGTTGTCAAATGTATCAGTTATCGTAACCGTCGAAAACTCTAGATTTTTTAGTAACAGATAACTTAATCAAAAGCGAACTAATTCTGTAATTTTTTCACGCAACCAATTAGAGCGTCAGCCATGTCGGTAAGTAAAGTCTTATACAACATCGGTCCATTAGGAATGTTGGCACCCAGAGGATCGATCACACCCCTGTGCACACCACTTTTGGCAGCAATTGCTCTCACCAACTTAGGATTAAATTGGGGTTCAGAAAAAATACAACCAATATTTTCTTTTCTTATAGCAGTGGCAACACTATAGACCCTTCGAGCGCTTGGAGGCGTCTCAGGTGAGATAGTAATGGCCCGTCCGGGTTTAAGACCAAAACGCTTTTCAAAGTATTGGTATGCGTCGTGAAACACAACATAATCGGTATTTGCGAACCCTTTTAATCTATCAGCTAACTGCTTTTCTAACGCATCAGTTTCTTGAAGAAATTTAGTTAAATTTGTTTTGTAGATTGAACTATTTTTCGCATCACGCCTTGTCAGTTCTTTTGTTACGGCCTTTGCAAGAACAATAGCATTTCTTGGATCAAGCCAATAATGAGGATCTTCCGTAAGATCACCATGATTATGCCCGTGCTTTTCCTTATGCCCGTGCTCGTCCTTATGCCCGTGCTTTTCCTTATGCCCGTGCTTCTCCTTATGCCCGTGCTTTTCCTTATGCCCGTGCTCGTCCTTATGCCCGTGCTCGTCCTTGGACAAATTTTTCGAATGAGAAACCTCATCATGATGCTCTGACCGAAACTCATGACGAACCAAAGAGTTGAGTTTTCCTAACGCTATAATATCTTCACTGTTTTTTTGAGAAAGGGGCTTTTTTAAAAATGTTTCCAAGGAAGGGGCGACCCAGACGAATAAAGATGAGTCCCTTATCACACGCACCTGCGAGGGTTTCAGATGAAAATTGTGCGCGGAGGTTTTACCGTCCACAATCAATTTGGGCGTTCCAACCCCTTTCATCAGGTAAGCAACGATTGAATGAATTGGCTTTATGGAAGCAGCTACTGTGAGCTTATTATCTTTCGAAAAAGACGGATCGGCTGCGAATAAAAAAATTGCAAAAAACAATAATAACGCATTTTTGATCATTCTTAATTACCTTCTCTCCAAAAACAAACTTGCAATATTCTGTTATATAGTAACATTAATCCACAACTTAACAAGTAACCAATATCACTCAAAATACGGCATTTCCCATAATAATGGAGTTTCTGATTTTTAAGTTGGAGTTAAAAAAGTTTGATCCACAAAATTCAGGATAATTAAAAAAATGTAAGTGGAACTCTAGGTCCAGATTTTGTTTGAGTATCTCTCGGTTTGATCAGAGCATCAGAGCCCCTACTTTGTGTTAATTGAACAACGCGAAGATGATTTCGAAGCAAGTATTTTAAAATGCATCATTACGTGGTGGGACCTGGAGCCCACGCTGCACCGCAGGTCTATCCGCAATGCGTTCGAACCAATTCTTTAAGTTTGGAAACTTGTCGAGGCTAATGCCAGCAAGTTGATGTCTATATATCCATGGCCAAGCAGCAATATCCGCGATTGAATAATCCACTGAAAAATATTTGCGACCTTCTAGCCCACGCTCTAAAACACTGTACACACGTGCATTTTCGGCCTGCCATAACTTCAAATTTGAGTGTTCCTCTCCTCTTTCTCGACTTCTAACCTGCCACATTACCGCTAACCCAGTGTGAGTTACGTGACCAGAAGCAAAAAAAAGCCAATTTAGGACTTCAAACCGAGCGACCGGATCCAGTGGCAATAACTGACCGGCTTTCTCTGCCAGATAAATTAGTATTGCACCAGATTCAAATATAGTAACAGGATCTCCATTGGGACCTTGGTCATCCACTATGCAAGGTATCCGTCCATTCGGATTTATCTGCAAATACCAGTTCTCTTTTTGCTCCTTTTTATCCAGCGCCATTGCTCTAACAACATACTCGAGGCCGACTTCCTCGAGCATTATGGACGCTTTTCTGCCATTTGACGTTGCCTTACTGTAAAGTGTAATCATGAAATTACTTAATTAAATAATTATAATATAATGGCGGAGGGAGAGGGATTCGAACCCTCGATACGGTTGCCCGCATACTGATTTAGCAAACCAGCGCCTTCAGCCACTCGGCCACCCCTCCGCTATGAGTGATATAATAACACGCTGTATGCAACCTTAGTTATGGCATAGGGATAATCTATGTCAATTGTTGCCTCATTCTAAACCAACTAACATTAAAGATTTGATAAATGTTAAAAAATCATCTTGTCAATTTGACAAAAAAAAATCAGTATAATTTAAAAATTTTCTCGAACTCGACTCATGCGATATTTACCGTTTTCCAAAATCAAGGAACTGACATCCCAGAGCGAATTGCAGTACGTTTTTTCAGCCTGGAGTACCAATTGTTTACCCCGACAAAATCATGAAGATAAATGTCAAAGTTTTGCTCAAGATTACAAATCCATGGGTAAGCAGCTACGTCTGCCATCGTGTAAACCTTAGCTAGATATTGGTACTCGCGGAGACGAAAATCTAATACACTTACATAACGTTTCAAAGTTTTTTCGATTTGTGATTTTCTGATATTTAATACCTTGTCGCTTTCGTTCAATGTCGATTTTTCAATACCTAATTTGTAAAATGGTGCTACCCCAGTTATCACGACCATCATCCATTGATAAGCCTCGACCTCAACAATTTCAGTATTTCCCTTTAGTTTCCCTGTTTTGTTTGCTAGATAATGCAAGATAGCGGCTGACTCAAAAATTCGGATAGGTTTTCCTCCTGGCCCATTTCGGTCAAGAATTGCAGGTACCGTATGGTTCGGACTAATTCGTTCAAATTCTGGTGTATTTTGTTCAAATTGGGTTACATCAACGGTGTGGCACACATAATCTGTACAACATTCCTCTAACATGATGGAAACCATCCAGCAGCTAGGAAAGCCGTATGTATAAAAATCTATCATTTAAAGTTATTTCCCTTAAAGTCTTTTTCCAATTAGAAATTGGGAAAAGTAATAATTGAACCGACCCGTTTATCTTATAAGAATTAAAAATTGGAATTATTATGTGTTTCTTCGACAACCATATATTTCTAAAGCATCAGATAAATCAATCCTATTTTGCCTGCAACAAAAATGACTAAAAAACAAGCGGTATTTCCCTGGACATTGCAACTACCAATTTATGCAACGGGTTTTTTTAACGGTACAGTTCAAACAATGGCAACAACTATTGTCGCTCTCCTACTTGTTGCCGTAATCAATCCAGAACTTACTTTATTAATTGGCTTAATAATTGCGTCGCGCCAGTTTCTTACAGTAACAATGTCAATCCATGGGGGTGCTCTTATGGATCTATATGGAACCAAAAAGGTAATTATTCTTTTTGGATTTCTGGGTGTAGCATCAGCATTATCATTCCCACTTTCAATAGATATTTTTAATGTTAATTTAGATGTCGCTATGGAGTCTCCGCCCTGGGTATTCATTGCAATGTTGATTGTCTTACAAATGTTATCTGGGTTCGCGGAAGCAACCGGATGGATCGGCAGCCAAACTCTAGTGGGAAAATTGATGAAGGGACAACCCATTTATGCGGGACGAATGACATTTTCCGCTCGAATTGGGGGGTTTGTAGGTCCAATTTCCGTTGGCGCTGCCTGGGATGAATTTGGATCTTGGGGCGGATTTGGATTCCTTGCTGGTTGGATCCTTTGCGGGATTATAGCTGCCGCATTTATTCCTGCTGCAAAACAAAGACCAAATGATACAAATGCACCAGATAATTTAATTAATGAAAATAATGAGTTTAACAGAGGAAACTATAAGTCAACTTTTCAACTTCTACTAATCCCGGCCGTTGCAATGGTAATTATGGTTACAATGATGCGACAAACTGGCTCCGGAGTACAAACAAGCTTTTACGTAATCTGGCTACGGGAAGAAATTCAACTCTCGGGATCTTTGATTGGTCTTCTAATTGGATGTGCAAACGCAACTTCTGCTCTTGCAGCATTAAGCGTGGGAGGGCTGACAAAAGTTATAAAAGATCATTGGCTATTAATCATTACGATAGCTATCTCGATCATTTTTATCGCTGTTACACCTATTTTGGGGGATTTGTTTCCATTACTTCTGATTGCTATCTGTTGCCGTGGCATCGGCCAAGGACTAAATCTACCACTCATGATGTTAATTTTAAGTCGCAACGTCGGGTCTTCTTTTCAGGGAAGGGTGACGGCTATGAGAGTATCCTTTAACAGATTTGGGGGTATGTGTGTACCACCCATAATGGGAGGTCTTGCACAATTATTTGGTCTTGCAAACAGTTTCTATATAGTTGGTATTTTTGGGGTGGTGGCGCTTATTTGCCTTTCTATTTGGGTTTCTCGATCCGAAAAAATTAATGAATAAAAACCCATTAAAATAAAATATGCTTTCTCAATTCTGACGACATATACTAAAATGCCGAAAAAACGGGACCCAGAAAATTCGCTAATTAAGCTTTTTTCGAAGTAACGCGTTCACGACTTTCGGGTTGGCCTGTCCTTTGGTCTTTTGCATAATTTGACCAACAAACCACCCAATTATTTTTTGATTGCCATTTTTATATTGAGCGACCTGTTTTTCTGAAACTTCAATAACTTTTTCAATAACGACCTCTAGTTCGTTTGTATCAGAAAGTTGCCTGAGACCTTTTTCTTGGACAATCACTTCAGCATCTTTTCCAGTCTTAGCCATCAAAATAAAAATCTCGCTCGCGATACGGTTGTTTATATCTCCCTCAACAATCAAATCGATGAGTTCTCCATATTTTTGGGGAGTTACAGGAACATCAGAAATGTTTATAGAATGAAAATTGGCATAACCAAAAACATCCTTCCGAACCATATTGGCCACTAACTTTGCATCACGTCCTGTAGCTATGGGTTCGAAATAATCAGCTTTCTCTTTCTCGAAAACAAACTCCTCTGCAACATCAAGTGACAAGCCCAATTCATTTACGAAGCGCAACAGTTTTTGATCGGGTAATTCAGGCAGTTCAGCACTGAGGCGATCCACATAACTTTTTTTTAACTGTAGCGGCAGCAAATCCGGATCTGGAAAATATCTATAATCGTGTGCCTCCTCTTTAGACCGCATTGAACGCGTTTTACCGGTAACCGAGTCAAATAAACGGGTCTCTTGAGTTACTTTGTCACCATTCTCGATGATATTTAATTGCCGATTTGCCTCGTAATCAATTGCTTGCTTTAGAAAGCGTATAGAATTTACATTTTTTATCTCACATCGAGTACCAAGCGGATCTCCTTTTCTGCGAACCGATACATTTACATCGCAGCGGAGGTTACCTCGCTCCATATTTCCATCGCAACTGCCTATATACTGAAGAATTGCCCGTATTTTTCTGACATAGGCTGCTGCCTCTGCACTCGAACGCAAATCTGGCTCTGAAACAATCTCCATAAGTGGAACTCCCGACCTATTCAGATCCACATACGTAAAACTAGGGTCCATATCATGAATACTTTTTCCAGCATCCTGTTCTAAATGTATCCGCGTAATTCCGACTCCTCGTTTTTCACCATCATCCATCTTTATCTCTATCTCACCCTTACCAACTATAGGATCACTAAATTGTGAGATCTGATAACCCTGGGGCAAATCTGGATAAAAATAATTTTTTCTATCAAATACTGAGTAGAGATTTATTTCTGCATTAATCGCAAGCCCAGTTCGTACAATCTGTTCAACCGCCATCTCATTAAGCACCGGCAGCATTCCTGGCATGGCAACATCTACTAATGTAACCTGTGTGTTGGGCAAAGCACCGAATTTAGTTGATGCCCCAGAGAACAACTTTGACTTTGTTGTGATCTGCGCATGAATTTCGAGTCCAATTACTGTTTCCCAAGTCCAGGTCTTTCCTTCAAGTTTACTCACCCCAATCCATCTCCTCGAACTGCCATTGCGGAAATCAGCGTTAATAACGCGTAAAGACAACTTCGCATAAACCAAACTCGCAGCAATCGATTTTTATAGTTCGCGAACATTTTATTACGTCTTTGCAAGCTATTCTCTGTATCTTGAACAATTTTGAACCGCTGCCATGCCGCTCGATGAATTTCAAAAACTGCATAACTTTGAACTATTAGCGCCGATCCAAATGCAAGTACACCTCCTGTATTTGAAAATAAAAAAAATTCAAAACCTACAAGCCCAAGACCCACATGAATTAAAACGTACCAGAAATGAAATCGCACGCTATCAAAACATAAACTTAGAGGGTCTATGGTGCCAGCCGGCTGAATTTTCTATTGACTGGGCTACGCGAAACAAAGTTTCTTCATCAAATGAACGAGTAATTAATTGCAAACCGAGTGGCAAGCCACTTTTCGATAAACCCGCAGGAACCGATATAGCTGGCAGTCCGGCTAAACTGGCGGGGACGGTTAAAACATCATTGAGGTACATTGCAATCAAATCATTTTCTTTTTCTCCCTTTGCAAAAGCTGGAGTTGGAGAAGTAGGGACCAAGATTGCATCAACATCGCTAAAAGCATTGTTAAATTCTTCTGAAATCAGCCTGCGGATTTTCTGTGCCTTTAAGTAGTAGGCGTCATAGTAACCTGCACTAAGAACATAGGTACCAACCAGGATACGCCGTACAACTTCCGGACCGAAACCACCGCCACGGGTCTTGGAATATGTCTTCGTTAAAGATACATCACTAACGCGTGACCCGTAGCGCATTCCGTCATACCGAGAGAGATTAGAAGAAGCCTCAGCCGGTGCAATGATGTAATATGCGGGCAGAGCGTTTTGTGTTTGAGAAAGGCTAATACTGCAAATTTCAGCCCCCTGCTGCTTCAACCACTGAATGCCGGTTTCCCATAATTCATTTATCTCAGGATCTATTCCTTCTACCCGATATTCATCAGGGATCCCAATTCTTACTCCCTTAATACTTTTCTCAAACGAACTTTCAAAATTTGGCACTATTTGTCTCGACGATGTAGAGTCATTATGATCAAATCCAGCCATCGCACTTAGCATAATCGCGGAATCTTGCACGGTGCGCGTCATTGGCCCTGCCTGATCTAATGAGGATGCAAACGCCACAATACCCCACCGCGAACAACGGCCATATGTAGGTTTCATTCCAACAATTCCGCAAAAAGCCGCTGGCTGGCGAATTGACCCACCAGTATCCGTTCCCGTAGCCCCTAAACATAAACCTGCCGCAACCGCACAAGCAGATCCGCCTGAAGATCCTCCCGGAACCAACTTTGCAGTATCTATTGAACTTTTCCATGGATTTAAAACTGGTCCAAAAGCACTGGTCTCATTTGATGACCCCATCGCAAATTCATCTAAATTTGTTTTACCTAGGAGAACTGTGCCGCTTTGTCGTAATTTTTGTGTAACAAACGATTCATAAGGTGGTACAAATTCAGCTAATATTTTGGAGCATGCTGTAGTGCGAATACCTTTAGTACAAAAGATATCCTTTACTGCTATGGGAATTCCATCTAATGCCCCAATCTCCCCTTTTGCACGACGCTTATCAGAAGCAACTGCATCCTCTATCGCACGATCAGGAGTTTCAAGAACATAAGCATTAAATGCGCGAGCAGACTCAATCGCGCGAATATGAGCTTCTGTAAGTTCTTTCGAAGAAAAATCTTTCCTCGCTAAGCCATCTCGTGCCTCAGCGATTGTCAAATCGGTTAGTAAAACCACTACTCTAAAACCTTAGGAACTGCAAAGAAACCATCACGCGAATCTGGTGCGTTTGAGAGCACGTCGCTTTGTTGGTTTTCTTCAGAAATTTTATCCTGACGAAGTCGAAGTTGCATGCTCGCCACGCCCGAGCACATGGGAATAACATCATCGGTATTAACTTCATTAAGTTGTTCAACCCAACCAAGAATGTGGGACAATTCTGACGCTAGATTTTCGAGATCTCCATCCGGAACTTCTATCTTAGCTAAATTCGCAATATGAAGCACTGTAGATTTGTCAACTAACATAACGTAATCGACTCCAATCGGTATAAAGTTGTATATACATAGACTAAATTCATAGATTGAAGAAATATCACTGGTCATGCCTATCCGCAACATAGATAAACTAGTTGATGTACTGCCTAGGCAGGGGCGTCTGATGGCACTAGATGTTGGAGAGAAAACCATAGGTATCGCTTTTTCTGATGTCTTGCGCACCATAGCTTCACCCAGAACAACAATATTAAGGCAAAAATTTAAACAGGACGCGTTTAAATTACTTGAGTTTGCAGAGTCGGAGGAAGTTGTCGCAATAGTACTTGGCTTGCCTATAAATATGAATGGGAGTGAGGGTCCCCGCTCACAATCAACAAGGCAATTTGCGGTAAACCTCTCAAAAAGAACTCCTATTAATATTACTTTTTGGGACGAGCGGCTTTCAACTATTGCGGCAAAACGCACAATGATAGAAGCTAATCTGTCCCGTAGACGGCAAAAAGCTCTAGTTGATAAAATAGCTGCTGCATTTATTCTGCAAGGTGCAATCGATTTTTTAAACAGAGAGAAATGACATTTCTCTACCATACCGATTAATAAACAGATGTCTGATATAGCCCTGACCGTCGCACCAATCTTCTTGTTAATATTAGCTGGGTATGGTTTCTGTCGTTTTGGTTTTTTAAAGCCTTCCTTCTGGCAACCAGCCGAAAACCTAGCATACTACATTTTGTTACCAGCACTAATAATAGGAAAGCTCTCCAAAGCTGACCTAACCGTTTTGCCAGTAAGTAATATCGCAATCACGATTGTGGTTTTAATTTTAATTTCAACCTGTTTTATAACTATACTCCGACCACTTTTCAAAATGAGCGGTCCAGCATTCACATCCGTTCTGCAAGGCTCAACAAGAATCAACGCCTACATAGCTTTTGCGGTCGCGGATTTAATATATGGACCAGATGGAATAATACTATGTGCTTTATTCGTTGCAATTGCGATGCCCGTTTGTAATATTATTTGCATCAGCGCTTTAGCCTTTTATGCACATTCCGACGGTCCAAAGTGGGCAAATGTCCCAAAAGAAATTGCGCGCAATCCAATAATTTTGGCCTGCATAATAGGATGGGTAATAAATATTGTGTCTCTACCTCTGCCAAATGTGGCAATAGAGTTTTTAAATATTTTAGATCGAGCAGCACTGCCGTTAGCGTTACTCTGCGTGGGGGCAGGACTAGTGGCGGGTTTCAGCTACTCGATGTACAAAACTTTGTTCATAACTTGCATCTTAAAATTAATATTTATGCCTGTATCTGCGGCCCTTATAATGTCATTCACCGGTCTTACAGGGCTTACGTTTGTTATTGTGATGTTATTTGCAACCTGCCCCGCTTCCCCTGCATCATATGTTTTGGCTCGACAACTCGGGGGTGACGCCCCATTAATGGCGGCAATTCTGACAATCCAAACTCTGTTATCCGCCATCGCTATTCCGATTGTATTAAATTGGGCAACAGAGATAACTGTCGTTATAAAATGGATTTTTTAGGGTGAATTGTGATATTGTATGATACCAGAAAATTTTTGTTGATTAAATATTATAGGCACAGGAAATAAGTTATGTTTTATGATCCCGATATAAATGATCACGGCCTGCCTTATAACCCAATAAAAGGACTAGTGGTGCCACGGCCTATTGGCTGGATCAGTTCTGTAAGTGCTGAGGGAGTTGGTAATCTTGCCCCTTTCAGTTTCTTTAATATGTTGAGTTACAACCCAGCGTATTTAATGATATCTGCAGGTTGTAAAGCGGATGGATCAAAAAAAGATACGGTTTTAAATATTGAGGAGACTGGTGAGTTCGTGTTTAACATGGCCAATTGGGATACGAGGAAAAAAATGTCAGACACGAGTTGGATAGACGATTCTAAGATAGATGAAATGAAAGAGTGTGGACTTACTCCGGCGAGAGGGCAACGAGTTAAGGTTCCTTTGGTGAAGGAAGCACCAGCACACATGGAGTGCGTCTATCACAAAACTATCGAGTTGCCAGGACATGACCCGGAGTCGGTGCATCATATGATAATTGGTCGTGTCGTTATGGTACACATCAATGATGATTATGTTGGTGGAGATGGTCTCGTTGATATATGCAAGATCAAACCCATTGCTCGGTTGGGATACATGGATTATTGCACTGTCGAGGAAGTATTTTCTATGAAAAAGAAAACTGTTGAAGAAAAACTAACACCTAAAATAGCAGCTAAATAAACACGAAAAGGATACAAAATGGTAGACCAAGTCAGCGCATCACATATTCTCCTGATGTATAAGGGCTCAACTAATTCTAGCAATGACAGAAGCGAAGATGAAGCTAAAGATAAAATTAAAATGTTAAGATCTCAGGTCGAAGAAGGCACTAATTTTGGCGAGCTTGCACGAGAATTTTCAGATTGTCCATCCGGCACCCAGGGCGGAGATCTAGGCAGTTTTGGGCGCGGACAAATGGTGCCAGAGTTTGAAAATGCTGTTTTTAATATGGAAATTGGCGATTTATCAGAGATTATAAAAACTGACTTTGGTTATCATATTATTCAAAGAACCGGCTAACGTTTTTACTTTAACTTATATAAAAACCACAATACCATTTTGTGTAATTAATTTTCTAAAAACTCGTCCACATTATTCAATTATTTTTAGAAAACTGATTACTTCAAGCGGCGGCTTGTCCCGACCCTGAATCACAATTAGCTATTGCTCTCTCAGCTGAATCTCGAACAGCTTCGGGTTCCAACAATGCCCATTCGCAAACCCGACGAAAATCTGAGCTATCTGTTAGCAACCACTCGCGTGCTTCTTCGCGAAGCATACGCGCTTCACGAGCGTCACTGTCAACGGCTCTGCCGTCCATAGCACGACGGTTGAGTGCATCATGAAAAGCTCTCGCAATCACTGCACGAAATAAAGTAACTTCTCCGGCAATTCCTGAAAGATTAGTCATTTCTTTTACACTTGGATCAAAATTCATCGATCTATTCCCCAATTTGCCTTGGCTTATCGCCTATAAATGGATTTAAGAAACACCCCACCCGGTATAGTTCCTAATAAAATGTGTATCATAGAACATGCAGTTCGTTTTTGCGAGAAGATTCGACTCCTTGCACTTGATTTCTGTGGATAATACCTTCGGAATAGGTCTGTATCGGAAAATATTTTTCCGTTATTGAACAATAATTACAAAGGTCATTAAAATGATAAGTCCAATAAGCTGGGAATTTTCATATCCATACATTCTAACAGCACTCGGGTGCGGGTATCTGCTTGGCTCTATTCCTTTTGGATATTTAATAACGCGCTACGCCGGGCTCGGTGATATTCGTTCAGTTGGTTCCGGAAACATTGGTGCAACCAACGTACTACGAACCGGAAAAAAACACTTGGCAGCAGCAACGCTAATTATGGATACTGGTAAAGGTGTACTGACTGTATTAATTGGTTCACAATTTGGTCCAGATATACAAATTATTGCAGCATTTGGTGCGCTATGTGGGCATTTTTTCCCGATTTGGCTCCGTTTTAAGGGCGGAAAAGGAGTAGCAACATCACTTGGCCTGATGCTAGCATTAACGTGGCCAATTGCACTTTGTTCTCTGGCAACTTGGGTCGCAGTAATTTTTCTTACGCGTTACTCATCGTTGGCTGCACTTATAGCTAGTGCATTAGCACCAATCCTTGCATGGTATTTTTCAACAGCGCAAATCGCAGAATTTTATACAATAATGGTTTGTTTAATTTGGGTACGTCATTTTTCTAATATAAAAAGGCTTTTGAGCGGAACGGAGACAAAGATTTAGCAAAAATTTAAATAGCTTTTTAGATAACAACCCCTCAGTTGCAACCGAGTTTAATGCAAAACTTAATGAAAATTTTTAACTTATAACTTTTTACAAGTGCCAAATATTTAATATTAAATTTTTGTAATTTATAAGGTTATTTGAAAAAAACCTCCAATTTTTAACAATATTTGCGCTTTGTTTTGTAAAAAAGAAAAAACTTATTTTATACCTCTTCTTAGGTAAAAATTTTATAATTGGATGCATACTGAAAATTTTAAAAAGGTATTTTAAAAATAACATTTATCGGTAGCTGTTGACGAACCGTCACTTGAATGCCAAATCTTTTCTAATTTTGTAAGTCATTTGATCGAGTCAAAAAGTTTTAAGTCTCAATTTTCGTTTAATAGAGAGCTTTTAACTATTCGCAAGCGGTCAAAGAAAATTAAGTGTTGCTGTTAGGCATGGTAATGCAAATTAAATTGTGTTCTCAACAATTGGCTAATTTATGGATGTCGTAGTCGTAGAATCTCCCGCAAAAGCCAAAACTATTAACAAATATCTTGGCTCTGGCTTCAAGGTATTTGCCAGTTACGGTCATGTAAGGGACCTGCCTTCAAAAAATGGTTCGGTTGATCCCGAGCATAACTTTAAAATGATTTGGGAGATTGATGGTAAATCTAACGACCATTTAGAACAAATTGCCGAAGCCACAAAAGGAGCTTCGCATTTATACCTTGCCACCGACCCTGACCGTGAGGGGGAAGCAATTTCATGGCATGTGTTGGAGGTGCTCAACAACAAAAATGTTTTAGAAGGCGTGGATGTAAAACGAATAGTATTTCATGAAATAACAGAGGACGCTGTACTCAATGCTATTAAAGCACCCCGAGGGTTGAATGAGGGTCTCATACAAGCCTACCTGACACGACGGGCTCTAGACTACCTCGTTGGATTTACTCTTTCTCCAGTCTTGTGGCGAAAATTGCCCGGAAGTCGATCGGCTGGGCGTGTTCAGTCAGTTGCATTGCGGTTAATCTGTGAACGAGAAAATGCAATTGAGATATTTAATCCAATAGAATATTGGTCGGTGGAAGCGGAATTTAAAACAATTAACGGGGATGTATTTAATGCAGTTTTAACACATATCAACGGACAAAAAATTGATCAATATGGATTAAAAAATAAAGATGAAGCTGTGCGTGCTGCTGAAATTGTAGAAAAAGAACTTTTTTCCGTAAAAAAAATTGAACGTAAGTCTTTGATGCGCCGCCCCCAGCCTCCATTTACAACTTCTACCTTACAACAGGAGGCTTCAAGAAAACTTGGTTTTGGAGCACAAAGGACCATGCGTTGTGCACAAAAACTATACGAGGGTATAGCCTTGGGTGACGAAACCGTAGGCTTAATAACTTACATGAGAACTGACAGCATAAATATGGCGAAAGAAGCGGTTGCATCGGCTCAGAGTCTCATTAGCCGTTTATACGGTGATAATTATGTGCCTGAAACTCCAAATAGTTTTCGTAACCGTTCAAAAAATGCACAAGAGGCACATGAGGCCATCCGTCCAACAGATGTAACCCGGCTTCCAAAGAATGTTGGTTCCTTTTTAGATGAGGATGGTCGTAAACTATACGATCTTATATGGAAAAGAACATTAGCAAGCGCGATGAAGCGAGCTGAGTTGGAACAAGTTGCTTTTAGAATCTCTGAGATGAGGGACTCCACGGTTTTGAGAGCTACTGGACAAATAATAAAATTTGACGGTTTCTTAAAGCTTTACCGCGAAGATAGAGATGATCCGTCCGAGGCAGATGATCAAAAAAGTAAACTTCTACCCCCGATTACAGAAAAAGAAATACTTCAGACACACAGTGTAAATTCGGAACAACATTTTACGAAGCCACCACCTCGATATACCGAAGCAAGCCTTGTCAAAAAAATGGAGGAACTGGGAATTGGCAGGCCGTCCACATACGCGTCAATTATTTCTGTGTTACAAGAACGAGATTATGTTCGGCTCGATAAGCACCGTTTCACGCCTGAAGACAGAGGCCGCGTGGTAACTGCATTCCTCTCAGGTTTTTTTCAAAAATATATTGAATATGATTTCACTGCAGACCTAGAGGATCGCTTAGATCGGGTAGCAAAAGGTCAGATGGATTGGAAACATGTTTTGCATGAATTCTGGTCCGCTTTTTTCTCAGCCATCAAGGAAACTGAAACACTAAAAATCTCCGATGTTATAGACGTTTTAGACGCCGATCTTGGACCCCACTTTTTCAAAAAAAATGATAATGGTACGGAAAACAGAGAATGTCCATCCTGCAAAACCGGTCGCTTGGGGTTGCGACTAGGTCGTGGCGGACCATTTATAGGTTGCAGTAATTACCCTGACTGTTCCTACACTACGTCACTTTCAAGAAGTATTAGTGAAGATAGCGAGACTGCTTCGTTAACTTTACCGAAACTTCTTGGACAAGATCCGGACACTGGAAGAGAGGTGACCTTGCGAAAAGGGCCATTCGGTTTCTATGTGCAATTAGGTGAAATTGAGGGTAAAGAAAAACCAAAACGCGCCACACTACTCAAATTTGCATCTCCCACGGAAATAAATTTAGAACAAGCCCTTGCCTTATTAGCCTTACCCCGCGAAGTCGGAAAGCACCCTGAAACAGGTGAAATAATTAGTGCCGGCATTGGCAGATACGGTCCATATCTTCGGGTTGGAGGCGCCTATATATCGTTGGGGGCTGAGGATGATGTCCTATCTATCGGCATAAATAGAGCGATGGCAGTAATTAAGGAAAAACCCCGCAAAAAAACGGCCACACCCATTCGAGAACTTGGAAATCACCCAAATGATGGGAAGCCAGTCAATATCTTTGATGGAAGGTATGGTCCTTATGTAAAATATGGAAAAGTGAATGCTTCTATCCCTAAAAATGAATCTATCGAAAACATCACACTAGAAAGGGGACTGGAACTAATCATTGCTAGAGAAAAGGCGAAAAAATCTGGAAAAAAATCTGGAAAAAAATCGAGTAAAATTAAGTCAGAATGATTGAAATTAAGGTCAAAGTCCGGCGACGTCGAGGCTTCCTCTTGAGTTTGAAATAACAATGGGGTCCACCTCAAAAACTTTGTCTTCCCCCACCCGAGAACAACTTGTGGAATTTATTGAGCGTCACAAAAATGCGATTAGTGCGCGTGACATTCAAAATGGGTTTAAGCTCAAGGGAAATTCCCGTAAAGATATTAAGTCTATTCTAAAAGAACTAGAACATGAGGGAGTTATAAAACGCCAACGCAATAGGAAATACAAAATAGCAAAAAGATTGCCGCCAGTTTTAATAGTGGATGCAATTAAAATTGATTCGGACGGTGGTTTGTTGCTTAGCCCAATCAAATCAGAATATGCAACTATTGCCCCAGAAATTTATTTAATCCAAAACAATAAACAGAGCTTCAACATTGCGGTTGGTGATCGACTTTTAGTTAAAATTTCAAAACATTCAAATGAATATCAAGCAAGCATTATTCGAAAGTTAGAGCACAAAAATTCTCCCACCTACGGTATCCTTAAAGAATATAAACACGGTGCCCGCATAAAACCTGTGTCACATAAGCAACACGAAGAATATATTGTAGGAAAAAAATTTAAAAAAAATGCCGAGGATGGTGATATTGTTGTTTGCACAATTCGCAACGAAAAACATTTCGGCTTAAGGGAAGTAAAAGTAACTCAAGTATTGGGAAAGCTTAATGATCCCGGCGCCATTGGTGACCTAGTGCTGGCAAGAAATGATATACCTGTCAAAGTTAACGAAGATATAATAATATCTGCAAAAAATAAAAAAACAGCGCCAACTAGAGGTCGCGTGGACCTTCGAAACTTGGACCTTGTAACAATCGATGACGCCGACGCACGTGACTTTGATGATGCAGTCTGGGCAGAACACATCGCTACTGGTAAAGTGAAATGGAGAATACTAGTTGCGATCGCAGATGTTGCTTTCTACGTCCGACCACAAGATCCGGTAGATATAGAAGCCCGTAACCGTGGCAATTCGGTTTACCTACCAGATCGTGTTGTTCCTATGCTTCCCGAAGAACTCTCCAATAACTTATGTTCTCTCATACCACATAAGGACCGACCCTGCCTTGCTGTCGAAATAGACATTGACTCTGAAGGCAACAAAATCAAGCATAAATTTATGCGCGGAATAATGCGCTCCTCAGCTAGGTTGACTTATGAGCAAGTGCAATCCCTTCGCGAAGAAAAAGAAAAAGATCTTCCACTTAAAAAATCACGTTTAAACTCTCTCTATGGGGCATTTGAAGCGATTGCAAAAGCACGTAAAAAACGGGGTGCTTTGGATTTGGACTTTCCAGATAAAAAGATCATTTTGGGAGATTGTGGCCAACCAAAAAAAATCAAGAAACGTAAAAGGCTTAACAGCCATCGATTGATAGAGGAATTTATGATTATTGCCAATATTTGTGCGGCAGAAACTCTACAAAAAAAACATTTACCATGTATCTTTCGCAACCACGAAAATCCAACAGCAGAAAGGCTGTTGTCATTAAGGGTGTTCTTAAAATCCTTAAATCTCAATCTTCCAGGTGGCCAAAACGTCAAACCACACCATTTTTGTCAACTTTTAAAGAACACTAAAAGTCAAACGAATACATTAGGTATACAGAATGCTATTTTAAGAACACAATCAAAAGCCGCATATAGCCCAATCAATCTTGGGCATTTTGGTCTTGCCTTGAATAATTACGCTCATTTCACCTCTCCAATTCGACGCTATTCTGATTTAGTCGTCCATAGGGCTTTAATTGACTCTTTAAATACAGACGAACAAAAACTTATGAATATCCCAGATGAGGATTTCAAAAGCTTAGGAAAACATCTTTCATTCACCGAACGTCGCGCTGCTGCAGCGGAACATGAAGCCTTTGATCGATATGCAGCAATCTTACTGAAAGGCCGAGAGGGAGGGAAAAGCGAGGCGCACATAACCGGGGTTGAAAAATTTGGTTTGTTTGTTGAGCTAAAAGAAAACGGGGCTGATGCATTTTTACCAATTTCTCTACTCGGAAATGAAAAATATCAATTTGACCAAGGGTCTCGAGCGCTCATTGCAAAGAAAAAAAGAAAAAAATTTGCACTCGGTGACAAGCTCATAGTTGAAATCAAATCAATAGATACAATAACTGGAAAAATTACTGTGTCGCTACCACTCAATGGCTCTGCTAGAAAAAAAAAACCGTTTTCAAATTAAAATAAATAAATGCACCGAATTACTTAAAACAATTCATCAAAAACTTAAATTTAAAGTTTTATTTTTCTTAAACCCTATTTGAAAATTGTGAATTGTATGATAGACAGAAAAAGCATGATATTTAACATCATAAAAAAACCTCTGTTATATATAAGTGAAAAATAACTAGAATCCTTGATACGCTTGTCGTTAAGTGTAACTTGAACCAAATGAATCTAATACAAAGTGAACCATGGCAAAAACAAATTCAATCCAAATAAAATTAGTTAGTACCGCGGATACAGGTTATTATTACATCACTCGTAAAAACCCCCGGACCATAACCGAAAAAATGGAACAACGTAAATATGATCCAGTAGCACGCAAACATGTCATGTTTAAGGAAGAAAAAATCAAGTAACCCCATTAAAAGAAGTAAAAAAATTAAAAGATTGTGAGCTACTCGGAAAGAAGAAAAAACTATTCATAATACGTAAGATTTTAATTTTTCATTACAGCTTAGTTAAATCGCTTTTTAGTTGTCTCCTGTTTCGGGTTTTTTAATAACATCAAGATGTAATTCATCTAAATGTGAACGATCAGCAGGAGCAGGTGCTCCCATCATCAAATCCTGTGCTTGCTGTGTCATAGGAAACATAGTTATCTCTCTGATGTTTTCTTCATTAGCCAATAACATTACTATCCGATCGATACCTGGAGCTGATCCTCCGTGCGGTGGCGCACCATATTTTAGTGCATTAAGCATACCGCCAAAACGTGTTTCCACCTCCTCAGTTGTGTAACCGGCAATTTGAAATGCTTTGTACATTATTTCTGGACGATGATTTCGTATAGCACC
The DNA here is from genome assembly GCA_002709075.1 of Rhodospirillaceae bacterium. Classification (GTDB taxonomy): domain Bacteria; phylum Pseudomonadota; class Alphaproteobacteria; order MPNO01; family UBA2964. The sequence goes on along the minus strand of PAPV01000005.1, from coordinate 139,078 downwards.
GCTAGAGAGTTCTATTCCATTACAAACTATGTCATATTGGTAAGCCTTAATTTCAAGCGGATCTAATTTCTCTAACGCCTCCAACCCACCTTGCGGCATCGAGAATGGATTATGGCTAAACTGTAATTCACCGGTGTGATGATCCGCTTCGTACATTGGGTAGTCTACAACCCAGCAGAAATCAAAACGATCATCGGTAATTAATTCCAAATCAACTCCAATTCTGGTTCTTGCCTTTCCAGCAAATTGTGAAGCCGTTAATTCTGCGGCACATGTAAAAAAAACCGCATCACCATCTTTTAAATCAGCTTGCACCTTCAGCTTATTAATTCTCTCGTCATCCAAAAAACGTGCAATTGGACCCTTCCCTTCGCCTTTCTCAAAAACAATGTAACCCAAACCACCTGCACCCTCCGCTCGAGCCCAATCATTTAACTTGTCAAAAAAACTTCGTGGTTTTGAGCCCGCTCCCGGCGCAGGAATTGCCCGAACAACCGAACCTTTATCAATGGCACTTGCAAAAATCTTAAATTCAGTGCCACGCCATATTTCAGTAACATCTTCGATTTCAATAGGATTACGCAAATCCGGCTTATCAGTGCCATATTTTAAAAGGGCTTCATCGTAAGGGATACGAGGGAAAGGTGGACTTGTTACCACTTTTTTATTTCCAAATTCTGAAAAAATACCGTGTAAAACGGGTTCTAGTGCGTCAAATACGTCATCCTGAGAGACAAAAGACATTTCCATATCAAGTTGGTAAAATTCACCAGGTGACCTATCGGCTCGAGCATCTTCATCACGAAAACAAGGGGCGATTTGAAAATAACGATCAAATCCAGCAATCATTATTAGTTGTTTAAATTGTTGTGGGGCTTGAGGAAGCGCATAAAATTCGCCTGGATGAAGTCGGCTCGGAACGAGAAAATCGCGGGCACCCTCAGGTGAGGTTGAAGTAAGAATTGGTGTCTGAAACTCTATAAAACCTTGATCAGTCATTCGACGACGTATATCAGAAATCACTCTAGACCGAAGAACAATGTTCTTGTGGATTCTATCACGTCTTAGATCGAGAAATCGATATCGGAGACGAGTTTCCTCTCCATAATCATCATCGCTATTTACCTGGAGAGGCAAGTTTCCTGCCTCACCTAAAACATCAAATTCGCTAATATTTAATTCTATGTCACCGGTAGATAATGATGCGTTAATAGTGTCATCACTTCGCTTGACAATTTCACCCGTAACTCTGATGACGGTCTCTAACCTTGCGTTTTCCACACTCTGAAATATTGGGCTGGATACATCTATGACACATTGCGTAATACCGTAATGATCTCGCAAGTCAATAAAAAGCAAATTCCCATGATCACGCTTCCTATGTATCCAGCCAGATAATCTAACCTTTTCTCCTGCGTTCTCTTTACGTAAATCGCCGCAACGATGTGTTCGATATTCGTGCATTTCTAGCCCCAAAATTTAAAACTCGACAAAATCCAAAAGTTCGGCCAAGCCACCTCGGCAAAGGCCACGGATTCACCCAACCTGTCAAGTGGTTACAGCTTTACCTATCGCAGTTTCATACATTTGTGTATAGAAAAGGTATGACATTTATTTCTGATAACAAATCCCTGAGAGAATTCTGCGAGAAAGTATCAACTTCTTCTGATTATATTACTGTTGATACAGAATTTATTCGTGAACGAACATATTGGTCGGAACTTTGTCTTATTCAAATTGGCGGCAAAGAGTGTGCAGCCGCAATTGATACAATGGCCCCAGGGATTGACCTTGCCCCAGTGTTTAACCTTATGCTGAATAACTCTGTTACAAAGGTATTTCACGCGGCACGGCAAGACTTTGAGATATTTTCGCAATTAATGGGTAAATTACCGACCCCTGTATTTGACACGCAAATTTCTGCAATGGTTTGTGGCTACGGGGACTCTATTGGGTATGACGCACTCGTAAAAAGCCTAACTAAAGAAAGAATTGATAAATCCATGCGCTACACTGATTGGCGACGGCGTCCTCTTTCTAAAAAACAGCTCGAGTATGCACTTTCTGATGTTACACATTTAAGGGTGGTATATGAAAAATTGAGAAAAACCCTTGCTGAAAACGGTCGGGCAGATTGGGTAGCGGAAGAAATGGAAACCCTTACAAATAATGCTACATATTACCCTGACCCGATGGAGGCGTGGCGGAGGCTGAAAATTAGATCTACAAAGCCCCGCTTTTTACTTATCCTTCGTGAAGTCGCCGCTTGGCGAGAAATTGAAGCGCAACGACGCAATGTTCCAAGGAATAGAGTTGTCCGTGACGAAGGTTTGCTCGAGATAGCTGCTCAAGCGCCAAAAGATGAAATAGCCTTGAGAGCATTAAGGGGTATGAGAAATGAAAAGTTAAGAGGGAAACCGCTAAAAGCATTATTGAAGGCAATAAGACAAGGTCAAGAATTACCCGAAAACTATTGTCCCATAGTACCCCATAGACCCAATAAAGTTTCGAACATGGAAGGAGCTCGGGAACTGATTAGAGTGTTACTAAAGTACTGTTCTGAAAAAAATGGTGTGGCACAGAAGTTGATCTCAACCTCAGAGGAAATAGAAATGGTAATATCAAACCCAGATTCTAAACCCCGTCCCTTGACAGGATGGAGAGGAGAATTATTTGGTCAGTTCGCCGTTTCAGTATTACAAGGGGAATTAGCCCTAACCGCGAGTGGTTCAGACATAAAACTCGTCAAACCTGGAGAAGAAATCTAAGTCCACTCCTTAAATACCTCCCTTACAAAGGGTATTGTAATTGCCCTTTGATAAGAAAGAGATGCAACATCGAGAGTCTCCACAACATACCGAGCGGAGTCAAAACTACGATCCATTCTCACAATTATATATGTCAAAACATCCAAAGAAACCGTTAACTGCCTGTCGGAAAACATTTTCATCAATACAACCTGTAACATCTCGTCATTAGGCCGCTCAATTTGCGTTACAGGGAGAGTTTTCAATCGTGAAACCAAATCCGGCAGGCCTTGAGCCCATCTGGCTGGTGGTTCAACAGCAGTAACGACCAATTGCCCACCTCGCGATACAACGCAATTGAAAATATGGAAAAGGATCTCTTGGTCCGCACAGTCTGCATCATCCACAAAGCAAGATTTAAGTGATTCGTTATTCAAAAGAACTTCTAAACCCTGAAGTATTTCATTTCCTTTAAAACCGGCTGCATTACTACGAGCCTGCCAGACTGCACTTAAATGGGTCTTTCCTGAGCCTGGCGGACCGCAAATAACCAAACCATGTAATGGCCATTTGGGCCAACGATCAATCCAATCCACCGCCCTACTATTACAAGATGAAACAAAAAACTCTTCTTTACCAAAGGCTGCCCTTCGCGGCAGTTTAAGTGTAAATTGTCTGTTTTTTTGCAAAATCTTAGGGGACATTGCCAGCCGAACTCTCATTCTTTTGCCAGCTTGCCAAAACGAAACGAACTATTACAGCAAAAGTTGCGGCAGCCGGGACGGCCATCAATATTCCAAGAAGACCAAATAAACTTCCACCTACCATTAATGCAAAAATCATCCAAGTAGGGTGCAAACCGACCTTATCGCCTACAAACTTTGGAGTGATTATACTTCCCTCAAGAATTTGTCCTAATCCAAAGATGACTAAAATGTAAATGATTGGCTGCCATGCCTCAAATTGAGCAATTGCTACAAGCACACTCAGGGAAAAACCAATCAACATTCCGACATATGGGATGAAAGAAAGAAATCCTGTCGTCAGACCAATCACCAGACCAAAATCTAATCCGATTAAAACAAGACCAAGCGAATATAATAATCCAAGCATGATACATACCATCAACTGACCACGAATAAAACCAGACAGTACACGGTCTATTTTTTTTACTAGGTCACGAATAGTGTCTGCCTGATTGGGTGGTAACAGTCTATTTGTGGAAGCAACAATGCGATCCCAATCTCTTAACATGTAAAATAAAATAATAGGGGTTATTATCAAAAGTGAAACAACATTAATCAGCGCAAGCCCCCCACCCCATACACTTGAAATGATTTCCGCCATCCATGTAAATGAGCCTTTTCCAGCTAAGTCATTTACTTTTTCTTTGAGTGCAGCGGTCTGTTCTCCAGTGAGTCTTTCCTTGATTTGGTCCATAAAATCTAGTGCAATCAAACGTAACTCTTGAAGAAAAATTGGAACCTTTTCAGCTAAGCTCAAGGATTGATTATAGAGAAGAGGTGTAAGCAACAATAAAACACCAACCACAATGAAAATTGTCATCAAAGTAACTGCTATTGCCGCTAACCAACGAGGCAACCTCATATGTTCCAACCAATCTACCAATGGATCAAGCAAATAAGCAAGTATTAGACCCATTAAAAAGGGAAATAAAATTTGCGAAATGCTCCAAATAAAAGCAACGAGTAACAGTGCCGCTAATATGACCCACAAAACTTTTTGCATTATTTAACTCCACCATCGGATTTATTCATTTCACTACCGAACAGACTCATTATATACGCCCCTCCAGACAGCACGGTTGAGAGTGCAACCAAATAAATTAATCCAAATTTAATTCCTGAAAACACGAGGCCATATCCTAACTCTCCAAGTATCCAGACTGCTAAAGAAATCTGAAAAGCAGTGTTAGCCTTACTTATTAGTATAGGGCGCATCTTCACACTCGCCATTGATATATGCAGCATAATCACACCACCAATAATTAATGCATCACGAAATACCACTAAGATCACAATCCAAAGAGGTATTTCTCCAATAAAACCAAGCGTTGAATATACTCCAACGAGCAATGCTTTGTCAGCTACAGGATCAAGGAAAGTTCCAAGGGTTGAAGTTTGCGACCATTTTTTGGCGATATATCCGTCGAGGGCATCTGAGATACCTGCACCAACAAATAGCCATAAAGCCCAAAGAAACTGTCCGTTCAAAATAAGCCAAACTAATATTGGAACACTGAAAAGTCTTGCCAAAGAAATTACATTCGGAAGATTGATGGAAAACATTTCAAGACCTAGTTGGGCACAACACCACTAACAGAAGTAATTGCCCAGTTACCGTTATTTTGTTTAAGTTCCAAATTCTTTTGCGACAAACCCATAGAAAGCTGATCAGGACTCCCAAAATAGCTGAGCCTTAAAAGCACTTTATCCAATGAAATCCGGGTTACATCAATCTGTTCTAAAGCTGCAACAGCCTCCAACTTAGTCCGAATATCGATCCACTCCAAAAGACTGTCAAACTCTACTGTGACATAAATAGTATCGCGATCGGCGAATCTTATTTGGTTATTTATTTTCCAGGTTTCGGAAAAGTCATCCCTTATCCGTTTGGCAGCAGACGCAAAAAACGAACTCATGGGAGTAGAGATGGGCGTACGCAAACTTCGTACTTCGGTATTGTCAGAAATGCCGGTCCCAAAACGACTAACAACTAACTCGACAATGTTCTCGCTCGATAAACGATCTTGCTTCACAGTCGCAACCGCTAACAGAACTCCTTTTGTTCCAAAATAAGAAGCTATTGCATTAATTCGACTTTGTTCACCATTTAACGCCTGATCTGCATTAATTAAACCACTCAGTAACGGATCTGCATCAGGTATTTTGAAAGGTGTTAATGAATATGACTTTGGTAATTTTTTCCATGCCTCATGCCATTCATTCATCTCACTCCATAATACATCTCCACTTTCCCTTCGTAAAATGGGCAATACCAAGATGGGCTTACTAAATGTCTCAGCAAAGCCTACGCCCGCCCCTCTTAGATAGCGGCGTACTTCCGAAGCTACAAATTCAATGTTTAGGGATGCTATGTACCGAACCTGTGAATTTTTTTCACTTTCAATCTGCACACCCGAAATCATTCTCTCAAGGGGCTCAATTTTAGGTTTTTGAACATTTTGATGTTCTTTTTTGGGTACAAGCCGTTCGATTAACCTCAAAAATGCGAGCTGTCGTCCTTCGGCCAGTGCAAGTCTGCGGGCCGCTGCTGCCGATTTTGCTGTTTTGTCTACCTCCACACCATTAATGGTATAAGTATCAAGCAACTGAGCACACGGAGTGCTGATAAAATAAACCATCATTGATGTCATTAAGATAACAACAAATAGAAAACGAGAGGTAAAAGACAAACTGAACATTGCAAACCCATAGAGAAAAGGTATCTTTCTAATCTTATTAACACATAGTTTATGGAGATTATCCAGATTTCAACCAGCAAGAAAGAGACAAAACACGCTACTTATAAGGGGGCTGGCGTTGATATAGAGGCAGGAGTAAATCTTATAAATGAAATAAGACCTCTCGTTAAGTCAACGAAACGATCTGGCTCTGACACTGAGATAGGTGGTTTTGGGGGATTATTTGACATGGCTGCTGCTGGATACAAAGATCCTGTGCTCGTTGCTGCTACAGATGGCGTGGGAACAAAGCTAAAAATAGCAAGTGAGACTGATCAACACGACACAATAGGCATTGATCTTGTTGCGATGTGCGTTAATGACTTGATTGTTCAAGGTGCGGAGCCTCTTTTTTTTCTTGATTATTTTGCTACTGGTAAATTAAACACAAATACCGCAAAAAAGGTTATTGCTGGAATAGCCGACGGCTGCCGGCGCAGTGGTTGCGCTTTAATTGGTGGGGAAACGGCAGAGATGCCCGGTTTATACGCGAAAAATGATTATGATCTCGCCGGTTTTGCAGTTGGAGCAGTTGAAAGAGAATCATTAATCAATGGATCGTCAATATCTTCTGGTGACATTGTTTTAGGTATGTTATCGAGCGGACTGCATTCAAATGGCTTCTCTCTCGTAAGAAAAATACTTAAAAATAATGGATTATCACTTTCCGACAAAGTCCCTTATAATGGCAATACTCTTTACGAAGAACTACTAAAACCTACCACAATCTATGTTAATGCATGCATGTTGTTACATAGAGCGGGCTTGGCCAAAGGTTTCGCTCACATCACTGGAGGAGGTTTAGTTGAAAACATTCCACGCGTGGTTCCGAGAGAGAAACAAGTAATTCTAGATGCAAAGGAGTGGGTGGTACCACCAATATTTTCATGGTTGCATGAGTTAGGAAATGTTACAGCAAATGAGATGATTAAAACGTTTAATTGTGGCATTGGAATGGTCGCCTTCGTTGCACCAGAACACCATCATAAAGCATTATGTTTGCTCTCAGAAAGCGGACAAGAATCTAAAAAAATTGGAGAGGTGAAAACAGTTTCTAACCAAAATAAAGGCTTGAAGATTCTGAATCCGGATCAGTTATGGCGCGCCTAAGAACCGCGGTCTTAATTTCTGGCCGGGGAAGCAATATGCAAGCATTGATTGAAGAATGCAACAGATCTAATTCTGCGGCAGAAATAGCTCTCGTAATATCCAATACAAATGACGCTCCAGGGCTTAGCCTAGCAGCAGAATTCGGATTAAATTATGATGTTATTGATCACACAGATTTTCCAAACCGTGAACAATTTGAGGAAGCTCTCACCAACCGACTAATGTTATCAGGTGTCGAATTTGTATGCTTGGCCGGATTTATGAGGATTCTAACCAAGAAGTTTGTTGACCGATGGTACAACAAATTGATTAATATTCATCCCTCTTTGCTTCCCGCTTATCCCGGATTGTACACTCATGAAAGAGCTATATCCGATGATACTAAGTTTGCTGGTTGTACCGTTCATTATGTTCGCGTTGGAGTAGACTCTGGACCAATCATAATCCAAACTGCAATACCAATATTAGTTAATGACACTCCAGAAACATTAGCTTCACGCGTTTTGGAGGAAGAACACAAATGTTATGCATTTGCGCTTCGCGAGATAGCTCTAGGAAATATTTATGTTGAGGATGAAAAGGTACAATTTAATGGTGTTTTACAACCGCAGCGAGGAGTTGCGAATCCTGATTCAAGCACAAATACAAGTGATGAAACCGGGACTTGACCTATACGCCAGGATATTTGTACAAAATAGTTAGTTTGGATTTATAAGGGTATATTATGGCTTACACAAATGAAGACATCGCTAAAAAAGCAGAAGATGGCTTTAAAGGCTTCTGTACAGTTACGATCTACAGCACAATAGGAATAATCGTGGTACTCCTTCTTATGGCAATCTTTCTACTGTAACGCTAAAATACCAGTATTGGCACAATAACTTACAATTAGCCAACTATATCGATTTGAGAAAAGAAAAAGGAAATCTCCACTGCTGCATTTTCGATTGAGTCTGAGCCGTGGACTGAATTTGCTTGTATAGACTCAGCATACATTGCTCTTATAGTTCCATCATCAGCGTTTGCAGGATTTGTCGCCCCCATGATTTCACGGTTGCGGGTAACAGCATTTTCACCCTCAAGAACCTGAACTACTACGGGACCGGAAATCATAAAGTCACATAAATCTCGGAAGAATGCTCGGTCTTGATGAACCGCATAAAATAATTCTGCCTGAACCGAGGTCAATTGCAACCGCCTCTGCGCAATAATTCTTAAACCCGCTGCCTCAAATTTTTCATTAATCTGACCAGTTAAATTCCGCTTAGTTGCATCAGGTTTAATGATCGAAAGAGTGCGCTCAATAGCCATGATAATTACTACCTATAAATTTTTCTAACGGCGCGGCTTATAGCCGGTTGTGACGTTAACTACAAGTGAGTATTGAAATTTCTTTTTTAATACCGCCATATTTTTTAATTTCCCCATAAAGGTACAGCAACTTCCTGCCGAGAAATATATAATAGTTACTTCAAGAGCAGAAAATTGTGCGCAAACATTTTACAATTCTTATTAAACTTCAATTTGGTGTTTTGCTGTATAGTATTGAAGGTTTTTGAATAATAACAGTGTGTATTGGTGCAAGCGTAATGTTAATTTGATGTTTGTGTTTTTATCGTCGTGTATTCTTTACTTTTTACCCAGCCACCATTTTGTGATTGCTCCCAATACGTTAATGCATGACCAGAGGCAAAATAATTCTTCCATCGCTCACGTGCAAAATTTACAGCGCTCACGTCATTTCCGTCAAAAAGCTCAATATATCTATCAAAGTCATTAAAGTCTGAAATAGAGGCATTATCCAATACTATGAGAACCTGAGAATTATTTGGATTTTCAACAGAATGAGTAATCCATATTGGATGATTATCAGAATATCCCTCAAAACAAGTTCCATGTGGCAAAAATGAGTCCTGCTCATAAGTCCATAAAATCGTGTTCAATGATTTCACACGTATTTCAGACCCCACCCGAAGTAATGCCCTTTTACCTGAAGCCAGAACCTTTTCAAGTAACTTCGGCAATACCAAATCTACTGTTGAACATGTGATGTGATAAAATCCAATTTCAGTCATATCGACCCAACCACACCTAGCCTTTCTCATAAAATCTTGCAACTAGATCATCCAAAAGCCTTACCCCAAACCCTGTACCACCCCTGGGAACTATAGGTTTGTTCTCATTTGTCCAGGTTACCCCTGCAATATCCAAATGCGCCCACTTTACATCACCCCTAATAAAACGCTGAAGGATTTGCGCTGCAGTAATGCTTCCTGCATCACGGCCGCCCACATTTTTCATATCTGCAATTTGTGATTTAACCTGCTTATCGTATTCAGCAGCAAGCGGCATTCTCCAAAGCAACTCACCAGTGCTTTTGCCGCTGTCGATCAATTTCAAAGAAAGATCATCGTCATTGGAAAACATCCCAGCGTGATGATAGCCTAAGGCGATGATGATTGCGCCAGTTAGTGTAGCTAGATCTATCATTGTATGCGGGTTAAATTTTTGCTGGCACCACCACATAGCGTCTGCCAAAACGAGTCTGCCCTCTGCATCCGTGTTTATTACCTCTATGGTTTGCCCAGACATGCTTGTGACCACATCACCCGGACGCTGCGCTGTTCCAGACGGCATATTTTCAACTAACCCAACAATACCAACTGCATTTACCTTTGCTTTTCGTGCTGCCAAAGCATACATCAAACCTGCTACCACTCCGGCTCCACCCATGTCCCATTTCATATCCTCCATACCACCGGCAGGCTTTATAGAGATTCCCCCACTATCAAAGGTCACTCCCTTCCCGATGAAAGCGATAGGGCGTTTTTCCCTGGCCTGAGGAGCACCATTCCACTTCATAGCAAGGATTCTTGGGGAATTAGCGCTTCCTTGCGCAACACCAAGAAGTGCCCCCATGCCCAACTTTTTCATCTGGGTTTCAGTAAGCACTTGCATTTTCAAACCCAATTTACTCAAAGCTCGGCATTTAGTTACAAAATTTTCCGGATTTAAAATGTTTGCGGGCTCTGAAACTAAATCACGTGTAAAAAACACACCGTTTGAGATTTTTTGAAGGGGATCAAAAGCTTTCTTAGCCTTAGCTGGGTCACGCACCCCAACAGACAAAGTACGTAATGTCGGTTTATCCTTTCTTTTTTCTTTTGTACGATATTTATCAAACCGATAGCTTTTGAGAAGTACACCGTAGGCCATATTAGCAGCTATTTCCGCCACGGAGAGAGCTGAGCCCTGAACTGGGTCTACAATTAGAACAGCGTCATTACTTTTCTCAATGAGCGACCATAGTTTTCCACCAGCAGCTTGTGCTGCGGAAATAGTAAGTTTCTTGCCCTCCCCAATGCCCACAAGCACAATTTTCGATGCATTAACTCCATTGGGAGAATTTATTACAAGAGCTTGGCCTGCGGCTCCGGAGAATCCCTCATTCGAAGTAGCACGTTTTAGAGCTCCCTGAGTTTTCTCATTAAGTTTCGTGGCACTTGAAAGAAGAGATCCCTTAGCTGACACAAAAACCGCTATCGTTCCTTTTTGTTTTAATTGCGCGGAAACAAATTTTATACGCATGATGAGGAATCCTTTCAGTTATCAGAAGTGGCAATATTTATTAGGAAAATAACGTTTTTCAATAAATTTGAAAGAGAGTCCTCACAATTAATTGAATTGGGTCATTAGGCTCAACCATGCTAAGAGTGTATTTAAAGATGCATTTTTGACATACGAAGAGGAATTCGTAGGCTAATGTTAACGCTACAGCAAAAATATTTTTCCATTCAAAATTTATTTATTTCTCTAAAATGTTTTTCGAACCGATTAGTATTTCATGCTCCAAAGCTATTGCATTGCTTTTTTATTTATCAAATAGGTTTCCTTATTTATTTAAGAAAAAAATATCCTCAAGAGGAAAGGATTAACAAAGTGCAGCTAAAAACAGCCGTAATACTTCCGTGTCACAATGAGGTTGTAACAATCGTAGATGTTATAAACCAATTTAAATTTGCGTTGCCAGATGCAAAAATATACGTGTACGATAACAATTCGACTGACGGCACCGGGTGCGCTGCTGCAAAAGCGGGAGCAACTGTTCGTTATGAACCAATGCAGGGCAAAGGAAATGTTGTTCGGAGAATGTTTGCTGATGTAGAGGCAGATATTTTCGTTATGGCTGATGGAGACGGCACCTATGATGCCACAATAGCTCCAATTTTGATAAAAACATTGTGCGATAGAGATCTTGATATGGTTGTTGGAGCACGGTCTCATTCATCAGAAGATGGTCAATACCGAACTGGGCATCAATTCGGAAATAAGATCCTTACATGGTTCGCCGGAGTAATTTTTGGCCGCCAATTAAAAGATATGCTATCTGGATATCGAGTTTTTTCAAGAAAATTTGTTAAAAGTTTTCCTGCATTAAGCAAAGGTTTCGAGATAGAGACCGAATTGACGTTTCATTCACTCTATCTCCAACTACCAATTTTGGAGGTCAAAACAAAGTACTCAGCTCGTCCAGATGGATCAGCAAGTAAACTTAGTACATGGAAGGATGGTCTCCGTATCTTGTGGACAATTTTACTTTTATTCAAAGATGCACGACCATTTTTATTTTTCTCTGCCCTTGCAACACTCCTTGTTTTCATATCAATATTTCTCAGTTACCCTGTTTTTGTAGAATTTATTGAAACAGGACTGGTTAGGAGATTTCCAACTGCCATATTGTCCACCGGCATAATCATTCTGGCATACACTTCCTTCATTTGTGGTGTGTTACTAGATAGTCTCGGACGTAGCCGTCTTGAAATTAAAAGGCTCGCATACTTGTTGGCAGAGAGACGCAGTTCAAAGTCGTAATTTGAACAGGAATATTGTCTCAGCTATGCGAATTTAACTTAAACTCCTAAAACCTTGGAATGGCGAGAATATCTTGAAGAAACTCGATTGGTATCTTTTTCGGCAACTTATTACGGCAACTTTATTTATAACCGTCACACTTACTGGTGTGGTTTGGTTGATGCAATCTGTAAGACTGATAGAAATGATTGTAAACCGAGGATTGTCTATCCCGGTTTTTGTATATTTTACATTCCTTCTACTTCCCACTTTCATAAGTCTTATACTCCCCTTAGCGTTGGTTGCTGCCATTATTTTCGTCTATAATCGACTACTTACAGATAGCGAGTTACTGGTAATGCGCGCAGGGGGGTTTAGTCAATTTGGACTAGCCAAACCATCAATAATTTTGGCAAGTGTAGTGTCGTCCATATGTATATGCATGTCAATCTATCTGATACCAGCGTCATTTAGAGACTTCAAAGATCTGCAGTTCAATCTTCGAAATACTTTCCCTACAATAATGCTTCAAGAAGGTGTTTTTAATCAAATGACTAAAGGCATCACTGTCTATGTTAGAAAACTTCAAAAAAATGGGGAACTACGAGGAATTATAATCCACGACACTAGGACCCCTGAAACACCAGTTACTATAATGGCTGAAAAAGGTGCTATTGTGCCAGGGGAAACAGGTCCAAAAGCTATAATGATTAAAGGAAATCGTCAGCAGGTAAATCGAAAAACGGGCCAATTATCTCTCTTATACTTCGATAAATATCGTTTTGCTCTGGACTCTGTCGGCAAACAACGTGCTGTAAGGTGGCGTGAGCCAAAGGAACGGTATCTTCACGAATTATTCTTTCCCGAATCACAACAATCACATCTTTGGAATTACCATAAGCTTCGGATGGAAGGACATTTTAGACTTTCCATGCCACTTATTCCAATTGCTTTAGCATTTTCAGTTCTTGCCGTGCTTCTAAGTGGAGATTTTAATCGAAGGGGACAACTTTGGCGCGTGTTGTCTGCAATTTCGTTGACATTATGTATTCAATTAGCTCATCTTGGTATACAGAATCTTGGTGAAAGAACACCAGCACTATCCATTGGCATGTACATTGTTCCCTTACTTCCAACTATAATTTCGATCTTTGCCCTAAGTCCAATGTCACAAATCTTATGCAGCAAAGACAAATCTCTTCCCCAAAATTCTACAATAAGCTGACAATTTTCTATGCATCTTCATTTAACATTCGCTCAATATATCGGAAGGCAGTTCTTATTCTGGTGGTTCAGCGCATTTGCGCTTATCGCTATTTTAGTCTCATTATTTGATGCTATCGAACTTCTCCGAATTACAGCCAGCACTGCTGATATCTCATTGGGTCTGATTTTATCTATGGTATTCTTTAAACTTCCTGGGCTGATGGAGAAAGCTATACCTTTCACGATACTATTTGGAGGCATGACAGCATTTTGGAGACTTAATAGACACCAAGAGTTTGTTGTAGCTCGTGCTGCAGGCGTTTCAGCATGGGAATTTTTATTGCCGGCTGTTATCATAGCTTTAATGATTGGTGTCATTCAAATTACACTGTACGGACCTTTTGCTTCTACTATGATGCTTCGGTTTGAACAACTTCAAAATCAGCATATAAAAGGGAAACGAAGCTTGGCTGCTCTGTCCCCAGGAGGGATTTGGTTTAAACAATCAATGAAAACCGGTCATTATATTTTGCATGGTGCCGGAATTTCATCAAATACAATGACTTTAAGAGATACAATTGTTTTTCAGTTCGACGGGTCAAACCGATTTTTCAAACGAGTGGATGCTTCAACAGCTCGGCTTGAAGATGGCAGGTGGATATTCTCAAAAGTAAAAATTACTGGGCCTCAAACCCCAGTTGGTAATATTTCGAGATACGAACTAGCGACAGACCTAACACAAGAGAATATCCAAGACAGTTTTGCCAAGCCAGAAACTATATCTATTTGGCAATTACCTGGTTTCATAGAAGTTTTGGAAAGAGCAGGATTTTCAGGACTTCGGCATCGTATTTATTTTTATTCCCTATTAGCCACACCTTTGTTACTTTGTTCAATGACTCTGTTTGCTGGTGCATTTACTTTACGTCAACAACGTCGTGGTGGTGCATTGGTGGCGGTAGCGCTGGGTGTCTGCACCGGGTTTTTAATATATTTTGGCTCTGATGTAGTATACGCATTGGGAGTATCATCTCATTTACCGCCTTTACTGGCTGCATGGAGTCCGCCAACAATAGCTTTACTCTTAGGAACGGGACTGCTTTTTCATATGGAAGACGGGTAGATCCGAATGCGCATAGTTTTGCTTGTTACAATTCTCACAATTTGGACATTTCCATTCAAAGTGTTGGCAAAACAGGTCAATGAAAATAAAATTCCAGTTTTACTGAAGGCTGACGAAGTTGAATATGACAGGGAATTAAGTTTAGTCGTTGCCCGAGGTAATGTCGAATTGATACAGGGTAAAAGAATATTAACTGCGCAAACAGTCACTTATAATCAAAAAGATGACTTAATGAGTGCAAGTGGTGATGTGGCTATTCTTAATCCCGAAGGAGACGTTGTTTTTGCAGACCACGCTGAAATAACTGGTGACTTCAAGAATGGTATTGCAGATAATATCCGCCTTTTGTTAGCTGATAATTCGAGAGCTGTAGCTTTTAGTGGACGTATGTCGAATGGAAAAATAACAAAATTGCGTCGTGGCGTTTATACACCTTGCCAATCATGTGAGGGAATCAAAGGGGTACCCTTATGGCAAATTAAAGCCTACAAAATTATTCATGATAGAGAAGATAAAACTATTGAGTATCAGGATGCGTTTATGGAGATGTTCGGCATTCCTGTAGCATACACCCCCTATTTATCTCATCCAGACCCAACTGTGAAAAGAAGGACTGGTCTATTACCGATTTCAGGTGGAAACAATTCTAAACTCGGCACATTTGCTCGGATACCATATTTTGTTGAGATTGGTACAGATAAAGACATTACAGTTGAGCTAATTTCAACAACTAATGGTGGACAGATACTCAACAACGAGTACCGGCAACGTTTTGCGTCTGGTATTGTTGATCTTGATTTTAGCGGAACTGTAACAGACATTAAGCCAAAAACCGCTGGCGCAAGCAATCAAGTTGAGGGTAAAAACAAACCGCGTGGGCATCTTTTCGGCCACTTTAGACATCATGCCAAGGAGAATTTAAGAGCAAGAGGGGACATCCGATTGAGCTCTGATGATACTTATCTTCAACGCTATAGTTTTAGCAATGACACTGTCTTAGAAAATAATTTTTTTGTAGAAGCGTTTGATAACGATAGTTACATCGCAGCAAATACATACCTTTGGCAAGACTTGAGGCCTAATAACAGACAAGGGGACATGCCGATAGTGGCACCATTCTTACAGTATAATTACGTAAGTCCACTGACGCGTTCAGGTGGAAATTTAGAAATCGATGCGAATTTTACAGCACTTACTCGAACTAACGGAACTGATAGCCGGCGGATTTCAGTCAGATCTGCTTGGAACCAAAGAGCTATTTCTACATCCGGGCATTTAATTGGTGCTTTTGCAATGCTTCAGACAGATCTTTATCAAGCGTCCCAAGTATCCAAAAAAAACCAAAACTCAGATGACACCTCAAGCGGCTTTGCAGGCCGCATTTATCCGCGCGTGGGATTTGAATGGAGATACCCTCTTGAAAAAATTTTGGGAACCACATCGCTACAACTCGAACCCATAGCTGGCATGATGGTTAGTCCACGAGGCGGTAACCCCGCACTAATACCAGATGAGGATAGCCAAGCATTTGAATTCGACGATACCAATCTTACAAGTCGGAATCTTTTTTCTGGCAGAGACCGTGTGGAAGGTGGACAACGTCTTTATTTTGGTCTCAGCGGTGCTACGTATAGACCATCAGGATACTCTTCTATATTTTTCGGACAGAGTTACCGTCTAAACAATGATGATACGTTTCCATCTGGGTCTGGTGTTGATGGTAAACTATCCGATTATGTAGGCCGGGTTATGATTAGACCATCACTGCCATTAGATATAATATATCGTTTTCAAATAGATCAAGATACTTTAGCTTTCCGGAGAAATTCGGTCTTTATCAACGCTGGGCCGCCAGCACTCAATGTTCAGTTGGATTATAATCTAATCGATGTTAATTCAGGTAGCGCTTCATTGCCTAATCGCGAGGAAATTTCAGTTAGAACAACCTCTCGAATAAATGAGTCATGGAAATTGCGTAGTAGTCTGACCCATGATTTGACGAATAAATTCACCTCTTCGCAGTCAATTAGTCTAACATATATATGTGATTGCTTCAATTTTGATGTAAGTTACAATCGTTCTTTTGTGCAGGATCGGGAGATAGAACCCACCGACACTGTCTTATTCCAACTTACATTTAAAAACCTTGGCACCTTCAATTTGTAATACAATGTCAAACCTCAGAAGAAATATTTTACTTCGATTTAATATCAATCCGAATAAAGGCACATTGGCTGCGAAAATTATCAGCTCTATAATAGTGACTGTAATATTACTTGGTTTACCAAAAAATAATATCCACGCTCAAGAAATCATGAGGATTGCTGCGGTTGTGAATAGCGACATAATTACAGTTCATGATGTGAATGAGCGTATGCGAATTATATTCACTTCAGCAAAATTTAAGCCAACAAAATCGATGGTAAAGCAAGTTGGCCGACGTGTATTAAAGGTGTTGATTGATGAAAAACTTCAAAAACAAGAAGCAAAAAAAAGAAACATATCCATTAGCAAAAAAGATTTTTCACGTGCAATCTCTGAACTTGAAAAAAATAATAGCTTGCGACCCGGTACTTTTAAAAATTTTATTTTAGCAAAAAATATTAATTGGCATGCCATGGTGACGCAAATCAATGCACAAATTATTTGGTCAAAACTGCTCCGCCGCGTTATTAGACATAAAATAACCATTAGTGACGATGAAGTTGATGAAAAGCTCTCAAATCTCCAACGTCAAAAAGGTAATCTAGAATTCAATCTCTCAGAAATACTGGTTTCTGAAAGAGGTAGCCAAGTGGAAGGAAACAGCAAACGAAATGCATATTTGATAAGAAAAAATATAAAAAAGGGTGCAAAATTTACGGCTATGGCAAGACAGTTTTCGGATTCCTCAAGTGCTTCAATAGGTGGTAACATTGGATGGTTTCAAAAAGAAACTCTCCCGGAACATTTTAAATCTATCGTTCCACAAATGCGAGCTGGCGAAATTGCGGAGCCCATAAGAACAATTGACGGTTATTACATTCTTAAATTAAATGAAGTGCGACGTATTCTTACCAGCTCAATATTAGATACCAAAATAGATCTGAGGAGAATATTATTTAATTTGTCTCCGAACAGGAAACAAAACAAAAAGCCCGTTTTTTTTCAACTTGCGCAACAAATCGAGAGAACAACTTCTGGTTGCGTTGACTTTGACCGAGCCGCAAGAGAAGCCGGTTTCCGAGAAAATACTAAGATGGGACTTGTAAAAATTCGGGATTTAAGTCCCATTGTGCGTCAGCATGTCAGGAAACTAAAACTTGGAAGATCAACTCCACCAATACGAATTGGTGATAAGGTAGCCCTGTTTATGATTTGTGATCGGAGGGTGCCAAAAGTAAAACCTCCTAATAGAGATGATATAAAAAGAACAATTCTGAATGAACGATTGGGCATGCTGTCTCGACGTTACATTCGGGATTTGCGGGCAAGTGCTGTTATAGACATACGGATCTAGCAATGGAAGGGCTTAACAATTTAATCATTGCAATCACTATGGGGGAACCTTCGGGGGTAGGAGGAGAAATAGCCTTAGACGCGTGGACTAAAAGAAGCCGTGACTCAATACCATTTTTCATAATAGACAACCCCGATAGGCTTTACAAACTAGCAAAATTTATGGGAATAGAGTGCCCCATTGAAAAAATAGAAACAGCTGCAGACTGCAAAAATATCTTCCGTCGCGCTTTACCGGTATTGCCACTCACACAAACTGTTGAATCTGAACCCGGGAAACCTCATACCACTAATTGTCCTGCAATTATTGAGTCAATTGATAGAGCTATTAAAATTGTCAAATCCGGCACTGCTGCGGCAATGGTCACTAACCCAATCAGTAAAGAAACACTATATGCAACGGGATTTGAATACCCAGGCCATACTGAATATTTGGCAGAAAAAGCAGGTAATGGCAATTCGGTCATGATGCTTGTGTCAAAATATCTCCGAGTAACACCAGTTACAACCCATCTTTCCTTAATAGAGGCACTTGGATGTCTCAACGTGGAGTCGATTCTATACTGCGCACGCACTATTCATGATGCTCTGCGCGTCTATTTTGATATTAAAGATCCGCGTTTAGTTATTTCAGGTCTAAATCCTCATGCTGGAGAAGGGGGACACCTGGGAACACAGGAAATAAATATTATACGGCCTGCTGTAGAAAGACTCATCAGTGAAGGAATCTCAGTATCTGGTCCTCTATCAGCCGATACTATGTTTCACCAAGATGCTCGCATTAAATATGACGCGGCAATTTGTATGTATCATGATCAGGCTCTGATACCTGCAAAGACACTGGCCTTCGATGAAGGAGTAAATATAACGCTCGGTTTGTCCATTATCAGAACCTCTCCAGACCATGGTACCGCTCTTGATCTTGCTGGTACCGGAAGAGCTAATTCCAATAGTTTTATTTCAGCTGTAAATCTTGCAGGGGAGATGGCAAAAAAAAAGTTAAGGAAGAAAAAATAAAAGGATGAGCCGAAATTATTTTGACTCCACTTTTCTACCTCCATTACGCGAAGTAATACGCTCAAACAATCTGTCTTCCCGCAATTCTTATGGTCAACATTTTTTGCTTGATATTAATCTAATACGTCGCATTGTGAAAAATGCTGGAAATTTGGTTGGAGAGACCGTCATAGAAATTGGACCTGGACCAGGTGGCCTTACACGCGGACTGCTAGAAGTTGCCGAGAAAGTCATTGTGATTGAGCGCGATCATCGTTTTTCCAATGCATTGCAACAACTCGCAATTAAATCAAATGGGCGTTTAGAAGTTATTATTGGTGATGCCACCCAGATTTTTTTGAAAGAAGTTATCAGTAGTAATAGAACAGCCAAAATTGTTTCCAATTTACCATATAACGCGGGCACCAAAATATTAATTCACTGGTTGCGTGATTTGTCTAGAATAAATTCAATGACCCTAATGTTTCAAAAAGAAGTAGCAGAACGGATAACTGCCCGTAGTGGAAATAAATCATACGGCCGCCTAAGTATCCTCTCGCAGTGGCTATGCCATACTCAAAAACTATTCAATGTGCCCGCTTCAGCATTTGTGCCAGCACCAAAAGTGATTTCCAGTTTAATAACGCTAAAACCACGTACATCCAAAATATTTCCAGCAAAATTTTCAGCTCTTGAGGCAGTAACTCGAGCTACATTTGGACAGCGGCGCAAAATGCTGAAATCATCCCTTAAAACATTGATAGAATGTCCAGAAATAATCCTACACGACACCGAGATTGATACGACAATGAGAGCCGAGCAAATCTCCATTGAAAAATATTGCGCGATAGCAAGAAATTACGCAAAAATTCATTCGACCGATTTAAATTAATAACCTTCTTGAAGGCGCTTCACAAATTCAGTAAGTCCTACCAATCGACGACGACGAATTCTTTCAGAGGCTAAAATTGCCTGAACCTTGCGAATACTTTCATCTATATCATGATTAATTATGATGAAGTCATATTCAGCATAGTGACTCATTTCGTCGGGTGCACGAGCCATACGAGCTGCGACCACCTCATCAGGATCTTGAGCACGACGGTGCAGTCTCCGATCTAACTCTGCAGTTGAGGGTGGTAAAATAAAAACACTTACTAAATCCTCCCTTGCTCGTTCTGCAATTTGTTGTGCACCTTGCCAATCAATATCAAATATCACATCTCGACCATTTTTTAATGCATTCTCCACAGCAATTGCGGGTGTCCCATAATAATTGCCAAATACCTTGGCATGTTCTAGTAACTCCCTCCGATTAATCATCAAATTAAATTCTGTTGGATCAACGAAATAATAGTCTTTACCGTTCTTTTCTCCTGGCCGTTTATGACGGGTTGTTACCGAGATAGACATAGTTAGTTGGGTATCAAGTTCCATTAGATGTCGGGAAATCGTTGTTTTTCCTGCCCCAGAAGGAGAAGAAAGTACGAGCATTAGTCCACGCCGCCCTATGCTAGATTTATAAAACGAATTTCCTTGAAGATTATTCAATATTCTGAACCTGTTCACGAATTCGATCTATGGCTGCTTTCAATGCAAGACCGTTATCTGTTATATCTATTGTTGCAGCTTTTGAGCAAATAGTATTTACCTCTCGAATAAACTCTTGGCACAAAAAATCAAGTTTTCGTCCTACTGGTTCATCGGTATCTAGCAACGCCCGTGTAGCTGAGATGTGCGATTGCAATCTATCTCTTTCCTCTTTAATATCCGACTTTGCCATTATAAAAGCGACTTCTTGGGCCAATCTCTCTGGGGCCAACCGTTCATCTCCATCTAATATTTCATTAATCTTTTTAGACAATCTTCGTTGAATTACAACTTTTTGCTCATCTGCAATTCTAGAGAGAGCATTAACTAAGAGGTCGATCTCTTTGACGACATCTTCGATTACTGCTTGGAGCCGTTGGCCTTCTTCCAGTCTATTCTCTGAGAGTTTTTCAGCAGCAAAAGAAAAAGTCTTTTTCAATTCCGAATACAACACTTGTCTCTGTTGGGCGCTTGGTTCTTGCTCAACAATTTCGACTACCCCGCGTAAACCGAGCAATGTATCAATCATTGGTGTTGGCATTTCATACTTTTTGGCCATAACAGCCGAGGCAGTATAGAGCTCCGTGAATGCTTTTTCATTTATTTGATAATGTGTTTGCTTCTCCGGAGCACTCAATAATAGATGAACAGAAATATTTCCCCGGGAAAATTTTTCAGCAATTTGATTTCTAATGTCTGATTCGATTTGTTCAAAGCCAGAAGGCAGCCTAATTCTTAAATCCAGAGACCTCGAATTAACGCTTCTCAGCTCCCAACTCCAGGCATAACTACCACTATTCCCAGTAACGACACTAAATCCAGTCATGCTCGCTAAAGCCAAAAGACGCCCCACCGTTTGCCATTTTCTATAGCCTTTTATTATAATCAGAGCTAATAGGAACAACAAGTGTGAGAAACGGGAAGCAAAGTGGAAAATAATTCAATACTGATTACAGGGGCGTCATCAGGGATAGGTGAAGCATTGGCTCTAGAATATGCAGATTTCGGGACACACTTAGTACTTTGCGGAAGGAACCTTGCACGTTTAACTCACATTGCGAATTCTTGCCGTAAAAAGGGAGCAACTGTGCACGATCATATTGCTGATGTTACTGACAAAGAAGCAATGAATAATCTTATTCACGCTGAAGGGCCGTTCAACATTGTCTTTGCGAACGCTGGAATTTCCGGAGAGAGGGGGGCTGGTTTCTCTAAAACAACAAGAAAGATTTTCTCTGTGAATGTTGCCGGCATAACGAACACAGTGATTCCCTCAGTGGAAACTATGCTAAAAAATGGTGGTGGACAAATTGGCATTGTAAGTTCTATTGCTGGATTTAGAGGATTAGCTTCTGCTCCGGCCTACTCAGCCTCCAAGGCATTCGTAAAAATTTGGGGGGAAGCACTTCGTTCCAGGTTCGCTTCTTCAGGAATTAGAGTATGTGTCATATGTCCGGGGTTCGTAGAAAGCCGAATAACCGCCAACAATGATTTTTATATGCCCTTTTTAATGACAGCCTCACGCGCAGCACACCTAATTCGCCAAGGAATGCAACGTAATAAGAGGCTGATAATTTTTCCTTGGCAAATGTACCTGGCAATAAAATTATTGATGTTGTTGCCAAACATCTTTTTCGATTACTTAACAAACAAATTCCCAAACAAAGAATAAATTGTTTTAAACCATCCCATCGCGCGAAAGATTTTTTACCGCGTTCATTTTTTAATACATATTTCAGAAATAGTGTGCGGATCTTTTTTCTTCAAATATTTGATATATGTATTTTTGCCCGTAATTCTTCATGAATTACACAAACTTACAAAATCAATTACCAATGACTGGTAGATTTATATCAATCACTTTTATTTATATTAATTTACCTTGCCCCTTTTACGACGCCACTTGGCAACATTCCGGTTATGATCTTTTAAGGTGCGAGCAAATGCGTGTCCTCCCATTCCGTCAGCCACAAAATAAAGTTCTTTGCTAACCAGTGGTTGAGCTGCTGCCCTCAGTGAATCGTATCCTGGACTGGCAATAGGAGCCGGCGGCAATCCGTGGTGGAGATATGTATTATAAGGCGAGTTCTTTCTCAGATCTGCATATGTCAGCCGCCGGTTTAAGCGCCTCTTACCACGCGTGAGTGCATAAACAACAGTAGGATCAGATTGCAATCTCATGCCCCTACGAAGTCGATTCTGAAAAACAGCTGATATTCTTGCTCGCTCAGCATTTACTCCGGTCTCTTTTTCTATAATTGATGCTAGTATCTGTAATTCTTCCTTAGTTTTCAAAATTGATTTAGGACTTAAATTCTCCCATTGTTCTGCTACAGCTTTCTTCATCAACTTTTCCATTCTCAGAATTAGTGCTTTTCGGCTATCTCCCCATACATAAAAATAGGTGTCTGGAAATAAGCTGCCCTCTGCTATGGATTTTAATCTAATTGTTCCTACCAACCCCGTAGCATTATTGACCATATCTATTATTTGGGCACTGGATAAACCTTCCGGTATAGTCAATCTCCGCTGAACAATTTGCCCCGCTGCAATATGTTGTGCGACCTCACGGGCACTTAAACCTGCTGCAAAGTGGAATTCACCTGCTCTTAATTTTTTAGAAAGCCCATCAAACTGGGCCCCTATTCTAAACACTAATGGGTTATTTATTACACCCGCGTCCGCAAGCTTGATGGAAATCGAAGCAATACCCATGCCGCGATCAATAATAACTCTCTTTTTTGGATTTATCGTAACAACGGCGTTGTAACAAATCCAAAACCAAGAAATAAACACAATAATAAAAATTAAAGTAAAACCAGCTGTAATTAAGCTTAGACGAAGAAACAACTTCATTTTTTGGTCAGGAAAAATTTTTAAATATGAGAGTTGCGTTAGTTCCTCCGAATCCAAAAGAATTCGACATCGCGGCTTTAACGGGGCGCTCTTTAGCTTTATGAGGTACTAAATCGATGTCACAACCTTCGGCCGGATTATCTAGATTAAGTGTAGGGGGCACCACAAAGTCGCGCATAGAAAGGATCGAAAAAATAGCTTCAACAGCACCTGCTGCCCCAAGGAGATGTCCTATAGCTGATTTTGTTGAAGACATTGAAATGTTATAAGCATGAGATTGAAAAACTTGCTTTACCGCATTTAGTTCTATTTCATCGCCGCGCGGTGTTGAAGTCCCGTGTGCATTCACATAATCAACCTCCTCGTGTGCCAAACCAGCTCTCTTAAGAGCCGCTTTCATCGCCCGCACTGCTCCATCACCATCCTGAGAGGGGGCTGTCACATGATATGCATCGCCCGACAAACCATATCCAACGAGCTCAGCATATATTTTTGCTCCTCGCGCCTTCGCATGTTCTAATTCCTCTAAAACAAGCACACCTGCCCCTTCACCCATAACAAATCCATCTCGAGCTTTATCCCAAGGGCGTGAAGCTGCTGATGGATTATCGTTATATTTTCGCGCTAAAGCTTTTGCAGCAGCAAAACCAGCAATTCCAATCCTAGAAATTGCGGCCTCTGCACCTCCAGCAATCATAACATCTGCATCACCCATTTGTATAAACCGTCCCGCGTCCCCTATCGCGTGAGCTCCCGTTGAGCATGCGGTTGCCGCCGAATGGTTTGGTCCCTTAAACCCAAATCGAATTGAAACTTGGCCAGATGCAAGATTGATTAAAGTTGAGGATATAAAAAATGGCGAGATTCGTCTTGGACCCCGCTCGTGCAAAACCACCGAAGCATCGTAAATACCTGGCAGTCCGCCGACACCAGAACCAATCATGACGCCAGTGCGTTCACTACTCTCTGTGTCCTCGGGATGCCACCCCGAGTCTAATACTGCCTGAGATGCTGCAGCAATAGCATAGATTATGAACTTGTCGTTCTTGCGCTGATCTTTAGCTTCAAGCCAATTATCAGCATTAAACTCACCCAGTCCATCACCGATAGGGACCTCAGCACCGATTGTTACACTAAGACCAGAAGTATCAAAACTCTTTATGCTGCCGACCCCAGACTCGCCAGCAATTAGTTTTTGCCAGTTAGCCTCAACACCCTCGCCCAAGGGTGTGACCAAACCAAGTCCTGTAACAACAACGCGCCTCATTTTTTTAAGGTCCGTAGGAGAGCATCACAAAATATAAGACATTGGGCCAACCAAATCTTAACTGCCAGAATTTTCCTCAATGAAGGAAATAGCATCTTTAACTGTTAAAATCTTCTCCGCAGCATCATCGGGTATCTCACACTCAAACTCTTCCTCGAACGCCATTACAAGCTCTACAGTATCTAAACTGTCAGCTCCCAAGTCATCTATAAAGCTAGCGGTATCAACTACTTTTGATTCATCTACACCAAGATGTTCAACAACAATTTTTTTTACACTTTCTGCAATTTCACTCATACCGGTTTATCCCTAAATTTTTTAAGTACATAAGTTTTCAACTAACGCTATACCTGGTGAGGAAGAATCAAAAGATATTCCATTTAATCCACACCAAGTAAATTGGTTGTACGACCAATCAAGCACAAACTGCAAGCCCACATTTAAATTAAATCATTGCTAGACCACCATTAACGTGTAAGGTTTGCCCTGTGATAAAACTGGCTTCATCACTTGCCAAAAAAGTTACGCAAGCGGCAACGTCTTCTGGTTTTCCAAGACGACCAGCAGGCGTTTTTTCAAGTAACAAATTTTTCTGTTGTTCGGATAACTTTTCTGTCATTGCTGTACTAATAAAACCAGGAGCAACACAATTAACTGTAATCCCTCGCTGTGCTACTTCCAACGCTAGTGCTTTGCTCATCCCTAGTAAACCTGCTTTTGAAGCAGCATAATTTGCTTGGCCTGGATTCCCGGTAACTCCAACAACAGATGTAATATTAATAATTCTGCCCCGACGCACCTTTATCATTCCCCTTAACACCGCCCTGCAAAGTTGAAAGGACGCAGTCATATTTACTTGTATTACTGAGGACCAATCCTCATTTGACATTCGCATTGCTAACATATCACGCGTAATTCCAGCATTATTTACTAAAATGTCGATTGTTCCAATTGTTTTCATTGCGGACTTAAATAAATTAGAAATATTTTCCGCATTATCGAGCGATGCTGGAATCGCATAAGTATTTTTACCTAATTCAGCAACTAAATTGTTAAGCGAGGTCTCATTGCGCCCACTAATTGCTATCTTTGCACCATGTGAATGAAAGGAATGTGCAATAGCATGCCCGATGTCACCACTAGCTCCGGTTATTAATACGTTTCTTCCTGAAAAATCAAACATTTTTACGATCCTTCCAAACCCTCAAGGTGTTTACAAACTTTCAACAAAGCTATCTATTCCATCCGGATCTGAGATAGAAGTTGTGCTCAAACTTTTGTCGATCCTTCTGCTTAACCCGGAAAGTACTGTTCCCGATCCAACTTCTACTAACTTGTGCACACCTAGTTCTTTCAAGACGAGTATGCTTTCTCGCCAACGAACCATTCCAGTTACTTGCTCAATAAGCAGTTGACGTATCGAATTAGGATCAGCTACTGGCTTTGCAGTGACATTAGCAATTAGCGGGATTAGAGGTGCTGATATTTCTACAGAGTTTAGAGCATCAGCCATTCTCTTGGCTGCAGGTTTCATCAATGAACAGTGAAAAGGTGCGCTCACTTGCAAAGGAATTGCACGTCGAGCACCGTAATCTGCTGCTTTTCTAACAGCCTTTTCGATGGCGTTAATATCCCCCGACAGAACAATCTGCCCCGGCGCGTTATCGTTTGCAGTGGTACATACTTCGTCTGCAGAGACAGCCTTTGCAAGTGATATCGCGCTGTCAAGATCCACACCTATGATTGCCGCCATTCCACCCTGACCTACCGGCACTGCTGCTTGCATAGCCTGACCGCGAATTTTTAAAAGTCTTGCGGTATCCGAAATTGAAAAGGTTTTCGCTGCAGCTAAAGCGGAGTACTCTCCAAGGGAGTGTCCAGCTACAAAAGATAATTCTTGAACCAAATCAAGTCCGCAATGTCTTTCTAGCACACGGATTACAGCGAGACTTACAGCCATCAACGCGGGCTGCGCATTCTCGGTGAGTGTTAAATCACTTTCCGGCCCTTCGCACATAAGCCGGAATAGATTTTGTTCAAGTGCATCATCTATCTCTTCAAATGTTTCTCGCGCCTCAATAAACGCATCAGCTAGATCCTGCCCCATGCCAATTGCTTGCGAGCCCTGACCGGGAAAGACAAATGCAAGTGTCATAAAACCTCCACAAATTCAGTTTAAATTAATTTGATCCACTAAATTGATTGATAAGCTTACGAAAGATCATGTCAACTAGAGATACAAACACATTTGGATTTAACTTTCATAGACTTGCAACTACACGTCAAATGTGTATATTCGCGCCCCTCTGGGGAACATTGCTCAGTTATCCTTTTTTCGATGTAAAAATGTTTCAGTATATGTGATTATATTACACCGGATCATTTTGGATAGATGTTATTTTCCTGCGTTATTGAGGAGAAAAAATTGTCATATTACGAAAGCGTTTTTATTGCTCGTCCAGACATCACTGCCGCTCAGGTAGAGTCTCTTACAGAGTCATTGAAACAAATTATTGTTGAAAACGGTGGGGCACCTGCCAATGATGAATATTGGGGATTAAAATCTCTTGCTTACAAAATTAAGAAAAATCGCAAGGGGCACTACACAATGATAAAATTAGAAGCTCCACCAGCAGCGATAAAGGAACTAGAAAGAAACATGCGCTTAAATGAAGATATTTTGCGTTTTTTGACTATCAAAGTTGACTCATTGGAGGAAGAGCCATCTGTCATGATTCGCAACAAAGGACCTCGTGAGGATCGAGTGCCGCAGGACAATCAGAGTGCTGAACCAGATAACAACGCTTACAGCAAAGAATACACCGGAGATACCTCGTCCGAAGAAAATTTTTCTAATACGGGAGTTGATGAATGAAAAACCGCCGTCCGTTCTTTCGACGTCAGAAGAGTTGTCCTTTTTCTGGACCAAATGCTCCCAAAATTGATTATAAAGATGTTAAACTACTCCAGCGGTTTGTCTCTGAGCGAGGAAAAATTGTGCCTCGCAGGATCACTGCTGTTTCATCAAAAAAACAGCGTGAATTGGCGAGAGCAATAAAGCGAGCACGCAATCTCGCACTTATGCCGTTTGTTCTCGATTAATATACCATTCGGGACTTTTCGTGAATAAAGCGCTTCTCTTGGCGCTACTGTCTGGTCTTTGTAGCGCCTTTCTGAGTCTTCTCATTTTTGGGCCAGCCCCGTTGATCGGCATGGGACTGGTTTTTGGTGCCTCTATTGCATCAATTAGTGCAGCTTTCGGCGCTCTCTCTATGCTTTATGTAGCTGGCGGTGTAGACACGCTTTTATATCTCGGAACTACCGCGATACCATCAGCAATTACTATTTGGATTGCTTTTAAAAGCTCAGAAACTGGGAGTCGTCCCGATTGTGGAAAAATTTTAGCGACAATTTCTGTTTTCGGCTTATTGGTCATTTCCTTTATAACAATTGATATTTTAAGCATAGGTACTTGGATTGAGACACAAATAGAAAAAACTTTTGGGCAATTTTTTTCTCAGTTACAATTAGGTTCAAACCCTGAACAGAAACAACATGCCGCCAATGCATACAAACTTATGGTGCATTATGCCTCTTCCATTGCTCCGGCTGGGTTGGCAATTGTAGCGTTTATAATTTTAGTTCTAAACGGAGTGTTTGTTGAAAGAATACTTTTTCATTCCGACAAATCCACATTGCGAAGACCGCATTATTCTAGCACTAAGCTTCCTAACTGGCTCTGTGTCTTATTTTTCACATCCATAATTGCTTGTTTCTTCCCCAATTTTTTAGGAAAATTAGGTTTGAATTCGGCAATATTTCTATCATTTCCCTTTCTTCTCGCCGGGTTAGCAGTTATACACACGCTTTCAAGAAGAAGTGACAGGAAGAAATCAATTCTTTTTGGCGTTTACATAGCACTATTTGTGCTTGGTGTTTTATTTGGTCTTCTTTTCGTTTTGGCGGGATGTTTGGCCTTTTTGGGTGCAGTTGAACAATGGGCCGGGCTCAGGCGACGCTTTGGTCCGGATCAAAGTATTAGTAAGGAGGACGAATGATGGAGGTGATCCTTCTCGAGAGAATCGAGAAGCTTGGACAAATGGGAGATGTAGTAACCGTCAAGCCAGGCTTTGCCAGAAATTATCTTTTGCCGCAGAAAAAAGCTTTGCGGGCTACGACCGCAAACCGCCAAAGCTTTGAGAATCACCGCGCCCAGTTAGAAGCAGTAAATCTAGAAAGAAAATCGGAAGCTGAGGCCGTTGGTCTCAAACTGAATAATCAAATCTTTGTGATTGTTCGTCAAGCAAGTGACAATGATCAACTGTATGGTTCGGTAACTGTTCGGAATATTGCCCAAACTGTAACTGATGCCGGTTTCACTATTGATAGCAAGCAGGTTCAGATGGGCAATCCAATAAAGTCATTGGGTCTTCATTCCATACGCATTCTGCTGCATCCCGAAATTTCAGTTTCGGTCACCATAAACGTAGCCAGGTCAGAGGAAGAAGCAGAACTGCAAGCTAATGAAGTCAATAGTACCCGCGACGAACAAGTTTCCAAAGCCACACAATCGCAGTCTGGAGCGCCGATACAGGAAGAAGATTTAGCACACGATCAGGAAAAATAGGATAGTTGGAATGGCAGACGAGAATAAACTATAGATGGTATAAAATCGACATCGTAGAGATAATGATTTTATTAAAAAAACAATTAAAAATTCATATTAATAAAATTTTGAGAACTTAGAAGCAGTCAAGAGCAACGCAATACTTTATTGAATTTTTAATAAAGCACCGCATTTTTCTCATTTTGACAGTTTGAGAGTAATTTAAGGACAAGATTTGGAATGTTGGTCCTATATTTGGGCCAGAGATGGTTAAAACAATATTGTCACCTCGATAATTAGGAATTTCAATTGTCCGTAAAACTTATAGAAATAAAATCCAATATCTACTAAATTATTGTAATGAGCTTTGAAAAACTTCACTTTGTAAATTCTGACGAAGAAGATGCTTACAATGCTTCGCTTCGCATGAGGCAACTGTATGGTAATGTTGAAATCAAAGATGCTGACGCCATGGTTGTGTTAGGAGGCGACGGTACTATGCTCGAGACACTGCATAGTGGATTTGAAAATGGACTACCAATATATGGCATGAACAGGGGAACTATTGGTTTTCTTATGAATCAGTATAAAGAAGCCGGACTAAAAAATCGACTTAATAATGCTAAAGTGGTAAAGCTTCATCCTTTGGAAATGCTAACAGAAGACATTCACGGACATAAATCACGTGCACTTTGCATAAATGAAGTGGCGCTGTTACGTCAAACACGACAAGCCGCAAAGTTACGAATTTCAATTGACCAACAAGTCCGAATGGAGGAGTTAATTTGTGATGGCTCCCTGATCGCAACACCCGCTGGTAGCACCGCATATAATCTGTCTGCACATGGACCAATTATTCCATTGGGAACAGATCTTTTAGCGCTTACTCCAATAAGTGCATTTAGGCCAAGGAGATGGCGTGGTGCTCTACTCCCAGCACATGTCAGAATAGATTTGGAAATTCAAGAAGCAGAGAAACGCCCTGTAAGCGCCGTAGCAGACTACACTGAGGTTCGAAACGTTAAAAATGTTATAGTAAGTCAGAACCGTGATATTACTCTTAGCCTTCTTTTTGACCCTGAACATAATTTAGAAGATCGAATACTAAATGAACAATTTGTCTTCTAAAATCACTTTAAAGCCTTCGAGAGAAATATCGTTGGAGAATATTGATTTCTAATGATTTATTTTGCATTTTGCCTAAGGGAAAATTGTTGTTAATAATTTAATTTTAATTTCTAAATTATTTTAACAAATATTTTGATATCATTGAGGTTTTTTCATAGGTATTCTTCAACAAATTTCGATGTTGTCGGTTCCGGTCTTGGTGACCGCATCACCTCTCCCATCACTGCAAAACCTGCACTGCCAGAAGATATAACGTCGGAAGCATTTTGATGACAAATACCAGCCAGAGCGATGATTGGAATATTAAGTGCGACTACAGCAGAACGGAGGCCACTGAGCCCTAAAATGGGTCCATAGCCAGGTTTGCTTTTCGTATTAAAAATTGGACTTAAGGTCACATAATCCAATTCAGCACGTTCAGCGGCGGCCGCATCCGAAATACTGTGAGCAGAATACCCGATTAAGAAGTGACAGGGTAGGGTCTTTCGAGCTTCTATAGCCAGTTCTATCGACTGAAAATGCATACCACTGGCGCCTGCTTTTAGTGCCGAACTAACATTTCCATTAACAACTACTCGTGCTTCTGGATCAACTACTTCAATTATCCTACGAGTCAATCTAGTGAGATCATTAGCTCCTATTTCCTTCTCTCTAACCATAAACCATTTGCAGCCGGCGCGCGAAGCTGCCGCACAAATATCCGTTAGAGGCAAGCAGGCTTGTTTTCTATCGGTTATCAGAAGAAAGGGTGGGTAAGGAAGATGATTGTGTTGATTTCTCAAAGATCGATCATTCCGTTCAGTGACGTTGAAGATGACGCATAAAGTTTCCGTGGGATTCGCCCGGCCTCGAAAGCGAGCCGTCCACTTTCAATGCCTAAACGCATAGCTTTTGCCATACGAACCGGATCTCTTGCACCCGCAACGGCTGAATTAAGTAATATACCATCCATCCCAATTTCCATTGCTTGGGCAGCGTCAGACGCTGTTCCGACCCCAGCATCTACAATAAGTGGCACTGAACATTGTTCCCGAATTATTTGCAGATTGTATGGGTTTCGTATTCCCATACCCGACCCTATTGGCGCCCCTAGCGGCATCACAGCTGCACAACCTAAATCCTCTAATTTTTTGCAGGATATGGGATCATCATTACAGTATGCTAATACAACAAAGTCCTTTTTAACCAATTCTTCCGAAGCCAGAAGTAGCTGTTCGACATCGGGAAAGAGTGTTTCATCATCTCCTATTACTTCTAACTTAATCCAGTTAGTCTCAAGAGCCTCACGGGCCAGTTCCGCAGTAAAAACGGCATCGCTAGCAGTAAAACAGCCAGCTGTGTTAGGTAAAAAATGATATTTTCCTTTTAATAAGTCAAATACACTTTCGCCACCACCATCAAGGCTTACCCTCCGAACAGCAACAGTGACAATTTCAGCTCCACTCGCAGCAAGTGCATCCATCATAACTTGCTGGTTTGGATATAAAGACGTTCCGATCAACAATCGAGAATTTAGAGTTTTTCCTGCAATACTAAGTTTTTGATCTGTTGTTTGTTCCACTAATTCTAACCTCCGCGAACAATATGGACGATTTCTATTTTATCGCCTGCATTAATTTTAATTTTTTTCCACTTGGACCGTGAAACTATTGTAGAATTAACTACAACTGCAACACCACCTAAATCCATATCCAGTCCCTGAGACGTAAGCAAGTCAGACAAATAGACTCCCGGAAAATATATCATCCTCCCATTAAGATTTATTTTTTTACTCATAAAGGACATCTTTTAAAAAAACCTTTACTCATGACGATGTCTAAGGTTTCTGAAATCGGTTGAGTTGAAAGGGTTTAATTAACGGCGAAACCTTCTGGTTGGTGATATAAGCAGTTATTTCTGAGGCTGTAATAGGTGCAAGTAAAATACCGTTTCGATGGTGACCGGTGGCGATGGTTAGCCCATCCACCCCTGAAGGACCCAGAATAGGAGCATCATCTCGGCTGGCAGGACGTAAACCCGCCCAACTACTTAAAACTGGCAAATCATATATACTGGGCAACACTTCCCACCCTGCTCTCAGCAACTCAAATAAACCACCACAAGTAATTCTGGTATCGTACCCCATTTCCTCCACTGTCGCTCCAATAATCAACCTCCCATCACTTTTTGGTACCAAATAAATATTTGATACTATAGCATTACCAGGACCCCAAATAACATGATCAAGCAATGGCATTTTACTCGGCATTTCAAGTGCCAACATTTGGCCTTTAAGTGGCCTAACCGGAGGACGTGCATCTTTTGGAATGCCAGGGATATTCCGTGACCAAGCTCCTGCCGATAATACCAGATGTTCGACTACCACTTTTTCGCCACCCATACAAATACCATTAACACGTCCATTATTCGTGCATATTTCATCAACCTCTGTATTCTCATGTAAAATTCCACCAGCCTTCTTAAAGGCTTTTAGTAAAG
Organism: Rhodospirillaceae bacterium; assembly: GCA_002709075.1. Lineage (GTDB taxonomy): Bacteria > Pseudomonadota > Alphaproteobacteria > MPNO01 > UBA2964. The sequence goes on along the minus strand of PAPV01000005.1, from coordinate 106,138 downwards.
CAGAAACTACCAGGCGATTGTCAACCTGATGATCCTCTGGACTTAGAATTCCACCTGTAACATTGTGGGAGAGATGAGGCTGTAGTGCTTTAACCTGCGAACCGGATAACTTTTCGATTTCAAAGTTATTCTTCTTGAAAAATGAATAACGATGTTCTAGTGCCTCCTGATCATCACGATGAAGCGCAATTTGTAGAGTTCCCTCTGTACGATAATCAACATTAATACCAGTGAAGTTCTCTAGCTCTGCCGCAAATTGCGGCCATCGCTTGCGACTTTCTATTGCTAGAGGCAAAAGCATCTCCTCCGCATGCTCTGCTTCGATTAGTGGGGCAAGCATACCAGCGGCAGCCCAGGAAGCCTCCATTCCAGCTTTTCCCTTATCCACTATGGTAACAGAGAATCCTTCTTGAGCGAGACGCCAACCGATGGCCAACCCGCAGATTCCACCGCCGATAATTGCTATCATCTTCCACTCCACAGTTGATACGTGGGCGAGGCAATTGCTTTTGTTAAGAACAAAAAATATCACTCCATGATTATTTAAAACAAATTTTTAAATAAATTAAACATGATAAAATTTTTAGCCAATCAATCAATACAAACCAAATTAGCGATTAGAAAGTGATTTCAGTTAAAACAGATGTCAAGCTAGTCTGAATTTTTATAATTCTTTTTGATTATGTAACTTGTGTTTAAGCCCTTGACCGAACTTACCGTATGGTTACCTTCATAATTTGTAAAAATACTATGTTAATACAATGAATTCAAAAGAACCAATTATCATTTCGGGAGCTGGGCCAATTGGAACTATAACCGGCTATTATTTATCTACCCAAGGAATACCCGTAATATTGTTTGATTCTGAAGAAACTACCCCACGAGATCATCGTGCATCTACTGTGCATCCGACTACATTGGATATGCTTGCTGCACTAAAAATAACCGAAAAAATTATCCCTCAGGGCATAATTTCAGAGATTTTCCAATTCCGAGACAGGTTTGACGATAGAATTGTAGCTGAATTCGACTACCAAGCTTTAGATGACCTGTTTGACCATCCGTTTGCTCTCCAAGTCGAACAGCACAAAGTAGTTAACACCACACACAAGTTAGCTGAAAATTCAGCATATTTCACACTGCTGAGACCTTGGCAGGTTACCAATCATATTCAAGATGAAGATGGAGTAACCGTCACAGCTAAAAATCCTGAAGGAGAAACTGAAACTTTCCGCGGAAAATATCTCATCGGAGCCGACGGGGGACGCAGTATAACACGAAAAATTGCGGATATTAACTTTCCTGGATTTACTTGGGGGGAACGCTTTGTAATTGCTACCACAGAGTATGATTTCGGGACAAAGCGAGGTGGTGGCCACCATTACAGAAATTATGTTGCGCATCCAACACAATGGTCAGCACTTATAAAGGTAGCCGGTGACGACATGAGCGGTCTATGGAGAATTCTATTACCCGCCCTCGAAAAGGACGATTCTGGTTTTAAACAAGGAAGTGTAGAATGGGTTCAACACAAATTTGTTGAATGTCTTCCGTATGAAGATGAATACAACATTATCGATATCAACCCTTACAATGTCCATCAGCGAGTGGCAGAGACCTTTCATAAAGGCAGAGTGCTTTTGGCTGGGGATGCCGCACATGTCAACAATCCATTGGGAGGAATGGGCATGAATGGAGGTATTCATGATGGATTGAATCTAGCTGAAAAACTTGTAGACATAGATAGAAAAAATGGGGATCCTGAAACTCTATTGTCACGGTATGATCGTCAACGTCGTTCCATGGCAACAAAATATGTTCAGGCCCAATCAATCGCCAACAAGAAACTCCTTGAGGAAAATGATATAAATATTAGGCGAAAACGACTAGATGATTTGGAAGCCACATCCTTGGATAAAACAGCTGCGCGCGACTATCTCAAGAAATCCTCGCTGTGGGCAATGCTTCAAGATGCAGAAAAGGTTGAATAATAAATTATCAAGCATGGGCGCTATAGACATTCCGATTAGTTACCATTGGTCAAATACAATTCGCAATACAAGTAAAAATCGGATTAACTTGATTGTTCTCTCCTAAAATAATTATAGAAAATATTTTTCGTACTTTCTCTTACTTCATAGTTAAATTCTGGTATTTGAACGTTAAGCGAAAAACAACGTTTGGCAGTGTAGATTTTTTTAGTTCTCTCTTGACGAAATCTAGATTGCAATGACTAATGACGCTGAATTTAACAAATGCTGAGAAATCATGGCAAAAGAAGAACTACTTGAATTTACGGGTATAGTGAAAGAACGTTTACCGAACGCAATGTTTAAGGTGGAATTGGAAAATGGCTATGAGGTATTAGCTCATACAGCAGGAAAAATGCGCAAATTTAGAATACGTGTACTGGAAGGTGATAAAGTTGATGTCGAAATGACCCCTTACGACCTTACTAAAGCGCGGATAATCTTTCGTCATAAATAATCAGTTTTTTTAATGTTCTCTTAATTATTTGTTTTTGAGACCTTCCGAATAATGGTGTAGGATTAACGATGGATTTTGGGGAACAGAAAATTGGTTGGAAAACACCCTCTCTAATTCTCATCTGTGGCACATTAATATTATTAAGCTCTTTTGGAATTCGCCAAACATATGGTCTTTTTTTAGGCCCAATTTCTGAATCGAATGGTTGGAATATTTCTGTGTTTTCATTCTCAATGGGATTACAGGTTCTTGTTTGGGGCCTATCACAACCACTATGGGGCGTGGTAGCAGACAGATACGGTGCTGGCAGAGTAATTAGTGCTGGTGCAGCGTTATATGCTCTTGGTCTATACCTAATGGCCACCTCAACAACTGAGATTGAAATACACGTTAGTACGGGTGTTCTCACTGGCCTTGCCATGAGTGCTACTGGGTTCCCGATTATACTATCAGTAATTGGACGCAGCATTCACCTCAAGCGCCGCAGTCTGTTTTTGGGAATTGCCAGCGCTGGTGGCTCTAGCGGGCAGGTAATTGTAGTACCATTTGCCCATTATTTTATGATCGATAGTGGATATGCTAGTTCACTGATAATATTATCGTGTATAATGCTGATTATAATACCTCTCATAATACCCATTGCGGGAAAGCCAATAATTTCAAATGACCAATTCGATCGACGACAAAGTGTGACCGAAGCAATTTTTGAATCCCTTCATCATCGTGGGTATTTGTTACTAGTTCTGGGTTTCTTCGTATGTGGTTTCCAAACACTTTTTATTGCCAGTCACTTACCTCTGTATCTTAAGGATATTGGTATATCTGCGGAGATAGCGGCTTGGTCACTTGCCTTAATTGGTCTCTTTAACATTCTAGGAAGCTTTGTTTGGGGTGCTTTAGGGGGCAGATATAGTAAAAAATACTTACTTGCAGGATTGTATATGATGAGGTCCTTATGTATCGTTGTATATGTGCTAATGCCTATAACCGATGTTAGCACAATCATATTTTCTGCTTTGATGGGTTTGACCTGGCTTGGGACAATTCCCCTAACGAGTGGGCTTGTAGCTCAAATTTTCGGGACACAATATTTAGCAACCCTTTACGGATTTGTATTCTTAAGCCATCAATTAGGAAGTTTTGTGGGCATCACTTTTGGTGGTATTGTACGTGGGTGGGGAGGATCCTACGATCCGGTTTGGTGGACAGCGGTTGGACTGGGTTTTGTTGCAGTTTTTATTCACTGGCCAATTGATGAAAAGCCTGTTACTCGGAAAGTGATGCTTCAAACTAAGATTGGTTGATTAACTGAAACTAGTAAATATGTCAGAAACAAACACCTTGTGGAAGAGTCCATACATTGTGCTTTTACTATGCACACTTATCATATTAATTTCATACGGGACCCGTCAAAGTTTTGGCATTTTTCTCGTTCCAATAAGTGATTCTATCAGCGGTGGAAGAGTTGAACCATTTTCTTTTGCCGTCAGTCTTCAAACCCTGATTATCGGAATAAGTGTTCCCTTTGTTTCCATGATTGCAGATAAATGGCTTGGGCCGATCAAGATGCTTATTATTGGGGGTGCACTCTATGCATTTGGGATGTACCAATTAAGCAATGCCGTATCTGAACTACATCTCGCTCTTAGCATTGGTGTTCTTAGCGGACTAGCAGCATCAGGTTGCGGGCTACCAATGCTTCTATCAGTGGTTGGAAGAGTTGCACCAGAAAAAAAACGCAGTCTATGGCTTGGGATTGTATCCGCCGGCGGAACAGGCGGACAAATGTTTCTTGTTCCACTTAATGGATTTTTACTAACACGAATGGACTGGACTGATGCCGTTATTATTTTAGCGTCATTTATTTTTGCAATTGTTCCCATGGCAATAATTGTTGGAAAAGCCAGTGGAAACGCCCTGGATCAAAAAAAAGACACGCAAACTTTGGGGCAAGCCCTCTCAGAGGCAAGGGAAGCGCGTAGTTATTGGTATCTCTGCCTAGGATTTTTTACTTGTGGTTTCCAAGTGCAATTTATTGTTACCCACCTTCCCAAATTTCTTGAAGATACAGGAACCGGTGTAACAATAGGCGCACATGCCATAGCATTAATTGGATTTTCGAACATGATTGGTACAGCGCTCGCGGGTAAACTGGGCGGACATTTTCGAAAAAAAAATCTTCTTGTATTTCTCTACGTAGGTCGTTCACTGGTAATGCTTGCGTTTTTTCTAGCGCCTATTAGCCAAACTTCAGTGTACATTTTTGCTTCATGTATAGGTGTATTATGGCTAGCTACAGTCCCTCTCACAGCAGGTATCATATCCACTCTTTTTGGACCGCGTTATATGGCAACGCTATACGCAATAGCTTTCCTTAGTCATCAAATTGGTGGAGCATTTAGTACTTGGATGGGTGGTGTAGTTCGTGACTCAACTGGCTCCTATGAAATCTGGTGGTGGGTTATCATACTGGGAGGCGCACTTGCTGCCCTTTTTCACCTGCCTATTAAGGAAACTCCAGTGGAAAGACTTGCGCAAACAGCGTGATTGTTGATTTTGTGAGAATGTGTGGAGGGCAGAAATAATTAAGTCAACGATTTGGCATAACCCATTCATCGTGTTGATTTGCGCGATAAGTATCATTCTATTTGCCTATGGTGGTCGACAAAGCATGGGAATGTTTTTACGCCCAGTCTCCGAAGCCCTTGGTTGGGGGACCGATGTAAGAGTGATGTCTTTCGCAACCGGCCTCCAGTTATTAATTTATGGCTGTGCCGCGCCCTTTCTGGGTGCGGCCGCCGATCGTTGGGGCCCAATTCGTGTTTTAATTCTATCCGGCTTGCTTTACTCTTTTGGGTTGTTCATGATGTCACAATCGACATCTGAATTCGGATTGGTGCTTAATGTCGGAATCTTCATCGGACTTGGGTCAGCCGGTATTGCACTTCCAATGTTATTATCAATTGTTGGCCGCGTCGCTCCGGAAAAATGGCGGACTTTTTGGCTTGGTATTGTTGTTTCGGGAGGTACAGCAGGCCAGATGCTAATAGTTCCCCTAACACATTATCTAATTTCTTATAAAGGTTGGGTATACGCAACCATTGTTCTTGGCACTATGGCTTTACTGGTCGTTCCATTTGCACTGACTATGGCAAGTGCTGCCAAAGGCATTTTATCCAAAAAGGACAGTCAAAGTCTCGGAGATGCTATAAAAGAAGCGGCAGGTCATCGTGGCTTTTGGTTGTTGACTGTCGCTTTCTTTGTTTGTGGATTTCAAGTTCAATTCATAAATAACCACTTAGAAAATTATTTAAATGCCACAGCCGTTGGTGGCGCTATGGCAGCAACCGCTATTGCCTTCATAGGATTTTTTAACATGCTTGGTACTCAAGCTTCCGGGTTTCTTGGCGGATTTTTAAGAAAGAAGTATTTGCTTGCATTTATTTATTCGGCTCGATCAACAGTTTTTCTTGTATTCTTTATTCTCCCAAAAACTGAATTAAGTGTTATTTTATTCGCCTGTTCGGTTGGTATTTTATGGTTGGCAACGGTACCTTTAACCTCAGGTATCGTGGCAGAAGTATTTGGACCGCGCTATCTTGCAACTCTTTACGGATTAGTATTTCTCAGCCATCAGGTTGGAAGCTTCACATCAGTATGGTTGGGTGGTATAATAAAATATCATACTGGATCTTATGACTATGCCTGGTGGTTGATTATCAGTGCCGGGATAGTGGCATCGTTACTGCATTTACCAATCGACGATAAACCTGTTTCACGGATTCTATCGGAGCAAAAAGAAAATACTGCTGCCTGATTTTTAAACAGCCCTTTTTTGTCTGATAATGCACTTTTAATCAGCAAATTACCCTTGCTGGTAATAAGGATTTGTGCCGTCTGCATGTTCAGTGACGTCCAAAACTCTCTCAATTGTAGGAACAGCTTTTTTAATTTCCACCTCGACACCTTCTTTGAGAGTAGCATTAGCCATGCCGCAACCTTGACAACCGCCCTCCATCCGAATGTAGGCACTATTTCCATCCACATCTATCAAACTGATGTGACCACCGTGGCCTGAGACCGCGGGGTTAATACGTGTTTCGAGCACGCTCTTTATAGCTCGCGCTTCCGGGGTATCCAACCCAGGCTTCGGAAAAGCATCACGGTAATCGGCTACATTTTTAACCTCCGGAATATAGTGTCGCAACATATTTTCTATTCCGCTAGCTAGCTGAAAACTTTGACCCTCAAATTTGAGATAAACAACTCCGTCACTGTAGCCCATAAGAATAACATCACCACCACTCTGCGTAGCAGCTGGTTTAACCCGCGTCGCAATTAATTCAGTTAGCTCGCCAACTATAGGGTCACTTTGATCCAACAAAAACACCTGGTCATCTTCGCCAAGCTCATGATCAGTACTTAGCTCCTCATCATGATAAACAGGTAGTCCGGCTACAAAATGGTCCATAATAGCACCGAGAATTGCTGGCTTTAGCTGAACCCATTCTATTTCATCAGACCTCTCCACAACCAACGATCTGTTTTCCAAAGTAACGGCTCGTACATGAGATAAAAGAAGCAGCCTTTCAGCTAACGGATACTTTTTAGCCTCTGATGGATTTTCCAGTTTTATTGGTTTTCCAGGCAGTACTTCCCTACCGGGGTCAAATCTTAGTTGGTTTTCCAGCGATAAACCTTCGGTTTGTATGAACATTTTAATCCTATCAATGTGGCCAGATTATTTATTATTTATTATTTTGTTATTCAGCAATAGAATTCAAGTTGCTATCCGATAATATCAGTTGAGTCTGTACTTTCAATTTAGTAACTCAGCATTTAAGTCATAATGTAAATCTGGAATAGATACGCCTTTTCTGTGCGACCTGTTTTTTATTTCAACCGCGCGCTTTTGTCTGTAAATACTGCGAACTGCTGCATAATAGTCAACCGAAGTTTTCTTTAATTTTTCCAAATCATCCGTTACCTCAGAAAATTTGTCTAAACCTGCAACCGCGGTGCGCGCAATGGCAGCATCATTTTCGCCAATGTTTCTTAGATAGTGAGAAAATGGATCTGCATACATGTTGACAATTAGTCCCGTTGCGTCACGCGGATTTGAAGCACCAAAGATTGGTAACACTAAATAAAAACCTTCTTGAACACCCCAAACTGCGAATGTTTGCCCAAAATCTTCTTTGTGCATGGGTATTTTCCAAATTTTAGAAGCTGCATCATACAAACCGCCTACGCCCACCGTTGTGTTTATAACGGCACGTTGTATTGTGATCTTAGCTCGTCCAAATTCACCTTGTAATAGATCGTTCGCTAAAATTACTGGTGAATTCAAATTGTTCAGAGCGTTATGGACGCCTGCCTGAACAAAGTCAGGTAGTATTTTGTCGTAAACCTTACTTAAAGGGCGTAATACAAATGAGTAGATAATATCATTAAAATGAAAAACTACCCTATTTACACTCTCAAGTGGGTCATTTGTATCTATAGAGTCAATTTTATAGGGAGCAACAACCTCTGTTGTGGTGTAAATTTTCGATGCTGTTGCAAATGATGTGGAAACTGACAAACAGAATATAGATACTGCTACCAATTTCCACGATCGAATGAAGGCTCTTAGAATAAAATCCATACTCAACATCTGAAAGAATTAACTCACTTTTTTAGTATAACTATTCATTTAGAATCATCATCAATAAACCTGGCACTCAAATACAAATATCTAACTGTTTCATCCGTTACCGATTAAATCACTTATTCCCTTAGGATAATAGAGTAGATTCACCATCTGTCATTAAGTTTTCTACAGGTTGCGTTTATAAGGTAAAAAATGTTTTACAAGTTAACATATTACAACAAAGGGCCACTCAAATTAACCATGAAGCAAATTTATAGAAAACAAAAACGTTTGTTCCAATTTTTATTAATAATTTTGGTCGTATTGTCTGCGGGCGCACGCGCCGAGAACAGACCCGTATTACAAATAAAAAAATTTCACTTGAACTTATTGCATACAATGAAGACAGCAAATAATCTGGGGCTGCAAGGACGCTATAAAAATCTAAGAGAGCTAGTTCAAGAAGTTTTTGACTTAAAGGGGATGGTTAAACTTATTAGTGGTAACCATTGGCGTAAAGCAAAGTTAATTGAACAAAAGAACCTAGTTGAGGCTTTTCGTAATTATAGTGCTGCCAACTACGCGTTGCGTTTTAATAGTTTTTCTGGTCAAAAATTTATTACTTTATCTAACACTCTTGGACCGAGTGGATCGCGTGTTATAACCACTCAAATAGTCAACAAACGCAGCAAGCCAATTCAAATTGCATACGTTCTTCTAGAGACCAATGGTGTCTGGCGTGTGATAGATATAATTTTAGCGGGTGGCATTAGTGAGCTAGCAACTAGACGGTCTGAATACAGAAAAATTCTAACAACCGGGGGGACAAAAGCATTAACCATCGTTTTAAATTCCAAAACTAGACGGCTTCTTGCTGCCAATTAACTTTAATATTTTTTCTTTCCTTGTTCATATTTTTTCAGCCTGAATATCCCGATAGCAAATCCAAAGGCAGTCCATGAAATTTCGCGAAGCCTCCTTACAACCGCAACGGCTGCACCCACCACCGGCGAACCAGTAATCATTCCACACAGCAATAAAAATGCTCCATCAAAGGCTCCTATACTTCCTGGAATAAAAAAGGTGCCTGCTTTCACTAATTGAGCTCCGGATTCTATAATCCATGCCTCTGTCCAACTAATTGGATACCCTAAAAAATAAAGTACTAAATACACTTCAACTATGCTTACAACCCAAACAATAAGAGCGACAAAAAGCGAAGCTAGGAAACGATATTTTCGATAGCGGTAACATTCGTATAATCGGTGTTCAATGTTTGAAATTATTGCAATTACATTTAAAAAGCGTCCTTTCAGTCGATGTAACAGTCTACTGAAAAGAACGGACAACAAACCCATTCGTTGAATAAGAAAGAAACCCAGTATACCCAGACTCAAAACCGCTAATCCTAATCCAGCTGCCCGAAAAAATTCTGGAGAAATTCTCTTTTCCCAACCCATCAGAAGAAATCCAACTGCCAAAAAGATAATTAGGGTTACGATGTTTACCGTTTTTGCAGCGAAAAGTGAGGCTGTGATTTCTTCCAAATCCATTTCCGTTGACTGCTTTAAGAGAACCGCTTTTATTGGCTCACCTCCCAGACCCCCGAGAGGCAATACTTGATTATAGGCCTCACCGACTAACCTTATTTTCCACAGCTCGTAAAAATTTCTTATGGTCATGGGTATCTTATGGGTTAACACGTGAAAAGATAGCGTATCACCAAATGAGATTACGCTATAAGCTACCGTTACCAACAAAATTCCCCATCCCATTCCCTGGATCAATTTTATGGCTGCATATATATCAGTTGAAACAATTATGATGGCTAAGAGGACGACTCCAATCAGCAAACATAAAACACGTATCGCAAACATTAATTTTCACGACTAATTATGAAGTTCTTTCTCAATACTAGTAGTGCCGGAAGCAAAATCAAAGAAGAAGCCAAAGTGAAGCCGATGGAAACGGCAAGTAGCACCCCCATGCTAGAGGTTCCTGGATGACTCGAGAGTGCGATAGTGGAGAAGGATCCGATTGTAGTAAGAGCGCTAAATTTTACTGCTCGTGGGGTTGAAGTTAAAAAAATTGCGGTTGGAATGCTAAAATCATCAGACCGCATGATCAAGTGCACCATACTGGAAACCCCTAAACCAAATATTAGTGGCAATACGATTATGTTAGCAAAATTGAATGGCATATCAAGCAAAACGCTTGCTGCGCCAGTCAATAAAGTAGCCAATACCAAAGGAACAAATGTCAAAAGCACATCGTCAATTCTTCTCAACAGTATGAGCAACAAGATTGAAATTGCCCCGATGGATATGACAGCCGCCACCAAAAATGCCTGAACAACGACGCGACTTGCTTCAACTATAATTACAGGCGACCCAGTTACCGTCGGCGCCACTGATTTCAGTTCATCTACGAATGTTATTAAATTATCTGGATCTCTTGTTTTTTTTGCCGCATGTACCTCCACCCGCCAGCGATTATCTTTATCAACAAAACGTTGACGGATACTAATTGGCACGTCATCAAATACAACGCTGGAGGCGGAAAGCATCTCCTTTAGTTTTTCTATTGAGTTCGGTAAATTACCCAATAAATTTTCTTCTAGTTGTTTATATTCCTTCAGATTTTCTAGGTTGTAATGTTGCATGCTTTTAATCAGACTTTTAGCTGCAAATGCAATTTTGGGTTGTTTTTGATGATCCATTTTTGTAGCCGAATCAAGAAATTGAGCAATTGACTTACGAGTTTCTATTTCACTCGGTTTGGGTATCTTCGGCAAATACAGCGCTGGTAAAATAAGAAGTTTAGCCTCAGAAATTATAGATAGCTTCTCTGATTGCTCTACAGGAATGAAGCTAAATGCATTTACTACTTTACCGACGGTGGGTAAATTTTTCAGTTCTTGAGTTAATTTTATCGCTTCGGTTGGCCCTTTGGTTAAAATGTCCGCAGAGTAAAGCGATAAATCAGATTTATTCATTAAATCCAACATGGTTGAAACCGACTGAGTTTCTGGATCTTTTAGATTTAATGGATCAAAATCAAAACGAACATCCACCACGAGAAGTGATGCCCCAATCGTTAGGCCTGAAGCAAATATCAAAATCTTGAAGGAGTGCCTCACTTGCCAGGCCTCATTTATAACAATGGGTTTTTTGCATATTGAAGTTGACCTATTAAAAAACCCAAGCATTTTGAGAAGCGCAGGAAAAAAAGTTAGATTAACTATTAGAGCAATAAGCATGCCTGCACCTGAGATAATCCCAAGTTCTGCCAGACCTACATAATTTGTTGGCCAAAAACTGAAGAAAGCTATCATTGCAGTAGCGGTGCACAAACAGAGCGCGCCTGCTATCTTTCTAGCCGCTCTAGGTGCCGAACCTGACATTCTTTTCCCATCAATTATTTCTTCCCGAATTCGCAAACAAAAATGAATGGCAAAATCTACGCTCAGCCCTATGAAAAGAACTATAAATGCAACGGATATTAAATTCAGACTGCCTACAGCCCATGCCGCAAATCCGACGGTACAGCCAAGGGCCGCAATTAATGTTAATATAGCCGAAATAACCATTTTAAATGATCGCATCGCCACAAATAAAAGTGTTAACACCAAAACAAATGATGTCACTCCGGCTACACCCATGCCTTCAACCACACTGGCTAACTCCTCTTGTTCCATTGGAACGGTCCCAGTGAGCCGCACTCGAATACCGAAAGCAGGGGTAAGTTTCAAACTTGAGGCTAGCCTCCGGATTTCTGACATTGAGTTTTGTGCAGGTTGTAAGGAACCATAATCAAGATTTGGTTTAAGGATAATAAATCTGCGATTTTTTGGATCTTGAACTGCATCTTGACCTATAAAATTTTGCCAAGAAAAACTTGCCTTCGGTCTTTCGAGTCCTGATTGGAGGGATCTGGTTAGCATATCCATGAACCTAATTAATTCATTTTTTTCAAAACTATTTTTCACCTGATTAAGGGCAAGAGTTAAAATATTGAATAATCCACGAAGGCTCGGGTCAGCAGCCAATCGACCAATAAAAAACTGATGGTCTATTAGGTGTTCCATTAAATGTCTGAGTTGAACCTTATCAAGAAATAAAAGGCTATTTTTAGTAAAATATCTCTCTCCTGCAGGATAAAATACAGCAGGGAATAACTTTTTTTTTGCTTTAATAGCGTTAAAAAGTTTTAGAGCTGCATAATCCGCCTGCTCAGTTGTCAACGCATCTACGACCACAATAATATTGTTAGAAAGCTGTGGAAATGACTCCTTTATTTCAATGTGGTGAGTGCGGAAAGGAAGATCTCTAGACAAAAGATCAGCATTGTCTGTATTGATTGCTAGGTTTACCGCACCGTACCAAAATAAGTATCCGGCAATCAAAACATATGAGGTAATAATTATTATGTGATGTTTTACCGAAAGATGCACAACCTTATTGGCAAGTCTACCTAAGTAACATTCCCACATTCACAGTTTTCCTGCAGAATTTTTGGATCCACGAACAACCATAACTAATGTAACTAGCAATGAAATTATAGCTCCGATTACCGTAATTATGAGTAATGCATTTTCCCAATGAAATGCAAGCACCACAGGGACGAGAAACATTCCATCATCAGGATCAAAACCATAAAAATTTCCAATATCCTTAGTATTTTTTATTCCAGTATCATGTGCTCGCATTACCAGAAATTCTGTGCCTAGAATTGCAATTCCAGCAGCCATACCGACCTCCATCGCATAACCGCCTAAAGAGTTTGAGGGCATTCCGTACCCTATACCGGCGAACAAAGCCGCGTTAGAAACCCCATCAGCAACCAAGTCATATTTATGACCAAATTTACTTGTGCGGCCGGTTTGACGGGCAAATTCTCCATCTGCACGATCTAGTAACAAAGAAATTGTAAGTATCAAAATTGCTTCCCATCTCCAATAGAAATTGTCGATTGAGAATAGGAAAGCGGAAAACATTCCGGTAAGAAATCTAAGTGTTGTAAGAAAATTGGGATGCATCGATGTCTTTAAAAGTGGTCTTACCCCCTTCCGTACAATTCGGTGTATCCAAGTATTATGGCTTATTGGTTCCTCCCATGTTTTCAAAAGACAAGTATGCTTGGCATAAAGTTGTCAACATGTGCATACTAGAAATTCATGCATGATAGGAACGAGTTAGGCAAGGAAGAATGCAAACTAACGAAGAGAGAAAACGTGGAGAAATTCTCCTCACACCGGGTCCATTGACAACGTCAGTCACAGTTAGGAAGGCATTAAATCGCGATATAGGATCGAGAGACAAAACGTTCATAGAGATGACCGCTAGAGTCCGATCGAAACTTTGTAAACTTGCAGGGGCAGAAGAAGGCTATAACTGCATTCCAATCCAAGGCAGTGGAACTTTTGCTGTTGAAGCTACACTCGGCACATTGCTGCCACGTAGAATGGGAAAATGTTTAATTCTGATTAATGGCGTTTACGGGGAACGCATGGCTAAAATCTGTGATTATCTCGGCAGAGCATATGAAGTGTACAAAACACCTGAAGACATTCAGCCCGACCCCTGCGAAATTGCCTCCCGACTTGAAACCAACACAGATATTACCCACGTCGCCGTAGTCCATTGTGAAACCACATCTGGCATTCTAAACCCAATAGAGAATATAGCATCAATCGTTAGAAATGCTAAACGTGAAATGATCATTGATGCAATGAGTAGTTTTGGTGCTTTAAAAATAAATCTCAAGAAAATACCTGCAACCGCGCTGATATCTTCGTCAAACAAATGTCTGCAAAGTGTTCCTGGGATTGCTTATGCAATAATTAAGACAAACATCCTAAATACTACTGCCGGAAATGCTAACTCGCTTTGCCTTGATTTGCATGATCAAGCCAAATATTTAGATAAAACTGGTCAGTGGCGGTTTACACCTCCCACACATGTCTTAGCCGCACTCGATCAAGCCCTTGTAGAACTGGAGAACGAGGGCGGTGTTTCGGCAAGGGAAACACGTTATCAAGCTAATTGTAACCAGCTTGTGGATGGATTACGCTTATTAGGCTTTAATTTGTTCTTATCTAAAATGCAACAGTCACCAATAATTGTAACTGTCCGATTTCCAAAAAATCCAAATTTTGATTTTGAAATGATGTACGAGGCGTTGCGTAAAAAAGGAGTAATACTTTATCCTGGCGCAGTCACACAGGAAAAAACATTCAGAATTGGTTGCATTGGCGATATTAACAAAACAGATATTGACCGCGCACTCTCAGAAATATCTATTTATTTGGCATCAATTGGTTTAAATTCGAAAAACTTGAATCGTAAATAAAAAAATTATTCTTGCGCTAAAAAATCTCTGAAACGTGCAGCAACTTCTGCTGGACCGATCTTAGGCCTCCCTGGGACAACTAAAGATTTTTTTCTTACCCGCATATGAATCAGTGTGGGGCCACCATCAATTTTACTTTTGTTTAACGCTTCATTAAAATGGGTTAAATCATTGCAAGAAAAAGCTAACCGATAACCACAAGCAATTGCAATTTTAGCAAAATTGATACTTGATGAAACTGTAGGCTGTCCGCCGGTAGACTGATAAGTCCCATTATCAAATAATATGTGGATGAAATTTTTAGGTTTGTAAGCGCCAACTGTAGCCATGGTACCAAGCTTCATTAAAGCTGCTCCGTCTCCATCAAAAACGCAAATATTTTTCTCTGAATTAATTGCAATTCCAAACCCCATTCCAGCAGCGCATCCCATTGATCCGACTTGATATAGGTGTTGTTCTCGATCAGCCACTTCATAAAGCTCTCGTCCTGTATATCCAGTGGTAGAAATAATTCCTACATCTGAAGGTAGAATTTCAAGTGCATTTTTAATTGCCGAAACCCTGCTAGGAAAAATTTTTGAAGTTGTCCAATCATAAAGTTCACCTGAAATAAAATTATCGGATTTTAATGGCTGTATTTCCTCGTTTTGAATTGAACCTTTTTTCATCAACATGGCATAAGGAAGGTTATTTTTAGAAATTTCACTAATAGCCTTCTCAATTGCAGGGTTAATTGAGGCTTTGTTATTGGGGAACATACCATACGGAACACGCATAATATTTAATATATCCTTAGTGATCTGTCCCATAAGCTGATGTTGCGGTTCATCATCTAAACCCACCGCCCCCCGCCACGTAACAATCAAAAGTGCTGGTATTTTAAAAGGATAATTAAGAGAGGTAAGAGGATTAACAGCATTCCCGAGGCCGGAGTTCTGACACATTATAACAGGGAGTTTCCCTGCCAACCAAGCACCCGCAGCTATCCCTACAGCTTCCCCTTCACTTGCCGCAGCAATATACTCCGTAGTTTCAGAGCAGATAACCCTATTAATTATTGGTGTTAGAAATGAACAAGGAACACCAGTGTAAAAATTAAAACCAGCCTGAAGCGCTGGGTTCAAAAAATCATCTGCGTCAATCATAGGTAGCTTTCTCACAGTTTAGCGATTACATTTATTGATGTGTCAATTTTCCCAGCGTTGAATGATTATACTTAGAACGATAAACTTGATTTATGATGATTGTCACACCTATTCTCACACACCAACATATTAGTGAATTTAATGCTAACGGATGTTGTGCATTGTATAATGCTTTTTCTTCATCTGACATTGAGATAATTGATAAATGGGCAATGGAGGTTGAAGAACTACCCGAAGAGGCGGGAAAACATTGGGTTTTTCATGAGAGCGGCCAAATCGATAATAAAAAACTTATAAACCGTATAGAATATATTTCTCCTTTCCACAACGGGTTTGCAACTTTAACCAATGTTTTGAAAATTATGGTTGAACAGTTATTAGGTGAAGCTGCCTATTTATTTAAAGAAAAAATCAATTTCAAAATGCCAGGTGGTTCTGGCTTTAAACCTCACCAGGACTCGCAAGCAGGTTGGGAGAATTATGCCACCAATTTTGTAAACGTGATGCTGTGCATTGATGAGGCAAATGAAGAAAATGGTTGTCTGGAGATTGCCCCCCAGCAGAATACCAGGGGGCTGTTACGCGGAATGGAACCTCTTGATAAAGACGATTTAATCGGAATGGATTTTGTTTTTTACCCAACAAAACCAGGCGACTTAATTTTATTTGACGCTTACACCCCTCATCGATCCGGCCCCAACCTGACAAAATGTATGCGTAGACTCTACTTTGCCACCTATAATCGTGCAACGGAAGGTAACCATTACCAAGGGTACCATGAGGAGAAGCGCAAAAATTTTCCACCAGACATTGAACGAAAAAAACACAAAAACTACACTTACAAAGTATAGTTATTAACATCAAGTTTTTACACTTTTTCCAAAATGTCTGTTCTCGCTAGCTCGACATCTTCGGGAAAGTCAATTTCAATCCAAGCCAACCCATTTATGTCAATCGCAGTAGTTTTTCGAGCCCAGCCATTGCGCAGAACGGCTCGTACAGAATCTTCGTAGGGCATATCCATTACCGTAGCCGAATCCCTTATTGACTGTTCAGCCAATGCCTTAGCGAAATCTGGTTCTAATCTCATGAATCCAACCCATTCCCCGACAACCTCATAGGGTATATCATCAGGTTCCTTTCTAAATTCTACTGGCTTAGATCTGTTGAGGCAAAGTTTAACAGGTTCATCACCCTGATCAAATTCGCTATCATATGGAAAAACTGTTCGGTTGCCGATTGCTAAAATTCTATCAATGATTAATGGATCGTAGAGCACATCAGCGTCCATGCAAAGAATTGGGTTTCCGGATCGCAAAACTTCACTAGCTTTCGACAAAGATAAAACACTCCCTTGTTTAAATCTTGGATTATCTATAAACCGAACAAAATTTTTTGCCCCGATATCTAAAACATGTGCGCGGATATCATGAGCGCGATATCCCACAACCATTACTAACTCTGATAATCCAAATTTCTTTAAAATTCTTATGTGCCTTTGTAATAATGTTTCACCGCCGAACCGAAGAAGACACTTCGGTGGTTGACTATCGTCACCCCCAAAAAGACGCCGGCCCTGTCCGGCTGCAAACATCAAACTTATCAAATTTTATAGCCCAGAGAATGACTTTTTTTCTCAAGATAACCGTGCTGCTCAAACCAACCTAAGGAGTCTGATATTGCGTCGTTAGGGGAACCCCATGTGTAACCCAACTCGCGCTGGGCTCTTTCCGAAGAAAAAAACATTTTCTTTCTTGCCATCTTAACCTCATCGATTGAGCACATGGGGTGTTTGCCTCCCGTTACTTTAGTCCAGTTTTCAGAAATCCAAGCGATGGGTAAAATGAGATTATGAGACAGTTTGATGAAAGGCGGTTTGTGCCCACGAAGATTGGCAATAATAACTAAAATTTCCTTGAGTGTCATATTTTCTCCGCCAAGTATATATTTTTCACCGATGATCCCATGTTTCATCGCTAAGATATGGCCCTCTGCAATGTCGTCAACATGAACAATGTTGAGACCTGTATCAACGAACGCCGGCATCTTTCCTGAAGCTGCTCTGATTATGAATCGGCCAGTCGGCGTTGGCTTTTGATCTCCGGGGCCTATCGGTGTTGACGGGTTAACTATGACAACGGGAGCACGCTTTATTTTTATAAGTTTTTCAACTTCACGTTCAGCAAGGTATTTTGATTTCTTATACACACCGATCATATCCGATAATGAAACTCTTGTGCACTCGTTGGCAGGTGTGCCATCTTTACGCGTTCCTAAAGTTGCCACGCTGCTAGTGTAAATAATTTTTTTAACTCCATAATTGCAGGATGCATCGATGATATTTCGGGTTCCCTCAACATTGGTCCGTACGATTTCATTCGGGTTTTGAGCCCATAACCGGTAATCAGCGGCAACATGAAACACCACGTCACATCCAACCACTGCCCTTTTTAACGAGTCTACATCATTTAAATCACCGGTTGTAATTTCAATATTTAACATACTTACATTTACAAGGTTCGATTTTTCACGCACTAAAGCTCTAACTCTAATATCTTCGAATGCTAAGCGTCTTGCCACTGCTGCGCCAACAAACCCTGTTGCTCCCGTAACCAGCGCTCTCATCTTTTACACATCATTCCTTTATGAAACTCCCAATATATTAATATCAGCGCAAAATATTATCTAGAGCTTTAAGTTGAATACAGAAACTGAAAGTTTCGGTTGTCGTAATGTAATAGTAACACTAGGTTGGTAAAAATTTATATGAGGTGTTCCTTGGGTGTTCCTTTCATACAACAATTTCGTGTGGGTAGTTATATAGTAAAACAGAAACTCCAGAAAAAAGCACGATATCCTCTAGTTTTAATGCTTGAACCATTATTCCGTTGTAATCTTGCATGCCCTGGTTGTGGAAAAATTGACTATGAAAGGGATATTCTTAACCGACGTTTATCAGTTGAAGATTGCCTAAAAGCCGTCGATGAATGTGGTGCTCCGATCGTTTCAATACCTGGAGGAGAACCGTTGATCCACAAAGAAATTAAAGAAATAGTGGATGGAATTGTCGCACGTAAAAAATTTGTCTACCTTTGCACTAATGCCCTTCTTTTAGAAAAACGTTTGCACATGTTTTCAGCCACTCCGTATTTGACATTTTCGGTTCATCTTGATGGTCTAGAAAGACATCATGATGAGGCAGTTGATCAGCCAGGAACTTTTAAGAGAGCAGTTGCTGCCATAAGAGCAGCAAGAAATAAAGGTTTTCGGGTTAATGTGAATTGCACATTATTCAATCAAATGACCGCAATAGAAGCAAAGAAATTCTTCGATTTTTGTATGGAAGATCTCAAAGTTGAGGGAATTACAGTTTCACCGGGTTATGCCTATGAAAGAGCCTCCGATCAGGAGCATTTTCTTGCTAGACAGAATACCAAGGAACTTTTTAGAAATATTTTTAGGCTGGGTAGAGGAGGCAAAAAATGGCGTTTTAGTCAATCTTCACTATTTCTAGATTTTTTAGCTGGAAATCAAAATTATCATTGTACTCCATGGGGAAACCCGACTCGCAACATATTTGGATGGCAAAAACCATGTTATCTTCTTTCAGAAGGTTATGCCAAATCATTTAAGGAATTAATGGAGACTACTGATTGGAACGCTTACGGTACAGGCAAATATGAAAAATGCGCAGACTGCATGGTCCACTGCGGATATGAAGCAACTGCAGTGGCAGATACATTAGCAAACCCTTTTAAAGCGCTGCTGGTTTGGATTAAGGGTGTAAACACTGAAAAATCTATGGCTCCTGAGATATCTTTGAAAAATCAGAGACCGGCAGAATTTATTTTTGAGGATGTAATACAAACGGTGTCAGAGAGGATGGCAACTCAAAAACAACGGAACGACGCGGCGTAGGGTATTAAGCCCAGTGATACTGTTACGTGCTAGAGTGATTAATGCAGGGATCTCTGAGGGCCGCCTGAAAGAACCTTTTAAAAGTTTTTTTGAGGAAATAGCTCCATTTTCCATTACTGACTCAGTTGCTGTTTGCGGCACTGAGTCAGAAGCGTGATCTGCGATAGCACGGATAACCAGCCATGGTATACCCACCCTCTCAGCGATTTCACCCGCTACATGACTTTCCATATCAACAACATGCGCATTGATCGCTCGATGGAGAGCTTCCTTTTCCGCCGGCATTGTTAATGGTTTATTGACACCACAAACTAATCTATCTACCCACCCAATATTATTATCTTCAAGAGTATCAATTAATATATTTCTTGTCTCTGGGTCCACACTACGAGAGGATCCTGTTTTATCAGTTATCTTACTTGGTATCACGAGCGTTCCAGGTGCAAGGTCATTTACAAGACCCCCGGCAAGCCCGAAGCTTAACAGCGCACAATAACCATTTTGTATTTCTTGCTGCATAATACTGGTCAAACGAATTACCCTAGCGCCACTACACAGCACTTTATGGCCAATACCCACAGTATAGTCTTCAAAACACGCTGCCTCTTTTTTGGTTCCAGTTATTACAAAAAATTCACTCAATTACATTCCATGGACAAGTCTTTCAACTTTTCCCTCCATAAAATTTCTGTACCTAGCTAAAGCCCAAAGGGGGAAATATCTCGAGTAACCATGATAGCGAAGATAAAAAACACGAGGAAAACCGACAGCATTAAAAAATTCTTCGTCCCAAGAGGCGCCATTGCGGGGTGCCTTCAATAACCAATCTACACCCTTACGTACCTCTACACACTCTGCCTCTCCGGCAGCCATCAGGGCCAGTAAAGCCCAAGCGGTTTGAGATGGCGTGGACGCTTTAGACTCTCCACGTCTAGCCTCACAGTAGGTAGCACAATCCTCTCCCCAACCACCATCATTTCTCTGGTTTCTTTTAAGCCAATTAACAGCTCGGAGGACATATGGTGCTTTCATGTCCTCTCCAGCGGCATTTAAAGCACATAATACAGACCAAGTACCGTAAATATAATTTGTTCCCCAACGACCAAACCATGTTCCGTCTTCCTCTTGTTCCGTTTTTAGGTAATCTATTCCCTTGGATACACTTAAATCATTTTTCTCAAAACCAAGCTGAGCTAACATTGATATACAACGCGCACTCACATCTGCGGTAGCAGGGTCTAGCAACGCACCATGATCAGCAAATGGAATGTGTTCCAACCAATAATATTCGTTATCAGCATCAAAAGCACCCCAACCTCCTCGAGCGCCTTGCATTCCACAAATCCATTCAGCGCCGCGCCGAATTGACCTAAGCCATTTCTCATTGCCTACACGATCTAACGCTGCAACAACCACTGCAGTGTCATCTACATCCGGGTAGTGATCGTTTTTGTACTGAAATGCCCAACCGCCAGGACGAACATTTTTTCTGTTAGTCACCCAATCACCCGCCGTGTTTAATATTTGTCTATCGAGTAACCACTCTCCAGCACGCAAAATTACAGGATCTTCTCCTGAATGACCAACCTCTAAAAGTGCATGCGTAGCGAGCGCTGTGTCCCATACGGGCGATAAACAAGGTTGACAATATGCTACATCCGATTTTTCTACGACCAACCTATCAATAGCCCGACGGGCTAGCACATAATCTGGGTGTTCTTTTGCGTAACCTACCGCATCAAAAGCCATTAGAGTGTTGGCCATAGCAGGAAATATACCACCTAGGCCATCTTCTCCGTTGAGTCTCTCTTTGACAAACATCAAAGCCTTTTCAATAGCAATTGATTGGGCTGATTTGGGCATCACCGGAGTAAGGATTCTAGCAAATCGATCTACAGCAATCATTAGGTCTCCAATCCAATGTCCTGTTGGATTTTTTAACCAATTTTTTTCTTTATCTGGAGGCGTAACAAAAAGTTCTTGAATGTTTATATTATTCGGATTTTTTCCTGTCGGTTTCAAAGTCTGTAAAATTAAAAGTGGTACCATCACAGTCCGCGACCAATAAGAAACTTTATCCAAAATATTTAATGGTGAACGTTCTGGTGCCAAAAGAATTTCGGCGCGTATCAATGGACAAGCATGCCACGGAACTTCGCCGAAAAGTGCTAATGTTATGCGTGTAAAAACGTTTGCTTCCGCTGCGCCACCATTCTCGAGAATCGCTTCACATGCTCTTAACATATGGGGCTCAGTAGGATTATCACCAACCAACTTGAGAGCAAAATATGCCTTGACGCTGGCGCTAATGTCAAAATCACCATCATGAAATAATGGCCATCCGCCATGTTTACCTTGGGCTGCTCGCAGATATCGCGCTATTTTTTGCTCAAGATCATTATCAACCTCATTTAAATAATGATTTAGAAGGATGTACTCTGATGGTATCGTTGCATCCGCCTCTAGTTCATACACCCAATGCCCATCCGACTTTTGATCTGCAACTAGGGCTTCAACGACCTCAGTGATGACCTTGTCAAGCAAAGCATCTGAAAACTCCACTTTCTTGGTTGGCACTAAACCACTATTTAACATGATGGGAGAAAATACATGATGAAAATATTGACTAAAAACAAAGGAGACATTCTATAATTACAACATCACTTAGAATCACAAAAGTAATTCGTATTTAGTATGTAAAAAGTTTTTTCTAAAGTGGAGCATTTCTAACTTAAAAATGCCGACTGCTTAAGAAACCATATTTTAGTATAATCCATAATTTTTGTGATTTAGGCAAAGACACTCTTTTTTCGAGATTTTTCCAGCCTCTTTTGCCTAGAGCGTCAAGTACCCGCGAATAATTTTGCAACATCAAATTTGGAGGTCTTGAAACTTTTAAACTAAGATCTGCTATTATAGAAGCAGCTTCAGAAAAAAAATTTTTACCTCGCATCCGCAACACTTCGCAAATTTTTGGGAATTGATCATCCGAGATAACTGACAAGGGCGCTTCACTTTTAATTCCGTAAGACTGTAATACATCTTGAGGGATGTACAACCTATTATTCTTAGCATCCTCATTTAAATCGCGTAAAATATTTGTAATCTGAAACGCGTTACCAAGACTGAAAGCTAACTTTTCACTTTTACTTCCTTCTATCCCAAAAATTGGATTAGATAGCCGGCCTACTGAACAGGCAACTCGATTACAATACAATTCTAGTGCCGTCATATCAGGAATTCTCACTTCATCAGCAGAGTCTGTTTCCATTCCGTCAATTACGTCAAAAAATACAGACATCCGCAAATCATATTTTCGGACGGGATTTATTAATGCACGGCCAACTAAGCTCTCAGGTTTCCCGACAAATATTTTTCTTATCTCATCCCTCCAACCTTCTAAAAGAGATAACTTTTTTGCAGGAGATAAAACACCATCAGCAATATCATCAACCTCCCGACAAAATGCATAAAGCGCATACATTGCCTCACGTTTATCTCGTGGTAAAAATCGCATACCCCAATAAAATGAGGTGCCTGACCTCTTAACAATACGCTTCGTGTTATCTAAAACTGCTTGTTCAGTCATTTACAAATCATAGGGTAGGAAGTGTCGAACGTCATTACCTTCCCTGCTTAAAATTTTAGGGTTACGTCCTTTCCAGAAATCGCCATCTTCATACAAATCTAGCGACATTCGCGCAAATAACCAGACAGAACGGCAAACGAAAAGCCTAAAAAAAATGAACTCTCATTGAACCACAACGTCGGAATACAAGTAAAGGTCACTCAGCCCCAAGTTACCCTCAAAATAAGCATTACATTTTTTTGAGTCAAAACATAATAAACACGAGGGATTAATGGCAAAAAGTCGCTAATCACAACCCAAAAACTTTTATTATCAATAAAATACACTACCACCTTAATGGGCTAATTGGAGAACGTAAAATCAATTCCGCAAAGCGAAAAGAATAATCATGTCTTTTAAAACGGCAGCTTAATTTCGATGAGGCAAGCCAGATATTCTAGTTTGTTTTGATTTCATAGAAAGTGCATAGCGATCAATTTCTTCTCGCTTGCACTCTGAAACACCGTCCATTGCATTAATGCCGATCGAAGTATAAGGACACGTCCCTCGCTGCCTCAGATGCGATAATCGCGGACTTACTCACAAACGAGAACGGATATAATTTTTTTAAGAGACGGCTGGAACTAGAACAGAGCAGCGTCTTACCAAAGGTTTTTTGCAACTAGATAATTAAAGTTTCCGAATCCAATTTCTCAACTGCTTATTTTGAGACTAAATCATCGATTACGTTAGAACAGTGCATAATATCGTCATCAGCAAGCAACACAAGTCCTGCATTCGTATTACAAATGGAATTACGTATAAGGCTTTGTTGGAAAAACATTTTCCGACTCATCTCCTAATTAAAGGCCTTCCCTCCGAGAGACTTACATAACCCTCCGGCAATACCGCCGCAACCACCTTACTGGTTACATCCGTAAATTTATCATCAATGACAAATACTTCAATTCCACTGTCATATTTTGTTCTACAGATCAAAATATGACAGCACCAATTGACCTTGCCTAGTACCTAACTGTTACTACAATTTCTTCGCCGTTTGTAATTGGCTTATTTATCGAGCTAAGTAGCTATTCTGCTAAACAAAAAAATCCTCAGAAAAACAAAATGTTGTTAGTGTATCAGTGTGATCATAACAAAAACTTCTAAGAATTTTCTATAATTGAAATATTTTACGCTAAAACATTAAGTATTGCTCTTTTTTAAAACTAAACGATAGGCTAAAACCCACTCAACAGGAGCATGAGAAAAATAATTATGGCCGAAACTTCATTAGACCGTTGGCAATTCTGGATTGACAGAGGAGGCACCTTCACAGACCTAGTAGCTCGACTTCCAGATGGATCATTGAAAACACATAAGTTGCTCTCTGAAAACCCGGAAAGATATTCTGACGCTGCAATACAGGGTATCCGCGACTTTTTGCAGACCCAACAAGATGAAGCAATTCCAGCACAAAAAATTGAAGCTGTAAAAATGGGAACAACGGTCGCAACCAATGCTTTATTGGAGAGAAAAGGAGATAGAACCCTCTTAGCAGTAACCAAGGGATTTGCGGATCAGTTGCGTATTGGTTATCAGAACCGACCAAACATTTTTGCCCGGAAGATAGAACTTTCAGAGCTTTTATATGAAAATGTTATTGAAATAACCGAACGAGTGTCGGCGGACGGAGAAGAGCTAATTCCAGTAGATTTGAATGAAGCCGAAAAATCTCTTCAGTCAGCATTTGATAGAGGATTCCGCTCCGTAGCTATCGTCTTCATGCATGGTTACCGATATCATGCTCATGAAAAAATTGTTTCAGAAATAGCTCGAAACATTGGATTTAAACAAGTATCAATTAGCCATGAAGTAAGCCCGTTAATGAAATTTGTCGGCCGTGGTGACACGACTGTCGTAGATGCTTATGTAACTCCGATATTAAGGCGCTATGTCAGACAGGTGTCCGAGCATTTAGGACAAAGCCGTTTAATGTTTATGCAATCAAATGGTGGTTTAACGGATGCTCGGTTTTTTCAAGGCAAAGATAGTATCCTCTCTGGTCCAGCCGGCGGTATCGTCGGCGCTGTCAGAACAGCTGCCATGGCTGGATTTGATAAAATAATTGGTTTTGATATGGGCGGCACTTCCACAGATGTAGCGCACTATAATGGAGAATACGAGAGAGCCTTCGAGACACTCGTTGCGGGTGTTCGGATGCGAGCGCCGATGATGCGTATTCACACTGTCGCCGCTGGTGGCGGCTCTATTCTTCATTTTGATGGCTCCCGTTTTCGGGTTGGACCGGACTCTGCTGGTGCTAATCCGGGACCGGCCTGTTACAGAAGATCTGGGCCTCTGACCGTTACGGATGCAAACGTAATGCTAGGAAAAATTCAACCCGATTTCTTTCCACATGTCTTTGGAACAGATGGGAAACAACCAATGGACTCAGAAGTTGTCCGCAGGAAATTTATCGAATTAGCAAACAGCATAGAGGAAAGCTCTAAAGATAAACCCACTCCAGAAGAAGTTGCACAAGGGTTTTTGCGCATAGCCGTAGAAAATATGGCAAACGCTATAAAACAGATATCAGTCCAAAGAGGGTATGACGTCACAGAATACACATTAAACTGTTTTGGCGGCGCTGGTGGTCAACACGCGTGTCTTGTAGCAGACGTTCTTGGTATGAAACGTGTGTTTGTCCATCCATTTGCAGGCGTTTTATCCGCCTTCGGCATGGGGCTTGCGGATCAACGTGTAATGCGCGAATACGCTGTAGAGAAAATTCTTAATGCAAATATAGTGCCTGATTTGGCAGCCCATCTCTCCGAAATGGAAAAAGACGGACGTAGAGAAATGGTCAAACAAGGAGCCGAAACTTCTACCCTCACGGTCACAGCAAAAGCACATCTGCGTTATGAGGGTACAGACAACGCTCTTGTAATTGACTTCGATTGTGTAGAAAAAATGACACGGGCGTTTGAGAGGGCTCATCAACAACAATTTGGCTTTATTTCGCCGGACAAGAAACATGTTATAGAAGCTCTATCTCTGGAAGTAATTGCTCCAGGAGATCCTCTTGAAGACCCTTCCGTATCGAATATAACCGCGGATCTTCCTGAAGCGTTAACATCGGTAAAAATGTTTAGTGGGGACCACCACCATGAAACACCGGTTTACGATAGAGAAAAAATGGTTCCGGGATCCAGTCTTAATGGTCCTGCAATTCTAATAGAAGCAAACGCTACAACTGTAGTAGAACCAGGTTGGTGCGCTACAGTTACAAATAAAAACCACCTCATTATGGATCGTTACATTGCTTTACCGAGCAGCGTTAACATTGACACAGAAGCTGACCCAGTGATGCTAGAAGTATTTAATAATCTTTTTATGTCCATCGCTGAACAGATGGGTGGTGTACTGCAAAATACATCCTATTCGGTGAATATTAAGGAGAGATTGGATTTCTCATGTGCTATTTTTGATACAAATGGCGATTTAGTAGCCAATGCACCACACATTCCTGTGCACCTTGGCTCAATGAGTGAAAGTGTAAAGACGGTTCTTCGAGAACGAAAAGGAACCATTAAACCTGGCGATGTCTTTATGCTAAACACACCATATAACGGAGGCACACATTTGCCCGATGTTACAGTCATTACACCGGTTTTCGAAAAAGTCTCTGGGAAATTATTATTTACAGTTGCGTCACGCGGACACCACGCTGAGATAGGTGGAATTACTCCCGGCTCCATGTCCCCAGACTCAGTGCATATTGATGAAGAGGGTGTATTGCTTGATAACGTCAAGCTTGTTTCAGAGGGTAGAATTTTAGAATCTGAGATAGAAAATATTTTTTCTAACGCCCGATACCCTACACGCAATTTCCATCACAACTTGGGAGACTTGAAAGCGCAAATAGCTGCAAATGAGAAAGGTGTAAACGAATTGCATAAGATGCTTGAACATTTTGGATTAGATGTTGTGAAGGCCTATATGCAACATGTTCAAGACAATGCAGAAGAATCTGTTAGGCGTGTAATTGATACGCTTACAGACGGCACTTTTATGTACGAAATGGATTTTGGAGCGAAAATTTGTGTTAATATAAGTGTTAACCAATTAAAACGCGAAGCAATAGTCGATTTTAGCGGCACGTCTGAACAACAAAAAAATAATTTTAACGCGCCAAGTGCTATATGTATTGCTGCGACATTGTATGTTTTTAGAACCTTAGTTGAAGATGACATTCCCCTTAACGCAGGCTGTTTAAAACCTCTTAAAATAATTATACCTGAGGGATCAATGCTAAATCCCGCTTACCCAGCTGCAGTTGTGGCCGGAAACGTAGAGACATCGCAAGCCATTACAGACACATTATTTGGAGCCCTCGGAGTTATGGCAGCAGCTCAAGGCACCATGAACAATTTTACTTTTGGAAATAAAAATCATCAATATTACGAGACCATTTGTGGGGGGTCAGGTGCTGGTCCAAACTTCGATGGAGTTGATGCAGTACACACAAACATGACAAACACACGTTTAACAGATCCGGAGGTTTTAGAGTTCCGGTTTCCGGTATTACTTGAAGAATTTTGTATTCGCAAAGGCTCAGGTGGAAAAGGACAGTTCTCGGGTGGTTCTGGCGTTATGAGAAGGGTCAAATTTCTTGAAGACATGACTGCCTCAATACTTTCAGGACATCGCAGAATACCTCCTTATGGAATTTCTGGCGGAAAGGCTGGGAAAATTGGTAAAAATTACATTATTCGCCGTGATGGAAAACGCGAAGAGATGGGCGGAAACGATTCAAAATCTCTTCTCGCAGGAGAAACAATTGTAATTGAAACTCCGGGCGGTGGAGGATTCGGCTCTCAATAATTGATCATTTGCGAAACTTAAGACCTGCATTGATACTTTGCTATTGGAGAATTGCGGTCCAAGCATGTTTCCGATAAAATAGATTAGTAATTAACTTTATACGCCAACACAGTAATTCTTATATGATGGGGGCCTATCGGTTTTTTTAGTAAAATTCCTTGTAAAATTTACCTTACAAAGTTTTGATCAATATCAAATTTACAAGTAAATATGACTAATTTTTTGTTTGTCGATGGAGTTATAAAGCTTGTCTTGACCAATTTTTTCTTAAGAAGAAAATTTTTAACAGAAATTCTAAAACTAGGAGTATAAAGAATGGCGTCCAAAGTTGGAGGCACCGCCCCGGGTGAAAAGCATGATTACGCTATCCCATTTCAATCTGTCAGCGTATTACTTGAAAAATACAAAGATCGGGATCCAAATAAATGTGCCCTATATGACCTCACCCAAGAGAAAGGTATTTCCTTTGGTCAGCTTCACAAATGGGCAAACAAGATTGCAAACTGGCTCCATAAGCAAGGTATAAATAAAGGGGACCGCATCGCACTTCTTTCTGAAGAAAGGATTGAAAAATTAATTTTGTGGATGGGGATTTGGCGCGCCGGGGCTGTGTGTTGTCCAACAAACGTAGAAATGAACATTGCATATGTTTCGGAAATACTTACCCATTTAGATTGCAAGCTGGCTTTTTTTGATGCTGATTTGGATATCGTACAAATGACGAAAGGAATAGATATCGAGAGTTTTTCGTTTACAAACTGGTCAGACGATAACAAGAACCCGAGTGATGAAAATATCTTTTCCAAAATTTCAAAATTGGCTGAGTTCCCTGAATGTGAAATTGACTATAATGAAGAGGATGATGCTACTATTTTTTGCACATCGGGAACAACAGACAAACCTAAGAATTTTCTTATAGACCATTTGGCACATTGGTCTTTTGGTTTATCTACAATTGACCAAATCGGACTTACTGAAAATGACAAAACACTAGAGTTTCGTTCTTTTGGATGGAATTCGGCTCAGGGTTTATCTTTAATACCCTGGTTAGCAACAGGGTGCACATTACATTTTGCCCGACGGTTCTCTCATAGCAACTTTTTTAACTGGATCAAAGAGCATGATATTACGTTCTCTGCAGGGATTCCTACAGTAATTAACATGCTTTTAGATCGACCTACTGGTGTAACAGCGAAGGATATCCCGACACTTAGGTTGATGAGTTCTTCAACAGCACCCTTGCCGCCGGAGCGATGGAAACAATTTGAAGAAACATATGGGATTAATCTGCTTCAATTTTTTGGGTGTTCGGAAGGTGGCTGGGTTTGTGGAAACCGGCACTACGCAAAAAAATACGGAACAGTTGGGCCTCCAGCAAAACATCAAGAATTCGTATTGGTCGATGAAAATTCAATTCCAGTGAAACAAGGCGAAGAGGGAGAGGTGACACTTGGCGGACCACAATGTGCAAAATCCTCAATGACTGCTGATGGGGTTTGGGAGAATTTAAAAGGAAAACGTGTTCCCCTTGGGGATCTTGCTGTAATGGACGAAGAAGGCTTTATCACGGTCACTGGAAGACTCAAAGATTTAATTATAAGGGGTGGTGTTAATATTTCTCCAGTAGAAGTTGACAATGTTATGATGCAGCATCCAAAGGTTTATGAAGCAGCGGGGGTAGGTATACCAGACGATATTTATGGAGAGGAAATTGTTGCATTCGTTGTAGTTCGTGAAGGGGACAAACTATCAGCAGAGGATATAAAAAAACACTGCGCAATGACAATACCTGACTATCGAATGCCGAAGGAATTCCTCTTTATTGATAAACTACCAAAGAACGATCGGGGTAAAGTCCGGAGGCCAGATTTAAGGGAGATGTGGATCACAAGGAAAAATAGGATCTAAGTTTCTGCATGCGAGGACTTTGGGTTACTAAATACACAGATTTTAATTCCCTAACCATTGAGGAACTGAATAGATCTCCACTTAAGCCAAACCAGTTGAGAATATTGGTTAAGGCAGCTGGAGTCAGTTTCGCAACAAACTTAGTGGTGTCTGGAAAATACCAACGCAGGCCTCCTTTGCCATTTACACCCGGAACAGAGTGTGCGGGTTTAGTAATGGAAATTGGCAGTGGCGTAAAAAAGTTTTCACCAGGGGATAGAGTATTTGCTGCACTGGATTGGGGTGGCTACGCTGAAGAAGCTGTCTCTTTTGAAGTAAACACCTATCATTTGACAGATGCCATCAGTTTTGCGCAAGCGACAAATTTTAATTCGTATGCTACCGCAAAGGCGGCTCTTACGTGGCCTCGGCTTCTTGACGTACGAAGCGGAGATACTTTACTGGTTCATGGAGCAGCTGGAGCGCTGGGGCTCGCATCTATTGAACTAGGGAAAATACTAGGTGCAGAAGTTATTGCCACCGCGAGTAATGAAGACAAACTCGATGTTGCGCGCGCTTACGGCGCCGATCATGTAATTAATACTTCAAGAGACAAGTTTCGCGACCTTGTTCTCGAAATCACTTGTGGGAGAGGAGTTGATAAGATTATCGATCCAGTAGGTGGTCATACATTTGAGCAATCACTGCGCTGCATCAGCTTTGAAGGCCGTATCTGCCCAATCGGTTTTAGTAGTGGTATAGCAGCACCTGCGCTAACAAACATAATACTTATAAAGAATATTTCTGTAGTTGGACTAAATTTTGGAACCTATTATGGTTGGAGCCCACAAGACATTCGGTATGAGTCCGAGTGTTTGGTGCGTCAAATTATGAATGAATTTTGTGTTTTGAGCGAAAGCGGAAAAATAAAACCAAAAGTATGTGAAAAATATCCACTTGAAATGTTTAGAGAAGCCATGGATCATGTTATATCTCGAAGATCAATCGGACGTGTTGTTTTATTAATGAATAATTAAACCAATCCATAAAACACTGCTAATTTTTTTAAGACTGCTGGGGTCAAGTTTTTTTATTTTTTCAACTAATAAATAAGATGCAAACGGCTCTTGTGAGGACCAAAGCAGACTATATCGGAAATCCACTGACCTCGGTACCAAAATATCCAGGGATACGCTTATGACGAGCCGCTCGGCCAGTACCGAATACTCTACACCACCAAATAGACCACTCGCCGCAGTTTGATTTATGTCATTAATACCAGCAATTGTAAAACGCAGACTTTTAAATGTTTTCATCGCAAATAATAAAGTTTGTTAACACATATACTGAAAGCCATAAAAAGCCATAAATTGTATCATTAGCTAATTACAAAGAACCAATATGATTTGAGAGAGGGTTCATAGGTTCAACTGAAAAAAATCTCCTCACAATAAATCACCATATTCGGAGCGACAGGTCTAAGTATGGTTAACCTGAAGAACAAAATAGTGTCCATTCCATCAGTTATCGTTCGTTTTCCAGCCAAAAACGGTTTTGCCCTAATTTTCGTTAATGGAAATTTAAAAACACCCGTAGTAATTTGAAAACTAATTATTGCTCGACATGAATGCATAAAATAGTAGTTTAATAAAAGTGCTTTTTAATTTGGTGGTAGCGGGCTACTCTTGCCGTTATTATTAAAGAAATATCAAGGGTTGTTGAATGGCATATGAATTTTCTCAATTTTGTACGGACAGTAGAAAAATTCTGCAAGCTGACCTTGGGCCAAAGGGTCGTGAAAAAATTAAGGATAATTTGGAGAGATTACTGGCAAATCCCAATTTCATTGCAGCAGAATGCGGTCCATCGGCTAAGACCGGGATACGAACTATTTATAGAGATGAAGAAACTCATTTTAATGTATTGGTGCATGTGTATTCCGAGGGCAAGAAAGGGCCGCCACACGATCATGGAAGATCATGGGCTGTTTATGGACAGGCTGCTGAATGGACAGATATGACAATTTGGAAAAGAAAAGATGATGGCACTAAGGAAGGTTTTGCTAATCTGGAAGAAAAAGAGACGTTTCGACTAAATGTCGGAATGGCAGGTAAATTTGATATTGGAGACATTCATTCAATTCATTTTCCTGATGGTGCAAGGTTTGTGAGAGTAACAGGAACTGATCTCGACACAATCCCGACCAATAGGTTTAATCTCGATAAAAATTCTGTGAATGTCGGAGGGCGGCTCTAGGAATGGATAAAAGAAATTAAACAAAAACCCCGGGATTAGATCCCGGGGTTTTTTTATTTTTAACTTTTACAATCAATCTTCTTAGCCGTTGTTTTATGTCCATAGTAATGAAAGTTACAAGTCATACCAACTTTAACAGCCTTTCTTTTAACTTTTTTACCATCGACAAAGACTTTTGTTCTTTTTCCAGACACGTTCGCTCGACGTTTTTTACCCTTAAAATCAATGGTTATGCGGCGCCCTTTACGCTTTATTTTCAGCACTTTACCGCCCTCTACAATGATTGGAAGAACTACCTTTTCAACCGGGCCAGTAAACTTAAACATCTCCTTCAATGCTGCTAGCTTAGCTGGAGGGGTTTTAGAGAGGGAAGAAATTATCTTTTGAATTTCATCTCCTGAAACGAGTTCAATTTTTCTCTTGATA
Source organism: Rhodospirillaceae bacterium (assembly GCA_002709075.1). Classification (GTDB taxonomy): domain Bacteria; phylum Pseudomonadota; class Alphaproteobacteria; order MPNO01; family UBA2964. The sequence goes on along the minus strand of PAPV01000005.1, from coordinate 73,581 downwards.
CGTTTTGCATCAGATAAAAATTTCTTATCTTTAGCCATCGCTTCAAAAGCAGTCTTCATTGCTTGACCTCGATCAGAGGGAAGCCCGGATGCCATTGCAAATGGCCTACCCATCAATGGTGGGATGACAGTTAATTGGAAAAATAATCTTACATCATCAAGGGTTTGACCCTTAACCAGATTTTCTTTTGCAAGATAGTCACTTAACAAAGGGACCCCCAACTTTGTCATTTCTTTATCATTATGAAGAGAAATTTGTACAATTGGCGTTATCGTTTTATCTTTAAGCATTTGATTTGCTTGATCTTTAAATGATGCCCAAGACTGACAGATACCATCAAGTTCACCTTTTGCAATTGCGAGATGGATCTGAGCCGTTGATGGATATCCCCTTATAAGTTTGTAGTTCAACCCCATTGTATTACGTAGGAGAGCGGGCCAGAATTCGGTAGAGTTTTGGCCCGAGCCCCCCATCGCAAACGCTTTGGATGAGTTCCGTGCTTGATTCAATCGGGTTATCCCTGTTCTCGACGCCATCGCACAAACACCAGCTTCTTTTGCAAGACTTCCAAGCCAAAGAAGCTTTGCAGATTGAAATTTTGGCCCTTTTTGACCCATCAATTGAACAAGAACTACTGAACGTTGCATGCCTCCCACTACTGTACCATCTTTAGGTGCTACGTTCTCCATATAATTAGCTGCTTTTATACCGCCAGCTCCCGGCATATTTTGTACAATCATTGTTGGATTGCCGGGAATAAAATTACCGATATGGCGTGCAACAAGCCGTGAAAAAGCATCGTAACCACCCCCAGCTCCCGAACCAACAATCATTTTTAGGCGTTTGCCTTTATAAAATTCCTTAACTCCTTCTGCGCTAGCAGTGCCAACCATAGCACCAAAAGATAATAATACCGCTAACGCACCCGTTACAAAAAACTTAACTTTATTCATTAAAACTCTCCCTTCGTTTTTTAATGACAGTTACAAACATGACACTAATAGTCACTTTTGCCAAAGCTAATAGTAAACAACAACCTTTATTTGTGTAAGTTCAGCTCCAACTAGAACGAATTCGATCCCTCATGTCCTAAAAAACTAAATATTCTTTCTCCAAATCCTACACGAAATTAGGTTATGGATTGAACGCCCCTACTCAGACCGTGCATGCTTAACCATTGTTAGCGAACTTCACGGATAGCGTATAGCTTTTTAAGAGAAATTCACAAAAGTAATTAGCTTCTATAACCAACTTACAGACCTAGGAAGAATCAGCACTTATTGCCTCCCGAAAGACTAAGAGGTCTCATTACGCAAAGAAATTATTCAAATTACATACCTAAATCTTAAAAACATAAATCTAACCACCAATGAATAATGTTCAGAATACATGTGCACTTACTTAAAGAAAACTTTCAAAAACACTATCCAGTGAGGAAGTCCACCAAAGCTTTGTTGAAAGCTTCTGGATTTTCAAGATTTGAAATATGCCCCGCATCTGGGATTTGTACATGCTTTGCCCCCGGTATAGATGCCGCTGCTTGCGCCAGTGCATCCGGAGGTGCCCCCTTGTCTTCTGTTCCTCCAATTAGAAGAGTTGGATTCTTAATTTCTCCGAGCCGAGAGCCAAAAGCCAGCGTTTTCAGAGCTTCGCAACAACCTGCATGCCCCGTTTGATCAGTTGAACGAATCATATTCCTCACTTTATCCAGAATCGGTATATTGGCCGCGACGGATTCCGGTGTAAACCATCTTTCAATTGTTGATTCCACCAATCCTTCCATGCCCTTTTTCGCTGCTACATCAATTCGATGTTGAAAATACTCTTGATACTCCGGTGGAGCATCGGGTCGAGAGTCACATGCTATAAGAGATAATATCCTGTCACCATGGTCCTGGCATAAGCCGTAACCCATCATACCGCCAATTGATAATCCACACCAATGCGTCTTTTTGATGCCAAAATGGTCTAAGAGAGCAATTGCATCTGATATGATCATTGGAAATGTATAAGGCCCCCTTGGCGATTCGGACCTGCCCAGACCGCGAATATCATAACGCAGGATTTGGAAATCATTATTGAGAACCTGTGCCTGTTCATCCCAAAGTGATAGATTGTTGCAAAGTGCATGGGAAAAAGTTATCCAGGGTTTACCCTTTGTACCAGAAATTTCACAGTTTATATCTATTCCGTTAGCATGGACTTTCATTATTTAACTCCCAATTAACCTACATAAAGTTTGCTTCTAAAACAGCAACAACTTTATGTCCAGTTTTACAATGGTTGCGAAATGCGCCCGTCTCCCTTACACAGGAGCTAAGATTTGAGAAGAGAGGATATTATGGCTAACGCAAAAACACGAGCGCAAGCTGCGCCACATACGATACGAGACCTTCGTTCCACTATTAATTGGTTGGAAAGTGAGGGGGATTTAGTTACCACAGATAAAGAAGTTGACCCAGATCTTGAGATCATATCACTGCAAAAACACTTCGATGGCTCCTGCCCAATTCTATTTAATAATTTAAAGGGCAAACCAGATCATCGCGTGATCACAAATTTGTTTTCAGAAACAAATGTTGTTAATAAAATGTTTGGTTGGAGAGATAATACAGATAGAACACTTAGATTGGCGGAGGCCATAAATAACCCTATCACTCCGGTGGTTATTGATCAAAAAGATGCGCCATGCCAGGAAGAAATAATTGAAAAACCGAATGATGTTAATGATTATATTGTGCCTGTCCGACATACAGAATATGACACAGAGTTAACAATTGGTTCGGGTATTAGATGCGTTTCTGGGGATTACTTTGAAGGAGGATCGGATCTCGGATACAATCGAATGAACTTTCGTTGGGGTAATGTAGGAACTTTCCAAATTTCCCCTGGTAGCCATATGTGGCAAGTTGTTTCAAAACACTATAAAGACGATGAGCCTGTTCCAATAACTGTTTGCTTCGGCGTACCACCTGTATGCACTCTTTTAGCTGGAGCGGGTTTTGACTACGTAATCCTCCCTCAAGGCTGCGACGAGATTGGCGTTGCTGGCGCTGTGCAGGGTGAGGCCGTTCGCATGGTTAAAGCAAGAACAGTTGATGCGCTGGCACTTGCTGATGCCGAAATTGTGCTGGAAGGTTATGTAAATCCTCGGGATCGACGGTTTGAAACCGCAGAAGCAGAAAGTACTGGGGAACAAGGCAAATACCATTTCCATCCTGAATGGTCCGGATACATGGGGAAAGCATACAAAGCTCCAACATTTCATTGCACCGCGATAACAATGCGAAAGCGTCAGAGCAAACCAATTGTATTTGTACTTGGAGTCCACATGCTTGATGAAGCTAATATAGATACAATGGTTCGTGAAGCTGCAATTTACGAACTGTGCAACAGAATGCAACCTGGCATATGTACCGATGTTAATATACCCTATTCTATGACAGACTGGGGCGGTGCTATAATACAAGTGAAGAAACGAACTAAAATCGACGAAGGCTGGCAAAGAAACTTTCTCTCAGCTATGCTATCAACGTCGCAAGGGGCACGATTGGCTATCGCAGTATCTGAAGACGTAGATATGTATGATATGGACGATATTATGTGGAATTTAACCACACGTGTTAATCCACACACTGACATTCTTAATCCACTACCAGGTGGACGTGGTCAAACATTTATGCCAGCTGAAAGAATGACTGCTGGAGGTAAAGAATGGACAGCTTCTAATACTTTGTTTGAGGGCGGTATGGGAATTGATGCTACAGTGCCGTACGGTTACGAAAATGATTTCTTGAGACCTCAATATCCCGTCGATAAATTCAATCCTGCCGACATATTTTCAAAGGAGGATATTCAAAAAATGAAGTCACGCATGCACGGTTGGGTAAATTCCCTTGCTAAATATGGAAGGTGACAATCGATTTTACATAGATTTCTCTGAAATCAGAGAAATCTATGTATACCTGTGAACAGGCGACCTAAGGAATGAAAAAATTTAACTGATAAAGAAGAACTACCAGTCAAACTTTGACATCAATTGCAGTTTCTTTAAAAGAATCTCTCTGTTGCATGGTGTCATACCAATCCGCAAGTCGAGAGTGTTTTTTACGCCAGTCGGTCGCTACTTCACGAAATTCCATATAGCCTATAGCACAAGCTACGGCAATTCCCCCCATATTAAGAGCACTTTGAGAACTGCCGATTTGATCATTCAAAAATGCTAGTGTTTGATATACTTTTTGATTATTCCGCATTATCCAAGTATCTGATTGATTTTTTTTTGGGCGGGACGCCTCTAGTGCGACAGCAATTGCAGCATCGCCAAGACCGTCACCAAGAGCTTCTAAGTTCAGTACTAACCAACGTTCAGCAATCGCCTCAGGTATTAACCTACGGTTTTTATGCTGGTCATCTATCCATGAAGCAATCACAGGGGAGTCTATCAACAAATCTCCATTTTCTAATATCAAGGCTGGAATTTTACCAAGTGGATTAATGCTAGGCATCTCCTTGGAACGTTCCTCTCGCGACATGAATGTCCATTCTATTAAGCCACGCTGCTGGGTTTCTATCTCTGCGACGCGCACTTTACGACCATACGGTGAATTCACACTATTGTAACCTTTCGGCATTTGTTTATACCCCATCATCAATTTTTTTAATGTTATCTATTTCCCATACATATGACAAAGCGGACCGTGTGAAAATATTTATTCTCGGCGTGAAATAGGACGTGTCATCCAAAGTGCCAACAGCTAAAACTTGCATATCCCGCCAACCTTCTGACCTACAAAGTATATTTGATCCACAATTTGCACAAAATCCTCTCTCCATTATTGATCCTTTTTCTGCAACAACTCCGTAATATTATGGATCCCCAGACAAACTAAACTCCTCTTTAGATACCATTAAACTAGAAGCAAAAGCCGTTCCTGTGTGGCGTTGACAATCTTTGCAATGGCAAAATCCGGAGTATGTTGGTTTTTTTGGAACAGGCACCTTGTAAGTAATTAATGCGCAAAAACAACTACCTGTTGTCATCATAGTTTTAATTTTATCTTTTTTATCCTAAATTTTTTGCCTGATCACGGAGTCGAAATCGCTGTATTTTTCCTGTTACAGTTTTAGGAAGTTCTTGCACAAAATAGAACCAACGAGGGTACTTATAGTGAGCGAGAGCTTCGCGACAGTGTTCTACAAGTTTTTGTTGAATTTCCTCAGATGGCTCCTTATCCGGATCAATAACTATAAACGCAGCAGGTTTAGTTAGGCCATCGCCGTCAATCTTTGCAACAACGGCAGCTTCCAGAACTATCGGATGTTCTAAAAGTCGATTTTCAATTTCAAACGGTGAACACCACAATCCACCGACCTTCATCATATCATCGCTTCGGCCTGCATTGTGATAAAATCCCTGAGCGTCCCTGTAATACATATCACCGGTGTTAAGCCACTCACCACGCATTGTTTCTGCCGTTTTATCGGGATTATTCCAGTACAACTTAGCGGAGGACTCACCCTTTACCCAAACTGTGCCAATCTCATTTACCTCTTTTATCTCATTTCCCTGATCGTTGACTAATTTCACTTCATACCCTTCAACCGGCAAACCTGAAGTTCCTGATCGGAGATTATCCGGCCTATTAGATATAAATATGTGAAGGTTTTCGGTTGATCCTAGCCCATCTAGTATAATTGTGCCCGTCTGCTCTTTCCACCGGCGAAAAATGTTATTTGGCAATGCCTCACCTGCTGAAATGCAGATTCTCAGAGAAGAAAGGTCTGGTTTAGACGTCTCCATTTCCTGTAGTTGTTGTCCATATAGTGTCGGCACTCCGAAAAAAACTGTTGGCTTAAATTTCTCAATTAATTTAAAACTCATCTCTGGTGTTACCCGATCATCCGATAAAATAATAGTTGCACCCACCCAGAGAGGGAACGTCATCGCATTACCAAAACCGTAAGAATGGAAAAGTTTACTAACTGAAAATACAATGTCATCCTCGAGCAAACCTGCTGTAGTTTTTCCAAACCTTTCAGAGGTACAAACCATTGACCTATGGGGATGCACAACGCCTTTTGGATTTCCCGTCGAACCTGAGGAATAAAGCCAAAAACATTCGCTCATGGAGTTCGTTGTTGCAGGCTCGATAAATGAATTCGCAGTCTTCGAATCATTTATAAAATCTTCTAGAGTACTAGTTGTTTTAGGTTTGTGGCTACTTGAAGAAATCGCCGGTCGCATTGCAGAATCAACACTTTTACTCCAAATTGTTGATGTACATTTGCAGTCATCTATTAAAAATTTATAATCACTGGTCCTTAACATTGTATTGACTGCTACAGGCACCACACCGGCTTTTATTGCCCCAAAGAATAGAGCAATAAACTCTGGCCCATCTGTTACAGCCATCAAAAGTCGTTGACCAGGAACCATATCCATAGCTAATAGCTGATTAGCATATTTTCCGACTGAAGTTGCTAAATCGCTGTATGTCCAGGAAATATTTTCTGTAATGATGCATAGTTTGTCAGCTCGTCCTTCTGAGAGATGACGGTCGATGAATGAAATTGCCACATTAAATTGATCTGAAAAAATGATTTTATTTGGATGAACCGATCTATCTATTACAACCGTATTGCTTTGCATAATATTTTACCTAATTAACTAAAAAAAAATTAATTTTTATTATATCGTATAGTGCGGTAAGTTGGAGAAATGTCAAAATTTTCTACTGTGGGTTGATTTTGCTCGGAATTAAATGCAAACAATGAATCCGTGGGTGTGTAGAATAGTACTTCGAAACGGTAACTGAGAGTATAATGGCAGAATTAGCTGAAAAAAATAGTTTCGTCGGTCAACCTGTAGAGAGGGTTGAGGACGATATACTGTTGCAGGGCAAGGCCCAGTATTCAGATCACCTTCCGACAAGAGCTGGTACTGCCCACGCTGCGATCCTAAGATCTCCCCATGCACATGCCGTCATAAAAAGTGTGGACGTCAGTCAGGCTAACGCCCATCCGGGCGTTTTGGATGTAATGACTGGAGAAGACATAGCGAAAATGTCTGAAGCTTTTCTTATTGTACTACGTGCGCCCATCAATCAATGGGCACTTGCTGTTGAAAAAGTAAGGTATGTCGGGGAGCCTGTAGCGATCGTAATAGCTCGGGATAGATATATTGCGGAAGACGCACTCTCACTCATCCAAGTCAATTATGACGCGTTGGAACCTGCAGTAGATCAGGAAGAGGCAACTAGGGATGACTCCCCTGTTGTGCATGAAGCTGCAGGTAGCAATGTTGTATCTACCCGAGAGTTTTCATATGGCGACCCCGAAAAAGCGTTTTCTGAGGCTGATAAAATTGTAAAAATTAAGGTCAAATACCCCCGTAACTCACAAACACCTCTGGAAGGGTTTGTTGTCAATGCAGAATACATCCCCGGTGAAGATTTGTATGACGTGGCTTCAAACTATCAGGGTCCATTTACCTCTCACCCAGTTATGTCGATGGCTCTTCGGGTTAGGAATTCACAACTCAGAATGAGGACACCACAATGGTCAGGCGGGGGCTTCGGAATAAAAGTTCAAATTTTTCCCTACGTTGTTTTAGTGTGTCTTGCTTCAAAACGGGTTGGAAGACCTGTAAAGTGGGTGGAAGACCGTCTTGAACATTTGGCGGCGGCAGCAGCAGCTCCCAATCGAGTGGTTGAATTGGAGGCTGCATGTAAGTCTGACGGCACAGTAACCGGCTTTCGTTTTGACCAACTTGACGACTATGGAGCATTTTTGCGGGCTCCAATGCCAGGACCTCTCTACAGAATGCATGGAATATTAACCGGTGCCTACGATATTAAAAATATGACTGTGAGAAACCGTGTTGTTCTTACCAATAAATGCCCATCTGCAATGGTTCGTGGATTTGGTGGTCCACAGATGTATTTCGCGATCGAACGGGTAATGCATCAGGTTGCGGTTGATCTCGGTCTCGATCCCTTAGATGTTATTCAAAAAAATCTTATCCCTGCTGGAGTTTTTCCCTACCGTGCAGCGGCAGGAGCATTGCTAGATTCCGGTGATTATCCGAAAGCCGTTGAACTTGGAGTTAAAGACGGAAAACTAGAGGAATTAAAGAAAAAAAGAGACGAGATGCGGGCTGAAGGAAAATTATATGGTATTGGTTATGCGGCCATCGTCGAACCAGCTCAATCAAATATGGGGTATCTCTCAAATATTTTAACTCATGAAGAAAGACAAAGAAATCCAAAAGGTGGTGCTGCGGCAAATGCAACAATCACTGTAGATCCACTTGGCACAGTGAGTGTTACTGCCGATTCAATCCCTCAGGGACAAGGGCACCAGACAATTTTGAGCCAAATAGTAGCCGACGAATTAGGTTTAACGCCAGATATAATAAAAGTAAATCTTGACTTTGATACTGCTAAAGATGCTTGGTCAATCGCGACAGGGAATTATTCTTCTAGGTTTTCTTCTGCAACAACTGTCGCCTGTTACAAAGCTGCTCAAAAAATTAGGGCGAAGCTTGCACGTATTGCAAGCCAATCTCTAAATGTACCTCCGGAACAATTGGATTTCGCTGACGGTAAAATTTTTGACACTTCAAATCCCGAAAATGCGATGAAATTTTACCGTGCAGCAGGAACAGCACATTGGACGCCGGGTGCTCTGCCAGAAGGCATGGAACCGTGTGTAAGGGAGATCGGCTCTTGGTCCCCACCAGAGTTAGAAAGTCCAAATGAAAAAGATCAAATCAACACCTCCCTTACATACGGGTTTGTTTTTGATTATTGTGGAATTGAAATTGATAGAGACACAGGCGCAGTAAAAATAGATAAATATGTCACAACGCATGACTCTGGAAAAATATTAAATCCCTTAATTGCAGATGGTCAGGTTTACGGTGCATTTGCGTGGGGTGTGGGATGTGCTCTCTATGAAGAGTTTGTATACGGAGAGGACGGCAGCTTCAAAAGCGGAACATTTGCTGACTATTTAGTTCCAACAAGTTCCGAAGTACCTGAACCACAGATAATTCATATGGAAAGCCCCTCAATGGTTACTCCCCTAGGAGCTAAGGGAATAGCTGAGGGTAATTGCATGTCAACACCCGTCTGTATTGCAAATGCAGTAGCTGACGCAACAGGTGAAAATAATTTAACACTTCCCTTGATTGCTTCCAAAGTAGCGTCAATCATACATGGTGAAGAGCCAGCTGCACCATCGGAAGGAAAAGAAGATAGTTCAAGAAAAGATCAGCGAAAGCAAAAAATAAGGAAAGACGGCTTACTTCGTGGAGAGGGTAAAACTATCGTTCCTGCAACCCCAGAGAAAGTTTGGGAAACTCTTCTGGATCCAAAAGCACTAGCAGCAGTGATACCCGGATGCCATGAATTAGAGGTTCTAGGGGATTATACTTATCGAGCAGAAGTCTCGCTTGGTGTCGGGCCAGTACGAGGTCGTTTTCGCGCTAATGTAAGTCTTTCAAACATGATTGAACCAGTGTCCGCAACACTTTCAGGTGGGCTAGAGGGACCCCTTGGCGCATCAAAAGGGTCAGGTGATGTTAAACTTGAGATCCACGACCGTGGGACAGAAGTATCTTATAAATACGCTATAGAATTGTCTGGGACCGTAGCATCTGTAGGAGGTCGTATGTTGCAAGGTGCTGCAAAGGCATTAGTTGGTCAATTTTTTCAGAGGCTCGCTGGGCAAATTTCAGGCGTCAAAACGAAACATAATGCTTTTGTAATAGTAACGAATATTTGGGAGTTAGTACTTCGTATGTTGAGATTAAAGCCATGAAGCCAAAGGGATTTGATTATTTGAAAGTCGGGTCGGTTGCTGAAGCGACTCACGCGCTTGAGCAAGGTGGCGAGGATGCAAGATTGATTGCTGGAGGCATGTCTTTAGTTCCAATGTTAAACTTTCGCTTAGTGGAACCTTCTATATTAATTGATATTTCTAAGATCGAAGAACGCAAGTATATAAAAGAAACAAATGGGATGATTGAAATCGGGTCGGCAACCCGTCAATGCGAACTTGAAAAATGGCCCCAAACACAAAGTAAACTTCCTTTGATAGCAAAAGCGCTTCCTGTTCTCGGACACTATCAAACCCGGGCACGCGGTACTGTATGTGGTTCTCTCGTACATGCAGATCCTTCTTCTGAACTTCCACTTTGTTTAGCTACGTTAGGCGGCGAAGTTGTACTTTCATCAGCCACGGGAACTCGAAGTCTTAAGGCTAAGGAATTTCAAACTGGTATGTTGTCTGTAGCTAAGCGCAGCAATGAAATGGTAACCGCAGCGCGTTATCCGATAGCAAATCCAGACGCTGGCTATGCTTTTCGTGAAATGTCACAGAGGCACGGGGATTATGCGATTGTGGCTGTCGCCGCGGTAGTTACGGCCGATAAAATTAAACTTGGGATTGGGGGTGTTGCAGATAAACCGACAGTTAGGGAATGGAATATGTTGGATGGAAGTGCGCTGGAAGATGCACTGAACGCTTTTGCTTGGGATCTTGGCGGTTATGATGATGTTCACGCAACATCGCGGTACCGAAGAGAGTTAGTCAGGCGATTAGGTAAAAACACAATTGAGGAAGCCAAAAAATGCCGCAGCTAAATAAGGAAGCTAAACATCCTGTAACGATTAATTTAAATGGTAAGGAAGTAAATGGTTATGCTGAACCAAGGATGCTTCTAACAGATTTTTTAACTCATGAAATTGGAATTACAAGTTGTCATGTAGGATGCGAGCACGGTGTTTGCGGTGCATGTACAGTCTTAGTTGACGGAAATATTACTAGAGCATGTCTAACTTTTGCAGTTCAAGCTGACGGGTGTACAGTAGATACGTCAGAGAGTCTGGCAGATGAAAATGGTGAACTCTCGGGTCTACAGAAAGCGTTTAAAAAACATCATGGATTACAATGCGGCTATTGCACTACCGGTGTATTAATGTCTGTCACAGCTTACCTTCGGGAAAGCCCAAATCCGACTGAGGAAGAATTGCGAACAGTGCTTTCCGGGCATTTGTGCCGTTGTACTGGATATGTCGGTATGGTTAGGGCGGTAATGGATTATTGTGAAAATAGACCAAATAAATAGTTCATTAATACCCGGTGCATTTCTAAGTTAACAAAATAGAAATTTAATTTTCCATTTACTAACTCAGCGTCAAACTTATCAACTTCGACGCATATATTGGCGGCACTTCGCCAAAATTGACAGAACCTCGAATGGCCTCTCAATTTCTAAATAACACGGAACACCCGAAGCTTCTAGGAATTCCTTGGAAGCCATATTGTGTCTGTGTTCACCCATAAAAGTGACATAAATTGGCTTGGTTGAATATTTATTAGCTAGATCAACAATAAATTTTAAATCCGGTATTCCCGTTTCAGTAGTAAGCATTAAAATAGCAACAACAGAGTCTATATTACGATCTATTAACACCCCCTCTAACGCATCTTTGTATGCAACATCATATCCATGAATTCCAACTGATCCAAAAATATCTACTGGATTGCGCATACGAATAAAAGGTGGGGCAAAATCCTGAAGTCGCTTACATGTTTTATCCTCTAACTCAGGTACTTCGAGACCAAGACTGCGACACACATCAGTCATGCAAACAGTAAATGCTCCAGATGGGGAGAGAAATGACACACGATTACCCCGGGGGATTGGCATCATATCTAGCGCTTTTGCAACGTGAAATAGCTGTGAGTATTGAGTAAGCCTTGTCACACCTGCTTGCATAATAGCACCCTCAACAATCCTGCCATCGGCCGCCAACGATCCTGTGTGAGCCAGAGCAGCTGCAGCTCCTGCTTCTGTTGCTCCCCCTTTGAGTAAAAAAACTGGCTTGTTCCTTGAAACACGCTTAGCAACTCTCAAAAACCGTGTTGGATTGCTTATGCTCTCCAAGTACATGAAAATAGATTTGGTTTCATCGTCTTGCCCATAGAATTCTAAAATATCGCATTCATCCAGATCAGCTTTATTTCCGAGACCACAGGATCGTGCTATACCATAATTTTCTGCGCTTATTAAATGGCGTATAGATATCCCGCAAAAGTTTCCGGTTTGTGCAATGTAAGAAACACTCCCTCGCGGAACTTTGCCAAGCGGAAAAAAACTCGATGTAAAATTAGAGGGAACCGAAATATGCCCCGTGGTATTAGGCCCAATTACTCGGGCACCAGTTTCTTTGATTACTTGAAGCAGTTCTTTTTGACGTTTCTCTCCCAATTGGTCTACTTCCGCAAACCCGCTTGCGGCTAAAATTATTGCATTAACACCTTTTTTGGATAGCGCACGAATCGTCTCTGGCACCAAATCAGCGGGGAGTGTTACCACGGCCTGATCAATATTTTCTGGTAGTTTATTTATGGACGTTATCACTGGTAACTTCCCAATTTTACCACCACGTGGATTAACCAGAAAAATTTCGCCCCTATATTTATTATCCAGCATATTCTGAATTACAACGTTTCCTGGTTTTCCCACCGTACCCGACGCGCCAACAATTACCACAGACTTAGGATTGAAAAACCTTTCCATAATCGAAGGCATTATTTAGCTCTCCGAAAACATAATCAAACCATCAACTGCAACCGCTTTTGCTCCGCGAATAATCATCGGATTAATATCGATTTCGGCAATATCTGGGTGATCCAAAGCGATTTGTCCAACTGCCATCAAAGTGTGTGTTAAAATCTCTCGATTAGCAGCAGGCAAACCACGGATTTCATTAAGTATTTTTTTTGCTCTTATGCCACGCAGCATATCGCTCGCATCTCTTTTGCGTAATGGCGCTACCCGGAATACCACATCTTGTAGAATTTCAGTAAAAATACCCCCTAAACCGAACATCACAGCTGGGCCAAATCCGGGGTCGCGATGCATCCCGATCATAATTTCGCGTGAACCCTTTACCATCTCTTGGACCAACCAAGCACCTTTGTATGACTTGCCTGCTTTTTTTCCAAGGGACAACCAAGCTAAGTTCAATTCTTTTTGATTTGATAAGTTGACAACTACTAATCCCTTTTCGGTTTTATGAGTTTCATTTGGTGAGCAGGCCTTGAGCACAATTGGATAACCAATCTTTTTTGCAGCAGCGCGCGCTTGAGAAGCAGAAGTTACCAGTAATTCCTTACTAATTGGTATTCCGTAAGCCGCAAGCACTCTTTTACTCTCGTACTCAGAAAGAGCAGATTGTCCTCGGCTTAGCGCGTTTTGAATAATTTTTTGGGTCCGGTTAGCCATAAATAAGCTCCTATTCTCGACTGGTCGACAAAACGATTTTTCCAGCACTTTTACCCTTACCTATTTGAGTCACTGCATCCTTCCATTTATCAAGTGCAACCACGGAGGTAATTACTGGACTAATACTTTTCTCTTTGTACATTAAAAAAATATCAGAGATCGCCTTATTAATCACCTCCGGTTTAAATCGAAAATGCAGATCCAACGCCATTCCTGCCATAGTCAAATTTTTAACATTAAAATAATTGGGACGTGCGGTTGGTATACCATCTACAAATCCAATCACAACAATCCTGCCAGCGAAGGAAAGTGCCCGCAGTGCGGCATCAAAATACTGCCCTCCCACTGGATCTAAGCAAATATCAACACCATCTTCACCAACTGCCTCAAAAACCTGAGCTCGCAAGCTCTCTTTTGGGTCTCCACGCGCCAAATCGATTACAGCATCTGCACCATTTTCTGTAACGACCTTCCGACTAGCTGCCGATAAGGAGCCACCGACTGCCACACCGCCTTTTGCTTTTATAATTTGGATTGCCGCTAATCCAACGCCGCCACTTGCGCCAAGAACTAAAACCTTTTCGCCTACATTGTAGGCACCACGTTCCATCAAAGCTACCCAAGCAGTCATATAGGTAGTAATCATTCCGGCTGCAGTTTCGTAATCAACATGGTCAGGAAGACTAAAACATCTTGCTACCGGCGCGACCGCGAATTCTGCGTAGCCACCCCATGGAACAATTGCAACAACTCGGTCACCTGGACTAAATTCTACAACTCCACTTCCAACTTCTGTTACTGTACCGGCAATATCTCTTCCCGGAGTGAAAGGACGTTGAGGTTTAGTCTGATATAACCCCTGCATCATAAGCGTGTCCGGAAAATTCACGCCGATTGCAACCACGTCGATGAGGACCTCACCCTCGCCCGGTTTTGGCTTATTGATTTCTTTAAGTTGATGGTTTTCAACTGGCCCAAATTCGTCGATGACGACTGCACGCATTTTTTTTCCTCGGATTATTCAAAAAATTAGTATAAAAAGATAACACTGCCATAGGTTCTATAAAACCCCGAGAGTAGACAGATATACGGCTTTAATTTATGAAAAATTCCGTTGTGTAAATATTAATAGACGTGAAAAAAAACAATAAACAATCTTCAAAAAGTTTACCGGTTGAATCAATTCCCCTCCGGCATGAAGTTGCTATTTATGGAATTGGGTTATTCTCTACCAGTACCCATTTTATGTTAATGCCAATTGTGCCGCTATTTGCGGCTCAGCAGTTGGGTCTTCAGGCAGGTCTTCTTGCTGGAATCGCACTTGGATGTCGGCCCGTATTATCTCTTTTATTTTCAATACATGCCGGCATCCTTATGGACCGAATAGGCACTAATCGCGTTCTTTTAGTTATCGGTCTTGCTGCTTTAGTGACGCCTTTTATGTATCCAGCTCTTCCGTTTATATGGGCTTTTATAATCATCCAATTGATATCAGGCATGACAGACTCGATCGGTTGGATGGGGGCACAGACTCTTGTGGGTCAGGTAATGAAAGGAAGAACAAGATATGCGGGCAGACTCGGAGCCGTTATAAGAATTGGCCACATGTTAGGGCCCCCGGTTGTTGGTCATACTTGGGACTTAGCAGGGCCATGGGCAGCATTCAGCCTCGTCGGTCTATGCGGTGTTGGATTTATTTTATGTATTTTGTTTTTACCCCCAATTAAAAATGCTCGTGAGCGCGAAGCAGAAAAAAAAGGGACACCAATTCCACCTATCACCCTCCGCGAAATCAAACCACGTTTTACGGAGTACGTTTTTTCTTTACGGCTATTGTCTATACCCGCAGTCTCAATCACAGTGATGATTGGCATGATGGTCCATGTCGGAAATAATATTAACAGTACTTTTTTTATTTATTGGTTGGGCGAGGTTGAGAACATTTCGGCGACCTTAATTGGTTATTTGGTGTCTCTTTCATCTGCAACCGCAGCTATAGGGTCACTTTGGGCACAATCTTTGCGGCGCCACATAAAGGCCTACTGGTTACTCTGGACTTCCGTATTTATAGGGTTGGTGTTGATTTGCATTACCCCTTTAATATCAACCACACCGGTAAAATCTTTTGTTGCAGGTAGTATAAATTGGCTACTTGAAATTTCTCCACTTATAGCTGTGTACGTAGCATTTTGTATAATGTCTTGTGTACGGAATTTATCAAATGGAATTCACCAACCATTAATTATTAATTTAATGCTAGCGACAGCTGGACCTGAATCTAAAGGCCGTGCAATTGGCCTTCGTGGAACTGCAAACCGTTTTACTTCCGTTGGAGCCCCAGTTCTCATGGGTTGGCTTGCTGGACTGATAGGACTGGAAGCTAGTTTCTTTGTAATTGGTTTAATATCGACAATATTCATGTTCTGGCTCGCATGGCTTTTGTTTATTCATCCAGAGGTACATCCAGAAAACAAACGATAACCCTGACATGTAGTAAGAAAAAATGTGCAAAGGAAATCTTTGTAATTTTAGGCAAAGTTAGTAAATCAGATATGGTTTTATAATTAATGAACTCATCAGAACTCTTGCGTTTTTCAATATTATTTACGGGACTTGACCTAAAAGAAAACTTACTGACTAAAAAACCCCGCAAGTAAGCTTCCTCTTATTAATAATACACAGGCTTTTTGCATAACTTGGATATAGATTAATCTAGCCAGTCGTTTAAATTGATGCGTGACCAAGCTTCCTTAGGCGGAAAAATTGGTTCCTCAAAGGATTTAGAAACAGGACGAGTAGCATCGAAAATCATTTTAGTATTCATAGGGCCCCGTTTATCGCGCCACTCCCCATATGATGAAGGATTAAGGTGAGAACCCAACGCATAGGGAATGATTGTAAGATCTTGGTCGGCCTCGCAACAAGTATTTAGCGCCCAAAGAACACGAGTATCGTCGTAAATATCAACATCGGCATCAACCACAATTACGGTTTTTAAATTAGGATTTGCGCTTATCGCAGCAATACCAGCTGATTTTCCTTGGCCCGGAACAGTTTTCCGAATCGCAACATAAGTCATGAATCTACATGAACCGGCTACAGGAACAGAAACTGCGCTTACTGACGGCACAAGCGTCTTAACGCTATCAAAAACTCGGCTTTCAAGTGATAATGCATTTGCAAGATTATGTTCTTGGTGTGCAGGATCAAGATCATGATAAATAGCATCTCCGCGTCTAGTAATTGCGGTTACATTCAAAAGACCTACAGTATCTTTCGCTGGTCCGTAATAGTTAGTAAACTCGGCAAATGGACCATCTGATGTTTCACTATCGGGATCAAGGTATCCCTCAATAGCAATTTCGGCAAATGCAGGCACTGGAAGATCCACAGTTTCACCATTTATGACTGCTAGCGGTTCTCCCATCAAGCCTCCCATAATATCTAGTTCTGATGTATTTATTGTGCCTTCTGATAAAGATCCGATTAGTGCTGCGGGATGATGGCCGATGAAAAGAATTGCCTCCATTGGTTTTTTGAGATCCCTACAACGGCGATAAATATGAGCAGCATGGTGCGCAGGATTAAACATACAACTAAGTTCTTTTTTTCCCTTCAACTCGTGTCTGTACATACCTGTATTGAACACGCCAGAATCAGGGTCTTTTACAATTAATACTCCAGCAGTAATGTATTTCCCTGAATCCTGTTCAGCGTGATGAACAATCGGCAATGAAGAAAGATCAACATCATCTCCAGTTTCAATAACCTCTCGCACTGGCGCGTAATTTTTAGAAACATAAACTGGTTGAAAAGGATTTTCTGCCCGTTCTCTGAAAGCTTTTAAAACCATAGATCTGTCTCCGCCTGGGCTTACACCTAGGGCCAAACCCAATAGATCATAACTACCGAAGATATTTGAGATCATGGACCGCTTCGAACCACTTACTTTCGAGAAAGATACAATGGGATAGCGATCTTGAACTGCAAGCTTTTGCTGTATAACGCAGCTTTCATACTGAGGTTTTACGGACCGTGAGACACTCTGATAGAATTTTGGCCCAAGTTTCCGTACTTGGCTAATAAAAGATCGGAGATCTTGATTCCTTGACATTTTGGCCTCCTTGAGTCCTTGATTATATATTTTTTGAACTGTAAAACCATTTCAACCATTTAACCATCCAAATTATAAGCGCAATATATTGCAACATATGAAAAGAGTTTTTATCAATTTGAAAACTAAATGTTTTTTTGCATTAATAAATATATGTTAAGGAAATGGTAAAGATCAAAAACCTTATTGTTCTTGGGATTCCGAGCGCAACATTATTCGCAAACCCGGTATTTGCTCACCATCCCATGGGGGGACAAGTGCCTGTAACATTTTGGCAAGGTCTTTTATCAGGTTTCGGACATCCGGTTATTGGATTTGATCATTTAGCTTTCATTATTTTAGTTGGCATTGCGGTAGCTTTTTGTTCTTTACGTAAAATATTAACTATTACTTTTATCACAGCAACTGTTACCGGATGCATAGTTAGTACGAATGGACTCATGCTACCGTTTCTTGAAGCAACAATTGCTAGTTCTGTAGTTTTGGCTGGAATACTTGTAGTTTCCGGACATAAGTATAACACAAAAATATTTGCTGCAATCTTCGCAATTGCCGGATTTTTCCATGGGTGTGCATACGGTGCCGCAATTCTTGGCGCGGAAACATCACCTTTTCTCTCGTATTTAATAGGTTTTGCAGTAATACAATATTGCATAGCGATGGGCACATCTTGGTTAATTTTAACTGTTTGGAAAGCAAAACATACGCAAGAAATTCAACCACGCATTGGGGGAGCAATAGCTCTGGGGGTTGGACTTGTATTTTTGATAGAACAAATAGAGAGTCTTATATTAAAGTAATATTCAATATACTCTCGTACAAAATAATGGGTTTGCGTATTAAAGGTGCTTGCCATTTAATACATATCGCTGAAATGCCTAAGCGGATGTTCTAGCCTAACGAACCGAAGAATAAATGGGATAACTTCTTAATATGCATAACAATTGAGTTGTCTTCCCGCACCGCAAAAAAGTAGCTGGAATGATTTTGAAAAAGTGGTGCGGGCGGCCGGACTTGAACCGGCACGATCTTATCGATCGAGGGATTTTAAGTCCCTTGTGTCTACCAATTCCACCACGCCCGCATCTATTTTTACTCAAAAAAACAGTTACTTATATAATTTTTGGTAGAAAGCACCTGTTATTTTTTACTATTTCTCTTTCAAATTCGTACCACAGAGTCGGAAAAATTTGACTTATTTTTCATATCTTCACAATAGTTCCTAAGGATTCCTATGAACAGTAAAGAATTAAAGAGGTTAATTTATCAGGAGGACCTAAAAGGTGGAAGAGGTTTAAACGTAAAAAAGAATAAAGGCCAAACGGCGAGCTTCCATAGACATAACAAATATGAACAGAGAGAAGAATATTACCTTTTAATCTGTTCAATCTGTGTTTTTGATTGGATATTGGTATATATCCGGTCATCCCAATGGTCATTCCACACTGTACTTTTTTTGCAATAGTTCAAAAGATTTTTATACCATTTATTCAATTTACTTACTCCAAATTAGTATTAATAAATCTGATTTTGTTACATATCCCAGTGATGATTAAAAAGTAAGACTCTTTATTAGATCCTGGTTTAAATTGGTACTTACATTTGTAAATTCCAATAAACGAATGGCAAGGTAAATCATCTAAAGCCTAATGAGTTATCATCTTAAGGATTTATATAAACGAAAACATTGATAGGCGGATAATATGACCCTTATTTGGAACCAGAATTCATTCAGGGCTAACTCATAGTTTCTATTATTTTTTTCAATATGTGTCCTAAACCATATCCACTAACGATTTTGTTTGGTTTCAAGAATGCTGCGCAGGGCAGATGTTTTAGGTAACACCCATATCCAAACTAAAATGCATACGGCACTGCCAATCGCTACTGCATAACGAATGCCAAATACCTCAGCAAGTGCACCCATAGCTAAAGCGCCTAGAGCTGGTGCACCTCGATTTATCATACCATAGAGACTCATTACACGGCCCCTCAGGTTTTCATCCACTGCGTGTTGCATCAATGTCTGGGTCGAAGTACCACCACATATTCCAGTAACACCTAAAAGGAACACTGATATTAATGCAACAAAGAACGATTCTGTTATTACGAAAGAGAAAACAGCAATCGCTGTTGCAAATAAAGCACCAATTGAAATGGTTGTCAGACCTTCAACTCTGCCTCGAGCAGTCAACCAAACAGCTGCAAAAAGACCACCTGCTCCCGCCGCAGAGAAAAGGTATCCGAGGCCAACTTCACCAGTGTGAAAAACTTTATCAACAAATTCTGGCATAAGCTCCAGTAGTGATTTACCACCCAAGGCCATTGCTATTAAAACAACAAGCAAAGGACCAATTCCTGGATGGTGTGATGCATAATGAATGCCATCAGCAGCTTGGCTAATTATACTTCTTCCGGTAGCTGGACGGCGATCATCTCGCACTGGTTTTATCAGAAATAGAGCGATAATAAAAAAAATATAAGTCACGCTGTTGAATAGAAATGCTTCTCCTACACCACCTCTAAAAATAAGCCAGCCACCAAGAGCAGGACCTATAACTCGGGCTAAATTAAATATCGCTGAATTCATTGCAACTGCAGATGGTACGTCATCACGTAAAACAAGATTAGGCACAACAGACAATCTCGCCGCAGTATTCAAGGACCATACGATACCAAGGAAGACAGTCCAAACAATAAGCCAATAAATGTCATGATATTCTGACATTTGGCCTGTTAAAACCATCAAGGCGAGTGCGAGTGATTGAATCATCCCACAAAATTGGCTAATTCTTATCAATCTTAACCGGTCATAGCGTTCCACTAAGACACCGGCAAACGGCGTTAATAACAAAGTTGGAACAAGTTCAGAGAAAGCAACTAACCCCACCCAAAAACTTGACTTCGTTAACTCCCAAGCAAGCCATGCGGTAGCAAGCTTGTGCGCCCACATCCCAAATAATGAAATTGTACTTCCAGCCGTGTATAAACCATAGGTTTTTTGCATGATGACGCGAAAGGCAACGGGTTTTTTAGTTCTTTCTGAAGCCATAAACCAACATCCAACACTGTTTTGTATGCAATCGTTTCTTCATACCGACTTATTTAACTGAACAAAATTAGTATTCGTTATTCTCAAGGGCTTTGGCGATTTTTGTTCTGCGTGGCCATGCCCACAAAAGCACCGGGGCACAAACAATTGTACAAGTAGTGATTAATGCCCATTGCACTCCAAAGATTTCAGCTGCAGCCCCCATTGTAAGCGCACCAACGGCGGGGGCGCCGCGGTGTAACATTCCATAAATTGACATTATACGACCACGGAGATGACCCTCTACAGCATTTTGCATCAGTGTTTGGGTCCCCGTTCCGCATAAAGTCACAGCTACCCCTCCAAAGAATGAACCAAGCAAACCGATCCATATATTATCTGTCGCACACATCAGTGAAATTCCAGCCATTCCAATAGCCATTGCACCTAATGTTATTGAGGTTAATCCCTCTAAACTTCCGCGCATTGCTAACCAAATTGCGGCTGATACAGCCCCGAAACCGCCCGCAGCAGCGAGGTGCGCAAAACCATCTACTCCAGCATTAAAAACTTCATCTGAGACAGCAGGTAATAGATCAAAGAATGATTTTACACCAATGGCAACAGCAGACAGTACAATCAACATTGGCCCAATACCCTGGTGTACAGCCGCAGCACGCATACCCTCTATAGTATCAGCTATCACATTGCCACTAGGACTGCTCTTGGACTCATTACGAAGAAGCCTTACTACCATCAAACAACAAACAAAAATCATGAAAACAAAACCATTTAGCAAAAATGCGGTGCCAGCATTCCAAGTAGATATTATAAGTGCCGCAAGCATCGGTCCCACAACCCGAGCACTATTAAAAATTGCTGCATCATTAGCCAATGCAGAGGGCAAAAAATCGGGCTCTATCAATAATGGAACCATTGACAATCTAGCGGCGGTAGCAAAGGCCATAACGATTCCAAGAAACAAAGAAAGAAAGAATAGCCACCATACATCAGAAGCTTCGGTCAAATAACCGTTGTACGCCATCCATGCAAGCATAAACGCTTGGCAACCGGCGAGGAAAATGCTAATCCGCGACATCCATAAACGATTTGTTCGGTCAGCTATTGCTCCAGCTATTGGAGTAATTATAACTGTCGGAAAGAGATCTGCAAAAGCTATCAAACCTAACCACAGTTCAGAACGAGTTAGCTCCCAAGCTAACCACGCAACTGCAATACGCTGAGCCCACATTCCAAATAAAGAAACCGAAGCGCCACCCATGTACCATGCATAATTTCTTTGGGTCCACGCTCCGAAGGCACTTTTTACGTTATTTTTTATTACCATGCATTTGCCCTTTCGGCAGTTTGAACTGCACGCACAAAATTCACATGTCTAGTAAATACTAGGACAGATTGAGTTATCTGATAGTTTCTAAGATCTGAGGACCATAAAATACGTAAAATTCGATATAAGATTGATAGCAAAACGCCAAACATCTGCGTATGTTTGATCGTTCCCAATCAATCAACTTCAATCAAAACAATACTTCAATAAAATTTTCTTCACCTACCGTTTAAAAAATTTGAATATTTAATTATTCTCTAAAACTATATCCTGACGGGTACGTAACCTACCTGCACGAAACAATTTCTCAAAATAATATCGGAGAAATACCATTAATTTACAGTTAAAGGCTATCCGCCACCAGTTTCGCTGAAACGTCCCATTAGATACATTGAGAGGCAAGCAAGAGCAAATCCCGCATTCATCGGCCAAAAGCCCTTTTTCCGTTCGTTTTCGGACAATTTGTTATTAAACATACGACGGAGGCCGGAAAACGCGATCCAAAGTCCAGCACCGAGGGTGACACCCAACAACACGGGCTGCCAATTCATTTTAAATCCTCAGGTTCTGCAGAACCTTGTGTGGTTTGTGGATCTTCTTCAATTGGATTACCTCCAAGATCATGCAAAAATCCCATTAATTCTTCATGCGCACGATTGAGAATATGCTCATTTGTGCCTCGCAAAACAATAGATACTCGAAAACCGACATTTTGCCGCATTTGTGGATAAGATCCAATATCAATCATTGGATAACGCTTTTGCAATTCCGCTAAAGGAGCTGCAATCGTTCCTTCACCTATATCAGTGACCGCACCACGAGATTTTATAATCTGACCTCCTCGCAAATGTTTTTTTGCCTCCCTAAACATTAATTGCATGATACGGGGCACGCCTGCCATAACAAAAACATTTTCAAGTTTGTAACCGGGTGCTGCACTCACTTCATTTTTCAAGAGTTCTGAGCCTTGTGGGAAGGTTGCCATTCTCAATCGAGCTGGATTCATTATTTCTCCGCGTGCCTGAATACGCTTGGTCAGAAGCTCTGCCGTCTCTTCGTCAACATATGTTCCCACTCCAAATGCTGCAGCCACACATTCGGTGGTTATATCATCATGAGTAGGACCAATACCGCCCGTGGTAAAAACGTAATCGTACTTTGTTCTCACTTCATTTAACAAGTTAATTATGGTTTCTCTAACATCTGGAATTACGTAAGCAGCTAACATGCTAATTCCAATTTCGTTCAAACCCTTGGCTATAAATGTGAGGTTTTTATCTTGAGTACGGCCTGATAGAAGCTCGTTACCAATAAGAATCAGGCTTGCGGTATATATACGGGTTTCAGTCATAATGGTAATCTAACATATCTAACATTTTCACACCTATGTTTCCGAGGCCTCCTAAGAGTAAGTGTATTGCATAATTCTATCCATTCGAACACTGTCCCACAAATGAACACAAACAAAATTAATGAAGTAAAACAAGCGGATATTCAGGACTACCGTTTCATGAAATATTATCCTCGCGATTTCGAAAAATCAACAAAACACTCAACTTTATAATCTTTACTGATTTCAAATCACGCAAACGACTTTTTTGATGTTCTGTAATATTATAACTATTCTTTGAGGTGAATATTCTTTGATAAAAAAGAATTTATGTTAAAAATTATTATAAAGTATTAAAACGATTATAAGACCTAAGAAAAAAGAAGCAAATTGAAAGAAATATACTTTGTCCATCATAGGTAGTTAATAAAGTGTTTCTTGCCGTCGGTATTAAAACGTGCGATGCCAACAAAATATAAAAACTAATAAAAGAATTATAATGAATGAAACAGTCAGATCCACCAACTCACAGTTCACAATCCATGATGAAGACGGATTCAAAGGGATGCGGAAAGCCGGCCAGCTAGCTGCTGATCTTCTCGATTATATTGTTCCATTTGTTGAGCCAGGGGTAACAACGGATGTATTAGATAAAATCTGCTACGAATACACAATTGAACATGGTGCAATACCAGCCCCCCTAAATTACAAAGGTTTTCCGAAATCTATTTGCACCTCGATAAATCATGTAGTGTGCCATGGTATTCCAGGGAACCGTGTGCTGCATGACGGAGATATTATTAATATTGATGTGACACCAATCGTTGATGGCTGGCACGGCGACTCGAGTCGGATGTTTCCTGTCGGAAAAATTAATAAAAAGGCTGAACGACTTATCCAAGCAACTTATAATAGCTTGATGAAGGCAATTGATATAGTGCGCCCTGGAATTACTCTTGGTGACATTGGCTATACAATTCAGTCCTACATCGAACCATTAAGATTTTCTGTGGTAAAAGACTTTTGTGGTCACGGACTCGGCCGAGTTTTCCACACCCCCCCTAGCATTTTGCACTACGGTCGCCCTGGGGAAGGCCCCGAGTTAGTAGAAGGAATGTTCTTTACTATTGAGCCAATGATAAACGCGGGCAAACCAGATTGTAAGATTTTAGCAGATGGGTGGACTGCGGTTACCAGGGATAAATCATTATCCGCTCAATTTGAACACTCTTTAGGGGTAACCTCAAATGGATGTGAAATTTTTACACTTTCACAAAGGGGACTGAATTGCCCACCTTATTAAACAGTGTCACGAGGAAAAAAATTATATAAAATTTACATTTATCAAAAAATTTTCCAGATTTAACTGAGACAATCACCTAATAATGGGAAGATGGCAGAAATACAAACAATTTTCATTAAAGAGATTTTAACAAGCATTTTATAAAAATCTAAATTTTTAAAAAACCACCACCAACGAAAATATAAAAGTTAACGGCACAATAAGTGTTTTGTAAACACGGTTAGAAATATAGAGCGTAATTACGCTAATGATCGTTTATGGATTAGCTAAAGAAAGGAAACAAGTTGTTCGGTCTAATGAAAAATATTTATTTTTTTGTTTACTGAGTTTGACACAAAAAGTCTGTTTAAAAAACCTACAGGTAGTTTCCCAACTCTGCACCTCCACGCCAAACCATGCCGATTGCGACATAGACTATAAGAAGAAGGCCCACGTACCCTACCCACTGATTCCTTTCCAAGATCTTCGCAATAAGGCTTGCACCAACCCCCATCAAGATAACAGACAAACCAAGCCCTATAATCAATACTGTAATATTATCATCCGCCACTCCAGCAACTGCTAAAACATTGTCCAGTGACATCGAAATATCTGCTACTGCAACCTGAAAAATAGCCGAAGATACTGATTTCCTCTTTGCAGTTGGAATATGTTTGGATTCTAATACATTCCCTTTCTTATTGGACTTTTGAGCTTGCAAATCTAAGAGAAGCTTCCAGCAAACCCAAAACAGCAATAAACCGCCTACAAATGTTAGACCGACAATACCAAGAAGTTGTATTGTCAACGCCGCAAAAATAATTCGCATTATCACAGCTAACCCGATACCGAGAAAAATTACTTTTTTTCTATAAACCGGGTCTACAGCCGCGGCAGCCATACCAACCACAATTGCATTGTCACCAGCAAGCACTAGGTCAATAATAATAACTTGAATTATAGGCCAAATTTCAAAATTAGTGAGATATTCCGTCAAAAATTTTCACCGAATAAAAATATTGCTAAACAAGTTTACAATCTGTTCCATATAAACATTTTATAGCTTGTTGTAATTGACTTTAAAAGCAGTTTAAAACAAGCCTAGCAAGTTTGTTTTCTTCTTAAAAAGCCATGGTCTTCATGAGTAGCGCTGTAATTAAAAAGGTAAATTGTGTTTGAAAAAATTATTCACAAAATCTTATTTTTTAAGAAAGATAGTTCTATGAATTCTAAGTGGAAGAATTACTACAGTATAACGGGTAACAGAAAACCCCGCGAAACACTCAAGTTCGCAATAAAACAATTTGAAACTGAAACATTTCTCGCAGAACCATATGATGCCATAGATCTCGGCTGTGGCAGTGGAAGGGATACAATAGAACTTTTACTCAACCAATGGCGAGTTACAGCGATAGATTCTGAAATAACCGCTATCGAGGGCTTAATGCAAAGAACAGACATCCCTGCAAAGGCCAGTATTAGAACGATCTGCTCGAGGTTCGAGGAAACATTATTCCCTTCACCCGTTCATTTAGTAAACTCTAGCTTTGCACTGCCGCTAGTTCCGCCCAACAAATTCCCTGCACTTTGGGAAAATATACTTTCTTCGCTTATCACGGGTGGGAGAATAGCTTGTCAACTTTATGGAGAACGCGATAGCTGGTTCGGAAATCCTAGAATGACTTTTTTTTCTCACTCTGAGATTATGGCACTTCTTAAATCACTAAACGTCGAATTATTTAGGGAAGAAGAAGAAGACAGCAAAACTCCAAGAGGGTATTATAAACACTGGCATATCTTTCATATAGTAGCACAAAAATTTTGACACAATTAATTTTAATAACTTATTGGATGGCTCAATAAATTCGTATTATATCCGATGTTCGTCTTCTTTTCCTAGTGGGCAAAAAACTCTGGAAGAACTCTTGAGAGATTTTTTCGAATGCGGTCAATAATAGGCGTTGTTATTTGTGAATTTTCGAAAGTTTGTCCAGTTACTCTCTCATAAAGATGTATGTAACGATTGCTAAATTCTTTCACTGTTTCAATAGGAATATCTGGGATTAAATCAGTGTAGGGATCGCACCGTTTAGTAATCCATAGCCTCAAAAACTCTTTATCAAGGCTAATAGGCTCTCGTCCTGCTTTGAAACATTCTTTATAAGAGTTAGCATACCAGTAGCGGCTTGAGTCCGGAGTGTGAATTTCATCCGCTACAACTATGCATCCGTCGCTAGAAAGCCCAAACTCGTATTTAGTGTCGACCAATATTAAGCCATTTCCTGCGGCAATCTCACGACCACGTGCAAAAAGGGCAAGACTTATATCCTTCAAACTTTTCCACTGGCTCTTATTTAACAACCCAGTTCTTATTATTTCGTCAGGAGAAATAGGTTTATCATGTGCATCATATGCTGCCTTGGTCGTTGGCGTGACAATAGTCTTCGGTAATTTTTGATTTTTTATAAGATCATCCGGGAATTTTAATCCATACATATTTCGATTGCCAATTTTATACATTGGCCAAATGCTGGTTTCGGTCGAACCAGTTAAGTAGTCACGTACCACCATCTCAACTGGT
Source organism: Rhodospirillaceae bacterium (assembly GCA_002709075.1). GTDB lineage: Bacteria > Pseudomonadota > Alphaproteobacteria > MPNO01 > UBA2964. Next base: position 46,595 of record PAPV01000005.1, on the reverse strand, counting down.
AACATTTGAAGTTTTTTTGCTATAAGCACATTCTTATCAGGATAACTAAGGACATGGTTAGGGCAAATATCTACTGTTTGCTCAAACCAAAAACGGGCAGTCTGGTTTAAGACCTGTCCTTTGTAAGGCACCGCAGCCAATATTTGGTCAAATGCCGACTGTCGATCTGTTGAAATCATCACTCGCCGTCCATCAGGCAGATCATAGGAGTCCCGAACTTTCCCGGAGTAAAAATTTGGTAATTCTGGGAAAAATGCTTCTGTAAGGCATTCAACAATATTGATCGACATAAGAGCCACTATCCTCCTTTAAAAACCTATATCAATAAAACACTGATTATATTTTATTAATCTTACACAGCGTAATCTAGGCTCAACTTTTAAGCGGAGAGCTTAATGCAAAAAATTTACGCTCCCTATCGTCTGAAAAAACTACCCTCATTATAACTCACCTCTTATCAACTGTAATGGACGCCGATAAAATTTTAAATTTTTAAAAAAGGTATGATACTTGAACGTGATAATCACATTGAGCTAATTGCACTTAATGGGAAATATACTGCAATGTGGAAGAAACAACAGAAACACGGTGAAGTTGACTCACAATTTTAACAAAAACTTAAACTATGGTCTAAAAAGACTTAAATGATATACTCCTATTGTATCAGACAATAGGGATATAAGAAGGCAAAAAAGGATGATTCCTCGTTACTCACGACCGCAAATGACTGCAATATGGGAACCAGAAAATAAATTTCGTATCTGGTTTGAAATAGAAGCTCATGCCTCCGATGCACAAGCAAAACTTGGAGTTATACCTGCAACGGCCGCAACAGCAATAAGAGAGCGTGGTAAATGGCAAATCGAAAGGATAGACGAAATTGAACGAGAAACCAAACATGATGTCATCGCGTTCCTTACGAATCTTGCAGAGCATATCGGCGAAGATGCTCGCTTCATCCATCAGGGTATGACTTCATCCGATGTTCTTGATACATGCCTTTCTATACAACTTTCACAAGCATCCGACCTTCTTATCGCCGATATTGACGCACTTTTGGATAAACTCAAAATACAGGCTTACGAACATAAGAAAACAGTATGCGTCGGACGCAGCCATGGCATTCATGCTGAGCCGACTACGTTTGGCCTAAAACTTGCTGGCCATTATGCAGAATTCAAACGCAATCGTGATAGATTGATCCTCGCGAGAAATGAAATAGCAACCTGTGCAATCTCAGGCGCGGTAGGAACATTTGCCAACATAGACCCTCGAGTTGAGGAATATGTAGCCGGTAAACTTGGTCTTGTCGTAGAACCAATATCAACACAAGTAATTCCTCGAGACAGACATGCTGTGTTTTTTTCTACTTTGGGCGTTATAGCAAGTAGCTTGGAACGATTAGCAGTGGAAATTCGACATTTGCAGAGGACAGAGGTCCGCGAGGTAGAAGAATTTTTTTCTTCTGGACAAAAAGGCTCTTCTGCCATGCCTCATAAACGGAATCCAATTCTAAGTGAAAATATAACCGGATTAGCTCGAATTGTGCGGTCAGCATCTGTACCAGCAATGGAGAATGTGACTCTTTGGCACGAGCGGGATATTTCTCATTCTTCTGTAGAGCGAATGATTGCCCCAGACACTACAGTCACATTAGATTTTGCACTCGCACGCATGACTGGGGTAATTGAGAAATTACTGGTATACCCCGAAATAATGGAAGAAAATCTTGAGTCTTTAGGCGGACTAGTATTCTCGCAAAGAGTCTTACTTGGGCTTGTACAGGCGGGCATGAGCCGAGAAGAAGCTTATTTATGCGTGCAGCGTAACGCTATGAAAGTTTGGAAAACCGGAGCAGATTTTCTTATAGAGCTTGAGTCCGACACCGATGTGACCTCTCACCTAAAAAAGGACCAGCTTGCCGAATTATTTGATTTAAAATATCACCTCAAGGAAGTTGACAAGATCTTTAATCGCGTTTTTTCATAAATCGATAGTATTGTTATAATTGGTATCTTGTTATGGAATTTATGAAACAATATTAGCGAATATAGGACTCCAAGGAAGACAAAATATTTTCTCTTTTTTTTCCTTTTCTACTGTTTTGGGTCACGTAATAAGTTTTTTCTTTTTACGCGTGGAAACTGAATTTTGTACTTCCCCAACAATCTTTACTAGAACGTCTATAAACTTCTATATAGGCCAAAATATTTCTATTTTACTCTCAGTACATAGTGAAATTGAAGTGGCCACAGCGCCTGCTCGCGCGGTTCTTACTATTCTATGAATATATGACTCAGGTTCATTTGGCATATGACAATTAATAATGTGAGTTACTCTATCGATATCAATTCCGCGAGAAGGCATATCGCTGGCAATCAAAAACGACATCATTATTTTAAATCGCTTTAAGATTTGCTGCCTTGCTGACTGAATTTGTTCCCGTTAATAGAGTTAGCTTTTATAACGCATTTGCATGGGTGCTGAGCTAACCGATTTGTTCTGTGCTTCATATTTGCGAAAACTATAACTTCTTATTATTTCTTATATGATAACCTTTCTAGAAAGAGATTACGTTTCTTAAATTAGATGTATAGTAAAAGTGTTGTTCGATCTCGGATATAGGGTGAACTTGAGTCTTAATTTCTTTTTTTACAGGATTGCAAAGTAATCAGTAAAGAGAGCTGAGATTTTCTTAAGCAGGTTGCAGAAAATAGTAGGGACTGACGCTTCTTTGGAAGCGTCATGGTTATTTTGTATATCCATTATAAACACCATATCCAGTATACGATCTGCATCATCTAAAATTCAAAACTGAACTTCAGAAAATTTTATATGGCTTTGTCCCCTGAGATCCAATAAGCGGCCAGGCGTTGCCACAATCATGTCAACTCCACGCCGTAGTGCATTTACTTGATCACTTTGAATGACACCACCCAAAATAACATCATGTCTTATTTTCAAGCGCGACTTATAAGCTGTCATTTTATTACCAATTTATATGGCCCGCTCGCGCGTTGGTAAGAATACAAAAGCCCGCGGTTTTTTTCACCTAGTTTGTTGAAATTTTCGTACAGATGGACGATAAGTAATTTAAACGCACCGGTTTTTCCGGTTCCCGTTTGAGCAAGACCAAAAAATTAGAGCCAAACAATAAATTTGGTATTGCGGCGTCTTGGATCGATGTAGGCTTGGTATGATTACGCTTTTAAAGCCTTTCACAAGGCATTGTGAACAATCCAAAGTCACAAAATTATTTTTTTTCAAAGCGTTTCCACTAAACCAAATAATTCTGGTCAAGTTTTCCAACAATTAGACTACGTATTTTGATCACAACAATCCTATTAGGTAATTTTACAGAAGTGACAGTAAAACTAAACTTACATCACGGTGATAAAAAAAGAATCAATGCTATTTTGTTCTAAATATATGTTTTTTTGGTAAATTAGGCGTGTTACGATAAAAATCACTATAAAATCTTTTTACTAGTTCTTTTTATGTTGATATTAATTAATATTGTAACCGCAACAAGATCATTATCATTTAACATATAGTCTACTGTGTGTACTGTAGTTTTTTTACGTCGTCCTGAACATCAATGGCCAATTCTTCTCGCAGCAAATCGTGATGAGTCAATTAAACGACCATGGAAAAACCCCGGTCGGCATTGGAAAAGCCGCCAGAATGTCACTGCTGGATTGGATGAGCTTGGAGGCGGCACGTGGCTTGGGGTCAATGATGATGGTATCGTCTCTGGTATATTAAACCGCAGTGGATCACTCGGTCCTGACCCACGTTTAAGAAGTCGAGGAGAACTTGTACTTGAGGCGCTAGACCATTGCGACGCATTGTCATCTATGGATGCTTTGCTCGATCTTGAGCCTGCTGCTTACAGGAGTTTTAATCTTTTCGTCGCAGATAATAGAGATGCTTGGTGGATTAGAAGCACTGGGCCAGATTCTACAAAGGTTGAAGCATTTGAAATTCCGGAAGGAATTTCGATAATTACAGCTTTGGGGATGAATGAGGTTGCGTCCCCAAGAAGCAATCATTACCTGCCCCTCTTCAAATCTGCTTCGGCACCAAGACCCGAACAAGGGGACTGGTCCGAATGGATTGATCTTGTAGCTGGTAAAAAATATGGAAATTGTGCAGACCCGCGTAAAAACATATTTATTTCAGCACAAAATGGATTCGGTACACTTTCATCAAGTCTTATCGCACTTGAGGGGCCAAATTTTGGCAAACCAAGAATACACTGGAAGTTCTCAGAATCGCCGCAAGAGACCAATGCCTATTATGATGTCAACCTTAATTAATACCAATACAGATTATGAGCTAGGAATTATATCTTCGAGAATTATAATTAAAAGCTGCGGTTTTATTTAGCACGGCATTCGATTGCCCTGAGATTTAAACCATTTTTATTGAATGCTTAATATAAACGAACACGTAGACTTTTATACTAACTTTTAGTGTCGTGAAAAGAAGTTTAATAGAGGCTCGATTCGAGTAATAGTGAGGAGCGTTTTTGTATTTAATGAGGAAAATAATTTGAAAGTTTTAGTCTATATTACTTTAAAAAGTTCTGTGCTCGACCCGCAAGGTAAGGCTATAGAAAAAACTCTGGCAGATATAGGGTTCACTGGGGTTGAAGAAGTTCGACAAGGTAAATATATCGAACTGGAAATTAGCGAGAACAACTCTGAAAAAGCAAAAAGCAAAGCTGAAGAAATGTGCCAGAAATTGCTAGCTAATACAGTGATTGAAAACTACCGGATAGATATTGGCTCATGAATTCTACTATAATTGTTTTTCCAGGCTCAAATTGTGATCGGGATATCCAAGTTTGTTTGCGTGATACCTTTAAGTTAGAGCCCAAAATGATTTGGCATCGTGAAACAGAAATCGGGCCAACAGATCTAATTATTATTCCGGGCGGTTTTTCTTTCGGCGATTATCTACGTGCCGGATGCATTGCTGCTCATTCACCGGCAATTCGTGAAGTAATCAAACATGCAGAAGCAGGTGTGCCAGTTCTTGGGATTTGTAATGGATTCCAAATATTGTGTGAAGCGGGAGTATTGCCTGGAGCGCTGATACAAAATACCGACTTAAAGTTTATTTGCCGGGATGTACATTTGCGAGTTGAAAATGATAAGGCACTCTTCACTCAAAGCTATAATACGGGTGATATTTTGAAGATGCCTATAGCTCATCATGAGGGTAATTATGTAACAGATCCCGAGACACTCAAACGAATTGAAAACGATAATCGTGTGGCCTTTCGGTATTGCACGAGCAAGGGGATAGACAATGAAAATGCTAACCCCAACGGGTCTGTAAAAAATATCGCCGGAGTCTTGAATGATGTTGGCAACGTTCTCGGAATGATGCCTCACCCAGAAAGAATGGTGGCTAAAGTTCTTGGTGGCACCGATGGCAAACTTTTTTTTGAAAAACTGGCCGGAAAGATTTCGAAATGAATGGCAAGAACATAATCAACATGGATTTAGTTCTAGAGCATGGTCTGACTAAAGATGAATACCAAAGATTATTATCAATTTTAAAACGTTCTCCTAACCTTATTGAGTTAGGAATATTCTCAGTAATGTGGAGTGAGCATTGTTCATATAAATCCTCTCGCCACTGGCTAAAACGTCTTCCAACTAAGGCTCCATGGGTGATTCAGGGTCCAGGAGAGAATGCTGGTGTTATTGATATAGGAGGTGGATTGGCCGCTGTTTTTAAAATGGAAAGTCACAATCACCCCTCATTTATAGAGCCTTTCCAGGGTGCGGCTACCGGAGTAGGAGGTATTTTACGTGATGTTTTCACTATGGGCGCTCGGCCAGTGGCTAATTTAAATGCACTACGATTTGGACATCCAGATGACCCCAGAACACGACACCTTTTATCTGGTGTTATTGCAGGAATAGGAGGATATGGGAATTGTGTAGGCATACCAACTGTTGGAGGCGAATGTGATTTTCATCACGCGTACGATGGAAATATACTGGTAAACGCAATGACAGTCGGCATTGCCAATGCAGATAAAATTTTTTATTCAGCTGCCGCAGGAGTTGGCAACCCAGTCGTTTATGTTGGTTCGAAAACCGGTAGAGATGGGATTCATGGTGCTACAATGGCCTCTAATGAATTTGGCGAAGACGCAAATGATAAACGCCCTTCTGTTCAGGTTGGTGATCCATTCACTGAAAAATTACTAATAGAAGCATGCCTTGAGTTAATGTCAACAAATGCGATTGTAGCAATACAGGACATGGGAGCTGCAGGTCTCACATCCTCATCTGTAGAAATGGCGTCCAAAGGGGGAGTTGGGCTAGAAATAGATATAAATGAAATTCCTATCCGTGAAGATGGAATGTCCACTTATGAAATAATGCTTTCAGAGAGCCAAGAACGAATGCTCATGGTTATAAAACCGGACTGTGAGGAAATTGCTAAAAATATATTTATGAAATGGGATCTCGATTTTGCCGTGATAGGAAGAGTTACAGACACACAGAACCTAATTCTCAAAGAAAATGATAAAGTTGTATGCGATATACCTATAACGCCACTTGTGTCCGAAGCGCCGGTATACGAACGGCCTTATAAAACCTCGTCCGCACCGTTACCAGTACCGGAAAATATTGCAGCAAGCGATTTGTCGATTGAAGAGGCCCTTTTGACTTTAATTGGGTCACCCGATTTGTGTTCTCGAAGATGGATTTGGGAACAATATGACCATATGGTGATGGCAGATACAATACAACGTCCTGGAGGCGATGCAGCAGTTATCCGCGTGCATGGAACAAAAAAAGGACTTGCTATCACAACCGATTGCACACCGCGTTATTGTAACGCCAACCCAATCGAAGGAGGACGACAAGCTATCGCAGAGGCCTGGCGAAATCTCACAGCTACCGGTGCTCAACCACTCGCAGTAACTGACAATTTAAATTTTGGAAATCCCGAGCGGCCAGAAATATTAGGGCAATTTGTCGGCTGCATTGACGGGATGGCAGACGCCTGCAAGCTTCTTGATTTTCCAGTGGTGTCCGGGAATGTATCACTCTACAATGAGACTAATGGATCAGCAATTCTTCCAACTCCAGTAATTGGCGGTGTTGGTGTAATTGATGATATTTCACACATGTGCAAGATCGCGTTACCTCAAAGTTCTGATATAATTTTGATAGGGGAAACAAAAGGTCATATTGGAGCTTCTTTGTGGCTTCGTGAAATTGGAGAACTAGAAGTTGGAGAACCGCCACCCGTCAACTTGCATTTTGAGCGTCTCAACGGTGATTTTGTGAGAAAATATATTAAAAATTCTCTTATTGGTGCTTGTCATGACCTATCCGGGGGTGGACTGTTGGTCGCTCTAGTCGAAATGATTCTGGCAGGAAACTGTGGGGCAGAAGTTAAACTCGACCCAGGTAAGATAAAACTAGCACATTATTGTTTTGGAGAAGATCAAAGTAGATATTTGATAGCAACCACAGATGCAAACACAATAATTGATCGCGCTGATAACGCAGGAATTCCAGTAAAATATCTAGGGCGTAGTGGAGGTAATGCATTGACTGTCGCAGGACATCCACCTATATCGTTGGACAAATTGAAAAATGCTCATGAATATTGGTTCTCAAATTATATGAAAACCGACTACAGTGCATGAGGGAGAAAAAATATGCCGATGGATCCAGAAAATATTGAACGCTTGATAAAAGAAGCCATACCGGATGCAGAGGTAACGCTTAAAGACCTTGTTGGTGATGGGGACCATTGGTCTGCATGTGTTATCTCTAATACTTTCAAAGGGAAAAGCCGTGTCCAACAGCATCAACTTGTTTATCAGGCATTAAAAGGAAGAATGGGAGGAGAGTTGCATGCATTGGCATTACAAACCTCTCCACCTTAAGGCTGAAATTTAATTCTCAATCGCAGGAGTTCAAGCCATGACTGATAATCCAGTATTTCAACGCATAAAGAATGAAATTGAAGGGAATGATGTGGTTCTTTTTATGAAGGGAACCCCTGTGTTCCCTCAGTGCGGTTTCTCAGCAACCGTAGTTCAAGTTCTTACCTACATGGGAATTGAATTCAAGGGGGTTGACGTGCTTGCTGATCCCGAAATACGAGAGGCTGTGAAAGAATTTTCTTCCTGGCCAACTATACCTCAACTTTATGTAAAGGGCGAATTTGCGGGTGGCTGTGACATAATACGTGAGATGGCGGAGCAGGGAGAAATAATTGAATATTTTACCGATAAAGGGATTGAGATAAATATACAAAAGCAGGAAACAGAATAAGCTTTTTGAACAACTGTTCGATTTTATTAGGTAAAATAAATGCGTTTTGGGATAATCTGTCAGCTTCTTTGGTACCAACTATCTATCGCGAATAAAATTCAATTACCAGGTTAGGTTCCATTAAAACCGGATATGGTACATCTGCAAGTTTTGGGATTCGTATAAAATCACCCTTCATCGTTTTATATTCTACCTGTAAATATTCCGGTACATCCCGTTCCACAGAATCAATGGCTTCAAGCACTTGTGGTATTTCTCTTGACTTTTCACGTAACTGGATCGTATCACCTTCAACCAATCGGTATGATGGAATATTTACTTTTTTTCCATTTACAAGAATATGTCCGTGACTAATGAATTGGCGTGCAGCAAATACTGTGGGCACAAATTTCAAACGATAAACCACTGAATCAAGACGACGTTCCAATAATCCAATTAAATTTTCCGATGTGTCACCTCTTCTACGCACTGCCTCATCATACGTCCGCCGAAATTGTTTTTCAGTTATATTACCATAATAACCTTTAAGACGTTGCTTGGCTGCAAGCTGTATTCCAAAATCCGACGGTTTTCTTCGGCGGGCTTGTCCATGCTCTCCCGGTCGGTATTCTCGCGTATTATAGGGTGATTTTGGACGTCCCCACAAATTACACATGAGACGCCGATTAATCTTATACTTCGCATTTTGCCTTTTGCTCATTTTTCATTCCTTTTTTGTCCTGATAGTCCGATTTGGTTTTCCAGCGGCGGGATAAACAAAAACCAAGTTTGCTATCCACATTCTCAGGAATGGGGCGGGACTATAAGGATAACACCGTCAAAGTCAATGATTTGTCAAGAAGTTGGATGATTGATAAAAATAATCCAAACACAATCCCCATGGAAATCTTAAAAGTCTAAATTTCTTCATAGCGATAGTTTTATTTACAAACACTAGGCTGATGGCTGCTTTCCCAATATCATATCAGAGCCTTTTTCCCCTATCATAAGCGCGCAGGCATTAGTATGCGCCGATACTAAATCGGGCATAGCTGAAGCATCCACAACCCGCAAACCCTCTACCCCCTTTACCCGAAGGTCACAATCCAAAACGGCGTCATCTCCAGTACCCATCGGACAAGTTGCTACAGGGTGATATACAGTTTGACAGGTCATTCGGATATATTTGTCAATCTCATCATCGCTTTTTACATCTGAGCCAGGAACAGTTTCTTCACCTCTAAAGGGATCCATTGCTTCTTGCCTTCCTACCTCACGTGCTATCTTAAAAGCATTTCTGAGCGACACCAAATCATCTGGGTTGGACAAAAAATTATAAAATATTCTCACTTTATCCATAGGATTTGCTGAACGGAGAAGTATCTCCCCACGGCTTTTAGGGTGTAAAATTGCGGGTCGAATAGCATATCCATCCACATATTTTTTTCTTAGACCGGGGAACCATAAGTGTGCATTGAGCGGTGCTCCGCGGAACATGAATTCAATGTCTGGAACTTCAAGCTCAGAGGAACTTTTTATAAATGCATGCATGCCACCGGGTAGAACTGTCGCAGGACCACTTCGAAAAATATATGCTCTTATCATTGAGAAAACCATCCGATCGAATCTCATTTCCTCTCTAAACTGACTAGCATTTCCATCAGGACGTGCCCACGCAATATCTGATACCTGATGATCTTGTAAATTCTTTCCGACTGGCAAATCAACGATTGGATCAATTCCAAACTCTCTTAAATGGTCGGCTGGACCAATACCCGATAACATTAAAATTTGCGGTGAATTTATAGTCCCTCCTGCTACAACTATTTCGTTATTGGCATAGGCTTCTCCAATTTCACCCCTCTTGAAATACTTTACACCTATCGCACGTTTTTTATCCATGATGATTTTGGTGGTCAATGAATTGGTTTTTATAAATAAGTTCTTTCGCTTGGTTGTGGGTCTCAAGTGAGCGTTAGCGGATGATGAGCGATGGCCATTACGAATTGTGTATTGGCTACGACCAAATCCTTCGGAATTCAAACCATTATAATCATCAGTTAAAGGCCAACCAGCCTGCTCTGCAGCAGACAGCCAGGCCTCATACAAAGGGTCCTGCGTTTTACCATATCCTGTTCCAACAGGTCCGCCCCCACCCCGAGTTTCAGTTTCTCCTAGCTCCCAAGATTCAGTTTTCTTAAAGTAGGGTAAAACCTCAGAAAATGACCACCCTGAAGCTCCGTTTCTCGCCCACCTGTCAAAATCACCCGGATGTCCCCGTGTATAAGCCATATGATTGATAGAACTGGAACCACCTAAAACTTTCCCGCGTTTAACTTCTAGACTTCGGCCTTCAAAACCAGAAATCGGTTCGGAAACATAACCCCAGTCATGAAGCTTCCACGCCTGCATCTTTTGAAAAGCAAGAGGTACATGAATTAACGGATCAAAGTCCTTTCCTCCGGCTTCCAGCAGCAAAACTTTATTATTATCATCTTCGGAGAGACGGTTAGCTAAAGTGCAGCCTGCAGAACCAGCACCTACAATTATGAAATCATAATTTTCTTTCTTCATTTTTCTTCTCCCTGCCCCTGTTTTTTTCTGATGGCTGCCACTTCTTTCGGGAAAGCGCTACTATTATCCCTCGTAGAGTTCTGACTTCCTGTGATGTAAGTTTAACCCGATTAAATATGTTTCGTATATTACGTACCATTCTTGGCCGTTTCTCCTGCACCCTCAAAAAACCGGCTTTCTCTAATTCGTCTTCCAAATGTTTGTGAAACGCTATTACTTCCTCAAGTGGTGCCAACTCGGCTCCATACCCTTTGCGCACGACTCTGTTTTTTGGAAGCGTTTCATTTCCTGTTAATATCCACTCGTAACCTAACAAAAGGATTGTCTGTGCTAGATTAATAGAGGAAAATGCCGGATTTGTTGGAACACTCACCAACGTGTCTGCTAGAGCCACATCATTATTATTTAATCCAACACGCTCAGATCCAAAAAGTATACCAGCACGTTGCCCGCGATTTTTGATTGCATCACGGAAGTCAATTCCCCATTCCCTAGGTGATTGCACATCTTTTACCATATCACGCATTCGTGCTGTTGTAGCGGCGAGACGATGAAGACCACTAACGGCTGTTGCAGTATCATCATAATGTATTGCATTTTCTAAAACTGAGTGGGCTCCCGAAGAAGCATTTATTGCATTGGCATTAGGCCAAGTAAATTGGGGGCGAACCAAACGCAATTCTTTCAGTCCGAAATTCAGCATTGCTCGGGCAGCCATCCCAACATTTTCTGCCAAAGAGGGTTCAACCATTATGACCACCGGTGCTGCGGCTAATGTTCGTTCAGCAACCATTCTTTTCGTTGGTTCTTGATTTGGCATGGAGACAACTCAACGTTAACAACTAGGTTTATCAAAGCTATATTTTTTTGCTTGACAAAAAACTAAACAAAATTTGGACAGTCTATCTACATTTCGAGACTGACTAGACTATGTTACTTACAGTACGCTAATTGATAAGCAAAAAAAACAGTTTCTGATTAAAAGCACCCAATACTTTTCTTGAATATCCAACACCTTAATTATTTGTTACTGGGTGAGAAAATTCCACTCGACCATAATTGCATTTATTTTTGACCTTCACCAACTTTCCAAACCGTGCCGTCAACATTATCCTCTAACATAATATTTTTTGCAGATAGGATGTCGCGCAATCGGTCGGCCTCTATGAAATCGCCCCTAGCACGGGCTGCGTTACGAAGAGCGATTGTGTCTTCTACAAAAACCATGTCAATTTTATCATTTGATTTTTTGTTATTGCCTTTAAACCAGTCCTCTGGATCACGTTGCAATATCCCTAGTAAGGACGCATCTTTAAAAAATTGATTTTTTAATTTAAGAGTGGATTGGTCATTATTTGACAAGCGGAACAAACGCGATGCCTCACCGTGTAATTGATGAATAGCACCAGGTGTATTGAGATCATTCTTTAATGTTGCTTCTATTGTCGAGTGCTGAGATTCTGAAGAGAAATTTATTATTTCTGCTAAACTATGCCCTCTAAGAACCCTGTAAAATCTATCAAGTTCTGATTTCGCATCTTGTAAACCTCTCAACGAAAAATTCAGAGGCTGACGATAATGTGATTTTAAAAGAGCCAGCCTGATGGTTTCACCATCCCAACCTTCATCTAACAACTGCCTCACTGTATAGAAATTGCCGAGTGATTTTGACATCTTTTCACCATCAACAGTTAAATATCCATTGTGCATCCAATAATTTACAAAAGGAGCGCCTGAATGGGCACATACTGATTGCGCAATCTCATTCTCATGATGTGGAAAAATAAGATCTTGGCCCCCCCCGTGAATATCGAAAGTTTCACCCAAGTGTTTTTCACTCATTGCTGAACATTCAAGGTGCCAGCCAGGTCGACCACGCCCCCATGGGCTATGCCAACCTGGCTGTTCTGAACTTGATGGCTTCCACAGCACAAAATCTGCTGGACTATTTTTATAGGAAGAAACCTCGATACGGGCTCCTGCTATTAACTCATCGGGTGAATGAGAGGACAGCTTTCCATAATCTTTCATCTTTTTCACTGAAAACAATACGTGCCCTTCTTTCACGTAAGCAAAGTTCTTTTCGATTAGACACTCAACCATCTTAATCATTTCAGTTATGTGATCGGTCGCATGTGGCTCAATATCCGGGCCATTATCATTCAATTCTGCCATATCGGCATGGAATTGATTAGTATAACGCGTCGTAATAAAGTTTATTTTCTTACCTTGTTCGCTCGCAGCGCTTATAATTTTGTCATCAATGTCGGTGATGTTACGAACATATGTTACCTTTGGAAAAAGCTTTCGCAATAACCTAGCCAGAGTGTCAAAAACAACGACGGGACGGGCATTACCAATGTGCGCATAATTATAAACTGTAGGTCCGCACACATACATTCGAATATGCTCTGCATCTACTGGTACAAATATCTCTTTCTGACCGGAGTATGTATTATATAATGTTAAATCCATTGGACTAACCGTCCATAAACCCGTCGGTAATTGGATATCTTCGATCGCCTCCAAAAGATCTTTCGCTAATTTTCACTCCTGGCGGTGCCTGACGCCGCTTATATTCAGCTTTCACAAGCATACGCCAAATACTTGTTACCAGGTCGCGATCATGACCGCACGCAATAGTATCCTCAACTCCCAAGTCCTTTTCCACTAAGCAAGTCAAAACCTCATCAAGAATGCTGTATGGAGGCAAACTATCTTCATCTTTTTGATCAGCCCTGAGTTCTGCTGAGGGCGGCTTTGTTATTATTGACTCTGGAATTACCATTCCCTCGGGACCATGGGAATTGTGCGGTTTGTTCCTATTCCGCCAACGGCACAGATCAAATACAAGAGTTTTATATACATCTTTCAAAACTGAAAAACCGCCACACATATCACCATAGAGCGTTGCATATCCAACTGACATTTCGGATTTATTTCCTGTGGATATTAACATCGAACCTAGTTTGTTCGACAACGCCATCAGTGTGATGCCTCGAGAGCGTGACTGAATATTTTCCTCGGTCGTATCCGGTGGTGCTCCTAAAAACACGTCGTGGGTCATTTTTTCAAATGCTGCCATCGCAGGTCCAATATTCACTTCATCTAATTTAACCCCAAGCAAAGCTGCACAGGATTTTGCATCGTCTAAACTTTGGGTCGATGTGTATGGCGAAGGCATCATCACACAGCTAACTTTGTTTGCACCTAACGCATCAACAGCTACAGATGTTGTGAGTGCGGAGTCAATTCCTCCTGAAAGCCCTACTAAAACCCCAGGAAATTTATTTTTTTCAACATAGTCACGCAGACCTAAAATCATCGCAGAATAAATACTGTCAATTTTTCCTTCAGAAACAGCACATTTACCAAATGTACACTGCCATCCATTTTGTTCACGGTCCCAATTGGTAATCTGTACTTCTTCAATCCAATCAGGGCATCTAGCCTTCATAATTCTGTCATTACCAATTGCGAATGACCCACCGTCGAAAACGAGTTCATCCTGTCCACCAACTTGGTTTACATATATTAAGGGCAGTCCACTCTCACCAACACGCGCTGCTGCAAGCGTTAAGCGTTGATCCCATTTTTCCATGGAATAAGGCGAGCCATTTAGTACAACCAAAAATTCTGCTCCAGACTCCTGCAAACACTCTGTCACATCTGGTGCCCACATGTCTTCACAAATCATTACCCCAACTCTTACGCCACGTATGTTTACTGGTCCAGGAAGAGGTCCCTCTTTGAATACTCGTTTTTCATCAAAGACCCCATAATTTGGCAGGTCATGCTTATAGCGAATACTTTTGATTTCTCCATCATCCAAAAATATCGCTGCGTTGTACAATTGATTTTTTTCGCACCAAATTGACCCAATCAGCATAGCAGGCCCCCCGTCTCTGGTTTCTTTAGCAAGCATACGAACTTTTTTTTCTGATGCTTCTTGAAAAGCAGCACGCAACACTAAATCTTCTGGGGGGTATCCAGTTAACATAAGTTCACTGGTAACAAGCAAGTCAGCTTTGTCTAAGCTAGCTCGCTGACGCGCGGCTCTAATTTTCTCTGCATTGCCATCAAGGTCACCAACTTTTGGATTAAGTTGGGCCAGAGCAATAGAAATCTCATTTGTCATAATAGTTTAACCTCGTCGCCTACCAAACGTATTGATTGGTCCGGAATATAGCTTTTCAAATTAACCAGTAGCCACCTGCGACGATCCAACATCTCGATCATCTCGTTCTCGTTTCAAGGTCTCTGCAATCAAAAAAGCGAGCTCTAGAGATTGATCAGCATTCAAGCGCGGGTCACAATGTGTATGATAACGGTCAGCCAGTGAGGCTTCGGTAATTGCCTGTGCACCACCCACACATTCTGTCACGTTCTGCCCCGTAAGTTCCAAATGAATGCCACCTAAATATGTTCCCTCGGCACGATGAACATCAAAACAGCGTTCAACTTCATCACGAACGCGATCAAACGGCCGAGTCTTAAAGCCATTGGCTGACTTTATTGTGTTTCCATGCATGGGGTCACATGACCAAACGACCTGACGGCCCTCACGTTCAATTGAACGTATTAAGGCCGGCAATTTGTCTTCAACTTTATCATTCCCCATACGCGTAATAACCGTAATTTTTCCAGGTATATTTTCAGGGTTAAGTGTATCTATCACTCTTAAAAGCCCATCCCCGTCCTGTGTCGGACCAGCTTTGCAACCAAGTGGATTGGCTACTCCTCTTAGGAACTCAATATGTGCTTCATCAGGGTCACGCGTTCGATCACCAATCCAAAGCAAATGAGCAGAAGTATCGTACCAGTTTCCGGTAGTACTATCAATTCGGGTCATGGCTTCTTCATAATTTGGCAAAAGTGCCTCGTGCGAGGTGTAAAATTCGGTTTCTCTTAATTGCGGAGTAGTTTTTGAGGTTAAACCACAAGCTTCCATGAATGCTAGTGCCTCTCCAATTCTGGAGGCCAAATCACCATAACGATCTCCTGCTGGACTATTATCCAAAAATCCGAGTGTCCATCTATGAATTTGCTTCAAATCCGCATAACCTCCTTGAGATAGTGCTCGTAAAAGGTTCAGAGTGGCTGCGGATTGATTGTATCCCCTGACCATACGTTCGGGGTTCGGATCTCTAGCAAGGCGACTGAATTCGATTGAGTTTACAGAATCACCCCGATAGCTGGGTAATTCCACACCATTCTTTGTTTCAGTAGCTTCCGACCGTGGCTTGGCAAATTGCCCCGCAAGACGTCCAACTTTTACCACAGGCCGCGATGCCGCAAATGTCAAAACAACTGCCATTTGAAGTAGGAGGCGAAATGTATCACGTATATTATCCGGGTGAAATTCTGCGAAGCTCTCTGCGCAATCACCCCCCTGCAATAAAAATGCTCGGCCAGCAGAAACATCCGCAAGAGCTTCGCGTAACCGTCGTGCTTCACCAGCAAAAACCAACGGTGGAGAAGTTCGCAACTGTTCCTCTGCGGCGGCAAGCGCATCCTGATCAGAATAAACAGGAACTTGACGAATGTTTTTGCTTCGCCAGCTATCAGGGGTCCAATTTATCGTCATAATCTTATATCCGTATATTACCGCTTTAGTCTATTTTTTTATTAAGCTTCAATTTGTTTTAAAAAGTACGCTTTTTTGAATGATTTTCCAGCTTGATTACATTAATAATTACTCGACCACTACAAAAATTTTAAAAAGACTTTATTATCTAAACGTTTACCAATAATTGTCATGTTGCTGATTTAAACAGTATATGCATCTAACCCATACCGGAATAATTTTTTTCCGCGTTCAAATATTAAATTTCTGATAATACTATAACCGGCTTTGCTCACATTCAGCTAGTGGATTTGTTTTTCAAAGATAATTGTCTTATCGTACTGCTTGATCAAAAAATATCAAGACTGCAGTTGAAACCTCGATTTTCAGAGTTTTTAATTTTCAACGCTCAAATACATGGAGAAAATTAATGAGGTTATTGTCGTTTCAAAAAGGGGATTGTCAGCAAATTGGAGTGCTAGAAGGTGAAAATGTTGTTAATTTAAGTATGGCGGATCCCTCACTTCCGAATGAATTAGTGGAAATTATTTCAGGTGGAGAAATATTTCTGCAACAAATAAAAAATTGTGTTAAGTTAGCACCCAAGGACTCTTATATTCCACTGCATTCTATTGATTGGCTGCCGCCCACCAGAAAAGCAGGAAAAATAATTTGTCTTGGACTTAATTATGCGGCTCATGCTGCTGAAGGAGGGTATGAGCGTCCATCTTATCCCTCTTTTTTCATGCGTAGCAACACCAGCCTTGTAGCACACGAAAAACCAATTATCCGTCCGCAGGCCTCTGAAACTCTCGATTATGAGGCAGAATTGGTTGCTGTCGTTGGAAAACATGCAAGACATGTAAAAAGAGAAAATGCATTAAACTATATCTGGGGATATTCAATTTTTAATGACGCAAGTATCCGGGAATATCAGCGCAAAACTGCTCAATGGACTATAGGTAAAAATTTCGATAGTACGGGAGGATTCGGACCGATCGTTGTTACTTCTGATGAATTGCCGGAGGGGGCGAGCGGTATGCAAATACAGACCCGACTGAATGGTAACACTCTTCAGAATGCCAATACTGACATGATGTTATTTAATGTCGAAGAAACAGTCTATCTTTTAACCCAATGTCTTACTTTAGAACCAGGAGATTTGATAGTTATGGGAACTCCATCAGGCGTCGGACACGCGCGCAATCCTCCCCTCTGGATGAAACCCGGCGATATTTGTGAAATTGAAATTGAGGATATTGGTATATTGAGAAATCCCATTAAAGAAGAAAAACTTTCTAATGAGCGAGTTAGATAAAATGCAAGATGAAAAACAAGAAAAAATGAATGATTTAGAAAAACTGCGCAAATCAATGACCGAGCTCGATGATGATGGACTGAACCTATTATTCCTAGAGGCAAGGACACACAATGGTTGGTTAGACAAACCGGTAAGTGACGATAAATTGAAACTTATATTTGAACTAGCCATAAGTGGCCCCACCAGCACTAACTGCCAACCATCACGATTTATTTTTTGTACAACAGCCGAAGCAAAGCAACGATTGATACCCTGTGTAGGCGAAGGTAATGTTGCTAAAATTAATTCCGCTCCTGTTACAGCAATTATTGGCTATGATCTCTCATTTTGGGTGCACCTCCCAAGAATGTTTCCCCATAAAGATATGTCGGCCAACTTTCGCAATAACACTGCGGCCGCCAAGACCGCAGCGTTCAGAAACAGTTCTCTTCAGGGCGCGTATTTTATTTTGGCTGCTCGCGCGGTTGGCTTAGATACTGGTCCTATGTCAGGATTCAATAATCAAAAGGTTGACGAGGAATTTTTTGCAAATACTGATATAAAATCAAATTTTTTATGTAATGTTGGGTATGGTAACTCGCAAACTCTTTTTGAGAAGCTTCCGCGTTTCAACTTTAGTGAAATATGTGAAATTCTTTAGTCCCCATATTTAATACCATCACCGCAACAAAATTGATTAAAAATTTCTGGAACTGCACGGTTTTTTAGACATGTTGTAGAGCACTAATTCTCAAAAATATACTTTAGATTTTTTTAACGATGCAGGCTAATTCATCGTCACAAATTCTTCCGCGGAGGTGGGATGGATCCCAATTGTTGAGTCAAAATGGGACTTCGTGGCACCTGCCTTCAACGCCACAGCAAAACCTTGGATTATTTCTCCAGCTTCTGCTCCTACCATATGAATTCCAGCAACACGATCAGTTTCCTCATCAACAATGAGTTTCATTAAACATTGCTGATCTCTTCCAGTAACCGTATGTTTTAAGGGACGAAACTCGGAACGGTAAATTTTTACACTACTATACGTTTTTCGCGCTTGGGCTTCTGTGAGTCCAACTGTCGCAATGTTAGGTTCTGAAAAAACCGCAGTAGCAATATCGTCATAATTCATTTTTTTATTGGTTCCGTTAAAAAGATTATTTGATAAAATCATTGCTTCCGAAATGGCTACTGGCGTCAGCTGATAGCGGTCAATTATATCGCCTAATGCGTAAATATTGCTTTTGCTTGTCTCAAAATATTCATTTACACAAATTGAACCATCTGGCTTCATTTTAACTCCAACAGCCTCGAGCCCGATATTCTTTGTGTTTGGCCTACGTCCAATCGCAAAAAATACGGTATCCGATTTAATTATTCTGCCATCTGACATTTCTACCAGCAATTCATCCTGAATTTTTTTTATTGAAACAACGTCAGCATTAAAACATAACTTTATTCCGTTTTTTTTGAACTCTTTAGCCAAATGAGCACGAACGTCATCATCAAATCCTCTAAGAAATAGGTCTCCTCTGTATAACTGGGTTACATCTGAACCATATCCCTTGAATATGCTTGCAAACTCAACCGCTATATACCCACCACCTGCAACTAACGTTCTTTTTGGTATCTCCTGTAGATAAAATGCTTCATCTGAAGAAATCGCATACTCAGCACCTTGAAATTTTGGTTTAATTGGGTGACCACCAGTGGCAATTAATATCTTATCTGCCGTTACCGTTTGACCACCAATCTTTAAAGTATGTGCATCCAATAAAACAGCCTTATCTTCATAAATCTTTACATTATTCTTTTTAAGAATATTCCAATAAACTTCATTCAACCGTTTAATTTCTTTATTCTTATTTTCCATTACTGTTGGCCAGTCCAAAGAGGCCCTCTGCATTCTCCAGCCGTAAGCGGCTGCGTCCTCAAATTCATGTGTGTAATGAGCACCGTAGCTAAATAGTTTTTTGGGAATGCACCCGACATTAACACAAGTACCTCCAAGATAGCGTTCTTCTGCAACACCGACACGAGCTCCATAACTAGCGCTCATGCGAGATGCTCTCACGCCTCCTGAACCTGCACCAATAGTGAAAAGATCGAAATCATACTTGCCCATTTAATTACTCCGCGCAGCCACAAACCGGATAAAACCATTATGTATCCAAAAAAATCCTTAAATTAAGCATCAATGCCACCCAGCAGTGCGTACTTAACTTCAAGAAAATCATCGATTCCGTATTTGGATCCTTCTCGACCAATTCCGGACTCTTTTACACCGCCGAAGGGTGCAACTTCAGTGGAAATTATCCCTTCGTTGATACCAATAATACCATATTCCAAATTTTCCATAACTCGCCAGATACGACCAATATCACGACTATAGAAATATGATGCGAGCCCAAATTCGGTGTCATTTGCCAAAGCAATCACCTCTTCTTCTCTCCCGAATGAAAAAAGTGGAGCTACAGGACCAAAAGTTTCTTCCCTTGCTACTTTCATTTCTGAAGTGACACCAGTTAAAACAGTGGGCTCAAAAAATGTGCCCCCAAGCTTATGCCGATTACCGCCAGTCTGCACCAAACCACCTTTTAATAAAGCATCTTCAATATGTTCCTCTACTTTTTCGACTGCAGCTAAGTCAATCAGTGGACCTTGATGTGTTTCCCCAGTGAGCCCGTTACCAATCACCAATTCTTCAACTGCAGTAACCAACTTTTGTGTAAACTCTTTATAGACAGTCTCTTGAACGTACAATCGATTAGCACAAACACAGGTCTGTCCCGTATTGCGAAACTTGGATGCCATCGCCCCCTTCACCGCAGAGTCCAAATCAGCATCATCAAACACAATAAAAGGGGCGTTTCCCCCCAACTCCATAGAAACTTTTTTTACAGTCCCAGCACATTGTTTCATCAGAGTCTTGCCAATTTCAGTTGAACCAGTAAAGGTCAATTTGCGAACAGTTGAATTCGAGGTCATTTCGGTACCAATATCCCCCGCAGCACCTGTTACAACGTTAAACACTCCTGGAGGCATGCCCGCTCGGTCTGCGAGCGCTGCCTGAGCCAACGCGGAAAATGGTGTAGCGGAAGCAGGTTTCAGAATCATTGTGCAGCCAGCAGCAATTGCTGGCCCAGATTTTCTAGTAATCATTGCATGAGGAAAATTCCAGGGAGTTATAGCGGCGACTACACCAATTGGTTCTTTCGTAACTATCACTCGCTTGTCTGGTGCAAAAGTCGGAATCACATCACCGTACACACGTTTTCCTTCCTCTGCGAACCACTCAAGAAAAGATGCAGCATATAAAATTTCACCTTTTGACTCTGCCAGAGGTTTACCCTGTTCCGCAGTCATGAGAAGTGCCAAATCATCTTGGTTCTCTATCATTAACTCATGCCATCTACGTAAAATTATTGCCCGTTCTTTGGCTGTTTTTTCCCGCCAACTTGAAAGTGCATCATTTGCAGCCTCAATGGCTCGACGAGTTTCTGCCTTTCCCATTTTGGGAACAACACCAATAATTTCACCACTCGCCTTATTAGTAACTTCGATAACATCGCCGGTTTCTGAGTTTACCCATTCGCCGTTAATAAAACATTTTTCGCGCAGTAAATTTTCATCAGTCAACGGAAAACCAAGATCACGAGGCATCTGTTATCTCCTTATCTATTTTAGCGTATCTAGAAACTTTAAATTTTGATATTAGCAAATGATATGATTTTAGTCATAACTTTCAGAACAAATGCGAAGATAATAGGCAGCTCCAAAAAATTATTCTAATTCACTTCTATATTTTTTCCCCCATCTGATCGACCAAATACCTAATACGAGACAAACAGCTGCTCCAAAACCAACGGTCCATCGCAAGCCATAGAATTCAGCCAACATACCCTCAATCCACGCACCTACTGCCGGTAAACCCCATGACAGCATTACAAATAAACTCATGACCCTAGCCCGAACAGATGAAGCGACGGTATTCTGAATTAATGTTTGAGACCCTGCGCCAGACACAAGCATAGTTACACCAATAACAAATAAAAAGACTGTACCAAGCCAAATGTAATTAGTTGCAACAAACAACATCAATGCAACTGACTGGAGCCCGACACACCAGGTCACCAACATCGTTAGCCCAGCTATTTTACCCCGCCGAGCGATAAAAAGTGAACCAATCAGTCCGCCAAACCCTACCGAAGACAGGATAATTGCCATACCGTCAGATTGCATACCAAAAACCTTATCCGCAAAGCCTGGGGCCAGCTCCATAAAAGGACGCAACAACACACCCTGAAGAGCAAGAAGAGCCAACAAGAAACGAATGCCGGGCATATTCCATGCATAACTGACTCCCTCACCAATATCCTTTAATATACTAAAAGAAGGTTTTCCATGACCACCAGCATTACCAGACTCCGTGCGGATAAAAAATAATGCAACATAAAATTGCACGAAAGTTAGCGCTGCAATACCAAAAACCCATCCCGCGTTGAAGAATAACAACAAACCACCACCAATTGCCGGACCAAAAACCCTACAAGCGTTAAATGCCGCCGAGTTTAAACCAATGGCTGTAGAGAGCTTTTCTTTGGGCACAAGCGCATTGACAATGGAGAGTCTCGGAGGGGTAGACATTGCCTCGTTACATCCGTGCAGAATTGTAATGCCGAGTAACACCCATATGGTTATAAGATCTGTGAGGATTAGGATCGCTAATATCAGTGCGAGCACCCAAGCAAAAAATTGAGTAAATTTGATAACCCGCATATACCCAATGCGATCTGACAAAGCACCAGCAATCATTGCCAATATAACCATTGGGAAAATATCGGCAAACGCTATTATACCTAACCACTCATAGGAATCGGTTAATTCCCAAGTGAACCACGCGGCAGATGACCTATAAATCCACCTACCAATAGAAGAAATTAAATTCGAAAAAAAATATAATCGGTATTGCCGATGCGATAATACCGAGCCGATTTCTCCGAACAATGTTCTCTGCATCCTTGTCTACTGATCCCTAAACATTTGTAACTTTAATGCTGTCTTTTTTAAAACCTCCGTTGCGGGCCGCTTGGGTTCATTCATTTCACGTCTTTCATTATTCGATGCCTTGGAGCGTAAAAAACGAAAAAGTTAAGCTGCTGCGTCATGGAAAACAGCTATATAACGATACTTTAAAACGTCTTTGCAACTTCCTCCATTTAAGCAATACAAAGAGCGAGAACGCCGGTAAACCATTACTAGCATTATTAGTCTTTACTATCGTTCCAGCCTGACTGTCTGGAGGATGTTTTCTCAAAATATCCGCAAACCCATAAGCCCGGGCTGCAAGCATTACAGCCGTGTATATTGTAAAAGCCCCCTCATTCCAAGCGCCATTGCTAATTTTTATATTAGAAGCTCGCCTAACATGAAAACCAAGATCAATCACACTTAATCCATGGCCATCTATTACTGAAGGCTCGGAGATACCAGAGAAAAACAAAAAAATGGTATTTTTTTGTTTCGGTTGCCGTTTCCAACCAACCAATGCCACATCTGCGAAGAAAGCCCTCCGCTCTCTCAATTACAGTTTGCAGGCAGAACCCGGTGTTTAGATATATTCCATTGCAGTCCACAAAAACATTCTGCGCTAAATGCAAAATCATTACCGCTGCAGTTTCTTCAGCGAGTAACTGAGCTTTATCTGGACTCAGAATTGAAAAAATTAAATTTGATTTTTAACACCGTATTATCCACAGTTTCAAATTCCTCAATTCTTCTTTCTAATGCTTGCTATTACGTGAATTTAGAACAACCACAAGATGGCGCCAATACTCAAAAACCCTCGTTAACGAAAAATCCATCTTCAGCACTGCCCAAATTGGGGAGACTCACTATTACGATTACTTTTTACATTTCTTCACTCCACAAAAAAGCCGTGCAAAACTGCTTTTCGACGAAAATTTAGGAAACCTTAATCGGTTTAAATAAATTATTTATTTTTCTTACGGGATTTCTTAAAAATCTAGAGTAAAGAGTATTACGTACATTAAACAAAGAAATTCACAAACCACGGATACCGATGTGGAAGGTTATGGTTAAGAACCAAGAAGACTATATCGACCTTTTCGACAGAAGCCCACCTGGGGCTGTCTCAGTAACGCACACGCAAGATCAAACCTTTAACGCACAAGATGTCTCTATTGATCTTAAGATTGGGTTTGGTGATAAAAAGAATGTTGTTAGATTAAGAGTTATCAGTCATCACCATAGTAGAAAACATAAAGCTTTAAGTGAAGAATTATTTTGCAGGGCAATTACGGGAAGCGAGTGGCTCTATTTTGGGACAGATGTATCAACAGTAACAAGAAGTTCTGAGAAGAAAGTACGCTCATACCTTATGGAAAGGTATAATTTAGATATTGACTGGGACGGGCAATTGCCATGGTTGAAGGATTAGATCTATTAGCTGTTTACATTGACTTGACAACTTACTTTTTTGAGTAGTTTTTTTCTAAGTCTTAATCTCATTGACGCATTA
This sequence comes from Rhodospirillaceae bacterium, assembly GCA_002709075.1. Taxonomy (GTDB): domain Bacteria; phylum Pseudomonadota; class Alphaproteobacteria; order MPNO01; family UBA2964. Next base: position 22,311 of record PAPV01000005.1, on the reverse strand, counting down.
TTTACCCATTTATGCATTTCCATCGCCGACATTTCGAATAGAAGTTATTCCATCCCAAACACTGTATTCTACTTTATTAGGGTTACAACACACTGTGCAATCAAATATCTCAAGATTTTTTCCGGTGAACAACCCATCGGTTTCTATTTCCACCTCAAAATTTTCAAAGCAGAAATGACAAACTACTACATGAAGACTAATCATTGTTAAGTTCATTACCGTTATTTGATAAACAAGCTTAAAGTCTTTGGGGCTATTAAAGCCAAAATTTAGATAGCAAAAATTTATCACTTTATATATAATTAAATTACCATCCTATTTTAGGTTTTTAGAAGAACAAACAAGTGCCGGCCTAACTTTAATTTACATATTTTTTCCAAATATCTAATTTATTTTCAGCAAGGTATCTGATAAATTGGCTAAATTTGGAAAACACTGTCCGGAAAAAAATAAGTTGTCGCCTTGAATAGTAATATTTCAGGACAAATAAATGCGTAAATCAGCTCTAATTGTTAAATATTTTATATTTATTTTTCTATTGGGTTCAAACACAAACACATATGCTTTTGAACTAAACAATTTGTTTAAAAATCTTTCAAAAAATAATTCGCCTACCTTTATTCAGCCAGATACCCAAGACCAAAATGGCAATCTAAATTATTCTTCTGGTTCTATTATTAGTTTTCTATGCAGAAGAAATGCAGATCCACTTGAATGGATGCATGACGCATCTGACGCTAATATTAAGTCAATAAAAAAAGATGTAGCTGTAGATTTCAACAAAGGTACAACGGATACACAAAACATTATCTTTATGAATAGATTGGACGGAAAAAAATGGGCACGGGACCTTATTTGGTATCGAAATGGATTTAATTCCTCGAAGATTCAACGTCTTTTTGAGAACTTTATTGTAGACGGGCTAAGAAGACTAGAGATTGCAGCAAAAATCAAATATGCAATTTCAAACGACGACCTTGATGAAATAGAACAAAATGATGCCAAGTTTGCATATTCTCTAATACTTGCTCATTTCAACGGTGTTCATACAAAACAAGCCTACCAAGAACGTATATTGATGGATGCATATGAAAACTTTTCGTTGGGTGCAATTTATGTTGTTGGACATCGGCTCTTCTTCGGCATCGATGGAGTAAGACAAAACATACCCAAAGCAGCAAATGTTCTCTCAAATCCTGACGACTGGAAAAACCAAGATGGGAACGAATGGCAAAATATCGTCAAACTATTTCACATTGTTGCTGTGGATCCCAGAAACCCATATCATGAACGTAACCGGCGTTATGCAGCTCAGGCGTTGAAAATCAAAGCAGATCTAAAAAGGCAAATTGTAAGCAATTCCGGGTCAACCTTAAGAAGAGACACAGAAAAATTAGTTAGGATCCAGATGCAAGCTGGGCTTCTCCTTCTCGAGGCCTTTGATTTTGCTAAAGAGCAAGCAGAAATAAAAAAACGCTTTCAAGATTTGGTAAATCAAGCTGATGAAAACCAACAGGTTATAAGAAAGCTGGTGAGGATCTCCACAGCGGCAGCCGATTTGGTTGAAAGAAAAATTTCTAATGCAACGCATGAACTCGACCCAATTGGAAAAGAGAAACTGAAAAGAGCAAGAGGAATGAACAGGTATGTTATTGCGCAATTAGGAAAAACTACTCTCAGCTTTTTCAACAACTTTGGTTCACTGAGTGACACTGTGGCAGTTGCACCAGCAATGGACAAAGGCCTCAAAACAGCCTGCAAACTCCATCACGCACTTACAGATTACGCAGCAAAAAAAGAAATCCCTGTAAATAATGGCATCATTAATGCGGAAGAAGCAAACATGAAGATTTTTGACCAGTAACGTTTCAGTGATACAATTTCATATTAAAATATTTCTTAGAGCCTTCGCTTGTTCTTTAAATTGAGAAAAATTGTGCGAGTGAGCTTTCGTAAGAAACCTTCTAGTTTTTAGATTTTTTTGTTCCCCATTAAAAATAAGTGCGTAGTTTTCTTTTCTCAAATTTTCAAAAAGCCACTCGAATAGTCTTGTATGAAGATCAAGCGCATAAAACCAGTTGTTTGACCACGTGCCAGTTGTTTCTTCTATTGAAACTGCATGAAATTTATTTTTAAATACTTCCTTTTCAAGAATTTGGTCTTCTTTAATTTCAATAAGTCTTTGTTCATCAGCATAGGAGCGTTTATACTTACCCACTGAAATTCCAACAAATATGTCTATTCTGCGATTAAAAAGGTACTTTCTTCCGGCAATCCTTTTATTTTGTATTTGGGTTCCAAAAGCCGTTAAACGGATATCCCAATCAATATTTCCATTATTAAAATCTTTATCTAAGAGTTCACTGCTTTTGTTAACCATGCTGTCGGTTACACGCATGATGGAATCAGCAGGAGAAAATGGTTGTATACCTATTTGAAGTTTCTCCGAAATGGCTGAGGTCAAAGCATTACCAAGTATTTCACGATAATCACTCTCCGTATGTTTTGATGCGGTTGGTTCCTGCTCTAACCATTTCTTAGCAACACCCTTTAATTGTATCCTCGTTACCCTTACACCGACGGGTTTTTGTTGATTGACGACAAGTTTTTTTAAAGTTTTTGCAAGAGCTCTGGATAAACTTTTTTCATTTGAACCAGTGCCCACAAGTGTTTCCCACTGCATTTTTTTAACAAACTCTCGTCTATTTTTTTTCTGTGTCGAATCAATTCCCACAAAACGAAGAGGATAACTCTGAATAATAGAATAGTTTTTTATGTCAAAAACAATTACGTAAGTCTGCAATTCCGCAATTTGAACAAGTTGGTTCTCTGATTTTACATAGTGATGTGCAATGTCTCTATCCGATGATATGCCAACAAACATCCCCAAATTTGTCTCGATTGACGCACCAAATGAATTTTCCGGCCCCGGGAAAATCATTCGAATATTATTATATTTGCCCGTAATTGGAGCAACTGATCTGAATACCACCTTATCTAGTAAATGAATTTTTTCACTATTTCCAACGCTGCTAGAGAGCGTAGCCCAGGTATGAGGAAAATAGTCATCTAATTCTTTGCAAGAAGCACTTTCGATTGGACAGCTCCGCATAAATGTAACCCCAGTCCAAAGAATCCTAATTGGTATCCGCGGAACTGCAGATACAGCGGAGTCAAAAGAAGCAATAAAACTACCAGCAGTCATACCCTTTATCACCTGTCTGCGGGATAAATGGAGAAGTTTCATTTTTTGTTTCCTTTAGTCAGTTTTTTTTATATTTTACCTTTTAATGCTAAAAAAACTAGGAAGGTTAAATGTTAGTTTTACCCAAAAATATGATCATAGCATACATCGCCTTTTTTTTATCTTTTGTAATATCTACTTCAATCCTTTCTGCCTCATGTATTAAGGGTACTTCAGTAATAAAAACTGATGAATATGAGGAGGTGGAAGAAGCTTCCGATGAGCATATAATAGATGGGAAGAAAAAAGCTGTATTGGCCGCGTGGAAAAATTTTATCCATTCTCTCGATGGAGATCAGTTTAAAGCTTATGAGTTAAAAAAAAATATTTTTCTTAAAAATTTGGGTTTTTACATCTCTAATTATAATGAAGCTGGCAAACGTGAATTTTCTGAGTCTGAACAAACTTTAAAAACCGATGTCTGTTTAAATATCGACAGTACACGAATTTTACAGGCACTCAATATTAAGAAGAAACAACCTATAGTATCCGGTGCAGGTTCCGCGTTCACAGCCCTTTTTATTGCAAGACAGGCTCAAACTGCGGAAACATTTGACGTAAATCGAAAGAAAAATTCTAAATCTCTGAGTAAAGCAAAATCTAAGCAAATTTCTCAGGCCTCAGATGGTAAAGCGCTGGTTTACAACGCGGATGTGTCTAAACAGAAGAGTGAAACGGGTGGCAGCACAATAAGAAAATCTGATAATATAAAATACAAAATTATCAGTGATGATGACTTTAATACGGCAGTCAGCGGACAATTGACAAACGCTGGATACGAATGGACGCCATATGGCGAGTTGGTTGGGGCCGCCGATGAATGTGGGCAAATTCCCTCAGCCGAGACAGTATCCTCTATTTTCAAAAGTAAAAACAAAATGGCAGGTAGACACTGGAATCAAATACGCAAAGCCGCGCGACGGTGTGACTTTAAGTTTTTTGCACGAGGCAGTATGACAGTTGATGCCGCCCGAAATTATCGTGGACGCAGAATGGTGTCCGTTCGTGTTAATGTAGCAGTTTATGATGTCTCAAAAAGATTCTCTAGAAAAGTTTCTGCAGTTCAAAAACAATGGTCTGGACTTGGGACAAATGAAAAATCTGCTCGAACTAATGCATTGATGAGAGCAGGAAAAATGACAGGGCAAATTATTGCAAAAGAATTGCAAAAAAAGGGTTTGAAATAGCTAAGGTGGTTTCTGATGATACAAAATAAACCTGTGTACTTGTCAGCTACCTGTATTACGTTGATTTGTTTAATTTTACTCAGCACCAGAAATGTTAGTGCCCGCATCGAATATCGAACTGTAGACGCAGAAGGTAGGGGTGTTAGTCTGCAACGTGCAGTAGAAAGAGCATTGATAGTAGGTATAAATAAAGTTAACGGATCAATAATAAGCAGCCGGGCTAACAATTTGTTGTCTCAAAAAGCTTTTTCTAAAAATAATAAAAAGATTACACAAACTAAAAAATTTTTTGAGGAAAGTATTTCGAAAAGAACACAGGGAATTGTAAAAAGCTATGAAATTATAAGTCGAAAAAAAGATACACGATCTAAACTTTATCGTGTATTATTAAGAGTCACCGTTCCAGTATTTAAACACAATTCTCAATTGCGCCGCATAAAACTGTCTCTTGTTCCTCTTAGGATTTTGGAAAAAACGACTCCCAAAAGTCATATACAGAATTTTGAAAGGGTTTTTCGCCTTAATTTAGAAAATTATATTACACAGTCTCGAAAATTTGCAGTGCTCGACCGTATTTTTCTTGACGAACAAGACAGTGAGTTAGACTTCTTAAAAAGGGATGGAACAAACGCAGATGAATTGGCACGTTTAGGTAATCGTCTTGGTGCTGATTATATAATTACTGGGCTTGTAGAACGAGCGCGTTATAAACTTTCAAAAACTGCAATTAAAACGACAGGGCAACTCATAAAAACCACTAAGACGTCGGCGAAAATTACTATAAGAATTATTGATATTGTCAGCACACAGATAAAATTTTCTGCAACCGAGCAACTGAGCCATAAGGATGGCTCGATGGAGACTTTAGCAAGGAAGTTTGCAGAAATTTTCGGTAGAAAGATCGTGGACGCGATCTTTCCTATATCAGTTTTAGATGTAAGTGGAAATATAGTCACGCTTGGCCAGGGTGGAGACACGGTCAAAATTGGAACCCAATACAATCTTGTGGCGTTGGGTAGAAAACTTATTGACCCATACACAGGAGAATCTTTGGGAAGAAAAGAAGAAACTGTTGGGATGATAAAAATAATTGGAAGTCAATCAAAAGTTTCCACAGGAGAAATTGTTGATTTAAAGATTGCTCGCAGTGACATATTAAAGAGTGATCTTATCGCTCGCCAACAACAACAAAATTACCGAAAGAGAATTATTAAAAAAAAATTCAGTGATATTGAGAAGATGATTGATCTCGATTTTCAAACAGACTGACATAGATAAGGTTGCAAAAATACAAATTAAATATGGTGGTGTAAAAAATGAAATTAAGGATCCGGAAAGTTAACTTTACAGAATCAGGTTCATTAATCGTATTTGCAAGTATTCTTTCTTTTTTAACGTTTAGTGCTTTTGCTCAAGTTCAGACTAAATTCTTACCCTCAAATGTTGATGTAAATGGTAAAATCACCGGTTTCTCACCGAAACAAGGAACTATGCTTAGATTGAGCATGGCGAGAACTATTAGCGGAAGTTCATGTGGAAAATATATAAGAGAAAAAGGTTGGACCGAAGGGTTCAACAACCTGAGTAAAAATAATGAATTTGCTTTAGCGCTAGGGATTGCATCTACGGAAATAAAGATTGGGCAGCCCGGTTTCATTGATAGTCGCTATGTAGCATTTCGTGAAGCATGGATGGATGCAAATACGAAAATGGCTGCCTCGCTAGAAAAAAAGATCTTGAGCGAAGCAAGCGTTAGATTAGCTCCCCAAACATCCTTGAATAAAACTGAGAAAAGTGCGGCTGATCAGGCAGCCAGTTTACGGAAAAAATTGGCTCTCTTGGATCAAAAACGTTATCAAAAACCCTCCTTGTCTAGTACTATGGATAAAGGCTTTAAATGGCTAAATACCCTGATTGACGAGGATTTAAGAAAGCGTGGCATCGATATAGATGCCGAAAAAAAAGCACGAAATGAGTCAAATCAGACCAAACGTCAAGAGCTTATAAAGGCAGCAAAAAAGGCTGAAGAGGAGGCTAAAAAATTACTTCGCACTCGCCAATTTGACGAAATAATCGAAGCGACAGCAAAAGAACGTATGAAAGGTATATACACTCAGTATGTTAGCGAAAATTTAACAACAAATAATCAGTATGCACAAATTTGCGTAGTTTTGCGATATAGCCGAAAATCAGAGAGACTAGCCGATGCAATGGCAGCCAGAAATTTTTCTGGTGTACCAACCCTGTTTCCAAATCGACCTATCAGAGATCAACTTCCAAATCCGAATAATCAAAACGAATTATTTGATTTAATTAATAGCTGGGGTTTAACGATTAAAGTAGACGAAAATGGCCACGTTAACTTAATTTCATACGGACAATCTGAGGTCGACCGCAACGATAGCAGTTCTATAATTGCGGCGAAGACTAACGCGAAATTAGCTGCTGAAAATCTATTACGCCTCTTTATTAATCAAACAGTCGCACTCCAAGAAGCTTCCAAAACATCACAAGATGTAAGAACATATAAAAATAAAGTTGCGAAAGTCCAACTTAATAGGAGTGCCCGAAAAAAAATGGAACAGGGGGCAGGGTTCGCAAAAATAAACGGCATTCATGAGGTTTTAGATTGGCAAGCACCTCATCCAGTGACCAGCCAGGGAATATATGGTGTGATCGTCTCTTGGAACGCAAATAAAGCTGCTGGTGCTAGAAAATTTAAACACCAACAAAATACAACAGATCCTACAAAAATTCCTAACAATGAAGATAAAGCGTTACGATACAAGGAAGATAAATTTCCATTACGTCGAGGCAAACTTAGTGGTTCGACAGAGTCACAAGATTTTTAGATGTAAGGAACACAATCCACGTGGATTATTTGATATTTAACGCAGATCAGGTAGCGGCTTTAACATCCGTCGCGCTGCATCGTCAGCAAGAGAAAGAAATATCTCTCTATCCCCTGTTACCTTAGCGGCTTGAGCAAGAGAAATGGGCATGGCATATGCGGATAGCGGTATTCCACCGTTGCCCCGCTTTGCAGTATGAGAACTTTTAAAAAGGGTCTTTCCTGTTAGCAAACATAATAATTGAAAATTCAAATCAATTGATCGGTTTGCCCATATAAAAAGAAATGTATCTTCTATTCTTCTAATCTCTATTTCTGCAAGAAAGCTGCATTTAGACAAATTTGCGAAAATTATTCGATCTTCTTGATAATCCAAACTGACTCCAATCTTTCTGGATAATTTAACTGCATGTCTCAATCCAATAACTTTTTTGATTTTATCTCTAAGATACCTCTCAAATGAACGTGCTATTAATAAGCTTACGGGATTTATAGCGTGGCTTGACCTTATCGAAATAACCACGCATTCAGGTGCAAATTGAAAGAATTCTCTATACAGCTTAAATTCCACCGATCGATCAAAAAAATTTGTTCTTTGGGGTGCATCACTTATTTCCGAATATGAAGTTTGCATACACGCCGCAGGCAATATCCAGATCAGAAAACATAAAGAAATGAGAGCAAAACGCCCTGAACTAAGAAAACGCATTAAGCTGCGCATAACAATTTATTATTAAGTGGAATTCTGATTTCACCAAAAACCGGCTTTCTATCAACTGTTATCTTATGAAGGTAGAGAAAAGATCCACCTTTCAACATGTAATGAGCTCGTACAATTTGTGCTTTCTGATATTTTTGACCAATCAAATTACGCAAACCAGATAGTATCATTGCATCAACATTTCTTGGAAAAATTCGAACAGGATTCCAAATTGAAAGATTATGTCGTTGAGCAATCTTTTCAAAATTTTGATCCTCGGATTTAATTGGCTGTCCAATTGGCGAACGCAAAAAACCACTGAATAAATCCGTGTTAGGAATCCAAGTTCTTCCCGGCAAAGTTGCTTCTGAATAAAGCACATTCTTCTGGCTAATTACAGCATTTTTCATCCCGTAACACTTGCGTAAAAGATGATAAAGGCGGCTCCTATCAGAAAGATTTTGTGGCCAACCAATAAATATCTCTGGACCTTTGCCATGCTCAAGTATTCTCAAAAGAAAGCGCCCGTCTGGAATACTTACACTGGTCTCCTTTTTTAAATTGCTATTATCCTTTTTTTGGGCCGCGGTTAGAGTATTTTCACCTATTTTATTTTCTGATAAACTTTCATCACTATTTTTATCAAGTAGTCTTCCTGTACTAAATTGAGTTTGACCTTCCTTCACTTTGTTATTTCTCTTTTTTACTGACAACATCCGCCTCTGCAGAGGTGTTTGGGAAAAATTATTTTTCTTTTCATGTGCATCAATTGATTTTTTTTCTTTTAAAGAATGAAAGACTGGTGCTCTCGGTATCACTATAATTTCAGGAGAAGCTTCTTCCTTTTGTATTATTTTTGATGATACCGTAGACTTCTTATCAACCTTTCTCAAAGGCTCCATAGGTAAAATTATAAAGACAGAGAAGCCTATCAATGAAAAACTAATAACAATTGATAAGCAGCTTGTTTTTCTCTTGGACATATTGTTTCTGTTTACTTCTCTATTCATAAACAAAACGTGCGTGAATAAATTCCATTTCTTCAGAAAGGGTTAATAATGCACGGCGACGATTATCATTAGAAATTGCCAAACTTTGTTCCGACTCTAATGTTTTTGCCTTTTTTTGTTTTACCTCTGACAAAGAAGAGCCAAAATGTGAATTATTCTTTATGGGTTTTTGAATAACATCTAAATTTGTAATTTCTGACTTCGTATTAACAGTTTTTGCTGAATTTGTTTTTTTACTGTTTTTAGTTTTCTTTGAAAGCTCTGTTTTTTGACTGGTTCTAGGAAGTTTCTGAGACCTCTTTTCATTTGGGATGCTTTCCAATTGTTGGCTCTCTGACCTTTCTAATACGACTTTCGGTAGTCCCTCCGAGTTTTTTACTAGGTTTTTGTTACTACCACCTAAACCTTTTCGAGTTTTCTCTTTAAAATCACTGGACCAGTTTATGCTTCTTTTAACATCGTCAAACAAACTTTGAAATTGCTCTGTTATTTGCGATCTATCTCCTGGTTTATCCCAAATTATGGCCGCAAGAGAAAAAACAACTGCAATATTAAAAATAAGATATTTCACTTTGTATCCTCCTTTGCTAATCCAAGTTTCACAGACTATCTTTTATTATGGGTAATAATTAAAAAAGCTTTTAAAATTGTGGATAAAGGAAGGCCAATAACAGTGGTCATAAATGCAAGACTGAAATTGGTAGTCATTTCTTGGACTGCTATTTGAACCGTCTCTGGACTTAATGATTTCCCAGACAACGAACCAATACCAAGGCTTATACCAAGAAGGGTGTAGGTGAGAGCAAGGGTCATTATCCCATTCGCAGAATGTAACCCAATAGCCATCCAGAATTTGTGTTCACTTTGCTTCTCTGAAGAAATTTTTAACCAACAATAAATGGCAATTAACGACAAAGTCATTGTCAAGATCAGAAAAGAATATCCCAACATTTCCCGAACCCAATTAAGTGTTTGGTAAATATGAAAATCCGTAAACATAAAGAACACAGCCAGAAAGATAATGATCGTACCGAGCATGTAACTCATTGCTCGAAACACCATTTTCATCTCAAAAACATCTGCAAACATTATTACCGCCTTCCAACCCTCGCCTTTTTGAGGCTTGTAGAGGAAATTCCAACTTCTTGGAGCCAATGTTCAAATACATCTTTGTTTTTTTCTACAGAGGCATGCATCAGAAAGGTTAGATCGTAGTTACTCAGAGCAACCCGCACTGCGGACCTATTCTTTTTCAACAATTTGTTATCCCTTAATACTAAGCGCTCTAAATCAATTAGCCGTTGCCTAGTTATTAATTTATGATCCATACCTTTTTTTGCATGAGGCTCTAATACTAAGAATGATTCTAGCATTATTGCACGCTCCCGCTCCAAGTTTTCTAAATTGCCAGCTAGTGACATACCGGTCGGGCCAAGCAAAATCAAAGATCCCATCACGGACATCAAGAATCCACACATTAATTTCTTCATTTCTTTCTCCTAGTTCACAAAAAATTTAAGAGCCTCGGGTGATCCATCCAATCCGCGTCTGTTATCGGTGTGATCCGCCAAGCTTTCAGCAAGTGCACGTGCATCCAACGCTACAATTTTAGCCATGTGACCAAGTATCTGTTTTTCTTGACCCAAAATCGCGAGAGTTGCTTCAAGCTCATATATTTCCTCTCTTAAAAACTCAGCCTTGTTATACTGGCTATCGCTTTTCTCTGTCCTCTGACTTAACGGATGCATATTTATTGCGTTAACAAGCCTTTGTATTGCATCAGAATTAGCTGCATACTTTTTTTCGTATTTACTTTTCTTACCGGGTCTCAATTCCAACAGATGCTGGTCGACTTTAGAGATGTTTTTTTCAAACCGCTTGCGCGCTGTTTTTTGTAAAAGTTCTATCTTTTTATTTTGCCGCAGTTGGAGACCATTTTCATGGATCAATTTCTTTAAAATTCCTTTGTATAGTTTTAATTTTGTACTCGCCTTTGCTCGTCTTAGTCTTTGATTTTTCTCTACTAATTTGAGATATGCTTGCTTTTCCGCTAAATATTGATGGCGCAGTTCGGTTTCCAGCCTTTCATCCTGTGTTTTATTAAGCGCAACACTGATATCACCTAGGGTTTTTACCTTTAGGTTTATTAATTTTTGATTTTTATCCAGACCAATTGCTAGTTCTGAACTCTTAAAATCTTTATTGACGGACTTCTTTAGAATTTTTGCAGGTAATTTAATGAGTCTTTCACTCGTCTTTGGAAGCCATTGTTCATCACCTGGTTCTGCCTTTCCATATGAACTACTAACAAAAAGAGAAAAACTAAGGACAAAGGTCAAAAATATTTTGGCGAAATTTGTCACTTCTTGAAAGTATATTTTCATTGCTTTACAATATTTATCCCTCATTTGAAAAATCCTTGTTCGTTTATTGATTTTTCCAATAGTCGATTCTTCTCATCTCACTTTTGAGAACTTTATTTACATTGAGAGAAGAAAGGTGGCCGAATGACATTGGATCGTGCGTACCGATTAGGACCTCCATTGTCTGAAGAAATGAAGTCCCATCCGGATAATAAAAATCTTTATTACGGAATTTTAATTTAAATTTCTTTAAGCCAGATTTTGCGTTTTTAATATTTCGTCCTTTTACATAGTTCTGAATCGCAAGTGCATATGCTTGCATTCTCTCCTCAGTGCCAACTCCACTAAAGTTGGGACCAATTTCTGTCTCACATTTTTCTAAGACCCTGGCACTTGACAAATAGGCACCATATCCCCCAGAACGACTTGCGATTTTATCAAGTTTCTCACCCTCTTTTACACATTCACGGAATTTGCGCATTTCTGCAATTTCAGCAAATCTGGCTTCCCGAAAACCTATACCGGTGGTGCTCGGGGCATGCTCTAACGAACATGCGCTAAACAAAATTAACATAGGAAGGGCAAGTATAACGTTTTTGAAGCGCTTTAAATTTATATTTAACATTAGAAATGTTTCCTTCTTGATTAAAGTCAGTAATTATTTTATTTCAGCTAAAAATTTCCCAAACCCAGCTGTTTTTGATAAGTGAACCTTAAACGGGTCACTTTCATCACGTATTTTTGTGTGTAGGGAATTACCTGCGGACGACCAATTCCTTTTCGATCAACGGCAGAACCACCATTGTAAAACGAAAGAGCTAAATCAACGCGACCACGATATCTGATTAAGAGTTTTTTGAGGTAATGCAATCCTACAGAAATATTTACCTTGGGATTCCAAAGTTTATCAGGCGCGATTCCGTATTCTCCAAGAGATGTCGCAGGCATAATTTGCATCACACCACGCGCTCCTTTTGTACTCTTAGCATAGGGGTTAAAATTTGATTCGGCATGAGCAACCGCAAGGGCAAGTGGGGCTGAGACCCCAATCTTCGCCGCCTGTTCTAACACCATTTTTTTTATAATTACCCGATTATCGTTGGTAGAAGCTCTTTCAAACGCTTTTACGGACGACATTGATAAAACGCCTAAAATTATACAATTAAGATAGGTCTTCCAAAAAATATTATTCAATTTACGATTATCTGACATTTGCGTTAGCCTTCTTTTTTCTATCTAACGCTGTCCGCCATTGATCGTTAAGGGCAACCAGGACAACATTCATGCCTCTCAATTTTGACTGAACCAATAGTGCGCGTTGCACGGAAAAATCCGGTTCCAAACCAAGAATTATCCTCTTATCGGGCTTAATATTTTCAGGATTAATAGTTTCCAGATTTTTGTTCAGAAACGCCTTACCATCGTAAACAATAAAAATATCTTTTTTAGTAACCTTTTTGCCAATTGGACTATTATTTTTTGATTGTAATGTCGTGAATTTAGCTATGACAGCAGTTGTACTAGCAGCTTTATTTGTTTCTTTAGGGATACCAACCGATACGATTGCCAAAATCATCAAACTAAAAAAACCCATTGCCATGGCTAAGGCTATTTCTGTCATTGCTGTTTCTTGGTTCTCACCAACCATATTAATCAAGCCCCCTTGCTTTTATTTCCGATCTCACATGCTTCGCCAATTCACAGCTATATTTTCCGGTTTCGGGAAAGTTGTGATGCCACTGGTAGGCCTTAATCGCCATTTGAGTAGCCGGCCCATTTTTGTCATTAAAATTTTCGGAGTAATATCCTAAATCAACTAAAGCCCGTTTTAGGGACTTAAGATCGGGGCAAGTAAAATCCGTCCGATCAGACACTATAGTACTTTTGTGTTCTGATAGACGGATCTCTCTTTGGCCATGTCTTCTTTTTAATAAATTAGTGGAAAGTTCGGACTGAACAGTCGATGTGGCCGCCAGGATTAGTCCATTATCTATGGATATAGCTTTATACGAAAGAAATGCATACCTTCCTGAGATACGCATTGAACCAATAATTAATATATCAGCTTCGGATGATCTTATAGAGCTATTGCCCGTAAACCCACAATGTTCTCCCATCTTACAAAATAACTTTGGGCCTCTCTTGGACTGTTGAGCTGATTGGGAAAAGAATTTAAACCGCCCTTCTGTTTTTCTGATTAACGCTGCCAATAAACCGGAGTTAAACTCGTTAGCTAAGTCAGAAAGGAACTGGTCACCTTGCATTTTATGTTTACTGAAGGAAGAAATTTCTATGCCGGGTCGATCATATCCAGACCGAAATGTAAAATCATTTATCGGTGACGCATCTAATCCATTAATGATTTGTTCTGCTAATGAATTAAAGTTCTCGGTGTTTAGTGACGCATTTGGGTGGGCGATTACTATATTGTGAGACCCCATCCAAATCTTAATTGCTACCATCAACAATACTAACAACTTGGTTTTTTTACTAATGTTTGGCATATTGACCTTCTCTAGTTTTATTGTTTTCAGAGAAAAATCGTTACAGTAAATCAAGTGCCGGTTTGACTCTGAAGTGCTATATAAGCAGCCGACCAATGAACAGATTTTGAATGCCTCGTTCATCAAATATTCATGAAATGGAGAGCAAGAAATATCAAAATGTTTGATATTTCTTGCTGAATTTAGTTATTTATTCTGTGCGGAATTTGTTTTTAAAAAATAAAATGGAGATCGTTACTGTGCGAATTTTGGTCATAGAAGATGATCCCGAATTAAATAAGCAATTAGTTCGGGCACTCGAAAATGAACACTATGTTGTTGACACCGCATTCGATGGTGAAGAGGGAAAATTTTTAGGTGATACAGAGAGCTATGACGCAATAATTTTAGATCTTGGTTTGCCAGAACTTGACGGCGTGTCGATATTGAAGAGTTGGCGGGAAACCGCGGATGACCTAGCCGCAAAAAATGTACCAGTTCTAGTACTAACAGCACGAAATACTTGGTCTGAAAAGGTAACTGTATTCGATAATGGTGCCGACGACTTTGTGACTAAACCATTTCACATCGAAGAAGTCCTTGCAAGATTACGCGCGATCATCCGTCGATACTCATCCGGTTATTCCACAGCCCTGATTGAGTGGGGTCCAGTAATACTAGATACTCGTACTTCCAGGGTTTCAGTAGATGGAAAACGAGTTGAATTAACTGCGCATGAATTTAAAGTATTTGAATACTTAATGCATCATGCGGAGCAGGTGTTGAGTCGTACTGAAATTGGTGAACACATTTACAATCTTCAACACGACCCGGACTCTATAAAGGACTCTAATACCATTGATGTTTTTGTAGCACGCTTAAGGAAAAAGTTCCCAAGCGGAATGATTGAGACAATACGTGGACGCGGTTATAGATTAGCTCCACCACCATTTTGACTGCGCATTTGGATTGTCTCGTCGATGACTAAGACCCGTTCTATTACTCAACGTTTGTTAGGCTCTGCAACGCTTTGGATACTATTTCCGCTTATTCTAGGGGGTGTACTTACAAGCAGTTTTCTTAAAGCCCCGATTCTTGAGTCATTAGATAGACAAGTTGAACAAGAATTAACATATCTCATAGAGTTTACTTCTTTTACACCTGCAGGCGAAATTAAACCCTACAAAACATATTACACAGATAACAAGTTCAACCGCCAAAATTCTGGATGGTATTGGCAAATATCAAGGGTTAAAGATGAGGTAATCGTTGGACGTTCCCTATCGATGAAAGGATTTGAAATTTCATATCGCGAATCATCAAAAACAACACCACCAAATATTTTATTTGGAGCCGGACCTGAAGACACAGACTTACACGTAAAACAAAAATTTGTGATCGGAAAAGGAACTAACATGGAATTTCAGTTTTTAATCGCGACTGATGCAAAAAATTTGGTTGATTCTGTAGATAAAGTTAATGAACGTTTAATTTATGCATTTGGTATTATAGTGTTCACATTATTGATTGGTATTTTGGCACAAGTTACATTTTCATTACGTCCACTAGAAAATTTAAAAAGGTCTCTAAGTGAAATTAGAGAAGGGAAAAAACATAACCTTGATGACTCCTATCCAATTGAGGTTAAGCCACTGGTTGAAGAAATTAATGCACACATAAATCACACAGAAAAGGTGCTCTTAAGTGCGCGGGCCGAAGTTGGTAATTTAGCGCATGCATTAAAAACTCCAATTTCTGTAATCTCAAATGAAAACAGAGAACCAACAACCCAATGTAATAAAATTGTCCAAGTGGAAATTGATAAAATCGAGAGACATATTTCTAGTTACTTACGTAGAGAGAGAGAAACTTACATAAATCCATTAATTTATAAAGCTAGTACGAATGTAAAAAATGTAGTTTCAGCATTATCAAACGCTGTAAAAAAACAATATATAGATCGCAAAATAAATATTCACATTGAAGTGGATGAAGCTTTGACATTCAAGGGTGCTCAAACGGACCTCGAAGAATTACTTGGAAACCTGATTGAAAATGCCGGTAAATTTTGCAAGGCCAATATTTGGATAAATGTGGAAGAAATAAAAAGTAAAGAAATCCCAAAACCGATGCTTAGATTTTTAATCGAAGACGATGGTCCAGGAATAGCGCCAGAAAATCGGGAAACTATGTTTTCACGGGGGAACCGATATGATGAAACAGTTCCCGGAAGCGGATTTGGTCTATCAATTGTAAAACAAATAGCTAATTTGTATGGTGGCAGCATTCATTTAGCTGCTTCTCCAAAAGGCGGTCTACGAGCTATTTTAAAATTGCCTAAAGGCCATATTTCAGAAACTTTATAATTGGGCATTAGTTGGACGACAACGCAGAGCGTTAAGTATCCATTGGTGGTGATTGCCTACACAACATGGGATAAGATAGTTATGAAAGCAAAAGTAATAAAATTATTATTAACGTTGTGCATAGTACAAATTTCAACGCAATTGAACGCAAATGATGTAAATGTTTCGTTAATATATTTTACTGCGGAAAACCGGTGCTTTAAAAGCAATGGGCTTCCCAACCATAAGGTGGGAATTTTCCCCAACCGGGGCAACCCAAATCAAATCGAAGAACAAAATATTAACGTTTGTGTTCCACTCAATCCGGTAAAGTTATTAACCTACACGAAGATAAGAGGAATAATAGGAATCGCAGTAAATGGAGTATTCTTTCGGCCCAGCACCGCAGGTTTTTGGGATCCTCGGGCAAAAAGAGGACATAGCCGATGGGGAAATAAAAACTGGAATGTTGACATATTTGGTTTGAAAGGACGATTGGGCCTAGATTCAAATAATGCCCATGTTGGTAAGGGCGGTATGTACCACTATCATGGATCACCTACAGGATTAATTGAAAATTTAAAAGGCTCTTTAGTGGGTTACGCTGGAGATGGGTTTGAAATCCATTATTTGCCGAAATACAAATTATCAGGATGGGTTTTAAAAAAAGGTTTGAGAAAATCTGGGCCTCCCGGTGAATACAGTGGTACCTATAATGAGGATTATCATTTCATCGGCGGGGATAATAGGCTTGATGAATGCAACGGAGGTTTTCACGAAGGCAGGTATGTTTACTTCATTACAAAGACTTATCCGTTTATACCCCGGTGCTTATATGGAAAGGTAAGCACTCACTTTAATAAAAGCCGACATTGAATATCTTTTTTAATAAATACACCTGAACGTTTTTTTGCGATGTTCTAGACTGCCAGCCTTCTAAAGAAAATTACTAATTTTCTATTTTTCAATTAAAACAAAACAATAGACTAGGTTCATCGCTTTGTCTCTGATCTTGCCATCCATACAGTGGCCAGAATAATTATGCATGCGCCTACCCAGGTCCAACTCTCCGGCACTTGATCAAATGCTAAAAAACCTACTGCAGCAACTATTGGCAGCCTAAGAAATAATATAGGTGACACTAAACTGGCATCCGCAAGACTAAATGAACGCGTAAGACAAAATTGAGCAGTGACTCCGGCTAATCCAAAACAAATTAAATATGGAATATTTGCAGAAGAAACTGGCACCCACCAAATGACAGATGGCAATAATGCAAGCGGTATAGTAAATAAAAAATTGAAAACCATAATGTTTTTTAAACTGTCATATCGCGCAAGATAACGAGCAAACGTGTCAGCGAGGGCATGGGTAGCAGCAGAGAGTATAGCCAGTAATATTCCGAGATTAATTTCTGAAAATCCCGGTCGTACAATTATCAAAACTCCCAAAAAACCAATAACTGTTGCCAAAACACGGTGAAAATATATTTTTTCACGCAAAATCAAAGCTGCGCAAAAAAGAGTAAAGATTGGTAGTGTAAATTGGAGGGCGACTGAGTCCGCCACATTAATTAGCGCCAAGGAATAATATCCGGTGCACATACCCAGAAACCCAAATACCGCCCGTAAAGAATGTTTGAAGGGTACACTTGTTTTTAAATGTTTAATTTCGGTGGTTGCTAAAACTGAGGGTAAAAAAATCACTAAACCTAAAACCTGTCTAAACAGCACAGCTTGAAAAACAGTCACACCAGAATCCTGGAGAAATTTTACTAATGTAAAAGAAACTGAAAAAAATATCGTAGCCCCACACATCCAAATAATGCCGGGTACTGGAAAATGAGTATCATTACTTGTGTGCAACTCAGTCATGTAGACAGAATTCTTATGTTTCCAAAATTGACTAGTTTTTTCTGTTAAAAGAAAAGCTTCATTTTCTCAAACGTCAAAACAATAAATAACACCGATACGGATTTCTAGGGTGTTATCCGTTCTATCTTAATATCCGAATTAGAGCATTGGAATTTTACTCGAAGATGTTCCTTATTATTAAGAGACAACCAGTCAATCTCTGTTATCTTGGTTTCGATTACGCAAAATTTATGAGCATTTTCTTCAAGATAGCAAGCATTCTCTTTGTCGCTTTCGTACAGCTCTCCTGGTCCTTTAAGGATTTTGTAAAACTTTCTTTGCTGTTCCGATAGTTTGATCCAATGAGAATGTGTTAATTCCTTATTTGCCAGATATGCAGTCCCCAGCATACGAAGTTGGATGCCCTTTCTGCGATCATGAAAGTGAGCTGTCACAAATGGATTAATTTTGATCTGCTCAACTTTTTTTGCACGAAAATCGGAAAAAATTCTCAGAATTCTGTTGTTCTTTATAGCTTCACGTAGAACCACTGTTCGAATTGAAGCTCTTCCCGATAACTCTGTTGTAGAAAAATTTAACCACCGATACTCCGATTTTCGATCTCGTGATCCCCTTACCAAATCTTTCCACAAACCGTCAAAAATATCTGTAAAATTTAAAGTTGGTTTAACCATAGTTATAATTTTCAGAAGTCTGTATCATGAAGTAAACGGCAAAACATTACTCTGTTTGGGAACCAATGGAACCTATAACTCGACCTATTTTTTTACGCTTTATAATTAAAATACTGGTGTTTCGTTTGATGACTATGAATAACAAGCTTTCAAAAAAATTATAATTTTCCCTAAAATGGCACCTGCGAAGCGTATCTTAAACGCAGAAAACAAAGAAATTTTTTCCTACAATATCTTAAATTTTGCAAATATCAGGTTTCTAGCATTAGCTTTAATTACGCTTAGCATTTTTAATCAACCGCCTTAACACCGATGAAGCAACTCGAGACATTCTGAAGTTACTTATCTTTTCTAAATTATGAAAATCGCCACCAACGATAATAAGACCAATCATCCCCATATCGGCATGCGGTGTACAACCGTAAAGATACACTCCCGCATCGTGAAAAACAATTGAATGAAGTTTATCAATTTCCGACTTTGGTGGTAAATTATTCATTTTAGGACCTGCAAAAAATTCTACATTGTGTCCTTCATTTTTAGGAATCCATTTCACTGTATCTCCAACGTCAATACTTGCGACCTCTAAACTGTATGAGTCACTCTCCGTGTATTCAATTGTGACAATTTTTGACAATGAAACATTTGCAGACACTACAAAAAAGGTTGTAAGAATAAATACATATAAGCATTGTGATTTGGTTAATTGGTGTTTTTTAAATTTTTCCATTTTAACGTTAAGCTCTCATATATTCATGGCATTATTACATCAGACTGACTGATCCTTTGTCACGAAAAAATTCCAAAAACTGTCCAGAAGGCAATTCGTTCTAGTGTTAAAAATAAGCAATAAAACATCATCCAAACCGAGCAGTTTATGTGATTAAACATTAATGCTATTGACTTATTTTCCCCTGTCTCACTTATAAGATATCTATAATAATAGCATTAAAACAATCGAGACGTTTGGTAATTCGGTATCCTAAGGGATAAAAACATAAAAATATTTAAAATTCTTTACAAAAAGGACTTTTAGTTTCTAGTGGACTCTCGATTTAATGGATGAATGAAGTCGGTGTAGTATCATTGCGGACGCATTAACTTTTGAAGCCTATTCGAAAATAACCACTAATTGAACTTTGATGTTTTTAAATAATAATTATTTATTGAGGTCTCTTATCGTAGCGATTGTAACAAACCATACAAATCTTAATCTGCCCCAAAAAGACCTGTTACTTTTTAGTTCGTGGTATTTATCAATACCACAAATTGTTTTTATTGTTTTCGGATTATCCGAAGGGCTTTTCATTATCACTTTAATGTCCAAATGTTTTTAGTTTTTTTGTATTACATTGTTTGCTCGGAAACAAATTTTCCACATCACATTTTAGGTAAGACGGTTCATAAGTGCTTTAAATACCAAAATTTATTTTTTTATGGAAAGCTCTTTGACAAGCATCCTGATTTCTTCGCCCAGATAATCAATTTATCACATATAAAACATGAGACACGGTACATAACATTGTCAGGCTTTACGTCCGAAGAAACTATTATCGATGTTACAGCAGATCAATACCAGATACCCTGTATGAAGACAATATGATAAAGGAGATAGAGATTAAGCTTTTTTGATTAATTTATGGTGTCTAATTTTAATAAAGACCCAGTATTTACAAATCATCAGTATACAGCAACATGTCTTAGTATTTTAAACTATTCTGATTGTGTTTTGATTTCTATCCCCCTTTGTATCTTCTTTTCAACTCGTTCTTACAGTCTGCGAAGTATCTACAAATTGAGTTGATATTGGCGGTTTAGTAATGTTAGGTTCAGTAAGATTAGCGTGGCTTTTATCAGCAACCATCACCGAATGCGTGGTGGTTACAGCGTCTGCGACAGTGACATAGAAAAAATTATCATTTCGTTTTTTAATTTAAAAAGCCAGTTAAAAAATTTCCTTTAAAATACTTCAACCTAGTAATTTCGGAGTTTCAAAATTATATCCCTACTGAAATGCTTAACCAGTCACTCTGCAGAGATTAATTATAGAACAAATTTGATATTTTATTTTCCAGTACAATTTGTGCACGTTAATAAAGGTTTTCATCCTAGACACAATCTTGCATTTATACTTACCTGTTAATCCCACGCACTATTCAGAGATCAATACTCCGAACACCATTTATTTAATTGTTAGAACATTTCAGGATAACGTAAAAAATAGTGACTTTTGATGTCCTTACTGTGTTGTTGAAAAATTAGGGATCTCTATCAATTCTGGAAAAACGTTTAGAGGCGCATACGCCCATTCAATCGTGAAAAAGACATTAGCAAAAGAAAAGTTGCTGACTCGTTAGCATCCACCAGTGTGCTCAGATTTTAGGATAGATGCAGTGGAAAAGACAATTTTAATAAGTGATTTTGGATTTAAGAAATAGTGATTTTTTCATAAGACACTAATTTACTTGTCAAATTTTAGAGTAATTATTGCGCCTTCGTAGACATAAAAAGCCTTGTTGAAACCATCCACAGTAATAAAAGGATACAGCACCTTCCTGTCGACAACTTTTTTTCCATTGCAAGTAATTCGATGCACAAAGACCTTTGTTCTCTCATCCACCAACCCATTTTCTGCAAACACTTTTGAGAACGCTTTTTCTTGGTTGACTAGTTGAAATTCCTTATTGCTAAGGAATTCCTTAATTGTATAAGTATTATAAGTTTTAGACTGCCCCGCGTAATCACAGGAATAGAAGATACCATCTGCCCATCCTTTAAAAAATTTCTGTTTCTTACCAAGAATGTCTACTTCCTCGGCAAACCACAACTCACCAAAATATCCGGTTACCGTCCATTTGGTATCAACATATTGAGCATTCAGAATTGAGGGGAAGGTAAATAATACACCAACCAAAGACATTAGAATTAGAGGTATGATTAATAGAGTTCTCATACTCAAACTTTAATCTGATTTGGATATTTCAGTAAAGTGAGGTGCAGAAGGACTCTCAGAAATTTCACTTTTTCTTACTCTTCCACGTGCCACCGTATTGGTAGAACTCCTCAAATCTCGATTTAACATCCGTCAGACACTTTCCGCATAAAAAGACCCAATCCTTCAAATCATCGTATCGACACCGATACAGGACTTGCTTTGCGTCATTACAGACATAACAGTCCTTGGTTCTAACTCTCATCGCACCATCTTGTGACTTCATCCCTATAGTCGGAAAAATACCTAGAAATGACGTTGATATCGAATGACGACAGGATGGATGTGTTTGGTTCTCTTTCTAAAAGGAAATTAAAAGAGAACTCCAACAGTTGCACCTTTGTGGCATTGTCGTCGGTAAGGTCAGTGAGACTTTGGTCAGTGACTGTTACCGTATGAGTGGTTGTTGAGGTTTTTGCAACAATCACTTCGAAGACATCATCGCTTAATTTCTTGATTGAAATAGACATTTCATAAATTCACTTCAAAGAAATTTGGCAATATCAGAACCACATCCTCACAGGAACATCTACCTAGTCATTCTGTAATGGAATTTTACTCAATAATTTCACAAATTTATTCTACAGT
>PAPV01000004.1 GCA_002709075.1 Rhodospirillaceae bacterium | reverse complement strand
GGGCGATGGCAAGGGAAAGTCATGGAATCCGCACTGTGTGGTGTGCCATGCTCTGCGATGCACATGTAAATGGCGGAGGGAGAGGGATTCGAACCCTCGATACGGTTCCCCGCATACACGCTTTCCAAGCGTGCGCCTTCAGCCACTCGGCCACCCCTCCAATAATTCAAATCTATATCATATCTTTCCATATTTGAAGCCTATACGGATGTTAAATATTTACTTAGTAACCAAAATATTCAATATAATAGGGTTTAGTCTACGGAGGCTGTGAAGTGACAGTGATTAAAACTTTTGCTTGGTTTTTTATTGCAGTGGCATTTGGCGTCGCTGCCTTTGAAATTATATCCTCCATTGAAAAAGGCGAGTATCAAATTATGGCATTAGGGGAGGTGTGGTATCAAGCGGACAAGGCAAGCTTGAACACCGCCCAAGCGATAATACAACGGTATTTATTTGCCTGGCTTTGGGATCCGATTATCATATTTCTCTTAACATTACCTGCTTGGGCGGTTTTAACCGTAATAGGTTTGCTACTATTTTATTTTCACCGACGCAGCAATAAGCGGAGGAAATTTCTTTGTTGAATATATATTATGAATTATCTGAAATACGAAGGGCTTCAATGAATGCAGTTTGAGGAATCTCGACTGCCCCGAATTGGCGCATACGCTTTTTCCCTTCCTTTTGTTTTTCTAAAAGTTTACGTTTACGTGAAACATCACCTCCGTAACACTTCGCGGTAACATCCTTTCGCAAGGCGCTGATAGTCTCGCGTGCAATTATTTTTGCCCCAACTGCGGCTTGCAATGGAATTTTAAACAACTGTCTAGGAATAAGGTCCTTCAACCTTGCGCATATCGCGCGCCCACGATGTTCTGCTTGGCTTCGATGAACAATCATTGATAACGCATCTACTGGTTCAGCATTTACTAAAATAGAGACCTTAACTAATTCACTTTCTCTGTAATTTTCGAGTTGGTAGTCAAAACTTGCATATCCCCGCGTCACAGATTTAAGACGATCATAGAAATCAAATACAACCTCATTCAAAGGCAGCCGGTAAACCGCCATAGCCCGTTGTCCTGCGTAGGTAAGTTCTAGCTGTTCCCCCCGCCGTTCTTGACATAAAGTTAGCACTTGTCCGATATAATTATCTGGAACAAGGATAGATGCCCGTATCCAAGGTTCCTCTATTCGACTAATTTGCGTGTTCGCAGGCCAATCTGCTGGATTGTGTATTTTTTGCAATTCTCCCGCCGTACCATATACCTGATAAACTACTGATGGTGCAGTCGTGATTAGATCCAGATTAAATTCTCTAGTGAGCCTCTCTTGAACTATCTCCAAATGAAGTAACCCGAGGAAACCGCAACGAAATCCAAAGCCAAGTGCTGCCGATGTCTCAGCTTCAAAGTGGAAACTCGCATCGTTTAATTGAAGTTTACCTAAACTTTCCCGCAAATCTTCAAAATTCGCGGAATCTACCGGAAATAAACCACAAAATACCACAGGAATACTTGGCTGAAATCCTGGAAGGACATCTTTTGTTTGACATTTTTCTTCCGAAATAGTATCGCCAACCATAGTTTCCGATACATGTTTGATTGAAGCGGTAATATACCCGATCTCACCAGGCAAAAGAGTATCGACCGAGGTTTGTTTTGGAGTAAAAATTCCAACACTATCAATTTGATGTAATGCATCAGCCCCTATAAACCGAACTTTCATTCCACGTTTTAGCACTCCGTCATAAACACGCACTAAAACTACAACTCCGAGATATGGATCGTACCAACTATCCACCAAAAGAGCTTTTAATGGCGCAGAAAGAATCCCCATTGGCGGGTGTAATTTAGCTACCAAAGCTTCCATTACCTCTTTTATACCCTGACCGGTTTTCGCCGAAACAGGGATCGCTTCAGACGCATCGATACCAATTACATCCTCAATCTGTTTGCGAACATTTTCAGGTTCTGCAGCTGGTAGATCTATTTTATTCAAAACAGAAATTATTTCATGACCAGAGTCAACTGCTAAATAAGCATTTGCGAGGGTCTGTGCTTCAACTCCCTGACTTGCATCTACAACCAATAACGAACCTTCGCATGCAGCAAGGGAGCGACTAACCTCGTAAGTAAAATCGACGTGCCCTGGCGTATCCATCAAATTAATCTGATAGGTAAAACCATCAGAGGCCTTGTACTCCAGCCTCGCTGTTTGAGCCTTTATTGTTATTCCACGCTCGCGCTCGATTTCCATGGTATCAAGCATTTGTTCTCTTAGATCGCGATCTGTTACAGCGCCACAATACTGAATTAAACGATCGGCAAGGGTGGATTTTCCATGATCAATATGAGCAATGATTGCAAAATTTCTTATTCGTAACAGATCGGTCATGCCAAATATGCGGAACGCGCTCTAATTACATCTTCTATCAACCTGAACATTTTAATAGACTTTTTATCATTTGATTTTTTGTGATTCTTATAGCAATTAAACATACATAATTCTTTAACATGTTTTATTTTCGTAGAATTCCACCAGTCCGCTTTTCTACCTCATCAATCACCGCACGTGAAACAGACTCAATCTTCTCATCCGTCAAGGTTTCCTCTTCCGGCTGTATTACGACCATTATACCCAGGGATTTTTTATTATCCTCCATTCCCTTGCCTTGATAAACATCAAATAAAGTAGCGTCGGTTATAAGCCCACGGTCTGCATTTAAAACAGCACGGGTTACCTCTCCGGCTTCAACCGTTTTATCAACAATGAAGGCAAAATCTCTATAAACTGGGTGTAGAGTAGGTAATTTTAACGTCTCTTTTACCAACCCCTTGGCTCTTCCCTGCGGCAGATTATCTAAATAAATTTCAAATGCAGAAATAGGTCCGAGCACTTGCATTGCGTCGACAGAAGTCGGATGCAACTCTCCAAAATGTCCAAGCAACACTTTTCCAAGTCGCAAAGAGGCTGATTTTCCAGGATGAAACCACTTAGGGGCATCACGACAAATATCCAACTTGTTTATGGGAATTCCAATATAATCAAGTGCTGCCATGGCATCGGACTTTGAGTCAATTGCATCAACATTTCGCCTTGCTTCGGACCAATGGCGCTCTGATATTGAACGCACACGCAAACCACAAGCGACATTTTGCTGACCATCTGGTTTATCATTCTGGTAAACCGGACCTACTTCAAATAATTTAATATCATTCACACCTCGTGATTGATTTCGAGCTACAGCTGTCAAAAGCCCAGGTAAGACAGATGGACGCATTACATCAAGATCACTGCTAATAGGGTTTACAAGACTCAGTTCCGATTTTACTCCCCCAAAATATTCTGCGTGTTTAGAGTTGATAAAGGAATATGTTACAGCTTCAACCAAACCACACGACGCCAATTTACGCCTCACCCTCTCAACCCTAGTTTGCGATAAGGGGCGTTTCAAAATTAGACCTGCTTTGGGAGGAAATAATGGAATTTCCGGTATATTCTCGTACCCGTAAACCCGCAACACTTCTTCAACCAAGTCTGCTTCGCCATCAATATCGGGCCTCCAGGAAGGCACACTCACTGTAATCTCAGCATCCTTTTGTCTAGGCTTGAAACCAAGATTTTCCAAAATATTAACAATTATATGCGTAGGCATATCCACACCCGTAAGTGCCTTTACCCGCGAAACTTTGAGCATTCTTTTTCGTAATGTCCGAGGTCGTTTACCATTTGTTGTAACTTGAGAGGCTTCTCCACCACACAACTTCATGATCATCTGACTCGCTATTTCACAGCCCCATTCAAGGGAATCCTGATCTATACCCCGTTCAAATCGATAACGCGCATCAGATGAAATACCAAGTTTCCTTCCAGCTTCGGCAATACGGACTGGATCAAAAAGTGCAACTTCAAGGAATACATTCTTTGTATTTTCATCACAGCTCGATAGCATCCCGCCCATCAAACCGCCAATTCCCTGCAAGCCAATCTTATCCGCAATCACAATGACACCATTAGGCAAGGTATAAGTTTGCCCATCCAGCGCAATAATCTTTTCACTATTATGGGAAAGACGAATTGTTAAATCACCGGATAACTTATCTGCATCAAAAACGTGTAAAGGACGACCTAAATCAAATGTCAGCCAGTTTGTAATATCGACAAGCAATGATATTGGTCTAAGACCAATCGCGCGCAGACGATTCTGAATATATGCCGGGCTCTCACCATTGCGCACGTTACGAAAGAATCTACCTGCCACAATGGGGCATGCATTGTCTTCATCCTCGGAGAACTGCCTTTGCCATTTAATTGGACTGTCAAAGGACCCCCTGTGTTTAAATTTCGGCAATGGTCTCAGCGTTCCAAGTCCGCTCGCTGCTAAGTCCCGTGCGATTCCTCGCACGGAAGCACAATCACCACGATTTGGTGTCAAAGCAATCTCTATAACTGGATCATCTAAGCCGGACCATGAGGCCCATTTCTCACCTGTTGGAGCCTCCAAAGGTAATTCAATAATTCCTTCATGATCGTCAGATAGGCCCATTTCACGCTCAGAACAAAGCATACCATGAGATTCCTGCCCACGTATGGTAGTACTTTTAAGTGTAAGCTCGGTGCCGGGAATATATGTTCCAGCAGGAGCAAATACACCTTTCATTCCTTCCCGTACATTTGGTGCGCCACATACGACCTGCACAATTCCATCTCCTGCATCAACCTTGCAAATTTTTAATCGATCTGCATTCGGATGCATATTTACAGAAGTCACGCAACTAATTTTAAAAGGCCGTAAAATTTTTGCCTGATCTCGGATTGTCTCCACCTCAAGACCGAGCATAGATAATTTATCCGTTAACTCTTCCAATGAGGATTCGGTTTTCAGATGGTACTTTAACCAGGATAAAGTGAATTTCATAAATCTAAGATCCTAGTGCACCTGGTATTTCCAAGGAGGAAAAACCAAAGTGTCTTAACCAACGCAGATCCGAATCATAAAACATCCGTAAGTCTGGTATCCCGTACTTAAGCATTGCGGCTCTCTCAATACCAAGGCCGAAGGCAAATCCTTGGAATTTCTCTGGATCAATATTACAGTTCTCAAAAACACGCGGATTAACCATCCCACAGCCAAGAATTTCCATCCAATCTTCTGCTCCGGACTTTTTTGTTCGCCCTATGGTTAAACCTCCTCCTTCCCGTGAACAGCCAATATCCATTTCCGCTGAAGGTTCTGTAAAGGGAAAGTAAGAGGGCCTAAACCGAGCTGGCAGATCCTCGACTTTAAAGAACTTCCGACAGAAGTCGATCAGACAGCCTTTAAGATGTCCCATATTAGTGGTTTGATCAATTACTAATCCTTCAATTTGATGAAACATCGGTGAATGGGTAGAATCATAGTCTGCCCGGAAGGTCCGTCCGGGAACAATAATTCTTATCGGGGGTTTTTTTGATAACATTGTTCTTATTTGAACAGGTGAGGTGTGTGTCCGAAGGACTAGCCTTGAACCATCATCTTTCTCTGGTAGATAGAATGTATCATGCTCTTGCCGCGCAGGATGCTCGGGAGGGATATTCAAAGCAGTAAAATTGTTGAAGTCAGTTTCAATATGTGGACCTTCAGCTACTGAAAACCCCATACTAGAAAAAATGTTTACCATCTCATCGATGGTTTGACTGATCGGATGAATTACGCCACTATCATATGTCCTAACTGGTAGTGAAACATCAATAGTTTCCTTAGATAGACGAGAATTTAGTTCAGACGTTTGTAACAAAATTCGACGCTCATCAAGAGCTTCTAAAACTGATTGTTTTAATGCATTATTATGTTGACCCGCATCACGCCTACTTTCCGGCGGCAAGTTGCCAACGCTTTTCATAAGTTCGGTTATAAAACCATTTCGGCCGAGTGTTTCCACTCGAATTGCATCTAACTGCTCCA
This sequence comes from Rhodospirillaceae bacterium, assembly GCA_002709075.1. Lineage (GTDB taxonomy): Bacteria > Pseudomonadota > Alphaproteobacteria > MPNO01 > UBA2964. The sequence goes on along the minus strand of PAPV01000004.1, from coordinate 402,233 downwards.
GATTGGACGCTTGTCCAATACGGGACAGTATTTCTCTTGTAATTTGATCTGACTTGGGAGTACTCATTAATATATCACTATCATGCGTGAACAGTAAGCTTATCCCTTGCTGTGAATTAAACGGCTATTGCAGCGTGTGCCCTATCACAAACAGCTCTGAAGGCGTCTGGTTCATGTACGGCTAACTCCGCTAACATTTTCCTATCAAGTTCCAGTCCAGATTTTTTTACACCACTCATAAACTGAGAATATGTAAGACCATTAAGCCGGGCGCCAGCATTAATTCTCTGGATCCAAAGTGCACGGAAATTCCTTTTCTTGACGCGCCGATCACGATAAGCATACTGCAATCCTTTTTCCACTTTTTCTTTAGCAACACGAAAGGCATTTTTATTTCGACCGCGGTAACCCTTAGCCCGTGACAGTACCTTCTTATGTCGAGCATGGGCCTGCACCCCACTTGTTGCACGAGACATAGTCTTCCTCCTCTAACTCTCTATTCTTTTTAACCTGATCAACATTTAAAGATAAGGCATATATTGCCGAACAATTTTAGCATCTTGTGGTGCAAGCGTAGATGTACCCCGCGACTTTCGCTTCATCTTCTGAGGTTTCTCTTCAAGACAATGACGTTTGTATGCAAAACTACGCTTTACTTTTCCTGAACCTGTCTTGGAGAACCGTTTCTTAGCACTCGATTTGGTTTTCATTTTAGGCATTTTATTTTCTTTCACTTAAATGATGTTAACATAGGCAATTTCGGCATGCCCTATTGTTTTTTAAATAAGCCGTACCGCCTATGATGACTTTAAACTAAACACACAATTCAGTGTATAGGGGCCTTCTACCTTGTTGGCAAGCAATTTAAAAAAGTTGATGCACTAGGAAGTAACTGACTTCTCAGTTCTTTAATTGTTTCAGTTAAAACTGGTTTCTGTATAAAGAAAATTTCTAGTTCAAAATAGAAAAAGCGTCTCCTGCCGTTCAGTTGCAAATGGGTAAGCTGCCTTTTACAGACCAGTATCCTGATTGATTTCTATCAAACATTACAGACGTTAAAAAATTTGCATTTTTTAACTTTACCAAACTTTGTACATTAGATACATGCCATTGTAACTATGTTATTCAGTATAAAAATACCGAAGTGAAACACTGTTAACTTAAATTTTTACCTTGGCGCAATTACCATTGTCATCTGTCGGCCTTCCATTTTAGGAAACTGTTCAACCTTTGACTCCCCTTCCAAATCAGTCTGAACTCGCTGCAATACTCGCATTCCTAACTCTTGATGGGCAAGTTCACGTCCTCGGAAACGCAGCGTGACTTTTACTTTATCTCCATCTCCTAGAAATCGACGCATGGAACGCATTTTCACATCGTAATCATGCTGATCAATTCCTGGACGCATCTTTATTTCTTTAACATCAATAGTTTTCTGCTTTTTTCGAGCCTCAGCTCTACGTTTTTGATCGAGAAATTTAAGCTTACCATAATCAAGAATTTTACACACTGGAGGAGTAGAATTAGCTGCCATTTCTACTAAGTCGAGTCCAGCCGCATCAGCACGCCTTAGCGCTTCATCAATCGATAACACGCCGAGAACTTCGCCATCAGCGCCGACAAGCCGTACTTCGGCGGCTTCTATGGCCTCATTTACCCGTCTCTCATCTTTTTGGGGGTTCGGGGCTGCAAAAGGTCGTCTCGTGATAATTTTTCTCCTTGATTGTTGAAATAAATTGTATAGCAAATTACCTAAGCGTTTTCTACTTCCTGAGGAAATAAAGCCTCTTTTTTTAGTCTATCTACCGCTTCGTCAAGTGCAAGCGTCTCCTGTGCCTTTCCTCCAAGACGCCTAACTGCAACACTACGTTTTTCCACTTCTTGTGCACCAACAACAAAGAGTGCAGGCACTTTTGCATTAGAGTGTTCTCGCACTTTGTAGTTAATTTTTTCATTACGGGTATCTAATTCTGATCTAATACCTGAATTACAAAGTGTTTTGTACACTTCAAATGCATACTTGTCTGCGGCATCAGTGATCGTACAGACTGTCACTTGAATCGGACTAAGCCAGAATGGCAATCGCCCTGCGTAGTTTTCGATCAAAATACCAATGAATCGTTCAAAAGATCCTAAAATTGCGCGATGCAACATAACAGGACGACGCTTACGTCCGTCTTCAGCGATATATTCTGCCCCTAGTCGATCAGGTAATACAAAATCGACCTGTAGAGTTCCGCACTGCCAATCTCTACCAATCGCATCTCTCAAAATAAATTCAAGTTTAGGACCGTAAAATGCTCCATCGCCCGGATTAAGTGTATACTCCAAACTAGCTTCTTTAACAGCATCCAAAAGCGCTGTCTCTGCTCTATCCCAAACGGTATCGCTGCCGGCGCGAACGCTCGGCCGATCTGAAAATTTTACATTGACTTCACTAAATCCAAAATCTTTATAAATTGATCTCAACAAATCACAAAATAACAGTGTTTCCGATGTAATCTGATCATCAGTACAAAATATATGAGCATCGTCCTGAGTGAACGCCCGAACCCGCATAAGCCCATGAAGTGCCCCAGAAGGTTCATATCTGTGGCATGATCCAAATTCTGCCATACGAATTGGGAGTTCGCGATAACTTTTAATACCCTGCCGAAAAATTTGAACATGGCCCGGACAATTCATGGGTTTTACAGCAAGAGTACGATTGTCGTCAGTTTCTACCGTAAACATGTGCTCCCGGAATTTTTCCCAGTGCCCACTATTTTCCCATAAAATCCTATCGTAAAGCGTGGGTGTTTTAACTTCAGCGTAACCAGCAGTTTCCAACCTTCTGCGCATATAACTCTCAACAACTCGATAAAGTGTCCAACCTTTTGGGTGCCAAAATGCCGCCCCAACAGCCTCCTCTTGAAAATGAAACAAATCCATCTCTTTCCCAAGCCTGCGATGATCTCGCTTTTCTGCTTCATCCAGTTGGAATAGATAAGAATTAAGCTCCTTCTCATCACGCCATGCGGTGCCGTAAATACGCTGCAGCATTGCATTTTTAGAGTCACCTCTCCAATACGCCCCAGCGAGCTTTAAGAGCTTGAAACCCTTTCCCACATGCCCAGTAGAAGGAAGGTGAGGTCCTCTGCATAGGTCAAACCAATTCCCTTGACGATAAATTGATATTTCTTCATCTTTTGAAAGTCCATTGATGAGTTCGACTTTGTAATTTTCACCCATATCCGTGAAAGTTTTTATAGCTTCATCTCGGGTCCAAATTTCCCTAGTAAAAGGCACATCTAGTTTGATGATTTCGGCCATCCGAGCCTCAATCTTCTGGAGGTCATCAGGGTTAAAATGTTCCTTTCGAGAAAAATCATAGTAAAATCCATTCTCTATTGGAGGCCCAATAGTCACTTGAGTTCCCGGATATAACTCTTGAACAGCCTGCGCCATAATATGGGCAGCATCATGCCGTAACAGTTCCAAAACTTCATTATCTTTACGGGTAATAATTTTAACATCAGCATCATGTTCTATGTTCCTAAGGAGATCTAAAACTTCGCCATTAACAACTATTGCGAGCGCTGCCTTAGCTAGACCTCGCCCAATACCCTCAGCAAGCTCTAGCCCATTGATAGGACAGTCAAAATTACGCACACTTCCGTCTGGTAACGATATTGAAATACTCATCTGAAAACCATTGGCTCGGACACAACTCCTATTTTTCTATAAAGAAACTACAAACATATTGGCGCGTTTACCGTATACTTAGTTTTCTTTCAACCTTTTCAGGAAGCAAATTGGCAAGGTCTCTGGAAAACATAATCTCAACATTCTGTCCACGAGGTGCAGTAATCGTATGATCTGACTGGCTAGAAAACAAGACAAGACACGGACAACCCGCCGCCGCAATTATATGCATGGGTCCAGTATCATTCCCTACCGCGCCGCAAGAGTGCCTAGCTAGGACTGCCAAATCAGCAAGGCTTGTCAAGCCAGTCAAATCCAATATGTTCTCACAAACTGAAAGTATAGAATCTGCAGCTTCGCGTTCAGTAACACCACCAATTAATACCGGTGTCACCCCCCTTGTGACTATATTTCTTGCAATCGCAGCAAAATTCTTTGCCGGCCAGCGTTTCAATGGTCGATGTGCAGCCCCACCAGGCACTATCAAGTAATATCGCTTTGGCAAATTAAATCGACCTAAATCCGAATTAACCCAGGAAAAGTCAGGAATAGATATGTTTGAAATTCCAGCTGCTGCAAGCTGATCTCGCTGGCGATCAATTGTATGCAACTCGTCTCTATCCGGATTAATATGTGGGTGTGAACAACCACTAACTATTCCTGACCATTCTGGACGGTTACCTGGTCCCAAAAGCTTGTAATACCAACCAGACCTATCTGAAGTCTGAAGATCATAAATACGGTCAAAGTGTCCGGCGCGTAAAATTTTCCTAAGCCTGATCCATTTTTTTATTTGCCAAAAACTTGGACGCTGATCAACAATGATCTCGTCGAACCACTCACTACTTTTTAGGAAGTCAACGTAAGGTTGTGTTGTAAGAAGGGTAATCTGAGACCCCTTGTGATAACGACGAATTGCTTGAAACGGACCACAAGATAGCACAACATCTCCAAGCGCTCCTAGTCTTATCACCAGAATACGCCCATAGGTCATTTTGTTTCAAATTCATCTAAAATAGTTTTGTATACTTGAAGAGTATGTCCGCACATTTTTTCCCTAGTGTATGTTTTTCTGACGTTAGCCATTGCACTATTTATAACTCTTTCACGATTTGAAGTGTCAATTGACAAAACATATTCTAGCATCCGAGCCAAGGCATCAGCATCACTTGGAGGAACCAACCAGCCAGTTTTACCGTGAGCAACCGTCTCGCGTGCAGCACCATGGTCACTAGCTATCACGGGTCTCCCCATCGCCTGCGCTTCTACGATTACCCGACCAAAGGCTTCCGCCTCGATAGAAGCGGAAATGACGATATCTGCCATCAGCATAGCCGCAGGCATATCACGACATTCGCCAGCTAGATGCACCATGTCTTGAAGACCACACCGTACAATATCATTCTTTAGTTCCCTGACATAATGTTTTCGTCCCTGCGAACTTCCAACAAGTATACACCGAATACCAGCTCGATTACTGAGACGTGAAAGTGCCTCAATTAAAACTGTTTGCCCCTTCCAGCGGGTGAGTCGACCAGGTAGTAAAATGACACGATGATCTTCTGGCACTCGCCATTGATCGGCTAACTGAATAAGACGCGATCCTGACACTGCCTGAGGATCAAAATTTGCTACGTCAACACCACGGGGGACTGTTACTATTTTCTCTGGTTCAACTCCATAGCGTGAACTAAGTTGATCGGCAATAAATTCTGAAATTGCGATAACCTTGTCACCACGGGCCATCACGGAATTGTAAGCATGTTTGATAAAGTTTTCCGAACTGTAATTGCCATGAAAAGTTGTAACGAAGGGAACACCGGTCCGCCTTGCAGCATAAAGAGCTGACCAAGCGGGTGCTCTGCTGCGAGCATGAATAATATTAGCTCCAGACTGTTCAATTAGCATTTCTAAACGCCGAACATTCTTAAAAATACTTACAGGATTCTTCAAATCCATTGGAAGTTTAGTGTGGGTTGCACCCGCTCTTGTCAGCTCTGCTGTCATTATCCCCCCAGACGACGCAACGAATGCTTTCCCGCCCGCTTGCACTAAGGCACGAGCAACATCAACGGTCCCACGTTCAACCCCGCCCGTGACAAGGGAAGGCAATACCTGCAAGACCAAAGGAGTGACTTTCTCAAATGTAGAAGAAGTGGTATTAATAGGTTCAGTTTGCGTCATCATCAACCCTATTCAGGCACCTTATTAAGTTTGATGTCAAATACACTCGATCGATTAATATATCGTTAAAATGTCCACCAAAAAAAAATTAATTCTCTCTAATGGTACGACAATCGCCTACCGAGCAACAGAAGGCAAGACTCCGGGCGTAATCTTCCTCGGTGGTTTTATGTCTAACATGAATGGACAAAAAGCGCTTGCAATTGAGAAGTATTGTAAAAGCAAAGGACACGCATTTGTTCGTTTTGATTATAGGGGACATGGTGATTCATCTGAGGATATTAAATCATTCACCATCGGAACTGGTATTACGGATGCGCTCAGTGTTCTTGATACCCTAACACGGGGACCACAAATACTTATTGGATCCAGTATGGGTGGTTGGATTATGATGCAGATGGCTATGCTTCGTCCCCTACGCATTTTTGGTCTAATAGGAATAGCTGCGGCACCAGATTTCACTGAACGACTTATCTGGGGAAAACTGTCTGAAGAAGAAAAAACTAACTTCCAGAAGCTTGGTATTCTTAAATTGCCATCTAAATATTACGATACCTCTCAAATAATTACTTTCAACCTCATTAAAGATGGCCGTAACCACTTAATTCTCGATCAGCCAATTACAATTAATAAACCAATACGTCTACTTCATGGAATGCAAGATTTGGATGTTCCGTGGCAGTACAGCATAGATATTCAAAAACTATCAGTTTTTAATGATGTTCTGGTTATTTTAGTTAAAGATGGAGACCATCGCTTATCCAGACAAGCTGATCTCAAGCGTCTCTTCATCGAGATAGATTTACTTTGTAAAAAAGACAACGGACCTATTGTTCGCTATTGAAAATTTTTCCAAGACCTTCACGGTAGGTAGGGTATTGCAAAATAATTTTTAATTCATTTTTTATGCGTTTGTTTGATACTCTGCGGGATTCTAAATAAAAACTACGTCCCAGCTCACTTAATCCAGCGTTTTCAAGTGATACAAGAGGAGGAGGGGATAATCCAATAAGACGACATGCATATTCGATTACTTCGGCAGGATTGGCTGGTTCATCATCTGCGGCATTGTAAAGTGAACCTCGCCCAGGATTTTGAATTGAAGCATAAAGGACTTGTACTATGTCATCAATGAATATTCGATTTGTAATTGCATCCGGTAGGTCAATGCGTTTTGCTGTGCCATAACGAAGCCTGTCAAAGACGCTGCGACCAGGCCCGTAAATGCCGGCGAGCCTAAATACTTGCACCGATACACCAGTATTTTCACCAAATGCAAACCATTGATCTTCTGCTAGTAACCGGTTGAGACCACGCTCGGTGCTGGGGTTCGGAGGGAAATCCTCTGCTATCCAGTGACCACCGCTGTCCCCATAGACACTGGTAGATGAGAGATATCCTATCCATTCCAACCTTTTTAGTGCTGCAAGCTCAGAACCATACACTTTTAAAACAGGATCTCCATGAACACCTGGAGGGATGGATATAAGCAAATGTGTAGTTCCTTTGAACAAATCGGTATCTGCAATAGATTTTGATCCATCAAAATTAATAAGAATTGTCTCATTCGATTCTTTGCGTTTAGTACCAATGACTTGCCACTCATTTTTAGGTAACGATTGGGCCAGTCTCTGAGCACAATAACCAAACCCAAAACAGAAAAGACAACGCATAGTTCCTATCCATATTTTGCTTTAGAGTTTAAGATGGCAGCTTAGTACTAACGGAACAAGACTATGAAGAGATTAATTATTTTCGCCCTAATAAGCATCGGATTTTCTACGCCAATATTCGCGCAATACAACATTCAAGAACTGGGAAAAACACAGCAGGAAAGAATGAAATATTTGCGTTGTATTGCTCTGGCAGAAACTGACCCTTTAAGGGCAAAAGAAATGGCTCAAAACCTAAAAAAAGATAGTGACATAGAGGCTGCCAACCATTGCTTCGGCATAGCACTTATAAATTTAGGCCAGCATAAAGAAGCCGCCTCCTTACTTACCTTCACTGCAAAGAATAGCAAATTAAGGGACCCAGAATTACTTGCCAATATGTTCGCGCAAGCAGCGAATGCGTGGATGATAGCCGGCAGTGATAGCCAAGCGGCAGAGCTCCTGGACACAGCCATAACTCTTGCCCCGAGGGAACCGGAATACTTTATTGATCGCGCAATTGCTTTGGCTGGTCAAAGCAAATATTGGGATGCGCTAGATAATCTTAATGAAGCAATAAGTATTGAGCCTGAACGGGTTGATGCCCTTACTTTTCGGGCCAGCGCTTGGCGGCGGGTCGGCTCCATAGAATTAGCCGCGCAAGATATTAAAGAAGCACTCCGATTACAGCCAGATTATCCTGAGGCACTGCTCGAAAGAGGATTAATCAACGCGATCCAAGGAGATCAAGCAGCCGCACGGTCTGACTGGATAAAAATCTTAAGATACAACGTTAGCGATCCACTGAATAAAGCTGCAAAAACAAATTTGCAGAAGTTGAAATTATCCATTCGACATAAATAGAATTTCTAGTGTTGCAATCCAATAAATTTGCAATAGGTATCATTTTTTATTAAATGCAAAGGTACTTTTAAGTCTGCAAATGCCATCAGAAATCAAGGTTTGCATAATGTTTTGGCGGTGGTTCACCCGGTAAATGGTCAGCCAATATGGCACGAAAGGAAGGTCTAGATTTAATTCGCATATACCATTCTTTTGCGGGCGGGTGCTCTTCCCATGGAACGTCATCAAGATAGTCTATTGAAGACAGATGAGCTGCCGCAGAAATGTCGGCAATGGAAAGCTCATCACCGGCAAGCCAATTTCTTCTCTCAGAGAGCCAACCTATATACTCTAAATGATAGTGAATATTTTTTTTTCCTGCACGAATTAATGCGGAGTTTGGAGCATCGGTTTTTAAAAAACGTTTCATGATTTTTTCACCGATTAAATTTTCGCTTACCTCCGAACTAAATTTCATATCAAACCAAGCAGTAATACGTCGGGCTTCTGCACGCTGTACCGGGTCGGTTGGGAGAATTGGAGGGTAAGGTGCAACTTCCTCCAAATATTCGCAAATTGTTTGTGAGTCAGAGACTGACGTGCCATCAGGTTCCAAAAGAACTGGCACCTCGCCCGCCGGGTTGAGTGCAAGAAATTCGGGTCGCCGCTGCCAAGTATTTTCAGTCTGAAGACCAAATTCCAATTTCTTTTCACTAAGTACGACACGAACCTTTCTACAGTGCGGAGATAGCCATAGATGATAGAGTATACGCATAATATTTTCTTTGCAGAACCTAGGTCTTCATAACAAATAAATACCCTGACAACCCAATTAAATGTAGTCAATCACAAATGTTTTTTGTATTTAAGAATTAAAAACCATTCTTTACAACGCGAATATTCCAAAAGAAATACCTGAATTGTGGAACGTTAAAATAAAGAAAGTAAGTTAATGGCTTACACTAATGACTATCTTGCAACAATTTGCTTTAAAAGTTCCTATTACTGTCTCGACACATGATACGAGGGGTATCAAAAGGAACACATTCGCTCATATGAAATAAAAATGTCCATTTGTTTAATGGGAACAAACATAGCACCTATTGGTATAAAATTAATAGACATCCCTTAAATAACGTTTCTCACGCTTAAGATTTTTTATATATTCTTCTGTCTTCTCGGAGGAGAACTCTCCATGTTTGCTGACTATATAATGTAGTGTTTTCTCGACATCTTTAGCCATCCTGCTGGCATCACCACAAACGTAAAAATATCCTCCATCTTCTAATGAAGAAAAAAGAGCCTTACCCTCTTCTATCATCAATTTCTGCACGTAGATTTTCTCTGATTGATCTCGAGAAAAAGCTAAATCCAGGCGGTCAAGCACACCAGATTCTTTCATTGTTTCCAGCTCGTCTTTATATAAAAAGTCGCATTTTTTATGCTGATCTCCGAAAAACAACCAATTCATTCCAGATGCACCTGTTACTTGGCGTTCCTGAAGGAATGCACGAAATGGAGCTATTCCGGTTCCTGGACCGACCATTATCATCGGAACCGAATCATCATTTGGCGGACGAAAATTCTTATTTGAGGACAGGAAGATACCAGTTTTTTGGTCTGCATGAACACAATCAGCTAAATATGTTGAGGCCACACCTTTGTGCTCTCGATCGTTCAAACTCCAACGGACGGCTGCAACTGTCAAATGCACTTCTTTTTCCCAAGCTTTCTGGCTAGAGGAAATGGAATATGCTCGATGCTGAAGGGGTTTTAGCCAGCTCAAAATCTCTTCCGCGCACAGTTTTAAATCAGTATCCAGATTTAGCAAATCAAGTATATCTCTGCCCCATAGAAATTTCTCGAGTTTCAACTTGTCCAGAAACACCTCACTTAGCTCTGGGCTATTAGCCCGAGACTCTAGTTTATGTACAAAATCACGAGAGGGTGTGGAAATTTCAAACTTATTTGTAAGTAGAAAGCCTAAAGAATGATCAAATCCGCTTACAACATCATCGAAGTTGGCTCCAATACGCACCAAGATTTTTTCGACGAGGTCCGCAGCATTTGTTGGAATAACTCCGATTGAGTCACCAGGTTCATAATTTATTAAGCTTTCCGAAAGATCAAATGAAATGTGTCTAATTTCTTTTCTTGAACCAAGTCCCGACAACAAACGATTCTCCAGCACTCCCGCGAGATAAGGATTTTTTTTATTCCACTTAGGTCTAGTTTTCTCAACTAATGTTTTAGGTTTTTCAACAGATTGCGAAGAAGTATTATTAGTAACCAAAGTTTCCAACACGGGTATGGCCTCATCCAACCATCGAGCTGCAGAGTCCTCATAATCTACATCACAATCTATGCGTTGTGCTGATCTAATAGCTCCCAGTTGCTCAAGTCTGATATCAATTAACTTACCTGCTTGGCAAAATTCATCATAGCTGGTGTCGCCAAGGGCAAGAACTGCATAATTGAGTTTATCCAAACGTGGCGCTGTTGCCGCACTGAGAGAATCCCAAAAAAAATTGGCATTATCTGGCATCTCACCCTCACCGTAAGTCGAAACAATGATTAATGCTTGTTCCATTTCAGCCAATACGTTTAAATCTATGGAGTCCAATTCGTGAAGTTTTGATTCAAAACCTCTTGTGGTAGCAAGGGCAGCTGCATCATTTGCCAACTCTTCCGCGTTCCCAGTTTGAGTGCCAAAAAGGATATTCATCGTAATTTGATTTTGTGTTTGTTCGGCTAGTTTTTTATTTTTGTTTGCGAACTGCTGTGAGTTCAGACCGGCAATAAAGCCGTCTAACCAGGATCTTTGCTGATCATTGAACGGTGCATCGCTAGGAATATGTGGCATTTTGTTTCAAATCCTCCACGGGCAACCTAGTAATCAAATCAGTAACAGCTACTGCAGAAAATAACTCATCAAAGCTTGGGATTTTTCCAAGGGAGATACGATTTTTTTTACTTTGATGTATGATCCAAGAATAAGTTCCAGGACTATCCATACCCAAAACATTCCTTTGCGACAAAGCTTGTTTAAAATCTGTAAGTCTTTTGTTTGCGATGAACGCTGCTATTTCGTAATCATCATAATTTTCAAGTGCTTTCCTTGCGTGTTTTGAAAGAGCCAACATAAGCGCAAAGCTCTCTGAAAAAACCAAATTTCTGACCACTCGATCCAAAACATTACCTTTAACAGAACTAGACGATCTCTTCTCGACTATTTTCTGCGCCATTTCAATAACTGTATAAGAATTCAAAAGCCTGTACATTTCGGGAGAATTAGGAACTCCAGTTGTTGGTACCACTCCTCCTGCCACAACATAATCACCCTTCCAAGCCCTTTTCACCTCCGCAATCTGGTATTCAGCTAATGAAACTGATAATTCTTCAACAAGTTCTTTCCGGGTTTTTGATTTAAGAATTTCATCGGAATCTTGGTATTGTAGAAGAGCTTTAGGCATTACCCATGCTGTATTTGCTAGTGTCGTATCCAATTCTGCTAACAATTTCCCTGCCAACTTCGAACCAGTCGCATCAAAATGCCAATTCAAAAGTTGGGCTACAACGTCGCCATGGACTTCTTTTCCATCTCCCAGATCCCCAACACAACCAAGCAAAACTGATTCATGACTAACAGATTCATGAAGCTTTCGTTCAGGATCATACTGGTATAAAAAACCACCAGACATGCCATTCCCAAATCCTTTGGAAAACCCACCGATATTCAACACAGTGCCGTCAGTCATATACTCACCGCAGAATTCACCTACTCCCTCCACGACGGCTACAGCTCCAGAATTTCGAACAGCGAAGCGATCACCAGCTTGGCCTTCAATAAATGTTCTCCCTCCGGTGGCACCAAATAAAGTGAAATTTCCAACTAATACATTCTCACCACTTGCGGCACCACCACCTAATGGTGCCTTTACAATTATCTCGCCTCCACACGCAGATTTACCAACACCATCGTTGCACGTTCCAGTATGTTCAAATACAAGTCCATCATTACAAAAGGCAGCAAAACTTTGCCCTGCCGACCCCTCTGTAATAACGCTGATACTGCCCCTATCAAGATAACGGCGACCTCTTGGATCCCTGTAAGAACAGCTCTCACCATCATTAAGCTGATAATTTAGCAGTCGCTCAATATCGAGTGATAGCTGACCACCAACTGACTTATTACGGTTATTTAATTTTGCGGTCGGTTTGAGCGTCAAATTATTCATGGTCGGGTCAGTAAGATACCTTTTTACCTCATCCGAGAATTGATCATCAATAGAATAGTCTCTTTCAATGTAGATAGGGTTCTCAATGTTAGGCTCGGCCACTCTTGTTAGCATTTTTCTTAAATTTAATTTACCAACCGCAGATGGATGGTCGAGCAAATGTAACAAATCTGATCGCCCCCGAGCATCGTCCAAGCTGCAAAAACCCAGCGAGGCAAGTATTTCACGAACTTCGTGACAAATATTAAGTAAATATTGTGCTAAAGCTCTTGGATCACCATCAAATGTTTCAGCATTTGTAGTTAGCCCGGCAGGACATTTCACATTACAATTCTTCGCCATTACACATTTCAGCATCATCAGAGCCGTAGTGCCAAATTCAAAACTATCTGCACCTAATAATGCAGCTTTAACCACATCTGACCCCGTCTGCATTGCACCAGAAGTACGCAATATTACCTTTTGCCTTATACCGTTTACACACAATGCCTGATGCACTTCTGCAATTCCCAGCTCCGCAGCTCTGCCTGTATATTTAAGAGAAGTCACAGCTGCAGCAGCCGTACCGCCGGTATTGCCAGCCACGTTGATAACGTCAGCCCCTGCTTTTGCAACCCCAACTGCAATTGTTCCGATGCCTTCTGAACTCACTAGCTTCACAACAACTCTCACCCGAGCGGCTTTTGCGTCATGAATAAGTTGTCCAAGATCTTCTATTGAATATGTATCGTGATGTGGCGGAGGCGAAATAAGCTCAACCCCTGGGGTGCCACAACGAGCTGCAGCAATTTCCACCGTTACTTTTTGAGCAGGCAACTGTCCTCCCTCACCGGGCTTTGCCCCTTGTCCAATTTTTATTTCTATTTCTTCTAACATTGGATCTGCAAGATAGCCCGCCCAAACTCCAAACCTCCCAGATGCAAACTGCTTGATACGACTGGCTCTGATTGTCCCATAACGACTTATGTGTTCACCACCCTCTCCCGAATTAGATAAACCCCCAACCATATTTGTTCCGTGGGCAACCGCCTCATGTGCTGAGGCAACTAGTGCACCATGTGACATTGCACCTGACGTAAGGCGGCAGGTGATTTCAGAAGCTGGCTGGACTTCAGTTAACGGAATGCATTCTGGAGCTGTTTTTAACCTGGATAAATAATCTAATGCTTCTCCCTTCGCTTTAACCTTCAGCCTGTTTTCCTTTATCTCTGCTTCCATAACATCTTCTCTGAACCGTTGGTCAAAACTTTGGCCCAATGCCCGAAGCCGGTTAACATCATCTTTAAGCGGTCCAGTTAAACGTAAAATGAACTTATCGTCTTCCACATGGTTGATTTCGATCCCTCTTATTACAAAATCATTGTTACCGGCACGATTAAACAGCATCATTTCACGTTTAATATCTTCAGTGTTTGAGAAGTGACTTATATCTGCTGGAAGTGCCAATATATCTCGTAATGCGGCAGGCCTTCGCAAACGCTCTTCCATAATGTTGCGAGAAAAAGCACGAAATCCAGGTGTAATTGTGAATTCGTCGATTTGCTCAGGGGTGAGTTTGTCAAAACTGGTGTTAACATAATTGTCATCAGTCAGATCAAAAGCATCACCCATTTGTTTTAACGTCATCAGACGAAACGGGTCAATTTCCCCATCTAGAATCTTTACGCCCTCTCCAGCAATGCTTATATCCTCTTCAGTCATATCTACAAAGCCTCGAACGGCGGCCATTCCGTATGAATGTCCAGCACCTTCTGAACGTTCTTTAAACAGTCCTAGAATAGGTATCGACTCTGGTTTTTCGACAGTCTTTGCAAAAGAATGCCAATCAGCTGCAGATTGAGCGATTGAAGAGAATCCTACACCTCCGACCGGAGTGCGCATATTCGGAAAATACTTTGCTAGTATTGGGTCACCAGTATCTAGGAAGTTTGGTTCAAAGAATTCGCCCCCGATGTAACTCTCCACGGTACACAAACCAACCTTTCCCATAGTTTTCAACAAGGATTTTTCTGCAGCCTTGACAAATTTTTGTAAAGCTGCCGAAGCATCATCAAATCCGAAAAGCTCCTCTGCTCTGAGCCTTACTGAAAGAGGATAAACAGCCGATGCACCAAAACCAAGGGCACAAGCTACATGATGTGATGATGCTATTTGGCCACTTTCCACCACTATGGAAAGTTTAAGACGAAGGCCCTCCTCAATGAGTTTCTGGTTAATAGCGGAAATAGCTATGATTAATGGGATTGGCGCATATCTTTGCGACATATTTCTATCAGAAATTATCGCGATCCCGCCTTTTTCGCGCGCGAAAGAAGAAATAGTCAAGGCAACTTCGTTAATAGCTTGAATCAGTGATTGTTCATTTTTAAAACTATCGCCTTGATGAGGCTCATACAAAATCTCAAATGTTTCTACGGGGGAAAAATTCTGTTCCCTTATCTTTAGCATCTCCGACATTTTCAAAATCGGTGATTCTATTAAAATTTGCCTAGACCGCGACGTGCCTTTGTGAGGCTTTTCCCCGAGCGCTACGCGCAGGGTCATTCCGTCAAGTTCGCGTATCGAATCCAACGGAGGATTAGTAACCTGAGCAAAACGCTGGCTGAAATATCGGGCCATGCCACCCTCTGCATCAGACAAACCATTGATTGCGTTCCCGTACCCCATCGCAGACACTTTTTCTAACCCTAGTTGCAACATTGGATCCATAAGAAACTTGAAACTCTCTTGATTATGCGCATAACCAACATAACGAGCAGGTAATACTAAATCTCCAGAATATGAAGATGCAGCATGCGCTGGTTCCTGTTCGGGTTCAGGGAGATCTTCAAGTCTAACAGATAATCTTTCAACAAGACTTCTGTAATCGGTTTTCAACGCTAGTTTGAGCAGTGCCTCATCAGTACGGTAGATTTTTTTTTCTTTGTGATCGTAATAAATCATGCCGCCTGCTTCAACGCGGCCACGGCTGATAATTTCTTCTGGTTCAAACCCAATTTGTCCTGCTTCAGACATAACCGCAAGATACTCTTTCGTCTGTACAGTTCGCAATGGACGGAGGCCCAAACGATCAAGACGTGCGCCAACAACCTCACCATCCCCGAAGATCAATGCGGCAGGCCCATCATTTTTCTCTTCAAAGAGCGAAAAATACTCAAGCATTGATCGTACACGCTTATCTAAATCAGTCTTGTTTTCCCAAGCGGGTGGCATCATAGATACAACAGCTTCAACCAGATCGAGACCTTCATCAAAAATGCGCGATCCTAAAGTTTGATCGAGGCGACAGGAGTCAGATTGACCTTTTGGTCTAATAATCGCTTTATTTCTCGCAAGAGCAATCGCGGCTTCCGATAAACGATTTTTTTTATCAGTATTAAGCTCTCCATTATGCGCCATTAATCGAAAAGGCTGTGCCATAGTGGGATGGGGGTCAGTGTTAGTTGAAAAACGTGTGTGAAAATAAAGTGTGTGTATATGATGCTCTTTATTCTGAAGATCACAAAAATAAGGTATTATCTCCCAAGAATTCAAGCGGCCCTTGAACACTTGAAGGCGGGAAGATAATGAAAGTGGATATGTACCTTCTAAAGATCGATCAACATATGCTACTGATTCAATATCAAGCAATGCTCCATGAATTCTTTGCTCAAACTTATGTTCAGGGCATTGACGGTTCGAAACAAAAATCCATTGTCGGATAGGAAGTTGCCGTTTTATAGATCTTTTGCCAATTTTTCTCTCATCAACAGGTAGATGGCGTGCGGCCAATATTGAAAAACCCGCATCTTTTAATTTCGCCTCTATCAAATCCACTGCACGGCTTTGTTGACTTACATCACTGGGTAGAAAAAAATTTCCCACACCGAATTTGCCAGCTTTCAAATGTTTTTTGGTTATTTGTGTAAACAAATTGGCAGAGAGATCAACTGAGATTCCAGCACCATCTCCGACACCTTCAGAAGACATTCCACCTCTATGGGGGACTGAACACAAAGCCTCATGCGCTAGCTCAAGTAAATGATGTGTTTGCTTGCCGTCCTTCCGCGTCAAAAATCCAACACCACAAGCGTTGTGCTCTAAATCTGTCTCGTAAAGTCCAGACTGAAGGTGAAGATTAACCATTTTCTCACAACCCTACCTGAAAGAATTTCGGCGTAGATCCGAAAGAACTAAAACAGCAAAACAATTAGTCTAAATGGGCGATAATTGTTGGCCCATAATAATGAAGTCTGAAACTCCGCAAAAAGTAAACCAACCTAAAACATAGCACGATCTGATCGGTTTTGCATTCTAAAAACCCAAAATATGCACAGCTCGGCATCCCAAATAACGTATTAGGTCAATATTATTTACCCTTTTTTTTCAAAAAAAGCAAGTTCACGTGAGTATCGCCTCCAAAAATAAAAAATACACACTTCGATAAATAATATAAAACCGGTAAACATATTCGTCTTAAAGTGCTAGTTAGTTCTTTCTTCGTAATGATTCAACTATAGGTCCGTTTCTGTAGAATATTTTTTTTAAAAAAATCACTGCACAACATTAAAGAACAAATGCACGCGGAGAGAAATTAAATGACCTTATTACAAATCATTGTTCTGGCTGTGATTCAGGGCATTAGTGAATTTTTACCAATTAGTTCATCCGGGCATTTAGTACTAACGCCAATAATATTTGGATGGCAGGATCAGGGTTTAACCTTGGATGTAGCAGTTCATTTAGGCACCTTAGGCGCAGTGATATGGTTTCTTAGAGCCGAAATTTGGAAGATTATTTTAGGAGTACGGGGATTATTAAAAGGTCAATTGGACGATGGTGCCAGATTAGCTGGTTATATTACTATATCCAGCATACCAGTATTTTTCGGAGGAGTCGCGATTGCAGCGATAGCGGGTAATATTTTGCGCCAACCTCAAATTATTGGCTGGGCGTTCATAATTTTTGGATTGGCATTATATGCAGGGGACAATTTAGGAAGAAACACACGGTCAATCTCGGAGCTTAAAATAAAAGATGCGATATTGATTGGTCTGTTTCAAACATGTGCTCTTATACCAGGCGCTAGTCGTGCAGGCACAACCATAACTATGGCACGCATATTAGGTTATGAAAGACGCGAAGCTGCTCGTTTTTCTATGTTGTTGGCAATACCCGCAATAACGGGAGCAGGTGCTGTTATCAGCCTAGAAGTAATTAATAGTAATGATGAAATATTGCCGCTTCACCTTCTATTCGCTGCATTAGTCGCTTTCATCACTGCACTATTAGCTATGACCTTAATGATGAAATGGTTGCTTAACCAAAATTTTACGCCATTTGTGTTTTACCGAGTCGTGGTTGGAGTGATTATTCTAGTCATTTACGGTAATTTTTAACTAATCATTGAAACCCTTGCGTAATCCACCTCCCGGACGATAACGAGACAGGTATGTGGGGAGTATTGCCTCCATCGATACAGGAGATACTCCCAGATCAGCGAATGAATAAGAGTCATTATTGACTATATTGTCGTATTGTAGCAATCGCACCTGATCTGGGGTAATTGGAGGAGGCGGAGTCAACCCAGCCATGATCTTTGAGGGAACAGCGAGACCCGCTTCAACAAAAATTGCCATCAAACCAGCAAGCCAGAATGGAATCGGCATTAAAATCTTTCTACGTTCGACAGTTTTTAAAATAAGTTGCATTAGCTCTTTGAAGGTTACGATCTGCGTCCCCCCTAATTCAAAGGTTTTACCAGTTGAACTTTTGTCTTTAAGAGACCGGACAATGGCTTCTGCTATATCACAAACGTAAACAGGCTGAAATTTCGTATTGCCACCACCTATTAAAGGAAGAAAGGGTAGCAAACGTGCATACATGGAAAATCGATTGAAAAAATCATCTTCTGGACCAAATACCAGGCTTGGGCGCAAGATGACAACATCCGGAAAGGCTTCCTTCACCAAAATTTCACCAGTTCCTTTAGACTTGGCATAAACCGATTCTGATTTTTCGTCAGCTCCGATTGCAGAGACATGTATTAATCTATGAGCACCATTATCACGTGCTGCCTTTGCAATACAAAATGCACCTTTGCCATGCACTGAGTCGAACGTTTGCGTGCCACGTTCAAATAAAATTCCAGTCAGGTTAATTACACAGTCTGCCCCTCTAGCCGCTGCGACGACCGACTTTTTGTCCCTCACATCGCATTGGACAGTGACTATCTGCCCAACATCGCCCATAGACTTACAAAACATTGCATCATGTTGTCGCCTACAAGCAACCCTTATTGACGCACCTGTGGCTGCCAACGCTCTCACCACATAACGCCCGAGAAATCCGGAACCTCCGAAAACTGTAACAATTTGTTGCGTCATGTATATCTCTCCTAGCGACGAAAGAACGATACTTAATACATAGTAATTGCCTCATGGACTGACAAATGGGCATGGTCAATAATTAGGTAAGCAAAGTTATTTGACATTGTGCTATTATGTGTAGCAGAGGTTTTGCATCTTCGTTGCTCAGGTGGTGAAATTGGTAGACACGCAGGTTTCAGGTCCCTGTAAATCAGTAGAATGTGATGGAACTGATTACCCAATTTCAAATTACAAAATAAGAGAAACTTGCGCTAAAATACAACTGTCATAAATACAAAGCTTGTTGAGCTATAAAGTATGTCTAAGCCAAAGAGTCCATGGAATAAAAATGAAGAAAAAAGTTCTCACTTTTCCTTTGGCATTCTTTTATGGCTTGGATTTCTTGTATTTGTAGTCCTACTTCTATGGTCATTATTCATTTTTTTTTCTCATCAATCATCAACTGAGGAGGATGTTTATCTTAAGCTAGTGCAGCATGTTGGAATTCTTACTCTTGTTTCAAGCGGGTTAGTTTATGTTCAAAGAATAAAATTCGGTGAGGTAATCCGTAATATATTAATCTGGACAGGAATAGCCTCTATTCTTTTGTTATGCTACGCCTACCGAATCGAATTATCTCATGTCGTACACCGGGTGAGCGGAAAATTTATACCTGAGCAAGCTATAGTTTCAGAGATGAATGCACCCATAAGTGCGGCCGGTGCTAACGGTCATTTTATGTAAATGTTGGGGAAAATGGGAAACGGCTGCGTTTTTTGATAGATACAGGAGCAAGCGAAATAATACCTAGCCACTGGGGTGCACAACGAATTGGGGTTGATCTTGGAACATTCCGATTCGCCCAACAAGACCAAAGTGCCAATGATACAGGTTTTGGGTCAGACCATTGTTGCAAAGTTTTTTCATCGGATCCTTTATTTTTTAGAAACCAAAGTTAGACTTAATCAATCTAAAATGTCTGAGTCACTCCTTGGAATATAGTTTTTAAAAATGCTCAAATCATTCGAATACAGTGGTGATAAATTATATCTTCGCAACTACGTATTATTGCTACTTATTTAACCAAATTAATCAGAAGCAGAATCAGTTTTAACATTCTTTCGAAACACCCATACATAAAGTCTGGGAATTATTTTTAATCTAGTAGTGATAAATTAGATAAAAGCCTGACTTTGTATAATCAGCCGTGGCTCTGAAAATTAGTCTTCTGTAGAAAACATCAACATAAAAAAACGTGCAGTATCATAACTAAAAACGTTTTCTTATTTACTAAACTATAATAAGCACCTTATTTTTAGAATTTTCTCAATTTTAGACTTAAAAATCGAATTAATTACGCTATGAAAGTTAGCCCTAAGAATATTATCGCAAACAATAAAATCAGTTTTAATTATCCCATCTGGCTAATACTGGTTATTTCAATCCTCAGTTCAAGCAGTTGTGCTGCTTGGAAATANGTAGGAACAGATCAAGATGGCCCTATTTATATTGAGACAACCAGCATTAAAAAAGAGAAAGGTTTTGTCTTTTACAAAATGTTATCCGATTACATTAAGGCTGGACGTTCATCCGTATCTTTGGTTCAAGCTGATTGCTCTTCTAAAAGGATCAAGCTTCTTCAAGCGAAGGCTTACTTACAACTTATGGCAAGAGGTCCTTACNAAACACATAAGCCTGTTCCGCGTTGGGTATCAGCAAGCAACAATAAGGTAATTGAGGTTGTGTTACCTTTTGTTTGCCAATAGCAGCCATAAACAAAGTAGAGTTTAATATACACCATGATGTGATAAGAGATTTTTCAATTTAATGTCAGGTACGAATATGTAGCTGGTTAGCAAGAAAGATTTAATACATATTAAATCAAGAAAGATTTAATATGTATTAAATAGTGACTGTATTTTTTATGCCCCCGCCACTCAAAGCCAGTGTTAGGAACAGTGATTTTATCTTGGATCCTTTATTTTACGTTCAAGGATTCACAATCTGTATTCCGTATGCCATAATAGCCTTAAGTTGTTGTTAAGCTGGCAAAGCCGCCCAGGTGGTGGAATTGGTAGACACGCAGGTTTCAGGTACCTGTGGCCAAAAGGTCGTGGAAGTTCGAGTCTTCTCCTGGGCACCAATCTTTGCCAGTTTAGCTTGTATCGTTAGAATGATATTTTTAACAANTTGGATAATCCCGCCTATGACATCAATAGAATTCCATAAAGGCGATTTACCAAAATCTGTNTCTTTTGGTTCAGCCGTCGCAGTTGACACAGAAACTATGGGTTTAAAACCCGACCGGGACAGGCTGTGCTTGATTCAACTATCAGCTGGTAACGNTACAGCNCACCTAGTTCAGATAAGTGGCAAAAATGAGAGGGCACCCAATCTCACAAAACTACTTTCCGACCCAGAAGTGCAAAAAATTTTTCACTTCGCACGGTTTGATATNGCTGTCTTGCGTCATCATCTGGGCATCAACTGTAAGTCTGTATTTTGTACAAAAATTGCATCAAAACTATGTAGAACATACACCGACCGCCATGGCTTGCGAGATTTATGCAAAGAATTATTAGACATCAACATTTCAAAAGAGCAGCAATCAACAGACTGGGGAGCTGATGTGCTTACCGAAGCTCAAATGGCTTACGCTGCGTCAGATGTTTTATATTTACATGCATTGCGGGACAAACTAATTACAATGTTAACTCGTGAAAATAGAACTGAAATTAGTCAAGCATGTTTCAGGTTCCTTGAACACCGAGTAACTTTAGACCTTGCTGGGTGGTCGGATATGGATATTTTCGAACATTAACATTTACAAAAATAGCTACTTCAATGTTATCAAAACTATCGCTTGCTACTGGTCCAGTTATTTTTGTCATTGCAAATTGTAAAATGGGCATTTTAAGTGAATAAGGTAAAATCCAAGCAAAACACCAAAGCGTCTGATNTTACGTCTTCAGAGTTAGCTGGTGACATAGCCGTAGGTCGTCGAACGCTAGAAGAGGAAGCTAGGGGCTTGCATAGGATTGCTGACTCCCTTGACTCTTCATTTGTTGCTGCCCTTGATGCCCTGCAAGCTGCGGCTGGGAGGGTAGTAGTGAGCGGCATGGGCAAAAGTGGAAATATTGCAAAAAAAATTGCAGCGACACTAGCCTCAACGGGTACGCCTGCCCAATACGTGAATGCCGCCGAGGCAAGTCATGGGGACTTAGGTATGATTACTTGCGATGATGTGTTGATCGCATTATCAAACTCTGGAAACACACCTGAACTTGCTGCACTCATTGATTATTCATGTAAGCTAGATATTACACTAATTGCAATAACTGGAGGTCAAAATAGTTTATTAGCCAAGGCGGCAAAAATAGCCCTGATACTGCCTCAACTGACTGAAGCCTGCCCGCTCAGCTTAGCTCCCACGACAACCACGACAGGAATGCTAGCATTAGGGGATGCACTAGCAGTAGCACTAATGAAAAGAATAAATTTTTCATCAGATGGTTTCAATGTTCTGCATCCAGGCGGACAGCTCGGCCGACAGTTTGTGCGGGTTAAGGAAATCATGCATAGCGGAAAATCGATACCGCTTGTTATGAAAAAAGATCTGATGTCAAAGGCTCTTATAGAAATGACTGCCAAAAGCTTTGGCTGCGTTGGCATTCTAAATGAGGATCAATCACTCGCAGGTATTATTACTGATGGAGACCTGCGTAGAAATATGGACAAGCAGCTTCTTGATCGATTTGCATATGAGGTTATGACCTCAGGGTCACAAACGATTCCGCTTGACATGCTCGGAGCAAAGGCTTTGAGCCTGATGAATGAATTAAAAATAACTGCTTTTTTTGTTGTAGCCAATAATAACCGTCCNGTTGGCATTATTCATATTCATGACTTGCTTCGAGCTGGTTTAGGTTAAGAATAACTATGGTAAAAAACACAGATAATCTTATAAAAAGTATTGACTCGGATGAGTTACTAAAGGCTGGCGGGCGTTACACACGTTTCGTGGTATTGATGAGAATCACACTGCCAGTAATAGCTTGCGTAATAATTCTTTTAATTTTTGCGTGGCCACAAATGAAAGAAAGCCCAAAAAACTTACAGCTTGGGCTTTCAGAGAAAACAGTTCCAGATAGTGGAAAACAAGAATTAATAAATCCTCGCTTCACTGGAATTGACAAACAAAACCGACCCTACACCATTACCGCAAAAACAGCTTTTCCTCGTCAGAACCAACCTAAGCTAATTTCGCTTTCATTCCCCAAAGCGGATATCACAACCAAAACGGGTGCTTGGATCGCGCTGTCTGCAGATAAGGGTGTCTTCAATAGACTAAACGAGGTACTTCAACTTAGCGGAAGTGTAAATTTGTTCCATGATACTGGACACAATATCAAAACACCTAAGGCTAAAATATTCCTCAAAGAGGGAGTAGCAGTCAGTAATGACAATGTTGAAGGTCAAGGGCCGATTGGTATTATTCAATCAAAAGGCTTTTTGATTTCAAAAACCGGCCATACACTCATATTTACCGGCCGTTCAAAATTAGTACTCTACCCCACCAAGAGAAAAGGCAAAGTATAATTATAATGCGTTTTTTTTGTGCCGTAGTTTCTGTCATAGTGTTTTTTAATCCTCCACCTGTAGCAACTCAAGGCATAGGACTTCCAAATCAAACACGAGAAAAACCTGTAGAAATTAGCGCTGACGAAGGAATCGAGTGGCAGCAGAAACGCCAAGCGTATATTGCACGAGGGAATGCTTCGGCAAAGCAGGGTGATACAACAGTTTACGCCGATACTTTAACTGCTTGGTATAAGAAGGTCAAAAAAGGGCAATCTCAAATCTTCCGCATAGATGCTGATACAAATGTGAGGATAAAAACACCGCGGCAAACGGCAATAGGAGATAAAGGGGTTTATCTAATCGAGAAGGGTATGCTTATTCTGACTGGCAACCCAAAGCTTATTACTGAAACCGACATCATTTCTGCTCGGGATAGTTTAGAATTTTGGGAAAATAAAAATGTTGCTGTAGCTAGGGGAAATGCCATCGCACAAAGGGGAGAACGTCGGCTTAGAGCCGATATTCTAACAGCGCACTTAAGAAAAAACGAAAACGGAGATAATGAAATCCACATTGTAGAAGCTTTTAAAAACGTAGTAGTNTCATCTGAAAATGAGATCGTTAGAGCTAAACGTGGTATTTACAATGTGATGACTGGCATAATTCAAGTTCACGATGATGTCCGAATTACAAAGGACGATGATCAGCTTAATGGAAGCTCAGGGGAAGTAAATTTAAATACAGGAATAAGCAAACTCACAGGAAAAAGGGGGGAAAGGGTGCAGGGTTTAATAAAATCAAAAAAAGTTAACAAAAATTGACCTTATCAGAGACGATAGTTGACCAGCAATTAGCCAAAACTATTAAAACGCGTTATTATTCTTAAGCTCAATTTATTATTAAAATAACAATATGAATAAATCTAATATTGAAACACCTCAGTTAGTCTCCAAGAATTCCGGTCTTATGGTTCGGAATGTCGGTAAATCGTACAAAAAACGTCCTGTGTTACGGGATGTCTCCCTTTCCGTGCAACGCGGTGAAGTTGTAGGACTCTTGGGACCCAATGGAGCCGGCAAAACAACTACATTTTATATAATTACAGCGCTTATTTCTCCAGACTATGGAGAAATATCTCTTGATGATGAAAATATTACCGCGCTCCCAATGTATCGTCGAGCAAGGAGTGGAATAGGTTACCTTCCTCAAGAGGCATCAATCTTTCGTGGTTTGAATGTTGAAAATAATATTCGGGCAATGCTCGAAGTTGCAGAGCCACTCCGAGATGAACGTGAAGCCAGATTGGAGACTTTATTGGCTGAATTTTCCCTAACACATTTAAGACATACACCCGCAATTGCACTTTCAGGGGGTGAGCGTCGTCGCGTTGAAATAGCACGCGCACTGGCAGCCAAACCAAATTTTATGTTACTTGATGAACCTCTTGCAGGGATAGATCCCATTGCTGTAAATGACATCCGGACACTAATAACAAAACTTAAAGATCGTGGTATAGGTGTATTAATTACAGATCACAACGTTCGGGAGACATTAGATATTGTTGATCGAGCATATATTATACATGATGGGCGAGTATTAATGAATGGAACAGCCGATGAAATTGTATCCCACTCTGATGTAAGACGAGTATATTTAGGCGAAAGATTTAGCTTATGAATAAGCACCAACATGTAAACATATTACTGAGCTAAGGAAGGAAGGGATGGCCCTGACCCCGAGATTGGACCTGCGACAGGTTCAGACCTTGGTCATGACGCCGCAGCTACAACAGGCGATTAAGTTGTTGCAGCTGTCCAATCTTGAACTTGCCGAATTTGTAGAAAAAGAGCTCGAACAAAATCCACTGTTGCAAAAGGAAGACCAAGCCTCTGGAGTAGAAAATCAATCTGGAACTACGAATGAACCAACAAACGATGATCTTAACGTCAAATCCCAAAATGATACCGGGGAAATATATAATCAGGGTGAAAACTCCTCAGATCATTTAATTACTGAATCAAACAGTTCACAGGATCATCTTGACGCGGTGGATCTGGTCGGTTCACAGAACATTCCGGATGAGAGCAATGCTGCATTAGATGCTGACTATAATGATGTGTGGGCACAAGAAAGTCCTTCAGACTCTGCAGAAAGTGCAGAAAATGATTCACTACATTGGCAAGTTCAGAGCTCTGGCAGTTCAAATACTGATGACACGTTCTTAGACCTTACACCAGAGACCAAACAAACACTGCGAGACCATTTGTTAACACAAATTGCGTTCGACATTCCTAATCCGCAGGAACGTCTTATTGCGAATACTCTTGTCGATCTTTTGGATGAAACAGGCTATCTTTCAACGCCAACTATGGAAATTGCAAACGGATTAGGCTGTGAAGTCGAACGCGTCGAAAAAACTCTAAAAAAAGTCCAAAAACTCGATCCATCTGGTATTGGTGCTCGCAACCTTGCCGAGTGCATAGAAATACAACTTAGAGAAAAAGATCGTTTTGATCCAGCCATGCAAAAACTAGTAGAAAACCTTGATCTTCTAGCAAAAAGAGAATTCAAATTACTTCTAAAAACATGTAACATCGACGAAGAAGACTTAACTCAAATGATCGAGGAAATTCGATCCTTAAATCCGAAACCCGCGCTGTGTTTTGAGGACTTTCTAACACAGCCAATCACCCCCGATGTAATAATAAAAAAGGGAAAAGAGGAAAAATGGTCAGTGGAGTTGAATAATGATAATTTGCCACGCATTTTGGTCAATAATCGTTATTACTCCGAAGTTAGTAAGGGAGCGAAGTCAAAAAAAGATAAAGAATACATTACGTCTTGTTACCAATCTGCAAATTGGCTAATGCGGGCACTTCATCAACGAGCCCAAACAATTCTAAAAGTTTCTTCTGAAATCGTTCGCCATCAGACGTCCTTTTTAGAAAATGGGGTTGAATTTTTAAAGCCCTTAATACTAAAAGATATTGCTGAAATACTAGATATACACGAGAGCACTGTTAGTCGAGTTACCACAAATAAATACATGGCCACTCCTCGCGGCATGTTTGAACTGAAGTATTTTTTTACCTTTTCTTTAGGTAACTCCCAAAGTCCCGATAGTATATCAGTCGAAGCTATTCGTGCGCGAATCAAAAAGCTTATTGACAATGAGCCACCCTCAAAAATCCTATCAGACGACAAAATCGTATCTTTATTAAAAAAAGACGGGATTGAAATCGCTCGAAGAACGGTTGCAAAATACAGAGAAGGGATGAAAATCCCGTCCTCTGTTCAGCGTCGACGGGACAAATCAATTATTGTTAATGCAAAATAAAAAAGATTATTTCCGGTTTAACCATTCTTTTACAAAAATCAGACTGTTGACATATCAGGTAGCACAGCCTTATTTTCCCTTCGCTGACATTTAAAACTGCTAAAGTTTAGGGTGTGGGGGCATCCTTTAAGATTTGTTAGTTATCGAAAATAAAGCAAGAATCCGTTCTTCTGATAATCCTACAAGGGTTAATAAATGACAGTTGAATTAGTTCTTCAGCATTTTCACCCTAAACACGGACGCAAGAATTGGATTAAAAAATATTGCAAGAAAAACTGCATCTAAAAATCTTAATGGTAAGACCATCATGGAACTTGTAGATTTCATCACACCAGAGAGCATTGTTCTAAATTTAAAGGCGACAAGTAAAAAACTTGTTTTGGAGGAACTGGCCAAACATGCTGCACAACTTACCGGCTTGCACGAACGAGTAATTTTTGACGTGCTCCTAGAGCGGGAAAGGCTTGGAACAACTGGTGTAGGTCGAAGTGTGGCAATACCTCACGGAAAACTTCCAGATTTAAAAAAATTATGTGGTATGTTCGCACGATTAAACAGACCAGTGAATTTCGACTCTGTCGATGATCAACCGGTGGATATAATTTTTTTATTATTGGCTCCAGAGAGTGCAGGAGCAGATCACCTCAAGGCACTGGCTCGTGTTTCCCGATTATTGCGTGACACGAGTCGGTGTGAGCGTCTAAGAACTGCCAAAGACGGAAAAGGCATTTATCGTACACTTACCGAAATTCCTAGAACAAACGCGGCTTAGTTTTTCCCTATTTTTCTTTTTACACAGATCTGTAACTGAATAATCTCAGAATTCTCTCGAAAACCTGATACTACACTGTTATACAACCGGCAAGTTACAAATATAGCTCAATCTGACCCAATAAGAAATTTACTTCTAATAAAAAACTAATAAATCACTAATTTTAACTCAGTTGCAAAATTTATTCATTATCTTAAATTATCGCAGCCTTGAACATCGACGATAATTGAAAATAATTTTATCCCTGAACAGCAAAGGGTGTCCTTACTACTATAGTTGAATGTTACCTTTGAGTTTAAGTTTGGTGGAGCCAGGGGGATTCGAACCCCCGACCTCTTGAATGCCATTCAAGCGCTCTCCCAACTGAGCTATGGCCCCTATCAATTTCTTCTACTCCCCCCTACAAATCACATTCAATAATTTTCCAAAGACTATATTTTTACTTTTCAAAAAAAACTTCATTTTTTTCCAAGAAATAGGATCAAATGATTTTACCGAAGGTAATCAAACTCCTTGGTCTCCGAAGACTGATCAATTACACCAATAACATCATCAGAAACATTTAAATCTTCCGAGTCCTCAAAAACACTGTCCTCATCGCCATCGTCGGCTACATCAATTTCTACATCATCAATGTCCTCTATCCCTTCAATGTCACCGGCTTCATTCACCTCTGGTTCAGAACCCACCGAGTTTTTAGGACTACTAGGTTCTACTTCGGGTTTAGATAGTTCAGCCTTCCGGGAACGCTGAGGTCGTAATACGACCAAGGCATCGTATTCATAACCACATTTAGGGCAAATAGCGGGGTTTCTCTTTAAATCGTAAAATCTTGCCTCGCACTTTGGACAAACTCTCTTAATACCCAATTTTGATTCGGCCACTTGAAATCTCCTTATTATTGGCCAATTTAGCCTCTTGCCATGCCATGATACTTAAATCCTGTCAAAATTAATTTTTATTAAATCAAACTATATGTTTCGCATTTCAATGTGTTAAAAGGCATTAACTGATTAACCATTCAACAAGTATGACCGGGCAACAATTCTGGAAAATAGCATGACCGTTTTAACATCTTACCCTGTAAATGAAATTAACGGCAACATTCAAGTGCCTGGAGATAAATCTATTTCCCATCGTGCACTGATAATCGGCGCTGTTGCTGCAGGGGAAACAACTATCTGCGGTCTCCTAGAAGGAGAGGACGTGCTTAAAACTGCAAAAGCACTTCTAGCTATGGGTATCGATACAGCACCTGATGAGAGAGGTAATTGGCATGTCCACGGCGCAGGAATTGGTGGCCTTGCACAACCATCTACCGTACTCGATTTAGGAAATGCTGGAACCGGTGCTAGACTACTTATGGGACTGTTAGCGACACACGATTTAACAGCTCATTTTACAGGTGATGCCTCACTTCGTAAAAGACCAATGGATAGAGTGGCAACTCCATTAGAGCTTATTGGTGCGAGGATTACTTCAACACAGGGCAATATGCCATTAATGATTTCTGGAACAGAACAACCTATTCCGATCCATTATCATATGCCTATGCCATCAGCACAAGTAAAGTCCGCAGTACTGCTTGCTGGACTAAATACTCCAGGGGTCACCTCAGTAACTGAAGAACGATCGACCAGAAATCATACAGAACTTATGCTGAGTAATTTTGGGGCAACAGTTAACACTGAAGAACTACCAAATGGTCATCACCTCATTTCGTTGATTGGACAGCCCGAATTAAAAGCACAAAAAATAAATGTCCCTGGCGATCCTTCCTCTGCTGCGTTCCCATTAGTTGCAACACTACTCTCGCCCGCCGGCAAGCTACGAATTGACAATGTAGGGATAAACCCACTTCGTTCGGGTTTGTTTACCACTTTGTCTGAGATGGGGGCTAATATTAATTTTTTAAATCCTCGATCTGAGGCTGGAGAGCCTGTAGCTGATATAGAGGTAGAGTCAGCAAGACTTAGAGGAGTAGTGGTTCCATCGGAGCGCGCACCGACAATGATTGATGAATATCCGATTTTGGCGATCGCAGCGGCATTCGCTCATGGTCGAACCTGTATGCGAGGGCTATCCGAATTGCGTATCAAGGAGAGTGATAGATTAGCGACAATCACAAAAGGACTAGTTGAGTGTGGAGTTTCAGTGAATATTGAAGGCGATGATCTAATAGTGAATGGTGCAGGGGGAAAAATTAAAGGCGGCGGACACGTGAAAACTCATATGGACCACCGCATCGCAATGGCATTCATCGTTGCAGGTGCATCGGCAGAAAAACCAGTTTCTATTGATGATGGTAGTAGTATTGATACAAGTTTTCCCAATTTTAAAGATATTATGTCTAAAGTTGGTGCAATTATCAGGTAATTTGAAAGTTCATGATCACTTCATCCATAGTCGCAGTTGATGGGACGGCTGCCAGTGGCAAGGGAACACTCGCAAGTCGTATTGCGCAACATTTAAATTTTGCGTATTTGGATACTGGAATTTTGTATAGAGCTGTCGGGTACAGTGTGATAAAAAACGGTCACAAATTTGATACACAAACCGCCGCAATTGATGCCGCTAGAGAATTAAAAATAGAAAACCTTAAAAATATTGATTTGAGATCAGAAGAGATAGGGCGAGCGGCAAGTATAGCTGCATCGATTCCTCTAGTTCGGAAAACGCTAATTGCTTTTCAAAAGAAATTCGCAAGTGCCCCGCCAAACGAAAAACTAGGCGCGGTTCTTGATGGACGCGACATTGGAACAGTTATCTGTCCTGACGCGGATTGGAAAATCTATGTAGATGCAGATATTTGTGTTCGTGCAAGAAGACGTGTTAAGGAGTTGCGGGAAAGGGGCGTAGACGCTATATATTCGCGCATTCTGAGGAATATGCGGGAACGAGATACCCGTGACATGTCACGCAGTATATCTCCCCTTGCGCCAGCTAAGGACGCTTTTGTTTTAGACACAACGTTTTTGGATGCAGATTCAGCCTTTGCTATTGCGCTCGACTACATATCTTCTTAGAAATAATCTGGCATCAAATGACGGTGATCGATTTCGTCATCTTGGTGTCAGCCCGAAAATTGGAAAACCACGGGAAGTTGGTATAATTTGGAAAATATTTTAACAGGTTGGGTACACACATGACGACGGAATCGGCTACTTCCAAAAATGATGCAGCAATGAGTGATGAAGATTTTTCTGCAATGCTGGAAGAAACTTTTAGCGAAGGCGAACTCTCCGAAGGATCGGTTGTAAAGGGAACAGTGATCGGCGTTGACGGCGACTCTGTGGTCGTCGATGTCGGGTTAAAATCCGAGGGGAGAATACCACTGAGAGAATTTGGTCTAGGGACCGATGATAACGACACATCGGTAACAGTAGGCGATATTGTTGATATTTATCTCGAACGAATGGAAGATCGAAACGGAGAAGCAATGCTTAGCCGAGAAAAAGCGAGGCGAGAAGAAGCCTGGACAATGTTAGAGAAAGCATTTGATAGCACCGAACGAGTAAACGGCACTATATTTGGCAGAGTGAAAGGTGGATTTACCGTTGACCTCTCTGGTGCAATTGCATTTCTACCTGGGAGCCAAGTTGACGTTAGACCAGTTCGAGACGTAAATCCGCTAATGGGCATGCCACAACCTTTCCAGATTTTAAAAATGGACCGTCGGCGAGGAAACATAGTGGTATCCAGAAGAGCGGTATTAGAAGAAAGCCGTGCTGAACAGCGTGCTGAACTTCTGGATGGTATGAAAGAAGGCCAAATAATAGAGGGTGTTGTAAAGAATCTTACTGATTATGGGGCATTCGTTGATCTTGGCGGCGTTGACGGACTTCTGCACGTCACAGATGTTGCTTGGCGCAGAATTAATCATCCCAGTGAAGTTTTAAACGTTGGGCAGAGTGTTAAAGTTCAGGTTATACGTTTCAACTCAGAAACACAGCGAATTTCGTTAGGAATGAAACAGCTTGAGACTGACCCTTGGGAGGGAGCTGAAGCAAAATATCCTCTGGATGGTCGCTTCACTGGACGAGTAAGCAACATTACAGACTATGGAGCTTTTGTTGAACTAGAGCCCGGTGTGGAGGGACTAGTTCATGTGTCAGAGATGAGCTGGACCAAAAAAAATGTTCATCCAGGAAAAATTATTTCTACTAGCCAAGAAGTCGACGTAATGGTGTTAGATGTCGATCCGCAGAAGCGGCGAATATCACTCGGAATAAAGCAAACCCAGGAAAATCCATGGGCGGATTTTATGGGTCGCTATCCTGTGGGGACAGAAATAGAAGGAGAAATTCGAAATATAACCGAATTTGGACTTTTCATTGGTTTACTAGAAGAAATCGACGGCATGGTGCACCTGTCTGATATTTCATGGGAAAAGCAGGGCGAGGAAGCAATCAATGATTATAAGAAAGGGGATACCGTCAAAGCAAAAATTCTCGATATAGATATTGAGAAAGAACGAATAAGCTTGGGAATTAAACAATTATCTTCAGATCCTTTTGAATCAGCAGCCGGCAATTTTAAGAAGGGTGACACAGTAACTTGTACTGTTTCAGGAGTAACTGACTCCGGATTGGAGGTTACCGTATCCGGTGATATTCCAGGTTTTATTCGGCGTTCGGACTTATCGCGTGAAAGGAGCGAACAACGGAGCGACAGATTTTCAGTAGGAGACAGGATAGATGCACTCATAACAAATGTTGACAAGCGTGACCGCAAATTGAGCCTATCGATTAAACAACATGAAGCGGTGGAAGAACGTAAAGCAATGGCAGACTACGGTTCGTCAGACTCAGGTGCCAGCCTGGGAGACATCCTTGGTGCGGCAATTCGTAAAGCTGAGGATGACGACGATGCTCAGGATAAAGAAAAAACAAACAGTATCACAAAGGATAATGAAGACGAAACTACTTAAATTATTTTTTTGCTTGATATTATGCCGGGACTATCATAATGGCGATTGACGGGGACTATTTATTAGACAGAAAACGGTTGAAACGCAAACTCACCTTGTGGAGAGCGGTTGCGATAGTCTCGACTATCCTTGTTGGGTTAATTCTCGCAAATGGCCTCAAGAAGGATTTTTCAGGGGCAGGGCACATCGCAGTTCTTAAGATTTCTGGTATTATTCGCAATAATCCTGATTTACTCTCGCTTATCCAGAAAGCACGGGATGATGATAGTACCAAAGCGCTGCTAGTACATGTTAATTCCCCAGGGGGGACAATCGTAGGTGGAGAGACATTATACCGCGCTCTGCGCCAGTTCGCAGAAAAAAAACCAGTTGTAGCCGTTATGGGGGATCTAGCAACATCTGCAGGTTATATGGTAGCGATTGCTGCTGATAGAGTTTTTGCACAAAATGGAACAGTCACTGGCTCAATAGGGGTTCTGTTGCAAAGCGCTGAAATTACAACATTGCTCTCGCGTTTAGGAATTACTGTGGAGACAATAAAAAGTGGGCTTCTAAAGGGTACACCCGGCCCACTAGAGAAGATGATTCCCGAGACACGCGCCGCAAGTCAAGCGATGGTTAACGACATGTTTTCAATGTTCACCGAAATGGTTGCCAACCGACGCAAAATGGATTTGGAACGTGTCAAAACTCTATCCGATGGAAGAGTTTTTTCAGGAAGAATGGCTCTGAACAATGGATTAATAGATGCTATTGGAGGTCAGCGCGAGGCCAAAATTTGGTTGGAGTCTGAGAGGTCTATCAGTAAAGATCTACCATCCCGAATTCTAAATTCCGAAAAAGACATGGAAGGTTGGCTCAAAAAATTAAGTGGTTTTACTGAGAAATTATCTCTCTCCGAGCGACTTACACTTGACGGTCTTGTGTCGGTCTGGCACCCTTACGATTGATAGTTTATTAAAGGGCTTTACAAATAATTTTTGCGCGATAATTGGGGCAACGTTGCATGACTAAATCAGAACTTATTGCTCGGTTAGCGGAAAAAAATCCACATCTTTACCAGCGCGATGTTGAAAAAATTGTTTCCACAATTTTTGAGGAAATAACTTCTGCGCTGGGACAAGGGAATCGTGTTGAACTTCGGGGTTTTGGAGCTTTTTCCATTAAAAAAAGAGACGCACGCAACGGCAGAAATCCTCGAACAGGGGAAACTGTTCATGTAGAAGAAAAATCTGTTCCTTTTTTTAAAGTAGGAAAAGAGTTACGTTTGCGCCTCAACAGGCAGCGGCCGCTCGATTGATAGAAACTTTTATAATTGGTAGTTAAAAGTGGGAATTATTCGCAGCTTTTTCTTCTGGGTTGTAATAATCATAGCGGCAATATTTGCTGTGGGCAATCGCACTTCTATAATCGTGGAGTTATGGCCTTTGCCATTCGTGTTGGAGACACAAGTCGGCCTGGCCGTTTTGTTAAGCGTTTCCATAGGAATAATTATTGGAATGCTTTTCAAGAAGACCTCAAAAATCATTAAAAAATATCCAAGAGATGATCAGCTATTAAAAAATACTGCAGAAAATTTGAGTCAAGACCCATCATTTTCAGTGCTTAGAAAAACCGAACGGGCAAATAAAGTTTGAAACCGAAATTATACTGCTATCAATTATGTCTGATTACTTCCCCTTCTATTCAATGCTTAATCAATATGACAAATAATCGGGGTCGATTATGAAAGCCGAAGATCGTGTTTTCTGTGCCATTGACACGACGGATCTCAATTATGCTCTCTCTCTTGGGAAATCTCTAAAAGGACTTGTGGGTGGGTTAAAGATAGGAAAAGAATTTTTTACCGCTAATGGCCCAGATGGAGTAAAACAAATTACAGCGTTGGGAATGCCGGTCTTTTTAGATCTTAAATTCCACGATATTCCCAATACTGTCGAGGGGGCCATAAGAGCTGCGGCACGAACTGGCTGTTTTATGACAACTATACACGCTTCGGGAGGGGGAGCAATGATCCGGGCAGCGATCGATGCGAAGCAATGTAATATGCCAATGATATTAGCGGTTACGGTATTAACCAGTCTAGCTGAGAATGAATTAAAATCGATTGGGATAAAAGACCCATTGGAACGGCATGTGGTTACATTAGCAAAATTAGCAAGAGATAACGGCGCTGATGGTATTGTAGCCTCATCACATGAAATTATTCGTCTAAGAGCTGAATTGGGGAAAGAATGTGTTTTGGTAGTACCAGGAATTAGACCCAATTGGGCCGCCACAAACGATCAAAAGCGTACAATGACACCAGCAGAAGCGGTGGCAGCAGGAGCAGATTTTTTAGTTATAGGTCGACCTATTACCCAAGCTAAAGTGCCTGCTAAAGCTGCAACTAGAATTGCCGCTGAGATAGAGGCAATCAATTGAAATGACTGTAAAAGTAAAAATCTGTGGCATAAATACTAAGGAAAGCTTGGAAGCTGCAATTTTAGGCGGAGCAGATGCAATAGGCTTCGTTTTTTTTTCGCGGTCACCTCGAGCACTGAACCTACATGAGGCGGCCCGCCTAGCTGTTGAAGTGCCAAAAAAAATTCTGCGGGTTGGACTTATTGTCGATATGACTGATATAGAAATCTTAGAACTGGTTAAAACTGTACCTCTTGATCTTCTGCAATTGCACGGTGAGGAAACACCAGAGAGAACTGCGCAAATTGGACAGGTAGTTGGGTTGCCACTCATCAAAGCTATCAAAGTTGCGGACATGTCAGATATTACTGCCGCATGTAAATATAAAAACCACGTTGATTGGATACTTTTTGATGCAAAACCACCAGAACAGTTTCCTAACGCATTGCCTGGTGGTAATGCTATATCTTTCAATTGGAATTGGTTGGCAAACAAAGATTTAACATACCCCTGGATATTGTCTGGTGGTTTGAATGTGCAAAATATTAGGGAAGCCATAAACATCAGTGGTGCTACTTTTCTTGATGTTTCTTCCGGAGTAGAAAGTCGAGTGGGTAAAAAAAATATTAATTTAATTACAGATTTTCTTGGTTGCGTAAAACAACTGTAGCATGAGCTTTTTTTCCTAATTTAATAGAAACCTTCGGCAACGTCTTTTCTCAAGGTAAAACGATGAATGTAGAAAAACCCAATAGCTACAAAAACTTTCCCGATACTGCAGGGCATTTTGGCATATACGGGGGTAGGTATGTTGCAGAAACTCTAATGCCTCTGATAATCGATGTAGAAAAGGCTTATACCTTAGCTAGAACCGACAAATTGTTCTTGGATGAGCTTGATTACTTTTTACGTCATTATGTTGGTAGACCCAGTCCACTTTACTTCGCCGAAAGGCTCACAGCGTCGATTGGTGGTGCAAAAATATATTTTAAGCGCGACGAACTAAACCACACGGGCGCCCATAAAATTAATAATACCATTGGCCAAATTCTGCTAGCAAAGAGGATGGGGAAAAAGAGAATTATTGCTGAAACAGGGGCTGGACAGCATGGTGTAGCCGCTGCCACTGTTTGCGCAAGGTTTGGATTGCCATGCGTAATATATATGGGAGAAACCGACATTGAGCGGCAAGCACCTAACGTATTCCGTATGAAGTTGCTTGGTGCAAAAGTCGTACCTGTTCAATCGGGATCCGGAACTCTCAAGGATGCAATGAATGAGGCGCTGAGGGATTGGGTGAGCAACGTGGATGACACTTTTTATATTATTGGAACTGTAGCCGGCCCACATCCGTACCCAGCGATGGTTCGTGATTTTCAAGCTGTTATTGGCCGTGAGGTTCGTGAACAGATGGAACGTGCTGAGGGTCGATTGCCGGACACGCTAGTTGCCTGCATTGGTGGCGGCTCAAACGCAATAGGCCTATTTTATGAATTTCTTGATATGGAGGACGTAAATATTTACGCAGTTGAGGCCGCAGGAAAGGGTCTTAAGACCGGGCAACATGCCGCAAGCTTAAGTGCCGGCAGACCGGGTGTGTTGCACGGTAATCGTACATACTTGCTGCAAGATGACAACGGTCAAATTGAGGAAGCGTATTCCATCTCCGCGGGGCTGGATTATCCCGGAATAGGTCCTGAGCATGCATGGCTTCGAGATAACGGACGGGTGAAGTATGTTTCAGCCACCGATAAAGAGGCCTTGGATGCTTTTCAATTTTGCAGCGAACTAGAAGGAATTATTCCAGCACTAGAACCCGCTCACGCACTGGCCTATGTCAGACGTATCGCTCCAAATTTATCATCGGATCATTTGCTTGTAATGAACATGTGTGGTCGAGGTGACAAGGATGTATTCTCTGTGGCAAATGCCTTGGGGGTTACAATATGATTAATAGAGAAGGAAGAATTAAAGCTCGGTTTGAATCTTTGGCAGAAAAAAAGCTAGCTGGATTGATAACCTTTATAACGGCAGGGGATCCAGATCAAAAATCTTCCGAAGATATCCTGATGGGACTACCACACGCCGGTGCTGATTTAATTGAAATTGGTATGCCTTTCACGGATCCAATGGCGGATGGACCTGCAATCCAATTATCTTCAAAAAGAGCTCTTGCCTCGGGTCAGAATATGGATAAAACGCTAAAAATGGTAGAAAAGTTTCGTAAACAGGACGCTGATACTCCAATAATATTAATGGGCTATTATAATCCAATTTATTCTTATGGAGCAGAGAGATTTTCCGTCTCTGCCGCAAATGTTGGTGTTGACGGATTGATTATTGTTGATTTGCCGCCTGAGGAGGAGGAGGAACTAGTTCAACCAGCTATTAAAGCAGGTATAGATTTTGTTAGATTAACCACTCCAACAAGTGATAAAAAACGTTTGCTAAAACTCGTGAAAACTGCCAGTGGTTTTATTTATCACATATCAATTACTGGTATAACTGGAACTCAGTCTGCAGAAACTTTGGATATTAGAAATGCAGTCGGTAAAATTCGTGAACAGAGCAATCTTCCCATAGCCGTAGGTTTTGGAATAAGGACACCGGCGCAAGCGGCGGAGATTGCTAGCATTGCCGACGCGGCTGTAGTAGGATCTGCAATTGTTGAAAAAATAGCAGATGGAATTGGTTCTCCCGATTGCGTTAATAATGTGTTACAATACGTAAGTGAGATGGCAAACGGAGTTCATACTGCCCGTATGAACTAAGGAAAAAGAGTTTAAAATGAACTGGCTAAAGAATTATGTAAGGCCTAAAATCCGGGCTTTAGTTGAAAAAGAAAATATCCCAGACAACCTCTGGAAACAATGTCAGTCCTGTGAACAAATGATATTTCATAGGGAACTAGAGGCCGCCCATAATGTATGTCCACATTGTAATCATCATATGCGATTGGCTGCTAAAAAACGCTTGGAAACCCTTTTTGATCACGGTGTCTTTGAGACCGTTCAATTGGCGGGGCTCAAAGGTGATCCGCTAAAGTTCCGCGACAAAAAACGTTATACGGACAGGTTAAAAGACTCTAGAAATACTACAGGCGAAGATGACGCGTTGATCGTGGCCCACGGCAAAATGGGTGGAAATGCCGTGATTGTAGCAATAATGAATTTTAGTTTTATGGGTGGGTCGATGGGAATAGCATTAGGAAAAGGGCTTATTTCAGCGGCCCGACTTGCTGTGCTAAAGGAATCCCCTTTAATTGCAATAACCTCCTCTGGCGGAGCAAGAATGCAAGAAGGTATATTATCATTAATGCAAATGCCACGTTCTATTATCGCGGTCAATGAGGTGAAAGAAGCAGGGTTGCCTTATATTACAGTTCTCACCGATCCAACTACTGGTGGTGTTTCAGCATCATTTGCCATGTTAGGGGATATAGCAATTGCTGAACCCGGTGCTGTTATTGGTTTTGCTGGAGCAAGAGTAATTGAAGAAACAATCCGGGAAACACTGCCAGAGGGGTTCCAACGTGCAGAATATTTACTAGAGCATGGAATGATAGATCGTGTAGTGCATAGACATGAGCTTCGAGATGAATTGATCCGAATTAATGCTATTTTGAAGAATACAAATTCAGCTAAAATAGTGCCAATTGCATCTTCCAATAAAAGCAGTAAATATATTAACCAAGAGCGCGAAGCTGCAGAGTGATACCGTTGTAAAACGGCTTCATGATCTACATCCAAGTCTAATTGACTTGTCCCTCAATCGCATAAAACGGTTGTTAAAAAAAATTGGCAACCCACAGAAGAGGTTTCCCTGTCCGATACATATTGCCGGTACAAATGGCAAGGGATCTTGCTTAGCCTTTTTACAAGCAATTTGCGAAGCAGCTAACTTGACCGTTCATCGCTATACTTCGCCTCACTTAGTACGATTTTCAGAGCGGATTACAGTTGCTGGAAAGAACTTACCGGATACGAAAATAGTGGCACTTCTCGAGGAGTGTGAAAAAGCGAATCGAGGCCAAGATATTACTTTTTTTGAAATAACAACTGCAGCCGCGTTTTTAGCATTTTCCCGGACGAAAGCAGATGTAACATTGATTGAAACGGGTTTGGGTGGTCGATTTGATGCCACAAATGTGATCGAAAGACCTTCCCTAACTGCCATTACTCCCGTAGCCATGGACCATATGCGCTTCCTCGGAAACACTCTTGACGCGATTGCATTCGAAAAAGCGGGAATACTCAAGTCTGCGGTTCCGGCTATCATCTCTAAGCAAACAGACATTGCTCAGTCTGTTATCAATCAAAGGGCCATAAAAATAAAAGCACCACTAATTGTGCAAGGCCACGAATGGGATGTGCGGAGCGAGAGTAACGGAATTTGTGTTATTGATAAGAATAAAGAAATTAAACTTCCTTTACCCGCCCTACCAGGCCTTCACCAACATAATAATGCTGCACAAGCAGTGATAATTGCCCGCCGAATTCCACATCATAAAATTAGTGAGGAAGCATTAGCAGCAGGAATTAAAAATGCTGTTTGGCCTGGTCGGATGCAACTCATAACGGAGGGGAATTTTATATCACAGCTTCCTAAACTTTGGAAAATATGGATTGATGGAGGTCATAATGCGGCCGCCGCGGAGGTAATTTCAGAGTTCTGCAAAAACTGGAGAAAACAAACAACAATAATGATTTTTGGTTCTATCAACACAAGAGATCCAAAGGCTTTTTTAGAACGATTATCTTTTGCGCCTTCCGAATTAATCTGCATCAAGATACCTGGTGAAGCATCATCTCTTAGTGCTGCTGACTGTTCGAAGGCGGCAAAAGCATTAGGTTTCAAGTCTCAAGAAGCCGATTCAATAATGGATGCCATAAACATAGCCACTTCGATTGCCGCCTCTGGAAATATTCTTGTGTGCGGATCACTTTATCTGGCCGGTGCTTTTCTTGAGCAAAACGGCACTCCACCATAATTTTTTGCATGATCTCATGCAAAGAATTGGCATAAACAAACAAATCTAAATTGACTCATTTATCCATTCTATTAGTTTACTTTTTTCGAGTGCACCGACTTTGGTTGCGACCACTTCACCTTCCTTGAAGAGCATTAAGGTTGGAATACCGCGCACCCCCATC
Source organism: Rhodospirillaceae bacterium (assembly GCA_002709075.1). Classification (GTDB taxonomy): domain Bacteria; phylum Pseudomonadota; class Alphaproteobacteria; order MPNO01; family UBA2964. The sequence continues at coordinate 362,109 of PAPV01000004.1, read as the reverse complement.
TTAGTGGGTGTTTCTGGGTTCTCATCAATATTTATCTTGGCAACAACAAGATTTGCATCCATTTCTTCAGAAATTTCTTCTAGTGACGGTCCAATTTGTTTACAAGGACCACACCACTCGGCCCAAAAATCCAAAAGTACAGGTTTTTCAGCCTTCAAAACATCAGACTCAAAAGACGCATCAGAGATTGATTTTGTACTCATTTTTTTTCCTTCTAAAAAAATTCTTAACTGAAGGTTTTGCAAATTATCCAACAAAGGTTAGATAGCGTTAAGAAAAACGTCAACCCGGCATTAAAGACTCTAGATGCTGACTATCTAACATCATAATCCGTGGTTCTATTGTCCACAATATAGCACAAGAAACCTTGCGTTGAGGCCAAATTTTCTCTAAAACAGCACGATATGCCGCCATTTGTTTCAAATAATTTATCGGCACCTCATCAGTGTTTTGTGGCGGGAAGCGCTTACTTTTATAATCAATAATCAAAATTTCCCTGCGACCAACAACCAGACGGTCAACCTTACCGGACACCTTTGAAGCTCCAATTAAACCTGTAATTGGAACTTCAGCACGACTTTTTAAAGAAAACACCGAAGCATATTGTGGATCTTGTATTATTGAAAATATTTCGTTAGCGATTGCATTTTGTTGGTTTAAAGTCAAACCATGAATTGGGTTACCTAAATATTTTAAAGTTGCAGTTTGGCGTTGTTCCAGAGAGACCTCCGGAAGATACTGCAGCAGTTTGTGGATTATTAGACCGCGTTTGAATCGAGATTCCTCTATGCTAGAAGTCGGAGATGAAGGAATATTTAAATCTTCCTCTAGTAGAGATGGAGCTAGTGTTTCTACACTACACTCTTCCGGAGGCGGTGGATGTAACATCCATTCTGGAGGAACAACTGCTTCTCCATGGGGCTCACCTCCTTTATTAGACGTCTCAACTTCTTCTGTTTGCAAAACCGAAACCTTAAAACCTGTGCCTCTCCAACCCGCACGGGAATAAACCGTTAAATCCATCGGTACAGAAAATTGTTGCATTGCCTTTTTTACAAGAGAATACCAATTATCGACGCTTGACCGTTGATGTGTTTCCCAACCACAAACTGTAAGTCTGTCTTCGGCTCTTGTGAGTGCCACATAAAGCAATCGCCGATATTCTTGGTCCTGCTTCTTAAATGCTGCGTCGCGAGCTTCAGCAGCCAAACCCACTGCATTTTCAGCACTTGGTGCCCATAAGGGGAAATCATCATTCGTCCAAAACACCTCTCGTGGGCGCTTTGGTTTTGTTATTGTGTCCGGTAAAAAAACAATAGGCGCCTGCAGCCCCTTAGAACCATGCACTGTCATAATACGTACTTCGTCGCGAGTTCCCTCTTCGAGATCGCGTTTAACATCTTCTGAATCAGTCGAAACAGACTGAATAAACCCTTGCAGAGAAGCAGGGCCGCGTTTCTCATAAGACAAAGCATGAGCTAAGAACTCATCAATCGGATCCAACGCATCAAGCCCTAACCGGGCTACAATTTTTTTACGCCCCGTCCGTTTTGTAAGAACATCGGCGAAAAGTTCGTATGGGGGTACAAAATCAGCGCGCGATAGCAAGTCCGAAAGCTCGCTAAATGCAATTTTATAACGCGGGTTTTCTTCAGAATTTATCGTAAATGATTGCCATAATGTTCGATTTCCTCGTTCCGATGCAAATACAAAAAGATCGTCATCAGTCAATCCGAAAAGAGGTCCTTTTAAGACCGTCGCAAGATTTAAATCGTCTTCCGGCAACAGCAAAAATTCGCCGAGTGCAATAAGATCAAGCACTGAGAGTTGTTCTCCCAAAATCATTCGGTCTATTCCTGCTACTGGAATTCTGAGCGCTTTTAGTTCTCGCACCAAATGATCTACGAACCCACCCCTTCGACGCACCAGAACCATAATGTCACCCGGACGAATAGGCCGTCCTTGACTTTCCAAAATCTCCTTGTTTCTAAGCCAGAAGTCAATTTGCCCCGCAATCGTTTTAGCCAATCTAACGGCAGGTTGAAGATAATTGCGACGGATAATAGGTAATTCCCATGGACGATCTTCAGTTTGATCAACAGGAGCGACCGGTGGCCACATTTCCACATAGCCGCCCTCCCCTGCTCGGTGTACAATATGTCGTAATTGTTCTTGTTTAATTACACCATCTGAGGCTGGATCCTGAGAAAAAACTTTATCTACCACGTTTAAAATAGGTTCAGTAGAACGAAAAGAAACCTTCAGCGAAACGTCGTCCCATTGTCGATTTATAGCAGTCACTTTATCACGAAAATGCCTGCGCATTCTTTCAAATGCAGCCGGTTCCGCCCTTTGAAAACTATAAATTGACTGCTTGGTATCTCCGACAGCAAAGATTGTACGATTCAAATCCCGTGCGCTATCTCCAGAAAAAAATTCTTGAGCCAAAGCCGCCACTACCGCCCACTGATCAGGATTGGTATCTTGGGCCTCGTCTAGTAGAATATGGTCAATTCCTTCGTCTAATTTATATAAAACCCAAGAGGCTCCTCCCGATTTTTCAAATAATGTGCGTGCCTTTATGACCAAGTCGTCATAGTCTAAGCGTCCATGACGATTTTTCCATTCCTCGTATTCTTGGTACAGGAAACTACATACAGTGAGAAGTGCTGTTGTAGCCTCAGCGGTAACAACTGCATTCAATTTTTCAACAACTTGTAGTAACCTTTTAGCTTCCTTCTGAAGAACCTCCTCCTTTTCTGGAAACTTTTCAGCTAACTTCTTGGTAAGAATTGTTTTATATTCACATCCGGTTGTTTTCCCAATGAACGCATGTTTATAAACATTAAATTGTTCAACACGTTTGGTGCCGTTATTAGAGAGCCAATCCGCAATAATCTTACCTCGTTTTTGATTTGTTGCAGTAGTTGAGTGCAACATCACGGTTGCTGCGTCCTTGATTGCTATTTTATCTAATTTTTTATCCAAACATGCTGCCCGAGTCACTGAGGTTTGCGTTTGATCTTTGCCAACATTCATTCGGCGATAAACTTCAGCACCCGTGGCAGGTCCGGAAATTTTTGCAAATACTTTCGATAATCGGCTTCGTTCTGACAACAAAGACCGCATTATATCTGAAAAACGTTGGTTATCTAAATAATAAGCAAGACATTCTATCGCTTCTGATAAAGCTTCATTCCCAGAAACGGCAGCAGAAAGAATTTTTGTTTGTGCTTCTGAGTACGCCTCCTTTGCTTCCCTCTCATCCATTACAGTGAAATGCGGGGCGATACCAGCTTCCAAAGGGAAGCGAGCAAGCAATGACTCACAAAAGGAATGAAGAGTTTGAATCTTCATTCCACCTGGTGTTTCCAAAACGTTCCTAAAAAGACCGCGTGCCCTTTTTAAAGTTTCAAAATTTACTGTATCACCTACTAATTTCTCAATTTCATTGCATAGAAAATTATCAGTTGAAATAGCCCATTGCGACAAAATGCGGTTGATTCTATTGGACATTTCCGCCGCAGAAGCTCGTGTAAATGTCAAGCACAGAATTTTATGCGGCGGGGTTCCTTCCAACAGCAATGACAAAACCCTGTCGGTTAAAACCTTGGTCTTTCCCGTTCCTGCCGATGCACCAACCCACACCGAATAGTGTGGATCAGATGCCCTATCCTGTGCGCATTGGGCTTCTTCAAGCACGGGGATATTTTTCATTGTCCAAACTCTTCACTGTCGGCCCATTCGATTACCCTCGCTAAGTGGTCGTATTCTGCGAAACGCTTAGTCCAACTTCGATTAGGTTGAGATAAATAAGGTGTGGCCGGATCATCAAATCGAGCAACAAGAGCTACTAACCCTTCGTATGCCTTCTGAGCCAAATCGGCAATGTCATCATTAATGCTCTCAACAACACCGGGCTTTCGACCACCCGACAACGTCCAAAATTCCAGTTTTGAAACAGGCTTAGCCTCAATACCATTAAATCCATTAGCTGAGAGAATTGCTGCTTCAAGAGGTAGTTGGGGAGAAAAACCGGCACGTATAGCGGCATTAGTGGGTTTTTGACCTGTTTTGTAATCAATTATTTTTAGCGTGTTGTTTGCGAGCAAATCGACCCTATCCGCATGTGCCGTCAATGTGAACACGCCAGCGGGTGCTTGAAAATCAACTCGGCCTTCAATTTCTGTCCATGCTTTCTGCCGATCCGCTCGGTTTAAGATTTCCTGCTCGACAAACCATTTCGCAATTCTGAGAAAGCGCGGCCACCAGAATGCTCTAACTCCTGGGCGATCAAAAGCCGATCCAAATTCTTTTTTCCCGATCGAAATTAATTCCTCTAAAGGATCATCCGACAAATTACTCTCTGTCTCACGTAAAAAAGCATCCAATGCTTTATGTATAATATTGCCACGATCAGTTGCATTGGGATGTGTGTCTATTTTTTCAAGCGGACGCAATTTTAGTATGTATCTTGCAAAAATTGAGTACGGGTCCCTTCTCCATGTCTCAATTGCCGTAACAGAGAGTTTACGGGGACGAAATAACACCGGGGGTTTCGGTTGCGGAGGGGATCCTGCTTCTATGCTCAGGGGGCGATCAATACCAAGCTGCCAGCCTGAAAGTTTCTTTCCCCTCTGTCTGATTTTTCTATCCCAATTTTTGCCATTGTTTGGGACACCAATACGTAATTGTGTCTCAAGCATCAATAACCAACGCGATGGAACAGTTGGGCTACCATCAACTTTTTGTGCTCTGGTCATTAGAACCTCTTCAGCACAAAATCCTTGCGTAAAATCATGTGCGCTTAGGCCTATCCGACGTTCGAACGACGGCAATCCAAAAGCTTCACGCATTGGACGACTCATCCAAGGATCTGAAGTCGACGCATCTGGCCAACTACCTTCATTCAAACCTCCCAAACAAACTAAATCAGCATTTTGCAGCCGTGCTTCAAGAAGAGCCCATATATTCAACCTCGGGTGAGTTCCAAAACTAGAACGAACAGTCTGCCCTGCAAACATTGCATCTAAAAAATCAGGGTAATCGGAGGGTAGCATTGGATCTAAACCTTCCGCAGCAATAATCCTAGAAAAAAACTCAGCGGCAGCAGCGCCTGCATCACCAGTCCAAAGTCTTTGGATACCACTTTTTTCATTTGTAGCTGCAAGAGACTCTGCAAACGTCACATGAGCTTGTATAATTTTGCTTGGAGAATGTTTGTCTTCTGAAGCCATAATTTTTTCAAATGGCTTTGCCATCTCACAAAAAGACAGAAACCATTCTTCTATAAGTTTTGTTTTATACGTCTTTCTTAACTCGGCAAGTATTCCACTAAGTCCTGCGGCAGGTCGCGGACCACGGAGTACCCCCATTTCGAGCTTTCTAACGTTCGATCGAAAAGTTCCAACGGCTGCACCGCCAGCAGCAAAGGGATGTTTAAGCATTGATAACAGTGGTAATGGAGCACATTCATCCGCGAATGTTTTCGCAATTAATCGAAAGAACAAACCGGGCGGTGTATTTCCCAAGGGACGACCTGCAGAATCATTTATTTCAATATTCCAGCGTTGTAGTTCTGCCGCAACCCTTCTTGCCAAACTGCGATCAGGGGTAACAAGTGCCCCTGTTTTTCCGGGAATGGTAAGCACTTCACGAAGTGCAAGTGCAATCACGCCAGCTTCCTCTGTATGACTGGGACACTCGACCAGTCTGACCTTGTTTAGAGCTTCATTTTCACTGGAAAATTTTTTTAGATTAGAGCTATTAATCGGTGCAAAAGCCTTAGTTAAAAGCCTAAAACGCTCGGGGGAAGATGCAGAAGGCAAACTATGAGGCCATAAAGTTACCTGATCTGGTGATATTGACAGTCTTTGAAGAAACCGGGTCATTCCATATTGAGGATGAGTTGGACCAAGTAATTGGGTAGTTTCAGAATCTAAACTTGTATCCAAGCCAGGTAAAATCACACCGCCCGCAGAACAACAAACTATCATCTCCAGCAATTCGGCTGTGGCTGGTATACTTCCGGTAGATCCAGCTGCAAATATTGGGAACGACGGGGGTTTTTTTTTCCATTCCAGAACGCGCGAACGTATAAGATTATTCCGCCGTGCAGCTGGATCAATGCAGCCAAGAGCCTCTAATACCTTCGGCCAACCCGTTGATAGCACTTCCAAGAAGTTAAGTGTTACCTTCCAGTGATCTGCATAATAATCTGGAACCAAAGTATTTAAATCAGAAAAACTAAGTCCTTCTGTTTGAACCTGATCAAGAAAAGCAGCCAAATCGCCAGCTAACCTTATAGCATTTCCTGGCGATAGTGGCTGATCTCCGCTGGTGTTCACACTTTTTTGACTTATCAGACGAGCCAAAAGCAATATGCGCTGAGATTTTTCAATAGCAGGGAGTAAATAATTCGGACTGTCTTCAAAAAAAGTTTCATTCTCATCCAATGGCCCCTGATCTTCCATTTCACCAATTGGCATCAAGCGAGGTAATAAAAGGGCATCGCAATCAGACTGACGCAAAAAAGCTGCTGCAAGAGCTCGACAGGCTCGACGGTTAGGTAATAAAACAATGAAATCTGCAAGATCTAATTTCTTTGCATCAGCCTTAGCTAACAAACCATTTGCAAGTGCATCAACAAAAGGAGTGCCCGCTGGAATATTCCATATGTGCTCAGTTTTATCCATTTCCTTTTTGCCGTATGGAAAAACATGATTCCGCTATCTGTAACCCTAGAGGAGTTCCAATATGATGCCATTCTCCATCATGAACCAGACCGAAAAGACGCCCCTGACTTTGAGCCTTATTGTAGAGAACATTCAGCGGGAAAACACGTTTGGGCGTACGTTCAAAAATTAATGGGCTCAATAGTTGTATTCCAGTAAAAACGTATGGCGCAGGTTCCTCGTTCTTGGCCTTTCTGAGACGACCATCGGCCCCTATTATGTAATCACCTATTCCATCATAACCGGTCGCTGCAGACACCGGATGCAACAAGAGTAAAGCATCCATCATGGAATCCTTCCAAAACCCGGATAAACGACTCAAGGCTGGCAGGGCCCCATCAGTCCATGCGATGTCAGCATTAACCACAAAGAACGGGGACTCTCCAAGATGAGGCAAAGCCCTTGCGATACCACCACCCGTTTCAAGAAGAACTCTTTTTTCATGAGAAAACACAATATTTGGGTGTGTGCGCTTGGACAAATGGTTTTCAATGAGGTGACTAAGGTAATGCAAATTGATCACTGCCAAGTCAACTTGTACCTCAATTAAATGGTCAAGAACTCGGTCAATTAGTGAGACTCCATGCAGAGGCACGAGTGGTTTAGGCACACTCAAAGTAATTGGTCGCATACGGAGACCCAATCCAGCGGCAAGTACCATAGCTTTATTTGGTCTCAACGAATACTCCCTGTTTTCGGAACACATCTTTGATGAGACGGAATATTAGTATCCAACCAACTCTTTAATGGGAATAATGCTGGATGCATGCATGCGTTCTCTAGCATCTGCCATACACGAGGAATATGAATAAGATAATTTGATTTTCTATCTCTTTGGGATAGTCTTGTAAAAATTCCTATTACTTTTGTATGCCTCTGGGCTCCTAGAACTGCCATAGAGGTAAAAAAATCAACTCGACTGAAATTATTAAATGAAGATACATAATGTTCCAACATCTCATCAACCAACTCAGATGAAATATCACGACGGGCGTCTTCTAACAAAGAAACAAGATCATAGGTTATAGGCCCCTTAACAGCATCTTGAAAATCTAAAAGACCGCAAGCACCAATCCCTGCTCTTTCAGGGAGATAAATTAAGTTGTCAACGTGAAAATCCCGGAGAACCAATGTTTTTGGAACATTTAGTCCATAAGGAAGGACTTTCTTCCAAGCTGAAACATATTCAGTTTTAGATTTCTCCGGTAGAGCATTATCCAAAATATTAGGTAAATACCAATCCAAAAATAAATTTACTTCAGCTAAAAGTATTTCTTCGTTGTAGCATTCAATTCTTTTTGGAATTACGACATCAGCATGTTCGTGAAATTCTATCAAAAAATCCGTTGCTAGTTTGTATAAAAAATGTTCATTTTCTCTGGATCTTAGAATTTTAGAAAAAGTGCCCGGCCCAAGGTCTTCCAAAAGCATGAAACCGGATTTTCTATCCTCAGCTAAGATTCTGGGGGCGCTGTAACCCAATTTTAAGAGATGATATGCAATTTGGGAAAAAGGCTGAATGTCTTCTGAGGGATGCGTTGCATCCATTAGAATCGCAGTTTCACCATTCAATTCAAGCCTTTCATAATTGCGAAACGAGGCATCATTTGGTAATTTATTGCGCGTACAATTTTCCCATCCTATTTCGCGCAGAAAATCTAAGGTGCTCCGTATTTGTTTAGCCATGCATTTTCTCTCTCGTCAGGCGAAACTTCCAATCACTGCAACCATAAAATTCAAGTAAACGATTCTCCGACCGTTTCCCAGGACTTATAAAAATTTGAAGCGTGCTTAAAGGTAAAAAAGGCCCCATACGGTCAGGCCATTCTATAATAGTGATTCCCTGATGGAATGAGTCTTCCAGTCCCAATTCCCAGATTTCGTCTAAATTTTCTAACCTGTATAGATCTGCATGATAAATCTCTAAAGAGCCAAAAGAATATACTTGCATCAATGTATAAGTCGGACTTGGAACAGTTTCGGTTGCATGGCCTAGGGAACTGCCTATTGCATTTATGAAAGCACGCGCGAATGTTGTCTTTCCTATTCCTAGCCGGCCATTAAGCCCAAGAATATCTCCGGTCTTACAATGTTTTGCTAAATCAACTGCAAATGATTCTATTTTCTTTTGATTGTCAATTTCAACCTTTAGAAAAGAAGCACCCGTTATAACTCTGCACATGGAACGCTTTTAGTCCGCAGAAACGATTTCTTCAAGTGCAGAAATCAATATTATTCAATTCTGAATACAAATTTTCTTGAAAAGCTACCAAGCTTTAATGATCTATTTAGTGGATTTAAGTTAACATACTCCCAGATATATTATTTGCTAAACAATAACATCGCGTTGCAGCCCTATACATACCCTAAATGTTACTCAAAACTTAATTTCTAATAACTACCTCAACTCTATGCCAAACCAAACTTATGAAAGCGCAAATTTTTAATTCGACTTATTAACACAAATCAACAAAGCAAAACATTAGGGTGTTAATACCTGTAGTGTTCGGGCTTGAAAGGTCCATTCTTTGACAAATTTAGGTATGATGCTTGTTCGTCTGTGAGTGCCGTCATTTTTACCCCTAATCTATCAAGATGAAGAGCGGCAACTTTCTCATCTAAATGCTTTGGCAAAACATAAACCTCATTTTTGTATGCGTTAGCATTATTCCATAGCTCTATTTGTGCTAACGTCTGATTTGTAAAAGATGCACTCATCACAAAACTTGGATGGCCTGTAGCACAACCTAAATTCACCAAACGGCCTTGTGCCAAAACAATTAAACGTTTGCCATCAGGAAATTCGACCTCGTCTACTTGTGGCTTAACATTGTGCCATTGGTAATTACGGAGAGATTCTATTTGTATTTCACTATCAAAGTGTCCGATGTTGCAAACAATCGCTCTGTCTTTCATATCGCGCATATGGTCCAACGTAATAACGTCGATATTCCCAGTCGTCGTTACAAACAAATCACCTATCGAAGCAGCTTCCTCCATGGTAGTTACTTCATAACCCTCCATTGCAGCTTGCAACGCACAAATTGGATCTATTTCTGTTACAACAACACGAGCGCCACTAGCTCTCAAAGACTCCGCGGACCCTTTCCCGACATCACCGTAACCACAAACCACAGCAATTTTACCAGCTAACATTACATCAGTAGCCCGCCTAACTCCATCTACCAGACTTTCTCGACAACCATAAAGATTATCAAATTTTGATTTCGTAACAGAATCGTTTACATTAATAGCAGGTAATTTCAGAGTGCCCTTTTTCTGCATTTCATAAAGCCTGTGTACACCTGTCGTGGTTTCCTCAGACAACCCACGCACATTCTCAAGAAGATCTGGTCTTTTTTCATGAATAACAGCTGTCAGGTCTCCGCCGTCATCTAAAATTAAATTTGGTTTCCAACCATCTGGACCCTCCAGGGTTTGGTCAATACACCACCAAAATTCTTCATCCGTTTCACCTTTCCAAGCGAACACTGGAACACCAGTTTCCGCAATAGCTGCAGCGGCCTGATCCTGTGTAGAAAATATGTTACAGGAACTCCATCGGACTGTTGCACCCAAAGCCGTGAGTGTTTCAATTAAAACGGCAGTCTGAATAGTCATATGAAGACATCCCACAATCCGTGCGCCAGCCAATGGCTGCTCCTTTTTATATTCTTCACGCAGAGCCATTAAACCAGGCATCTCTGTTTCAGCAATTTTGATCTCGCGTCGGCCCCAATCAGCAAGTGAAACATCGGAAACCTTATAATCATTTTTTGCAGATTTCATTTTCTAATCCTAATAAGAGTGTGGATAAAAAGCTTTATATCCTAAAATAGTAATGTGCGTACAGCAGCTATAAGAAAAATTCTTTAAAGTATTTAAAAAATATTACGAGAGATCATTTTTTACCGTAACAACCGTCACAATCTTCGTTAAAGCCAGAATTTACAAGAGATGTTAACTCGTCAATAGCTAACAAGGCATCAGCGCCAGTTGCCTCAAAACATAATTTATCGCCCGGCCCTGCAGCAAGCAACATCAAGCTCATGATAGAGGTCGCAGGCGCAAGAACTCCATTTGAAATTACGTTGACGTCTGCATTGTGTTTTTCCGCTAGCGACGCAATTTTTACTGCAGCTCGCGCATGAAGACCCCGGCGGTTCACTACAACTGCTTCCTTTCTGTGATCATATTTGTTACTGGTCATCATTTGTTTCGAGCAGCTAACAATTGTGAGGCCACGTTAATGTATTTTCGACCCGCATCCTGAGCTTCATTTACCGCATCCTTCAAGGAAGATGATGAGCGAACTTGTGCCAACTGAATTAACATTGGCAGGTTCACTCCCGCAATAACCTCAACGTCCGAGGTTTTCATTATTGAAATGGCTAAATTTGAAGGTGTTCCACCAAACATATCTGTCAATAAAATTACGCCATCCCCAGCACTTACGGAACAAACGGCATCCAGAATATCTGCGCGGCGTTTCTCCATATTATCATCAGGTGCTATGCATACTGATGATATACATTTTTGTTTTCCAACAATGTGCTCCAATGCCGAAATAAATTCTAATGCCAATCTTCCATGTGTAACGAGAACAAGGCCAATCATATCGTGTCTAATATCCCCCTAAAACAAAAAGAAGCAAACGGATTACGCCTCAGTCAAAATTTCTCTGTGGCTAATGTTGACCACTTCCCCACTATTACGTAACCATTCCCCGAGTTTTTTAGCAACAAAAACCGAACGATGCTTGCCACCTGTGCACCCAACAGCAATCGTTAAATAACTTTTGCCCTCGTTTTGATAACGCGGTAGAAGTGGTTCCAACAATGATGTTAAATTATTAAAAAATACTTCAAAACTGCAATCCGATTTCACAAACTCTCCAACTTCAAAATCCAAGCCGGTTCGAGACCTTAATGAGTTTTCATAATGTGGATTACGTAAAAACCTGACATCAAACACTAAATCAGACTCACGCGGAACACCGTGACGATAAGAGAAGGATATTACTGTTATCACGAAAGTTGAACGCTCAGACTGGTTGAAATGATTAATCAAGATATTTTTTAATTGAGAGATTTTCAACATTGTAGAATCGATTACTAAATCTGCTTTATCACGAAGTGGCGACACCAATGCGCGCTCACGAACAATACCGTCCAGTATTCTTCGGTCCATAGCGAGCGGATGCCTCCGACGTGTTTCCGAGTAACGGCGACGTAAAATTTCATTATCGCAATCAAGAAAAATAAGAGCTACATTTTTATCACTTACAGTAGTCAATTGATCTATCTCGGAATAAACCGCTTTAACCGCAAAATCCCTAGTTCGTATGTCAACACCTATTGCTAAAGCTGAACCCTGTGTTCTTCGGGTAGCTACAACATCAGCCACGAGAGATAGTGGCAAATTATCAACCGCCTCAAAACCAATATCCTCTAGTGTTTTCAAAGCGGTGGATTTTCCAGCACCTGACATACCGGTCACTATAACAACATCAGTGGAACGGTTTAAAGAAAATATTTTAGAGGTTTCTGTCATCAAAAAAATCTTTTCTCAATTCAACTAATTTATTTTCAAAGAATAACTCTGATGGTGCACATAGGGAGATCCCACCTTGATATTTTAGATGCTTAAATTTAGGCGCGTGGAAGACAAACAATAAAACGAGCACCGATAATCTCCCTGGAAGCAGAGAGAGAATTTTCTGCTTTTATAACCCCTCCATGCGCTTCAACTATTTGACGCGAAATACTCAAACCCAGTCCGGAATGTGCTCCAAATCTCTCCGACACAGGCCGCTCGCTGTAGAATCGATCGAATATTCGACTAAGACTAGAACTGGGTATTCCTCGGCCATTATCTTGCACACAAACAGTAACCCAATCTGTATCTAATTCAACATAGATTTCTATTAGTCCGTTTTTTGGTGTAAAAGAAAAGGCATTATTAAGTAGATTCTGAAAAACCTGCACTAAACGACCCTCGTCACCAAAAACATAAGCATCGCCCTCAACAAGACTGGTAAATTTTAGCGTCGCTTTATTTGTCCTACTAGTAGTTTCATGTACTGTAATTAAAGCTTGCAATAACTTTTCTAAATTCAAACGGGTACGCTCTTCACGAGACAATTCCGTGTCGAGGCGGGAGGCAGCAGCAACGTCAGTTATTAGCCTATCGAGGCGCTGAACATCAACCTGAATGATAGCCATCAACTTCTTTTGCTGGGCAGAATCTTCTAACCTCAAAGCAGTTTCAACAGCACTTCGAAGTGAAGTCAATGGATTCTTAATTTCGTGTGAAACATCTGCAGCAAAACTTTCAATCGCATCAAGCCTCGCCCAAAGCGCCTCAGTCATGGCGTTTAACTCGTCGGCTAAGTCGCCGATTTCATCATTCCGCCGATGAAGGTCAGGTTTAGATTGTACACGTCCTGGGGATACCCTAACTCGGTAAGCGGCTTTAGCAAGGCGTCGGAGCGGACGAACAATTGTGCCTGCAAGATAGAATGAAAGAAGTACAGTAACCGTAAGTGAAGCCCCGAAAACCTTGATTATATCAAATCTTACCTCCCTCACTGCCTCATCAATCTTGTTTCCAAACGCGGAGAGCAAAACTACTCCTATTATTTTCTTGAATCTTTGAACTGGCACTGCGGTCGTTAAAACTAAACGACCATTCATAACAACCCGAAGGGCATCTCTGTGCTCACCAACAAGTGCATGCCTTACTTCAGGATAGCCCCCCAATCCATCATCAAATGGCTCAGAGTACCGTGGCAAGTCTCTTCTGCCAGGAAGCAGTGAAACGAGCTTTTCATAGTACGTCTCCGCGAATGAACGAAAAACGTTATGATCATTGGGCGGGGGTAGCTCGGAAATTTCAATTAAACCCCCATCAGAACCCATCAAACGACGAGAATCAGCAATCAAGCTGCCATCGGTACCAAATAATCTTCCGCGCACTCCAGTAACAGATACTAATCGACGTAGCATTTGACCTGCGTCAGCTTGATAAATCTCTGAGTCACTATTCCCACGATCACGCCATGCTCCCTGTCCGAGTGCTCCAGCGAAAATTTTTCCTTGGGTCCGCAGAACTTTTAATTCAGCTGAAATCAAATTTTCCTCATATCGGTTGAGATACAACAACCCAGCTGCAAGTATAACCAATGCGAGTATATTGATGCTCAAGATTCGCCTAGTAAGAGGCGAAATGTGCCCATAGCTAGCATGGGATGATCTAGCCATACTCTCAATAACTTTCAATTCTGCATCATTCTTTTAGATGTAAGACTACGATAGTTTAAAGAATAATGTACTAATCATCTCGATACCGATAACCAATTCCATATAACGTCTCAACATGATCAAAATCATCATGAACCACTCTAAATTTTTTCCTTATTCTTTTGATGTGGGAGTCAATTGTACGGTCATCAACATAAATATTTTCACCGTAAGCAGCATCCATTAACTGATTTCTGTTTTTAACATGACCAGGCCTTATTGCCAGTGCCTTTAATATTAAAAATTCAGTAACAGTAAGGTGTACTTCATCACTTTTCCACAAACAAAGGTGTCTAGATGTGTCAATAGTCAAATTTCCCCTCAATACTGGCGGCTCGAGTTTAGTGGTTCCAAGTCCTTGCCTAACTTCTACTCTACGAAGCAGCGTACTGATGCGCTCTATTAAGAGCCGTTGAGAGAAAGGCTTTTTAACGTAGTCATCTGCGCCCATTCGGAGACCAAGTATTTCGTCAACCTCATCATCTTTAGACGTAAGGAAAATTATGGGAAGAGATGTCCGCCGTCGCAAACGCTGCAGAAGCTCTATCCCATTCATCCTGGGCATCTTAATATCCAAAACCGCAAGATCTACGGGACGGGAGATCAACCCAGTTAACGCGGAATCACCATCATTGAAAGTGCGAACTGTATACCCCTCGGCTTCGAGCGCCATCGAGACAGATGTTAGGATATTTTGATCGTCATCTACCAGTGCGATTTTACTTCCCATCTAATTTTCCTCCAGAGATAAATTTTTGTAACTATTTGTATGAAGAAATAGGCACAATTAGGGCAAAAAACTTTTTATTTACAAAAATGTATGCAAAAGTTTTTGATCTTTACTTTTATCAAGTCAATTTGAACCACTGTCACATAGTTACCGGATTTGGAATTTCACTATTATTCAATAAGAAGGCTATCTATTCCAGAGTATTGTGCACTTAAACTGTATAAATTTTGAAATTAAAAATTTAAACTAGATAAATAAATTTACCCTGCAAAAACCGATTTTATGGCGAATAAAAATCTTAAAGACCTCAGAATCCCAATGGCAAATCATTTACATTCATCCATAGCTGGTTGTCTTTGATTGAACAAAGTTATCCGCACGACTAATGTTTCAAAACACTTAACAAACTCATACTCTGCTTCCCAATTGCTCGCATTAAAGAAATTGATTTTCCTCAAGTCTTCCATAAAAGACTCTTAAACACCTGTGGAAAAGTAATATTGCGTGATAAGAGTTGTATGTTTATGTTGCAAAAAAAATTTGTGACCATGAGGTATCTTTCAGGTTTATCCTAAGAGTTCTGGACATAAGCATATTTTCAACACAGCCTAGCAAAGGGCGAAACGTTTAAGCTGTAGGAGATGAGCGTGGACCAAATTGGACCATATATAAGTAGTTTTGGCATTGAAAACCATGGGTTGCGAGGAGTTTCTGCAGCCCATTGGAACTCAACCACACCACAATTATATGAAGCGGGACTTCGCCGGTCAGAAGGTGTTTTATCGATAGATGGGGCATTCGTAACTAAAACGGGCGAATATACAGGTAGATCACCAAAAGATAAGTTTATGATAAAAGACCCCTCAATCGACAAGGATGTATGGTGGGGGCCAGTCAACCAACCACTTGGAAACGATAAATTTAGCATCATTCACAGCCGTATGATGGACTACTTAAAGGGAAAAGAAGTCTTCGTTCAGGATTGCTACTGCGGGGCCGACCCAACCTATCGATTACCCGTTAGAGTTATTACAGAAAATGCTTGGCATAGCCTCTTTGCTCGAAATATGTTTATACAACCTGAGCATAAAGAACTCACCGTATTCCGGCCTGAATGGACCGTAATACAAGTGCCAGATTTTCATTCCATTCCACATTCGGACGGTACTAACAGTGAAGTCTGTATCCTAGTAAACATTCCAGAAAAAACTGTATTAGTAGGAGGAAGCCACTACACTGGAGAAATCAAAAAAAGTATTTTCGGGGTAATGAACTGGATTTTACCTGCACTCGGTATTATGACAATGCATTGTTCTGCAAGTGTTGGAGCGCGAGGCGATACCGCCATATTTTTTGGATTATCTGGAACAGGGAAAACTACCCTTTCATCTGACTCAAGTCGAACTATGATCGGCGATGACGAGCACGGTTGGTCGGACAACGGTATATTTAATTTTGAAGGAGGTTGCTACGCTAAAACTATAAATCTCTCTGCTGAGGCTGAACCTGAAATTTATGCGGCGTCACGAAGATTTGGTACTGTTTTAGAAAATGTTATTCTCGATCCAACAACGCGGAAGCCAGATTTCTATGATGGATCACTTGCAGAAAATGCGCGATCATCTTATCCGCTTGATTATCTAAAAAATATTGATCCTTCGGGTATGGGAGACCACCCAGAAAATATAATAATGTTAACAGCAGATGCTTTCGGGGTCTTACCCCCGATCAGTAAAATGTCTGCAGATCAAGCGATGTATCACTTTCTCTCAGGTTATACGGCAAAAGTTGCCGGCACTGAACGCGGAATGACAGCAGGAGCAGAAGCAACATTTTCAACATGTTTTGGTGCACCATTTTTACCAAGACATCCAACTGTTTATGCAAAGTTACTTGGTGAAAAAATAGCCAAACACAAGTCAAATTGCTGGTTAGTTAATACTGGATGGAGTGGTGGTGTGTATGGAACTGGAGACAGAATGAAAATCTCACACACTAAAGCAATGGTGAATGCTGCGTTAGAAAACAGACTTGATGCTGTTGAAATGCACATTGATTCGAACTTTGGGCTTTTGGTGCCAAAAAATTGTTCCAATGTGCCGGCCGAAGTTTTAACTCCCAGAAAAACTTGGCCTAACAAAGAACAGTATGACTCAACTGCCCAAAAACTGGCCAAAGAATTTGAAACTAATTTCAAGCAATTCGAGAAACATGTAAATGATGATGTTAATAGAGCCGGAATTCATTCAAAAATATAAAAATATACATCTTAACTTGTAACATTTAAATTTTTCTTTTCGTATCTTAGGCCTGTAAGAAAATATGAAATGGGCCAAAAAACGCAAGCTGTTTATAAGCACCACAACAAAAGCCACCCTCTGGATAACCCTGGCCGGAGTTGGTTTCACTCTTACTATGATTGGGGTAAGAAAAGTTACGCCAGAACTACATGTTTTCGAAGCGGTATTTTTTCGTTGTCTTTTTGGTGTGATTTTCATGCTACCTTGGGTAATAAAAGCAGGTGCGACGGGTTTAAACACTCAAAAACCATTTCTGACTATCACTAGAGGAACGTTGGCCTACTTTGTGAGTTGCCTATACTTTGTTTCTGCAACAATGATTCCTTTAGCAGATATGGTCTCAATTACATTCACCAGACCAATCTTTGGGACAATTGCGGCAATAATAGTTTTACACGAGGTATCATATGGTCGTCGTTGGATCGCTCTTTTCATAGGCTTTATTGGTATGTTAATAATAATTCGTCCCGGTTTTGAAGCTTTAAACCTCGGCATTCTACTTGCTCTTGGTGGAGTCGCTTTTCAAACCGCGAACACAATCATCATGAAGTTTCTGACTAAATATGATCAACCAGACACAATCGCTTTTTATCATTCACTTATAATGATACCGATTTCGATAATGCCTGCATTTATAGTCTGGGTACCACCTACACTTGAGCAATGGCCTTGGTTGATTGGTATTGGATTAACAGGGATGATGACACAACGGGCACAATCACGTGCCTTTGCGGTTGCTGATGCGTCTTTTGTGCTTGCATTATCATTTCTACGATTACCAATTGCAGCAATTATTGGACTCTACGTATTCAATGAAGTTTCAGAATCATGGGTGTGGGTAGGAGCCACGATAATCTGTGCCTCATCGACCTATATAGCTAACAAAGAAGCTGCCGCAGCACGGCAACGAGATCATGTATGAGACCGCTACAAAATTTTGTTCAAAAAATAAAGGTCTGGCCTGAACCGTACAAGTGCGGGGTTTTAATTATTATTTCAGGAATTCTAATGACGACCCAGTTGGGGATAGTTCGGCTTATTGCTAATGAAATCAATATTTTTGAAATTATTTTTTTTCGGGCACTATTTGGATTGTTCGCTATTTCTCCACTCATTATAAAAAATGCAAAAGTTTTTCTCATACCAAACCGTCCGGGGCTAACGATCCTATGCGGCGGGCTAGCATTTTTAGCTAGCACGTTTTTTTATCTCTCTGCCAAATATCTTCCAATAGCTGACATAACAGCAATTCACTTCACTCGGCCAATCTTTGCCTCTGTATTAGCTGCAATAGTTTTACGAGAAGCCATCGGGGGTAATCGTATGACTGCAATCATCTTTGGTTTTTTAGGTGCAATTATTATCGTAAGACCAGGTCTTGTAGAGCTGAATATAGGCGTAATTTATGTACTTGGGGTAGTTGTTGTTCAAAGTTGGAATCCAATCAATCGCAAACTGTTAGCAAGAAGCGAACATCCCGACACAGTTGCAATATGGAACATTCTCACAATCTTGCCGCTAGCCCTGGTTTCCAGCTTGTTTGTTTGGTCGACTCCAACATTCGAACAATTAATTTGGATGGCAGTTATAGGCTTATTGGAGTTAGCCAATCAACGAATTTTAAGCCGTGCCTATCTGCATGGTGACGCTATACTTGTAGTGGTATTACATTATACCCGTTTGCCAATTGCTGCCGCAGTAGGATTTTTTATGTTTAGGGAAATACCTGACATTTGGATTTGGGTTGGTGGAGTTATTATTGCTAGTTCTGCAATTTATCTTGCTCGACGAGAAACAGATTAAGGAAACAAAAGCGGAACAACTAAAATACTCAAATTATAAATGACTTGTTTTTTATTGAAAAAGAGATTTAGTAGGTCAAAATTTCTTAGAAAACTTCATATTAAAGAGAAAATCTAATGTGCATCTGCCCAGCTTTTCCCAAAACCTGTATCGCATACTAAAGGAATAGAGAGCTTTACTACCGTCTCCATTGCTTCACTCACACAAGCAACAGTATCATCTAATTCGTTTTCCGGAACTTCAAAAATTAGTTCATCATGCACTTGCAAAAGCATGCGCGCCCTCACCCCAGAATTTTTCAAATTTTCTGGCATTCTGATCATCGCTTTTTTGATAATGTCCGCAGCTGAACCTTGAAGTGGAGCATTTATTGCAGCACGTTCATGAAAGTTTCTCCTAGCTGGGTTTTTATCTTTAATTCCCGGCACATGAATTTTTCTTCCAAATATTGTAGATACGAAGCCTTGCTGCCGCGCAAATTCCTTCGTGGCATCCATATATTTTTTTACACCCGGATATTTTTGAAAATAAGCATCCATGAAAATCCTGGCATCACTCTGAGTAATAGAGAGCTGCCGAGCAAGACCGAAAGGAGAAATGCCATAAATAATTCCAAAATTAATAGCCTTTGCTCGGTTTCGAGTTGCTGCATCCAACTCCATCAGAGGAATATTAAACACCTCACTTGCTGTCGCAGCATGAATATCGGCACCATTGTGAAAGGCATCTTTTAATTCGCTGATATCTGCCACATGGGCGAGCAGGCGAAGTTCAATTTGTGAATAATCTGCTGATAACAACACATGCCCATTACGGGCAATGAAAGCCTCGCGTATTTTGCGACCATCCTCAGTGCGAACCGGAATGTTCTGCAGGTTGGGATCATTTGAAGACAAACGTCCGGTTGAAGTCACTGCCTGCGAATAAGATGTATGCACTCTGCCCGTTCTAGGATTGATTTCTCTTAGTAATGAGTCCGTGTATGTACTTTTCAGCTTGGAGAGCTGTCTCCACTCAAGCACAAGTTCCGGCAACTTGTGGCCCTGAGCAGCCAAACCCTCTAAAACATCGGCCCCGGTTCCAAAAGCACCGGTTTTGCCCTTTTTTCCACCAGGCAGGTCCATTCTTTCAAATAAGACTTCACCTAATTGCTTAGGAGAACCAATATTGAATTGTTCTCCAGCGAGTACATGAATTTCTTCGCTTAATGAGCATATGCGTCCCTCGAAATCATCCGATAGACGCTTTAGCTCCTCAGAGTTCACCAGAATTCCTTCTGTTTCCATCGCCTGTAGGACATTTATCAGTGGTCTTTCAATCCTCTCGTAAACCCTAGTTACGCGCTCTTTGACCAATCTCGGTTTTAAAAAAGAATGCAATGCCAATGTCACATCAGCATCCTCAGCAGCATAATCTCTAGCAATTTCCAAAGATACTTCGGCAAAAGGAATTTTTTTCCGACCAGTGCCAGTCACATCAGAGAACTTAATTGTGGTTCGATTAAGCAGTTTCCTCGCAAGTTCATCCATACCGTGGTTATGGAGCCCAGAATCTAATACGTAAGAGAGAAGCATTGTATCATCGACTGGACCAATCTTCACGTCATGTTGCGCAAAAATCTCCGCATCATATTTGGCATTATGTAGAATTTTTAATACACCAGGATTTTCCAGCAAAGGTTTAAGGGCTTTAATAGCATCGACGAAGGGTATTTGATTAGGAACTTTGCTATTTTTATCAGGAACCTCGACAAGATCGAGAGAACCTTGTAAAGGACCTGATACATGCGCTAAGGGCAAATAACAGGCACGAATTCCATCCACAGGTTTGTTAAGAGCAAGTGATATCCCAACCAACTTGGCGTTTAAACTATCTAGAGAGTCAGTTTCAGTATCAACAGCTACTATGCCCTGTTCAGTCGCCGACGAAACCCATCTGTTAAGTAATTCAAGATTTTGAATCAAAACGTACGAGTTCGGTTTTTCACTTTTGTCTTCACCTAAAAGGTTTGGGTTATTTGGAAGATAGCTTTCTGAATCCTCTGATTCAATTCGAGCAAGCAACGACTTGAACCCTTGTTCCTGCAAGAAGTTAATAAATATCTTTCGATCTGGTGCGTGCAAATTAAACGTGGCGTAATCGAGTTCAACCGGCACACTACGTTCCAACGTTACTAGATCTCGTGAAATACGGGCCTGGTCGGCATAATCAATCAAATTTTGACGGCGCTTAGGCTGTTTTATCTCATGCGCTCTTTCTAACAAAGTATCGAGATTTCCATATTCTGCAATCAACTGCGCTGCTGTTTTAATACCAATGCCTGGGACGCCTGGCACATTATCTGCCGTATCTCCTGCTAAGGATTGAACATCAATAACCTTTTCGGGGGTTACTCCGAAACGCTTTTCTACCTCTGGATACGATATAAGGGTATTTTTAATTGGATCTAACATTGAAATATCATCATCAATCAACTGCATCAGATCCTTATCTGACGAAACAATCGTTACTCGATTTCCATCGGCCACTGCTTTGGTTGCATAAGTTGCTATAAGATCGTCTGCTTCAAACCCTTCCATTTCTGCCTGAGGGAGACCTAGTGCAGTGGTAGCATCACGTATTAACGGAAACTGGGGCACCAGATCATCAGGCGGAGGCGGTCTATTTGCTTTATATTCGGGGTATATTTCAGTACGGAATGTCTCTCGAGCGGTGTCAAATATTACTCCAAGCCAATCACCTTTTGAATCCTCCACAAGCTTTTGCAACATGGTAGTGAAACCATAAACAGCATTTACAAGCAACCCATCAGGTCTACGCATAGGAGGAAGTGCATGATAAGCACGAAAGATATAACCAGAGCCATCGATGAGGATTAAATGTCTCTTATCCTTCATACATAGTTCTCCTCTAGGAACTTTTTCAGCTAATCAATGGCTACGGGCAACCTTTACCCCAGCCTTTAAAATAAAAAGTCTGTCGCAATAACCACATTCTGCACGACCATTATCAAGTGTTAAAAATACTCTTGGATGTCCTAATGCGCCGCCTCCGCCATCACAAGCAACAACAAGTTCTTCTACCTCAATAATTTCTGGCGGTTGAGGTGCATTGTTAGCGGAGTTAGAAGCCACACAAAGTTCCTTCACAGAAGTCATTTCATTGACCCTTATAGCACCGAATGATACTGAACCAAAGGGTTAGGAGTGTCCAAAGCCTTTGCTTGCAATATAAATTAAATATAAACTTTAACATTATGAAAAAATCTAATAAATTAACCTTACCAGACAACGCAATTGAGCTTAATAATCTTACAAAGACTTACTTTGTAAGTGATCAAAATTCGGCCGTCAGAGCACTCGATTGTATAAGCTTAAAAGTACCACGCGGTCAGATTTTTGGATTACTAGGACCTAACGGAGCAGGTAAATCCACAACAATCAATATTTTAGCAGGCATGGTCATAAAATCCGGAGGAGAAGCAAAAATATGGGGTTATGATATAGACCACGACATGCGAATGGCACGCTCCGCAATCGGAATAGTGCCTCAGGAGGTAAATCTCGATGCATTTTTCTCTCCCTACGAGGCATTAGAATTTCAAGCGGGACTTTATGGCGTTCCCAAACGCGAAAGAAAAACGATGGAACTTCTTGGTGCACTTGGATTAGCCGACAAAGCCCATGCTTACGCCCGGTCTCTATCCGGAGGAATGAAACGCCGATTGCTTATTGCGAAAGCATTGGTCCACTCACCACCTGTGGTCGTCTTGGATGAACCAACCGCTGGCGTAGATGTAGAACTTCGTCGTCAACTGTGGGCCTACATGCACGAACTGAATAAAGAGGGTGTTACGATCGTTTTAACAACTCACTATCTGGAAGAAGCCCAAGAAATGTGTGACCGAATAGCTATTATTGATCAGGGTAATGTGGTCACTTGTGAAAACACAGACGACTTAATCAGTCAGATTGATCAAAGAATGCTCAAGGTAACACTTGGTTCGCCAATCAAAAAACTAGAGCCCCAACTTACATTAATGGGTGGATCCCTCTTAAGTCCCACATGCATAATTTTTAATTTTTCACCAAGTGAGATAGTCGCAGGCGAAATCATTGCTGCGCTTGGCGATCAGAAACTAGAAATTATAGATCTCGTTACTGTAGATTCAGACTTAGAGGATATTTTCATAAAGGTAACTGGATTGGAGGAAAAAAATAAGATACCTAACAATATAGCATAAGAGAAAAAACACAGACACCTTGGCCACAGGTGATTAATTGTCAGAGTTTGTTTAACTCTTCGTGTGGAAATATTTTAACTTTGCTAACGCTTCCCATAACCGATATGTTACATGGTTTGGGTATTTTTCGGTTACTATGCCTGCTGCAGCAATCAACTTGCACCCATTAATGTACCATTTTCCATTCGGCTGCAATTCCATGAAATACATTGCCAATATTGCTTTTCCACTTTTTTTTTCAAAAAAAACCGTTTGCACAAATCCAATATTATCTAATTTTTCCAAGTCACGAAATTCAAAGCTAGAATGGGAAAGAATTACAGAATAGTTTTCTTTAATCATCCTCATAAAATTGTCGTGCGTTCCAAACTGTTCCCGTATATTTGGTGAAGCAAACATAAAAGCTGTTTCCGAATCATTCTTCTTCAAGGATTCAATTTGCTTTTCTATTACATTACGGATCCTGTTGGACACTGCTTCCGAAATTGCTTTTGAGAATGTATTTTCACAAAGTGCCTCACTGGTGATTGTACTCGGTAAAGCAAACACAATTATTAATAGTAAAATGTATTTAGTGAATTGCATTTGGTTTAAATTTATCTATATACAAGAAATTTCCACTGAAAGAATAGAGTAATCTTTTTTTCAACAATTACCATGCTTTTTGTTAACATGGAGAGTTTAAAGAACGCCTGTTTAGGTTGAATTATCCGAATGCTTTTCTGGATATTATCAAACAAGCATAATCATCACAAATACAGTCAAAGTTTCATGACTCGATTTGTTCCGTCCCGACCAGAAAATAATATTTATTCTTAAATATTTATTGGAAAAAGGTATCGCCTTTTCTCCGGATTGACCTTTCACCCTCGGTATTTTTTAATCTGATCAAATTATTTGGTGTTTATTTATTATATTTAAAGAATTACAAAAAAGAGCGGGCCTTCACGGCCCGTCTTAGCTGTATTTGGTATGGATTTATCGCCTTTTAGGTTCTATTCTAAACCTCTCCCATGGACCAGCCTTTTTACGGTTGGCGTTCATGTTCTTGCCACCAGCGCCTTCCGCAACAAGGTATTTCTTGCCATGAGCCATGCATCGGAAAGCAAAGGTGCCGTCTTTTTGAGGTATAACCCTTATTCTTTCCCAGGAGCCAACTTTCTTCCGGTTGCCCTCCAATCTACCATTTGGCTGACACGATAAATAGGTCTTCCAGGCTGTGTTGTAAATCGCATTCTTGCGAATGATAAATGTCTCCCATGGGCCACACTTCTTACGATTAGCATTCACAATTCTTTGGTTCCTCTCAAC
The DNA here is from genome assembly GCA_002709075.1 of Rhodospirillaceae bacterium. Taxonomy (GTDB): domain Bacteria; phylum Pseudomonadota; class Alphaproteobacteria; order MPNO01; family UBA2964. Next base: position 337,687 of record PAPV01000004.1, on the reverse strand, counting down.
AACAATATACTGCCCCTTAGCTGCCCGAATACACACAGGCTTGTTCATTAACCCTGCTAGTGTCATTAGAAACTTGGGCTTCCTAGTCTTTGATTGCTCCGGCAGATTGATCTTTCTCGGGTTACGCCACCCCTTGGCATAAATGATTGGGCAGTTCCGTGTAACCAAAACTTTTGTCGCCCGCAATGCTTTAGTTTTTGCAAGAGCATTCCAAGCAGGTCGACACACATTGGTATTAGTCGTTCCTCGTCCTTTTAGCCATTTCTTCCTATACATCACAGAACAATTGTTCCTTATCAGGGTTCCAGCGCTACCTAACATATTTTTGGACTGTAAGGTTTTTACTGCACTAACGCATTGAGGGCTACCACCGAAGGAACCCGCATTAGCTGAAAACTTGGGCACCCCAAACTTGGGTGGCTTTTGTGGTTTCGCCAGTCCAATTTTTGGAAGCTTAGGCTTTGGTTTTATTTGTTTTGTTTTCCGAGGTTTTTGGTTTCGTGAATTTTTTCTAGAACCTAGCTTGCTCCTATTTTCAGCCGTGTTTGAACCATTATCGAAATTTGTATTTATCACTTTTCCTGCGCAACTTCTTAACAGTCCCATAAACTTTGAACGCCTGTCACTTGGAACACTTCTACTATGTTCTTCTACAGCAGCGTCAAAGATATTAATTGAGTGCCCTCCAACCCTTAAATAATCTGCGTTTGGCTTGCGTGCGCTAACTCTGCAACTCCAGTTTGTGATCCTATTCTTGTTTTGAGCTTCTCGGTTGGTAAATGGAACCATTTTCCGGCCATAAAGGGGTGTGACTTCAAATACCATACCCCGCAGGAGCTTCGGCAACAAAGCGTTCGTGGTAAGTCTAAGTATTATTTGCCCTGTGTTGTTATTACATTCTGATGATAACTCACGTTGCAAACTTCGAAAACGTTCCCTTACAACGGCTTTACAAATTTGTGAGAGGTTCGTGTTTGTTCGAAAATTCTTGGAAATAATCTGCGCATGGGCATCAAGAACCATACTCACATTTTTCAGTGGTTTCATTACAGAACGGGCTGGATTGTTTGCGGAACTGATTGTTGTCTGAAATAATACAAAAACTAAGCCTAGAAAAATTGATAGACATTTAAACATGTTCTCTCCTTCCAATGGAACCACTTGTTTTCTTTAAAAAAAACTCCATTCCCTCAAAACTATACAAAAATTTACCTGCGATGAACGCTAGCCTTCACGGCTTGTCCTCGATTTATTTGGTATAAATTTTACGCCTTTTAAATCCTATTCTAAACCCCTCTCCCATGGACCAAACTTTTGCCGGTTGGCATTCATATTTTCTCAATGCGTCATGCATCGAAATACACAGGTGCCACCTTTTTAGATCGTAGTAAAGTTTCGACCTTACTACAGAGGGTAGATGAGTTTTCTAACAGTTTGCAAATGAAAGTTTATTGATTATTAAGCCATGTTTCTCTTTAATAAAAATTGGAGTTCCGTTTTACTGCACCATAGTGATATTCGTAATTTATAAATAGGCGCAAAATGTTTGAAGCGGCATTCAAAAATATTGACGATACTCTCTGGAAAGACGCCGGTTGCAGCAGCGAGCTTGATTACATCGAGCAGACAAGCTGGATATTGTTTCTCAAATATCTAGATGATTTTGAGTCTGAAAAAGAGACAAAAGCGCTACTTAATGGCGAAAGATGTAGCCGCATTATTCATGGTGAGTTTCGTTGGGCTAAATGGGCAGCACCAAAGCGAGCTGACGGTTCTCTGGACAACGATTCTGCAATGGGAGGCGATAACTTAAGGGATTTTGTTAATTTCAAGTTGTTTCCACATTTAGCTAGCTTTAAGCAAACAACAGATAACCCACACAGCACCAACTACAAGATTGGTGAAATCTTCAGTGAGTTACGTAACAAGCTACAGAGTGGCTGTATCTTACGTGATGTCATCAACGAAGTTGATAAGTTGCGGTTTCTTAGTAACGAAGACAAACATGAACTAAGCAACCTCTACGAAGATAAAATCAAAAATATGGGTAATGCTGGTAAGAATGGCGGAGAATATTACACCCCACGCCCGCTCATAAAAAGCATCATAAGAGTTGTGAACCCTCAGATAGGCGAAACTGTTTATGACGCTGCCGTTGGTACTGCTGGATTTTTGTCTGAGGCATATACATTTATGCGGGGGCAGGGTGAATTGAGCTCCGCTCACTATGAGCAGCTACAGAAATACACGTTTGTAGGCAAAGAGAAAAAATCACTCGCCTATGTGATTGGCATTATGAACATGATACTGCATGGAGTTGAAGCGCCTAATATTATTCACACTAACACTCTCTCAGAAGATATTGCTGAAATACAGCTGAAAGACAGAATTGACGTAGTGCTTGCCAATCCTCCTTTTGGTGGTAAGGAGCGAGCGGAGTTCCAGAAAAACTTTCCGATAAAGACAAGCGAAACTGCTTATCTATTTTTGCAGCATTTTATCAAAATACTAAATGTTGGTGGACGAGCAGGCGTAGTAATAAAAAACACTTTTCTAACCAACTCTGACAACGCCAGCACAGCACTTCGCAAACATTTGCTAGAGGAGTGCAGCTTGAGTGCTGTATTAGATATGCCGAGTGGTACATTTAATGGTGCAGGCGTCAAAACAGTTGTACTGTTTTTTGAAAAGGGCAAACCAACAGATAAGATTTGGTATTATCAGTTGGATGCAGGCAGGAATATTGGCAAAAAAAACCCACTAAATGAAAAAGACTTAGCTGAGTTTGTTGAGATGTCAAAAACGAAGGAGCTTAGCAAAAACAGCTGGCTGGTGGATGCTGCGGATATCAACTCAGAAACGTGGGATTTGGCTGTGAAAAATCCTAATCTTGTGGCAGAAGTAGATAATCGTACTCCAGAAGAAATTATCTCCCAAATTGAAAAATTAGACGTTCAAGCTGCGCACACATTGCGGGCGATTAAGGAGTTGCTGTGATGTGGAAAACTTCAAATCTCACAGATCTAGCGAGTGTCTCAACTGGTAAATGGGATGCTAATCATGCAGCTAAGAACGGTAGGTACAGATTCTATACTTGCGCAGCAACGCACCTATATAGTGATACAAAAAGATTTTCTGGTGAGTGTTTAATCCTGCCAGGCAATGGAGCTAACATTGGTGATGTATATTTTTATGAAGGTGACTTTGACTCCTATCAGAGAACTTACGTAATACATGACATTAAAATTTTACCTAAATTTTTATACTTTCACCTGCTGTTAAATTGGAAGGATGTGAACTCCAATAAACAATTCGGTTCTGCAACCAATTTCATAAAAATGGCTAACTTTAAAGATTATAAAGTTTCCTATCCTCTACTCACAGAGCAAAGACGCATCGCAGCCAAACTTGATGCTGCCTTTAGTTCAATTGATAAAGCTATAAAGCTTAATGAATTGAAGAGAGGCAATGCAATTAATGGCTATGCCGCATACACAGAGCAAACCTTTAGAAGCTCGTTGAAAAAATATGAACAATCAACACTGGGTGAACTATGCGAGTTCTATAATGGAAAAGCGCATGAAAAAGATATTTCTGACGACGGGAAATTTTATTTAGTAAACTCGAGATTTATATCATCTGATGGAAATATAGCAAAGTTTACAACCAAACAGAAGTTTCCGCTGATTGAGGGGGATAATGTAATGGTTGTGAGCGATTTCCCAAATGGAAAAGCTTTGGCAAAGACGATGCGAATAACTGCAAGTGGAAAATACTCTCTCAATCAGCGGATCTGCTGCATTAGAAGTAATCATTTTCACCCGCAGTTTCTCCAAATTGTTCTAAATAGGCATCCACATTTTTTAAGTTTTAATGATGGAGAAAATCAAACGAATCTGAGAAAAAAACATATTTTGGAATGTCCACTTCCTAAATTGTCGCTTGATGAACAAATCAGTTTATTAAAACAAATAAACCTGTTAACGAAACAAATTAGAAACCTGATAAAAATTTATAAAAAACAGAGTAAGAATTTTGACGCTCTAAAGTCGGCCATCCTCGCACAAGAATTACAGAGCGAGGCAGCATAAACGAGGCTAATACTCTTGCAGAATATATAAATAAGCAAAATGAAGCAGCAGGCTGGAGAACCATTGCTGAAACAAGTGCGAAGGTAAGGTGCTCATATAACATCAATGCATGGGGAAATCCGATCCAGAGAAATTATATAATGCGGCTTGAAGCCGATAACATACCTAAATACAAAAACACCAATGGTGCTTTTTTCGTCAGAACCAAAAGTAGTGAATCGGGGGTGTCACAAGGATTAAGACATATAAAATACTAGGGGGTTACGGAGGGAACTTAACTAAAAAGCTTGATTGGAATAGAACTTAAGAAACACGACAACATTTATGACGAGCAAGAAGCGTGTACTGAAAATTAATAGAGATTCAGCATTTGGGCATGCGAATTAAAACGTATTGGTTTAATTGCCATACAACTCCAACAGCACAGCACTTGCATTTACGATTCGATACTCGGCAACATCCAAACCTTTCCATTCTTCGTCCTGCAATTGATTGGAAGTGCTCTTCAGTTCTTCAGCAATCGCTATAGAACTTTGTGCAATCTCCAATAAAACTCAAACATGCCAACAAACGTTGGGGTACGCAAAATTTCGTCGGATTTTAAGCTTAAGGCTGTCGTTTTTCAAAATATCTACTTATGAGAATTTAACTGCATTCTCCATATTCATAAGGATTGGACGACCGTCTGGAGTGTTCAGTGGAACGATTTTTTCATCACAAAGAACACAGAGCGTGGGAGAGGAATGTTTCTTGTTCCCAAGATTTACCTCTATTTCTGCAATTATCACCTCTGCACTCTCCAATACCTTCAGAACTTTCATTTGCTTACCTCCTTACTCAAACTTGAAAAATTTAGACACGGTTCCCCGACTCACACCAACTTGTGACGCAATTGCACGTGTAGATCTTTTATAAGACTGCACCGCTTATAATTTAGCTCGTTTCTACAAATTTTTTAAAATTCTTATTTGGAATTTTCTATATATGAGTAACCCATTACTTCTGATTTTTGATATTCTAATATCAATAAAATTTATCTTTATCTTCCCAAGCTTAGTCCTAATATTATATTTTAGTTTCATGATAATTTGTATCAACCTAAATATTATTCACCATGAAAAATACTCAATTCTCTGTGCTGGTGAAGACACTCAATTGGGTGGAAAAACTGATATAATTTCTTTCACCCTCTTACCATTTTTAAAATTATATCTTATCCACAATCATGCTATAGGAGCATCAAACATCTTTGTATTACTAAGACATAGATAGCTGTATATAAAAATAGGAGTGATCTCTCTATCGGCTCCATCCATATTACGAAAGTGAAATATTTTATGACATTAACAAAGACCAAAAAGAAAACTAACTGGACATGCGGCGTAACTTGGATGGCTGCATCCAAGAATACGTTATGGTGTCTTTTGGGTTGCTCTATAGGGGACCTTGGGACAATAGCGTATTTTCAGTTCATGGAAATTGATTGGCCGATCTTTTGGATAATGATTCTTGCTATATTTAATGGTTTGATTACCTCAATTTCATTGGAAACAATAATTTTACGCAGACAGATGGGCTGGAAAAATGCTTTTCAAACAGCTATCGGGATGTCCTTTATTTCAATGATTGCAATGGAGAGTGCCATGAACATCACTGATTTCTTATTTACCGGTGGAGCGGTGTTAACTTGGTGGGTGGTGCCGCCAATGTTAATTGCTGGCTTTCTTACTCCCTTACCATATAACTACTGGAGGCTTATGATATTTGGAAAGGGTTGCCACTGAGCATAATTTAGTGTGCAGAAGTTAATCTTTTATATTATTTTTTCACCTACATATTTTTGTTATGGTGTGCGCTTCGATTAACAGTTTTTTTTCATTAACCTATTTGCAAAAAACAATGATGAAAACATTAATAACAAAATATTTTTAGGTGTTAAAGTATCCTAATCCTTTACTACAACTACATCCTCCTCGATAATAAGATCTAGAAGATTAGAGTTTCTAACACATAAAAAGAGTGTATTTATTGAATGTAGGATTTTTACATCCTCACGGCCCATGAAAAAAATCTATCCTAATGTATGATGACACCAAGATTACCATATCTGTAAAATTTCATGGCTGATGTTTAAGTTAAAATTATTATTCTATGGATCAATTTGCAGTAACACCATATAATTTCTCTGCATTTTTGTAGGCTATTTTTTTTGCAATGGAAACTTTAAGTTGACCTAGTATTTTTCGGTGACGCTTCACTACCTTTTCATATTTCTGCCATCGCCAACGCTTATGGGCATCAGTCGCAAATAACAACCGGTCCTGGTATTTCTCGAGTATAAAACGCCATTTGTTCCGCAATACCCCGTTCTTTCTAATAAAGCCAGAACCTAGTTTTTGAGCTTTACCCCTATCGGAATAAGCTCTTTTATCTTTCTCCTTTTTGGAAATAGTCATGAAGACATTGGGACTGCAAGATAAAATTTCCTCTACCTGACTAGGTTTCGCAAATGCCATGTGCGGTATTAAAAATTTCTGATCACGATTTTTAAAATAAAGTTTTTTAAATCGTGGCCAATCTCTCTCCCACGCATAGACTTCCCAATGTGTCATGATCGGGATAGCATATTTTAATAAACTGTTTAAGAATGCATTCGTTCCGTAAGCAAGAGGGTCAACATATCTCTCTCCAGTTCTTGTTTGTTCACCATGGCTTTTATCAGCATGGGAATACAGAATCTCACCAATAAATTGATAATTATGCTTTGTAATATTTTTTAAGGTATGTGAGATGTATTCTTTTTCTAAGTCGTTTCTCAAGAGGAAATATTTCGGTGAACCAAGTATTATCAAATTTGGGTTATTCTTTTTTATAGATATAACCGCCTGCTCATTTTCAGAGAGATATCGTCGACTTCTCGCGAACAATGCAATCTTTGATATACCAGCACGCTTGACTCTCTGGATGGCAATTGAAGAGTCTACCGTTTCATCAATTTGAGCCATTGCGTCGATTAGAAGGCCGTTATACATTCTGTCGTCTGCACAATAGGATTTCGTTGGAATGCTCAAAATTACTAAAAACAAAACAGTTAAAAATACTTTTATTTTTTGCATGAAACACAGACGGTTACGTAAAGAAAATAATAATTCATGAATTCTGGAGAAGCATGTTTTGATCTATGCGCGACTGATATTCTACAATAATGCATATAGTCCCAAGAGGAAAGACAGGTAATAAATCATATAAAGTTTATAATTCGCGATCATACTATGGCATCAGTGCAATTGTACTTAGACCGATCAAACCCATAATGACAACAGAAGTCAATATGCCGAGAATTGAAAATATAATTGCAATTAATCCAGTAAAAATTTGTCCTTTGAAGATACCCACGAGGCCTAAAATGAAGGCAAGGGGAGATAGAATAAAAGAAAGTGCGAAAATACCAACAAAACCAATTATCACTCCCCATAGGCCAAATCTTGTCTCGCGTTCAATTACTAAAGTTTGAGCAGTTTGATTTTTAGACATTTTAAACCTTTTCACCTTACAGCAATCAAGTAAAACTATTTCTTTGCAAGATATATTAAGCCTTTAAACTCCGCACCCCTTGTTTACGAACTCCACACAACAATTCCGCATTAATTCAATAGTTAATTGCCCGGCACGACCATAAAGTTATCAAAATATTTTCATAAACTCGCCACTTTTATATCTCTATTAAAGATCGTCACAATTAAACATTAACGGTGCAATATGGAATTTTTTAACGACTCCTTTGTCAAATTTGTACAAATAGCTTCTTGAAGCTACAGACTAAAAAAATTTTTCCAATTTTTTATCATCAAATTCCAGTCCGCAGAGTAAATCAACGTTTTTTCAAATCAGAAAGAGAGAAAACTAATGTATATACTTCTTTTTACCGCTCTTATCACAATGGTAGGAGCAAATGGACTCTTAAACAGTCAAACAAAGCCAAGTGAATTGTCTTCTTCCATCATAACACTTACAAAAGGTGAGGTTAAAAATAAAAAAATAACACTTCATCCTATGGGCATATCAAAAAGTCCCGAAGCTGGTGAGCGTCTTCGTAAAAAGGCTAATTCGAGTTTAAAACCAAACAATTGGGCTGTTAAAAGCGAGGTACGGACACTTCGAGACAATGAATCCGATCCACCGTGGATGAAATAAAGAGCGAGGTGAGAGGTTAAGAAAGCCAAATATATTAAAAAGAACAAACATAACCGCCACGGCAAAAGCCGCGGCGATTAGGAATGTCGGCATTTTGAATAATAAAGTTACAAGGGAGCCAAGTCACCAATCAATTCCTCAAAAAGAACTTTGATTGCTTTATTTTCAACAATCACTGTTTTTAACTTTCAAAATATACCGATTGTTGTTGTTTACAGCATGAGCGCGCTTGTACCACTTTTTATTCCTAGGGAAGTATTGTCTCATGTTTTCAGTCGACGAATGTTTTGCCGTACACCTGTATAACAATTCAAAACGGCGCTTGCGTTTTCGCCTAGAGTCATCAGGGGGATCATAAAGAAGACTTTCACCCACGGATATTTTAGGGGCTGTCTGGGAAGATCCTTTATTTACCGCAGCAATTAAAGCTTCAACGTCTATATAGAGCGGATTAAGGGTGTATCCGGTGTATTTAATCATCTGGATTTCCAAATCAGCAGTTGTGTTATTAATAATCTTAATCCTAAAATCATATTTGCCAGCGTTAGCCGCTGAAGGTACAGCGACAATCCCTGATAAAAACAGCGAAATTAAAACCACCAATTTTTTAAGAAAAAACTCTTTTTCTGCAATAAAGGGTACCCATTTTCCAAATTGATTTGAAATAGTTTCAAACGATACTTTAAGAGAAATGTTTTTTATTTTCATAGTTTACTCCTGAACTTAGAAGACTCTGGATAGTAACAATGCAATTTATTAAATAAATATTCTAAATACTTTTGAATAAAAAGAGTACTTATCCCTCTCTATCAGTTCAATGTGATAGAGTTAAACAGTGCAAATCAGAAAGACTGATGTCTGCATAAGTAAAATCTTGAAGATATCCATACTCACCTGGCACTGCAATACATATGACTGACGCAGATTTAGCTGAAGAAACCCCACTATTACTATCCTCGACAGCAACCGCTTCACCAGCGTCGATACCTAATTTTTGAAGTGCCTTTAAATAACTATCAGGTGCAGGTTTGGGATTTTTTACATCATCCTCGGTGATGATTGTTGAGAAGAGTGAAAAGTCAATTTGATTGCTCGTAGCGTCCTTAATCGCTTTAACATTTTGATCCGAAGTAGTGGTGACCCAGCCAAGCTTGATATTTTTTTCGGCGCAGTTTTTTATTATCTCCGGGACGCCTTCCCTTGCCTTGATCTCTCTTGTGACAAGTAATTCAGAAAATATATCCGTCTTACACTGATGAATTTCTATAATTTCCGCCTCTGAAAGCACAAGATTTTTTTTTGCAGCATAATCTTTTATCCTTCGTCTACCCCCAGCCTGTTTTAACATCTGTGTATATTCTTCTTCAGACCAACGCCAACCGATATTAAAATTCACAAACGCTCTATTGAATGCCTCTAGCTGGAGCACTGACGTTTCTGCTATTGTGCCAATTGAACCTAAGAATAGTGCCGATACGCCCTTGATTTCATGGTTTCCATCAGGTTTCTTGCTTTTTAGGGTCAAATTAATCTCCTGCATCTAAAATGGGTGTCATGATTAATATGTTATAGTTCCAACGATGTTTGTATTTCTCAAGATTTATTTAAGGATCTTCAAATAAAGCTTGGGTCCAGATTTTATCCACAATATCTACCACTGGTCTCTCTGTCGTCACAAGCATTTTTGTAATCATACTTGCTGAACTGAAAGACCAATACAAACCTGCCTCTAAAAAAACTGGGTGGTTAGAACGGGCGTCAATACGAAAATCAAAAAGGGAAAAATGCCGAGCCCCTATAATTTTATGAGCCCGTTTGGCTGTTTGTTCCACCGTTGCATGAAGTTTTTTATCTAATTTCGCTGGACATAACATGGCTATTGAGGACTTGGTCGATTGAGACTTTGGTGTACCAAGACCGTCTACATCAAGCTTGTCTACTATTTTACGGATGGGATATTTGGGAGAAACCGAGTATTCTATGATCGGCGGCATATATAATTTTCCATCTAATTCAAGAATGGCAACCCGTATTTCTCTGCCGGGAATAAATTCCTCAACTAGTACACTTGGGTCGACTTTTCGGGCAGATTCAATTGCCTCATTCAATTGGGTTTCAACCTTTACTAATGAAAGGCCCTCCGAGTTATCTGCATTGTTTGGTTTCACGATACATGGTAGGGGAATTGATGTATTTTTACCGGCTGCTAATAGCTCGCCCTTTGCAACCTTGATACCACTGCCTTCAACCAGTGCTCTCGTTCGAGCTTTATCCGCGGTTAAACTTAATATGTTTCCTTTAGAGCCAACAAGTCTCAACCCTAAGATTTCTTCGAAAAGGGATCGGTAAAATGACATTCCGGCTCGACAAAACATATGAGGGACTAAAAGCGAGTTGGTAGAAACATCACTGAGACACAATTGAGCGGCTCTTGGTTCTTCTAACGATTGAAGTGATCTGCCAGTTCGCCACATACCATTTGGGTAAACTACAATAAAGGTTTGTTTCCATCCACTAGGTAAAAGTATATTGCTCGCATAAATCATAGATAAATCAAAAAAAAACTGCGATGTGGGTGATCCGCAAAGATGATATACATGCTTGCTGTAACCAGCCAACTTCAATCACCCCCTGCTTCTACTAATTTTCCAATATTAAAATCTATACGAACCCATGGTTTTCCAGCCCATACTGCTTTCATTAATAGCGCTGGAATTTGCCAGTGATATACCATTAAAAATGGAAGAAGATCTTTCTCATCTAAAATAGCTTCCTTTCCCCTCAGAAAAAGTTGCACCTGACTTAATATCTTGCTCAAAGATTTCGAAGTGAATAATTTCCATAATTCATAATATAGCCAATAAGTTTCTTTGGCATTAGACCGAGGCATGATAACCTTTTCATCGGTTAAAAGTTGTGTTGGTAGAAAGGCCTCAACAGCTCTAGGAAAATTGTAAAAACATGTAATTGCGGAATGAGTTCGTGGATTGCACTCAATAGGAAAAATGACGCCCGCCTCATTCTCAATAAAATCAAAAGAGATCTGCCCAGTCAGATTTAGTTCTCGGACAAAAGAAACAACCCATTCGAAAATGGGGGGGTGGTCAACATGATGGTAGCGCAACTGAAAATCTGATGAGTAACAGCAACAATGAAGCAAAACTTTTCCATTCTGCACCGTAGAATGGGTACAATATTCCCTACCCTCGATAAACTCTTGCAAAATCCAGGGGCGTTCTTTCGAAATAGTAAGTTCTTCAAAATACTTACTTTGGCCGGCGAATGGCAAAAGGGGACGATTTAATCGTCCAACAGGATCGTATGACAAACATTTGAGAATGTATTTTTTTTCTTTAGAATATAAATCTGGATTACAGAGTTCAGTGCGATCACAAATATAATGCACCTCAGGGGCTGACAGGCCGATTTTACTAGCCGTTTTACAAACTGCGTATTTATTATCTAGAATGTCTAGATTTTTTTCGTCAAAGCAGAAGAAGGTGCAATCCGATTTTGTCATTGTTTTTAATTTCGCATCCTGAAACACGGATGTTGGACTGGCGACAGGTACAAATATATCTATCGACTCGGCACTAATTATCTCTTCCATTTTATCACAATAAGCGTCGAAACCCTGCTCCTTAGATGGAAGACTATAAAACTTTTTTACGCAATTAGAATACGCATGTCCTGAAGCACTATTTTTTTCAGTTTCTGCTAGTATCACAGTGTGTCCAGCGCGCGAGAATAAACGAGCGAGTTGAAGTGCTTTGGTCATCTTGCCACCAGATAAAAGAATTCTTTCGCTTCTTATTGTTTTCCTCTCTACTCTTTTTATAAGTTGAGATTTTAAAAAAACTATAGCCATAATTAATAAACTTAATGGCAAAGCGCTGGCTAACAAAATAATCACAAAAACACTCGTTATCCTACCCTGCGATTTTAATTTGATAGGTTTTGATTGAATATCCACTGCAGGTCTATTTATATCAAGTGGTTCGCTTAGCAAATGTTACACCATCTCGAAGTGGAATTATTACTTGTTCTACTCGATTTTCTCTAGCAAGATATTTATTAAAAGAGGATATGGCTTTGCCCGGCGTACTTTTTTCGCCTTCTTCTAAATATACTTCACCCTGCAAAAGAGTATTATCAATTACAAAAATACCTCCAATGGAGAGTAGATTCTCATCTAATGCTAATTTTACATAATTTTCATAATTCTGTTTATCCGCATCAACGAACATTAAATCAAATTTCATTCCGTGTTCAGCGAGTTCCCGGAGGGTTTTGATAGCAGGACCAACCCGCAAATCAACTTTATTATCCAGGGCATTTTTAAGAAATTGTTCCTTTGCAAACCGAGCTGCGCGCGCATCCAATTCGCAAGCCACTATTTTACCGTCTTCGGGCAGACCTTTTGCCATGGCAACAGCTGAATATCCTGAGAAAACCCCTACCTCTAGAATTTTTTTAGCTCCTGACACTTCAACCAACATTTTTAAAAATTGCCCCTCAACATGACCTGATAACATCTCTGCCTCCAAACCTCTAACAAGGGCAGGGTCATCACTGTCACTCCAATCAAATTTCTTTGTTTCCACAGACAAGCGTTTTAAACATGGATCTTCTGGTGTCGACAACATTTCCAGATAGGGATCGAGGCCAGACGCCAAATTACGACAGGTTTCAAGTTCATTTCTGAATTGCACATCAAAATTACCCCTCTCGCAATCGATTGCCAGACAGTCTAATTTCTTAGCCAGAATTGACAAAGGTGTGACGGCTCTAAGCTGATGCATTATTTTTGTCCTTATTCTACCAACTTCAAGCTGCTTTGGTTGGATTATTAATATCAAGCACATCAGCGGGATTTTCCAATCCCACATCGCTACAAAGTGGTTCTATTCCATGTCCATTCCGCGCAAATTTATTGCAAAAACTTTGATATTCTAAAATGTTGTTGCGGAGTTCTGTACGTGTCAACTCGTTAATGTATCCACATTCACCAATGCAGCCTTTCGGCACCGGAGCTGCAAGATTACCTCCTCTTTTATCTGTAATGCTCGTTTGAGCATTCCAGATAAGTTCCTCATCGAGCAGTATTTTATGCCATAAACTTAACTCGTAGTCAGTTATCAGGTTCAAAATGCGATTAAGATCAGATAAACCCAACCAATCTCGTTTCCAGCTCAGAAAGGCACCAAAACCCATACCTATTGAAACAGCATGTCCATGCAACAATCCGGATTGCAATTCAAATCCAGGGGACCATGTATGTCCATAAGCATGCGGTCTGCATTGATGAGTTTCGTAGAGATTTCCATATTCTGATTCAACATAACTACGCATTGCTCCAGCCAGTATCTCTCTAGACGCATCATTAATAGCAGAGCTATTTGGATGGCTAACCGTTCCAAACTTAGTTTCAATCAAATCGATTCCAATTTTTTCAAGCTGCTCAAATAACTTTGCATCTTTGACGATAGCCATTTTAATAATTTCCGCGACACCGTGCCGAAGCCAACCCTTCCGTAATGTTTTAAAAAATGACTTGTCGGTTATGGTGAGAATGGGTGCATGATATGCTCCCGTCAGATTTTTGTATCCGAATCCGTCACAACAAGTTCGAGGAGACGGACCCGCATCGATAGCAGATACAATTGAAGACCCAACCATTATGTATGGAGTATTCCGATTAAAAAGCGCACAGGCTAAACCGCCGATATCTGCAAGTACCCCGCCACCGATTATTAAAACCGGTTCGTGCCTAGCCACACTTAAGTTTTTAAATTCGTGCAACATCTTTTCAACTGAGGCGAGTGTTTTATCTATTTCCATTGCGCGATAAACAAACTTATGCAGGATTATACCGTTATCAGAGAAATATTTATCGATTTTTGAGCCATAGCTTTCTTCGACATTTTTATCCACTAAACACACGCACCGACCGAGAGGAGAATAAACATCGCTTAAAATTGGGTTAGAAGTTTCAAGGACATTCTCTTCGATTCGTATTGAAGTGAAACTCCTGTGTGTCATTACAGCCTCGATGGTGTGATCGTCACTGGAACTGACAACAGAACCCTCACTTTCCCTGTAGGGTGAAGTTGGGAATAAAGCGTGCGGATTATTCTTCTCGAGATCCACAGTTAAGTTTTGATAAAAATCTGCGTCTCGATCCAGGCATAAAAGTGACTTTACAGTAACTCCTGCTTGATTACTTTTTTGTAGCTTGTTAAGAAAGCTCCTGAAAATTGGTGCCAAAGAAGGGATTAAAATTTCCGCAATTTCAGCAAATGAACTAAAACACAATACTGTAGGTTGTGAGAAACATCCACGCATTTTGCGTAAAATTGGTAATGCGGCTACCTTACCTTGTTTTTGGAATTCCAATTCAGTTTTAGGATCATACATTGGGTGATTGATTAACGATACAATCAACTCCCTGAAATACTTGGACCTCAGTACTCTCGGGATCTGCTCTTCTACGGGGTGTTGTTGATTTAATTCTGCTGCTATTTTATTTAAGGCAGCAATTAGCTTTTCTATTTCTGTCATTGATCTAGCGTTCGCAGTTAATTATTATTTTTCTCGCTAACAATGTGGTGATCAAGGTAACCATACGAAACATCATACGCTTACCTAGTTTCCGGATATTAGCTTCTTGCGGATTAAATATGAACTAAGGGGTTAAAAATCAATAAATTTATTCAACAAAGGAGTTCAAAAACTTTTATTGCATACTAATGATTAATAATTTTTACAGTCTTATATTAATTTGATGAACTTTCATTAAATAAAATTATGACGCAAAAGAGAATTTTACAGTACGCCTTACAAAAACTTCAAGGATATTAGAAACGGTTGTACCCTCTTGTGGTAAATAACAAGTTCATTTTCAATTACGTTAGAGAAACCTTAACATGTGTGTTGCAATAAAAAAGCTTCGGCTTTATTGAATATTCTGTTCTTTCGCTCAGGTTTCATCTTCTCTAGCATTCGTGACTGAAATGCGAGCCGCGGATTGGATTTATAAAAACTTTTGTGTTTTTCGATGAAACGCCAGTAGAGTCCATCCATCACATCGCACCACTCCCCTTTGCTGTAATTACTCATTTTAAGGATGTAATTGGAACTGCACGTATATGGTTTGGTAGACATAAGTCCGCCGTCAGCGTAGGTCGCCATACCATATACATTAGGCACCATTACCCAGTCAGACGAATCGATATACAACTCCATAAACCATTTATAAATGGTTTTAGGGTCAATTTCACACAAAGTCATTATATTACTGATTATCATAAGTCGCGGTATATGATGGTTATACCCATCAGCGATTGCTAATTTTATACAATCATCTAATGGTTCTATTCCTGTATCACCCTTGTACCAACTGTCGCAGAGATCGCGTTTATGCTTCCAAAAATTACGTTTTTCTTGCTCCTCCCCTCTAACATGATAAATTCCTCTTATAAACTCCCGCCAGCCGAGAATTTGGCGTATATACCCCTCGATTGAATTTATTGGAATGCCCCCTTTGTTATAATGTTCTAAAACCCTTTTGATTACTTCGTCGGGCGTTATTAAACCAATATTTAGGAACGGGCTGATGCAGCTATGAAATAAAAAATTCCGACCTTTTTGAACAGCATCTTCATAAATACCAAATTTCACAAGTCTTTCATCCAAAAAACGATCTAATGCCAAAAACACTTGTTTGCGCTTAACTGGAAACCAAATATTAGCCAATGTTCCTGGGTGATCTGAAAACTTTTTATTTATAATGTTTATAACATCTTCTTGGTGTTTTGACATTTCGTAACGGCTGATTTTTGGCACCGTTAAACCGTTGGGAATCTTCTTCCTATTTTCTTCATCAAAAGACCATTTGTCCCCGATGGGATTAAGATTTGAGTTTACTAAGACCTTAAATTTTTTCCTTCCATACTTATAAAAGCTAGATAATCTAAAAGTAGATTTACCCTTGTGAAATGAGGAAAATTCTTCTCTGGAGAACAAAAACATTGGCGAACGATGAATTTGAATATCAAAATCTTCAATTGCGTTTTGTTTAATAATTCTATTTTCTAGAAATTTGTCCTCAATCTCGAAAAAATTAATCTGTTTCAATTCATTTTTTTTTAAGAACTCACATAGGAAATCAAGATAATTTGATTTGTTCGACCTATCCTCTAACTTAAAGTATGTCACCCGAATTCCACATTTAGTCAGCTCGTCCCTATACTCTCTCATTGAACAAAGAAATAAATAAATCTTCAGCTTATGATGTTTTTGGTAGGTACAAAGCTCATAATCTTCCGCCATAAATACATGGTTGCAATTCAGAGCTTTCAGTATTTTGGGATTAAATAATTGATTTCCAAAAAGAACAAAGAATCTTTTATTCATAGCATTTTTACATCTGTTTATGGTCACGTACGTATACCAGATACGGCTTTTGTGTGGTTGCAGGTCATATTAAATCGTGTGTCAGCATTTTTAAAAAGTTGTGTCAGTTGAGTTTATGGTTCAACATAAGGTGGGGTTCAAGTGACAATGTTTTGCGACTATAATTTTAAATTTTTGCTTACTCCATTTACCATGCATATTTTTAACATCCAAAACGTTTCTTGAGCTAGAGATAAAATGAGGAAACAGGTAGCTATAATTGGCGGGGGACCATCCGGTCTGTTACTTGCAAAGTTATTAACACAGTCGGACATTGATTGTATTGTTCTCGAAAAACATACAAAAGAACATGTGCTTTCACGTGTTAGAGCCGGAGTTTTAGAAGAAGGCAGTGTCCAATTATTAGAAAAAGCTGGTGTGAGTAAGAGACTCAAGAAGGAGGGATTTAAACACAATGGGATTTTTCTCTCATCAAAAAATGCAAGCTTTAGGATTAATTTTAAAAATCTAGTTGATAAATGCGTAACTGTTTATGGACAAACAGAAGCTACTGCTGATCTCTATGATGCTGTTGAGAGGGACAACATTGTTGTTAATTCTGCTTCTAAGGTTATGCCCGAAAATTTGATTGCGAAAAATCCAACTGTATCCTTTACTCATCACAACCAGCACAAAAAAATATCTTGTGATTTTGTAATTGGGTGCGATGGCTTTCACGGCGTTGCGCGGCAACAAATACCCAAAGCTTGTTCCAAAGTATTTGAAAGGATATATCCGTTTGGATGGTTGGGTGTACTCTCAGAAACACCTCCTGTAAGTGATGAACTAATCTACGCAAATCATAAAAACGGTTTCGCCCTTGCTTCCATGCGCAACGAATCTCTAAGCAGGTATTATATACAAACACCTATTGAGGATTCGACTGAAAATTGGAGTGACCAACGATTCTGGGATGAGTTAAGAAATCGGCTTCCGAATAAAGCCGCTGAAGAATTGGTAATTGGGAATTCGATAGAAAAATCCATTGCCCCTCTGCGATCTTTTGTTACTGAACCCATGCAATATGGAAATTTATTTCTAGTTGGGGATGCAGCGCATATTGTGCCGCCTACAGGTGCAAAGGGATTGAACCTGGCTTTTTCTGATGTACATTACCTTCACGAGGCAATCTGTGGTTTCTACCAGAATGACACTCAGCTTTTGAACCATTACTCTGCCCGAGCGCTCAAACGTATTTGGGGCGCCATTCGTTTTAGTTGGTGGATGACTACAACTCTGCACAAATTTCCAGAACAGAATGCTTTTGATCAAAAAATTCAGGAGGCTGAATTAGACCATCTAAAATGTTCCAAAAACGCACAACTAAATTTTTCAGAAAACTACGTCGGTCTGCCTCTTGACTGAAAAACTAAAGCAATGTTTTTGTAAAATATCTGGAACGAGCTAAAAGTGAGCTCCCAGGTAATGGGGTTACAACACTAAATCTTTTCTGTAAAAAAATAACGCAACTAAAGGGGTTCGTTATTGATTTATATGGTTGCTTACGCGTCCTGGACATTTTCATTGGAGTTATTTTTACAAAACTTCTTTGATTTATTGCAAATAATTAAACTCATCCCAACAACTAATCCTGTCGCAAAAATAGATGATGCTAGTTTTAAACCTAAAATTGTTTTAATCACAATAATTCCTTTCAAATTAAAAACAGTGTTTTTTTATTAACACACCTGCATCCGCTTTACTGGTCACCGGTTACATTGTTCCCAAAGTAATGCGATATTAAATCAAATTTAAACAACTTTGAAAGTCAATAACACTTTCAAGTATTTTATTAATCCAAATAAAGGGTTTTTTGTTTTACTACTACTCTATTAGACAAAATCCTAGGTTGGACTCAGCTTGATTGCTCAAGCGTGTGCAGTTCCACACTTTTTTTATTTTATGATTAAGCATTTTTAAACGGAATTGTGATATATTTTATTGGACCCTATTCAGTTAGAAACAATCGATCAAAATTCTTATAGGCGATCTGTTCGGCTGTTTGTATTGGTAGATTGCCTAATAATCGTCTGAAATCGTAGATTATCTCAGGTAGAAGTTGCATCCTATTCCAGTTTGCGCCAATGTCTGAACCAACCAGAAATCTCGTTGAAAATTCGATCAAGAGTTGTTTCCAGTCTGTTGATGGTCTTATTGAAATTAAAGGGGAAAATTTAAAAGGTCCAAAATGGTTATTCGATATTAAAGAGAGGTCAGCGAATAAATTAGAATGCTTTCGCAGCAACCCTCGCAACCTTGCAGGCTGCTGATACCCGCAATGCGAAAGGATAAATTTGATCCCGGGATACTTGCCAAATATTTTCTGTGTGGATTCTGAGATTTTCTCATCGTGTATATGAAGTACCGCGATTTTTTCATTTAATGTTGATAAGAATTTTTCTTGGGTAGGCTCGGTCAGGTCGATTTCTATCCCCATTCTGTTAAAGGGTGCAGAACTAAGACTCGCATAGAATTCCCCCACTCCAGAAATCATCCCTGAATCTAGCATTTCTGGAATTTTGCGCAGTCGTTCCCTCGCTAACCTATAATTACTTCTTTTGCCTTT
The DNA here is from genome assembly GCA_002709075.1 of Rhodospirillaceae bacterium. GTDB lineage: Bacteria > Pseudomonadota > Alphaproteobacteria > MPNO01 > UBA2964. Next base: position 318,382 of record PAPV01000004.1, on the reverse strand, counting down.
GTAAGGATCGGTAAAGAAAATAAATTTCTCTGGAAATAATGGCCGTAGTTCTCTGAGCTTCTTAACATTCACAAATAATGCAGCTCGGAATACGTCCGCTCGGCGGTACAACTCAATGATATCCGAGGGCGCCACTCCTTCTATTCTAGATGCCAAGTGAGCGTGAGCATCAGAAATTAAACCCGTATAAATATTTTCGGCAGATTTAGCGATACATGCGCAACCTGATAGACAAACAAATAGAATAACTGCAAAAACGTGCTTCATTTTTCCCTCATAAGTTGAATGTTGGAAAAGCGACTTCTGTATAGTGTTTAAAGAAAAATCTTTACTCTAAAAAAGTTAATCAAATTGTTCTTCCTCTTAATATTTTTCAATCTTTTTTTTGCATACATAGGGCCAAATTTTTTTAGTTTCCTTTGGATTAAGACTGCCATCAACAAATAGATAGGGGATTTTTATTTTCTTTTCATCTTTTGTTAAATTTCTTAACGTTTTTGAATCATATGGGCCACTGCTTCGATAAAACGCATTGGGATCCATCCAGAAAGCATCAGCAGGGACCACCGCCCTCCCGGTATTAGTCCATTTTGGGCTTTTTGAATACAAAATGGCAAAATGCAGAGCGTCCCTTCTTTCTCTCTTCCCCATAAGCCCAGTATTAGAAGTAATCCCAATTTTTTCACCTTTTTTTACAGGTGTTCCAATATCAAATCTGGGGTAGTTCTTGAGGTGCGTGTATTGAGAATAAATCCAATAGGGTAAGCCGGTCTGTTTCGGAGAATGGCGAAGCATTAATTCAATCCCTTTTCTATTCCAACGATTAAAAAATTTGCCAACAACAGATCCATCAGCGATTGCCACTACTGGAGTACCTTCTCCCTCTTCTGGCACAATATCTACGCCTTTGTGGAGCGCCGCCCCGTGTCTTTTATAGGAATAGTCAATCGCCCAAGTTTCTGTATCAATCTGCGGACATTGCACACCCCTGGGAAATTCTGCTTTTAATCCAGTTTCTATCACACCACGCTTTTTTTGAATTTTAACTGCCCGTTCTCGACCTCTTTTACCGCTTTTGCCAACCATTAAGTATATTATTTCTGATATGTTTCTAGGGTCTGTATATCCTTGTAATTTTTCTAAAACGAATTTTTCATTACCAGCATCAGGCCGGATAGAATCCTTATGTTCTCTTGCCTCGACGTTGAAAACACAGTTTCCAAAAACCAATACAGTAATAAAAGTTAGAAAAGATAAGTTGCTTTTAAAAAGCACCATGGTCAATCCGGTTCTGGTTCAGTTGAATTTTGTGTCGTTAAATTACAACATTTTCGTCTTATGCACTTTGTATATTTTCTAAAGAACTAAGAAAATAACAAAAATAATATATTGCGAATGAGAATGACTTGCATTCTCATTAAATTTATGTATTATCTGCATCGTTGGTTTGAGGTATCTCATGAAACCTACTTCCAACATTGCCACCCCAGTTGAGTCTCCAAGGCTGGGGTACATCCCACCTTTGGCCCTCGAAATGAACAGCTTTCGAGGGCCATTTTTTNAAAAAACTGCAAAACTGACAATTNGNCTTGTGTCTATCTTTCATCTATCCGAAAAATAAAATTTTTTTTCAAATCGATTCGATATACANAGAAAAGCTATGCTCTCTTGGATACTTTTTATAGCTCTGTAAGAATAATATCGCATTTCAAATTGCTAATTATAACGGTATAGTTACTTGATATTTTCCTTCTAGAAGGTAGATAAGTCATTAGTTTAAAAAGGCTAATGATTGAGCGCCCCTTTAGAAAAATGACAACGTCGCCAGCCCTCAAAAAAAATTCGATATTACAAATAATTACTTTGGATTTTTTTGAGACATCACTGAGGTTTCTATAAATGTTATTCCGAATTATTGAGAATCTACACTGGGTTACCTGGGCAGCGGCATTAACATTTTTTCTGTACGTGATCGAGAGAGAAGATCAAGTAGCTCTGTATATTTCACTACTCGATATAACTATTGTATGTGTTGCAATTTTAGTCCCTGGTTTTTTGTGGCTTATAGTGAAAGGTAAATTTTGTTTTTTCCCTTGGACCCATAAAAAAGACTGACTTGCCGTGCCTAAAATTCTAAATCATTGTAATTGCTTATCATTCATCATTTTATCTAGATGCCTAAAGATATTTCCTATTTTCACGGTAAAATAGCAGTTTCTAAAAACTCTCAATTTTTAGACATAACATTAATTCAAATGTACGAAAACACAGTTGCAATTTAGTTTTTTATTTCCACTTGTCTTTAATTGAGCAAATTTCCAGACTTATTTCAGGAATACTCACTTTAACAGGCTTGTCAGCTGTGATTGTATCGAGTTTGTTTTCTCTTCTTCGAGAGATAGAATGTAAATATAGCGGATCATAATATTCAATTATTAGATCAGAAACAAACTCCTTCCAATTTTTCTTTTCTAAATTTGCTTCCAGCTTTAAATAATTTATTTGTGGATATTTTTTTTTTATAATTGAGAGAAGACTTGGAATTTCCTTTTTTATTAAAAAGTCTGGGTCATATTCTTCCAAAATATAAGTCACACGGTTTTCTAAATTATTTTCTATCATAATAGTTGGAGCTTTTTGCATTGTACGCCACAGTTCACCTGGAATGAAAAGGTTTCCTATTTTATTACTTTCGGCCTCTAAAAAAACTGGACGTTTCATATTTAATTCTTGGAGTGCTAAATATATTTGGGTTTCGAAAAACTTCTGTTTTGGCTGTTTTCTTGTTGGTGAACTCCCTAAAATACTGCCTCGATGATTTGCAAGACCTTCTAAATCGATAACGGCCTCACCTTTAGACTTCAAAAATTCTAGTATGTCGGTTTTGCCAACTCCTGTTTTCCCAGCCAGAATAATCATCGATAAATTAGACGAAATGCGTTCTGTGGTAGAAACTACATGTTGCCTGTAGGATTTATATCCCCCTGTTATTATTTGTGGGTCCCATCCGACCATTTTACAGACAGTTGCGAAAGCTCTAGACCGCTTTCCTCCTCGCGCACAATAAAAAATTATTTCGGTGTTTTTATCAATACTAGAAAAAAAATCTTCTAAGTATCCAGAAATATTTTTAGATACTTTGACCGAACCCAATCGTGATGCTTCAAATGGTGAGTTATTTTTATAGACTTTACCCACATGAGAATACTCAGCATCATTGAGAACGGGTAAATTAATGGCGCCCGGGATATGATCTTCCGCATATTCCGAAGGGGATCTAACATCAATTATTATTTGATTAGCGTTAAATTCAAAAGAGGATATTGATTTGATGTTCATTATTTTTAATATTCTATTGTGCGCAGAAATACTCTGTTTTATAAGCATATTGAACTTTATTACTATAAATTATGTTAACATTTTCTCTCTGAAAGATTAAACCACGTTAAATTTTCAATGATAAAACTCATTACTTCATTTAAAATTCCAACAGATCCGAAAAAACAAAACAGAAGCTTTTGTTCATCAGAAATTTACTGCTTGTTTAATTTATACTTTTTAAAAAATATTTTTAAAAAACCTGATCAATTACTGAGCATAATCTATATATCTAAGATTAAAATTATCACAAATAATGGGTCTTGTCGGCTCTAGTCCCTCAATTTTTTCCTAAAGGTTTTGTTCCAAGGAAGATAATACTTTTGGTATGACGCCCTTAAATTTAAAATAACCTTTTGTTGCATGAGGCCAAGAAACTTGGTCCCAAATCCGTGTATGCTCAACAAATTCCGTTCGAGATAATTTAAGAAACGTGTTTATATTACCAAGAACATCCCTAGTTGGGCCAATCGGTGTTCGAAGGGCAACACAAGTCTCAGCGCCGAGCTGTCGCGCGAAATCAGTGATTAATGTCCAATTATTTGGGGACAAAAACCTAGCTGGAATGGACTTCTTTTTGGAAAACTCCTCGATTGTATTAAGCACTGCGGACGTAACAAAATTCGAAACATTTTGACTTGCCCCCTTTGGTGAACGAAATTGCACCGTATCTAAACCAACAACACCAACTATCTCGCCAAAGGTTTTATAGGAGGTATCTATCCCAAGATCATTATCAGTGACGATTAACAGAGTTCTTCGGCCCCGAAGAGATTTATTCATCAACTGAAGCGGTTCAGCATTAAAACTCGCAGAATCATCTATCGCAAATCCTTTTGATACCAATTTTCCAACAGGCTTGTGGCGCCCATCTGTAAATTTGTTAATATTTTCTGCCCGCGCAAGATAAATTTTTCCGGGAGTTTGTATTCCAGCTACCCAGCGCCAAGAAAGCGTGTTTGAAGCAGCATCACCGTCAAGAAGATTTTGAAGGAAGAAATCTGCCCCTAGCACCCATGGTAAACGGAGAGTAAAAATCCAAATACTTGCAAACCACATGCGTGCATGATTGTGAAGATAACCTGTCTCTTTTAAGTCTATCACCCATTCATTAAAACATTCAATATTAGTATTCCCAGAAATAGCCATCAAATATTCCGTGTCATCCCGAAAGTCTGCCAACGCGGCATCTCTTTGCCTTGTAAATTCTCTCCACACCATTGGCCGCATTTCTAACCAGCCCTTCCAGTAAGTGCGCCAAAATACCTCCTGAATAAACTTCTCTGCATCACAAAATTTATGTGCGGAAAGAGCAGCATTTATTATTTCTTGTTCATACAATAGACGCAGGCTGACCCAAGGTGAGAGGGTTGTCACATATTTATGTTGACCAGCACCCGTATCATAATTTCTATTTTTACGATATTGTTTCCCCATGCGAGATTTGACCCTGGATAACCTGCTCAAACCAGCGCCCCGAGATGCATCAGATGAGTTGACTAGGGGTTTTTTCATATGCGCATTGCAAAAGCTACCGCAATTCGGGATCCGATTGCGACAGCTTTACACCAAAGTTTGGTAAACTGACTCTGTGATGTAGTAGCAAAATCACGTGCCTCATCTCGATGCAAAATTTCATCTGCTCGGCATTTAATTAAAAGTTCACGGATAGAGCTAAAATCGAAATCTACATTCTCAACTGAATCCAACTGATTAATTTGCTTTAAATAATGCTCATCAACAAATGATTCAACAGCATCGATTGTATGAAATACTAGCTCTTTTCCGACCAAACAAGGAATTGCCCCCACAATAAACCCAAATAATTTCCAAAGAGGTAATAATCGGCTTCTGTACTCGGGACTAAGAATGGACTCTATATCAATTAGGTGCTGGCTTTCAGTAAACAAGTGATGTTCAGCAAAGGCCCGTAATTGTGTGTCTCTGCTTGCCCATAATATACCTCGGTATATCCAAACTGCTCCAAGCTCGCCCGCATGATCACTACGCAAACTACATTCGAGCCATCTCGGATAATCTATTGCCACGCAAACAAACCCGCTACTTTTGCTCAGCGACTAACATGTAATTAACGGACAAATCAGAACTGACATCCCACCGCCATTTTAGAGGCGAAAACGAAACTCCAATCCTGTCTATAATCGTTGGGCCGCTAAGCCTTATGTAATCACCCAACTCAGCTGGTGTCACAAAACGAGACCATTTATGAGTTCCAACTGGCAACCACCGCAGAACATACTCAGCTCCAATAATTGCAAGACCGAATGAACGATAGGTTCTATTCAGGGTCGCGACAAACAATAAACCGCCCGACGACAGAAGTTTAACACAATTTTGTACAAGTTTTCCCGGATTTGGAACGTGTTCAATTACTTCTAAATTAAGAATCACATCGAATTGCTCTTCAGCTTTCACTGAAGTTTCCAACGTGCCATGTCGATAGTGTAATTTTACATTATTTTGTTCAGCATGTTGGGTTGCTATTGTTATGTTTCTAATCGCTGCGTCAACCCCTACCACCTCGGCACCTAGTGCTGCCAACGGCTCAGCCATCAAACCACCTCCACAACCAACGTCTAATATTCGAAGCCCCTCAAATGTTCTAACTCCTGCCAAATCACGGTTAAACTTCTGTGCTATTTTATTTTCTATGTATGTTCGCCGGATCCTGTTGAATGCGTGCATTGAACGAAATTTGCCATTTGGATTCCACCATTCAGATGATAGTGAGTTGAAAAACGCTATCTGCTCTGGGTCACAAATTTCGGCAGTTTGCTTGGTAAGAAAATTCTTTTTAAGCATACGAATAATAAGTTGGTTATTTTTAATATACGTATTAAGTTTTGACTATGGATCATTTTCATACTTTTGTTTGTAAAATATAAACTAAGAAACATTAATGTCCGGCTCTCTTCCCGAGTAGAATTACCAAAACTGCCAACACTAAAACAACCAAAATTCCGGGTTAAACCTTCAAACTCAAAAACACAACTGCTAACAGAGAGCTCATTAAACCGGCAAAGTTTAACTGAACGCTCAACTTATGAAGTCGATTGAAACTTTTTTCAGCACGTTTATCGCCTGCACTGGATCTATCTCGAGCAGCGTTAATACGTGGCATCAGAAATACTCTCGCGATTAAGGCTCCAACAGAGGAAATGGCTAAACCAATAGCTGCGTAAGGCGCAATCATAGACATAATAACTGCACCACCCCCTCCTGAGACTAAAACAAATATATAATACCAAGGAAAAATTGAACGTATTAACTTTCCGGCATTACTCTCATCCAGATAAACAAAAATACAAGGTGCAATTAACACTGCAAAAAATGTCATCCCACCAAAGGTTAGCGCGGTGAGTATGAAAGCTGCAGAAAAAAAGATAGTGTCCATAATTGTGTAATTCCCTCATTTAATATACAGCAAATCGTGAGTCTTCTCGCTTCCCGGAAGATCAATGGCAATACTTTACCTAATATTCTGTTTTCCTCGCTTTGAAAAAGTTTGGCAACGTTTAGAACAATATTTTACTTGTTCCCAATTATCTGCCCATTTGCGCCGCCAAACAAAATTTCTTTTACATACATTACAAGTTTTAAACAGGAAGTTTTTTTTTTTCTTATACGCCCGCTCATAGATCCAAGGCCAATTGAGCTTCTGATACTTTAGATTTAATATTCCGCTTTCGTACGTGAGCCATTCCACTTTTTCTGCTTCCATGTTTTTCTTGTATACGTTGGCTTTCGATAGCGAACTTGGTGTTTTTTCGACGGCTATAAACTTGTAAACGAGCGTTCTTTGCAGCTTCCAAGTGGTTTATAATTGGTTCTGGATACTGAACACCAACTACACACTTCCGTGTTTTCTGTTGTGCAAGTGTCATTTTCCAGGGTTCATGAATAAAATCATCATCTATTAACGATAGCTCGGGTACCCACCGGCGAATAAAATGACCTTTTGGATCCTGATCCATGCTTTGTTTTACGGGATTATATATGCGGAGAGTGTTGATTCCTGTTGTTCCGCTTTGCATCTGCACCTGGTTCCAATGAATTCCCGGCTCATAATCAATAAATAGACGCGCAAGATGCAATCCTGAAAAACGCCAGTGTATCCACAAATGATAGCTCGCGAATGCTTGTATCATTGCTCTCATTCGAAAGTTTATCCACCCTAGGTCGATAAGGGCCCGCATACACGCATCGACAAATGGGAACCCTGTTTTGCCAGTCGCCCACGCATTATAGCGCCTAATTAATAAACGATTTTCATCCCTCATGCCGTTATATGCAGAATGCACATTCTGCGTTTCAAACGTTGGATCATCCTCCAGCTTCTGGATGAAATGACAGTGCCAATGCAAGCGGGCATAAAATGATTTTAGAGATGAAATCCAGGGTTTCCTGACTGCAAACTCTTCACTTTTCAACTCTTCCATCCTGGCCCTTGTAGCCTGCACGACCTCGCGCATAGAGAGGCATCCATACACAATATAGGGAGAAATACGTGCACAACTGTCAAACGCTGTTAAAGGGCTGGATAAATTATTTCGATAATTCAAACTTCTGTTCTTTAAAAAACTCTCAAATACCTTTAATCCCATCGAACGCCCTCCGTGCTGACGGTCCTGCGACAAACGTATGTCTCGACGACGAAACATATTTTGCAAATATGGGTTTTTAGACGCAGAGTCAGGCATCTGCATCTTTTGCGGTGAGTGATGACATGGTTGGGTCATAAAGGAATTCCACTTTTTTGCCCAACCGTTACGGCTTCTTAAACCCTTTATCACTCCAAATTGCTGAAATTCATTCCATAATATGCCAGTTTTTTTGCACCACACCCTGATTTTTTCATTACGTTCTCGTTGCCACAGATTTCCTGTTTCTTCATGGCTAAAAAGTCCATCAATACATTGGTTTAGGTGAATTTCCTTTAGTACAGTGAGAACATCCCCAAACTTCACTATTAACTGTAAATTTATGCTTTCGAGCTGTTTATCCAAATCACGTAAGCACTCCTTTGTGAATTCCCAATGCCGGTAGGAGGTATCAGGTAATTTCCAATATTCTTTTTCAACAACATAAAGCGCACATGTTTCACCTTTTGACACAGCTTTCACCAGAGGGGCATGATCATATATTCTAAGATCACGTTTAAACCAGACGATATTCATGGAAGGGCTACGTTATAATTTAAGTTTTAGATCAGTTTCGTTCAATTCAACCTCAGTTTATTTAAATTATAAATATCTCCCATGTTTCTCTTTTATAAAGAATTAAATCTTTCCCATCCTGGTTACCAAGAATTCAGGTGATGTTCTTCTATAATCTTTTCTTCCTCTCATCAGAAAAATAAAACCTGATCATTACTGCTTACGTTTAACGAACTATTTAGAAGTTACAATCTGTGTAGTCTCAAGCCAAAATGTTGTATAAATCAGACACCTGAGTTTTTTGCTTACACCACAAAGAATTTGATATAAACAAGGACAAAATTTATCTTTACAAATAATCGGTGGTAGTGGTGTTGTTGAGCAATTTAGCTTTTATAATAATGTCGTTAGTGCAACAATTTAAAGAGCAAAAGGTCACTAAATTTTATTAAAGTTAAAAACTATCAAACACGTCTAAAAATTCAATACGTTACTTTTTAGAAAAAATAGTGCACTACAAACACGTATATTTTTGCTGGATAAGCTAGAAATCCCTTGAGGCAATGTCATACCCAAAATGCAAAAGAATAATAATGCGGGTCCAATTAGTAGTTACCTTCTTAGTGGGTATACATTTCTTATACTTGCCGTAATGATTTGGGCTGGAAACTCGGTTGTAGGAAGATTGGCTTTAGATGAGAATGTTCCCCCACTTGCTCTAGCCTTCTGGCGGTGGGTTTTAGCTTTATTTGTTTTTATTGCACTTGCTGGACGTCAAGCATGGGGTCTTGTACCAGAAATGCGCGCAAATGCAGGATATCTTGTTAGCTTTAGTCTTGTTTCAGTGGTTGGTTATAACTGCACATTTTTTATTGCACTCCAGAAAACCACGGCACTTCAAGCAACCTTAATTCAGTCGATATTGCCGGTCCTCGTTCTTTTACTCGGTCTGCTTATTGTTAAAACCCCCGTTACAATGCGCCAGTGGCTGGGTGTTTTTTTTTCAATCTCTGGATCCCTTATTATTCTGATAAGAGGTGAATTTGCAGTATTGCAAGCGTTAGAAATAAGAGAAGGGGACTGGTGGGCACTTGCTGGTGTTTTTGTTTGGGCGATACAGTCCTTTATGATTCGCTGGAAACCTGAATCAATTCCCATTCTTCCCTTCATGACAATTCTCGTTGTAATTGGGCTCGCAGTGCTCACACCACTCTACATTTGGGAGACGCTTACTTACAAACCTATGCCGGTCTCAAAAAACAGCTTATTAATGGTGGCCTACGCCGGGATAATTGCTTCCGTGGGCGGCACTACAATGTGGAATGAAGGCACTTGGCGAGTGGGTGCTGCACAAGCTGGATATTTTGGTAATCTATATCCAATTTTTGCAGGGGCTCTGGCAATAATTATTCTCGGAGAAAATCCTCAATGGTACCACGGAGTTGGCGCACTACTCGTAGTCATTGGAATTTGGCTAGCAATATTCGACAAAAGAAATTGATGAAAAATTAAGGAAGTTCAAATGCCCATGATTAATATGACTGATGGAGATAGACAAAAAACGAAATTGCTTTGCACCGCTTGGAAGTTTTTCAACGCACGCAAAATGGTCGATGGTTTTGGCCATATTAGCGCCAGAATGGATGATCCGAACTATATAATAATCACACCACATAGCATGCGACCAAATTGTATACCCGAAGATTTCGTTATCGTTGACCTAGAAGGAAAACAATTTGAGTCTGGTGCAAGACTGCCCGGTGAATTACCAATTCACACAGAAATTTATAAAAACCGGGACGATGTTGGATCTGTCGCCCATTTTCATTGTCATTACACAACAAGTTTCTCCATCTCTGAGCAAAATTTGGATCCAACTTATTTCTTAGCTTCAATATTCTATGAGGGCATCCCAGTGCACCCCGACCCTAATTTAATAAATAATAAATCACGGGGAACTGCGCTTGTAAAAACACTCGGCCATTGCAGGGCCGCTTTGATGCGAGCTCACGGGTTTGTCATGACTGGAGCTGATATTTTCGAAATGACGGCTGGCGTTTTCATAATTGAGGACAATGCAAAGCGTACACAACTTGCGGCTTCAATGGGCAATTTTGATACATTGAATGAAAAAGAAATGTTCCAAATTGGTAGTGAAATTCTGACTCATAAAAGCCCCATCATGCGCATATGGACATTATGTGAGGAAGAGGCAAAAGCCTTCTAAAAATAGGATAACTACCCATACAAAAGTTTTTGGATTATTTCTTAATACATTCGAGTACTACAAAAAACCAAATTCGCTTTAAAGTTAACTGACTGGAATGAATAACGATGAAAAATGAAACAAAGTCTGATCGGTAATGATAGTTTGGTGTCTGCGTATAAAATAAATATTGATTAGCAATTCTGAAATTCAATTGAGGTTTTTTTTTCGAGGTAAATCGCAAACATTCAATTCCCATTCTACACAGAGTAAGTAACATTATTAATTGATCCACGAGGCTCAAATGCGTATAAAAGTAGCTCTACCAGACTTAGTATCCAACTCTTATTTTCCTGCCATCGCAGCCGTGGAGCTGGGCTTTTTCAAAAAAGAGGGAATTGATGCCGGTTTGGAATTAATTTTTCCCGTTCCATCTTGTTTCGAGTCACTACGGGAAGGCCAGATAGATTTTGTTGCGGGCTCAGCGCATGCACCTCTATGGGCTTTCCCCCGGTGGCAGGGTTCAAAGGTCCTTTGCTCCCTCAGCCAGGGCATGTATTGGTTTCTAGTAGCAAAGATTAATAGTCATATTAAAAAAGGGCATTTAGATGGTCTCGCGGGCCTAAAAATTGCAGCCGCTCCGGGCGTTGATATTGGATTGGTGCAATTACTTAAATCGGCTGGGGTGGATCCAAATAGGGAAAAAATTGATATAGGTCTGCCGTCTGGCGGAGTGCCCAAAGGTACGTCATTTGGAGTGGCTGCAGCCGCTTGGATGCAAGAGGGAATAATAGATGCGTTCTGGGCCAATGGCATGGGTGCGGAAGTAGCAGTCACTGATGAGATCGCCAAAATTATTATTGACGTAAGGCGAGGAGACGGTCCAAAGGAAGCTTTTTATTTCACACAACCAGCCCTTATAACAACAAAACGCCTAATTGAAAAAACTCCAGATGTAGCTGCTGCTGCCGTCCGTGCAATCGTAAACACACAAAACGCATTGCGCGAAAACATAGAGCTTGCTGCTAAGGTTGGTAAAAACCTTTTTCCTCCAAAGGAAGCTGGACTCATAGCTGATCTGATTAAACGTGATTTGCCATTTTATGATGCGAGGATCTCCCAGAATTTAATTGATGGAATGAATGTTTTCGCAATGCGCGCTGGGCTTTTGGATGCAACACCTGTTAGTTATGATGATATTGTAGCCAGAGAATTTTCCCACATTTGGGAATTAGGTAAATAATAGTAAGTAATGAGGGAAAATTTATCGACCGCGGAATTTTGGGTTGCGCTTTTCCATAAACGCCCTGCGACCCTCTACGTAGTCCCCAGAACCCATACATCTATCAATGGCTTTCTGACATTTCCCTACATTCCGTTCGGACTCTGATTTGATCAACTCTTCAATCGTAAGCTTTGCAGTCTGAATTGTAAGTGGGGCATTTTCTGCAATGCTACGAGCAATTTTCAACACTGCTGACTCCAATTCAGTCGGTTTTACAATCTTGTTTACAAGCCCCATAGATAATGCTTCCCGAGCGCTATAGCGGTTAGCGGTAAAAAGAATTTCCTTAGAAAAGGCAGGGCCAATTACATCAACTAGACGTTTCATATTCAAAAAAGAATAGCCGAGTCCAAGGCGGGCCGCAGGAAGACCAAAAACAGAATCATTAGTTGCCACACGAAGATCTGCTTGCAAAGCGGTTCCAAGCCCACCACCCATGCAAAAGCCTCTTATCATGGCGATCAGGGGAATCTGCAAATTATCAAAAGCAACACTCACTCGTTTTGACAGGTCATCATAAATTTTAACTTGCTCAGGTGTAGAGCGAAGTTTATCAAACTCCGAAATATCTGATCCAGACACGAAAGCTTTTTCTCCCGCACCTTTCATTACAATCACCCTAACACCCGGATCTCTCTCAAAATCTGCTATGATATCCAATATTGCTTCCCGCATAGCAAATCCTATCGCATTTCTGCGTTCGGGATTATTGAACGTTATCCATCCAATTCCATCTATTTTCTCAGCTAGCATTTTTTTCGTATTTAGTTTGAGTTTGGTCATACTGTTTCCGGATAAACAAAATTAGAATAATGGCATAAATTTTAGAAAAATTCAGATAAGAGTGTAATTCCTTGTAATTGATACTCTGCATCTATGACAAGCCCACAAATTAAGCAAAACTGAATCTAAGTAAAAAATTTTTTATTTAAGTGTTTTGATTAGTCGTTTATTAGCACGCCATATTACGATTTTTGCCTTCTTCTATTAAAAATTAGCTGTTTATAGTTTAGCCAGAATCCACAGATCGCCAAGAACAGGTTCACCATATTCTGTTCTTAAATCATCGCTTGTTCTCGATACCACATTAAATCCTGCACCAGCAGCAACCTGTCGGATATAGTATTGCCCGTGCACATAACGACCTGACTGAGTCAGTTTAAAATCAGACACCGAAGCACAATTTTCTACGGAAAAGATAAAGATTCCATTTTCTTTCAGAACCCGCGCGGTACAGTTGAACAAAATTTTCAAATCACCGAAGTAACAAATTGCATCGCCAGAAATAACCGAGTCATAACGACAATTCGTCTGGGACAAGAAACGGCCGAGCTCGTCTTCAAAAAGCGTATTGTAGCATCCGCGGCGCTGAGCATATTTTAACATTTCATTTGAGAGATCTACACCATCTATCCGTTCAACGTGAGGACTTAATAGTTCTCCACACAAACCTGTTCCACAACCGGCGTCTAGAACCACTGGTTCTTGATTAAATTTTACATAATCAGATTGAAAAGCTGCACAAATAAGATCTGGTACTCGATAATTGAGCTCCTCAATAAGATGTTTATCAAAGTCTTCAGCAAAACGGTCAAAATGAGCGATGAGATAAGCATTGCTTGCGCGTGTTGGAGGAACGCCCTCACCTAGTGCCGCTAACATGTGCATAGTTTCAGGCTCATCGGGTTCAAATTCAAGGTATTTTTTATACCACTCAATCGCCAGGCTAATTTCACCTAGCGAATGAAAACATTCTGCTATACCCCATACTGCATCAAATTCATCATCGTTATCTGAAAAAATTTGACGATAGAGCAAAAGAGCTTTTGCATAGTCACCAGCTGAAAAAGCCCTTTCCGCTTTTTTATACAGTTGCTGTTTAATTGAATTTGCCAGAGATTTTGGCTAGTAGATCAGATGTACTGTAACCTTTCTCAATATCAATAAGCTTGACTTCGCCGTTGTACTTTTTCAACACATCCAACCCTACCACGTCGCTCAACTCATAGTCCGACCCCTTTGTAAGCAGGTCAGGAAGAATAATTTTTATCAAATCTAGGGGTGTATCTTCGTCAAAAATTACGATTAAATCAACGCTATAAAAAGCGCCGAGAACAGCTGCTCGCGCACTTTCACGATTAATTGGGCGTCTATCACCTTTTAAACGCTTAACCGAAGAGTCAGAATTTAACCCAACAATTAAACGATCGCAGATTGCTCGAGATGATGACAACATTCTCGTATGCCCGGCATGAATTATATCAAAACAACCATTGGTGAAACCAATCCTATCACCATTTTGACGCCATCTTTTCACTATATTCACCGCTTCATCTGCGGTTACAAGTTTTGAAGCACCCGAGGAGGAATTATGTCCCTTAAATAATACTTCAGCTATATCGCTTCGCCATGTTACTGCTGTTCCAATTTTACCAACAACAATACCTGCTGCTATATTCGAGAGACGCACAGCTTTTTTAAGAGACAAACCTGCAGAGACCGACGCTGCCAGCGCCGCTACCACAGTATCTCCTGCGCCTGAAACATCAAAAACCTCTCTCGCATGAGTATCAAAATGAGACACTCGGCCCGGTTCAACTAACGTCATGCCGCGAGAACTGCGCGTAACTAACACATTTTCAAGCCTACAAGTCTTACGCAAGTGTTCAGCAGCAACTGCAATAGCCCCATCAGTATCAGTCGGCAAATGCGAAGCGAGTCCTAGTTCCATTATGTTTGGGGTGATTAAATAAGCACCAGCGTAGACACAGTAGTTTGGACCTTTTGGATCAACGATAACTGGTACATTTTGTCTTTGGGCCAAGTCTATAAAAAATGCCACCGTGTCTCTCGATAGCGTCCCCTTGCCATAATCAGAAAGTACCAATACCTTGTAATTTGGTATGGCTTTTGCCACTGCATTGCGAAATTTTTTATCAATCTCATTTCCAAGCGGCGCCGACACTTCACGATCAACTCTTATTAGGTGTTGTGAACCACTTATAACCCTTTCCTTTACAGTCGTACTACGAGTTTCATCAACAAAAAACATGGAAGATATGCTACTTAACTTATTCAGAAGCAACTGAACCAATTTTCCAGCATCATCATCTCCAACAACGCCAATATAATTTGCTGTTACTCCTAGCGCTGCAAGATTACGAATAACGTTTCCTGCACCACCAAGCATGGAGTTTTCATCAGAGACAAGGCAAATAGGAACTGGTGCTTCTGGTGAAATCCGATTTACCTCTCCGTATACAAACCTATCGAGCATAATATCGCCAACACAGAGAACTGTGGAATCCTGAAACTTTTCAAGATCTATATTTACAGTTTCCATATTGTTCATAGTTTGCCTCCCAATCTTTTAAAACAAGACTTAAAATGCTTGCTCAGTTTAAGTCCCTGTCTTTGATAAGATGATCCGGCATCAACACCATAAAGGCGTTCAGGGACCTCCGTTAAGGCCTCATACCTTAATCTTCCAACCAATTGGCCGTGCTCAATGGTAAAGGGAACACCATGAGATCGAACTTCTAACACTGCCCGCGTGCCAGCCGCGCCGGTTGCTGCATAACCAAAGCCAGGATCAAAAAATCCAGCATAATGTGCTCGAAACTCTCCAGCTAACACGTCATATGGCACCATCTCAGCAGCATAATTCGGGGGAACAGACACGGCTTCTCTGGACGCCAGAATATAAAAATCTTCCGGATTTAAAATTATTGCTCTATTTGCTGAGGAGTAAATTGGCTCCCAAAAATGCACCGGATCATAGCACTCAACTAAATTTATATTAATGAATGGAGCGTGAGGCCGAGCCTTGTAACCAACAAAATCCGCTCCATCTATTCCGATCAAATCAACGGAAATTGGGACACCTCGAGATAGTGTTCCTAATTCAGTTTCTGAGAGGGATCTATCAAGGACTGCTTGTTCTTTTAATAATTTTTCTAGCTCCGCGTGCGGGATCTCGGGCTCGCCGCAAGTTAGACGTAATTGATTTAAACTTGCACCAGCAGTTGCTATTACACTAAAAGTTCGCGGGAATATTTCTACGTATAATGGACCACAATACCCCCTTCCTATTGTGTCAAAGTCTGCTGCACCGTCGGTAATAAGTCTTGTAAAAATGTCTAGCCTGCCCGTCGAACTTTTAGGGTTTGCTACACCGGAAAGATCTGGAGGTAAATCTAATGCCTCAAGCAAGCGCACAATGTATACACAGCCGCGTTCAAGCAGTGCACCACTGCTTAAATCAATCTCATGCAAAGAGAAATCTTTTATCTTTTCTGCAACTGCTCGCTTTGGACCGGGGAGGAAGCTTGCCTGTACACGCCACGCCTTCTGCCCAAGTCTCAAATCAAAGGATGCCGGCTGAATTTGATTATCATTAATTTCTTTATCAGCAAGTATTACACCCTCTTCAACAAAAGAAACCAAATTTTGGTAAGGTAAAACACCTGTCCTAGAGTTGAAATTACTTTTGTGGTTTACTTTCCTTTTAAACATACTTTTTTATCCACAAATATATCCCCCTAAGTAATTATTTTAAGCAATTCAAATTAATCATTTTTTTAAGTTATCCTTAAAATACGACAACTTAAACTAAACTCTGAACTATTATTTTTATTATCGCGTTTAAAATCTTCCTATCAATAAGCATTTTTATCCAGTTAGAAGCGCAAATATATACAACCAAAAATTAAATTCCCAATAGCTATGGTTAAAAAAACTACACCCTCAGTTAAAAAAGGAACCAAATCACTAATTTCAATTCTACCATATTACCGCTGGAGGTTAGCCAAGGTGGCAAATAATTTTGCAAGACATTCGCGTGTGGGTAACTCTACATCTCCCCATTGAAACCAGATAGCTGCCGCTTGTGACTCTGATTTGACAGTTGGCTCTATTACAATTTCATGAGCTGAGAGCTCTTGACCAAATTTTTGCCATACTGTGGCGTTGCCAGTGCAAGTAATACGACCAATTAAGTTTTCAACGCGGACCTGGGAGTTTTCTTGTGACGAAAATACCACATCTCTATTAGACAAAAATTTCCAATCCCCAGAAATAAGAAAACGAGTTTTTGCATCAAAATTATTTATACCCAGCCACTGGTCGCATATCAGCATTGCTTTTTCTGGCCACAACCCCACCCATCGGAGTGTTTTTACTCCAACATGTCGATAGCCAGTTTGTATGCCTGCCAACCAGAGTGGCGCAACACAAGATAATTGTGGATGAAAGATAGGCCATGCAGTGCCACGTCGCCCGACACGAAAACTTTTCCAAAATTCAATTGGTTCAACTCCCGTTAAGTGTGGACCATTATGATTTGCCGCCGATCGAGAAATATCTCTAAGTTCTCCGGCTGTGTAGGTTGGCACACCTGGATCAATAATAAATCTTTTTTTTCCTATGGACGCCTCTATGGATAAAAAGTCAGCATGAGCATGGCCCGGATTATCATCTGGGCCACATGGACCAAAATCCATTATGACTACATCATCATCTCCCCCGATACGACCATACCCAGTTATAGGGAGTATTTCTTGTGAAGATATCTCAGGGGTTTTAAAAAACTCAACATCCGGAGAACCCCCAAGCCAACTGTCATTAAATAATGCTATCTTCCCATCTGGATGAGACATAATCGCCAATGCACGTATCATTTTTTTTCGAATTTTTGTTAGATTTTTAATTGCTGGTATTTCAAAGATGCCACTGTTCAATAATATATCAATATCTAAAATACCCAATGCATGGTACATAGGGCTTCGTTCCGCGTGTCCACCGTCTGGTAAGATAATTTGGCACAAAGACTCTTCAATTGCACTTGGAAGAAATCGAAATTTTTTAGGCAAACATTCTAATCCCGCGCTGTAAGTTGCGAGTGCCACATAGTTTTTTAAAAGGTGATTATATTGTATGTCGCGTTCTAGATTATTGTAGACAAATGATGCACATAATCGTACATGCCTAGTAATTTGACTCTCGGCCGCCGGGTCACATGTTCCCCCAGCATTATTATAGAGGGAAATTCCGGCCAAAAGATTTATTAATCTGTGACTAACCGAATATGAATTCCAAACATCTCTAAAAACGTCTCTTTGTGACCAATTATTTTGTTCTTCAAATTGCTTTAAAAAAGTAGCCACCAGCTCTAATGCTCTCGGCTCTGCATTTGCAAGCAATGGTACCATGTAGTCCATATAGGCTAAATTCATACGCCTGAGTGGATTATCCCCCTCTTTAAAGTTTCCCCGCCAAAAAACGTTTTTTAATGATCCAAAATCAAATTTCTCATTAAGAATCTCAAATCGACCTAACCTCGGATTAGTGTATTGACTGCCATCTATCGTCAATTGCGAAAATAACACTCGTTGAGAAATTAATAATACATGCGCACTGTTTGGATTTGGTAGTTCTAATCTCCCTGAAATGAGCTCTGCATACCTCCAGCTTAAATTTGGCATCAACTTTCTTGCTAATTGTTTTCCGTATCGAATCCCTCTAAAAAACCATTGCTCGAAGCTAAGGTATTTTACAGTCCTAAAGATACGACCCAAGGTCATTTTGAATTGGTTTCATAATTAGATTTCAATTCGACGACCTTCGCGCAGCGACTCATTAATTGCCAGTGTAGCAAGGCTTACCTCTATTAATTCACTCTCTGGAATCTTTGGCGGATCTCCTGTGATTACCGCAGAAACAAACGAATTTATTTCATTGCCGTATCCTTTTTCTTGTCCTAATATGTTTTTATTTCGTTTTTCGTTCCCATCAGAAATAACAGACAAAGTCTTAAAATTATCTATAACGATAACAGTTCCACCAGCGTAACATTCTATTAATTCTTTCGAGAAAGAGGTGTCTCCTTTTGCTGTATAGGCAATTGTAGCTAGGCTGCCGTCTTGAAAAGATAGTATCGTGGTGAGATCATCGCATACCTCTCGAGTCACCCGCGCTGGCACAGCTTGAACAGAGGAAATTGAGGAGCCAACTAAACAACGCGCCAAATCAACAAAATGGCATAATTCCCCTAAAATTCTTCCATTTCCTTCTTCCGGCATATTTTGCCAACTATCCTTTGGCAATTGCCCTGCGTTAATTCTCAGCAGTAAAATTTTCGGGCAGCCACAAGTGGAAAGTTTTTTTCTTGCTTTAATTACCATCGGCGCAAACCGACGGTTAAATCCGACCTGAAAAAATGCATTGGATTGGTTGCGAGCTTCAATAACAATATTTAATTCGTCCCGATTTAGTGCTAATGGCTTTTCAACCAAAACGTTTTTTTCTGCGTACAGTGCATCAGCCGTCAGACTTGCATGGTTCGAGTGGTTAGTTGCTATAAGCACCGCATTTATTTCATCATTTTCCAAAACTGATTTCACGGAGGAAGACGCGTATTCGAAGTTAAATTTTTGTTTTGTATGTTCTGAAGAAATTCCTGTCTTCGTCACCACCGTATGCAAATAGCAAGCCTTATGTTTTGATAACTGCGGTAAAAGAACAGTTCGCGCAAATGCACCAGCACCAATAACGCCTAATACACAAGTATTTTTTTTCTTTACGCGAGAGACATGAATAGGAATTCTAAGACCTGAAACATGATCAGGTTTTTCATACTCGTAATTTAGAACAACACCAAGATGAGGCTCTGTATGGTTAATCACTAAATCATAAGCTGAATTTGCTTCCGCAAAAGGAAACCGATGGCTGATTAGTGGTTCAACTGCCAGACGATGATCTCTTTTTCTTGACATCCGGCGAATTGTTTCCTGCAAGTTGCGGGTTTCAGTCCAGGGTATGAATCCAGCGGGATATGTTAATCCGCGACCCTCAAAATCTTTGTCATAGCGCCCCGGTCCGTAAGAACGTGAGACTACTAAGGAGAGTTCTTTTTGCATAAAATCGCGGTAACTAAAATCTGTACCCGTCATACCCACCAAACTTATAATGGCGCGATCACGAGCAAGTTCCGCTGCCAACTTTAATGGCTCAGATGTCGATGTTGCTGCAGCAATCAAAATCCCATCGCAACCACGGCCATTGGTTAAATCCTGCACTGCTTCTTTTGGATTACCTTCCGACAAATTACAGATTAGCTCGGCTCCGCCGTACTGCGCAATTTCCAGACGATCGCTGTTTAAATCACATACTATTACTCTACACCCCGCAAGATTAAGAATTTGCGCAGCCATCTGTCCTACTAAACCCGCACCAATGATTGCGACAAAATCTCCAATTTGGGGCTTAATCAACCGAACCGCATTCATTGCAATAGCGCCAACCGTGCCAAAACATGCTTCCTCATCATTGACATCTTCGGGCACTGCACAGGCTAAATTTATCGGCACCACATTTAACTCGGCGTGGTTGGCGAGCCCCGCCCCTGCCACTGCCACCCTTTGACCAGCATAGAAACAGCCTTCCACCCCTCCACCAACTTCAAGTACAGTTGCACAGCAGGAATAACCGAGTGGCAAAGGTTCATCTAGCCGAGATAAAACCGCCCGGATAGTTGCTGAAACACCGTCGCGTTTTGTTTTTTCAAATACCTTTTTCACTAGATCAGGCCTTGCCTTTGCTTTAGCAGCGAGACTTTTCTTAGCAAAATTGGCGAGCATTCTATCTGTCCCGGCAGATATTAAAGACGTTCGGCTTTTTACTAAGAGGTGGTTATCGCGAATGCCTGGATCAGGGACTTCTTGGATGGTTAATTTTCCATTTTTTGAGCTTTGAACAATTTGTTTCATAATGGCCTAATTAAGTTCCAAACTTTGCTTCAAAATACAGGTTATTTTTTTGAAAATGAACACCCATAGAAAAAATAAGATATACTTCATTAGTTGATTGCCCGACTTATATTAAAGATTATTTTTCGAAGGCAAAATAGTTTCAAACTATAGCATTTTAAAATGTTTCAAAATTTTGGTTTAGCGGCATTCATTCCTTCCAGCGGCATTCTATAATTGTTACAATAAGTAGCTAAAATACTTCATGCGAGTCTAAGCTCGATTAAAATGCCTAAAAAGTTTTACATATATATTCAGATAAATACAGGATTATAAGGACTAAAAAAACAGGATATACACATATCAAGTTTTTCCCTGTTTAACTGTAATAGTAAAATCTTTTGTTTGAGATCATCATATTAATCGGAATGTATTGGGGCCTCCTTCAAGCCTCTGCACCAAAGTTCGATAGCCATCATCGGGAAAAGAACCATCGCCGCATCATTGGCACCTGAGAGAAAGTTGTCGCGCAGATTTTTGACAGCAACTTCATCAAAGAAACCCCTGTTTTTTATTACAGTAGAACTTGTAAGCTCTTCTAACATTGGTCGTGCTGGACCACTAAGCCAACTGCGCACAGGTACACCTAGCCCCTGTTTAGACCTGCGTATAATACTACTAGGTATTTGGCCTCTTTGAGAATTCCGGAAAATTCTCTTAGTAGTTCTCAAATTAATCAACTGACTCAATGGGAGACGGGAGGAAAAAGAAACAATCCTTGGATCGCAAAGCGGCACACGAATCTCAACTCCAGCCTGCATCGCCATTTTATCAGTATAGTTTAAGTTGTGATCGGGTAGAAATCCATTTATTTCAAGATCCAGCAATCTCTCTACAGGATGCAATCCATTTGTTGCATCCAACGACCTCAAAAATGCCTCGGGCAAACTATCCCTTCGAAATGATTTTCTGAAAGACTTTGAGAATAGCTCCTTCTTCTCCCACTCGGTAATGTCCGACCATCCCATTGACTCAGCTAACATTTGACTTTCAGGCCTAGAAAGAAGCGTGACAAGCCGTGCAACACGCCTACCAATCACAGAGCTTCTGGGGGAAATTTTTGATATAAGTTTGCAGAAACGATAACCAAAATCAATCCTTCCGAATATAGCATAGAGTAGTGCAGCAGTGTGTCGCCCGTACCCGGTAAAAAGATCATCGCCACCAACACCAGACAGCAATACTTTAATCCCATTATCTTTCGCGGCACTGGCTAAAGCTAATGTCTGCAATCCAGCGAAGTCGGCGGTAGGCTCGTCCAATGACCAGACCATGTCTGGAAGCTTCCCTATTATATCGGTTTCCGTAGGTACCTCTACAATATTTATACCCATTGACTTGGCTACTTCGAGAGCGTACTTACGATCATTCCCAAAATTATCAGCACTAGAACCACCCCCACTTTCATAAGCGCAAAATGCGGTAATGTTTATAGGGTCACTTCCACGCACCATAGATGATAAAACAGCACTAGAGTCCAAACCTCCAGATAACAAAACCCCAACCTCAACATCTGCAATCATTTGTTCAGAGACGACTTCATCCAAAAGGTCCCTTAAATCAAGGGCATTCAAAGACAAATTCACTTCAGATCCATGGAGTGGTGCTTGATAATAACGAGCCCTTTTAACTGCGGTGGCTGAAACAGTTAAAGTAGTTCCGGGACGCATTTTTTTAACCGATTTGAGCATCGTGTCAGTTCCACCGGTCCATATAAAACTTAGATGATCTGAAACTGCTACAGGATTAATATCCCGCGGCAATTCTGGACAGAGGGTCAACGCTTTCAATTCTGACGCAAAAAGAAAACCATTCTTAAGCTGAGAATAATAAAGAGGCTTTACTCCGATATGGTCACGGGCTAAAAATAATTCGCATTTCTTAGCATCCCATACCGCAAACGCAAAAATTCCTCGCAATCGACTTAAACAATCGGCACCCTCACGCGCAAAAAGTTTGAGCAATACTTCTGTATCACTTTTTGTGCGAAAAACTTCTCCAGAGGCAGTAAGTTCCTCTTTCAAGGAGAGATAATTGTAGATTTCCCCATTGAAAACAATTATGAACCGTCCATCACTCGTTTTCATGGGTTGGGATGCGTCGTCCGAGAGATCAATAATTGAAAGACGGACGTGAGATAATACCGCGGGATAATCTGGGTCAACCCAAGTATCACTGCCATCAGGGCCACGGTGAGCCTCAGCAGAGGCCATTGCTATTGCCAAACTCTCTTTCCATGGACCCAAAAATCCAGCTATTCCGCACATGAAATCTCTTCTTTACTAAACAAGACTGCTGCCTGTATTTTTATTCATTCAAGATGCAAGTTTCAAAATTTATCAACGTTGCCGCACTATCGGACATGGCTAATCTTAGAGAGGAATTTTTCAATATCAAAGCTACACTTAATAAAAACAAAAATAAATTTTAAATACTCAATACGTTTCAATTATTTCAGTTTCGAATAAACTCGAGGGCGGAGTGTTTTCTTTGTTCTAAAAAATTAATCAGAAAATTTAAAACAAAGCTTTCATGCTAATTAGTGGAAAAAAGTGCGTCAAAATAATCAATGGTCTTACTCAGACCCTCCGCGAGTTTAACCTTTGGTTCCCAGTTCAGTATATTTTTAGCATATGTTATGTCAGGTTGACGCCTCACAGGGTCATCCGAGGGCAACTGTCTAAAAACGATCTCTGATTTAGAATTGGTCAGTTCTAATATTTTCTCCGCAAGAAACAAAATTGTAAATTCTCCCGGATTGCCCAAATTCATCGGCCCAGTAACATCATCATCGGTCTCCATAAAAAGAATAAATGCGTCAACTAGATCATCGACATAACAAAAAGACCGGGTCTGTGAACCATCTCCATATATTGTTACCGGATTATTCTTAAGGGCCTGTACAATGAAATTAGAGACCACTCGTCCATCGTTTGGATGCATACGTGGCCCATAAGTATTAAAAATACGCGCAACCTTGATAGCAAGACCGTGCTGACGATGATAGTCAAAAAACAGGGTTTCTGCACACCGTTTACCCTCATCATAGCATGACCTTAGCCCAATCGGATTTGTGTGACCCCAATAGTTCTCCGGCTGGGGGTGAACTTTTGGATCGCCATATACTTCGCTTGTTGATGCCTGAAATATTGGCGTTCCTAAACGCTTAGCAAGTCCCAACATATTTATAGCACCATGAACGTTGGTCTTGGTCGTCTGAACAGGATCATATTGATAATGAACCGGTGAAGCAGGGCATGCGAGATTAAATATTTGATCAACCTCTACAAAAAGAGGAAATGTTACATCATGCCGCATTATTTCAAATCGTGGGGAATTTAATAAATGTGAGACATTATCCTTATTTCCGGTACGATAATTATCAACACATAATACATCATAGTTACCATTTACCAGCCTTTCACATAGATGTGATCCAATGAAACCTGCACCACCAGTTACAAGTACTTTTTTCTTTGAAATCATAACCAACTTTCCCAATTTTTGAGTCGGGGATAAATTTTTTAATGACACTTCCAATTCACTTTTGGAATACTTAAATTCTTAACACTGCTATCAGTATCAAAATTTTTCTTAATGGCCACAAGACATAATAATTTTTACAGTAATCATTTCATAGCAAATGTTCTAAAAAAATATTTACGGTTTTTTTCCGGTCAGGTGTATATCTATGTTATTAATGACAGATCAAAACACATATTCAACGCAATAAACGGAAGTATTTTTTCTATATCCCGCACTTCATCCATTTAGAACGATACAAAAGTGTAAAAGTCACAAACTGGTACAGAGTGTTTCAACTATAACCTTAGCAGCATCTGCATATTTGGAATAGGACAACTGGTACCCAGAAATTTCATTGGAAGCAAATCGCGTGTGCTGAATAAAATAACTTTTATCGAAATCGCTTAGCTGCGCGCTTTCTAATAATGTTTCAAACAACTTTGTGTTAGTAGCTGGTAATACCTCGCAAGATTTGGTTTTATTTGCATTTAAAATAAAAAATGCTCTAAGTGGTTTTTCCTCCATAAATGAAGCAGCTTCACCATCCCATAGTTTGAGATAAGCTGTATTACATATGGTTATCTCTGTAAATGCATCAATGAATTCTCGATATTTCAAATTAACAGTATCGGGAAGCGGGAACTGAACCTTTGGTGGGATATTTAGAGAAATACCATTAATGACACCATTATTTATGCTCCGAACTAATAAATTTTTATTTCCAAAGAAACGATGTCCTGTTGCTGTTAAGTGTAATGCTAAAGTATTTCTTTCGACATCAGTCGCGCCTAAAAAAACTATAAGTCTATCATTCACCAAAACACTCGAGGCATTAATACAAACTTTATCAGTGTTCCGGGCAGTAAATATTGCCACCAACTTATCTGCAAGGTATCTGCCAGCAACAAACTCAGATTCAAATTTTTCAAACACAAGTGCATTAGAAAGTTTAGACACATAAATATTCCCATCCGAATTTTCCGTGATCAAAATATCAGGTTCAATATCATGCTCAGTATCTAAATGGCGGAATGTCCACCCACCTAAAAATATTGGCAAATAAGGTAACAAATATTCAACATTACAAACTATCACCTCACATTCTTTGGGGCCAAAAGCCCAAAAACTTTTTCTTTCGGAGACCCGGACATTTTTGTGTTCAAACATCAGATATTTTAATCTCAATTACATTATATATTTACTTCACGTGGCGCTCGCTTCGCCAAGATACGCTGGAGAGTTCTTCGATGCATATTTAAACGCCGAGCAGTCTCAGAAACATTTCGATCACACTGCTCATAAACACGCTGAATATGTTCCCACCTGACCCTATCCGCCGACATCGGATTCTCAGGTGGGGGTGGTAATGTGGAACTTTGAGTTAACAAAGCCGCTTCTATCTGATCAGCATCGGTTGGTTTCGCCAAATAATCGATAGCACCGGCTTTTACTGCTGCTACCGCAGTTGCAATATTACCATATCCTGTAAGTATTATAACCTGAGCGTCTGTTTGATTAGCACGAATGTCTGGTACCAAATCAAGCCCACTTCCATCCTGCAAGCGTAAATCCAACACAGCATAGGCTGGCTTGATAGCCATAATTTTAGCTCTCCCCGCTTCAAAAGACGCAGCGGTTTCCACTTCGAACCCTCTTTGTGTCATGGCTTTTGCCAACCGATCTCGGAATGGTGCATCGTCATCTACAATCAAAAGTGATCCGTTTAACCCCTTTCTATTTTCTCGTTTCAAACCCTCTAACGCAATCATATTTCGGATCCCAGGTTTCGAAACGCCTGAAGTGGCCAGACTACAGAGACTTCAGCACCGCCGTTATCACAGTTGCCGAAAATAAGTCGCGCTCCGGTTCTTTCTAGTAATGTTTTCGCAATAAAAATTCCAAGTCCCATATGCCCTGTTCCTTTGCGTCCGTCTGATATATAAGGTTCACCAATTCGATCAAGCACTATCTGCGAAAAACCTGGTCCGTCGTCGCGTATTGTTACAGACGCAACGTTTTCATCCCACCGAGTTTCGATATTTACTTCCTTCACTGCAAATTGGACCGCATTATGGGTCAAATTTCCAAATCCATGAATGATTTCTGGCGCCGAACGGATTTTTGGTTCTATATTCTCCTTGTTGTTATAGGGATGTAAATTAAACACAATTTTAACATCATCAGTTTTATGCATACTAGCAGAGTGCTCCACTACAGCACTTAGAGGAACTTGCGAAAAAGCAACAGCGTCTCCTTCTGGTCTCTGCGCCAACGCTGCTAAAATATCTCGGCACCGATGAGTTTCACTAACCAGAAGCCCTATATCCTCCGCCAGTGGACTACCTTCGGGTAATTCACGTGAAATTTCGCCTGCTGCAACTGCAATAGTACCTAAAGGACTTCCCAACTCATGTGCTGCCGCTGCCGCAAGCATGCCCATTGCTGACAGTTGTTGCTCTCGTGCAAGCGCCATCTGTGTGGCATACAGAGCTTCAGAGAGCTGACGTGCTTCTTCAGCGACGCGGAAAGTATAAAATGCAAAAAAAAGAACACCAATGGCTAAAGAAACCCAGACACCGAGAATATAAGTTGGAGGAAATGGCGGAAAATGATTGTTCCAGGGCAGGGGTTCATGCCATATAGCTATAAGTGTAATGGCAACCGTAGCTAGCCCTCCTATCAAGATAACGCTTACAAATGACAGAATTGCTGCTGAAACTACAACTGGTGCTAAAAGTAAAAAAGCGAATGGATTTTCCAAGCCGCCGGTGAGATAAAGTAATGCAGAAAGCTGAATAAGATCAAATGCAAAAAATCCAGCCACGGTAGGCTCTCCTGCACCACTCCGACTAGTTCGCGATATAAAAAGAGAGTTTGCAAGTGCGGAGGCCGCAACCACTAAAAGTGCTGGGCCGATGACAACTTTAAAACCAAAACCATAATGAACGACCACAAGAGTCGCTGTCTGCCCTGCAATTGCAACCCAGCGAATAAGTGCTAACGTCCGAGACTGTGCACGCCCCAATCCTCCGATCATGGTCTCAGGGTCGAACCCAGTCATAATTTTTCCAGAATTAATCATAGACACTCATAAAAAAAAAGAAGTTACACTCTTATTAATTAATAGAGTTTATACTTTGCTCATTCTTCATTATTAAGCAATACTGAAATCATGACATCAATTGCTGTACACGTTTCCGGATTAACAAAAATTTATGGGCATACTCCAGCTTTAACCGATGTATCATTCCATGTAACTCAAGGTTCAATTACGGCCCTGCTTGGTGGAAATGGTGCCGGAAAAACTACTACCATCTCCTTGTTGCTTGGCTTATTGACACCAACAAGTGGAAAAATAATTTTAATGGGAAAAGAAATGCCGAAGGGAAGATCGCGCGTATTACCCCGCATGAATTTCGGGTCGCCTTATGTCGACTTACCTAAAAGATTATCTGTTAGGCAAAATCTAAATGTTTTCGCAAGACTTTACGGGCTTAGAGAACCAGAGCGTCGTATAGATCAGCTCTGCAACGAACTTGGGCTGGAAAAATTTATTGACGGTCCAACAGGCAACCTCTCATCGGGTCAAGCAACTCGAGTGGCCCTTGCAAAAGCACTAATTAATGCTCCATCGATCTTACTCTTAGATGAGCCAACGGCCTCTCTTGATCCGGACACTGCAGACTGGGTGCGCTGCTACCTTGAAAATTATAATAAAATAACTGGAGCTACTATTCTATTAGCATCACACAACATGTCGGAGGTAGAACGGATGTGTAGCTCCATACTGATTATGAAAAATGGAAGGATCGTTGAACGAGGAAGTCCTGAAAATCTACTCATTAAACATAAAAAAAAGACTCTTGAAGAAGTTTTCATAGAGATTTCTCGTTCATCAATAGACCTTTGCTTTCACAAAGATAGTTAAATGACAGCGAAGCCTAAAATTTCTAAACCCAAAATTGAACAGCATGTTGATACTGCATTTTCTATTCGCCGCATCGCCGCAATGGTAAGGAGGTACATTTATCTTATACTCAGTGGATGGATAAGAATCATCGAACTTGCTTATTGGCCAACCATGCAAATGATTCTTTGGGGTTTTATGACTGAGTTTCTTCTCAGTGCTTCCTCAAAGATTCTTCAAGCGGGCGGAGTGTTGATAGCGGCGGTATTACTATGGGATGTTATGTTTAGAAGTAATATCGGTGTTGCAGTTTCTTTCTTGGAGGAAATGTGGTCACGGAACCTGGCTCAACTATTCTGCAGCCCGCTACGACCATACGAATGGGCCTTGTCTCTTCTTCTTGTAAGTTTCGTGCGAACGCTAATAGGCGTTGTTCCCGCCGCACTATTAGCAATCCCACTTTATCAATTTTCTATTTTCGAAATGGGCCTGCCACTAATTGTATTCTTTTTGAACCTAATGATATTTGGCGCTGCAATTGGACTTGCAGTATCTGCTCTAGTCTTGCGCTATGGTTTAGGGGCAGAGAGTTTGGCGTGGGTCGGTATATTCCTTATAGCTCCAATAAGTGGCATTTATTATCCTATAACAATTTTACCGGAGTGGCTTCAATATATTGCAAATGCGCTTCCTTCTTCCCACGTTTTTGAGGGTATGCGTGATGTGTTAGCTCAACAAAATTTTCGGCTAGACCTACTACGTAATGCCGTTGCACTTAACATCCTTTACCTAACTGCAGGTTTTTCTATTTTTCTCCTGACCTTTCGAGTTGCAAAAAAGCATGGATTATTAATGCAGATCGGA
Organism: Rhodospirillaceae bacterium; assembly: GCA_002709075.1. Lineage (GTDB taxonomy): Bacteria > Pseudomonadota > Alphaproteobacteria > MPNO01 > UBA2964. Next base: position 289,236 of record PAPV01000004.1, on the reverse strand, counting down.
GAGTAAAAAATCATAAAATTTCAAACTAAACGTTTCTGTTGCATCCATAATAAATTTTCTCACGGTTTGGCACGCAAAAATCTTACTACCTGCAGATGATTGTTCCTCTCTGCCCACATTAGCGCCGTTCGGCCGGTGAAATCGGATACTGTTGCATCAACATTATTCTCAACTAAGAAACGAACCGACTCCAAACGACCATTGGACGATGCAGCGATTAATGGCGTTGTGCCCTGACGATTTTCAATGTTAAAATTTGCACTAGCTTTTTTTAACAACCATAAAATATCCAAATTACCATCTCGAGCAGCATAGAACATAGAGGTATTTCCAAGATAATCACGCACATTTAAAGAGGCTTTATGTTTGATAAAAATCCGTACTATTGACGGGTTTCCTCGCTCCGCTCCGAGAACCAAACCAGTCTTTCCCTTACGATTCTGAATATCAGGAGAGACACCGTGATGTAGTAACAAATTAATTTTCTCTGTATCTTGTTTGTCTATCGCAACGAATAATGGATGCCCTTCGAGGAGATCAATATCTGCATGAACGTATGTTGCTGAAAGGATTTTTATCACACCCACCAAAACAATAGTCTGCAAAAAAATTACTTTTAAGCGCATGTCAATTGTCCAAAGTTTGGATTTATTAAAAATAATTCGAACCAGTTTAACACTGTGAAAACAAATACACACTTTGTTTTACATAAAACGATAGTGTTAACTACATTACATCAATAGTTAAGATGGTTAAAGCATTCACCAACAAAGGTAAAATTGAATGAATAAAAAATTACTTCGGATTTTTGCTATTATTTTATCCATTATTATTATTGGTTTCCTATTTGCCTGGCAATATGGTTTCCTATCACCAGAAGGTTCAACGCCAACAAGCAGGGGAATTGCAAAGATCGGCGGCCCATTTACTCTTATGGACCATAACGGAGTTTCTCGAACAGAACGGGATTACAAAGGGAAATTTTTATTAGTCTATTTTGGTTTCACATTTTGTCCCGATGTTTGCCCAACAGCCTTACAAATAATGACTGTTGCACTTACAAAAATCGGTAAAAAAGCCAATCTGGTTCAACCAATTTTTATTACAGTTGATCCCGAACGAGACACAAAAAATCATTTAAAAAATTATATTTCTAACTTTCACCCAAATTTTGTAGGATTAACGGGAAAACCGGAACAAATCAAACAGGCTGCACAAAAATATCGTGTTTATTTTCGAAAAGCTGAACCTAGAAATCATGAGGGATCCGCTGATTATATGATCGATCATTCCTCTATTATTTTCCTTATGGACAAAAAGGGGAAATATCTCACTCATTTTTCTCATACATCACTACCATCACAAATAGCCGCAAAACTTGAAACCCTCCTTTAGTCGTATTACCAACAATTTAAATATATTTTTTGGCGAATTAAATATTTAAATGAAATTCCGACAGAAAGCGTTGCTTATGTGACAATTGTGCAAATTGCGCCGATAAACAAACGGGGAAAAATGTGAGCCCAATACCTTTTTTGCATTTCCGGTGTCAATCAGCAGAGGTTTACGAAACCTAAACCATGTTCTATTTAGCGAGATTAAAAGCGCTATTTGATTAACTCATGAATCATATAGTCACGCCAAATCCTTGCTGGAATTGAACCACCAGTAATGTTCTTCATGGGTCGCGCTCTATCATTTCCAACCCAAACCCCAGTAGTAATTCCGTCTGCGAAACCTACAAACCAAGCATCTCGAAATCTTTGACTTGTTCCGGTCTTTCCGGAAGATCTGACTGGCAATCGCGCCACCTGTCCAGTTCCCTCGTTTACTGCGCTTTCCAGCATACGGGTCATATCATTAACCACGGAAGGATCCAACAAACGATTTGATTCTTTTGACCGTCGATATAGAAGGTTACCAGCGGTGTCGCGAATGTCTACGATACCATACGGCCAAGAAGAAAAACCTCCATTAGCAAGCACTGCATAAGTTGAGGTTAAATCAAGCAAAGTCACCTCGCTAGATCCAAGAGCAATACTCGGATGTGATCTAAGCAGAGTTGTAATGCCTAATCTTTCAGCCATCGCTACAGTACGATGCCGACCATTTTTTTCTGATAATCGGACAGCTGCCATGTTCAACGATTTTGCCAAAGCATGAGTGAGTGATATCTCACCCCGTGATCTTCTATCATAATTTCTTGGAGACCATCCATCAATTGATATTACATGGTCCGAAACCTGATCGCTTGGCTTCATTCCTGCTTCCAATGCTGCTAAATAAACAAAAAGTTTAAATGCTGACCCTGGCTGCCTTTGGGCCTGAGTTACGCGATTAAATTGAGAGGACTTATAGCGACGACCACCTATCATAGCCCTGATAGAGCCACCTCTCCCAAGTGCTACTAATGCGGCTTGTGTGCCTCCCCGGGATTGGATTTGTTTATTTAATGTAGTGTCAATTATACTATTAGCAATTTTTTGAACTTTCGGCTGCAATGTGGTCCTCACAATCAAATCACTATTGGGTTGTCCAACGAAACCAATTGCCCTGTCCAGCACCCAGTCTGTAAAATAGAGCACCTGATTACCAAGGTGTGGCGCTAGCCCAATTGATTGCTGTTTTATCTTTGCTGCCATTTTGGCTGACAAAAAATTAGCAGATACCATGTTGAGCAATACTTGGTCACCTCGTCGAACAGCTGCAATTCGATTACTTCTTGGTGAGTAACGGCTTGGTGCTTTCAATAAACCAGCAAGAATTGATGCTTGCCGGAGATTTATCTCCATTACTGACTTAGCAAAATACCGCCGTGTCGCAGCAGATATACCATGTGTTCCTGCACCCAGATAAGCACGATTCAGATAAATGGTTAAAATCTGTTTCTTGGTAAATTTGGCTTCAAGCCAAAACGAGAGCATTGCTTCCTGAACCTTTCGCTTTATTGACTTTTCTGGCGTAAGAAACAGATTCTTAGCCAACTGCTGGGTTATTGTGCTTCCACCCTCCCGAATGTACCCAACACGTATATTGGTAAAAAACGCACGAAAAATCCCAAAGGCGTCAATACCATAATGATTGAAAAAACGTCTATCTTCAGTTGCGATTACAGCTTGAATTAAGAACGGTGGAATGTCCTTGTAGTCTACTTTATCACCATAAAGGTCACCATAAGCCGCTAGAACAGATCCATCTGCACCAATCACAGTAACACTAGGTCTTCTTAAAGAAGTGGTTAATTCCTCAGGATTTGGAAGTGACCAAGCATACCAAGACAAGATGCCGCCAAATAGTAATGTGGCCCAAATTGTTATGAGAATTATATAACGCAGAATTCTTGTCATTAGATTTTTACAACTGGAGGATATAATAGAAGTAACATTTTGATTGTTGTTTTGGAATTATGGCATTTTGCAAATTTAAAGATATGTTATTTTGGAATTTATATTTTGAATGGTGTACTGACTCATAAAGAAATTTTGTATTCCAAATCCTATTTTATCAAAGAAAGTCTATGATTAGTTGTGAATGTATTTAAAAAAAAACACCCTTCTATTAATGAATTAGTCATCATAAGGGAAGCTACCTCCAATGACGCTGAAATACTAGTGAACTTCATTCACTCGCTAAATTCTCTTAACAAAATAAAAAGATCGAATATGACATGTAAAATACTCCTGAAAGACGCTTTTGGTCCAAATCCAGCGTTCCATATCTTATTGGCAGAAATTTCTAATGTACCGGCTGGCTACGCTCTTTATTGGTTAGGGTACGACACAAATAAAGCTTCACACGGTGTTTACCTGTCGGATTTATATGTTGAACAAAAGTTTAGAAGGAAAGGTGCCGGTAAAGCGTTGATGCAAGCCGTGGCTTTAAGCAGTTACAAAAATGGAGGCCAATGGATGTTCTGGTCGGTTCAAAAACATAATAAAAACGCCCGAAAGTTCTATCAAAAAATCGCCCCAGAACTGAATAATGTTATCATGTGTGCGACCTCACATGATAATTTTGAAAAATTGGCTCTAAGCTACCAATGCAAATAACTTATCACAGGACTCACTGTTTTTTACGAAACTTAAACCCTCAACTTCCTTCCTATTTTTCATTTTCAAAATGAAATTGAAACTGCAGATGATTTCAAGGAAGCATATATTTTATACAACAAAGAAAACTCAATTCAATTAAATATCAAGATTTACTACTTTTAGTGCATTTGACTGAATAAACTCCCGACGGGGCTCTACCACGTCACCCATCAAAGTCGAAAATACTTCTTCTGCATCATCACGGTGATCAATCCGCACCTGAAGCAAAGAACGATCATCAGGATTTAATGTAGTCTCCCATAGCTGATCAGGGTTCATCTCACCGAGCCCTTTATAACGCTGTACCGAAATTCCCCGACGCCCTGCTCTTAACACCGATTCCGCAAGACCAAGTGGGCCTGTAATTATTTCTGTATTGTCTTTAATTTTCAATTCGGCCGGACGACCGTATATTTCCTGTAATCTAGGTGTCATTTCATCTAATCGGCGTGCCTCTGCACTGTTAACCAGCGAGCCATCAATAATATGTTTTTCAGTAACACCGCGGAGAGTTCGGGTAAATAAAAACCCCCCTTTGTCGAGAATTTCAACAATCCATCCCCTTTCAGCCTCAACTGACAAACCGTCCAAACGCCGCGCAAGAGCAAGTGCTAATTCACCAGACAAGTTCATATTCTCAAGTACCTCTTTATTAAAAGCACTTAAAATTGCCGATTGCTCTACCACCATTGGATTAGAGACTTTTTGTAAAATTGGTCTCATCAGATTACGAGCCCTAAATGCCTCCTTAACAGTTGCCTGAAGATCTTCTCCACCAATTTCGGCACCATCCCCAACCAAAAGCACACAATCCCGAAGCCCAACCTGGATTAAGTAATTTTCCATGCGAGCATCATCTTTCAAATACACTTCCTCACTGCCACGCTTTGCACGGTAAAGCGGCGGTTGAGCAATGTAGAGATACCCGTGTTCAACCACCTCCGGCATTTGACGAAAGAAAAATGTTAACAGCAAAGTTCTGATATGGCTTCCATCGACATCCGCATCTGTCATAATGATTATTTTATGATAGCGAATTTTTTCGATGCTAAAATCTTCACGCCCGATCCCAGTTCCGAGTGCTGCTATGAGAGTGCCTATTTCTGCCGACGACAGCATTTTATCAAAGCGTGCTCTCTCTACATTCAAAATTTTACCACGAAGCGGCAATATTGCTTGGGTTCTACGGTCTCGGCCTTGCTTTGCAGAGCCTCCGGCACTGTCACCTTCAACAATAAACAACTCCGCCTGTGTTGCATCACGCTCCTGACAATCTGCCAGTTTTCCGGGCAAAGAGGAAATATCCAGCGCTCCCTTGCGCCTCGTAAGTTCACGAGCTTTACGAGCGGCCTCTCGCGCTGCCGCTGCTTCTACAACTTTAGCAACAATACGTTTTGCCTCGTTAGGGTGTTCTTCAAACCATTGGCCCAGCTTATCACTGACTAAACTTTCCACTGCTGGTCTCACCTCAGAAGAAACAAGTTTTTCCTTAGTTTGAGATGAAAATTTGGGATCTGGAACCATAACTGAAAGAACGGCTGTCATGCCCTCCCGCATGTCCTCGCCCGATAAACTGACTTTATCTTTTTTAGCTATTCCGGATGAATTTGCGTATGAATTTACTGTGCGAGTCAATGCAGCGCGAAAGCCAGCTAAATGCGTACCTCCATCACTCTGCGGAATGGTATTAGTAAAACAAAGTACAGACTCGTGATATGAGTCCGACCATTCAAGCGCCACTTCGACTACTACAGCCTCCAATTCACCCTTTATAGATACTGGATCACCAAATAACGGTGTCTTTCCGCGATCTAAATAATTAACAAACTCTTTGAGTCCACCTTCGTAACACATTTCGACAATTTTGGGATCAACCCCTCGGCAGTCATTGATTTCTAAAGTAATCCCGGAATTCAAAAACGCCAGTTCCCTCAATCGATGCTCCAGACGAGTAAAATCAAATTCAATATTATTAAATATCTCCGCTGAGGCAAGAAAGGTTACTTGACTGCCAGTTGGACCCTCCCAATCTGACACCTTGTGTAATTCTCCAGTGGCAACCCCTTTTTCGAATCGCATGTTCCACTCGGCACCGTCCCGCCAAATACACACCTCCAACCAATCCGACAATGCATTAACCACTGATACCCCTACGCCATGCAATCCTCCGGAAACCTTATAAGCACTTTGATCAAACTTTCCTCCAGCATGCAAATGCGTCATAATTACTTCTGCAGCCGAGACACCTTCCTCCTCATGAATGTCAACTGGGATACCACGGCCATTATCTTTGATGGATACTGACCCGTCTCCATTCAATGTTATTATTACACGATCACATATTCCCGCTAATGCTTCATCGATTGCATTGTCAACAACCTCATAAACCATGTGATGTAGTCCAGAGCCGTCATCTGTGTCACCAATGTACATGCCTGGCCGTTTCCTTACAGCATCCAGACCACGAAGCACTTGAATTGAGTCCGCGCCATAAGCGCTCTGATTTTGCAGATCATTTTGATCAGTAGTTTTTTTACTTGATGACATTTTAATTTTCTACCATTTCCTCTTTAATTTAATTGACTTACAGCGGCGTTAGCGACGGTGAAGTGTCTTGCAAATTTATCAACCGATGAAAATAATAATGGATCAGTTCCTGTCATCCATGCTTGTACATCAAGCTCGATTAGTTCCTCAAAAAGTGCTTCACGATGAATTTCATCTAGATGAGCAGCCACATCATCCAAAAGTAATATTGGTACAAATCCTGTATCAAGTCTCTGTAAACGCGCATTGGCGAGAACAATACTAAGTAACAACGCTTTCTGCTCGCCGGTAGAACACTGCTTAGCCGGCGCATTATGGTCTAAATGTTGTACTTTTAGATCAGTTTTATGTGGGCCTTGGCTAGCACCACGTAAAATTGAGTCTTCCTCTCTTCTTCGGCGCAATTCAGCATTAAAGTTTTCTTCTACCTCAACGGCTGGCATTTCTGACAGCCAACAATCTATTGAACCAGACAAATTTAAACCTGCCGCTGGAAATGGACCAATCCCCATCATACAGGCTGGATTCAATCTGCGCACTAAGTTTGCGCGTGCCGCAGCGATTGCCACTCCATATTTTACCATATTTGTCTCTAGTGCATCAAGCCAACCACTATCCGGTAGACGGTGTTCACGTCGTGCATCAGACAAGACTCTAGATCGGTTGCGTAATGCTTTTTCATATTCCTGTATTCTAATCGCATGCGCCGGATCATTAGAAAAAACCATCCGATCTAAGAAACGTCGCCTACCAGAAGCACCATCTGTGAACAGTCTTTGCATGTCAGGGGTAAGCCAGAGCATAGAAATACGCTCAGCCAAAGAAGATTGACTTTGTTTCTGATCGCCATCAATGTGTACGATCCGTTTATAATCTTTATTTGTGCTAGGCTTTACTCCCGTACCAACATCAAAGTGGCCGTCCCTATCTTCTATTGTCGCCGAGACACTCCAATAACCAAGATCATTTTCAGAGAAATTATCCATTTTGCCTCTCACCGGCTCACTAAGACGTGCTCTTCGCATACCACGTCCTGGAACTAAAAACGACACAGCTTCCAGCAAGTTTGTCTTGCCCGCCCCATTAGGTCCCGAAAGCACCACCATTCTGCCGCGAGTATCAAGAGAAAGTTGCTTGTAACAACGAAAATTCAATAATTTGAGCCGAATTACTGCAATGCGACACATTTGTGCTTTGGAATCCGGTCTAGGGTTTGTCAGGGTGTCCAGTTTCTATCCCCTAGCGTCAAACGCGCATCGGCATCAAAACATAAAGAGCGCCCGAACCATCTTTTTCACGTATCACTGTAGGCGACGCCGAATCAGACAAAGCAAATCGGGCAACATCCCCCTCAATCTGTTGGGTAATATCTATAAGATATCGCGAGTTAAACCCAATCTCTAATTGATCGCAAGCGTAAGCTACTTCCAATTCCTCTGTTGCACTTCCAGCGTCAGGACTAGTTGCAGATAGCAATACCGTATTTTCTGAAAGACTGAGCTTTATTGCTTTTGATTTCTCAGTCGAAATGGTTGAAACGAGGTCAACTGCTCGTTCAAAGCGCTTACAATCAACCTCCATGATTTTATCGTTCCCTTCAGGAATAACACGATCATATTCGGGGAATGTGCCGTCTATCAATTTGGACGAAAGATCAATACCATTAATAGCAAAAAGAATTCGAGTTTCAGATAATTTTACTGAAATCTCTTCATCAATATTATCAACTAATTTCCTCAATTCATTTACTGTCTTACGCGGAATAATTACACCGGGCATGTTTTCCGCACCGTCAGGCAACGGAGCCTCCATAAGGGCCAAGCGATGACCATCGGTTGCCACAGCACGCAAAATCTTTCCTTTGTCTCCTTCAGCCGCATGGAAATAAATTCCATTCAGATAATAACGCGTCTCCTCCGTCGAAATCGCAAAACGGGTTCGATCGATTAATGATCGTAAAACGCTAGAATCAAGTACAAATTCAGACGGCATATCATCATTTGACAAAGATGGGAAATCTTCACTTGGAAGCGTGGCCAACTTCAAAGTAGACCGTCCGGATCTTAGAGCTATTTGTCCCTCTTTCGATGTGCCACCAATTTGTACCTGAGAGCCATCTTCTAATTTGCGGACGATATCGAACAGTGTATGAGCCGGCACTGTTGTCGAGCCTGATTGTGATACTGATGCAGGAACTTTCTCGACAATTGCAAGATCCATATCGGTAGCGGTTAGTTCAACTGACCCACTCTCATCCGCTTTTAATAAAATATTTGCTAGAATTGGAATAGTGTTGCGGCGTTCAACTACACTTTGAGCATGAGTTAACGACTTAAGAAGTGCACCGCGATCAATACTAAAATTCATGGCTATACCAATTGTCTAACCTCTGATGAATATATCATAACAAAAAAATCTGACGAGAACTAAATTAATTTCATTAAATATAATCGTATTTTTTTCTTTAAAAAAGCTAATTTTGTAATGCACAACTGTGGAAGAAACGGAGTATGCATTTGGTAAAGAAATCTTGATAGTTAATTCCTCAACACTACATATTAACCTTCAAGTAAACGCCTCAGCAAGTCGACGTCTTCAGCAAAACCGGTGTCACTCTGACGCAATTCCTCTACCTTTTTTACTGCATGCATAACGGTTGTGTGATCACGGCCTCCGAACTTACGTCCTATTTCCGGTAAAGATCGTGCTGTCAGTTGCTTAGAGAGGTACATTGCAACTTGCCGAGGTCTAGCCACCGCACGCGCGCGGCGTGCAGAGTGCATATCAGCTAGACGTATGTTGAAGTGCGCTGCTACTCTTTTTTGAATTTCTTCTATAGTAACCCGTCGATCATTGGCGCGAAGTATATCATGAAGAACTTCTTGGCAGGTTTCTAATGTTATATCACGCCCTACGAGGGTCGCATGAGCAACTACACGATTTAATGCACCCTCAAGTTCACGGACGTTAGAGGTGATTCGATGGGATAAAAAGTCAATAACACTACTTGGTATCTCAACACCTAGCTTTGCAACTTTTGCCTCAATAATTTCCAGTCGGAGATCTAAGGTAGTAGATTGGATATCAGCAACCAGACCCCAACCAAGCCGTGAACGCAAACGTTCCTCCATTCCTTCCAAATCTGATGGCGGCTTATCCGCTGAGACTACAACCTGTCTTTGATTATCAACTAATTCGTTAAAAGTGTGGAAGAATTCCTCTTGGGTCGATTCTTTGCCATTTATAAATTGAACATCATCAATCATAAGCAAATCGACGGATCTAAACTGGTCTTTGAAAGAAACTGTATCTTTGTATCGTAATGCACGAACGAAATGGTACATGAACTTTTCTGCGGAGAGATAAACCACTTTCTTTTTGGGAAATCTCTTCTTTGTATGAAGTGCAATGGCATGAATCAAATGGGTCTTGCCGAGCCCAACCCCTCCATAAAGAAACAAAGGATTAAACGGTGCAACTTCAGAGTCTGCTACGCGTCGCGCTGCAGCGTAAGCTAGTTCATTTGGTTTTCCAACAATGAAGTTTTTAAAGTTGAAGCGCGTATCTAATGGCGCATTGATTCTATTTGTATCTACACCCTCCTTAGGCGAGACCGAAACAGACGTATTTATTCCTGAAGGGCCAGAATGACGAGCTTGCCCGACGGGACGAACAAATTTCTTGGGCGTAGGAGGTTGCACAAAGACATCAACCATATCTACATCCGGGTTTTCGTTTACCCAGAGCTCTCTCAATCTGTCACCATAATGGCTAATTACCCAATCACGCATAAACTGTGTGGGAACAGAAATCCTTACCTTCCCATTTTCTACGGAAACTAATGTTAGTGGTTTTAACCAACTGCGGTATGAGGCATCACCAACTTCTGATCGGAGCATTCCCCGGACTTTCGCCCATCTTTGAGTTACTGCTGGATCGACGTTCTGATCGGCCATTTTTCCAAACCCTTAATGCGCACTGTTAGAGTGTCCTAACTTCTGACTATCCAAAATAATCCGAAGCTATGTTTCCTTGGCAGCTAACAAAACTTTGGAAGAATAGATTAGGAAAAGTTTTAAATATACAAACCCCTCCAAAAGCGTTTTATCTTAAACAGATATAAATGATGACAAAAAACAAATGAGAATTGTGTTTATATGGAAAAATTTAATACTGTTAAATTAAAAACTCTAAAAACTATTCTTTCCCCCCATGCTCGAAAGCTATCACAAGCAACTTATAGTGGAGACCCGCACCCCGCAATGTTTTCCCATGGAAAAAATGTAAATATTTTTATTGACAAAACTGTGAAGTCTAAATTGTTATTTTTCTTCAGATGCTTGGCGGGATAACCTGAATTCGAATAGTATAGGAAGCCTCTAAACTACTATTGTTTCAAGTACCATAAAAAAAACCCGCATAAAAAAGCGGGTCTTCACTACTTTCTAACAAATTTAACCCAAATTTCGAACTGACATGGAAAGGCGGGATATTTTACGCGCCGCGGTATTCTTTTTAATTACACCGCGCGCAACACCACGCATAATTTCCGACTGCGCAGCCATTAATGCAGTGTGAGCAACGGATTTTTGCCCCTCCTGAATAGCATTATCAACTTTTTTAATGAAAGTTCTTATTCGGCTGCGACGTGCCCTGTTAACTTCAGTTTTTCTGGCGGTCTGACGTACTCGTTTTTTTGCAGATTGTATATTAGGCATTCTCTTTTCCTCGCATTAAATGCAGGGATTGTTTAAAGTGCGAAATGCGGCACGTCAAGTATATCAACTTAACCAGCAACGATTTCTCATTTTTTGAATTGAAAGTCAGGTTTACGTTTCTCAACAAATGCCCTCATGCCCTCTATCTGGTCAGGTGAACCAAAAAGTGATTGAAAAATTCTTCGTTCATAAAGTATGCCCTCACCCAAACTTGTCTCAAAGGCACGATTAATCTGCTCTTTGACGAACATCGCAGCAGGCCGCGGCATTTCCGCAATCGACTGCCCGGTCTTCAGAGCTTCTTCTACCAAATTTTCTGCAGCTATGACTCTCGACACTAATCCCGCCTGTTCCGCTTCCTCTGCGGCCATCATCCTTCCAGTCAAACACATCTCCATTGCTTTTGCCTTTCCAATTGCTCGGGTGAGTCTCTGACTACCGCCAGCTCCTGGAGTGACCCCTATTTTTATTTCTGGTTGACCAAACTTGGCAGAATCGGCCGCCAAAATAAAATCACACATCATAGCTATTTCACAACCTCCTCCTACCGCGAACCCTGCAACTGCAGCGATGGTCGGTTTCCGGCAATGCGCAACCCTCTCCCACCCATCAGTAATGAAATCGTGCACAAATGTCTCCGGATAACTTTGACTTTGCATTTCTTTGATGTCTGCTCCGGCAGCAAAAGCTTTCTCTGATCCAGTCAGCACTATGCAACCTATGGAGTCGTCAGACTCTAATTTATCCAGCGCCTTTACTAAATCGCTAATAAGCTGTTTCGACAGAGCGTTAAGTGCTTCCGGGCGATTCAGTGTCACCAGTCCTACATTGCCATGAACCTGAACGAGAATGGTGTCAAAAATCATTTATTTCTCCTGTGTTGTGTGGTGTTATGGCGAGGTATAAGTATAAAATTCACGTGCATAACATCATTTATGTTTTCTAATTCAATGGTCAATTTTTCTGCACCACGGTGCCAAGTGGCGACCCACTTGAGAGAAGAGTAATGCCAGCCTTTTTGTATAGCGTCAGATTTCCAGCCAAGCTGAGGAAGACTTAGAGAATAAAATCTCTTTACGGTCCCAAAAGTTGTTGTCCCAATGGCAGTTGCGTAAGCAATTCGCCCCTGGGAAGTTTCGAACATTATAGTGGAGTTAGATTCCTCCGTTAAATCATTGGCCAATGGCATGTCATCGATGACTGTCAAAAAACTACTCTCACCATGGAGAGGTGACGCAAGAGATACCACGAAACAAAAAAACACTATTTTGACACTGATGATTTTCATGCAGATTATGTTAAAATATTTCTAGAGGGAACGAAATAGTTTCCACTAAAAAACAAGACTAACTTTTACCGCTGACAATTGGGACAAAAAAATGTAGATCGCCCTAACTGAATCATCTTCTGCACTGGCTTATTGCAGGAAAAACAGGGTGCTCCTGCTCTTCCATAGACTTTAAATGAATTTTGAAAATATCCCATTTCTCCATCAGGAGAAACATGATCACGCAAAGTTGATCCCCCCCGCGAAATCGCTTCAGTGAGAACTTGTTTTATAGATTGAGCCAAACGCTCGGCTCTTTTGCCCGTGATCGTGAGAGCATTCCTCCTAGGTGAGAGGCAGGAATACCAAAGAGCTTCGCACGCATAAATGTTTCCAAGCCCAGCAACCATGTGTTGATTTAAAAGTGCAGCTTTAATACAAATCTTCTTATTTTTGAACGCTTTTTTTAAATAAGCATCGCTAAACTCCTCAGTAAGAGGCTCTAAACCAAGATGAACAAGAAGTGGATGGGAGCTTAATTTATCGCGAGTGCAAAGGTCAATAAGACCGAATCTTCTGGGGTCGACAAACCGAATCGCAACCCTGTCACCTATTAAAAATGTAACGTGTTCGTGTTTCAATTTCTTATTGGAACCATTCGAATCAATATCAATTAACATTTTTCCTGACATGCCGAGATGAATTAATATGACTTTTTCTTTATCTAGGAAAATCTGCAAATATTTGGCTCGTCTGCCAACCCGGTGGACGAACAGACCTTTTACCGAATCAGAAAAATCCTGTGGAACGGGTATGCGTAAATCATCTCGCCAAACGGAAACTTGTGATATTGGTTTTCCCTCCATTGCCTTAGCGAGTGACCTGCGGACAGTCTCAACTTCAGGTAGTTCAGGCATTGCCTTCTTTCGCTCTCTATCTTTTAGAAAGTAGGGGCACTTTAAAAAATGTGATACATGTAAAAGTAGCCTAAAATTTGACATTAGGCTAATATAAGTAAATGAACGTAATAAAAAATTCTACCAAGCAGCGCAAAAATTTTGGCTTTGAAGAAGTCGACTTTAATGAACACAAAAATAGAGTAAGAAGTGTTTTTGAGTCAGTCGCTAGCCGATACGATAAAATGAATGATCTTATGAGCTTCGGGCTGCATCGGTTATGGAAAAGGCGTCTAGTAAGTCAGCTAAATCCAAAAGCGGATATGCGGATCATTGATATAGCTACTGGCACGGGCGACATTGCTTTTTTATTAAAAGATTGGCTCAAAAACACTAGAAATCAAGAATTTCACCAACCAATAACGATGTGTGACCCGTCAACTGAAATGTTAAAGATAGCAAACAATCGTGCGATTGACCTTGGCCATCTCTGTGATTTGAATTTTGTTGCGACCTCAGCTGAAGCGCTCCCTTTTCGGAACCATTCCTTTGACGCCATAACCATTTCTTTTGGTATGCGTAATATAACAGATAGAAGATCAGCGATGAAGGAGTTCCATAGAATAATGGATTTTGGTGGGCATTTTCTTTGCCTTGAATTTTCTCCAGTTGTGCTGCCAATATTAAAACCTTTTTACGACGCGTACTCCCTAAAATTCATTCCAGTAATGGGCAAATACATTGCGGATGACCCAGGTGCATACAGATATTTGGCTGAGAGCATAAGAGAATTCCCTTGCCCCGAAGATCTCGCCGCGGAATTAAGCGATGCGGGATTCAGTAATATACGTTCTCAATCAATCAATGGCGGAATTGTTGCAATTCACTCTGCTTGGCGCATCTAATTCGATGATCAAAACCCTGAAAAACATTAAACGACTACTAGTAATTGTCCGCATCCTTGCGAAATACAACACTTTTTTTTTGTTAGAGCGTGCTGGAGTGTTTTCAAACTCATTGCAGCGCGCTCGCCGTTTAATAATTATTGGGCAAAAAAGCCCTTTTGGATTGAGCAATAAACGGCCAGGCGAGCGATTGTCATTAGCATTTAGGGAGTTAGGTCCAATATTTATTAAGTTGGGTCAGGCGCTATCAGTAAGACGTGATCTCGTTGGAGATGAAGTTGCAGAGGATCTCTGTTCATTACAGGATGAACTTGAGCCTTTTCCAGCAATTGAAGCCATTCAGGTAATTGAAAAAGAGTTTGGACGATCGATTAAGGAACTATTTTTGGAATTTAACGAAACTCCCGTCGCAGCGGCCTCAATTGCTCAGGTTCATTTTGGTGTCACTTCAGAAGGAGAGAAGGTGGCAATTAAGATTCTAAGACCTGGAATTGAAAATATCTTTTCTCAAGAACTTGATTTGCTGTTTTGGCTTGGAAAGACAATAGACCGTTACATTCCAAACTCTAAAAGATTACGCATTCCGGATGTCATAGCAGTTCTTGCAGAAACAGTGTCCGACGAAATGGATTTTCGCTTAGAAGCCGCTGCGGGTGACGAATTGCGAGAGAATTTCGCAAACGATCCAATTTTTCACGTGCCACGCATGGACTGGAAACGCACCAGTAAAAGGGTCCTTACGTTAGAACGAATTGAGGGCTTTCCTGCCGATGAAGTCGAGGCTATTAAAGCAACTGGTCAAAATACAGAATATTTAGTGGCAAATATGGCTCGTTTATTTTTTTTACAAGTGTTCCGGGATGGTTTTTTTCATGCAGACATGCACCCGGGAAATATGATGATCAGTGAAGACGGCACTCTACAACCTATTGATTTTGGCATAATGGGTCGGATCGATCGTCAAACCCGCTTCTATCTGGCCGAAATGCTAGTTGGGTTTTTGAATTCCGACTACGATCGTGTAGCAAAAATTCACTTTCAGGCTGGTTATGTGCCTGCAAATCAATCGGAAAAGGCCTTTGCCCAAGCAGTTCGCGCAATTGGTGAACCAATTTTAGGGCTCCCACTCAATCAAATTTCACTTGCTCGACTATTAGCACAGCTATTTGATGTAACAAAACGTTTTAAGATGGAAACCCAACCTCAGCTGCTTTTATTACAGAAAACAATGCTTGTTGCAGAAGGCGTAGGAAGACAACTGCATCCAGAAACTAATATGTGGGAGCTTGCGCGGCCTCTTATCGAGGACTGGGTGAAAAATCAAATGTCGGTGGAAAATCGTATCTCAGAGGTAGCAGAAGAAGCTAAACTTGCTATTGAGCGACTTCCGTTTTTGATTTCTGAAATAGGAAAAAATATTGAGTCATTTCGTCGAGACGGGATCAAAATTAATCCCGGTGACGTGCAACCTTTTAATTACCAGCGCAAGTCGAAATCTAAATGGATGTTATGGACATTCACTATAGTAATAGGACTAGTTTACTTAATTTTTTTACGCTCCTAATTCAACTCAAAAATTAGTGTGTATTTTTTTCTTGCACTACCGAAATATTTTTACAAAATGGGAACGGAAAAATTAAAACTATTGTTTTCGTTGATATGACTTACATCAGATTATGAGAAAAAACTCATTATTTTGTTTTAAGCTAAAGCATTTTTCTGGACGAATATGAGCTTCCGCTTTAGATTTTAATTTTAATTCCTGAAATTTTTTAGAGTGGCAACTATGCTGCATGGCAAAAAAATACTACTAATTGTATCAGGGGGCATAGCTGCGTATAAATCCCTCGATCTCATACGTCGTTTACGGGAACATGGTGCAGTAATTTCGTGCGTGCTGACTGAAGCAGCTTGTAAATTTATTACACCACTTTCAATTACGTCTCTGTCCGGACAAAAAGCGTACAGCGATCTTTTTTCCCTAACCGATGAAAACGAGATGGGGCATATTGAACTATCCCGGCAATCCGATTTGATATTAGTTGCACCAGCAACTGCAAATATTTTAGCAAAGATGGCTAGTGGTATCTGCGACGACCTTGCAACCACAGTGCTGATGGCCACCAATAAACCAGTTATGGTTGCACCATCCATGAATGTTCGTATGTGGAAACATATGGCCATGATTTCCAACACTAAAAAACTTCGCGATCGAGGCATTGTATTTGTTGGTCCAGAGACCGGCGATATGGCTTGCGGAGAATATGGGCCTGGACGAATGACTGAGCCCTTAGAGCTAGTGGGTGCGATATATAAACATTTTGATAGTAACAATCCTCTGGAAGGGAAAAAGGCACTGGTGACTAGCGGCCCCACACATGAACCAATTGATCCGGTCCGCTATATATCAAACAGATCTTCGGGGAAACAGGGCCATGCTATCGCAGCAGCACTTAATCAATTTGGCGCAGAAACAGTTCTTGTTACAGGTCCAACTAATGAACCAGATCCTCCGGGAGTTAAAGTAAAACGGGTCGAGAGTGCGAGAGAAATGCTAGATGCCTGTCGAGAATCATTGCCCGTAGATATTGCAGTCTGCGCTGCTGCTGTTACAGATTGGTGTCCTTCTGAACCGTGTGAACAGAAAATTAAGAAAAATGGTAAAGCTCCTGCTGTACAGTTAACAAAAAACCCCGATATTTTGAGAGAGCTTGCAAAAGACTGTAACAACCGTCCACATCTTGTGATTGGATTTGCCGCTGAAACCGGTGATGTTGTAAAGAAGGCCATTCCTAAGCTTGAAGATAAAGGATGTGATTGGATTCTTGCAAATGATGTTTCTAGAGGGACTAAAACATTTGGTGGAGATCAGAATACCATATACTTTATAAATGGTGATTTAGTCGAAGCATGGCCAGAGATGACAAAGATTAACGTCGGCAACCTTCTCGCCGAGCGGATTGCTAAACAGTTTAAGGAAGAACTGAAAAATGGTTAAGCCAAGACTTTTAATAAAACGACTTGAAAATAATGATGATTTACCACTACCGAAATACGAAACTACCTCAGCAGCAGGAATGGATTTACCCGCTGCAGTTAAAGAGGAGGTAGTTATAAAAACAGGAGAAACGGCGCTGGTACCAACCGGTATATCAATTGCACTTCCTGCAGGATATGAAGCGCAAGTAAGACCACGGTCCGGACTGGCAGCGCGGGACTCGGTCACCGTATTAAACTCGCCTGGAACCATTGATGAAGATTATAGAGGGGAAATCCAAGTTATTTTGATTAATCATGGAAAATCTAATTTTATAGTCAGCCGTGGAATGCGTATTGCACAATTAATCATTGCTCCAACAACTCAAGTGGAAGTCGACGAGGTCGATACATTAAGTTTTACGGAACGTGGTTCTGGTGGTTTTGGCTCCACCGGACGATAAGATCAGAAATTTGATGAATTTTTCCGAAGAACAACTTCATCGCTATGCCCGAAATATAATACTTCCCGAAGTTGGCGGTGAAGGACAAAAAAAACTGTTGAACTCTAAAGTTCTTGTAGTTGGCGCAGGCGGGCTCGGAGCGCCAGTACTTCTTTATCTGGCTGCTGCAGGCGTCGGCACTATTGGTATAATTGATGATGATTTAGTCGAATTAAGTAATTTGCAGAGACAAATAATACACGGCTCATCTCGGATAGATATGGCAAAGGTAGAGAGTTCTGCCTTAGCTATAAACGAACTCAACCCAGATGTGTGCGTCATTCAGCATCCAATGAGATTAAGAAAGGAAAACATTAAAGCTATTTTAAATGACTACGAAATAATTGCCGACGGATCAGATAATTTTGGTACCCGATTCCTTCTAGCAGATGCCGCCCATTTATTTGGGCGCACGCTAGTTTCCGCAGCAATCTCTCGTTTCGAAGGACAAATTTCTACTTTCAAATCACACAAAGGCTCTGGATTTCCTTGCTATCGTTGTTTGTACAATGAGGCACCACCCGAGGAGATGGTTCCAAATTGTGTGGATGGAGGTGTACTCGGCGCACTCGCGGGAGTTCTTGGTTCTGTACAAGCGATAGAAATTATAAAAGAGGTATTGGGATTTGGTGAGACTCTTGCCGGAAAATTACTGTTGTATGATGCCCTTGAGTCAACCTTTAGGAAAGTTAAACTGAACCGTGATCCAGATTGCAAGCTCTGCGGATTAAATGCATCTATCGTCGATATTTAAATGCCAAAGACCATGCTTAAAAACACTAAGAGGAAACGATTATCCGTTATACTGCATTCAGGAGACTACGATCGCATTCATTACGCATTTGTAATTGCCGCAACTGCCGCTGCAATCAATAGGCCGGTAACACTGCTGTTTACAAAATCTGCAGTAAGGGCGCTTACTCCAGATTGGGCAACAAAAATGGACATAGCCTTTTCAAAAACAGGCATGGCAAAACTATCCGAAATGATTAATGCTTGCACAGAATTAGCAGTTTCTTTTAAAATATGTGAACTTGGGCTTATATCCGAAGGCTTAGGCATGAAAGATTTGAGAACTGATGTGTGCTTGGAGCCAGATGGAATCACAAGCTTCTTGATCGAAGCCGAAAATGAAATGGCACAAATACTTTTCGTGTAGAAAACTATCTTTGAATATTTAGAATTTTAATTTTCATAATATATAAAAATATTTCAAGGATTTCTATTTAGAACAAGTGCTAGTGTATACTAAAAACCTCCTATATATCGGATACAGTGTAGAGACAGTATTCAAATGTCGACACCAATCAATATTCGATCAGGTATAGTATGACCATCTGCAAAAGCCCTTATATTCATTACAACTTTTTCACCCATTGCTATTCTACCCTCATGCGTGGCCGACCCAAGGTGCGGGATTGCAACCACATTATCAAGTTCTAATAATGCGGGATGAATTTGCGGTTCATTAGCATATACATCAAGTCCAGCACCAGCTAACCTACCTGATGCTAGTCTTTCAGCTAATGCAGCCTCATCTATTATGCCACCCCGTGCAGTGTTAATGATAACAGAGTGCTTCGGCAAACAATCCAATCGCTCCGAATTCAGAAGTTGCTGTGTTTCTTGAGTCAAAGGACAATGTATCGAGAGTAGATCAATATGTTCTAACATCTCGTCAAGGCTTTCCCACCAAGTAGCTTCTAGTTCACCTTCGATCTCCTGATGGACACGATTTCGGTTGTGATAATGAACTTGAATACCAAAACCTTGAGCGCGTCTCGCAACAGCCTGACCAATTCTTCCCATCCCAATAATTCCTAAACGCTTCCCATTGACCCTATAACCCAGCATGAAGGTTGGCCTCCACCCTGTCCATTTACCAGTTCTTGCCAATCTCGCTCCTTCCACAAGTCTTCTAGGGACTGAAATTAGAAGTGCTATTGTTAAATCTGCCGTATCTTCCGTCAAAACTCCTGGTGTGTTTGTTACAATGATTCCGCGTGCAGCAGCAGCATTGCAATCAATGTGATTAACACCAACCCCAAAGTTTGCTATTAATTTAACGCTACCGGGAAATCGTTCGATCAGAGCAGCATCAATTTTATCCGTAACACTTGGTACAAGAACATCAGCGCCATCACAAATAGAAATAATTTGGTCCCTAGACATTTGCATACCTGTTGCATTCAGGTTTGCATCAAACAATTCCTTCATCCGCGTTTCAATAACAGCGGGTAGTTTATGTGTCACAACAACAATTGGTTTTTTCATCTCATGCCATTCACGGTATTTCAAACAATATTCCTAAGTCCAAAATTTAAATTAATTAACATCATGCCCATCAGAACTGGAACAGTCTAGTATGTCATCGTATTATATAAATATGTTAAAAAGTATTATCATATTGAGAGATTTCTTGTTTAAAATTATGAAAAAACAATTACTAATATTAACTTTCACTGGATTTTTATTTTCAGGGGTAATACCACATAACCCCCTAAACGCTCAAAAAACTGGTGTGAGCACGGGGCTTGAAATTCCAAGATTCGTCTCGCTTCGCTCAAACAAGGTAAATCTCAGAACAGGTCCTGGCAGACGGTACCCAATTGATTGGGTTCTGGTATATCAAAATATGCCAGTTGAAATTATTAGTGAATTCAAAGTTTGGAGAAAGGTTCGTGATTGGCAAGGATCAATTGGTTGGGTTCATCAATCACTGTTGTCCGGAAGGCGCTGGGTGATTGTGCACCATCATCAGATTCTTCTTCGTGCTGACCCACGTCCTGATGCTGCCGTGGTAGCAAAAATATCTAAGAAAAGTCTCGGACGTTTGAAAACCTGTCGAGGACCTTGGTGCAGAATTACATTTTCAAAGTATACTGGCTGGACTAAGCGATCAAATATTTGGGGAATCTACCTTAATGAGAGCCCTTAGTGGCCTTCTCTTATTATAGAAATTCCCCCCCAAAAAAATAATGTAATGATCATTTATAGCAAATAGATTTCTAATTTAGTTTATTGTACTTTGAAACGTATCCTTTTTAATATCGGAATAACCGCTCAATCATCTCTGTATCTTAATAAATCTGGCACACCAACTACATTAAATCCTGAGTCCACGTGCATAACTTCACCGGACACACCAGCTGCTAAATCGCTCAGAAGGTAAAGGCCTGCACCTCCCACATCATCTAAAACTGTATTACGTCTTAGTGGGGAGAATTCTTTGTTCCAATTGTAAACTTCTCGTGCGCCACCAATTGCACTTCCTGCAAGCGTCCTCATTGGCCCAGCAGATATTGCATTAACTCGTATAGCTCTTGGGCCAAGATCAGCAGCAAGATATTTTACACTAGCCTCGAGGGCCGCCTTAGCGACCCCCATTACATTATAGTTGGGCATTACTCGTTCAGCGCCAGAATAGGTAAGTGTAATTAAACTGCCACCTTTGGCCATCAAGGGTGCGGAACGTTTCGCCAACGCAGTGAAAGAAAAACACGAAATATCGAGTGTGCGAAGAAAGTTTTCTCGTGTTGTTTCTGTATATCCCCCGTTTAGCTCATTTTTATTGGAATAAGCTACAGAGTGGACTACAAAATCTAGTCTGCCCCATTCTTCCTCTAATGCCGAGAATACAGCGCCTATACTATTATCATCTGTCACATCGCAGGGTAAAACAATTTGTGACCCCGCAGCCTTAGCCAACGGTTTCACTCGCTTCTCAAAAGATTCTGATTGATAGGTGAACGCAAGCTGTGCTCCTGCATTAGAAGCCGCATTCGCTATACCCCACGCAATGGAATGATCATTTGCCACTCCAAGAATTAATCCTTTTTTTCCAGAAAGAAGACTCACTCAGCCACCGATTTAAATATAAGAGACGCATTCGTACCACCAAAACCAAAACTATTTGACAATACACAATTTAATTCTGTGTTTTTACACATTTCGGTTACTAATGGCATATCACCTACGCCATCATCCGCTTCGAATACATTTGCAGAAGCAGAAATAAATTTTCCTTCCATCATTAACAAGGAATAGATTGCTTCTTGCACGCCAGCGGCACCTAAGGAGTGCCCGGTCAATGATTTCGTTGACGCAAACGGTGGTATTTTATTTTTGTCTGCAAAAACCTCTCTCAATGCCGCTAACTCTTTAACATCACCTACTGGCGTACTCGTACCATGCGTGTTGATATAATCTATTGGATCTTCTACATTCTCCAAAGCCATTTTCATACAGCGCACTGCGCCCTCTCCGGAGGGTTGAACCATGTCAAACCCGTCAGAAGTAGCTCCATAACCGACACACTCGGCATATATTTTTGCACCCCGAGCCAGTGCATGCTCCAATTCTTCTAGAACAACCACTCCACCACCTCCCGCAATTACAAACCCATCTCGTTTCGCATCAAATGGGCGGGAGGCGCATTCCGGTTGATCGTTATACTTACTTGTTAAAGCACCCATTGCATCGAATAGTACAGTCATGGTCCAATCGAGTTCCTCACCGCCTCCCGAAAAAACAATGTCTTGTTTACCTAGTTGTATTAACTCCATTCCATTGCCGATACAATGCGCAGACGTTGCACAAGCAGAACTAATTGAATAATTAACACCTTTGATGCCAAAAGCCGTTGCAAGTGTTGCAGAATTAGTACTTGACATTGTCCGTGGCACCATAAATGGCCCAACTTTTTTTGCTCCTTTTTCGCGCGCAGTATCAAAAGCGCTTAGCAAATTTCTTGTTGATGGTCCGCCGGATCCCATAATTAAGCCAGTGCGTGGATTTGAAATCTCTTGGTCAGAGAGCCCTGAGTCAGTTACGGCCTCTTGCATTGCAATATAATTATAAGCTGCGCCATCACCCATGAAACGCCGCAACTTTCTATCCATTTTTCCTTCAATGTCTATCGAAGGTAATCCATGCACATGACTTCGAAAACCACGCTTTCGGTACTCTTCACAGAATGAAATTCCAGACTTTCCTGTCAATAATGATTGAGAAACCTCGCTTTTATCATTACCTATACTGCTTACAATACCTATGCCGGTTACAACCACTCTTTTCATTACAACCTCGTCAATCCTTTGAATCAATGAAAAGCCCAACACGTAGATCTTTCGCTTCATAAGCAACATTCTGATCCACAATTAGAGTTCCATCAGCTATGGCAATAGAGAATCCTCGGCGCACAATCCTTTTGATATCAATTTGATAAGTTATCAGCTTTGCTTCGGGCGTCACTTGGTTATTAAATTTCAAATTACCGAGACCAAGCGCTCTTCCCTTCCCCGGGTCACCAGTCCAACCGAGAAAAAATCCTGTCAATTGCCAAAGCGCATCAAGTCCAAGGCATCCGGGCATTACTGGATCCCCCTCAAAATGACAACTAAAAAACCAGTGAGAGGATTTAACATCCATCTCTGCAACGATTTTTCCTCGATCATAACTACCACCACTTTCAGAAATGGACGTAATGCGATCAAACATAAGCATTGGCGGTAGGGGCAACTGTGCATTACCTGGCCCAAATAATTTCCCATGTCCACATTTAAGCAGGTCATCATAGGAAAACTCATTCTTGTTTTTCACGCTCATTGCGTGTTCAGTCCCCATTTATTTGCGCCTCTATAATCAGCTATCATTTATTAGCACTAATTATTTTCAAAGTGCTACTATCTTCACAATTAGTTTCTTACTGTGTTATATGAAAGAAATTTTGAAAGAACAGTCCTTTTTAACAGTTTTTTGAAGTCAAAATTATGCACACGCGAATAATACAATGTTTTTCATGTGATAAATGCTTATTTACTTTAGAAAAATCCCATCATTTGTGTGGTTTTGATTGACCATTTAAGTTTTCTGTATAGTGAAACCAGTGGGCGCTTTAAAGCATGCAAATGCAATTCCAGATTAACTCCACCTACTAACTAAATAATAAAAACTAATCCATCTCAATTGTCGGCACCCTTTTGATCTGTTTCCGCAACTTTTGTGTCTGAATTAATTTCAGCCCCGGTTTCTTGATCAACAACTTTCATCGACAATTTAACTTTTCCTCGATCATCAATTGCTAAAACCTTAACTTTTACTTCATCACCTTCATTAACCACATCGGTTACCTTATTAACACGCCGTGGCTCCAATTCACTTATATGCACTAATCCATCTTTAGGGCCTAAAAAATTTACAAAAGCCCCAAAATCAACTACCTTAACCACCTTTCCGTCATATATAACGCCCACTTCGGGCTCAGCTACAATGCCCTTTATCCAATCGAAAGCGTTCTTCCCAGCTTCTCCGTCAACAGCCGCTATTTTCACTACTCCCTCGTCATCGATATCAATCTTAGCCCCGGTAGTTTCACAGATGTCCCTTATAACCTTACCACCAGTTCCTATAACATCGCGTATTTTATCCTTTGGTATGGATAAAGTAGTTATACGCGGAGCAAACAAGCTTACATCCTCCCTCGCCCCTGACATTCCTTTCGCCATTTCACCAAGAATGTGTATCCTTCCATCCTTTGCCTGACTCAACGCAGTTTCCATTATCTCCTCGGTAATACCTGTAATTTTAATGTCCATTTGAAGTGACGTTATACCGGTTTTAGTGCCTGCAACCTTGAAGTCCATATCGCCAAGGTGGTCTTCATCTCCAAGAATATCTGATAATACTGCGTAACCACTATCCTCTTTAATCAAACCCATAGCTATGCCAGCCACCGGCTCTTTAATAGGAACACCCGCGTCCATCAAGGACAACGATGAACCACACACAGTTGCCATCGAAGACGAACCATTGGACTCGGTAATCTCCGAGACAACACGAAGCGTGTACGGGAACTCTTCTGCACTTGGCAAGACTGCACGGACTGCACGCCAAGCAAGTTTTCCATGTCCAATTTCTCGCCTACCAGGAGATTTTAAAAACCCGGCCTCGCCAACCGAATACGGCGGAAAATTATAATGCAGCATAAACCGCTCCCGGTACTCACCCTCAAGCGCATCAATAACCTGCTCATCCTGTCCAGTCCCCAGCGTTGCAACACACAATGATTGTGTCTCCCCACGCGTGAAAAGTGCACTTCCATGAGCTCGTGGCAAAATTCCTACCTCTACATCAATATGCCGAACGGTCTTAGTGTCGCGACCGTCAATTCGTTTACCAGTTTCCAATATGGTACCACGCACAATTTCTTTCTCTAAATCCTTTAAAAGACCAGACGCAATCTGGGTATCAATTTCTGGTTCTTCCTCAGTGAGCGTTGCCAATGCATTTTCTTTAGCTGCGGTTATCATTTCAACGCGTGTTTGCTTAACGGTTTCAGAGTATGCTGCACGCAACTTGTCTTCAGCCAAGTCTCTGATCCGGGGCCTCAAAGTTTCTTTTTCCTCAAGAGGCTCTGGAACCGCCCATGGATCTTTTGCACATTGCTCAGCTAATTCAATTATCGCCTGAATTACAGGCTGAAATTCTTTTTGTGCAAACATAACGGCACCAAGCATAATTTCTTCAGAAAGCTGTTTGGCTTCAGACTCGACCATCAGTACTGCATCGTTTGTGCCGGCTACCACCATATCAAGTTGAGATGTCTCCATTTCCTGGGGTACTGGATTAAGAATAAAATTACCATCTAGATAACCAACACGTGCTGCGCCAATCGGACCAAGAAATGGTATCCCGGAAACAGTCAAAGCTGCCGACGCGCCAACCATTGCAACTACATCCGGGTCATTTTCTAGATCATGACTTAAAACAGTACAAATTACTTGGGTTTCATTTTGAAAACCCTTTGCAAAAAGAGGACGGATGGGTCGATCAATAAGCCTCGACACCAAAGTTTCTTTTTCATTTGGTCTTCCTTCACGTTTGAAGAATCCACCAGGTATTTTACCTGCAGCAAATGTTTTTTCTTGATAATTTACAGTCAATGGAAAAAAATCTATGCCAGGCTTCGGGGCCTTCTGCGCCACAGCCGTGGCAAGCACCACTGTATCTCCATATGTCACTAAAACAGCACCATCAGCCTGACGTGCAATTTTACCTGTTTCCATTACGAGCGTTTTTCCGCCCCATTCGATTTCCTTGCGATAAACGTTGAACATTTCTCTAGTTCTTCCTTCCCGACCACAAGCACCCTATGTGCTCCGGTCAATCAGCTCTGACAACCCTGTCGCGCTGTGTGTAAAAATATCAAAACCTTGACGCCCTTGTAGCAATACAACACCTTATCCGCGGTGCTGTTATAGAAATGCAACTCGTCTTAGCCGGACAATAGACGGGCTTCACCTACAAAAACTTCCTGGCACTAACGACGTATACCAAGATTTTTGATTAAATCTTGGTATCGCTTATCATCTTTGCTTTTTAAATAATCTAACAAACGACGCCTTTGACCAACCATGACGAGCAAACCACGTCGCGAGTGAAAATCTTTGTTGTGCTCTTTAAGATGCTCGGTCAAATTTTTAATGCGCTCAGTAAGAATCGATACCTGAACTTCAGGTGAGCCGGTATCGCCGTCTGCCCGCCCATATTGCTTTATTAATTCGGATTTCTTTTCCTGTGTTATCGACATCATCAACTCCTAATTGTTTCGGTTAAGTACGCGTTTCGGATACAACCTTCCACCCTCTAACCGCGCAAGTGCAATAAGCTGCCCATCAGCCATCGCACACACAGTGTTGTTCCCCAGCCGCACTCTAAGTGTTTCGGGGTTATCAACCTCCTCTAGATCAACAAGTGACACAGCGCGGCCGTGACGAATATGATCCACTTGCTCCGGATTGAGAAACACTGCCGGGATGTCGTCCAGCACGGCCTCAAGCGGGAGCAAAAAGCTAGGAGGAAAAGCAATATGCACTACAGAGTCATAATTATCCAGAGGAATTGCATTTTTTTCGCTAAAGGGACCATTTACCGTTCTGCGAAGAGCGGAAATATAACCGAATGTATCCAAACGCCGCGCAATATCACGGCCTAAACTTCGCACATATGTTCCCTTGCCACAGCAAACAGAGAATTTCGCTTTGTCCTTATCAACCACTTGAAGAAGTTTTAGAGAAAATATTTGCACCTGACGAGGTTTCATAATTATTTCTGCACCAGCGCGAGCTAGGCTATAAGCTCTTCGCCCGTTTATCTTTATTGCAGAAAACACTGGTGGTGTCTGATCGGTTTGACCAACAAAATCAGGTAGAACTTTTTCAATTTGTTCAAATGAGGGCCGAATGCTGCTAGTTTTCATTATTTCACCAACTGAATCATCAGTATTCCGCTCCTCACCCCAATTTATAGTGAAACTATATTCTTTTTTTCTGTCCTGGAGAAAAGGTATCAATTTTGTTGCTTCTCCCAGTGCAATTGGCAGTAAACCACTCGCTAATGGGTCCAAGGTGCCGGCGTGACCAGCCTTTCTAGCGTCGAACGCACGCCGAACCATCGAAACCGCTTGAGTTGAACTAATTCCAATTGTCTTATCAACAACTGCCCATCCATTGATGGCTTTGCCGCTGCGTCTTTGACTCATTTCTTATTGGAAAACTCAACAAAATCACGGGACTCTCGTTCAGTTTTTAGAATGTTCTCAATTTTTTGCCCGCGATCAAAGGAATCATCGACTGCGAAAAATAAGCTCGGCAGATAACGTAGGGTTACTATCTTCGCTAATTTACGACGCAAAAAGGGCGATGCATGATTGAGAGCTTGAGTTATTTCTTCAGCATTATTTCCCCCAAGGGGCATAACAAAGGCCATGGCCCTTTTAAGGTCGGCACTCACTCTTACCTCTGCAACTGTCAACGACACGTCTGTTAAGATGGGATCATGCAATTCACCGCGAATGAAAGTTTCGACTAAAGCATGCCGGATTATTTCACCTACTCTAAGCTGTCGCTGGCTTCTTTCTGTTACACGCAAACTCGATCTGGTTTTACGCTTCATTAAACTTTATCCGAGAACATCTAGCATACTTCAGAAACAAATTACAGTGAACGAACAATCTCCTCGACGTCAAAACATTCTACACGATCACCCTGCTTGATATCTTGGTAATTCTCAAAAGACATACCACATTCCATACCCTCCCGAACCTCTCGTACATCATCTTTGAACCGTTTCAAAGTTGAGAGAGACCCCTCGTGTATTACAACATCATCGCGGAGCAGTCGCACTCCAGAGCCGTGTTTGACCATTCCATCTGTAACCTTGCAACCTGCTATTCGACCCATCTTACTAATATTAAATACTTCTAAGATTTCAGCATAGCCAAGAAAAGTCTCGCGTTTTTCAGGTGCCAGCATCCCACTTAGCAGTCCCTTAATATCGTCGATAAGATCATAGATTATCGAATAGTAACGAATATCAAGCTTTTCGCGCTGCGCTAATTCACGCGCTTGAGAATTGGCTCGCACATTAAAACCAACGATAAAACCGTTGGAAGCTTGAGCCAAGCCAACATCTGATTCATTAATTCCGCCAGCACCAGAATGCAAAACCTGCACTTTAACCTCATCTGTACTAATTTTTTGGAGGCTACTGATTATTGCTTCAACCGATCCATGCGTGTCTGCTTTTATAAGCAATGGAAGAATTTTAACTTTCCCTGATTCAATTTGACTAAATAACTGTTCTAAAGAACCTTTAGGTGCTACCGCTGTTTTCTGAAGGCGAGCCTGCCGTTGTCGAAACTCAGTAATTTCTCTGGCGCGGGTCTCACTTTCTACAACTGCAAATTCATCACCTGCAGCGGGCGCTCCAGATAAACCCATTATCTCGACTGGTTGAGATGGAACTGCAGTCCTTACCCTTGCACGTGTGTCATCAGTCATTGCTCGCACACGACCCCATTCAGGTCCAGCAACTACAATGTCCCCAATGTTTAAAGTCCCCCGCTGTATCAACGCAGTAGCAACAGCCCCTCGGCCAGTTTCCAAATTTGACTCAATAACAACACCTTCGGCAGCACGATTAGGATTTGCTCGAAGTTCCAACACTTCGGCTTGTAGTTGAATGACTTCTGTCAATTTTTCAATATTTGTTCCTTCGGTAGCCGAGACCTCTGCGGACAAAACGTCTCCACCTACGTCCTCCAAGATAATCTCATGTTGCAGCAATTCATTTCGAACTTTTTGTGGGTCAGAATTAGGCCTGTCAATCTTATTAATTGCTACAATTATTGGGACTTCCGCTGCCTTAGCATGATCAATAGCCTCCACCGTCTGAGGCATGATACCATCATCAGCAGCTACAACTAATATGATTATATCGGTTACATTTGCTCCGCGAGCACGCATTGCGGTAAACGCTGCGTGTCCCGGCGTATCAATGAAAGTTATTTTATTCCCCTCATCATTTGTAATCTGATAGGCTCCGATATGTTGAGTAATGCCGCCTTTTTCACGCTCTGCAACATTTGTTTTACGCAGTGCATCTAGCAATGATGTCTTCCCATGGTCTACATGCCCCATCACCGTAACTATAGGGGAACGGGGGCGCAATAAATGGTCGGGATCAACGTCTCCCTTTAGACCTATTTCAACATCCGATTCACTGACCCGCTTAGCGGTATGCTCGAATTCCCCTATTACAAGCTCAGCTGTATCAGCATCAATTGTTTGTTGTAGTGTGGCCATAACCCCAAGCTTCATTAAACAACGAATAACATCTACACCACGTTCTGCCATTCGATTTGCAAGCTCCTGCACCATAATCGTTTCAGGTAGGATAACCTCGTGGCTAATCTTCTTGGTTTCAATTGGCTGGGACTGCTGGTTTCGACGAACTCTTTCTCTTTGACGGCGAACAGAAGCCAAACTACGAGTTCGTTCTTCCTCGTTTAGAGCCTGATTAACAGTCAGTTTCCCCCGGGACCTTCGCCTTGGCTCACCTCTTCTTGCACTAGGACGCCTTGTTTCTTGCCTCTCGTTTCTCAGTTGCCTCTTGTCGGAGTTATCACCGGACCTTCGTGCCGGATTTACTTCCGGTTTAACCTGTAAACCTTGTTCCTCTCTAGCCTGTAACTTTGCAGCCTGCTCTGCGGCACGTTTTGCCGCCTCTTCTTCTTGCCTTTTGCGGTTCTCCTCATCCTCCCGACGCTTTTTATCTTCTTCTTCACGGCGCTGACGGTCTTCATCCTCACGCCGGCGTGCAGCATTTTCATCTTTTGCGGCCTGACGTCGGGCCTCAGCCGCAGCAGACGTCTGCTCTAACACTCCATTAACTGCTCCACTCTGCTGTGCACTCTCTAGGGCCCGCCGTCGGGCTGCTGCTTCCTCCTCCGTCAATGTTTTTAAGACTGCAGGCTTGCGGGAAGTAGTAACCTTGTTTTTAAAAGCAGAGGCAGATTTAGAAGTCTTAAAGCTATCATCCTTTAAAGACTTTTCATTTTCGGTCTTTGTAACCTTACCCAAAGTGCGTTTTTTGCGAACCTCTACGGAGACCGATTTGGTGCGGCCGTGAGAAAAACTCTGCTTCACTTGCCCTGCATCTACTGTTTTTTTTAGCTCGAGGCGTGGACGAGCTCGTAATACCCTCTTGGGTGTTTCCTCTGAGTCCGAATCTTGCTTAGTCATCCTATATAGCCTTTACACCTATTGCTTTTTATTCCACAGCCGGAAAAGTAGTCCTAAAACCAGCAAGTTTATAAGTTTCGATTTGCAACTTCATTGCTAATCCTAAATTCGAAAGCGCAACAAATACAACATTGTCTCGATCAAATACACATCCTAATTCACGTCGAAGAAAAACATCTATTACCGGAAAATTTAATCGGCCAGATAATAATTTTTTCTTACTTCCTTTTGCTCCATCTATAGCTACTATAGCCAAAACAGCTTTACCATTGACTATAGACGTCCGTGTCTTCTCAAAGCCTGCTACGGCATTACCGGCACGACGAGCTAATCCTATTAATTCAATACATCGACGCAATAATAATTGCTCCACCATATCAGCAAGAGCAGATGAAACGCTTACTTCTTGCTTCATAACCCTATCGAAAGCCTTAATATCACATGCCGTTTCAACTATATCTCGCCTCGCCTCCAACCACAATCCACGGCCGGGCAAGCGTTCCCAAGGATCTGGAACAATCGTTTTCTCGGGGCTAAGCACAAATCGTATTAGCATTTCTGTTGAATATAATTTGCGAGTGACAATACATCGCTTTTTGCGCAATTTGTTCTTGCTCTTGATGTTAGTTAACCACCGCTCAGAAGCTTTCGAGTCACTAAACATTATCCTAGATCCTTTCATAGAATAAGAAAATTTAAACGATCGGCTTCTCTTTTTCCTCATCAGTATCTGGATCATTGCCCTTTTCTTGGGTGGGCAACTCATCTTCAAACCAATGTGCTCTAGCAGCCATAATTATATCATTTGCTTCTTTTTCTGAAAGATCGAATTCCTTTAATAGACCATCTTCAGACGATACCAATTCATCGCCAGATAAGTCACCCAAATCATCAAGCGTTTTAATTCCTGACTCCCCGAGAGAAGCCAACATCGGAGCGGTTAAGCCTGCGATTTGTGCCACCTCATCTGATACTCCAAGTTCTTTTCTAACGGTTTCTGCCTCAGAGTCGCGCTCGCTTAAATATTGCACTGCACGGTCACGTAACTCTGCCACCAACTCTTCATCTAAGCCCTCTACACCCAGCAAATCTTCAATTGGAACAAAAGCAATTTCTTCAATAGAGGTAAACCCTTCAGCTACTAGCAAATGTGAAAGAACATCATCAACGCCGAGCGTATCCATAAACAATTTAGTCCTATTCTTGAATTCCTCCTGACGACGTTCAGACTCCTCCTCTTCAGTGAGGATCACGATATCCCAACCGGTGAGCTGAGATGCTAGTCTCACATTTTGACCGCGCCGTCCAATAGCTAAAGACAATTGATCATCAGGCACAACAACCTCAATACGCCCTGCTTCCTCATCTAAAACAACTCGGGAGACTTCTGCTGGTGCTAAACCATTTACTACAAAGGTTGCTGGTTCATCTGACCACTGAATAATATCGATTTTTTCACCCTGCAGCTCACCAACAACCGCTTGCACACGACTACCGCGCATACCCACGCATGCTCCCACGGGATCGATGCTAGAATCATTTGAAATAACAGCGATTTTTGCACGGCTACCAGGGTCACGAGCGACTGCTCGCAACTCGATGATAGAGTCATAGATTTCTGGAACTTCTTGTGCAAATAGTCCTGCCATAAATTGTGGATGTGTACGAGACAAAAATATTTGGGGCCCACGTGTCTCTTCTCTTACATCACAGACGTAAGCACGCACCCGATCTCCCGGTCTGTAACTCTCGCGAGGAATAACTTCATCTCTTCGCAAAGTTGCTTCAGCGCGGCCCAGATCAACTGTAACATTGCCGAATTCTATTCGCTTAACAATACCATTAACAATCTCGCCAACACGATCTTTGTATTCATTATACTGTCTCGTTCTTTCAGCCTCTCGGACTTTTTGGACTATCACTTGTTTTGCCGTCTGAGCGGCGATACGTCCAAAGTCTATCGGCGGTAGGGGTTCTGTTAAATAATCTCCCACATCCGCATCAGGGTTTAACTCACGCGCTTCTGACAATGAAATCTGAGTTGCTTCATTCTCTACAGGATCTGCGACCTCCAGATATCTCGCAAGCTTGATTTCCCCATTTTTGCTATCAATCTCAGCTCGCACGTCATTTTCCAATCCGTAACGCGTTCTTGCAGCCTTTTGAATGGCTTGTTCCATGGCGTCTATAACTTCTGCTTTTTCTATACCCTTATCGCGGGCAACCGCCTCCGCCACCTGAAGGAGTTCTAAACGATCATACCCTACGCCAGTTACTGTATCTTCCTCAAAATCGCTTTTCACGTCCCTAGCCCTCATTTTCCGCAGCCGCCTTCCATGCGCTCTGCGTAGCTTCAATTAATTCATCCGTCAAAACTAAAGATGCACTCCATACTGAGGAAAAAGGTAATCTTACATCCTCATCATTGCACACCATTTTTATATCTCCGCATTCAACGCCGACAAGTTTGCCAATATATCGCCGTTGACCAAAAATTTCGGTATCCAACTCTATGTTTACCAGAAATCCAGAATACCGATCAAAATCCTCCTCACACATCAAAGGTCTATCAATCCCAGGAGAACTGACTTCTAGAACATAGGCTCCTGCAATCGGATTTTCTACATCTAATAATGCCGAGATCATTTTGCTGACATCAGCACAATCATCAACCGTAATCAAAAAACCATTTGCACGCTCTATCATGATCTGAAGTTTTTTTTGTCCATCATCAACAAAAAAAACTCGCACCAAATTAAATCCCATTTCTTCAATTTGATGAGAAACAAGTTCAACAACTTTACGTTCGCGATACCCAACCTTCACTAGCTTAACATGACCCTTGCGTTGCGTTTTCATGAAAAAGGCGGACCAGTTGGCCCACCTCTGTAAAATACTGCGTTAAATTTTTAGCAGGAATTATATAAGATATCTAGTCTTTATAACTCGAGAAAGATTAACTCCGCAAGGTGTTTAGTAAATTTTCAAAGTGTTTCTTTTAAATGAAAAGTACGCGCAATTCCGGTTAGAACCCAATGCTTTGATCTCATATCTGGTTACAGGCCAGTCGATCGGCCGCTCGAGCCAGTCAATTGGCCTTCGAGCCTCCCAGCTGAATTCGCCACAATTGAGAATATGTTGTAACATCCAGGTCTTGTATTCAGAAACATCTGTTGCTGTTCTCAAAATCCCACCAGGTTTTAAAACTCTCGCAAGTTCGTATACGGTGGACGTTCCAATAATACGCCGTTTGTGATGTCGTGTTTTGGGCCATGGGTCCGGGAACAAAATATATATGACATCTACGGATTCATTAGGCAATGCCTCTAGTAATAGTCTCCCATCGTCGATCCACAAACGAATATTTTTTAGTGATTTCTCATTAATATCTAATAGCAAACGGCTTATGCCGTTTATATAAACCTCACTGCCAATAAAAAAGTTTTTGGAGTTGTTTTGAGCTTGCCAAATTAGATGCTCCCCAGAACCAAACCCAATTTCTATGCATAACTCACGACCTAGATTTTTACATAGACCAATTTCTTCTACATCGATTGTTAATTCATGCAGAAGTGTATCGAGAAGATTCTGACGCTGGGGGCGCAGCGGGCGGCCTTTTCTACGACCGAAAAGTCTTCGATCCATAATTTTTTCTGCCCAATTTGCCTTATCTTTGCTAAACTTTTACAGGAACGCCTCAAAAAGCTGACCTTAAAGTTTGCGCAATATCTGTCCGTTCCCATGAAAAACCACCATCTACATCAGCATCACGTCCAAAATGGCCGTAGGCACTAGTTCGAGCGTAGATTGGGCGGTTAAGTTTCAAATGCTCCCGAATTCCGCGCGGACTAAGATCTACAACATCCTGAAGAATTTTTGCCAACTTATCTTCATCAACTTTTCCAGTATTTTGAGTGTCCACATAAAGAGACAAAGGCTTTGAAACACCAATTGCGTAAGCCAGTTGTATCACACAGCGCTCTGCTAGATCCGCTGCTACTATATTTTTTGCAAGGTAACGAGCTGCGTAAGCAGCGGAACGATCCACTTTGGTTGGGTCTTTTCCAGAGAAAGCTCCGCCTCCATGGGCAGCCGCTCCGCCGTAAGTGTCAACAATTATTTTACGCCCCGTCAAGCCACAGTCTCCATCCGGACCGCCAACCACAAAACGACCAGTAGGATTAACATAAAATTCTTCTTCAGGACACATCCAACCATCTGGTAAAACTTTTTCCACGTGTGGCCGAACAATTTCTCGTATATCTGACTGTCTCAACTTTTCCTCGTGTTGCGTAGATACAACGATTGATGTAGCACACACCGGTTTATAGTTTTCATAGCGCAGTGTTACCTGACTCTTTGAATCTGGCTCAATTCCAGGAATATCCCCAGCATGACGCGCCGCTGCTAATGATCTGAGAATTTCATGCGAGAAGTGAATTGGAGCAGGCATCAGCGCTTCAGTCTCTTTGCAAGCGTAACCAAACATAAGCCCTTGGTCGCCTGCCCCCTCATCTTTGTTACCATGCGAATCAACACCCTGCGCAATGTCGGCTGATTGCTGGTGCAACAAAACATCTACAACTACTTTATCCCAATGAAAACCGTCCTGAGTATACCCGATATCCTTTATTGCTTCACGGGTTTTGTTCTCGATTAACGAAGCATCCACTGATTGAGGACCCCGCACTTCCCCAGCGAGCACTACCTTATTAGTAGTACATAAAGTTTCACAAGCAACACGCGAATATGGGTCAGCAAACAGGAATGCATCAAGAACGGAGTCAGAAATGCGGTCGCTAACCTTATCAGGATGACCTTCGGAAACCGACGCACTAGTAAAAACAAACGAACCTTTTGGCAAGTTAAATCTCCATTACTTAGTTGGCGCCTCTAAACAATCAAACGAGCATTGTGAAATCAGAATATTTAGGACACTTAACACTGCTCTTCGTTATATCCAAATTTATTCAATAAAAATGTTTAGTACGTCAAGAGTGATATTTTTTATTTGTTAAATGGTTTGGCATGTAAAAATATCAAAATAGAATGTTTAAAGTTTTAACATGCTTTAAAAATTCATCATTTTGAGCCATTTGTTAAAAATTTTAGAATAATAAAAATAATATTAATTTCGTAGCCTGGTAATACTGGTTAAACCTAATATACAAGAAACAATTATCACCACTAGATGCTCTCCAACGCCGGTGTATACAGTAGTTGGCAACGCTTGAGGTAGACCTACATCAATATAACCCGATTTACCAATGTCAAGACTATCTACAACTCGACCCCAAGGATCTATCATTGCCGATACACCTGTGTTCGCAGCCCTTGCAACAGGCAGGCCGAACTCCACAGCTCGCATTTTTGAGAGTGCAAAATGTTGTTTCGGGCCAGTACTATTACCAAACCATGCATCATTTGTAATATTTATAATCCAACCAGGACGTGGCACAGAAAACAAAACGTTGGGAAATATTATTTCATAACAAATAAGTGGCAAAAACGAAGGTAATTTGGGTAGCGTTAAATTCTTTGGCATCAACCCAGCTGTAAAATCAGTTCTGCCCTTTGTAATTTTTGAAAAGCCAAAAATGCTGCGAAATGGAACATACTCGCCAAAGGGCACCAAATGATTCTTATCATAAGTCGCCACAATTGAACCATTAGCATCCAGTGCGTGAAGACTATTCCATAAACGGAATGGGCCATTACTTGGTGGAGTGGTGCGTAAAGAACCCGTAAATAAAAAACCGTTTCTTGGCACAACAACAGAGATTTTTTTTCTAGTTAATTTATCTTGGGAAATTATAAACGGTGCTGCAGTTTCCGGCCAAATTATGTGGGTTAATCCATCAGACTGGAAATTACGGGAGAGTTCCAAAAGATTGTTTAAATGTCTGTCACGTAATTCTGACTTCCATTTGAGATGTTGCTGAATGTTCGGCTGGACAATCCTCAATCGAATGTTTTCTATTTTTGCCGCCGGTTCATTAGGAAGTCTTATTTCACCAGCTATCCAGATAAAACCAACCAGTACTATTGCTGAAACAGGTCCTGCTGCACGGGCCATGGGTTTGGAAAAGGCTAACGATGCTGGCAACGTTGCAATTATCAAAGTAACAAACCCTAATCCATACGTGCCAATCCAAGACAGCCACTGAAGCGGAGCAGGTTCGACTGTCCAGATCACCGCAATAGGATTCCATGGAAAACCTGTTAGCAAGTAAGCCCTCGCCCATTCTAGTAAGCACCAACTTGCTGAAAATGCAACTAAACGGGCGTACCCGGCTGGTGCTATGTGGGAAATTGCTGCTGCAAGAGCGATAAAACAAGCTAGTGCTGAGGGGATCAAAATAAGCGCGAGAGGCAGCATCCACAAAAACTTTTCACCATCTACAAATAATGCAAAACTGATCCAGTGAACGCCACCAAAAAAATAGCCAAGTCCAAACCACCAACCATCAAATCCAGCTGCCAGACTATTGCGGGCAGTATTTATTAACCAAAACAAACACGGCAGCGCGATCCACAAAGATGGCAGAATATAAAAAGGGGGTAGGGCACAGGCGGCCGTCAGACCCAGAGATAATAATAAGATGCAACGACGTTTGCCACGCAAAGAGGAAACGGCGAATTGCAACCGAGACAGATCGGGGATTAATCGCATTTAACTATATTCGACTACTTAGCTGTCTTCCATTAGTAAAGCATTAGTGATCCGCATACTTCTTATTCGTCTTGGATCCGCCTCCAATATTTCGAATTCAAGACCCGAACTATGCTTAATTATTTCGCCCTTTGCCGGAACCCGCCCAGCCAAGAAAAATACTAATCCACCAAGTGTATCAATATCTTCAGCTCTTTCGTTATCATTCAAAAATTCGCCCATTCTTTTTTCAAAGTCTAAAACTTGAACGCGGGCATCTACCTCGACCGAGCCATTTTGGTGTTCCACCATATGCGGTGTCTCATTTTCATCGTGTTCATCTTCTATTTCCCCAACAATTTCCTCTACGAGATCCTCAATTGTTGCTAAGCCGTCAATTCCACCAAATTCATCAACTACCAATGCCATGTGCACCCGACGCGACCTCATTTGTAGTAAGAGTTCCAAAATTGGAGTTGAGGGCGCAACAAAAAGAACTGGCCTCACCAGACCGGCGAGATTTGCAGATCGATCTTGCGTCCAGCTCTCTAAAACATCCTTGATGTGAATCATGCCAGCTATGTCATCAAGGGTTCCGTTGTAAACAGGGATTCGGGAATGGGCCTCATCGCTCATCAAGCCTACCAATTCTGCGAGTGTGGCGCCTATGTCTACCGCAGTAATGTCAACACGCGGAACCATTATATCATAAACAGTAAGGCCATGAAGATTTAGAATATTTTTTAGCAGAGTAAGTTCATCTGCTGAAGCAGGTAACTCTCCAGCCCCTTCTTTTTCTTCAATCAACCCCTCAATAGTGTCCCTTAAATCACCACCAGTACTTAGTGATCGAAAAAAAAACTTTCTCCACCATCCTTTTATTACTCTACTTACGGAACCAACATGATCCCGCTGCTCTAATGTATTACCATCTTCCGAATTTGGTGTTCCAAGGCCTGCCATCAATTAAAGTCATCCATTGAAGTTATTAAAATCTTGTCGCCATAAGGATCCCTTATTCCGAGTCTGTTCAACACTTTAGTTTCACAAGCTTCCATAATTTCAGCTGCTTTTGTATCTAAATGGTCATATCCTAAAAGGTGATAAACACCATGAACAATTAAATGGCAAAGATGATCCCTTAAAGTAACACCTTGCAAGCCTGAGTCCCTCACAGCAACCCCTAATGCCACAATCACATCCCCTAAAAGCATTGGACGACCTTGAATATAGTTTTCGCCACAATTGCTAAAGGACAATACATCTGTTGCGGTATTTTTACCTCTCCAGTCGCGATTTAAGTTTTTTACCAGACCATCACTCGCTAGGACAATACTTACCTCCAAGCCCGTTTGGGGCACGTTCTCAACCTCAATCACCTCACGGGCCGCCTCGATGCATACTGCAACAGCTTCTGGTAACTCCTCGAGCCATTTACTCTCTTTTACGCTTACGATAACGCTGGCACGCGGCAAATCAGTCACCACCGTTTTTTCTAATTTTATTTATATTGCGGCGGCGATCTTCAGCTTCATAGGCACTCACAACCTCTGTAACTAGGGCATGACGCACTATATCTTTTTCACTAAAACTTATTGTCTTTATACCTTTAACATAATTCAATGTTTCCACAGCATTAGTTAAACCCGACACTGCTCCACTAGGCAAATCAATTTGGCTTGGATCACCAGTTATAACCATTCGAGACCCCTCTCCAAGCCGAGTAAGAAACATTTTCATCTGAACTCGAGTGGCGTTCTGAGCTTCATCTAAAATAACAAAAGCATGACTGAGTGTTCGGCCACGCATAAAAGCCAGCGGGGCAACTTCAATTTCTCCTGATCCGATACGGCTAACAACCTGATCAGCAGGAAGCATATCATAAAGAGCATCATACAGGGGCGCCAGATACGGATCGATTTTTTCTCGCATGTCACCAGGTAAAAAACCAAGTCTTTCTCCTGCTTCAACAGCAGGACGGGATAAAATAATCCGATCAACTTCACCCGACAAAAGTTGGGCGGCAGCTGTTGCAACCGCCAAATACGTTTTTCCAGTTCCAGCGGGGCCTATACCGAAAACTATTTCAAATTTTTTTAAGGCTTTCAAATAGGATGATTGAGCTACGGAATGAGCGGTTATATGCCTTTTCGGTGTGATTATTTTTGAAGTATCTGGACTTTTTTCTACAGACTTTATTCCCATTACATCATCCGTAATGGATAGACGCAGTGCAGCATCGACCTCTGCCGCGTCAATCGGCAGTCCTCCTTTTAATCGCTGATATAATTTGTTTAAAGCCCGTTGCCCAACCTCTAAAGCCTGACTTTCGCCGTAGAGAAAAATTTGATTTCCTCGAGATGATATACGGATATCAAGCGTTTCTTCGATGCGTAAAAGATTTCTATCGTATTCGCCAAACAGAACTGGCAAAAGTCTATTGTCATCATATTTGATAATCAGAGGAGCCAACTCCGGTTTTTTTTTATAGCGGCTGCTCACAACTTATCCTCTCTCACTACTCTTTTCTTCAACAATGCATGCTGCGAGAGAACTTGGGCGGGCCGCCTCCACATAAACCGGCACCGTTTTACCTAAGAAGTCATTTTGGTTCAAACTATCCGGAATTTTAACATGAACCGCCTGATTGTATGGCGTACGGCCCGCAAGCTGCCCCTTTTTACGGCCAATCCGATCCAATAACACATTTATATATTTTCCTACAAAATTTTTATTATATTCCAGTTGCTGCAAACCAAGCAATTCTTGAAGCCTACTCAATCTTTCTATCTTTACCGCTTCAGGAACTTGATCTGTCAGCTTGGCTGCCGGCGTGCCCGGCCGAGCGCTATACTTAAATGAATATGCCTGCGCAAAATTCACCCTTTCGATTAAAGACATTGTTTCCTCAAAGTCTTCTTCTGTCTCTCCAGGGTGTCCGACAATAAAATCTGATGATAACGCAAGATCTGGCCTTGCTGCGCGGAGACGCCTGATTATGTTCTCATAATCTTTTTTAGTATGCCGTCGATTCATTCTTTCAAGAATTCTGTTTGAGCCAGATTGCACGGGTAGATGGAGATATGGCATTAATGAAAGTACTTCGGCATGAGCGGCAATTAAAGCATCTGACATATCATTTGGATGCGAGGTCGTGTATCTAATCCTATCTAACCCATTAACCGAGTCTAAAATTCTGATGAGCTCTGCAAGCCCGCCGCTACAGCCATGATAAGCGTTCACATTTTGACCAAGCAAAATAATTTCTTT
Source organism: Rhodospirillaceae bacterium (assembly GCA_002709075.1). GTDB lineage: Bacteria > Pseudomonadota > Alphaproteobacteria > MPNO01 > UBA2964. Next base: position 248,827 of record PAPV01000004.1, on the reverse strand, counting down.
TGCTCCCGCCTCAACTAAGAACTCTGCCTCACAAATAATTTCTTCAATTGGGCGCGAATATTCCGCGCCACGCGTATAAGGCACTACACAAAACGCGCAAAATTTGTCACAACCCTCCTGTATAGTCAGGAATGCTGAAACCCCTATGTTATCCGGTGGGGGTAGTTTGTTAAATTTTGTTTCTACTGGAAAATCAATGTCAATTAAATTTTTACTATGATTTAAATTACGGAGTAATTCCGGCAAGCGATGGTAAGTCTGCGGTCCAACCACCAGATCCACGTTTGGGGATCGCCGCATAACCTCCTCTCCTTCTGCCTGCGCAACGCAACCTGCAACTGCGACCGTTGGCCCGTCAATTTTTCGCAATCGGCCAAGTTCTGAATACACCTTTTCCGCTGCTTTCTCGCGTATATGACAAGTATTCAGAATAACAAGATCAGCATTTTCCGCTTCATGTGTTCGCGAGTATCCATCTGTGGCCAGGATATCAGCCATTCTGTCAGAATCATACATATTCATCTGGCAACCGTAGCTTTTGATAAAAACTTTTTTAGCCAAGATGTCGTACGCCGAATTGTTTTTTGAAAATAATAAACTGACCACCTTTTTTCAAAAAAGTGCGACCATAATCTTTCAAGGTTATCAACTTAATATGCGCTGTCAAGAATTTCGATCCGACGAAGTGCTTTGTTGCCAATAAATACCAGCATTCAATGCTATTGTATCTTTCATTACAATTTGGTGACAGTAATGGGCAAGATCGTGTCTAGTTTTGAAAACTGAAGGATCAACTGGTTCGTGAAATTTAATCTCGACTGTAATGGAGCCAAACCCAAGCAACTGGAATAAATGTGGCAACAAGCTCATATCACCATACCACGCCAATTTTGGCATAAATGTCCGTCCAATTGGTATGTCGTCCAACCTGGTATAAGCGATAGAAATTGGCTGCAAGGTGATCCTTTTCTCGTCAGCCACCCCATGCAGAAGTGAAAAGAGTGCACTTTTGAAAGGTTGCACATGAATACCATCGTTACTGGTGCCCTCAGCAAAAAGAACTACTTTTGCACCTTGTTCTAAGCGCGACAGTATTTCTTCCCGTTGTACGCGAATTTTTACACGTCGGCGTTCGACAAAAATAGTGCGCTGCAAACGCGCCAAAAAACCTAAAACAGGCCAATCAGCAACTTCTTTCTTTGCAATAAAATTTATATTATCAATTGCACCCAGCGCAACAATATCAAGGTAAGACGCGTGATTCGAGACATACAGTGTCCGAGTATTTTCACTCACTTTCCCGTACGTAAGGATACGCAAACCAATGATCCTTCCAGTGATTTTGTGCCATAGTCTTGGAATTGAATTCGCCACGGGTAACTTAAATAATACACTAATTAACTGGGCTGGAATAATAAATGTGGTAACACCCGCCAGCGCAAAAGTTCTGCAAAGTGATTTAGCAAAAAATTGAATTCTATTTATCTCCAACTTTTGTATGTGCCGCTCTTTCATAATGCCTTAGGTACTTTTCTGTAACGCGCTCTGTCATTACAACGACACAAACATCAGTGGTATTAAACTGTTCGTCCACCACCGCTCCGTTTCCAACAAATCCTCCAAGGCGCAAATACCCTTTTATCAGTGGAGGAACCTCAGCAAGCGCCTTCCTTTGATTTATATTTTTAGGGTCCATTAAGTTCATTTCCACATATCTATTGGCTACAGCAATCGGGCGTATTTCCTCTGGAGCAAGATGAAAATGATGAAGGTATGAGAGCACCGTAGAAAGCGATGTTGGATCAGACCCAGGTAGACTTGCACAACCAAATAACACTTTTACATCATTCGAAAATACATATTGTGCGATTGCTCGCCATAGCAGATGCATGGTCGGTTTATTACGATTTTTGCAATCTACACATGACCTCCCCAACTCCATAATCTGACCATCGAATGCAAGTAATCTTCTGATATCATATTCAGTCGAAGAATAAAAACCAAGCTTGGACTCTGCTACATTTTTCAACAACAATCGATAAGTTCCAACAACCCCACCAGGTATATCTGTTCTGGACTCGTCAACAACTAAAAGATGATCAGAAACGTTATCGAAAGAATCAAAATCCCGCTGCATTTGTGCAGTGACCAGGTCCGGTCTTGCATTCATTTCATCGTAGAATACCCTATATCGCAATGCTTGCGCAGCATCTAAGTCTGCCGCGCTGGTAGCCATCCGCGCAATTAATTTCCCGGCACGAACAGGCTTTATAGTAATGCCATTCGGAGATTCTACCAACTGGCCCAATGAATTCAATATCAGATTTGACTTTTCTATTTTAACCACTGGGCTTTTTAGTTGTTTTTTTGATTGTGCAACATATTATTTTGAGTCTTCGTCCTCAAGGGATACGCCGTAAAGGTCAAGTCTATCACCAATCAGTTTATAACCTAGGTCATTTGCTATGCGTGCCTTAAGATCCTCAAGTTTTTCATCCTCAAACTCTACCACTTGCCCAGTTTTCATATCTATTAAATGGTGGTGGTGGCCAACTTGGTCTGACATTTCGTACCGCGCTCGCCCGTCTCCAAATTCGTGGCGGTCGATAATATTTGCTATATCAAAGAGTCTAAGCGTTCGATAAACGGTAGCTATGCTGATACCCGAGTCATATTGTGTTGCTCTATGATACACCTCCTCAACATCAGGATGGTCTGTTGACTCTGACAAAACGCGCGCGATCACCCTGCGCTGTTCGGTCATTTTCATGCCCTTCTCTATGCAAGCGCGTTCAAGTTTCGATATCTTTTCTTTATCCTTACTCGGTTGGGTAGATCGCATCATCATAAGTCATTATGCCTTGTTTTTAAAACCTTACCATATAAAATTGATAATACATTCTTGTAAAGTTTAATTCTTCGCATACTATTTGGCCACAAAAAGAAAAATAGTTATATCCATGTTATAAGTTTAAATTACCCATTACCTTAATGAAATATCAAGCTGAACACCCAAATGAAAAATCAAGCTAAACATCGTTTAGACATTACAAAAGATCTTTGTCCTCTAACATTTGTTAAAACTCGGCTCCTCATCGAGCAATTAAGTATAGGAAAAATCGCAGAGATCACACTTCAGGGTGAAGAGCCGCTAAAAAACGTTCCTGAGTCGATAAAAGAGTTGGGGCACAAAGTTTTATCACTAGAACGAGAAACAGGTCAGCCACCAACTGGGAGACATCTGTTGAGAATTCGTAAGGAAAAAAACAAATATTAATTATGTCTATTGAATAACGCTTTTAAATCGCATCTCATTGTACATGCGTCAGTACGACTGCCATCTTCATTTTCGTAGTAATCAGGCCTATTACCTATTTTTACAAGTCCATGTGCCAAATATAATCGCATTGCTGCATTGTTATCAGTAGCAACTTCTAGAAAAAACCAACACGCCTTTTTAGAAAAAGCACGAGACATAGAGCCTTTCAAAAGAGCTTTCGCAATACCGCGACCGCGACATTCTGGTGCCACTCCAAGTGACAATAACTCACACTCGTCGGCCACAACTCGAGCTAATGCAAAGCCTGCCATGGAATCAAATCGCGGACGTCGAACTGATATGCCGAATGACCCGGGCATATCGAGAATTTGTTGCAAAATTTTAGTGTCCCAAGCATCAAAAAAACATTTTGCGTGGATGTTGGCAATTACATTTAGGTCCTGAGAAGAGACAGAGTTGATCTCATGGTCATGCCATACGCGCCTTTCCCTTTCTATCTTACTCATTGAAAACTCGACCCTTTTTCTTCGGTAGTGTTGCTAGAGGCGGATGAATGTAAAACGGGTGGGCAGATTTATAAGCATTGGAATCGGTTTTGGCTGCGATTTCTGCTACGATGGCAGAATCCGGAAATTCACATGAAGGCACTAGTTTAACGTGTTCAGGAGAGGGCAAGTGGGTTTTTAATCTTTCCACACCATCTCCAGCAATATAAATGTCCTTTCCAATGTTGGCTATGAGAGACTCAATTGAAGCTGACCTGGGGTCACCAGCCTCTATAACTTCAGAATTTCTGATGCAAAACTCTTGTAGAAAAAAATCAGTTCGACGAGTCTCCAATATTACTGTCAATTTATTTATACCTTTAACGTGAATCCTTCGAGCAGCAGCCATTCCAATCGCTTCAAATACAGTTACACCACAAATTGGAATGCCGAGGCCCAGTGACAAGCCCTGGGCAGTAGCCAAACCCACTCGTATCCCAGTGAATGAACCTGGGCCGGTTGTAACACTTATTAATCCGATGTCATTGTAACCAATGTTGGCTCTATTAAAAAGAAATTGAATTGTTGGCATTAGTGCTTCAGCGTGTCCACGCATCATTTTTTTCTGGATCTTTGCCAAAACGATACCATTTTCCCAGAGTGCTACAGAACACGCAGCACCAGAAGTATCAATTCCAAGTACGATCATGCGATTTCTCATTTGGTGTGCTACACTCACCTAACCAAGTTACATTTAAATATAATTTATTTTACTGATGCTGATAGAAATTAAAGAGTCTGAATATAAGGTAGATATTAACCTTATATATGCTACCAACGAAAACTTCACCGGTATACCGGTTTACAAAAGGCCAATCTGTTATCTCCACGAAGATGCTGCTAAGGCTTTATTGAGAGCCTCCCAGGAGGCTTCTTCTATCGGCCTTAAGCTAGTAATTTTTGACGCATTACGGCCGACGGAGGCGCAGTGGAAACTTTGGAATCATACACCGGATCCCAATTTTCTTGCTAATCCAGAACGGGGATCCCCACATTCTCGTGGGGTAGCAATTGACCTTAGCTTATTAGATCAGAATGGGAACCAACTCGAAATGGGGACAGAGTTTGATGCATTCACCCCTCTTTCTCATCACGGCAACAAAGAGATCTCTATTATAGCTAGAAAAAACCGTCTTCTATTGCTTGGAATTATGACTTCTGCCGGTTGGGACTTTTATAAAAATGAATGGTGGCATTATCAACTTTTTGAATCCAGGAAGTATCCACTTATTAATGATGAAGATGTTCCACAGAGTATAATGATGTAAAGAAACAGATTATGTTGCATTTTGTTTTTAAATACGCCAGAAGTTTGTATCAAAAATATTTATCGTGATAATTTATTTAAAGTTTTTTAAAAACGCTAATGGTAATCAATATGATCCTATCGAAACGCGCACTCGTAAGAACTTTTGTCTTTATAATAACACTTGCTCTTTTGGCAGAACAAGCATTGGCAGTAAGCTCTGCAGCGATATTGATGTATCACAGATTTGGTGAAAGTGAGCATCCATCAACCAATATTCGGCTTGATCAATTTGATGCCCACTTAAAAACTTTGCGGGGAGGGGAATTTACGGTAAAGCCGATTGAGGAAATTATATTGAAATTAGGCAAAGGAAAAAAACTTCCCGAAAAGACAATTGGAATCTCTATCGATGATGCATTCCTATCTGTTTACCAGAACGCTTGGCCTCGACTGCGCAACACAAAATTACCTTTCACTTTATTCGTCGCAACCGATCCTATTGATCGTAATTTACCAGGGTATATGACTTGGGAACAGATTAGAGAACTTCACCGGGCCGGCGTCACTATTGGCAGCCAAACTGCGTCACACCCACATATGCCAAGATTGACTGCGGAAAAAATTACCAAAGAGCTTAGAAAATCCAATGACCGTTTTAAAGTAGAACTTGGATTCAGTCCCAAAATGATTGCATACCCCTACGGAGAGTACAGTTTGGCTGTAGGCGCACAGACAAAAAAAGCTGGGTTTGTTGCAGGCTTCGGTCAACATTCGGGAATTATACACGACAAATCTGATTTTTTTTACCTACCTAGGTTTGCATTTAATGAAACATTTGGTGGGGTGTCACGTCTAAAATTAGCGGGACGCGCTCTACCTCTTAAAGCATCTGACATAACCCCAGCGGACCCGTATTTGCTGGTTGGAAAAAACCCACCTGCGTTTGGATTTACTGTAAACGGCATCGATAGTAAAGAGCTGAAAAAACTTAATTGCTACGCTTCAAGTGAAGGGAGATTGAGAATTGAAAGATTGGGAGAAACCCGTTTTGAGGTCAGAATGACAAAACCATTTCCGGTAGGGAGATCTCGAATAAATTGTACAATGCAAGAAAACAGTCGACGCTGGCGTTGGTTCGGAAGACAATTTTTTGTCCCCCCGAATTAGTTATTGAAAAACTGCATCAGAGAGATAAAAAAATCACCTCAATATTTTAAACACATAATACTTTGTTAAATTTTTTAAATCTTAAAATAGTCTTAATAACGCGTTATACATATATTCCGCTTCTGAAATAATTTTTTTATGTAAGTTCATCAATTTGCTGGTCTGATAATGTCCCAGGAACAACTGTGATTGGAATAGGAAATTCACCGGAAAGCTTCCCAACAAGGGAAGTAACCAATGGACCGGGGCCTTTTTTGTCTACTCCAGCACCTAGCACTAAAATGGAGATATTTGGTTCTTCCATTATCAACGCAATAATTTCATCGCTTACGGTTCCTTCCCGAACATATAATGTTGGCATGTCACCGGTAATACCCGTAACCTCAGCACCTAATTTCTTGAGCAACTGCTCAGCGTCTTCTCTCCTCTCCTCTCGCATTTTTTCTTCTACAGCTATCCAATGTTGAAAATCTGCAGGCTCTAAAACTGAGAGTAATGCCACCCGACCCCCTGTTTTTTTTGCCCGTTGCGCAGCGAATCGTAGAGCAACACGAAGCTCATCAGAATCATCCACAACAACCAAAAAGAATCGTTCGGCCGGAATACCCGTTTTTGAAATCGAACCCACACCCAATTTGTTCATTTAATTTAGGACCTTCTGAAGACAACACCGGCCAACCAACCAGCTAAAAGGGCAATTACCACAGCAATGATACCGTAAACAACTGAATTTGTATGAGCAAAGTTAAATACTGCAGCTTCTACGCCAACCTTTGTAACATGCAATTGTTTAGCATAAGAGCTGATGTGATTACCATCACGGAAAAGATGAACAACTGCCCTGTAGGGCCCGGTCGGGACGCTTGATGGGAAACTCAAATCTACCCGAAATAAACGATCGTTAATTAATTTTACAACAGATTGTTGATTGACATACAATGCTTGGGATTCTCGCAATCGTATTAGTGCGTCTCTATAATCACCTGAGTGGAGAAGTTCAAAAGAATCATATCCAATCAAATGATCTCGCAATGTCTGGACTGAAGCCACATCCTTCAACGTGCGCGATGACGCCAAATAATAAAAACCAGGGGCATTTTCAAATATCCGTGCTGGCCCGTTGACCCAAATTCCTCCTACTCGCCGTTTCTTCCTAACAACTTCTCTGATATCCGGACCGCGCACAACCACTACAATATCACCAGGCCCATTAATCGACCCAAATAAAAGTAACCGTGTTCCGGAAAAATCTGTGGTTATATCAATTTTTGTATCGGATAAATCAGCAACTAATGGAGAAGCATTAATCTGACTAGAGTGAAGTACTCCAGAAACAAAAAACAAATAGACCAAAAATTGTAGCATCAGCTTCCACCCGCCCCAAGGGTAAACAACTCTAATGGGGTAACAACCAGGGTCCAAGCAACTTTAAAACCCACGGCCAATACAATTAAACCAAGAAGAACCCGAAGTTGTTCTCCACGTAACTTTGCTCCGAAAATTGTGCCAAGTTGTGCGCCAATCACACTGCCAAATATAAGTAGCAATGCTAGCATTATATCAACCGTTTGATTATTTACGGACTGCAAAAAAGTTACATTTGCCGTCACGAAAATAATCTGAAATAGCGATGTGCCAATAACAATGGAAGTTGGCATGCCAAGCAAATAAATCATTGCTGGAACCATTACAAACCCACCACCAACGCCCATGATAGCCGAGAGGATACCTACAAAAACTCCAATTCCAAAAGGAAGGAGAGCACTTATGTAAAGCTTGGAATGGCGGAACCGCATCTTAAATGGTAGACCATGCAACCAAATATGGCGATGTAATTTTACACGCGGCTTAGAAGGATTGCGCGCCCTCATCCAAGCACGAACACTCTCAGTTACCATAAGTGAACCGATAATTCCTAAGAACGTTACAAAAAAAATTGAGATAACAACATCAATGTGTCCTAATTGGCGAAGCCAAGTAAAAATAAAAACCCCTGTTGTAGAACCCAGTAAACCGCCCAACAAAAGTACAAGGCCCATTTTAATATCAACATTACCCCGCCTCCAATGAGCAAGCGCACCCGACACTGACGCAGCAACGACCTGGTTTGCTTCAGTAGCTACCGCTACTGCCGGTGGAATACCAACAAATATCAACAAAGGCGTCATCAAAAAGCCGCCTCCAACACCAAACATCCCAGACAAAACACCGACACCAACACCCATGCCAAATAGCAGGAGTGCATTCAGGGACATTTCTGCAATGGGAAAATAAATATCCATAAGATCTGTTCAGAATTGTGGAAAATGAAAAAAACACTCATGTTGTGCGCCCTATCCTGCACTTTCGCAAGATACAATCTATAATCAAAATTTGCATTATTAATTATGGATTTAAAAACCCCATAATGCCGTGAACTTCTTTGATGATTGGCTCTGAAATGGAGCGGGCTCGATTTGCACCATCCGCTAACACCCTGTCGATTTCAGCTGGATCATTTAATAAATGACGCATTTCAGTCCCAACTGGGCCCAGAGACGTTATTGCCGCATCAGCCAGAGCCGGCTTAAATTCCGAGAAGGGTTTGCCGCCAAATTCACTCATAATTTCGGTTCTTGAACATTCAGTTAGGGCACAAAATATATCAATTAGGTTAAAAGCCTCTGGCCGAGTTGCAACAGTGCCTAGCGATTGAGACCCATCTGGTACAGGCTCGGAGTCTGTTTTCGCGCGGCGGATCTTTTTTGCTATAGTGTCGGCATCATCAGTTATATTAATCCGCGCATTATCAGAGGGATCGGATTTGCTCATTTTTTGACGCCCATCTCTTAAGCTCATCACCCGGGCAGCATCTTCTAAAATTAAAGGTTCAACTATTGGAAAGAAATCGACATCATAGTCATTATTAAATTTTTGAGCGATATCTCGTGTTAGTTCGAGATGTTGTTTTTGGTCGTCACCTACAGGGACATGCGTCGCAAAATATGCGAGAATATCTGCTGCCATTAATGCAGGATATACGTAAAGGCCGACACTTGCGTTTTCACGGTTCTTTCCGGCCTTTTCTTTAAACTGGGTCATTCGGTTTAACCAACCCACCCTAACAACACAATTTAATACCCATGAAAGGGTTGTGTGTGCGGATACCGCACTTTGGTTAAAAATGATACTTTTTTTTGGATCCACTCCCGCAGCAATAAATGCGGCAGCCACCTCACGTGTGTTACAGATAAGGTTTTTAGGTTCTTGCCAAACTGTAACGGCATGCAAGTCTACAACACAATAAATACATTCATTTCCTTTCTGCAGATTAACAAAATTACGTATTGCACCCAAATAGTTGCCTAGGTGTAGGTTACCCGTAGGCTGAACACCGGAAAATATCCGCGCCATCTTTTATCCTTTTTTTCTCACAAGTGGCGTTATCCCGCCATTACTGATGCCGGTCAAGCTGGGATTGTTTATAAAATGCCGCTTTGACTTCTTTCAGGGAAGCAGCGCCTATCACAAGACTAAATATTATATAAGACAATGTTCCCACAAAAATGACAGTTATCAAGGCGAATATTCGGTCACCTAACAACACCGAAAAATGAGTCTCGAAGGGAATTCGCATAAGCCAAAGAACACCTCCCATCGCGGCAGAAGCAAAACAAATTTTTAAAGCCCTAGTCCCCAGTCTTATGTCAAAGCGATGATACCTCTTGTATTTCACAACGATGGCTAAAAACAAAACATTTATCCAAGCAGATATCGCAGTGGCAAGTGCAATACCCGCATGCCCTATTATATTAATAAGAGTTAAACTAAGAATAATATTTATTGAGATACACAAAATCCCAATTTTGACTGGTGTACTTGTGTCTTCTCGTGCAAAAAAACTAGGCGCTAAAACTTTTATAATTATATAGGCTGGAAGGCCAATAGCGTAACAAATAAGTGCAAGGGATGTTTCTCGTGTTGTGGCTGCGTCGAATGCACCATATTCAAAAAGTGTTTTGATAGTTGGCTCAGCGATAACTATCAGTGCAACAGCCGCGGGAATGGAAAAAAGCAACGCTATTTCAACTGCACGGTTCATCGCTTCGCGCGCAGCAGAATAGTCGCCGTTTCGAAGTTGTCGAGACAGCAGGGGAAGCAGAGCCGTACCTATAGCAATCCCAATCACCCCTAACGGCAACTGATTCAATCTATCTGCATAGTAAAGGAATGACACTGCTCCAGTGGGAAGAGTTGAAGCAATAGCAATATCAATTAGCAAATTTAGCTGCACAACACCTGCTCCCAAAGCACCCGGAGCAATCCGACCCAGCAAATTCTTTACCTCGGTATTCAAGCGCGGCCTCGGCAATCGAAGATCAAAACCCTCCCGCCTACAAATAAAAATTAGCCAGAGAAACTGCATCACACCAGCAAAAGCCACACCCCAAGCCAATCCGTGACCTGGAGTTTGCAAATATGGCGTTGCAGCTAGCAGCCCAACAATAAGACAAACATTCAGGATAATCGGTGTTGCAGCCGCCGCGGCAAACCTATTTAAAGAGTTAAGTACTGCACCCAACAAAGAAACAAGAGAAATAAAAAGGAGATATGGGAATGTTATTCGTGTCAACTCAATGGCCAGACTGAAACGAATAGGATCATTAGAAAAACCTGGTGCGAAGCCCAACATCAAAATTGGCATAGCCACTTGAACCAAGGCAACGAGCAAAAAAAGAGTTACAACTAGAATTGAAAGCACTGAGGTCGCAAATTTGAACGCGGCAGCTTGCCCATCCACCAAAAGTCGTCTTGAAAACATTGGAACAAAAGCAGCACTAAATGCACCCTCGGCGAATAACCGACGGAAAAAATTTGGCAATTTAAACGCAACGAAAAAGGCATCTGCAACTGGCCCTGCACCCATAAATATAGCAATTAAAATGTCTCGCAAGAAACCCAATATGCGACTAACAAAAGTATAGCCGCCAATAGTAAAAATAGCTTTAAAAAGAAGCATCTAAATTGCTACAATTTTATCGATGTAATTGCTATACAAAGCATTAGAATTAGCCAGCTAATTTTTTTGAAAAGCTTCTGGATCGGTGCTGATCAGCTTTAACGCCTGATATTTGATCCATATTTAAAGGTTTATTCGGATAACCATCTATCACTTCACCCAATGTGCTTAAAAGTGCATTCTTGATTTGTAATAGTTTACGCTCATTTGTGATCTGCATTCCGAAGCCATCCTTTACATAGAAAACATCAACAACCCTCTCGCCGTAGGTGGTAACCAAAGCGCTGGATACCTGCAAGCCCAATTCAGCCAATGTCAAAGTAACATCATGTAGAAAACCAGTTCTATCTCTCCCATTTATTTCAATTACTGAATGCGTCAAGCTTGCGTTATTGTTGATTAATACTCGTGGCAATACTGAAAATACATTATCACGACCCTGTATAATATTTTTTTTCTTCAACTCTTGAGTCGGATTCCATTCTCCACACAATGCTTGCTCAACTCGAGCAACAAGTCGCTCGAGATCATTCTTACTTTCAAATATATTTCCATTCGAATCCTGGACGGCGAAAACATCTAATGCCATTCCATTTGTCATTGTAAAAATTTTTGCACCTACGATATTTGAACCGGAAATCGCTATAGCTCCTGCGATCGTTGAGAACAAACCAGCATAGTCTGGCGTATAAATAATAAATTCTGTGATTGCCTGATTGTTATCCTCACGTGTATCGAACGCAATATTATTATTATTTTTATGTGCTTCACGCATAAGTTTGGCGTGACGGAGATGCGCGTCTTTATCGAACGACAACCAATATGACGGATAACCAAGACTTAAAATTTCTCCTACGTCCTTTTTAGACCAATTCTCATTTATTAAAGCTGCTGACAGACAAACCTTTGCACTCTCCACTCGTGTCTCACGCCCTGTAGTATTATGTCCTCCAGAAAGCTCGTCCTCTGTTGCATAATAAAGCTCACGCAGTAACGAAGCCTTCCAATTATTCCAAACATTTGGGCCCACAGCCCGGATGTCAGCAATTGTTAAACATAGCAAAAGTCTGAGCCTCTCTAGGGACTGAACCTGTTTAGCAAAATCAACAATGCTCTTAGGATCAGATAAATCGCGGTGGAATGCAAAATGGCTCATAAGCAAGTGATGGCGAACCAACCATTCAACAGTTTCACTTTCTTCAGATATTAAACCTAGTCGAGGACATAACTCTCTTGCAATATTACCACCCAAAACTGAATGATCGCCATTTCGGCCTTTTGCTATATCGTGCAGAAGAATAGCAACATAAAGAGCTCTTTTTGATGATAATTTGTGAATTACTTCTGAAGCAACTGGCATGTCTGACTTGAACCTACCTTGTTCAATTCCATGGAGAATACCAATTGCAAAGATTGTATGCTCATCCACGGTATAAACATGATACATATCGTGTTGCATCTGAGCTACAACCCGTCCAAAATCTGGAATAAACCGTCCGAAAACTCCCGACTCATTGAGCCGCCGTAATGTTACTTCGGCTCTGTTTGAGTCTGTAAGTATTTGTAAAAAAAGTGCATTGGCTTCTGGATTATCGCGGATGGAGTCAATCAATTTTAAGTGCCGAGTGATAAGTTTCAATGCGCGAGGATGAATATCTCTTTTATGAACCTGAGCCGTTCTAAACAAGCGAAAAATATTGACAGGATCTGCAAGAAATTCTGTCCCCATTTCAACACTTAATCTACCACTCTCTAATTTGAAGCCCTCAATATCACGCCTGAATATATCTAGGGCCCTGAAACTAAAAACATTATAACTTTGGAATTCTGCTTCGAGAGCGGCGCAAAAAATACGAGTCAAGTCACCAACTTCTTTCACAGTTAAATAATAATGTTTCATAAATCTTTCTACACCAAGTGTTCCGGAATGGTCTCTGTATCCCATTCGACGACCAATTTGTTCCTGAACATCAAATGTAAGCCGATCCTCTCCGCGCATAGCGAGGTAGTGTAAATGAGAACGCACAGTCCACAAAAAATTCTGTGCTTTACTAAAACGCCTGGATTCCGCCATGGTAATAACACCTTTTTTGACCAAATCATGAACCGCATCTACTTGATAGAGATATTTCCCGATCCAGAATAAAGTATGGAGGTCTCGCAATCCGCCTTTCCCTTCCTTAAGGTTTGGTTCCAGTACGTAACGTGAGTTACCCATTCTTTCATGGCGTTGGTCGCGCTCAGCAAGTTTGGCTTGAGCGAATGCCGAACCAGTTTCAGAAATAATTTTCGTTCGGAATTGCCTACGCATATGCATAAACAATTTCCGATTCCCCCATAAAAAACGCGACTCCAATATTGCAGTCCGAATGGTGATATCATTCCGAGACAAACGTATCACTTCTTCCACTGTTCGTGTTGCATGTCCTACTTTCAATCCGAGGTCCCAAAGCATATAAAGTATTGACTCAACTATTTGTTCAACCCGCGGATTTAGTCGATATGGTAGTAGAAACATAAGATCTAAATCAGAAAATGGGGCCAATTCGCCTCTTCCATATCCGCCTGTACAGACTAAGCAAATTCTTTCTGCTGAAGTAACCTCAGCAGTTGGATAGATGCGAGTAGTTGTTATGTTCAGAGCAAAACGGAGCAATTCATCGATTAAGAAACAAGTCGCGCGGACGTTATCTGCCCCACTCGCATTGTTTTTTTCAAAATTGTGGCGGATTAAGTCAGATCCTGAAACTAAAGACTGTCTCGCAAATTCAAAAAGTCTTCTTCTGTTTTCTACAGTAGATCTATCTTCAGACCAATCTGACTCATACGCTTTTGTGATTGCCTTCAAATCAAATAATTTCTCTCGTTTAATGGCCGATGCCATAACTGCCTACGCCTTCAAGTGTTGAATCCTAAATTTAAATTTATCTATACCACGATCATAATGTAAACGTTAAATGGAACTCTAAAGTTCTGCTTGTTAGAATTTGTCTTCATTTAACATATTCTTCAGTTTGTAAAGAAATTCAAGCGCCTCAAGTGGGCTCATTGAGTCTATCTGAATTTCTTTCAATGCCTCTTGGAGCTGCGATTCTTTTTCTATTTCAATGGAATTAAGAGATGATTTTGTTTTAAACAGCGGCAAGTCGTCCGCCAGCCGAGAAATCGCGCTTCCTTGTTCTCCCTTCTCTAGCGCTGCCAACACTTCCTCGGCTCGGTTGATTACTGCTCGAGGCAACCCAGCCAACCGCCCAACATGAATTCCATAAGAACGATCTGCTGAACCATTGGCAATTTCATGCAAAAATACAACGTCACCCTTCCACTCTTTAACCCGCATGTAGTGACATTCGAGAGACAAAAGGCGCACTGCCAATGAGGTCAGTTCGTGATAGTGGGTGGCAAATATTGAGCGGCACATATTTACATCATGAATATGTTCAAGTGCCGCCCAAGCTATCGAGAGCCCATCAAAAGTTGCTGTGCCACGCCCAATTTCATCAAGAATTACAAGTGATTTCTCAGTCGCCTGATTTAGAATAGCCGCTGTTTCAACCATTTCAACCATAAAAGTAGATCGCCCACGGGCAAGATCATCAGAAGCGCCAACACGACTAAAAAGCCGGTCTATAATCCCAATTTTTGCACTTGAGGCCGGAACAAATGAGCCCGCCTGGGCAAGAATGGCTATTAATGCGTTTTGGCGGAGAAACGTGCTCTTTCCGGCCATGTTAGGCCCTGTTAACAGCCAAAGTCGTGTCTGCGGATCCAAATTACAGTCGTTGGGAACAAATTCCCTCTCTCCAGAGGATTGTAGGGCAGCCTCCACCACCGGGTGACGGCCACCCTCAACAATAAAAGAATTACTGTTATCCATAATTGGGCATACAAAACTCCTTTTTACTGCTAATTCTGCGAGGGCAGCAGTTACATCTATGATTGCAAGTACATGAGCAGCGAAAGCAATCTCATAACTCATACCCTTTATCAAAAAAACCAATTCTTCGAATAATTTATTTTCTAAGAGCAGTGCTTGATCCGCGGCACGAGCAATTTGTCTTTCCAAATCATTGAGCTCTACTGTCGTAAAGCGAGTAGTGTTTGCGAGGGTCTGTCTATGAATAAAAATACCGCCCTCATCTGTCGGAACTTTTTCGACATTTGCTGAAGTAACCTCTACGAAGTATCCCAAAAAATTATTATTTCGAATTTTTAAAGAAGTAATATTAGTTTTCTTTACGTATTCAACTTGTAACTCCGCTATCAACTGACGACTTGAGTCCCGAAGAACCAAGAGTTCATCAAGTTCATTTGAGTAACCTGTGGCAATAAAGTCACCATCACGTGCACTGATAGGCAAACTACTTTTCAGTGCCTTCCCTAACTTTTCGCGCAGAAGTGAAAAATTTGACACCTTAGAAATCTTCTCTAATAACAAATGTGGAAGAGATACAGCACAGTTATTTTCACTTAATCGGTTTAAAATTAAAACACTGAGATCAAGCCCATCTCGAATACCGGCTAAGTCACGGGGCCCAGCCCTATCAAGGGTTATGCGAGACAAAGCTCTTTCCAAATCCGATAATTTCCTAAGGTATGCACGTGTAGCATTGCGGCAATCAGGATCTTCGTAAAACCAGCTTACTGAATCATGCCTGGCAGCAATATCCTCTAAATTGGTAAGAGGCGCCGTTAACCAATTGGCAAAAAGTCTTCTCCCTGCACCAGTGACAGTTAAATCAATGTTATCTATCAAAGAGCCACTTTTTTCATTTGATAAACTTCGAGAAATTTCAAGATTACGCCTTGTTGCAGCATCAACCTCCATGACTTCGCCTGCACGCAATTGCTGAAGAGGATTTAGCCTCGGCAATCGCCCTTTTTGGGTGAGTTTTATATAATCCAGAAGAGCACCTGCTGCCGAAATTTCTGCTCGGGTAAACAAACCAAAAGCCTCCAACGAGGCAACCTTATAAGCTACTTCTAGCTGGCGGCGCCCATTCTGACTATCAAATCGTACAGAGGATATCGGCACCACCCTAGCGCAGGCATCCTCTAGAGATTTTAATAAGACCGAATTCGCTTCTAGATTTTCCGGTATCAGCAATTCATTCGGTTCGATTCTTGCTATAACAGATGTTAACGAACCTGCTGTTACTTCCTGTACAAAGAAGCTACCCGTTGATATGTCGAGCCAAGAGAGGCCAAAAACACTCTGCACTTCCCCGAGAGCGGCAATAAAATTATGTTTTCCTGACTCTAAAAGAGCTTCTTCGGTTAAAGTTCCAGACGTAACAATTCGAACAACTTCCCTTTGCACTACTGACTTCGAGCCGCGCTTTTTAGCTTCATCCGGATTTTCGGTTTGTTCACAAACCGCAACACGAAAACCTTTCCTAATCAAACGCGCAAGATAAGTTTCAGCAGTATGAACGGGAACACCGCACATTGGTATATCGGCACCTCTGTGCTTTCCACGCTTAGTAAGTGTTATATCTAATGCAATCGATGCATTAACTGCATCATCGAAAAAAAGCTCGTAGAAATCACCCATGCGATAAAATAATAAACTATCAGGGTGGGCACTTTTTATCGTTAAATATTGTGCCATCATTGGTGTTGGTTCCAAATCTTTATTCGAATTTTTTTTGTGTTTTTTCATTCTGTTTTTAGATCTGTCCTCATTAATTACTGAGATATGTTTACCGATGCTACCTTGACCCATTGATAATGGGACATCTGCAGTCAGTCAGTCAAACGCTTGCGCCGAAGCAGCATTACCATCACAGTGCAAGTTATAAAGGTCGAAGAGGAAAAACTCGTCATGGATAGAAAGAAAGAAAAAGCACCAGTGGCTGAAAAATTGACTACGAATAAAGCTTCGATATCGAACCTCGAGCGAGAAGCTTTAGCTCTTCACGCCGGGCCACCACCCGGAAAATTATCAATCCAACCACTGAAATCCATAACCACTCAACGGGATTTATCCCTCGCATATTCTCCCGGGGTAGCAGCCCCTTGCCTAAAAATTGCAAAAAATGAAGACAGCGCATTTGATTATACCAACAAAGGCAACATGGTTGCAGTGATCTCTAACGGAACTGCAGTATTAGGACTAGGTGATCTAGGAGCCTTAGGGGCAAAGCCTGTGATGGAAGGCAAATGTGTCTTGTTTAAACGATTCGCCGATATCGATGCGGTAGATTTAGAAGTTGACACATCAAACATCGATCAATTTGTTAATTGCGTTCGCTATCTCGGACCCGGGTTTGGTGGCATAAACCTCGAGGATATTGCAGCTCCCGCCTGCTTCGTAATAGAGGAACGATTGCGTGAGCTCATGGACATCCCAATTTTTCATGACGATCAGCATGGAACTGCAGTAATAGCTGCTGCTGGATTAATCAATGCCTTAGAAATAACAGGTCGAAAACTCACTACGCCAAAAGTTGTAGTGAATGGAGCCGGGGCAGCAGCAATTGCATCCCTTGATCTCTTTTTGGCGATGGGACTTCCACGCGATAATATAATTTTGTGTGACTCAAATGGTGTTGTTTATCAAGGTCGAGAAGAGGGGATGAACCAGTGGAAGTCTGCATATGCAGCAACTACTAAAGCTCGCTCCTTGGAGGAGGCTATGATGGGTGCAGACATATTCTTCGGTGTATCTGTAGGAAATGCGGTCACAAAAAAAATGATTCAATCCATGGCCAACGCGCCTATAATTTTTGCACTAGCTAACCCTAACCCTGAAATAACTCCGGAAGATGCAAGATCAGTGCGCGATGATGCCATTATCGCTACAGGCCGCTCGGATTATGCTAATCAAATAAACAATGTTCTCGGTTTTCCATATATATTTCGCGGTGCGCTTGATGTACGGGCGAGGAGAATAAATAATGAAATGAAGATTGCGGCAGCACAAGCGCTTGCAAAACTCGCACGTGAAGATGTACCGGATGAAGTTGCGGAAGCATATTCAGGACAAAGACTAACCTTTGGGCCAGATTATATTATTCCAACCCCGTTCGATCCTCGTTTGATAACTGCCGTGCCACCAGCAGTAGCCGAAGCCGCTACAGCAACTGGTGTCTCCAGAATAAAAATACCTGACGCAGAAATTTATCGCCTATCACTAGCTGAGCGCATGGATCCAACGGTGGGTCGACTGCACACTATTTTCGAGGCGGTAAAACGTAACCCTCGAAGGATTGTTTTTGCTGAGGGAGAAGAACAGCCGGTGATCAGGGCAGCGCTTACCTTTCGTAACGCTGGATATGGAACACCAATCCTAATTGGACGCGAAGATCTCATTAAAGAAAAAATAAAAACACTCGGCCTACCAGGCGCTGACAAATTAGAGATCCACAATGCAAAGTTATCAAAAAACAATGCAAGATATACAAACTACCTTTACACCCGACTACAAAGACGGGGACATCTTCGGCGCGACTGCCAAAGAATGGTGGTAACAGATAGGAATATTTTCGCAGCATGTATGATTGCAAATGGCGATGCAGACGGCATGGTTACAGGTCTTACGCGAAATGCACCAAAAAGTTGGAACGATGTACTTCGCGCTATTGATATAAAAAAAGGCAAAGCACTTTTTGGTTTATCGATTGTCACAGTTAGAGATCGTACCGTATTTATAGCCGATACGATTGTAAACGAAACGCCTTCAGCCCAACAACTTGCAGAAATTGCGGCCCAGGCAGCAGAACGGGCTCGAGCAATGGGACATGATCCACGAGTTGCACTGGTCTCACACTCCAGTTTTGGTGGAAGAGAGAGTGAACGAATTGATGTTATTCGCGCGGCAGTAAATATATTAGACCGTAAGAAAGTAAGCTTTAGCTACGAAGGTGAAATATCCGTAAACACAGCTCTGGACCCGTCAATGAATGATGTTTACCCTTTTAATCGCTTAAAAAGTCCTGCTAACGTATTAATTATGCCCGATCTTTTTTCAGCTTCAATTTCATCCCGCATTCTTCAAAAACTTGCAGGGGCTAATGTGATAGGTCCTATGTTGGTTGGTCTGGATAAACCAGTTCAAATAGCCCGCTTAGACGCTGGGGTTTCAGATATCGTAACCAACGCTGTGCTAGCTGCATATGACTCTTTAAACTAAAATATCAACATAGTAATCCTATTTTATTAAAGTAATGGTTCATTAATGCATCTAACTCCTGTGCAAACCACACTTTTGGTTATTTTTCTAATGGCCCTTATAGTTCTTCTAATTTTTGTTGAATCAATCAGTTTTATATTTCTTGCCATAACCCTTGCGACAATATTAACAACAGGATTTCTTATTTACTGTTTTACAAAAGATATCATCGAACTGAAATTATTTGTTGAAAATTTACAAAGTAACCCAAATACTCCTCGTCCCATAATTACTTTTCGCAAAGTATTTTCTCCTTTATTTAACAGTATTCGCAAGACGATTGACAACGTGACTGCCTTGGACAAGAAAAATGCAAACCCAGGTTTAGTTTCGCCATTAGAATTAGATCGACTGCCAAATCCTTTATTGATTTTAGATAACACGCGGCTAATCATTCATGCCAACTTGGCTGCACATGATATGCTTGGTAGCTCACTTGTAGAACGGGATCTCGCGGCTGTAATACGCAACCCAAATGTACTTCTAGCCGTCGATGATGTTCTAGCAGGAAGTCGAACAACCGCTGAAATTGAGTTTGATTTTACAATACCCGTTAAGCGTAACTTGGGTGCACGAATTTCAGCTATAAATTCGGAAAACAATAACAAATTTTGTGCAATTATCTCCCTATATGATATCACTGAAATTAAACGCATGGAGTCAATGCGATCTGATTTTATTGCAAATATAAGCCACGAGTTGCGGACTCCAATTTCAGTGTTATTAGGAAGTCTCCACACGTTGCGGGGCCATGCTCGCGGAGATACATCGGCGCAAGAAAAATTTTTCGAACTTATGGAACATCAAGCAAAAAAGATGTCTCATTTAGTGGATGATTTGCTGTCACTCTCACGAATCGAAATGAATGAACATGCAGCACCTAACCAAATAATAGATATAAATGAAATCATAAATGAAATCATTAACACGCTCTCTCTCGCTGCGGAGCATAAATCTATAAACATAAAAATGACAAACCTAGGAAAGTTCAAAGATATTCCGGGGGACAGAAACGATCTGTTAATGGCGTTTCAAAACCTATTAGACAATGCCATAAAATACAGTCAAGAAAACTCAGAAATTGTAATTACAGCAACAAAAATTAATGGCAGGGATTTGCCTTTTTTATCAGACCGCAAGATGGACTACGCTGCTATATCAATTCAAGACTTTGGAATTGGAATTGACCCAGAACACATTCCTCGACTAACAGAGAGATTTTACCGAATAGACGCAAAGGATTCCCTTCAGCGCGGAGGTACAGGGCTCGGACTAGCGATAGTCAAACATGCCATAAATAGACATCGTGGATTTTTAGATATCAAAAGTATGCAAGGGACTGGAAGCATATTCACAATATACCTGCCCTTAGAACAGGAAAATGTACCTTCTTAATTGCAGTTGATAAGCTCTATTCATGTAAACCCTGTCAAACACCACAACCCCTTAGACGAGGTTATTCTTAAGCTTAATGTAATAAAACTTTAATAAAACTGTAATAAAAACTTAATAGATCATGTCTATATTGCAATCGTTAAAGTTAGTTTCCCTAAACACTGGATAATCGGGATTAAATCAAAACAGTTTTGAGAGGACAACAATGACTTATAAAACAATTCCTATTTTATTTGCAGTTTTTTGTGTGATGATAACCGCTGCAAGCGCGCGTGATCAAATCAGAGTTGTAGGTTCATCGACAGTGTTTCCATTTTCCACCGCAGTCGCAGAAAATTTCGGACGAATAACAAAATTTAAGACACCAGTAATCGAATCAACTGGCACTGGGGGTGGAGCAAAACTATTTTGCTCGGGACTAGGAACAAGGCATCCAGATATAACTAATGCATCACGCCGTATAAAACGATCCGAGATAAACCGCTGCGCAAAAAATGGTATTTCAAAAATAATTGAGATACAATTTGGTTTCGATGGAATTGTCATAGCAAATACAAAGTCAGGGGGAAAAATAGATCTTGACATGCGCCATGTATTTCTTGCGCTAGCGAAAAAAGTGCCGATTGATGCCGAGGGAAAGAAACTGGTATCAAATCCACATAAAAGGTGGAGCGATATAGATCCATCTCTTCCAAATATTAAAATTGAAGTTCTTGGCCCACCTCCGACTTCTGGTACCCGTGACGCGTTTGTTGAACTCGCCATGGAGGGTGGTTGTAAAACTTTCAAGACAATAAAAGCTATGAAAAAAAGGAACAAAAAAAAATATAAAGCACTATGTCACGGAATTCGCGAAGATGGGGTTTTCATCGATGCAGGAGAAAATGATAATCTCATAGTGCAAAAACTTAATGCCAACCCAAATGCATTTGGAATTTTCGGGTTCAGTTTTCTGGATCAAAATTCAGACAGTGTAAAAGGAGCTTCTATTAATGGGATTGCACCAACCTTTGAAAATATAACCTCTGGAAAATACAAAATTTCTCGATCCTTGTATTTTTATATCAAGAAAGCACATATAGGCGTTATTCCCGGGTTGAGAGATTTCGTTAAAGAGTTTACTAGTGAAAAAAGTTTTGGTGACGAGGGGTATCTAGTGGATAAAGGTTTGATTCCACTTTCTAAAGAAAAGCGCGAAAAAGCGCGTTCAACCATTGAAACATTGAAAGAACTCTCAATGCAAGAACAAACACAAGGTAGCTAATAACCATGCGGTTGAGGGCAAATCTTGACCGCATGGTTATTTTTGTAAAGCAAAAAAATAATGATCAACGGATTTATCATCAGTGTTATAGTTCTCCTGATACTTATCAGTTTTATAGCTGGTCGGCGGCGTGCCATATCTGTTGTAGATGGAAAAGTGAACTTGTTGAAGTCTCTTCCTCAACACTATGGCCTTTACCTAGCTATATGGACTGGACTGCCAGCTATCTTTCTATTTGCAATGTGGAGTATTTTACAGCCTGTCTTTTTAGAAACGCTGATAACAACGTCGCTGCCTGATTCGCAAAGAGACATAGACCCGCAAACCGTAGAACTATTAGTTAGTAAGATCTTGAACATGGCTAATAATGGTTTTGTCAATGAATATCATGATCCCACCACAAAAATTTTAGCTGAGAGATTAGTGAATTGGCGAGAATTAGGAGATGCGGCGTTACTGTCATCTGTTATCACGATTTCTGTAATATTAGGTTTCTGGTCTTACACCCACATAAAATCAAAATTTCAAGCTAGAAACTACGTGGAGAAAGTTATTCAGTTATTTTTTATGGGCGCTTCGCTTGTTGCTATTTTTACAACATTTGGAATTGTACTATCGTTAGTTTTCGAGACGATTAGATTCTTTGAAAAAATACCAGTAAATGATTTTTTATTCGGACTAGAATGGAGCCCTCAAACTGCACTCAGGGGCGACCAAGTGGCAAGCGAGGGATCTTTCGGCGCTGTTCCAATATTCATAGGCACACTGCTTGTCACGTTAATTGCGATGGCTGTAGCTGCACCAATTGGATTAATGTCCGCGATCTACCTGTCTGAATATGCTCCAAGAAAATTACGTGACATTCTTAAACCTGGATTAGAAATATTAGCTGGTGTCCCTACCGTTGTTTATGGTTTTTTTGCAGCCCTTACTGTTGCTCCATTCATAAGGGAAGTCGGAAATTATATCGGAATTGAAATTGCTTCGGAAAGCGCATTAGCTGCTGGATTAGTAATGGGAATCATGATTATTCCATTCGTTTCTTCCTTGTCAGATGACATTATAAATGCGGTGCCGCAAACATTAAGGGATGGCTCTTATGCGTTGGGAGCAACACAATATGAGACAATAAGAAAAGTGGTTGTTCCAGCTGCGTTTCCAGGGATTATTGGAGGTGTGCTTTTAGCGGTGAGCCGAGCAATCGGCGAAACCATGATCGTTGTTATGGCAGCGGGGATGGCCGCAAATTTAACTGCAAACCCACTTGAGGCCGTTACAACCGTCACCGTGCAGATTGTTACTCTTCTTGTGGGGGACCAGGAGTTTGATAGTGCGAAGACCCTATCTGCATTCGCATTGGGCCTAACATTATTTATGATAACGTTAGTATTGAATGTAATTGCTTTACATATTGTTAGAAAATATAGAGAGAAATATGACTAACACTCTATTAAAAGGTTTCCCAATAAAAGAGGGGGAACGAACTGAGACAATTTCCAAAAGAAGAGAGCGCCGTTATGCTGCAGAAAAAAGATTCAAGATTCTTGGAATACTCTCGATTTTAGTTGCTATTTCTACACTCTTTCTTCTCATTGGGAATATGATCAACAAGGGTTTTTCTGCTTTCAAACAAACGTATCTAGAACTCTCCATCTCTCTACCCGAAAACAAATTCCCTAATGAAAAACAGATTAGTCCAAATGTAATTTCCGAATTGAATTTCAAAAGTTTTCTTAAAAGGGCGCTTTTAAAAAAATTTCCAGAAATTAAATCTCGTAGAGATAAACGGTTGCTTTATAAGTTAATTAGTAGCGGCGCTACGTTTGACTTACAGGATGCTGTCTTTGAGAATCCTAAACTACTAGGAAAAACTATCACTACTTTAGCGATCGCATCCGATGATGTAGATCAATATATAAAAGGAAATATCACCGCTAATAATCAGGGTAGAATCACGATCAAGCAGTCTAAGTGGATAGACAAATTGGTCGATGATGGAGTTATCAATCAAAAATTTAATTTGAAATTTTTTACGAATGGCGACTCACGCGAACCAGAATTAGCTGGGATTTTAGGAGCCACAATTGGGTCTTTGCTAACTATGCTTGTTGCTCTAGCCTTAGCTTTTCCTCTTGGAGTTGCAGCAGCAATTTACTTAGAGGAATTTGCGCCTAAGAATCGATGGACAGATCTAGTTGAAGTAAATATTAGCAATCTAGCGGCAGTTCCTTCTATAGTGTTTGGTCTTCTTGGTCTGGCTGTTTTCCTAGGCTTTTTCGGAATGCATCGCTCCGCCCCTTTAGTCGGCGGTGTTGTGTTAGCCCTAATGACATTGCCAACTGTTATAATAGCCAGCAGAGCCGCATTAGGATCTGTCCCTCCCTCAATTCGTGAGGCTGCGACAGGAATTGGAGCATCGCCGATGCAAGTTGTTCTGCATCACGTTCTACCTCTAGCAATTCCAGGAATTCTTACAGGGACCATCATAGGTGCTGCTAGAGCATTAGGTGAAACAGCACCACTTTTAATGATCGGGATGGTTGCCTTTATAGTAGACATACCCCAGGGGATCAATGACTCGGCAACAGCTCTTCCTGTTCAGATATTTCTCTGGGCTGACAGCCCAGAACGGGCTTTCGTAGAAAAAACTGCAGCGGCAACCCTTGTGCTTCTTACTGTTTTAATAATTATGAATTTGGGCGCAGTTTTATTAAGAAAAAAATTTGAAAGAAGATGGTAGTTACTTTGTTATAGTAATTCGAGTTTACACAAATGATTTTATCATTTACGAGAAATAATTATGGTCGCGACAAAAAACGATAATCAAATAAAGATGTCGGCTCGCAAAGTCTGTGTCTCCTACAGTGGAAAACAAGCGTTATTCAATGTGGATCTTGATATTCTTCATCAAAGCGTTACAGCCCTGATCGGTCCATCCGGTTGCGGCAAATCAACCTTTCTCCGTTGTTTGAACAGGATGAATGATTACATAGAGGGATGTATTTTTCATGGCAGTGTTCGAATTGATGGGAAAGATATATATGATCCAAAACTCGATGTTGTTGAGTTGCGTGCCCGCATCGGTATGGTATTTCAAAAACCCAACCCTTTTCCTAAATCAATTTACGATAACATTGCCTATGGACCTCAAATACATGGATTAGCAAAGGACAAAAGTGAGTTAGAAGAGATTGTGCATACATCGCTTGAAAAAGCTGGGCTTTTAAAAGAGGTAAAAGATCGATTGCAAGAGCCTGGAACTGGGCTATCTGGTGGCCAACAACAACGTTTGTGCATTGCGCGTGCAATAGCAGTAAGCCCAGAAGTTATTCTTATGGACGAACCTTGTTCAGCACTAGATCCAATAGCAACGGCACATGTTGAAGAGTTAATCGATGAATTGCGAGATAATTTCACCATTGTAATAGTCACACATAATATGCAGCAGGCGGCCCGTGTATCGCAAAACACAGCATTTTTTCATCTTGGAAATTTGGTAGAGTATGGAGCTACTGAAACAATATTTACTAGCCCACAGGACGAAAGAACCCAAGGTTATATCACTGGTCGGTTTGGATAATACTGATTATTTAGACTCTTTGTAGGAGGATTTTAATGTCCAGAAACCATATTGTGAAATCTTATGATGAAGAGATTAAAAAGCTTAATAATTCTATCATAGAATTAGGCGGTTTAGTTGAAGAGCAAGTTGAACGCGCCATTAAAGCAATCGTCGAGAGGGATACTAATCTTGCCTATAAGACCATCGATGATGATGATAAAATAGACGATTTAAATTATGAAATAGATAATCAAGCTGTAAGACTCCTAGCACTTCGCCAACCAATGGCGCAAGATCTTAGAAATATAGTGGCTACCTTTAAATTATCTTCGGATCTAGAGCGAATTGGAGATCACGCAACAGGCATCGCAAGACGTTCTATACCTCTATCCGAGGACAAACCAATTCAGCCCATTCATGTCATACCACGAATGGGAAAATTGACTATGACTATGATGAAAAACTGTATTGACGCATATATTGAACAGAATTCTGAAAAAGCAGAACGCGTATGGAATGCCGATAAAGAAGTAGATGAAATGTACGTGAGTTTATTTCGTGAGTTACTAACCTACATGATGGAAGATGCTCACCACATAAGTGCATGCTCTCATGTACTCTTTATTGCAAAAAATATTGAAAGAATTGGAGACCATGTAACTAATATATGTGAGACAATTTATTACATGGTAGAAGGCGAACGCATGCAACAACAGCGCATTCGTCAGACAAAATCAGATCGTCTTCTAACCGACAGCATCACTGAAAAATGAAACCAACGATTTTAGCAGTTGAAGATGAAACTGCCCTGATAAGTTTACTTCGCTATAATCTCGAACATGAAGGATTTAATGTGCTCTCGGCTTTGGATGGTAAAGAATGTCTACTTGCTTTAACAAAGCACCAAATAAACTTAATACTTCTTGATTGGATGCTTCCAGATATCTCCGGAATTGAAATCTGTCGGAAAATTAGACGCCATTCTGCAAAAAAAGATATTCCCATAATAATGCTTACGGCCAGATCTGAGGAAGCTGACAAAGTGCACGGTTTGAATTCTGGAGCAGATGATTATCTATCAAAACCGTTTTCATACTCTGAACTAGTAGCGCGAATAAATGCTTTATTGCGGCGAGTCCAGACCATTTCAATGGACAAATTACTTAGTTTTCAGGATGTCGAAATGGATATTACTACTCATAAAGTAGTGCGCAACTCAGTTCAGCTAAAACTTGGCCCAATAGAATTCAATCTGTTGAAACATTTTATGGAAAATCCTGGTCGTGTGTATTCTCGCCAACAACTTATTGATTTTGTTTGGGGTCAGGATATTTACATCGATGAGAGAACAATTGACGTCCATATACGCAGACTTAGAAAGGGTATGAATTTTGATGGTCAACAAAATAATCTTATACGTACTGTAAGATCTGTAGGATACTCGCTTGATTTAGCGGAAGGTTAATTTGATGAAAATAAAAACGCTATATCATAATGATTTTACATGGAGGTCTTATACTGTTTTATCCATAACAGAAGTAGCAAACCAGGTATTGCTAGAAAGCTAGTACCAAGGAAAAACCAGACCCAGCCAAGGGAATCTACCAGCCACCCGGAGAGCATAGCCATCAATGTTCTGCCAAAGGCTACCAGTGATGTCAGTAGCGCAAATTGGGTGCCTGTAAAAGACTTACTACACAATGCAGAAAGATATGCAACTAAAGCTGTTGAACCCAAACCCCCGGCAAAATTGTCAAAACCAATCGCCATTCCGAGTACATAAATATCTGGTCCAACATATGCTAAAAATGAAAAAAGAATATTCGTTAAGGCCTGAAATATACCCCCTACTAACAGGGAAAGCCAGATCCCTAACCAGGCCACCAATACACCCCCAAGAATTACACCAGTGATTGTTGCTAAAACCCCAAAAACCTTCGTAACGCTTGCAATCTCTAGTGCTGTAAATCCGATTCGATCAAAAAATGGATTAGCCATTGCTCCAGCAATCGCATCGCCGTATTTATAAAGCAATATAAACATCAGAACAAAAACAATTCCAGGCCGCTGCGCCAGATCAGCTAATGGCTCCAAGAAAGTGTTCTTTAACGTCTGCCTCAAATGCAAATTTTCTTTTTTTTTATTTTTACTCTTATATTCCGGCAGTAATTTGGGCTCTTTCGCCAAAAGAACAGCTAGTATTCCCACAGTGACCATTGCACCCATTATAGTGTAAATCCAGAACCAGCTTAAAATTGATGAGAGAGCAATCGATCCAGCACCTGCTACTAAAAGCCCAGCACGATAGCCGATTTGCGTTGAAGCTGCACCAGCCCCTTGTTCCACTTCAGATAAGATTTCAATTCTATAAGCATCAACCACTATATCTTGACTAGCCGATATAAAAGCTAATACAAAAGCCATGATCGCCATGTAAACCAACCCCTGACGAGGATCACTAGCACCTAAAGATATAATTGCAATAATGAGCAAAACTTGAGTTAGAAGAATCCAACCGCGACGCCGACCAAAAAATTTTGTTAGAATCGGTAATTGAAGGCCATCAAGAACAGGAGCCCATAAAAACTTCAGGGAATAAGGAATAGAGACTGCTACCAACCCACCGATAGCAGAAAGCGAAATCCCTTCGCGGGAGAGCCAAAATGAAAGGGTCGAGAACCCAAGCAGCAGAGGCAAACCGCTCGAAAATCCCATTAGCAAAATTACAACTTGGCGGCGATCTGCGTATACAATCATCGCCTTTTTTAACCCAGTTAAATTCAAGAGATTTACGAACATTTAAATTGCCAAAAAAATATCAAGATTTTTATACCTTTATCCATGGATTGAGCTGATTGTTGAAGAATGTTGATATTTTCTTTAATTCGCCCGTTTGATTATTTAAATCCTTTCTTAAAAAGTAATTCTTTTAAAGATACTTCAGGACGAGCTCCGTAATGACTGATAATTTCTGCCGCACACATCGCTCCAAGTCGGCCACAATTTTCCAAACTGTAATTGTGGGTAATCCCAAATAGGAAACCTGCAGCAAACAAATCCCCAGCTCCTGTTGTATCAATAATATGTTCAACCGGGTCAACTCCAACAGGTATAGTATCTGAGTCTGTTAATATTACAGCACCAGCTTCCCCCCGCGTAAGCGCCGCGATTTTGCATTTGCCACGCAGCTTTTGAAGCGCAGATTCAAAATTATCAACCTCGAACAAGGATTTAATTTCAACCTCATTAGCAAACAATATATCAACATGGTCACGTACAAATTTTAAAAATTCCATTCTATGGCGGTCTACGCAAAAACCATCAGAGAGGGAAAGAGAAACCATGCGACCAGCTTTGTGCGAAACCTCGGCGGCATATTTAAAGGCTTTTTTTGCTTCAGGCGGGTCGAAAAGGTAGCCTTCAAGATAAGTGATCTTGGAAGAACCAATTAGCTGCACATCAATATCCTTTGGGCCTAAAGATACAGATGCCCCAAGATACGTTGACATAGTCCGTTGTGCATCTGGCGTAACAATTATCAAACAACGCGCAGTGGTGCCACCATCAATTAAAGGTAGCGTATGATAGTCAACGCCGACCGCCAGAATGTCTTTTCGAAACGCGTCACCTAACGAATCATTCCCGACCTTACCGATGTAAGCCCCCTTCCCCCCAAGACAAGCAATCCCAGCAAGTGTATTCGCAGCCGATCCACCGGAAACTTTCAAATTAGATCCCATGGTTTCGTATAAAGTCTGGGCACGATTCGCATCAATTAATGTCATCATACCTTTTGGCAAATCCTGTGCTTGTAAAAAATCATCACTCTGGCTCGATATAACATCAACAATAGCGTTACCAATACCAACAACATCCAAGGTCGCAGATGACATATAAACTCCTTCAACATATGTTTTAAAATAACTTTTTGCTTTAAAAACAATTATAATACTACCTCTGTTTATTAGAGGCAAAGATCAAAAGCCGCTTTAAAAAAGAATCTGAGGAACTCGAAAGAATGCTGTCTCAATTAACAAAAACGTTAGGGCAAATAAATGACCCTACTTTTAGAAAAGTCATAATTAAAGGGCTTGCTTGGAGTATACTTGTTTTTATTTTACTAATGGCCATTGTTTGGCATCTTTTGTCCTCTATAAATTTTTCTGGAATAGAATTGATAGAGGCTGCTTTGGACACATTAGGTTGGTTTGTTGTGTTAATTATATCAATAATATTATTTCCAAGCATTGTGTTGACAGTAATTACCTTTCTATTGGAAGAAATTGCTATATCGGTAGAGGATAAACATTATGAAGAACTACCGGCACCCCGTCATCAAACCCTATTAGAGTTAGCAGCTACGGGATCTCGGCTCACGTTGTGTGCGATCCTGTTAAATCTTATAGCACTCCCCATTTATTTAGTATTGTCTTTTTTACCACCGTTAAACATTTTAGTTTTCATAATTGTAAATGGATACCTAATGGGACGTGAATATTTTGAACTGGTATCACTTCGCCGGCTGACACCCAAAGAAACACGCATGCTTTGGAAAAGAAATCGTGGTAAATTATTTATAGCTGGAAGTATTATAGCTGGCCTTTTAAGTATCCCATTTATTAACTGGTGCATGCCTGTAATTGCAGCTGCGTACATGTTACATATTTTTGAGAGCATTCGAAGTACTAGGAATCTGCAGATTAGCTCTAACAAGGATTAAAAAAAATGAAATTTAGTAGACAAGCAGACAACGAAGATAACCCAAACAAGAAAGGAACAACCCTTTCATTACAATCCGGCACTCCAAAAGATATTCCACCTGCTATGCCTAACCGCCAACCTCCAAAAATACCTTCTGGTGGGTCTGGTTATGATGTAAGCTCTAGCCCCAAATTTCTCAATGTTGATAATGAAAAAGGCAAAAAACTTCTTATCGGAGAAGATATTTGCCTTAGCGGAGAAATCAAGTCTTGCGAAAAATTGGTGGTTGAGGGGACAGTAGAAGCAAATATTATGGATTGCCGCGAACTTGTAGTTTCTGAGGGCGGATTGTTTAGGGGTGAGGCTAAAGTAGAAGTTGCTGATATTGCCGGGGAATTCTCTGGAATTATTACATCCACTGACCTGCTAATTTTACGATCAACCGGTCGAATAACCGGAACGATCACCTACGGAAGGCTAGAGGTTGAATGTGGTGGTGTAATAAAAGGCGATCTCATTGCTGGATCAGGAGAAGTTTAATCAAAAAAATTTGTTTCCCGATTGCGCTATTAATTTTTTTAATTGGATGCGTGCCCGCAGAACTAAATCATCCAATTGATACTCCACAAAACACTAAGGCACATGCCAATTCAAAACCCAAGTTTAAAATTGAAGAAACATATGAAAAATTTTCTGGTAAAAAACTTTATCCCAAAGCAACCATTTTGATAGGTAAAGATAAGTCTCAAATCCTTAGTATATTCGGTAATCCAAGTTTTAAACGGAATGATTTAGGAGTTGCTTTATGGCAATATCGCATTCAAAATTGCGTGTTGGATATTATTTTTTATCCTATTGAAAATAGAAGTAAATTTTTAGTAACTCACTTAGAGGCAAGAAACAAGAAAGGAGGAAAATTATCAATCCAAGCATGTGTTTCACAATTATTTTGGACAAAAGAAGAGAGGAGTGAGTCGCAAAGTTAGTTCAAGCGACAACTACTTTTTCTTTGTACTGGCAAATATCTGAATTTACACAAACCAAACATTCAGGTTTTCGGGCCTTGCAAACATAACGTCCGAATAATATTAACCATTGATGTGCGTTCAACATGTATTTATCCGGGGTGCGACGCAGAAGCGATTTTTCTACAACATTGACATTTTTGCCGGGAGCCAACCCTGTGCGGTTGGAAATTCTAAAAATATGGGTATCGACAGCCATAGTTGGATAACCAAACGCCATATTCAAAACCACGTTTGCCGTCTTCCGCCCCACACCGGGCAATTGAACTAATGATTCTAAATTGTCTGGCACTAACCCATTATGTTCATCAATTAACTTCCTACTTAAAGCAATGATATTTTTTGCTTTATTTCGATATAAACCTACCGTTTTGATATATTTAATTAAATCTACCTCACCAACCGATAACATTTTTTCCGGCGTGTCAACTAGAGTAAAAAGTTCCGAGGTGGCTTTATTTACCCCGGAGTCTGTCGACTGTGCCGATAGAACCACCGCCACAAGCATTGTGTAATGATTAGTGTAATTTAGTTCGCCTTTTGGTTGTGGATTGTTTTCCGCCAACCTTTTGTAAAATAACTCTACACTTTTAAGACTCATAGCCATATAGTTTTAACACATTTGCTTTCCATTTAAGTTAAACAAATTTCCTTCTTGCATAAATAAGTAAACAATTATTCACAATCGGATGACACCCATTATAAACCAACCTCAGAGAAAAGAATACGAACTGATTGAGTTTGATGTTATTTTAAAGCCCAATACAAGCCTTTCTCCGGTTGCATTTTTGCTTTTAATCTCGATATTTGGACTTGTAAGTTTCATAGCGGGCATAATGTTTATTATTGTTGGGGCTTGGCCTGTCTTTGGTTTCTTGGGCCTTGATGTTTTACTTATATATTTAGCTTTTAAGCGTAATTATCGAGATGCCACAAAAACTGAGAAGCTCTGGCTCACAAAAAGCACTTTAGGTGTAGAGAAAATATATAGAGATAAAAAGATACAAAAATATGAGTTCCAGACCTATTGGATTCGTGTGGAACTTTGTGAAAAACCCGGTAGGCAAAGGACTCTTACGTTAAAATCGCACGGGAAATCAATCGAAATTGGCAAATTCCTAGGACCTGAAGAAAAATTGCAACTAGCAAACACATTGCAAACGGAATTGCGTCGAGTCAGACTTAACGAGAGCTAGATAATCTCGACTTGAATATAAAGAAATAGAGGTAAGTAAGTAAATCATTAGGAAAATACCTTGATTACTCGCTAATGAATTTAGATTCATATCTATCCTGTTATGCGCACCGTGAAACAACAATTCAAACGGAAAAAAATATTGATATTAGGGTATAGGTAGCCCGAGCACATCTGACATTGTATATAATCCAGGTTTCTTATCTTGGGCCCAGAGAGCACTTCGAACAGCGCCACGCGCGAATATTTTCCTGCTTGAAGCTTTATGTCCAAGCTCAAGCCGTTCGCCATCCGCTGCAAAAATTACTTTATGATCTCCGGTGACATCACCACCCCTGAGAGTAGAAAAACCGATATCACCCTTCTTTCTTTCTCCCGTCTGGCCCTCACGGGACAAGACAGCCCTACTTTTAAAATCTATATTTCTTCCGGAAGCTGCCGCTTTACCGAGCCCTAAGGCTGTTCCACTGGGCGCATCAACTTTGTTTCTGTGATGCATTTCAATAATCTCTATATCAAATTCTTCATCTAACTTGGCAGCGACTTGTTTCGTGAGATAGAATAATATATTTACCGCCTGGCTCATATTAGGGGCATAAACGATAGTGATAAACTTGCTAGCGTTTTTTAATGCGATTTCTTGATCAACAGTTAATCCCGTCGTACCAATCACATGAATACATCCAAAAGTAGTGGCCAATTTTGCGTTCGTGACAGTCGCATCTGGGCTTGAAAATTCTATGACTGCATCTGCTGACTCAAATATTTCGATTGGATTGTCAGATATTTTAATTCCTAACGCTTCAACACCAATAATATTTCCAACATCCTGTCCAATTACAGACGACCCTCGCTGATCACAAGCTGCATGAACGGAACAACCGTCACTGAGAAGTACTTGCCGGATAACAGCTGCTCCCATTCTGCCACCAGCGCCGATTATACCTATCTTCATATCTGCCACAGCTTATCTCCCTATCGACATGTATTTGACGGTGATACCTTTAATTATGGGGTTGGAAACCAACCTACTTATGAAGGCAAAAGTTTAACTTAATCTGTTAAATCTTCCCAAAGTTCGCGTGCACGAGCGAAAAAACCTTCCGATTGGGGGCTAGTAGGCTTATCGCTTCCGGTTGCCCTCCCCGAAACGGACTCCTCAAACGCTTTTAGTTTTTCTTTTTGATTTCGATTTAAATTAACAGGTGTTTCAACCTGTAACTCAATATACATGTCCCCGCGCCTTTTATCATTAAGAACTGACATTCCTTTGCCCCGCAGCCTAAGTCTATGACCAGATTGCGTGCCGATCGGGATTGAAACCTTTGCTCTACCCCCGTCAATAGACGGAACTTCTACGTTCCCGCCCAAAGCAGCCGTTGTCATTGGTATTGGTACAGTGCAATAGGTATTTCCACCTTCGCGTTGAAAAAGCGCGTGCCGCGCAATATCAACGTGGATATAAAGATCACCTGGAGGAGCGCCACGCATGCCCGCCTCTCCTTCGCCTGTCAACCTAATGCGCATTCCATCCTCAACACCTGACGGAATATTAACTGATAACGTTTTTTCTTTGCGGACAGCTCCGGTGCCTTTGCATTTTTTGCAGGGATCTGTGATCGTTTGCCCCTGCCCCTGACAGGCTGGACAAGTTCGTTCGACTGTAAAAAAACCTTGGCTCGCACGAACTTTGCCTTGCCCGTTACAGGTCGCACAATTAGTTGGTTTTGAACCTGATGCCGCACCTATTCCATCACAAGTTTCGCACTTCACTGCTGTAGGGACCCGAACCCGGGTTTCTTTCCCTCTAAATGCATCTTCTAAAGTAATTTCAAGATTGTACCGAAGATCGTTTCCGGGTGCTGGACCTTTTCTTCCGCGACGACCCCCGAAATCACCAAACATCTCCTCAAAAATATCTGCGAATCCACCGCCATCAAATCCACCAGCACTTTGACCCGCCGTTCCATCGAAAGCCGCGTGGCCGAATTGATCGTAAGCAGAACGTTTTTGTTCGTCTTTTAAAACATCATATGCTTCATTAATTTCTTTGAATTTTTGTTCTGCGGAGCTATCCCCTGAATTTCTATCAGGGTGATACTTCATAGCAAGTTTCCGATACGCCCGTTTAATTCCGCCACCATCGGCATTCTTCTGCACTCCGAGGACTTCATAAAAATCTTTTTTTGCCATCTCGTCGGTCCCGCATCTGCACTGCAATCAGAAGAATTGCCCTTTAAATTAGCTCTTCGGTTTTTCTTTTTTTTCTTCTTCTTCAACTTCTTCAAAGTCCGCGTCCACTACTCCTTGTTCAGCCGAAGCATCGGTTCCTTGAGTTGCATCAGGATTTTCCTCTGGCTGAGAATATAAAGCCTCACCAATTTTCATTGCAGACTGTGTCAATGCCTCAATTTTAGTTTTGATTTCATCAGAGGAGTCGCCAGCCAGAGCCTCTTTCAAAGCACTTATGTCCCCCTCAATTTTGCTTTTATCTGCGTCGTCAATTTTTGCTGCTCCGTCATTCAGACTTTTCTCAGTTGCATAAATAAGTCCATCAGCCTGGTTGCGAATTTCAACCTGTTCTTTGCGCTTACGATCTTCCTCAGCGTGACTTTCAGCTTCTTGAACCATTTTTTCTATTTCAGTCTCATCCAGACCACTGGAAGCTTGGATGCGAATCTGTTGCTCCTTACCTGTTGCCTTGTCTTTCGCGCTCACGTTAACAATTCCATTTGCGTCAATATCAAAAGCGACCTCAATTTGTGGAACCCCGCGTGGGGCGCCTGGAATACCAACTAAATCAAATTGACCAAGCAATTTATTGTCTGCAGCCATTTCTCGTTCTCCCTGGAAAACGCGAATGGTAACAGCAGACTGGTTATCTTCTGCGGTTGAAAAAACTTGTGCTTTTTTGGTGGGTATGGTTGTGTTGCGGTCAATTAGACGGGTAAAGACTCCACCCATTGTCTCGATACCTAAAGAGAGAGGTGTCACATCCAATAGTAACACATCTTTCACATCACCAGTGAGTACTCCAGCCTGGATTGCAGCACCTAGAGCAACCACTTCGTCCGGATTTACCCCTCTATGCGGCTCTCGGCCAAAAAATGATTGAACTGCCTCTATAACTTTAGGCATTCGCGTCATTCCTCCGACCAAGATTACTTCATCGATTTCCCCTGCAGAAAGCCCAGCATCTTTTAGTGCGGCCTTACATGGTTCGATGGTTCGAGAGATAAGTTCGTCAACAAGAGCTTCAAGTTTTGAGCGAGTGAGCTTAATGTTTAAGTGCTTTGGACCAGATGCATCAGCCGTAATAAAGGGCAAATTGACTTCAGTCTGCATCGAACTAGAGAGCTCTATCTTCGCTTTTTCTGCACCCTCTTTAAGGCGTTGAAGAGCTAGCTTATCTGATCGGAGATCAATACCCTGATCCTTATTAAATTCGTCAGCTAAGTAATCTATAAGACGACTGTCGAAGTCCTCTCCCCCTAAGAAAGTGTCCCCATTTGTCGACTTTACCTCAAAAACACCATCTCCTATCTCAAGCACCGATATATCAAACGTACCCCCACCAAGGTCATATACAGCGATTGTTCCACTATTTTTTTTATCAAGCCCATAAGCTAGGGAAGCGGCAGTGGGCTCATTAATAATGCGCAACACTTCAAGTCCAGCAATTTTTCCTGCATCCTTAGTAGCTTGTCTTTGCGAATCGTTAAAATAAGCTGGAACAGTAATAACTGCTTGAGATACTTCTTCACCTAAATGTGATTCTGCGGTTTCTTTCATCTTCATTAAAATGAAAGCCGAAATTTCACTAGGACTGTATTTCTTGTCCCTTGATCCAATCCAAGCATCGCCGTTATCAGCCTTAACAATAGAGTAAGGGACTAAGTCAACATCTTTTTTTGTCATTGGGTCATCAAATGTGCGGCCAATAAGCCGTTTGACCGCGAAAAGTGTATTTTCCGGATTTGTGACAGCTTGGCGTTTTGCTGACTGCCCCACTAATCTTTCCCCATCTTCAGAGAAAGCCACCATAGATGGGGTTGTCCGGGCTCCCTCTGAATTCTCTACGACGCGAGGTTCACTGCCCTCCATTATAGCTATGCACGAATTTGTTGTGCCAAGATCAATGCCAATAACCCTACTCATAACGTCCTCTCTCCAAATTACTTCTCTCTATCTATTTGTAGGCTTTTACAGTCTCCCGTCAGCGATAAAGATCAATATTTTACATGTTGGTAAACATGTGACCATTTAATTTAATAATTAGTGTATATGGGGTGCAAATTCACAACCGCAATGTTTCAATGTGATTTAAACTGAAAATTTCGTATAACCATTAAGGATTTTCAACTGTATATTTCTAATTCCATGGCTCTATTAACGTAAGTTTAATGTTAGGTGCGTTTTACCCTATTCCGTAGTTTTGGTCTCATTATCAATGGGTGTTTCTGGTTCCTTTGCTACCCCTACCCGAGCAGCACGCAGCAACCTATCATGTATCATATAACCGTCTTCAATTACTTGCGTAATAGTGCCTGCTTCGACATCCTCCGTCGGCACTTCGAAAAGTGCCTCGTGGAGATCGTGATTAAATTTTTCACCCTCTGAAGCAATTTTAACAACTCCGTGACGCTCTAATGCTCCAGATAGCTCCCTCTCAGTCAGCTTTACTCCTTCAAGCAATCCATCAACTGAACTGCCTTCCGAAGCTTGTGGCTCAGGTGCAGAATTTATTGCCCTGGTCAAATTGTCCGCCACAGAAATTATATCTCTTGCAAAATTAGCGGCGGCATATTTCATGGCATCTTCCCGTTCCTTTCGTGAACGTCTAACGAGGTTTTCATTTTCAGCAAGTGCACGCAAAAGCCGGTCTTTCAATTGCTTCGTCTCTTCCTCTAATGTCGCTGTCTCAATGTCTTCAGCCGAAGAGTCATTCTTTTTTGATTCAACCCCTGCATCATTTGGCTCGTCAAATTCTTCTATACTTTCCTCAGTTTGAGACAGTTCTACATCTTCTTTTTTAATCTTTTCCTTATCTTCCATAATCCTCTACCCAATAACTCTGCCAATAACCTGCGCTGTATAATCCACTATTGGAATGATTCTAGAATAGTTTATCCGTGTCGGACCTATTACGCCAATCGCGCCCATTATGTCTCCATTGGACCCATTAAATGGTGCTGTAACAATCGCGCAACCCGACAAATTAAATAACTCATTTTCAGCGCCAATAAAAATTTGGACTCCATCACCAGCTTTAGTTAGGTCTAGTAACCGCTCAAGCAGCTCTTCTCTATCTAGCGCATCAAACAAAGCGCGTACTTGTTCTAATTCAGTTACAGCATTGACATTATCTAACAGACGGGCGTGACCCTTAATAAATAGCGAACCTCCTTGTCCAGCATTTCCACTTTCGCCACCCCACGTCGCAAGCCCGGCCTCCACAAGTTTCCTGGTGAGAACATCAATTTCAGCTCTATGCTCGATGATCTCTCGCTGAATAAAATTTTTCGCTTCATCAAGTGTTCGACCGGTAAGTCGGGCATTTAGATAGTTTGCGGCTTGCACCAATGTAGAAGGGGGAGTTCCTGCTGGCAAATCAATTAATCTGTTTTCTACTAACCCGTCTTCAGCCACCATTACAACTAATGCTCTCCCATCTCCTAAACCAACGAACTCAATGTGTTTTAAAGCAACGTCGCTTTTAGGAGCGATCACCAATCCCGTGCATTGGGCTAGACCAGATATTGCACTAGTTGCTTCTTCCAATGCTTCTTTTACAGATTTTCCAGCAGCGCTACATTTATCCTCTATGCTTGCACGCTCATCGTCTGATAAGCTTCCAACCTCCATTAACCCATCGACAAAAAGACGCAGCCCGAGATCTGTCGGAAGGCGACCACCAGAGGTGTGGCGTGAATATAACAATCCCATATCTTCAAGATCCGCCATTACATTTCTGACTGAAGCCGGGGATATGCCTTCTTCGAGTTGCCTTGCAAGCAAACGTGATCCCATAGGCTCACCTGTTTCCAAGTACGAATTTACTATAGTGGTAAATACCGAACGCGATCGGTTATTTAACTCCATTACAAGACTATTACGCGCGGATTTCATTTACTTTCCTAAACAAAAACAATTTAGTATCGCTTTTCTGCAAGGTCAATAAATACCCATTAATTAGTTATGTGGTAGACTGAAACATCATCCGCTTGTAGCTTGTAGCGTAAGTTTTGCTAAAGATCACGTTACAATAGGAGTGTATTATGACAGGCCGCCCGTCCGGACGTGCCGCTAATCAAATGCGGGAAGTGTCTCTTCAAGCTAACTTCAGTCCTTATGCCGAAGGAAGCTGTCTAATAAAACAAGGCAATACTCACGTATTATGCTGCGCCACCATCGAAGAAAATGTTCCGCCCTGGATGCGAAATAGCGGAAAGGGTTGGATAACCGCAGAATATGGAATGCTGCCGCGCTCAACGCATACAAGAACACGAAGAGAAGCAGCAACTGGAAGACAAAGCGGCCGCACCCAAGAAATACAACGTCTAATTGGGCGGTCTCTGCGCTCGGTAGTAGACATGGAACTTCTGGGTGAACGGCAAATTCGCATTGACTGCGATGTACTCCAAGCTGATGGCGGCACAAGAACAGCCTCAATAACCGGAGGATGGGTAGCTCTGAAAGGTGCTATTGATACACTGTTTAAAAATGGATTACTTACACAGTCACCGTTAATTGGTTCGGTCGCTGCAGTTTCTTGTGGAATTTTCCAAGATATGTGCATTTTAGACCTTGATTACGCGGAGGACTCCAACGCGGATGCAGACAGTAATTTTGTAATTTCGAACAATGGAAAAATTGTCGAGATACAGGGAACCGCTGAAGGGAATCCATTTAGTAAAAATCACTTTTCCGAACTTCTAGAACTAGCTTTTAAAGGCTGCAGTGAACTAACTTTAATGCAATCTGTGGCTAGGGCGGAGGATTAGTTTTAAATGGTAACTCGTTTATTTTATGAAAAAAAATTAGTCATTGCCAGTCACAATAATGGGAAAGTAAGAGAAATTACTGATCTTCTATCGACACTACCAATCACTATTTTCTCAGCGGCAGATTTTTATTTAGAAGAACCAGATGAAACCGGGGTAACATTTAGGGAGAATGCTGAACTAAAAGCAAAGGTAACTTCCGCTGCAACCGGCCTGCCGGCGCTTGCAGACGATTCCGGGTTGGTTATAAAAGCACTTGGTGGAGCACCAGGTATTTATTCCGCCCGATGGGCCGGACCAAGACGAGATTTTAAAACAGCTATGCAGCGTGTAAATGCTTCTCTTGTTGGGAAAGCGGATAAAAGTGCTGCATTCGTCTGCGCTCTTTCGCTTGTCTGGCCGGACGGATATGTTGCAACATTCGAGGGGCGTGTTATGGGAACAATTTGTTGGCCCCCTAAAGGCGAAAATGGATTTGGATACGATGCAATTTTCATGGCTGACGGAATGGACAAAACTTTTGCTGAAATTGAACCAGAAGCAAAACATGCAATTAGTCATCGAGCTGATGCGTTTAAACAGCTTTCCAAGTCATGCTTTTCCTTAAGTAAACAGTAAAATCCAAGTGCCAAACATTGACTGCTTAGCCATCTATATTCACTGGCCCTTTTGTGAAAGCAAATGCCCTTACTGTGATTTTAACTCGCATGTTCGTAGAAATATAAATGTCAGTGAATGGAAAGATGCTCTCCTCATGGAAATAGATTATTACGCTTCTCGAACTTCTGGAAAAAATATTTCGTCGATATTTTTTGGAGGCGGCACCCCCTCTTTGATGCCTCCTGAACTGGTAGGAGAATTGATTTCCCGTATCGATTTACGATGGGGGATAGAAATAGATTGTGAAGTAACGCTAGAAGCAAATCCCACAGGGCTTGAAACAAAAAACTTTAACAAATTAGCACAAGCTGGAATTAATAGAATTTCTGTTGGGGTTCAGGCGTTAAACAGTTCAGACTTAAATTTTCTCGGACGAAAGCACACCCCCAAGGAAGCATTGACGGCGGTGGAAACCGCCCAGAAGGCTGTTAAAAGGGTATCATTTGATCTTATTTATGGCCGACCTCAGCAAACTACAAATGCCTGGACAACAGAACTAGAAAGAGCATTATCAATCGGAACAGAACACGTATCGCTTTACCAGCTTACCATAGAACGCGGAACATCTTTCTTTGCGTCTTTTCGAGACGGTGATTTTTGCTTACCTGATGAGGAAAAATCTATACAGCTGTTCCAAATTACAGATGAGATTTGTAGCAAGGAAGGATTAAAAGCATACGAAATTTCCAACCATGCAAGAGA
This sequence comes from Rhodospirillaceae bacterium, assembly GCA_002709075.1. Taxonomy (GTDB): domain Bacteria; phylum Pseudomonadota; class Alphaproteobacteria; order MPNO01; family UBA2964. The sequence continues at coordinate 207,906 of PAPV01000004.1, read as the reverse complement.
GGGAGCAGAGTCGAGACACAACTTAAATTGTTGGCAAGGTGCAGATTATGTAGGAATTGGACCAGGAGCACACGGACGCATTACAATTGATAAAACCTGCTACGAAACTGAGCAAATAAGTAGTCCGGAAAACTGGCTAAATTCGGTTAAAAAAAACGGTCATGGCACTCGACGTTACAAACCTATTCCACACCACGACAGAACCGAGGAAATAATAATGACTGGGCTACGGCTCACAAAAGGATTAGAACGGAGCCGTTTTGAAGCACAAACTCGATGTGAATTAGAACAAATTTTTAATCCCCGTACCTTAAAAATATTATTGGATAACAGTCTATTAGAGTTGGATGAGATGGGTATGCGAGCAACCAAAGAGGGACAGCTTAAGCTTAATACCGTAATCGCCAGTTTACTAACTTAATTGTTTCTAACTTTCACAAAACTTTTGGCTGACCTACTTATTTCAACGGGGCCGTCCGGACGCACCTCAAGCACTGAAAAATTGTGTTCAACGAGACCATTTTTTCGAAACCTAAATAGTCCAATACTACCCGAAAACCCGCGTGGGTTAGTCAAAACTTTTTCAGAAAACGCTGGTGGTTTTTGAACGCCGAGCACCGATGCCAAAGCGCCAGCATCATAAGCAAGAGATGCCAGTGGATGTGGAGGCCTCCCATAAATTTTTCTATACCTTGAGTAAAATTTAATTAGTGGAGATCGGGAGGGTGCCGCGTACCACGCACCTTGCAATGCTGGCTCACGATGAAGTGCCCGCGCACCCCAATCCGAAATACCAAGAATTCTAACTTTTCTTGTATCAATTTCATAGTATGGAAGTAATGGAGCCAGCGCCGTCAATGCCTGACCATCTTCAACTAATAATACCGCTTCGAAGTCGACATCACCCAAAGTTTCTAAATCCTCCAACCTACGTAATTGGCGCTGAGATATTGCATCAATTTGACTTTCTAATACCTTCCTTCGATTTTCCAGAGCTATTTTTCGTTCATCATAATTTCCTAGGCGTTTGACAGACTGAACAATTGACTTCTGTTGACCAGGCAAATACCGCCCGACACGAGTAAACACCCCACCAGATTGGATTACTATTTCTTTATAATATTCAAGAATTAAGTCCCCATATGGACTAGAAGGAAGAAGCGCTGCAAATCTCTCCACTCCTCTAGACATCGCAAACCCAACAATGCGTTTAATACGCTGACGGGGAATTAATCCAATGATATACGCACTCTGACCCGCCGCAATACGATCATTTGTGAAAGCAATTGATATCAAACCGCTTTCTTTCTTTAGATCCGCCACCGCTCGGGCGGCTGAAGAAAAAACTGGTCCAATTAAAAATTGAGCGCCAGCATCGATTGCAGATTGTGCCGCAGAAACAGCGCCTTCAACCGTGCCCTTTGTATCACGCGGCAACAACACTACATTTTCTTCTGCAACCTCAAATAATGCAAGTTGAATGGCATCGAGCAAAGATCGTCCCAAAGGTGCAAATTTTCCAGTTAATGGAAGCAAAACACCTACAAAGGTTTTTGAATACGCCGGAGGCACTAACATAATTTTTTCTTCTGGGATTCTTTTGGTGATTGGTGGCTTTTCTACAGGTAGGATTGATTTTGGTCCTCCCTTTTTCAAGATAGTAGAGCGTGATTTTGTCTCTTTGAAGACTATTTCTCCAGTAGATGTTGAAATTTGTGATACTCGTGGCGCATAAGTCATGCAACCAAACAACAGAAGTGTTAGACTCAATGCCATGAAGACAGCTGGCCTGAAAGATTGTATGATTTTATTAAGGGGGTTTTTGCGCATTGAGTGCTTCTTTTAATGAAATTTGGAAAAAGTCTGTTTCTGAGACGATGGTGAGTATACTTGAGCGCACAAAGGTTGAGCAAGGTCTTCATATTGTTGCGACACCGATCGGGAATTTAGCTGATATAAGCCTAAGAGCTCTAGTAACTTTGAGGTCTGCTGATATTATCCTGTGCGAAGATACCCGAGTAACGGCTAAATTGAAAAAAGTTTTTTCTATAGAAACGTCGACCGAAGCTTATCACGATTACAACTCCAGAAAGGTTCTTCCAAATATCATTACGAATTTAGAAAATGGAAAAATTGTAGCGCTCGTATCAGATGCTGGAACACCTACCATATCAGATCCCGGATATAGGCTGATCAAAGCCGCCCAAGAATGCAATATACCAATCATCGCAGTGCCCGGTGCAAGCGCTGTGTTGACAGCCCTCGCCAGCTCGGGTCTTCCAACAAACCAATTCTTTTTCGCAGGTTTTTTACCTGCTAAACCTATCGCACGTCGAAAGGTACTATCTGCGATAAGATACGTTCCATCAACTCTTGTCTTCTATGAGACAGCAAATCGGCTCGCATCAAGTCTTGCTGATATGGTTGACATATATGAGACCAGGCAAGCAGTTATATCTCGCGAGCTAACCAAGCGATTTGAAGAAATTAGACGCGGCGAGCTTGGAGTGCTGGCCAAAGAGATAGCTGACGGCCCACGAATTAGAGGCGAAATTGTTGTTATGGTTGGACCTTCCAGATCACCAATCAAACACAGCCTAGAAGAAATTGACATCATGTTAAAGAAAGAACTTAAAAATATGAGCGTGCGTGACGCAACCGCAGCAGTTGCATTAAAAACGGGCATAAAACGTAAGACAATTTATGCTCGAGCCCTAACACTAAAGAGCAAAGTTGATGTCAGCACCTTAAAAACTAATTAATCTCAAAGTTTATCTTAAAGTCATTATTTTGATCTTAACCGGAAAACAAGAAACAGAATGATCAGACTATAGAAGGTATAATTTAACTTTTTAACATTACGATAAAATCATATAATTGTTCAAACATGCATAATCACAGACGTTTGATCGTATTACACATCTTGTTAGTTCTATGCTGCCAATGCATTATATCCGGATGCACCAGTCCGATTATTGGATTGGGCGCAGCTGCTACCACCGCTATGCAAGAAGAGCGCGGGTTTGAGGTTGTTGCCAGTGATCTAGGAACAAAAGCAAATATAACAGCACTTTTTCTAAAAAAACACAAATATCTTTTTCCAAATATAAATACAATAGTCTATGAGGGACGAGTTTTGATAACTGGCTCTGTTTCCTCTGAGATGGAACGCAATATGATAGAAAATACGGTGAGGCGGAGTGCAGGCGTCAGAAAAATTTTGAATGAATTACGAGTAACAAAAATTAAGCGTAATGTACTTCAGGACAACTTTATTAATCTAAGCTTAGCGAATAAATTAGTTTTAGATAGCTCCATTCTTTCGATTAATTTCGCTACAAATACCGTTGATGGCATTATCTATTTAATAGGAATTGCACAAAGCCAATCGGAAATAGACCGCGTAGTGGGGCATGCAAGAAATATAAAATCTGTGCGCCAAATTGTTAATCACATAATTCTGAAAACTGATCCCATGCGTATGAGAAAGCTGATACCGGCTTCTAAGTAATGAGTAATGATAAAAATCTTTTAAATGATCTTTATAAATTATGCTCAGCCTGATTTAGACATTGATCTTTCAGAGGCAGCATTAATATCCGCCACGTTAAATTACAGCCACACGAATTGGGTTGTATCGTACACCCCCAAGGATATTAACTCCAGCGTCCACCGTTTTACAATCACCTTACAAGAAAATATCGTTGAAGACTGTGCGAAAGCACTTCTGGCAATTGTTGTAAACCAATATCAGTATCAAGGTGCTATATCAAATACGATGATATGAAAAATGTAAACTTGATGTTTGTCACCGACAAACAGAACTGCTTCATGTGACTCTTGCCATAATTTATCTACACGCAACTACATGTATAGGTTGGTTGGCGGAAGGTATAAATTTTCCGAGTCATTTTCTTTTTCGATAATCATCAGATAGTCACGGTTGAGCATAATCCTTATAATAACGGTATCACAAGGCGATGTAATTTGATTGCTGACTTATTTTTCAAGTGGAGCTAATAGTTATATTATAATTCGACTTATAAACAACATCAAGCTTAGAGCAATATCGGAGTGAAATCTCAATTGCGCGGAAGAAATCCTAAAAAGCATTCTTACGGTTTCAATAATTAAAACCACGTTTCTTCAAAGAACTGGTATCTGTTATATTCAGCGGGGAAACTTAATACGAGAAAAAGAAGCCCTTGAGAAATTCACCAATTAAGCAGAAACTGACAAATTGAACTATGGGACCAAACAGATTGTAAACAGTATTTTTTTTAAACTCGATTGAGATTTATTCATGCCCTTAACTATAGCTATCCAAATGGACCCAATTGAGTGCATTGACATATACGCAGATAGCAGTTTTATCCTGGCGGTTGAGGCGCAGTCTAGAGGTCATAAGTTATTTTACTACACTCCAGATCGATTGAGCTTTCTTGATGGAGAAATTGTTGCGCGGGCAAGACCTTTAGAGGTTCGTTTTGTCAAAGACAATCATTTTACGCTTGGAGAAGAAGAAAAGATAAATCTTGCGGAATTAGATGTCGTTCTGATGCGTCAAGATCCTCCATTTGATATGGCTTATATAACCGCCACTCATTTTCTCGAAAAAGTTCATCCCAGAACGCTCGTAATAAATGATCCGGCACACGTAAGAAATGCGCCAGAGAAAATTTTGGTTACTCAGTTTAAAGATTTTATTCCACCAACATTGATATCTTCAGATAGACAATCAATTCGTGAATTTGTTAAGAAATATCAAGACATAGTTATTAAGCCACTTTACGGAAACGGTGGAAAAGAGATATTTCACATCAAACCGCAAGATGAAAATCTGACCGCATTGCTGGAGATGTTTGCCGAGAAATACAGAGAACCGATAATCACGCAGTTATACATTCCTGATGTTCGAAAAGGCGATAAACGAATAATTTTAATTGACGGAAAACCAGTCGGCGGTGTTTTGCGAGTTCCGTCGGAAGGAGAAATCCGTGCAAACTTTCATACAGGAGGTGAGGCACAAAAGACAAGTCTAACTCAAAGGGAAAGAAAAATATGCGAAGCTATTGGCCCAGATTTATCTGAACGCGGACTGTTTTTTGTAGGTATAGACGTGATTGGTGATTATCTAACTGAAATCAACGTAACTAGTCCCACTGGAATTCAAGAAATTAATCGATTAAATGGAATAAACATCGAAAAAATGTTTTGGAACTCTGTCGAGTTGAGAATTGGTGAAATTAAAGCAGGGAAACAATTGAAATGAAGTTTATTAACGTAAATTTACTTACAAAGAAAGAAATATAGAACCCCATATCTCAACATCAAATTTTATATCAGTAGCGAAAACTTACCCCAACCCCTCCACCATTTTGCAAATTCATTGGGTATAAACTCAGATTTTTATTAGACCAAAATACGTTATTTTTTACTACTAACTTTGCAATCAAATGCCCTAATATTGCACCAAATACGACGTCAGATGCCCAATGTCTGTTGTCATTTATACGATGAGCAGCAACCAAAGACGCTGATGGATACGCCAACCATGGTACCCATGCATAATCGTCTTTATAAGTTTCTGAAACTACAGTCGCCGTAGCGAAACTAACGATTGAATGACCTGATGGAAATGCATCGTTATTACCACTATCAAATCCGTTAAAATCTGTACTATTAGGGTGTGGATTGGAATTTGTGCCTGAAGGGCGAGTGCGACCAGACACCCGCTTTAAACCCTCTCCCAGTGCAGAACCAAGCGTAACCGCTTGAAATAACATAAGCGATGCACTCTTTTCACGTTTAGCGTTTAACAACTCAGAAACCATATAAGTTCCCAATGATCCTGCTAATATCAGATTCGTATCACCAAAAGGTTCTGCATAACCTAGAAAGCTGTCAATATCTGAATGCCGTAGATCTGTCTGCCAGAAATTCTTTATTCTTTTATCCAAGACCATCAAAATTCCAAGAGACCCGGCAACAGACGCAGAAAGTAACCAATCATTCCTATCCCATCTGGACGGGGCTGTAACAAATTTTTGAATGTTGACAGGCCAACTTGAGATATATGTTTTATTAAAAAGATAGATACCGTCAATATATTGTTGATCAAATTTATTTTTCATCGTTCTCTCTCGAAAATTATTTTTTTCTCTGATAAAAATATTATTTTCGATAGGATTTCTATCAACAGGGTCTAAATATTTAGGCGTGCTTATTTTCGTTTCATTTTTTATGTGAGATTGGCTGTCTAATCCCACGACACCTCTTAATGACTTCTTCTGTCCCTTGCTTTCTTCAGATAATGCCCGAACGTTTGAACTCTGTTTTGGAAAAAGAACCGGGTATGTTGGCTCAACGTTATATTTGGGTGGTATGTCATAGACTAAAACGGCCCCACCCGACATTTCTAACGCCAACCCTTGTTCAGTAAATACGTAAGTCTGTGCGAAACTAAAATTAGATAAAAAAAGGATAATAGATAGAACAGTTACATGATTTAAAATCATTATTCTTCAATCTTAAAGATTATTATGAAATAAGCGGCGTATCACCACCCTCAAGCATTGGACCCAATGGACGACCTCCAAGGATGTGAACATGAAAATGCATCACCTCTTGATGTGCATTGGGGCCACTGTTTGTTAATACTCTGTATCCAGACTCTGTTAGCTTAAGCTTGCGAGCAACCTCACCTACAGCATGCCAGAAATCTTGTATTTCCTCAGAAGTCGCACATTGTAAAAAATCATCTATAGAAACATATGACCCTTTCGGAATTACCAAAACATGAATTGGAGCTTGTGGTTTTATATCTTGGAATGCTAAAGCATACTCCGTCTCAAGAACTTTTTTGCAAGCAATTTCATTGCTTAAAATTTTTGCAAAGATATTTTTGCTGTCATAAGACTTCATTACCTCTACCCCCTAACTACTGCGTGATTTTTTTTCAACCAGTCCCGATATTCCCTGCCGCCGAGTAAGTTCTTCCCAAACATCCTTTGGCAAAATTCCAGAATTTGACCATAAGACCATTAAATGAAATAATAGATCAGAACTTTCTGAGATAATTTCTTTTTTTGTACCCGAAAGGCCGGCTACCACGCATTCAATTGCCTCCTCACCAACTTTTCTTGCGATGAGTTGCTGCCCCCCCTCAAACAAGGTACTGGTGTATGATCCTTTTGTCTCATTTTCCCGTCGAGAGCAAATTACGGTAAAAAGTTTATCTAAAACATCTTCTGAAGTTTCTAATTTGTGATTCATTTTCATACCCTAAGTTCAGAAATAGGAAACACGGGACTGTATTACTTTTCTAATATCGGTCGTACCGCAATTCCACATTTCGCAAAATATGCTTTTGCTTCTTCGATCGAATATTCACCAAAATGAAATATTGAAGCCGCCAAAACCGCTGTTGCATGGCCTATCTTTATACCGTCAACCAAGTGTTCTAATGTACCCACTCCACCAGACGCAATTACTGGAACACCAACACTATCTGAAACGGATCGAGTTAGCTCTAGATCAAATCCAGAACGCGTCCCATCACGGTCCATTGAGGTGAGAAGTATTTCCCCCGCCCCAAGTTTTTCCATTTCACATGCCCAAGCAACTGCATCTATTCCTGTAGCCTCACGACCGCCGTGAGTATAGATTTCCCATTTACCGGAGCTTACTTGTTTTGCATCAATTGCCACCACAGTACATTGAGAACCAAATTTATTAGCTGCTTCACCAACAAAATTTGGATCGCGAACTGCAGCAGTGTTTATGGATACCTTATCTGCGCCTGCGAGAAGGAGTTTCCTTATATCTGCTAACGAACGGACGCCTCCACCAACAGTAAGAGGCATAAAACATTGTTCTGCTGTTTTGCTTACAGCATCGAAGAGTGTTTCACGGTTTTCGGAAGAAGCTGTAATATCCAAAAAACAAAGTTCATCTGCGCCGGCTTTATCATAAATTTGAGCTTGTTCAACTGGATTACCGGCATCTATCAAATCAACAAAATTAACACCTTTTACTGTTCTACCGTTCTTAACATCAAGACAAGGTATAATACGCATTTTTAACATTAAGTTTCATCCTTGAAGATTCCCAATGCTTTTTCCGGATCAATCCGCCCATCATAAAGGGCACGACCACAAATAACTCCTTCCAGCCCAACTTTTTCGTTCGATTTCAATTCAATGAGATCTTGAATACTTGAAACGCCTCCAGAAGCAATAACCGGTGTTGTAACAGCAAATGCCAAATCAACAGTTGCTTCAACGTTTACTCCGACCATAGCTCCATCACGATTTATATCTGTGTACAAAATTGATGCCGCTCCACTGTGTTCAAATTTTAATGCGAGATCAAGCGCCCGGACATGAGAATCTTTTGTCCATCCTTCCACTGAAACGTGACCGTTTCTCGAATCAATAGCAATCACTATACGACCAGGGTACTCCTCACAGGCTTTTAGTGCGAAGTCCGGATCGGCCAAAGCTGCAGTGCCAATCACAACACGCTGAACTCCAGAGTCCATCCAACGATCTAACGCAGCTCGAGTGCGAATTCCACCCCCAAGCTGTACTGGCAAATCAGTTGCTTTTAAAACAGCAGAAACCGCTTCACTGTTTACAGAGGCCCCTTCAACTGCCCCATTGAGATCAACCAAATGAAGCCATTCAAATCCCTGGTTCGCAAAGTCTCGTGCTTGTTCTTCAGGCTTGACATTAAATATCGTTGCGCGGTTTAAATCACCTCTTAAAAGTCTGACACAGCATCCGTCTTTAAGATCTATTGCGGGGAACAAAATCATTTTTTACCTTTATTTTTTCGCTTGGACTTTAATGGTTATTACTAAATAAAAAGTTATGGTTTCCAAACGATAAAGTTTGCTAAAATCTGTATGCCAACCGCTTGACTCTTATCAGGGTGAAATTGCATTCCAGCCATATTTTCTTTTGCGATTGCCGCCGTAATGGTTCCTCCATAGTCAGTACAGGCAATTACCTCATCACTATTTGCGGTTTCGTACGCAAAAGAATGAACAAAATAACAGTCTGTTCCTGATTTAACTCCGCTTAAAATCGGGTGAGGTTTATTAATAAAAATGTCATTCCAGCCCATATGCGGTATTTTGAACTTTTGGTCTTTGGGACACATGCGCCGCACTGTCCCACTAAACCAACCCAGACCTTTATGGTATCCGTGTTCCAATCCTCCTACGGACATAAGTTGCATCCCTACGCATATTCCTAAGAATGGCACAGCGCGGTTATGAATGGCATCGTTCAATGAGTCCAACAAACCTGAACGATCTGTCAAGCCCCTCATGCTATCACCAAATGCACCTTGTCCCGGAAGAACAACCTTATCCGCTTTCCTCAACACATCAGGATTTGAACTAATAATTACTGAAACACTCTTTCCTGCTATTCCAGCTGCAACTTCCAATGCCTTAGCAGCAGAGCGCAAGTTCCCGGATCCATAATCAATTACTACTACGTTCATAGCTCATTGCCACTATGTTCAACAGCAGAAGGCAATTGTCCACGCACAAAACTGGGTGTTTTACTTTCCATCCACCTCAAAAAGGCTGTATCAGAATCTACTGCGGCTACCAAAGAATCTACAATCCAATCCGCCCGACTTAGCGCGGCCCGACGCCAATCGTTGAATTGAAACCCTATTAAAATTGATAATCCAATCTGGCAAATCGCCACAGTTAAAAAGTCTGATTCCAGAACCCGTAACAGACCATGAAGTACAACTTCTACCGTAAATAATGCTGCTCCAAGAAACCAACATCGATGATACAGAGCACAAATAAAACCAAACACAAATGCCCAAAAGGAGAAGCCCTCTTCTACAAATATGGGTTGCTTCTCCTTAGATTTACTGTGCAAATTGATATAAACGGTGAAGATCCGCAAAACAAATCCCTTATCAAAAATTATCGCCTAATGCACCTTTGGTTGACGGGATCCGATCACCACTACGATTGTCAATAGCGATTGCGGAGCGCAAAGCACGTGCTAATCCTTTAAAACAGGATTCAATGACGTGATGATTGTTTTGCCCGTATAAATTCTCTATGTGAAGGGTGATCCCAGACGCCTGTGCAAAGGCTTGAAACCACTCTTTAAAAAGCTCAGTATCCATTTCCCCTATCTTAGGCCGGGTAAACTCTACTTTCCAAACAATGTAGGGACGCCCGGAAATATCTAGAGCAACCCGGCTGAGCGTCTCATCCATTGGAATGAATGCCGACCCGTATCGGTTAATGCCGCGCAATTCACCTAACGCTTTTAAAACTGCTTGACCTATAACTATACCCGAGTCCTCAGTGGTGTGATGATAATCAATATGAAGATCGCCCTCTGCTCGAACGTATAAATCAATCAAGCTGTGCCTAGACAATTGTTCCAACATATGGTCCAAAAACCCTATCCCGGTTTTTACATCATATATTCCTTTCCCATCAAGATTTACTCGTGCTTCGATACTCGTTTCTCGAGTCTCGCGAATGATCGAGGCTTCGCGCATTCCAAATCCTCTAATTATGTTTATAAATACAAATTGTAGTAAGCTGATTTTGAATAGTAGTTGGGTTAAGTTGGCTTCCTAATCCTTGTGTCCTATATCACAAAAAGTGTTTTTCAATACTTCACAATTTTATAATTTTTTTACTCATAATATATAACTGAGGTAAGTGCTGAAATATGTACTTATCTCTTCCGAAAAGATGGTTTCGTATCAATAAAAATGCTGGAGTGCCCTACTACCTTTAAAATCTTAAATTACTCGTGTCCTCAATAATACTTACATTTAATAAAAAAATCTATATCCGGTGCCTTCGTAACTTTACACTAAGTATATCTTTTTACTTAATGATCATATAATTTAAAATATAACAGCAGGGTAATCAAATTTATCTGTTTCTGTTGCAACACTTGAACAAGTTGATTTAGCGCCCACATTTTATAAAGAAGACTAATTATATTCGTGAGATAAAACTTGAACCAACATAGTTCTACATCAAAATGGTACGGGACCACTATTTTAGCAATTCGAAAACATCAAAGAGTTGTTGTGGCTGGCGATGGGCAGGTTACGTTGGGCTCTACCGTTATTAAAGGTTCTGCACGCAAGGTTAGATCGATTGCAGACGGATCTGTTATTGTGGGATTTGCTGGTGCAACCGCTGACGCGTTTACTTTGTTTGAACGTCTTGAAGGACGACTTGAAGAGCACCCAGGCCAACTCAGACGCGCTTGCGTGGAACTTGCTAAAGATTGGCGTACCGACAGGTACCTTAGGAAGCTCGAAGCAATGATGGCCGTTGTGGACAAAAATGAGTCTCTAGTTCTCACTGGTACTGGCGATGTATTAGAACCAGACGATGGAATAATAGGGATAGGATCTGGTGGATCCTACGCACTCGCAGCCGCTCGGGCGTTAATATCCGTCGAAGGTTTGAATGCGGAAGATATAGCGAGGAAATCTATGTCTATCGCTGCAGATATCTGTGTATATACTAATTCCAACCTCACAATTGAAAGTTTAGATGTCAGTGACTAGTTTTAGCCCAAGAGAGATTGTTTCTGAGCTCGATCGTTATATTGTTGGTCAAAACGATGCTAAACGAGCAGTTGCAGTTGCATTGAGAAACCGTTGGAGGCGCCAACAGTTAGAGGATGATCTTCGGGATGAAGTGCTTCCGAAAAATATTCTCATGATTGGACCAACCGGGGTCGGGAAAACAGAAATTGCTAGACGACTTGCGCGTTTAGCTCAAGCACCATTTATTAAGGTTGAGGCGACAAAGTTCACAGAAGTAGGTTATGTTGGTCGCGACGTAGAACAAATTGTTCGAGATTTATTAGAAATTGCAATTCATGAAATTCGTGAAAGACAAAGAAAAGATGTTCATGCAAAAGCTGAATTAGCCGCCGAAGAAAGAGTGATTACCGCACTAGTCGGTGAGAATGCAAGTCAGGAAACGCGACAAAAATTTCGTAAAATGCTTCGTGAGGGGTCATTAGCCGATCGAGAAATTGAACTGGAACTCCCAGACTCATCAGGTGGAGCGTTACCTACATTCGATATACCTGGGATGCCTGGGGCTCAAATGGGGATGTTGGACCTCAATGACATGCTCGGTAAAGCATTCGGCGGCAAAACATCCAAAAGAAAAATTTCAGTGGAGAATTCTTACGAAACACTTATTGCGGAAGAAAGCGATAAACTATTGGAAGAAGACGCTATAGTGCGCGCCTCTATTGAAGCTGTAGAGCAAAATGGAATAGTTTTCCTTGATGAGATTGATAAAATTTGTGCTCGATCTGATCGGCACGGGGCTGATGTGAGTCGTGAGGGTGTACAAAGAGATCTACTTCCGTTGATAGAGGGAACGACCGTTTCCACCAAATACGGACCGGTAAAAACCGATCATATTCTCTTTATTGCATCGGGCGCGTTTCACATAGCAAAACCATCCGATTTACTACCAGAATTACAAGGACGTTTGCCAATCCGGGTAGAACTAAAAGCATTAGGAATAGAAGATCTAAAAGCTATACTTACTGAACCAGAAGCAAGTTTAATCAGACAGTACAAAGCGCTGATGAAAACTGAAAATGTGTCTTTAGAATTTCCCGAGGAAGCAATTGCTGAAATTGCAAAAGTGGCTGCGGAAGTAAATCAGTCAGTAGAAAACATTGGTGCTCGCCGGTTGCAGACCGTACTAGAACGCCTTTTGGAAGAAATTAGTTTTACCGCGACAGACAGGGGTGGAGAAGAAATCACCATTACCCCTCAAAATGTTCGGGAAAAGGTCGGTGATTTGGCAAGGGACGCAGATTTAAGCAAATTTATCCTTTAACCTATCGCTTCCGCCGCAATAGCACATAAAATGCTCCCCCTCCACCATCTCGGGGCTGGGCTTCGCAAAAACCAATTACATGAAGTCGTATATTGGGATGGTTTAGCCATTGAGGGAACTGATTACGCAAAACGCCTCCTCCCTCGCTAATTCGACCCTTGCCAGTAATGATTAATAAACAACGCACACGCTTCTCTGCTGCGCCAAGAATAAAACTGAAAACTGCTGAGTGTGCCTGTTTTAGTGTCATTCCGTGTAAATCTAGTCTAGTGTCCGGAATAATTTGACCTCGCTTCAATTTGCTCATTGTCTTATGATCTATATCTCCAGATTTCCCAGCCACTAAAAAAGAAAATTCTTGATTTGTTTTCTTTCTAATTGTAGTTGGGAAAGCATCACGTTTTCTATTAGACAAATACGTAGTTTTTTGGTTTGTATCTTTTAGATTAACTTCTCTTTTCATTGATATTTTGACGCCGCGCATCGCCTCGTTAAAAAGCTCCTCATCTGTTGCCGATAGAGCCTTTAATTTGGCTGAGTCTTTTATTTTATCATTCATTAATGTACTTCCAACTTCGTAATCGTTTCGGAAGTAAAACGAACATGTTTCCCCGCTGTTTCATTAAACCAGCGTCTGCCGCCGCTTTTTTACCGTAACCAAAAAAAATATCCCCCCGAGCCCCACCCTTGATTGCGATACCGACATCTTGAGCAACCATTAGTTTTTGCATTGGCTTGTTTGATGCTGGGTAGCTGGTATCAATCCAAATTGGCGCTCCCATCGGTATAATTCTAGGATCCACAGCAATGCTTCGGCCCGGGATCAAAGTAACACCCATTGCACCAACCGGTCCAAGTGTTTTGAGCTTTTTAAAAAAAATAAACCGCGCGTTGGAATTTAAAATTTGCTTTACTTTGGTTGGATTTTTTGCAAGCCAAGCACGGATGGTTTGCATGGAAATTTCTTCCGGAAATAGTTCTCCAGCATCAGACAAAATTTTACCTACCGAGGTATATGGATGCCCATTGCTAGCTGCATAACCAACTCGAATTATCCTACCATTTGGAAGTTGAATCCGACCCGAGCCTTGTATTTGAAGAAAGAATATATCGATCAAACTATCTCCCCAAGCAATAATGCTTGCATTTTGCGCCACAGCGCCGTCGGTAATCTCTGCGCGAGTGTAATACGGGACAATTACACCATTTTTTCTTCGACCCCACATAACTTTCTTCGATTTGGAATATCGCGATTTCAAATAATGAGTTGAAACCAAATCTGTTGGTCGACTATAAATAGGATATTTGTACCGTGAAGTTCTTTTCTCAGACCCCCTAATATCGGCTTCGTAATAACCGGTGTAAAGACCACCATTGATATCATCTTCAATTTTCCAGAATGTGAAAAATTCGTTAAAAAAAGCCTTTGCCGAGGAGTCGGAAATAACATTTGCGCGGAGGGCGAGCTGGCAAACTTGATCCCAATGTATTGACCCTTGATCTTGTAACAGATTTCTTTGTAAACTTTTTGGGAGTTTGCTCGTCATAAACGGGCAACTCAATTTAAAAGCATTATAGGCCTCAAACAACCCCGCCTTTCTCCAGCCAGGTAAATTCTTTGGTGAATTTAACGGCAGGGCATTTATAGTTTGTCTTTTCTTGAAATCTGAACATCCTAAACTCATCAAAAGCATCGCAAGGGCAATAATCCCAAGGCATGCTTTTAGAAGACTAGTCTTCGCCCAATGTCCGAGTTTCAACGAGTATCCAATTAGGATCACGTGCATGCGTGTTTCGTGCAAAAGTCCATATATCACTTACTTCCTCGGTGCGATTGGGATCTCCTGAAACAATATTAGCATCCTTATCCCGAGTGATGTTTATTTGTTCAGTATCAAATTGAATTGTGACAAAAGCGGTGCGGCCATCCATGCGAGCATCCTTAATTCGTGCTTCCTTAACACCAATAAGAGTGAAATCTAAGGTTTGACCAGCATCTTCTCTATCTTTAATCGCTATTGAAAAGTCTTCCAAAACCTCATCGTTTAATAATGCCCTGAGTGAATCCAAATCGCCATCCGCGAAAGCCTTAACAATCATTTCAAAAGCGGAACGAGCTCCAACCAAAAATTCATTTGGGTTGAAACTATTGTCGGCGACTTTTATCTCATTCAAAGCAGAAGACAGAATGGGGTCTTGTGTTTGATCAAAGTTCACATCTTTTTCTCTGTTGGAGACATTGTTAAGGTCAACCGCCTTCTCACTCTTGGGAGTTGCATCCTTACTCCCATTTGGATTTTCATCGATAGGTGGACGCTGATGCCCGGTTTTCTTCCCAAGCACACTACGCAATCGCAGGACCAAGAAAGCCGCTATCATTGCAAACAATATAATGTCTAGCGTTTGAATTCCTTCACCCATTTTTCACCTTGAAAATATTTACATGTCGACAGACAATTACCTTTCTAGCCTTACGAGGGGTAACTTATCAAGACGACTTTCATTGAGTAATACAATATAAGGTAAGGTTTCAAAACCTAAATCTCAAGCATGGCAAAAATACTTTTTCTTTCCCTGGCAATTATCCCAATAATTGAAATTGCCATTTTAATCCAAATTGGCGGTTTTATTGGTGCTTGGTTAACAGTTGGAATGATCATTTTTTCAGCTGCAGTGGGAGCTATTTTGTTACGCAAACAAGGTTTGCAAATATTACGACGCATACAAAATAGCATAGCTCAAAACAAATTTCCGACAAACGAAGTAATGAATGGGTTCGTTTTGATTGTCGCTGGTATTCTATTAATAACACCCGGGTTTCTTACAGATTTCATAGGATTATTATTGTTCTCGAATCGCACACGATATTTCTTAGGGTCAATACTATGGAGAAGCATAAAAAAATTCTCCAAGACAAATGCACCTAAAATGAACACGGATGGAGAAGTTTTTATGGGAAACAATAACCAATCAGAAAATACATCTACAATTGATGGGGTTTATTCAGATATTTCTAACAAAGCCGATCCCAATCCAAATGATGAGAATTAAATACTGAGCAAAAACCCTTCTTTTATGTTAATCTATATGTTTCTTCACATACAATTCTCTAAACACAACATAAAGATCCACCCGGGAAAGGACCTAGATGATAAAACAAGATCCCGAGAAAAATAGCGATAGTATCAATTCACTAAACGAAACCGATGCGAGTAAAGAATTCTCTCCCAAAATCAACATTGATGCTCAGTATATAAAGGACTTATCCTTTGAGAATCCAATTGGGCCAAGTTTTCAAACGAACTTGGATCAAGAGCCAGAAATAAATATAGATATCAACACTGGCGGCCGTCCATTGAAAGATGGTAGTTTTGAACTCACGCTACAATTTCGGGTAGAAGCAACTCTAGACAGATCAACCGTTTTTCTGCTTGAGTTAACATACGGAGCAGTAATACGAATTACGGGTGTTCCAGAGGAAACCAAAAATACCGTCTTATTAATAGAAGGATCCCGTTTAATTTTTCCTTTCGCACGCAATATAATCGCCGATACCACCCGTGACGGGGGTTTTCCTCCATTATTTTTGCAGCCAATAGACTTTATGGAACTCTATCAGAATCAACACCTACAGTAATATAATTACAGTACTTATTTTTTCCAAATTGGATCGTCAATAGATTCAACGAAACGTTTATGGGCAACCATTTCTTTTGGGGAAGGAGTGTGCGGTCGGGCTGCTCTAGGTATGTCGCGTTGTTGAGTGGGCCTCATTGTTTTTTGTGAATGAACTTCTTGCAAAACTAACCCAGGTTGCCTGCCCCCTTTCAATTCCAAGTAAACTTCAGCTAATAGTTCAGCATCTAATAGTGCACCATGAAGAACTCGATGTTCGTTATTAATTCCAAATCGACGGCATAAAGAGTCTAAACTTGCTGGTGCACCCGGAAATTTGCGCCTAGCGAGCAAAACGGTATCAATTGCCTGTTCATGCGGAATGGGTTTGAGACCAGTCTCCGTTAATTCCTTGTTAATGAAACCCAAATCGAAAGCCGCATTGTGGATGATGAGAGGTGAGTCGGATATAAATTCTAAAAATTCAGAAACTATTTCATTAAAAGCTGGTTTTTCTGCGAGAAAATTATCGGACAGTCCGTGAACAGCTACCGCTGCTGCTGACACGGTACGTTGTGGATTAATATACGTATGATAGCTCTTTCCTGTTGGAATGTGATTAACGAGTTCTAAACAGCCAATTTCGACCAATTTATCTCCCTTATCGTAAGAAAGACCGGTTGTCTCTGTATCTAGTGCAACTTCACGCATTACCTAAAATACAAATCTCGTTCTACCAACCCGGACACCATTTTTTTGAGGGTAAATATTTGATCTCATAAATAATTTGTTTGAGTGCAGTATGTGTGTTGTGAATACACCCTCCTGTTTGTACCACATAATCAGCTCTTTTCCTTTTTTCTTGATCACTTAACTGATTCATAAGAATGCTACAAAATCGTTCCTCGGTCATTCCTGATCGAGCCATAACTCTTTGCTTCTGGATGAAACGTGGAGCAGTCATAACTATAACAATATCGCATTTCTCATCAGTCCTGCTTTCATACAGCAAGGGAACATCGAGCACTGCTATTTTGCTAAATCTCAACTTGGCACTTCGTAAAAACTTCGCTTGGCGCATTCTTACTAATGGATGTAATATAGCCTCTAAATTTTGTAAGGCATCCCTGTTTTTGAAAACAATTTGTCCTAACACCCGCCTATTAATCCCAACAGAGTTTACTGCCCCTGGAAACACTCGTCGGATGAGAGAGATAACTTTTGTGTTGGTTTCCATCAACTCATGAACAAATGCATCTGAATCAAAAACCGGCAAACCCATGGTACGAAACATATTTGCTGCCTTAGTTTTTCCCATGCCTATTGAACCAGTCAACCCGACAATAAGCATCGTTATTGTCCAGCTGTTAACATAGATTTTATCCTTTTTTTCCAATCGTCTGTCATTTCGGGGTCTATTCCAAACCAATACTTAAATGCATGTCCAGCTTGGTTAAGAAGCATTTCGGTTCCGTCAATAATAGCATTACCTCTGCTTTCCGCGTTTCGCAACAGGGTTGTTTTTAAGGGATTATATACGATATCATTAACAACGGCATTAGTTGGCAGTGCACTTAAATTGATTTTCAGTTCCGGTTCTCCTACCATCCCACATTTTGTAGTATTAACTAACAGCGCTGCATTGTTAAGAACGATGTTTCGTTTTTTCCAATTATATGGTCGGCAGGGCGTGCCAAAATCGCTTGCCAGCTCGGTAGCACGATTAAAAGAGCGATTGACAATACGAATCTCTGATGGATGCAATTTTTTTAATGCGTAAACTACTGCTCTTGCCGCACCGCCTGCACCTATCACTACGCACGGCTTATGGTACAAATCCCACCCTTCAGGAGAGTGTCTCACTACAGCAGTTAAAAACCCACTGCTATCAGTGTTTGTTCCTTCAAGCTTTTTATTAGCATTTACCCGAACAGTATTAACTGCACCAATCTTTTTTGCTGTTGTATCAATACGATCCAGGAACGGTAATACGGTAGACTTGTAAGGAACAGTGAGATTTGCACCACTGAGTCCTAGCGACGACAAGCCCGCAAGAGCACTGTCTAACTTATCATGACTCACAGGTAAAGGAACATAAACTCCATCTATTGAATGTTTGTTCATTAAATAATTATGTATTGCCGGGGACAATGAGTGTTCCACAGGACAACCAATAATTCCAACAACCATAGTCTTTCCAGAGATATGCATGGCTTTATAAACTTTCGAACTTCTGGTAGTACAGGAAGGGTAATAGGAAAAATCCAAAAATCACTATCTGGTCGTTCTTCCCTAAATCGAACATTTGCCCCTTAAGAGTCTTAAATCGATAACTACCGCAGAATTGAAGGATTTTATTCTGTGCCGCCGTTAAAATATTTTTCATTAATATTTTTGAGATAATTGGCGCTTTTAAGTCACCGTTAATGTATACTCTAAGATTTGACATGTGCCACTCGTTGTTGATAGGGCAGTGTCAGTTATCGTAGACGTTTTTAAATTGCATATATGCAATTTAATTACTGTCACGGATTTTAAGCACTGACACTCTCAATTTAGCTATTTGACCTTACCAAGTACTGACGTTAGCAAATATTAGAAACAAGCGAAACCGGTTTCTCAGCTTGCTAGATGACGTTATCAAGGCTCCACTAGTCCCCGTCATAATAAATTTGGCCGTGATTTTTTCTCATCGGTTACTAACGAAGCGGATGAAAATCTCTTCCAGCCTTCCATTTAATTCCGTGTGTTGCTTTATTGGAAGTTACCGTAAGCATCAATGATTTGTTTTTATGATTAAACATTATTGAGTGCTCCCGGGCCGATACTCCACCGTCGACTCAATCCATTCATCATACAAAGAAATTATTTCGGACGCGGTCTCTTCTATTGATCTTTTAGTTACATCAATAACAGGCCAACTCATTTGATTACATAACTGCTTCGCGCTCCGCAATTCATCCATTATCTTTTCAAGTGTTACGTAGTCCGTGAGAGTCTTCTCCCCCATCAACCGCAATCTTTGTTTTCTGATATTGAGAAGTCTATCCGCAGAAGTTGTAAGGCCGGCTACAAATGTCCTATTTATTTTCAATTTTTTCATAGGAAGATCGGACCCTGGAACAAATGGTATGTTCGCAACCTTCAGGCCACGATGATTCGCCAGATATATAGCTGTTGGGGTTTTAGAGGTTCTGGATACACCAATTAAGACTATGTTTGCTTCTTCGATTCGGTCTAATCTCTGACCATCATCGTTTTCCATTGTGTAATGCATCGCCTCGATTCTATCAAAATATCCTGCATCCATAATGTGTTGGCGTCCAGGTTGCCGTTGCGTGTTTTGGCCAAAAAATTTCTCTAAATGCGATAATACTCCACCTAAAATATCGATACATGGGATTGATAATTTTGCACATTCAGCTGCGAGCTGGCGATTAAGTGCTGGGTCGACCAAAGTGTATAGGACTACATCTCCAGCTTCGCGAATATGCAAAAGTACTGTCGCCAGCTTATCTTTATCCCTGATTTGAGCGTGTGTGTGTGTCTGCACATGTAAATTCTCGAACTGCACCAAACAGGCGCGCGCCAAATTATAGGTTGTTTCCCCAGTAGAGTCCGAAACCAAATGGATGTGGTATCCGCCGTCCATAATGTTAATCTTTCTTTGCAAGATGTGGACAACTACCGAGAAATGAAGATGTCTTTTTAGTTATCCCCGGTGTTCCTGATTTAATTTAGAGAAAACCAAGATGTGTATAATTTTCTCAATATGAGTAAAACTTTTTTTCCTCTTGTTTCAATATTATTTTATTAATGTGTTATAATGTATAAATGTATGAAATTTAATAATATTTGTTTTTCTCCCCAATATGTACACAAATGTTTGGCGATAAAATTTCATGTTGATTGTTTTTTTCTCTGTTAATCCCCGTTACTAACCGAACTACTACATTCTACAAGTATTAATATATTATTATAGTAGTTAAATTATATGTCGGACAGGTATATGATTGAGACTGAAAATTTAGAAACCGATCTTGTTCTCGCTCTGAAAGGGAAATCTGTTGGCAGAGTCCCCGTTTGGTTAATGAGACAAGCTGGTCGTTATTTGCCGGAATATAGAGAGCTACGATCACGATCAGGTAGTTTTCTAAATTTGTGTTATGATTCAAATTTGGCCATGGAAGTAACCATGCAGCCGATTCAGAGATTTGATCTAGACGCAGCAATTATTTTTTCTGATATTTTGGTTGTTCCCGACGCAGCCGGATGCAAAGTAAAATTTTCACCTGAAAAGGGTCCTATCCTCTCCCAAATACGCACTGCAGAAGAAATTAATAAATTAGATTTTGAGAATTTAACAGGACGGCTTTCTCCAATTTATGAGGCAATAAAAAAAACACGGGTTGCGCTTAGTAAAGAAAAAGCTCTTATAGGGTTCTGTGGTGCGCCATGGACCATAGCGAGCTATATGATTGAAGGAGGTACCAGTAGAGACTTCTTAAAAATCCGAAAACTCGCGGTGGAGGAACCAAGAACACTTGAACTTCTTTTAAAAAAACTTGAAGGGTGTTTAGCTAGCCATTTGATTGCTCAAATTTCTGCAGGAGCAAATGCTGTACAAATATTTGATAGTTGGGCTGGAGTGTTAGCGGATGGAAGCTTTAAACATCTCTCCTTTGATCCAATTCACCGCATATGTAAAAAAGTGAAAAGCATGTACCCTGAGATACCAATAATCGTTTTTCCGAGACTAGCTGGCACCAGATACACGCAATTTTCCAAAAGCAAATATATTGATGCACTTAGTATTGATCAAACAATACCTTGTGAGTGGGCTGCAAAAAATTTACAGGATAAAGTTGCAATTCAAGGAAATTTAGATCCAGTCCTTCTTTTGTCGGGGGGTGATAAAATGGTTAAAGAGGCTCAACGCATTTGTAGCATTCTTAATCAAAATAAAGGGTTTGTATTCAATTTAGGACATGGCGTTATAAAAGACACGCCAGTTGAAAATGTTGTAACGCTGTGCAAGCTTGTTCGCGAGCAGTAAAAAGAAGAAACTATTTCTCTGTAGTTGATGGTTATGTAATGTGGAAATGGTGTGTTTACAAAAATTAGTTTTCGGACTTATAGATTGTAATAACGAGTTGACTTGAATAGTTGTTGTCTGTATAAACCAAATCTCCGCTGCCAATTCGCGCGGCACAATTTCCCAGAAAAATAGATAGAAAACATTTTCAAAACCTCGATAGACGTTCTTCATTAATCTTAACGATGAATCTATCAGACATGAGTATAGGTAATGCATTTACAAGAACTTAAAAAAAAGACTCCATCCGATCTATTGGCTTATGCTGAGGAACTTGAGGTTGAGAATGCCTCTTCCTTACGAAAACAGGAGATGATGTTCGCAATTCTCAAGCAATTAGCAGAAAATGAAGTTGCCATTCATGGAGATGGCGTATTAGAAATTTTGCAAGACGGGTTTGGCTTCCTTCGTGCACCTGAAGCAAACTATCTACCTGGTCCTGACGATATATATGTTTCACCGAGTCAAATCCGGCGGTTTGGTCTTCGTACCGGTGATACAGTTGAGGGGGAAATACGATCGCCAAAAAATGGCGAACGGTATTTTGCTTTGCTTAAGGTTAATCAAATAAATTTTGATAACCCGGAGAAACTTAGACATCGAATTAATTTTGATAATCTAACACCTTTGTATCCCGAGGCAAAATTCATTTTGGATGCTGATAACCCAAAGGTGAAAGATTTAACACCACGTGTCGTCGACATAGTATCACCTGTTGGTAAAGGGCAAAGATCATTAATAGTTGCCCCACCTCGCACCGGTAAAACTATGATGTTACAAACAATTGCGCATTCAATCACTGAAAATAATCCTGAAGTTTATCTTATAGTTCTATTGATCGATGAGCGACCCGAGGAGGTTACGGATATGCAACGTTCTGTAAATGGTGAGGTTGTAAGCTCAACGTTTGATGAACCAGCTGTGAGACATGTGCAAGTGGCCGAAATGGTTATAGAAAAAGCTAAACGGTTAGTAGAACACGGTCGCGATGTTGTGATCCTTCTTGATTCTATTACTAGATTAGCACGAGCATATAACACAGTCGTTCCAAGTTCCGGAAAAGTGCTTACTGGTGGCGTTGACTCAAACGCACTTCAAAGACCCAAAAGGTTTTTTGGGGCAGCTAGAAATATCGAGGAGGGCGGTTCTATGACCATTGTCGCAACTGCTTTGATAGACACGGGATCACGGATGGATGAAGTAATATTTGAAGAATTTAAGGGAACAGGCAATTCGGAGATTGTTCTCGACCGAAAACTTGCTGACAAGAGGACTTTTCCTGCGATGGATATTACAAAATCTGGGACCCGGAAAGAAGAATTACTCGTTGATAAAGCTACGTTATCAAAGATGTGGGTATTAAGACGCATTTTAGCCCCGATGGGAACTGGAGATGCTATGGACTTCTTGATTGATAAATTAAAAACGACAAAAAATAACGCAGACTTTTTCGACTCGATGAATCAATAAGTGGAAAATTTTTTAGGGCAATAAAACGGTAGATCCTACTGTTTTTCTAGATTGAAGAAGAGTGTGAGCTTTTGAGGCTTCGTTCAGTTCAAACATCTCATTTATTTGCACTTGAATGTGTTGTTTGCGGATAGCAGAAAACAATTCTAATGCTAATTCCTGACGTTCGATATCGGTTTGAATATAATGGTTTAGTATTGGTCGCGTCATAAACAGAGAGCCATTTTTCATCAAATCCAAGGGCAAAATTGGTGGCACGGGTCCGGATGTATTTCCAAAGGTAACCCATAAACCCCGCGGTTTTAAGCAGCCAAGTGATTTTGGAAAAGTAGCTAAACCAACTGTGTCATAAACAACAGAAACACCCTGCTCTTTCGTTATCTTTGATACTGACTCTACGAAATTTTGGTTTTGATAAATAATCGCATGTCGCGCGCCGAAGCGTTTTATTAGGTTCGCTTTTTTTTTCGATCCTACTGTTCCAATAACAATGGCTCCTAGAGCAGTAGCCCATTGGGTTAATATCAGTCCCACTCCCCCAGCCGCTGCATGGATTAGAACTGTTTCTCCAGCAATTATTTTGTGAACGCGTCGTAAAAGCATTGCTGCTGTTAATCCCTTCAACATAATCGCCGCTGCGGTTTGGTCAGAAATAGAGCGCGGTAATTTAATAAGTTTGGTTGAAGGAAAAACACGCTCAGTGGTGTAGGCGCCGATTGGTTCTGAAACACAGGCGACTCTGTCGCCAGGCTTAAAAGTTGAAACATTTTGGCCGACCTCGGTTATAACCCCTGCACTCTCAACTCCAGGAGTAAATGGTAATGGCAAAGGATAAAGGCCCTGTCTGTGATAGATGTCTATAAAATTTAATCCTACTACTGAGGTTTTAATAAGCACTTCATTTTTGTCGGGCGATGGACGATCTATTTCCGCCCATTTCAGTTCCTCCGGTCCACCAAAGTTTTTAACAATTATTGCGTGAGGCATGGCGAACTAAGTAGTCCCAAGTTTACTATTATTTAAAGAAGGTGCATTTTGAAAAATTCTGCAGTTCTGTCATCCGCTAGTGCTGCAGCCACTGCATTATAATTTGTGCCTCCGTTTCGAGCAAAGGCATGGTCTACACCAGTGTATAAATGGTGTGTGATATTTTTATTGCTTGCAAAAGCGCGAGTAATTTTTTCCTGGGATTCGGGCGGGCAAAAACCATCTAATTCCGCCACATGAAACATGGCTGGTTTCGTTATATTCTGTGCGCGGTCAAGCGAGTCTTCAATTTGCACGGGATAATAACCCACTGAAGCATCTACATCAGACTGGCACGCCATAGAATAAGCTAGGCTTCCACCAAGGCAGTATCCCACACAGCCGATTCTATTTTCGCATTCGCTCATCTGACGAATATAAACTAGAGTAGTCTGTAAGTCTTCTAACCCTTTGTCAAAATCTGGCATGAAAGCTTCCATAAGTTTAAATGCTTGTGCCCAATCATCTTCACTTTGATCCGTTAATTGTACATTGGGCTCTATCCTCCAGAAAAGGTCTGGACACACTGCAACAAATCCTTGTTCAGCATAGTGGTCACAAAGATCCCTCATTACTTTGTTTACACCGAATATTTCTTGTATCACGACTAAGCCTGCGCCATTGCTATGGTTTGGTTTCGCGACATAAGCATTGAATTTTCCGTCAGCGCCGGGAACACTTGCGTTGGGCATTTTTTCACTCCTTATATTGGTAAGGGAAATATTTTTTAAACAATAAATAATTTCGGTTATGATGTCATGAGCTTAGGGTAGGTTTTGCTCTAAATCTAGCAAAAATCTTTTTGTAACTTCACCTTCGCCGCTAGAGTACTTCCCTGGTTTTCCGCTAGATAAAGTTACTCTGTGACAAGGAATTATTATAGGAATTGGATTCTGTTTGCAGGCTTGTCCAACTGAACGCGGAGAAGTTCCAACAATATTGGAAAGTTGCTTATAGGTAATTTGTTTTCCATAAGGTATTTCCAATAACACTTTCCAGACAGCTTTTTGAAAGATTGTGCCCTCTGGTGAAATAGGCAAACTAAAGCATGTAACTTTTCCCTGAAAATAATTATGCAGTTGTCTCGCTGCGGTTGAAAGAAGCGTTGTTTTTATATTTAGATGGCAGCTTTCCCATCTCAGTGACTTTATGTTTCCAGTTTTCTCAGTTAGTGAAATCTTTCCTATTGGAGTTTCTAATGAAATACATAACATTTTAGAGCACGAAATTTAAATTCTGTTTAGAAGTTTTATTACAACATGTATTATTTCTGTTATCCAATTTAATGAAAAAATATTTTCATGCTGTTAATAATAATTTTTAAAAAGGGTATATACAAAAGCTACACCGAATGCATAGGAATAAAACCCTATCGTGTGGCGTGTAGTTGAATTTCGCGATTTTAAATTCTTCCATGGATATCCTGGTCGAGTGAATTGAGTCATGGGGTGTTATGACATACTGCAAGCTTTAAGCTGTAAAGAAAAAAAATATTTATAAACGGTAACATGTTTCTAAAATTGGTTAGTCTGATTCATCCCTTGATTAAATACAAATTATCTGGTGCAGATGGGCATTTAATATATCGAAAAAAGGGGTGAAAAATATTGGAAACCATTTATGCATTAGCTTCCGGATCTGGAGTTGCAGGTATTGCTGTAGTAAGGGTATCTGGTCCCGTATCATATAAAATCTTGTCAGCATTGACTGGGCACAATAAACACAAGCCGCG
The DNA here is from genome assembly GCA_002709075.1 of Rhodospirillaceae bacterium. GTDB lineage: Bacteria > Pseudomonadota > Alphaproteobacteria > MPNO01 > UBA2964. The sequence goes on along the minus strand of PAPV01000004.1, from coordinate 182,082 downwards.
CTACGCAGTTCGATCGATTTTTCGTAATTTCGATGGCGATAAACTAGATGATGGATTATCAATCTGGTTTCCCGCCCCCGCTTCTTTTACCGGTGAGGATGTTGTTGAGTTACATATCCACGGGGGAGTTGCATGCATATCAGCCATTTTTGATATGCTAAGAAATTTTGATGGCGTCAGACTTGCCTATCCGGGGGAATTTACGCGACGGGCATTTGATAATGGAAAACTTGACCTCACTGAGGTTGAAGCACTCTCAGATTTAATATCGGCCGAAACTGATTTGCAGAGAAAGCAAGCACTCCGACTATTGGAAGGCTCTTTTGGATCTGTTTGCGACGAATTGCGTGAGGAGTTGTTAAAAATTTCGGCTCGAATAGAAGCTTGGATAGATTTCCCCGATGAAGAGCTTCCACCTAATTTGTTTTGCGAAACACGACAAAATATTGAAAAATGTTATACAGAACTCGAGCAATATTTGGATAGAAATAACTCCGGGGAAAGGGTGCGTGAAGGTCTTACAGTATCAATTTTGGGTGCACCGAATGTTGGTAAATCCTCTCTACTAAACCTTCTTGCTGGAAGACAGGCTGCTATTGTCTCAGAACAGGCCGGAACAACTAGAGATATTATTGAGGTCAGATGCGACATAGGAGGTTTACCCGTCACGTTTGCTGATAGTGCAGGTTTGAGAGAAACAGCTGACGCAATTGAAGAGGAGGGAGTGCGCCGGGCAATTGCGCTCTCGGAAAAATCTGACTTGTGTATATTTTTAGAAGCTCAAGATTGTCAACAGATTGACCGAGAAAAAACAATATCCTTGTCCGGAAAGCCGCGTGGAGATTTTTTGTTCATTCAGAATAAAATTGATCAAGATAAGATCCAAAAAAATATCGATGTTGCAATATCGTTGAAGACTGGCGAGAACATGGATATATTTTTCGAGGCTTTAGAGTCTTGGGTCAAGAAACTTATACCAAACAGCGCATCGGTGATTTTGACCCGTGAACGGCACCGCGAAGCTCTGGAACAATGTTCAAAGGCGTTAAAACGAGCTGCGGTCGTTTCAGAAATAGAGCTTGTCGCGGAAGACCTTCGGCAAAGCGCAAATGCTCTTGGGCGAATAAATGGGCGGTTTGATGTTGAGGATATATTAGACCGAATATTTGGTGAATTTTGTATAGGAAAATAGTTTCACGTGAAACAGAAATTTTTAACTTTAGGATTTCTCACAATTAGTATAAACAAAAGAGAATGAAGCACTTTGATGTCATAGTAATTGGAGGAGGGCACGCTGGCTGTGAAGCCGCGGCTGCCTCCGCTCGAATAGGCGCTCAAACGCTTCTGCTCACACATAATTTAAACACAATCGGCGAAATGTCATGTAACCCTGCTATCGGTGGATTGGCAAAGGGTCATATCGTCCGCGAAATAGACGCACTAGACGGGATAATGGCAAAAGCAGCGGATCTATCTGGTATTCAGTTTCGGGTTTTAAATGCAAGCAAAGGGCCTGCTGTTAGAGGACCTCGTTCGCAAGCTGACCGATTTTTATATCGCTTAGCAGTGCAGAAGTTGTTGCAGGAGCAAAAAAATTTAACTTTAAGAGGTGTGGCTGTTAGTGATCTTTCAGTAGAAAACAACCAAATTACAGGAGTGATAACACATTCCGGTGAAGAAATAAGTTGCCAATCTGTCATTCTTACAACTGGAACCTTTTTGAGGGGCGTAATTCACGTTGGTGATCGAAGTTACTCAGCTGGTAGATTTGGAGAAAGTGCTACCCAAGGGTTATCAAAAATCTTAGAAAGTTTTCGATTTTCTCTTGGCCGGCTGAAAACTGGCACACCACCAAGATTGGATGGTAAAACGATTAATTGGAGCAGTTTAAGTGAGCAAAAAGGAGACGTCCCCCCCCAACCTTTTTCTTTTCTCACAAAAAAGATAACTGTGCCACAAATATCTTGTTTTATTACCAGAACTGTCGAGAAAAGTCACGAACTCATAAAAAATAATTTACATAGGGCGCCAATTTTTTCTGGGCAGATAGAATCTAACGGACCACGCTATTGTCCATCAATAGAGGACAAGGTTGTTCGTTTTGCGGAAAGAAATAGTCATCAGATTTTTCTGGAACCTGAGGGTTTAAATGATGACACTGTATATCCTAATGGCATATCAACCAGTCTCCCAGAAGAAGTACAGTTAGACCTACTGAAAACAATTCCTGGTCTAGAACAGGTAAAAATGCTCAGGCCGGGGTACGCAATTGAGTATGACTACGTTAATCCGCAGGAATTGTCTCGCACATTAGAAACAAAAAAAATCAACGGTCTTTTTTTGGCGGGGCAAATTAACGGTACCACAGGTTATGAAGAGGCGGCCGGACAGGGAATTATCGCGGGCATTAATGCAGCGCATAAATGCTCTTGCGATCAAAAATTCACACTAGATCGTGCCGATGGCTACATAGGGGTTATGATTGATGATCTTGTTTCTCAGGGTGTAACAGAACCATACAGATTATTTACTTCACGAGCAGAGTATCGGCTGCTCCTTCGGGCTGATAATGCAGACCAACGTCTGACACCGTTGGGGCTTAAGGCTGGGTGCGTTGAGAGTGAGAGAAAAAAACATTACGAGGAGAAAATCATCGCGCTAGATTCCGCAAGAAATTTGTTGTCCAATTTAAAGGCTACTCCCACTGATCTGAGCCGGGTTGGGTTACAAATCACTCAAGATGGCGTGCGAAGAAGTGCAATGCGTCTTTTATCTTATCCAGATGTTACGGTTGCTCGTCTTACGGAAGTTTGGCCTGAGTTGCGTTCGGTTGCACCTGAAATTGCTGGCCAAATCGAAATTGAGGGTCGGTATGCTGCATATTTGGAACGTCAAGAAGCGGATATCGGCGCCTTTCGACGTGACGAGTCCCTAATAATTCCATCAGACATCAATTTTGATAGCGTGGGTGGGCTTTCAAACGAGATCCGAGAAAAATTATCTACCAGTAAGCCCGAAACTTTGGGGGCTGCTGCTCGGGTTTCTGGCATTACTCCTGCTGCTCTCACTGCTCTGTTGCGATATGTAAAAAAGCCAGACCATTTTGTTCGTTAGATTTAGGTGGGGATTTAACTTGGACAAGAAAGAATTTAAAAAGTGTTATAGTGTTTCACGTGAAACAATGGATCGGCTAGAAAAATATGTAGAAGTTTTAACACGTTGGCAGGGCGCTATTAACTTAATTGGTCCTAAAACTTTAACAAGTGTTTGGCGGCGTCACATTCATGATTCGGCACAGTTAATATCCCTATTTCCGAATAAAACGCCAATTATTACAGATTTTGGAAGCGGTGCAGGATTTCCCGGGTTGGTTCTTGCAATCATGACAAAAGCAAAAGTTCATTTGATCGAGTCATCTGAAAAAAAAACACAATTTCTCAGGGAAGTTGCGCGTCAGACAGGAACTCATGTGAAGGTTCACCAGGGTCGAATTGAAAATATATCACCGTGGAAGACTGATTTGATTACTGTTCGTGCCTTGGGGTCGCTGGATAAATTACTGGAATATGCCGATTGCTTTGGTAACTGCTCTGGTGATAATAAGCCGTCAATTCTTTGTTTAAAGGGACGTCGAGCAAACGAAGAATTGACGCAAGCGCTAAAAAGCTGGAAGATAGATTTTTCGTTTATAAAAAGCCGTAGCGATGAGACAGGAATTATCGTGTATATAAAAAATTTCTCACGTTACAGATTTGATAAGAAATTGGCTAAATAGCATATGCCTAAAACTAGGTGTTCTCGGATTATAGCAGTCGCCAATCAAAAAGGTGGGGTTGGCAAAACAACTACGGCGATTAATTTATCTACTGCAATGGCTGCTGTAGGTCGTGAGGTGTTAATTTTTGATTTAGACCCGCAGGGCAATGCTTCTACGGGGTTGGGAATTGAGAGAAAAAATATTTCTGCTGGTAGCTATGAAGTATTGATTGGTGATGAGTCCCTTCACTCGGCGGTCGTGAAAACCGAGATTCCGCATCTCTCTATAGTGCCGGCTTCGTCAGATTTGTCGGGTGCGGAATTAGAACTGGTTGGTGCAAAGCGGCGCGAATATTGCTTAAAAAGAGCGTTCGCAGAATCTAAATGCAAATTTGATTACATATTAATAGATTGTCCCCCAGCGCTTGGTTTGCTCACGCTTAATGCATTGACGGTTGCACAAGGCATATTAGTACCTCTTCAGTGTGAGTATTTAGCTCTTGAGGGCTTGAGCCAGTTGGTAAAAACAGCTGAGCGAGTAAAGAAAACATTTAATCCGAATTTAAAATTACAGGGCATTGTTCTTACGATGTTTGATTCAAGAAATAATCTCAGTGCGCTTGTATCAGAGGATGTGCGAGAATATTTTGGTCGAACAGTTTATAAGGCCGTTATACCGAGAAATGTAAAAGTGTCGGAAGCCCCATCACACGGAAGGCCTGTTTTATTATATGATTTTAACTGTCCGGGTTCACAAGCTTACGTTCATTTGGCAGCTGAAGTACTACGTAGAGAAGAGGAATTGGATTGAAGAAATCAGCGCATTCAAAACCAAAGAAGTTGGGTAGAGGATTGTCCTCGCTTCTTGGAGATCCAATCTCGACCAACAGTAATATTAACCCAGCTGCTAGTGAAATAAGTACTGTTCCTATTGAGTATCTGTCTCCCGGCGAATTTCAGCCGCGGCAGCATTTTGACCCAGGTGAGATTGCGTCTCTTTCCGAATCTATTTCTCAACATGGAATTTTGCAACCTATTCTGGTCCGAACTAAAGGAATAAATTCCTATGAAATAATCGCTGGTGAGAGAAGATGGCGTGCTGCGCAAATTGCTCTTTTGCATGAGGTTCCGGTTTTAGTAAAAAATCTTAGTGACAAGGAGGTCTTAGAGGCTGCTTTGGTCGAAAATATCCAACGGGCTGATCTTGATCCCTTAGAGGAGGCTTCTGGTTACAGGCGGCTTATAATGGAATTTTCCTATACACAGGAGACACTTGCTCAAGTTATAGGAAAAAGTCGACCCTACATTAGCAACATCATGCGGTTGGAGACGCTGCCGGCGGAAGTAAAAATTTTCATAGAAAAAGGTAAATTAACATCCGGGCATGCAAGACCATTAGTCGGGCATAAAAATGCGGTAGAACTGGCAACAGAAATAATCCGCAAGGGTTTATCTGTAAGACAAGCCGAAGCGTTAGCTGCGGATAAACGGCCAAAACGCTCAAGCCACAAAGAAAAACAAAATAACGAAAAATCCCTCGATACAATTGCTTTAGAAAAAAGTCTAAGTGACAGTCTTGGATTAAAGGTTAAGATAAATTTTAGAAACAAAACGAGTGATATAACGATCGAGTATGATACGTTAGAACAACTTGATGAGGTTATCGAACGTCTTCGTTAATGGATTTATGGCCTATTTTTTAAAGGCTCCTCCTATCGCGCATACTTTTAAAACAGTCTGTTGGCAAATTAACCTAGAAGGTTTTCCACTTGATTTGCACTGAATTTCTGCTTCCAAAAGAAAACTTAGACATTTATTCAACATTTTTACTGACCAGTGCTTTATTTGCTGTTCAAAGCCTTTTGTTTGCTTATAGAAGACTGGAGGCCGAAGAAGCTTCATTGCTTTATCCATACTTACACCTGTAATCACATGGCCCTTTACAAGGTGAAGCCTTGTTAAGTGTCGTGAAAAGGCTCGGATGATAGTGACCTCCCCGGCTCCCTCATGTGTCACTCGATCTAAAAGTGGTATCGCCTTCTCAATGTTACCTGATGTAGCTGACTGAACCAGATTATCCAGTGTGGCGTTTGTAGAGTCCCCAATACAAAGTTGGGCCTCTGTTAGTGTAACCTCACCGCTGTCTCCTTTGAAAAGAGCTAGTTTTTCGAGTTCGGAACGGGTAACAAGACGATCTCCGCCCAAATGGGATTGAAGATATGACAGTGCATCAGGTGTTGTGGTAATATTTCTTGCTGCTAACGCTTCACGTATTACTAATACAATTGAATTTTGATCATCTTGGTAGCAAGGAAGAGCCGCACCATTATCTGCTCTCTCCAACATGTTGCGTAATTTAGATCGGGGACCAAGGTCTCCACTTTCTAAAATGACTAAAGTATTATTTAGAGTAAGATCCAATAGGGGTTTAATTTTTTGAAGCTGAGAATCGGTCACATTTCGTAAATGCACGCTCCTTTTATTGCCAGTCATAGAAAATGCAAGCGCTTCATCACATAGTCTGGAGGCATCATCCTTTAACTCACCCGATGTGAGCTCTATGTTTTGAAAGGGGTCATTTAGTGTTCCAACAAAGGAAGTTATAAGATTATCGCAACGCTCACGAATTAACCCTTGATCGGGACCATAAACCAGAATAACAGAAACATCGAGTTTATCTGATTTTATAAATTGTTCTGATCGATTGGCTGCAATTTTCATTTTCATTCACTATTTATCAAAAAAGGTCGGATTTCGAATTGCCAACATAACACGTGAGCGAATTTCGTCAGATAAAATCTGAAGTGCACGAGTGCGTGCATTATTTTCTGCACTCAAAGTGGCATATTCAGATTTCATCTCGTTAAAACTATTTATTGAGATAGCTTCACCTTGAAAGCGGCCTCGACGTTTAGAAGTGAGTTCCTCCAATGTAAATTTTGCTGTAACTCCCAGTTCTCGACGTGTAGTTGTTGCGTCCCGTTGTACAGCTAGTCCTCGAATTGACTCTGTGAGTGATACAGTTAAGGCCCAGCGTGGTTTTTTCGGCGGACCTGACTGTCCGAACTTATGCCGAAGGCGTGTTCGTAGTTTTTGACCAATCCTATCATCTATGCGATTAATTTCTACAACTTTTAACAAACGTGCATCGCCTTTAACGGACTCACCATAAATTGGAACAAACCCACAACCGTTAGTGAACCACCCGGCGGACACTGTTAAGAATAGACAAAATAAAGTATGAAAATCTCGGGTTTTAATTTTATGAATGTACAATATTTAAAACCTTGTTTGGAACGTAAATAATTCTTCGGATCGTGGTATCTTTAAGCGCTGAATTTACGGCTGCCAACTCGAATGCATATCTTTCTACCTCTTTTTGTTCTGCATCCTTTCTAATCTCAATTGTCCCTCTGAGCTTCCCTTGTACTTGAACGGCCAGCGTAATTTTGTCTTTTACTAATAGCGTGGGATCAGCTACTGGCCATTTTTGTTTTGCTACCAGTCCCTTCATGCCTGCTAAGTTCCACATTTCTTCTGCTAGGTGAGGTGTTATTGGACTTAGCAAAATTATAAGACATTTCAAAGCCTCACTTCGTGCGGCATTTGCTGATTGGCCGGACTCAGTAAAGTTTTCAAGTTGATTTACAAGAGTATGAATTCTGGCGATGGCTCGGTTAAATTGGAATTTGTCAAAATCACTTGTGACTTCATCAATGGTTCTGTGTATAACTTGGCGAAATTTAACCGTAGTTTCAGTGATTTCAGGATATTCTACAGGTGTCAATGAGTTTTCTGGAATGTTTTTTGCCAAACGCCAAAGGCGATTTATGAAACGCCAAGCCCCAATTATTCCAGATTCACTCCATTCGAGATCACGATCGGGTGGGCTATCAGACAGCATGAACCATCGGGCGGTATCAGCACCATAAACATTTATAATCTCTTCCGGATCAACCACGTTCTTTTTGGATTTGCTCATCTTTTCTGAACGGCCAATCGATACAGGGCTTCCAGATTTTAGGCTAGTGATTACTCCATCTGCTGATTTTAAAACCTCGCTAGGGGACAACCAAATTCCTTCATCGGCATAATACGTTTCATGGCAAACCATTCCTTGAGTGAAAAGTCCCTCAAATGGCTCATCTTGTTTTGCTAAACCTACTTGCTTCATTGCGCGGGTAAAAAACCTTGAATAAAGTAAATGAAGAATCGCATGCTCTACTCCACCAATATACTGATCCACCGGCATCCAATAGTCTGCAGCAATTTGATCTACCGGCGAATTAGAATTTGGAGAGCAAAAACGTGCAAAATACCAAGAGGAATTTACAAAGGTGTCCATTGTGTCTGTTTCACGATGGGCAGGCTCACCACAATCCGGACAATCAACATATTTCCAGTTTGGATGGACATCGAGTGGGTTTCCCTGTGTTTCAAAAGACACATCCTCTGGAAGTCGAACGGGTAAGTCATTCAGCGGTACTGGAACTATTCCACAGTCCTTGCAATGCACAATAGGTATTGGACAACCCCAGTAACGTTGTCGAGAAATACCCCAATCGCGCAAACGATACAATACTTTTCGCTGTCCAAAACCCTTTTCTTCAGCGCGTTTCGTAACTTCCAATTTTGCATTTGGAATATCAAGCCCGTTTAAAAACCCGGAGTTTATGTGACTACCAGAACCTGTATATGCCTCTCGCTTAATCGAAAAATTGGATGGATCCTCTCCTGGCGGCAAAACGACTGGTAAAATCTCAAGTCCATACTCTTTAGCAAAGTCCAGATCTCTTTGGTCATGCGCTGGACAGCCAAATATTGCTCCGGTGCCGTAGTCCATTAGTACAAAATTTGCAACATAAAGAGGTAGTGTTTTACCCTCAATAAATGGGTGCCGAACAAGAAGACCAGTATCAAACCCTTCTTTTTTTGTTTGTTCTAGCGTTGCTTCACTGGTACCTAAATTTCCGCATTTTTTGATAAACGATTTTAACTCGGGCAGGTTCTTCGAAACTTTTGTAGCAATAGGATGGTTGGCAGCTATAGCAAAAAAACTTGCTCCAAAAATTGTATCGGGCCTAGTTGTGTAGACTTCAAGTTGTTGATCATAATTCACAATTTCAAATCTAATATTCAGCCCTTCAGATCGGCCTATCCAATTTTCTTGCATAGTTTTCACTCGAGATGGCCAACGATTTAAATCGGTTAAACCAGCGAGTAAATTTTCAGAGAAATTAGTAATCCGAAAGAACCATTGCGAAAGTTCCCTTCTTTCAATATTTGCACCAGAGCGCCATCCACGTCCATCAATAACTTGTTCATTGGCTAGAACAGTATTATCCACTGGATCCCAATTAACCCAACTTTTTCGCCTGTAGACTAGGTTTTCTTCCAAAAATGCCAAAAACATTGCTTGTTCATGCTTATAATAATTTGGGTCGCAGGTTGCAATCTCTCTCGACCAGTCTATAGACAAACCCATTTTCTTGAGCTGTTTGCGCATCGTATCGATGTTTTTCCACGTCCAGTCGGCTGGGTGAACTTTTTGTTCCATCGCAGCATTTTCGGCTGGCATCCCGAATGCATCCCATCCCATTGGATGAAGCACGTTAAAACCCTGAGCTCTTTTGTATCTCGCGACGACATCGCCCATCGTATAATTGCGAACGTGTCCCATATGAATGCGTCCAGATGGATATGGAAACATTTCAAGAACATAATATTTTTTATGTGAGGTATTTTCTTGCGCCTTAAAACACCGGTTTATTTCCCATTGTTGCTGCCAATGCGGCTCAGAATCCTTGTGAGCGTAGCGAATTTGATCTGTATCTTTTGTCATGAATCTAATATTATAATTTGGCTGGAAGAAACTGATTAATCTCGTTGTTCATGATTTAATTCGTAATTCACGAGCTCTTATCAAAATTTTGTTCTCCAGTTTGGCGCCCACGCCTTTTGTAGTTTTTGCAGAATGCCAAGTGCCGTTTTTAAACTGTTCTCTAAAAACAGAAACCCTTATGCCATCGGCACGAAGCTGCCGGCTAAGGATGTAAACAGTCAATTTAAAACGCTCGTTTGGAGTTTCGGGTGGACTATGCCAATCAGTAATTATTACCCCCCCAAATGGGTCGGCAGATAGTAGAGGCATAAATGAAATAGTATCTAAGGAGGCCCTCCACAAATATGCGCTGACTTCAACTGATGACCCACCCTTTTGGTCAGCCTTTTTATCCTCGCCAAACAAAAAATCAAGATTATCCCCAAAAGCTTTACCATCCCGTTTTTCAATTTTTTTAAGCTCGGATGTTGTTATTATGTTACCAGGATTGCCAGGCTCCCTAATGGGGAAATCCTGTTCCATTTTAACTTCAGCACAACCCGTTAAGCCAGCTAGCACAGAAAGCCACACTAATCCGATTTTATATTCTCTACCCACCTTTAAGGTCTCCTAACTGTAACAATACTTTTATAAAGTATAGTGTTTGGTGTATCGTGGCTAGTTAATAAAAATTTTACAATTTCCCCATTATTTTTTCCGCGAAAAACGTTGTGAGGTGTTGCAAAAAGATCACATGTGTAACAAAAAAACAAATACCCTCTTTTTATGTTTGCAAAAGCATTAGATTTCTGGGATTAAGAAGAAGTGATATTTCCATCACAGTTTACAAAAAGAGGAAAACAATGAAATCTTCTAAGCTTCTTGCGAGCACAATGCTCGTTTCAGCAGCTGCTCTCATGGCAGCAGCTCCGGCTTCGGCCGCAAAATTAAAGCTCGGTGGTTATTACGAGCAGTGGTTTGGTTTTGGTGCAGATGGTACCGCTAACCCCGTAAGTAACTTTGACGTTAAACATGACGCTGAAATTCATTTCAGTTTCAAGCAAAAACTGAACAATGGTCTTACCGTTGGCGGAAAGCTTGAAATGGAAGCTGGTAACGGTAATCCAGGTTCCGGTGTTGACGCATTTGATGAGACCTCACTGTACATGTCTGGTGGTTTTGGAAAAATTCAAATGGGCAACAATGACGTGGCTTCAGCAAGCGCTGGTGGTGTAAGCGTAGTTGGCCCGGTTGGCATTATCAAAAGTGATGCAGGTGACTGGATTGCGGCAACTGGTTCTTTGAACAATTCTGACAATGACCTTGGAATGGGAGACGCCCAGAATATTACCTACATGACGCCAAAAATGAATGGTCTGCAAATGTCAGTATCATACACTCCTGACGCTTCTGACGGCGCATCAAGTGATTATGATGACTCAGAAACTTCTGGCATCCAAGACGGTATTTCCGCGCTTGTTAAATACAGTGGTAAAATGGGCAGTACTTCAATGTCTGTCGGTGTAGGTTACTCTCAGGTTGAGAGTGGCGGAACAGATCGAGACGGCTACAACGTAGGTCTGAAAGTTTCTTCTGGTGCCGTAACATTCACCACCGCTTATGCTGCTGAAGATATTTCAGCAACTCGAGAGGATAGCTTCATTGGCGCAGGCATTATCTATAAAATGGACAAAATGCACAAAGTCAGTGTTGGCTATGGTAAAGGTGAAAGAGACACTGGCACATCCAATGCAGATCTTGAAGAAAACGTTGCTACACTCGGCATCGAGCGAAACCTCGGTGGCGGTGTTTCAGCTTCAGCTTCAGTCTTCAGAAGAGAAACTAATAATGATACCGGAACAAACGTTGACGACGTCGGCGCAGCAGCTGGTCTCAAAGTAAAATTCTAAGAACAATAGTTCTTCAGAAGGGAAAGGGGGGCAATCTGCCCCCCCTTTTTAATTGTTACATTTATAATATGAATAAGTTATTTAAATGATATTTTATCCGCATTATACCTAAACGAATTTAGGTTCTTTTCTACTTGTATTTTGAAATCTTTATCATTTGATAACTCTTTAAGTCTTCTGGACCATTTTCTCAGATAAAAATCAACCGGATCTTTCTCTCTAAGGATAGCACTTATTGGTGTTCGGAAAAATTGGTCAAACATAGCTTTTTCAAAAGCCATTGATATTACATCTATTCCGATCATCTCTATTAGACCATAAGCGAGGTGAATTGAAATGCCTTTGCGGCTTGTAGCATGATGGAAATATCCTGAAGGAATGTAGACCAGGTCACCTGGTTCAAATTCAAAATCAAGTAATGGTGATTGTCTGGAGGCTTCAGGATTCATTTGCTTGCGATTTTTAAATGCTGGGTGATTAATAGGGTATTGGATAGCCTGTTCAAAGACTTGCCAATGCTTTGTTCCTTCAACCTGAAAAGCAATTACATCGTGTACATCATAGTGAATAGGGAACGCTTGATGATCTTTTTGAGAAAAATACAAGTTACAATCAATTTTGCCACCAGTTACATCTGCGAGACCTTCTCGAATTTCCATTACGCCGGCAGATAAGCCACAAATATCATTTAAAACTAATGAACTTCCGCGAGCAATTGCTTCTTGAAGCACAGCTGTATTAATCTCATATTTGGGACCTGAGGGAGCCTGTTGTGATTGGAATAGTTTTTGAGGCGGTATCGGTTGATGATCGAGAACTGCTTGAAGTTTGTCAGGAGACCAAATACCTGTTTGATTAATTAACGCCTCAAATTCTTCGATTGTAAAAAATGTATTAATATTATCAACAACACCTTTTCCCAGCCAAGGCTTCCGCTCTTGGCGTGCTGAATAGAATTCGTCTATAATTGTTTTGTTGTCTATAATTGTCTTCACTTCAACCTTGCTTCTTAAATTGTATTTTCCTCAAAAAAAGTTTACAACAGTAAAGGCTTACTAACGGCCCAAATGTCAAGTATTTTTATCTACTCTAATATACAAAAAACGCTTCGGACTTAGGAGAAAAAGTGAACTACAATAGAGAGAAATTGTGGGAAAACGAGCTAATTAATCGGTTTCTTAACGTAAAGAAGACTCTCGCGGATACAGCACTGGATGCGGGACGGGATTTCAATGATATTAATTTACTTGCGGTGTCAAAACGGCATGCGGGGTCTTCAGTAAAAGTATTGATCGATGCAGGGCATCGATTATTCGGGGAAAATCAGGTGCAGGAAGCCCTTTCTAAATTTCCAAAAATAATTGACCAGGCTCCCGACCTTTCTCTTCATATGATTGGTTCATTGCAAACCAACAAGGTACGAGAGGCAGTTGCAATCTTTGATGTAATTGAGACCTTGGATCGCTCTCGTCTCGCAAAGGCTTTGGCGAAGGAACGTGATAAAAGTGGAAAATGCCCAGACTTATTTATTCAAGTGAACACAGGAGAAGAGCCACAAAAATCTGGGGTATTACCATCAAATATTGATAATTTTATTGCACAGTGCCGAGGAAGCATGGAATTGCCGATAACTGGATTAATGTGTATTCCCCCGCTGAATGAAGAACCAGCAATGCACTTTGGTTTGTTAGCAGAGTGTGCGAGACGCAACGATCTCGAAAAATTAAGTATGGGCATGAGCTCGGATTATGAGACTGCAATTAGACTGGGTGCAACAGAAATAAGAGTTGGTACTGGGATATTTGGCGANAGAGCCGGATCTTAAAAAAAACCAATCAATNTTAANTTTTTTTNATCTAGTGANGTGTTAGTTTTGTCAAAAAACTTTTTTCACCCTTANGCAGCAATNACTTTTAGTATTTTNGGGTCTTTTGATAACTTTAACCCAACGCATATATTGTTGAAAACAAGANTGAAAGAGTATTAAATGCCCGNAAAAAATAAGGTTCTCCTAGTNGAGCGCGAAGACGACTTAAGAGTTGCCATTTCAGAACAACTAGATCATNNAGTTGACTTGGATGTTTTCCAAGCGAAAGATGGCCCCTCCGCTTTGGAAGCCATAAACGACACAAAGTTTGATCTGATGATAATTGATCTTTCTTCCCTAAATGCTGAAGACAGTCAATTTAGTCAGATAATCGGCTCAAATAACTCTGAAATTCCTATCATTACTTTGCACGGCCCTCATGATCTTGGGAACTGTATTTTTAATACCAAAAAGAATATACATCTTGAATTACGCAAGCCCTTTAAAATAAATTATCTTTTAGAAAGCATACAAAATTTATTGTTTTATTTCGATCATAATACATTTGAATCTTTTAATATTGGCCGATTAACAATCTTTCCACGTGACGGTTTTCTAATAAATAAAGTAACGAAAAAGAAATCCCGACTGACAGAAAAGGAAATCTCTATTCTTGAATATCTGTTCGCATCAAAGAAAACAGTGGTAGGTAAGGATGAGCTTCTTGATGAGATATGGGGTTATAATTCCGGTGTAACTACACATACTTTGGAAACCCACATTTATAGATTGCGCCAGAAGGTTGAGCGAGATCCATCAAACTCGCGAATTTTATTGACGGTACCTGGTGGTTATAGGCTAGAAAAAGAATAACTTCCAATCAGTTGGCCATTATTTTTAGTTACATTGTGCAAAACATCACTTAAGATACTTAAGCAATTTTCAAACTAATATTTAAGTTTTCGATTTCAATACGGTTCTTCGAATTAATTGAAAATATGTGAACGCTTTCCCAGTCCATTTCAAAAGGTGGCTTCCCTACCATTTCCCACCCGGTTGCTAAAGACAGTGCAGCGCGGATAATTCCTTGATGTGCTACCACACCAAACGGTTCATGCTTTTGCGAAATATGTGTAATCCAGTATTCAAAACGTGATCTAACCTCACGTGGGGTTTCACCGTTTTTAGGCCGAAGATCAATCCCATGTCTTAATCGCTCACGAAACTCCTTACCGAACTCTTTTTCAATTTCTTCTCGTGTTTTGCCTTCCCAATCCCCCCAATGCATTTCTACAACTTCTGGAGCAGATTTAGGTTTGAGCCCTAACAGTCTGGCAGTTTCTTGCGCGCGGCACATAGGGCTAGAGAACCAGTTCCACTTGTGATAGGCAACTGGCAATCTCCATTCTTTTACTTTTGCCCGTCCAGAGTTGCTAAGTGGAATATCTGACTGTCCCTGCAGCCGACCTTGTTCATTCCATTCTGTGGGTCCGTGACGAATAATAGCAAATTTTCCCAATATCTCTCACCTTTCTCATATTCAAGGAATATTACTTTCTTATGGTTTGCAAGATTTAATTTTCACCAGTCCAAATATCTTCACTCTTCACTCTATCTGAAACGTTCATTGTGATTTCCCTTCTTAACCAGTCATTACAATGTCTGGAATTTAATCAAAGCATTTTAACTGACTATATCCAACAGAACTGGCACGTGATCAGAAGGTTTTTCCCATCCCCTTGCCTGGGTAAACACCCCGGCGTTTTTCAGTCGAGGAGCCAAAGTCTTTGTTGCCCATATATGATCTAGACGTCGCCCACGGTTATTGCCCGGCCATCTGCGATTTCTATAACTCCACCAAGTGAATACCGGTTTCTCTGGAGGGATAAAATATCTCACAGTATCAATCCAATCATTGGAATTTTGTAATGCAAAAAGTGCATCCACCTCTATCGGTGTATGACTAACCACCTTTAACAATTGTTTATGCGACCAAACGTCGTGCTCCAAGGGTGCTATATTTAAATCGCCGACCAAAATGCGGTCAGCCTTTGGCATTGAAAAGAACCAATCTTGCATTTCAGAGAGAAACTGAAGTTTGTGGTCGAACTTTTTATTCAAAGTTCTATCGGGAATATCCCCGCCTGCAGGCACATAAAAATTATGCAGTTCTATCCCGTTTGATAAATTTGCAGCAATATGGCGGCAATCAGTTTTACCACACCACTTCCTGGTTTTCGCAAGCTTAACTGGATCTTTGGAGAGTATTGCTACTCCGTTATAACTCTTCATACCACTGTGTATAATGTGATTAAATCCTAATTCAGTGATTTCCCCGCTAGGAAACATGTCGTCTGGTACTTTAGTTTCTTGTAGACAGACAACATCAGGATCAAGGATTGCGCAGACCTTCGCAAGGGCGGGTATGCGAAGCCTCACAGAATTTATATTCCAAGTAATAATACGCATGTAAATTTCTTTATTTATTTTTTATAAAATGACTATACGCAGCATTACCAAATTCGCGAAAGAGCTTGTCCGATAATTCATGATATTTAGGGTGATACTCAGCATGCCATTGAACGCCGACCGTAAAGGTACCTGAGTCATCAAGCACTATTCCTTCCACAACCTTGTCTTCAGAGATTGCATCTACCCGCAAACCTCTCGCAGGTTTGTTCACGCCCTGAGCATGAAGAGAATTTGTTCTCACTATTGTTGAGTTTACTAGTTTGTGAAAAAGGCTTCCCTCAACTAACGTAACTTTATGACGGAGTCCAAAACGTTGTTCTTTAGTTTTGAGGGTGCGGTCCATGCGATGGTCATTTTTCCCAGAAAGAGTATGGATTCTGTAATATAATGTACCACCTAGTGCTACATTTATTTCCTGATGGCCCCGACAAATACCAAAGATAGGAATAATATTATCAATGCAGCCCCGGATAAGAGGTAGAACAATTTTGTCGCGGCGCGGGTCAATAGGTTCGTCTGGTGGAAAGGGCTCTCCACCATAGTGACAAGGTTCGATATTTGCTGACCCTCCTGGTAATAGTAGCCCGTCAATTATCGACAGTATGTCCTTAATAAAATAATTGACTGGTAAAGCAGGAATAATCAATGGCACGCCGCCACACTTTTTGATCGCCGCGAGTGCGTATCTGTGTGAGGAAGAATGGTGTCCAGAGGATATAGCATCTGGCTGAGTACAATTTGCGGGAATTCCAATTATCGGTTTATTCTTACGCTGACACATGTAGTTCGCTAACATGCAAATCGTGTTTCAGCAAGCCAAGCAAATTACTCAAAAGCCCAATCAGGGGCGTAATATTGTAATTCCTTCTTGTTAATTGGTTGATTAATTTGGGCAGCCAAGAGCGAAAAACTAGTTTTTATACCTTGTTGATCTATTACAGTCCAACCGCGAAGCTGCCAGGGCTCTTTTGAAAATATTAAATTAATTAGGCCCTCGTCTGGATCGTCTTTTCGAGTGAGTAAAAACCGAAAAGAATTTTTGTCTTCTTGCAACATGATATTTGCTTCGTCAGCAAGACGAACAACTTTTTTTAACAATAAATGTGCAGGAGTTCCCGAAATCGGAATTTGATTCACTTCTTTAAGCTCATGGTCAACATAGATAATCCAATGTTGATTGGCATATATTTTAATTTTTGTTGGTGGAGCGTAATCTATAAGCATGAGACCTGGTTTCATAATATAGATTTGTCCTCTGGCGACTTTTCCATGAGATGTAGTTTGTAAAAAATTTGCTTTAAGTGTTTGGATGCCATTTATCCAATTTTCAGCATGCATAATAGCTGACTTTTTTGAAACATCTGAAATTACAGTTTTCGATAGAAAAATGCAGGGCAAGAAAATAAAAAACGTAAGAAAAAAAAACTTGGAGTTAACAATTATTTTATTGCACATAGTTTTATCTATTATAAGGTTTATTATAAAATAGGATCATCTAGCTTCCTTGCTAACACTTCTCGTTTACCGACATGATTTGCTTTAGAAATTACTCCTTCATCCTCCATTTGATCAATTAGTCTTGCCGCCCTGTTGTATCCAATTTGTAAGCGCCTTTGAATATAACTAGTTGAAGCTTTGCGATCTTGGCACACAATTGCCACTGCCTGATCATAAAGTGCATCAATTGTATTTGTTTTATTACGCGTATTTCCCGTCAGTCCTCCGAGACCAGTCATGGTCGTAAAATCCGATTCGGTTTCTTCTGCGGTTACGTCGTGCACGTATTGTGGTTTGGTTTGTTTTTTTATATGTTTTACTACTTTTTCTACCTCGTCGTCAGTTACTAGTGGACCGTGCACGCGGGTTATTCTGCCGCCGTTAGCCATGTAGAGCATATCCCCCTGTCCGAGCAATTGTTCGGCTCCAGCCTCACCTAATATTGTACGACTATCAATTTTTGACGTAACCTGAAAACTTATGCGTGTAGGAAAGTTAGCTTTGATTGTGCCTGTAATTACGTCTACCGAAGGTCGTTGTGTTGCCATAATTAAATGTATCCCGGCTGCTCTGGCCATTTGTGCAATTCGTTGTACCGAGGCCTCTACTTCCTTTCCGGCAACCAACATAAGATCAGCCATTTCATCTACAACAACCACTATGTAAGGCAGTTGTTTCATATCAAGTGTCTGTTCCTCATATACTGGTTCCCCTGTTTCAGGATCAAAACCAGTCTGAAGGGTGCGGGTGAGGGTTTCTCCGCAGTCTAGGGCCTCTTGCAGGCGCTTATTATAACTAGCAATATTACGAACACCCATGGTTGACATAGATCTGTAGCGTTCTTCCATTTCTCTTACAGTCCAACGTAAAGCGATTACTGCTTTCTTAGGATCTGTTACTACAGGACATAAAAGATGCGGNATATCATCATATGCAGATAATTCAAGCATTTTGGGGTCTATCATAACTAATCGGCACTTCTCCGGCGGTAATCTGTAAAGAAGTGAGAGGATCATAGTGTTAATAGCAACTGATTTTCCAGATCCAGTCGTTCCTGCAATTAGAAGATGCGGCATTCGTGCGAGATCAGCAATTACNGCAGAACCACCAATATCTTTACCCAAAGCCAAGGTAAGTTGCATACTGGGCCTTTCGTATTCCTTGCATGCAAGTGTTTCACGCAAGGAGACTATTTCACGACTTGTGTTAGGNANTTCAATTCCCATAACATTTTTTCCAGGTATTACTGCAACTCTCACAGAGACAGCCGACATAGAGCGGGCAATATCATCGGCTAGCCCAATAATTCTNGCTGATTTTATACCTGCGGCTGGTTCAAATTCGTACAGTGTCACTACAGGTCCGGGACGAATTTTTGTTACTGCACCTTGCACCCCAAAGTCAGCCAACACTGTCTCTAAAATCCTTGCGCTGTAAGAAAGTGCAGATTCATCNGTGAAAATACTGCTGTCGCTTTTATAGGATTGTAAATATTCTAACGTTGGCAATTCAAAAGTGCCGGATGAACCAAGGTCTAACTTTTGTTGAACAGCTTTTTCAGATTGTCCCTGAGTNATTGTGTTAGATTTGCGCGGTGCAATTAATTGCTCCGGAATCGTGGCTACCGACNCCTNATTTTTGCTAGGCTTNGGNTCTGCTTCAACAGAAAAATGCTGACCGGCATGTGTTGGTAATGNCGATTTTTTATTTCGAGTATATAANCGCCCTCTTAAGCATTGGTTGATGGCCACTTTTGCTTTTAGAATTAAGAAAANTATAAATATTGCAGATCGGATAATTGTCGTGATAATTTTNGAAATAGNTATTAGACCCTTGTGCCATTCATGGATGCTGAAGCCAAGTGCCCCAGCAAGGGCAAAAAAACTAATTGACCACAAAATTATTGGCTGGAATATGTTATTGAGTAGGGCGTATGGCGCAAGTTTAGTTATTATTNCATTCAATAAAAAATAGCCAACAACACCACCGTANCCAGTTTGTAGAGGCCAGTTGTCGCCAACTNCAATGCCTGCTGCAGCAGTTGAAATTAATAANATTGATANTGGAAGACACAAAACCCGCACCCAGATTTTCCCATTACCAATGTGACGAAAGAAACGCCAACCCCATATAGCTATTACAAAANCAANGGCNGTTATTGCAATACCGAAAGTCTGCAGTGCTACATCTGCAAAACTGGAACCTATTTCGCCCATCCAGTTGGACACAGGTTTGGCGCTAGCAGTGTTAGTAGATGGATCCAGNGGGTTATAGCTGAGAATAGCGAGCAATATGGCGGTGCTGATTGCCATAAAAATTATGCCATTTATTTCTAAAANTCGATTTCGCACAAATTGTTTTGCCCCGTCAGGCAAGAGGTTACTACGTGTTAATTTTTTTGAATTTGTTGCCATTTTCGAGTATCCCTTTTAGAGAATTTCCTTCAAACGCGTGAGTGCNGAAACNGTGGTTTCAATGTCATGCACCATGGCACAGCGTATGTAAGGTAAGCCAGGATTGTCTCCATTTGTATNATCTTTCGCCAAATAACGTCCTGGAATGGTCCGAAGTGCACCCTCTTTCCACAGTTTAAGTGCCGCTTTTTCTCCGTTCTTCACATTTAGCCACAAATAAAANCCCCCTGCGGGACGGAAATATTCATGTGAACCCGCTAGAAATTGGTCTGCTGCATCGAATTTAGCTCTGTAAAGCCTGCGATTTTCTTCAACATGTGCCTCGTCACCCCAAAGTGCAGTTGCGGCTGCTAAAAGTGGATATGGAGGTGGTGCACCACCATAATCTCGCACTGTTTTAAGGGCNGAAATGAGATCCGGATCTCCTGCAACGAACCCAGAACGGAGTCCAGGCACATTAGAGCGTTTGGACAGAGAATTAAAAACTAGAACATTTTTTAGAGAACCGCCAAGAGTTGCACATGCNTCAATTCCTCCTGAGGGTGCTTTTTTATCATAAATTTCGCTGTAGCACTCATCAAAAGCAATTACAAAATCNCGTTCTCGAGCGAGGAGAATTATATTTTGAAGTTGCTGTAAAGTCGCCACTGTTCCCTGAGGATTGGCAGGCGANCAATAATATGCAAGTGATGTTCGCTCAAAAATTTCATCNGATTGTTCGCTAAAATTTGGTAAGAATCCATTTTTTTCAGTTGAATTNACTAAAACTGCCTCCGCTCCGGCCAGTGCTGCCGCACCCATATAAACCTGATAAAAGGGGTTTGGGATCAAAACAGCAGGTNTTTTGCCGCTTTTAACTTCCGGAATNACCGCTAACGCAGNTATAAATAAAGCTTCACGCGTTCCGGATACGGGCATAACACATTCGTCGGGATCAACAACTCCCTTAGATGCCGGGTANCTTTGTTCGATCCAGTTTACAACTCCGTCGCGAAATTCCGATGTNCCTTTAACAAGCGGGTATTTNCTCCAAAGCTGAGAGTTATCGTCAATGATTTTTCGAACAAATGCAGGTGGTTCATGTTGCGGCTCTCCAATCGCTAAAGAAATCGGCTCNACAGTTTTTGAGGGAGTTTGCCCGTTTAACAGCGCACGCAGACGATCAAAAGGGTAGTCTCCAATTTTCATCAATCTATTGTTGATCATACAATAACTTCTTCACAATAAACTCTGATTGTTAAATATAACCTGTTGCGATATCNAATAAATAGCTTCAATTTTTTGACCAATTTTTAGATAGAAAATTAATCTTACCTATGATTTNACTGTAATATAACGTGCTAATTTACTGAAATCACGNCTTATTTACAATAAGAATGTAAGAAGTATATTTAGGGGTTAAATTTCTACCGATTATCGCCGCGAAAAGTTTCCCACAAACGCGTAGCTGTTTGCACCAAGAGGACGGTCGATCTCCGANCTATATTNGAAGAGTAAGCAGAGATATTTCGTACGAGTGGAAACACGCAATCTATAAAAGTTGTTTTGTAAAAAACCCAAGCCAGTANCCAAGCGGTACCAATCATAAACAATGCAGCATACCAAACATCAGATATGAAATGTCCACCCTGGATAATTCTCATAAATCCTGCAGAACTTCCGATAATAATTCCCAAAACAAATAGTCTACGCTTCCGTCGTGCGAACCCCGGTATAAATGCTAATGAGACCCAGATGTAGCCGAAGCTTGCTTCTCCGGAGATGAAGGAACAGTTTTTTTCACACTGNTCATTTATTATTAAAGGTGGTGCGTATTGTTTGGTACCAATAGTTACATCTAAATGAGCGGGNCTTGGTCGTCCCCAATTGTCCTTTAATATCTCATTCGCCAAAAGCCAAGGTCCAATGATCATGCAAAGTAGTAAGTAACATGCAGCCTTNCCATCAAGCTTGAATTTATGCTTTCCCGTTATGGCACGGCTAAGAAAAGAATAAATTATNCNAATGGGAAGCAATGCTGCGCTAAACTGAATTGCTCTACGTAAGCTCATCCAAGATGGTGTNTATGCAGCAGGATAACCAAAACCGACTTTGTGTCCAAGTTGTGCAC
Source organism: Rhodospirillaceae bacterium (assembly GCA_002709075.1). Lineage (GTDB taxonomy): Bacteria > Pseudomonadota > Alphaproteobacteria > MPNO01 > UBA2964. The sequence continues at coordinate 160,295 of PAPV01000004.1, read as the reverse complement.
CCCATAGATCGAGTGTGGGATCAATGACAAAATATATCGCTGGTGGAAACCCAATAAAAAAATAAAGGAAACCCATTCTTTNTGTTTCAGAAACANACTTTAATTTTTTGTAACAATTNACNAATGTTAATATAGTCGTTTTTAGAGCATTATTTGGAAAAGGCATCAGTGATAAAATCTTTCTAACTTACAAAATTCTAACAATGAATTNGGAGCTCAATCAGCCTCCTAATTTATTGGTTTTAGGTATTATGGACAAGCTTCATNTTTCACTATTAAAAAAAGGGCTGCAANTTGCAGCCCTTAGNTTAAAACAGTCANNTTACTGTTTTTGGGAGTTGTGAAATTTTAGAGNATTAGANAAAAATATTTCATCAGTTTTAGTATTACTGAATTGTTTCTCCATGCGAGTTTATATCCAACCCATCACGCTCCGTTTCTTCTGAAACCCGGATACCAATTAAAAGNTCTATGANTTTTAGTATAATAAAACTTGCGATTGCGCACCAAACAAGGGTGGCTANAATTCCCCACGCTTGAGTNATAACTTGAACTGTATTACCTTCTAAAAGTCCTGAAGTGCCCCCAATNGCTTTTGATGCAAAAACGCCGGTTAAAANGGCACCCACTATGCCACCGACCCCATGTATTCCGAACACATCTAATGAATCATCGTATCCAAGTTTGTGNTTCAGCCAGGTGGAAGCCCAAAAACATATTAAACCCGATAATATGCCGATGCATAAGCTTCCGGTCGGATTTACAAATCCNGCTGCTGGNGTTATTGCGACTAGGCCTGCAATGGCGCCAGAAATAATTCCTAAAACACTTGGTTTTCCANGGCTAATCCATTCAATGAACATCCAAGATAAAGCAGCTGCAGCTGTTGCGATCTGGGTAACAGCCATTGCCATGGCCGCACTGCCGTTTGCTGCAAGAGCAGATCCCGCNTTAAAACCAAACCAACCAACCCACAGCATNGCGGCACCGACGACTGATAAACTTAAATTGTGGGGAGCCATATTTTCANTGCCTAAACCTGAACGCTTTCCAATCATTACCGCAGCAACTAAACCTGCAACCCCGGCATTTATNTGAACAACAGTGCCACCAGCAAAATCAAGAACTCCATCTTTACTTAGGAATCCTCCACCCCANACCCAATGAGTAACAGGGGCATAAACCACAAGGAGCCATGTCCCAGTAAACCATAANACTGCGCTAAACTTCATTCGGTCNACGAANGCGCCAATAATCAANGCAGGNGTAATAATGGCAAAGGTCATTTGAAACACNATGAAAAGTANNTCTGGAATTGTGCCGTTTAGATCTTCAACCGTTATTCCAGCCAAAAATACTCTCTCGAGACCACCTATAAAACTATTACCGTCTCCGAAGGCCAANCTGTACCCGATAATCATCCATAAAATACTCATNAGGCAACAAACAGCAAAGCATTGCATAAAGATGGAGAGAACATTTTTTTTGCGCACCATTCCTCCATANAATAGTGCTAAGCCAGGTATTGTCATCATCAGAACTAAGGCTGTTGAGGTGAGCATCCAGGCAGTATCACCAGAATTGAGTTTTGGAGATGCTGCAANCGCCGATGAACTCAGCGCNGAAGTACAGGCGATAGTTGCCACCACTTTAATAAGGTTATAGAGCTTGTTCATTGGTCTCTCCTGTGCGAATACGAACTACATTATTAAGATTGAAGACAAAAATTTTTCCATCGCCTATTTGACCCGTCTTTCCTGCATTGGTAATTGCTTCAATNGCTNTTTCAACCAAATNGTCCGTGACCGCAACTTCGATCTTAAGTTTAGGCACAAAATTTATTTCGTATTCGGCCCCTCTGTAAATTTCNCGCTGTCCTTTTTGCCGACCATAACCTTTTACCTCGCTTGCTGTTAATCCCTCTANNCCAATCGACGTGAGAGCTTCACGCACCTCATCTAATTTGAATGGCTTGATTATTGCCTCTATGAATTGCATTTCNNTTTGCCTCTGCCCCTATAAATATATGNATCTTTGANTTATTAACTTTACGGAATGNATTCTCAGCAAGTGTTGTGCCAATTCACTCAGAAAAAGTGGAAACATAAAATAAAACAATAATTTATTATGTTTTTTTAATNTCTGTATTAATTGAAGATGTTAGGTGCCAACGTGTTTGCNCCTATTTTTTGGCCACCTATTTCATAGATGCCTATTGAATAGGCAAAATTGTTTTTCAATCTAGTNCTGGACGTAGGGTTTAGGAGTATCCATATTANAAAAATGGATAAAAATATTTCNACCGACATTATTATTGTTGGAGGGGGGCTGGCTGGCATGTCGTTAGCTTGTGCTTTAGGNTCGGCTAAAATTTCGACAATCTTGGTGGAACCGATAGATCCAACTTACATTGTTAGTGACGAATATGATGGGCGAACNACAGCGGTTGCNGCGTCGTCTAAACGCATGCTGGATGTCCTTGGTGTTTGGAAAGACGTAGAGAGTTNTGCCCAGCCAATTTGGGAAATTCGTGTGGCAGATTCGGGCTCTCCTTTTTTTGTTCACTATGATCATGTTGATTGTGGTGCAGAAGCGCTTGGTTGGATAGTTGAAAATAAAATTTTAAGGACAGCAATGCTNTCTNNGCTCAGAGAATTATCTTCAGTTCGGCTGCTCTTTAAACGGAAGTTAATAGATTTTAAAATATCCCAATCAAAAGCTTCTTGNACTTTGTCAGATAGCACTCAGATNTGTTCGCGCCTAATTGTTGCAGCCGATGGCCGTAATTCACCAACTCGTCAGAAAGCGGGAATCTCCGTGGTCGAATGGCAATATGATCAACAAGCCATTCTCTGCACCGTTGCTCACGAGCGNAAGCATTTGGGNGTAGCTCATGAACATTTTCTTAAGTCCGGTCCGTTCGCTATTCTACCCCTAACCGGANGGCGGGCNTCGATTGTTTGGACTGAAAAGAAATTTTTAGCGCCGCACATTGTTAATCTGTCTGATAACGATTTCATGGAAGAATTATCACTTCGTTTCGGTAATTTTTTAGGACCACTTGATTTAAGAGGNCCACGATGGTGCATTCCACTAGGATTGATGCATGCATCAACGTATATATCAGAGCGTGTGGTATTAGCAGCAGATGCCGCGCATACAATTCATCCAATAGCTGGTCAAGGAATTAACATTGGCTGGCGTGATATAGCAGCCTTGGCNGAAGTCGTAATTGATGCGATGCGTCTAGGATTGGATCCAGGATCAAAATTGACACTTAAAAAATATGAGAGTTGGCGTCGGACAGATAATACAATAATGTTGGCAACTACAGATAATTTNAACCGACTTTTTTCTAATGATACTTTGGGTCTAGTGATAGCCCGCAACATTGGTCTCGCCTCAGTGCAACGCCTACCGTCACTTAAAAAGTTGTTGATGAGACATGCAATGGGTGATGTTGGTGATCTCCCCAAGCTTATNACTGGTTCCCCTATTTAAAATNAAGGGTCGCGAGAGAGTCCNNTGTTCTTTAGAGCGGCTAAATAGGCGCGGGATCGNNTCCATTTGTTTTTGCCAAGGTTGTACAAATAATCCCATGTATAAATCCCTGTATCATGCAAGTCGTCAAATCTAATTCGTATTGCATAATTTCCGACAGGTTCTATTTCTACAATTCCGACGTGACGTCTACCAGACACAACTCTTTTTTTACGATNAGANTGCCCCTGNGCCTCTGCTGAAGGACTCTCCACTCTCAATAATTCTGCAGCTAAGGAATATTCAGACCCGTCTTTAAATTTGACGATCATTTTTTTTTCTGCCTTTCGCAATCGNATGGATTCAGCGATTGACATTAGTTTGGTATCTCCTAANTCAGCTAATCATCGGAATTGAGACANCGAGCCTCATCTTTCAACATAATAGGNATTCCGTTTCTTATTGGAAAAGCGAGACCAGCATCATCAGAAATTAATTCGTTGGTCTTAACATCATGACGGAGNGGTCCCTTAGTGAGGGGACACACAAGCATTTTTAAAAAATTAGGGTCAGGATCTGTATTCTTTGACAATTTNATTCTCGNGTTAGTGGCTGATGTCACCATAGCCGGTGGGGGCTGCTGCNGCCATCTCCATCATAGCAATGAGGAGTGCAGCAAGGTCTGTTGTGGAAGCAGATTCTAAAAGCGCTTGGCGCTCAATCGGGCTAAAGGGTATATTCATAGCAAGTGACGTCACAAGTCGGCCTGTTTCTGCTTTTTCTAAATTCTCCCANTCAGTTTCTATATTGCGGTGCTCAAAAAATTTTTTNACGGCTGAGAGTAGACGACCCCGGTCGATAAAATTAGCTGATTGTTCGTCACTTAAATCGGCTTTAAATTCAGAAAAATTAGCTTGGACCACACGATACCCATTTTTAGGCTCTATTTCATCTGTTATACGGAAACGTGAAACACCTTGTAAAGTAATTAAATTATTGCCTTCNGGTGTTTCGTTGAAACCAATAATTCTGCCCGCACAGCCAATTGCATATATNGAAGGAGAGTNGGATACAATTTGGGATTCGTTGTCTACATTATCAGCTNCTTTTTTGGGAAGTGGCTGTACCATCCCAATTAACCGATTCTCACTTCCTAAGGCATCTCGGACCATCGCAAGATACCGCGGCTCGAAAATATTTAGAGGNAAGTGTCCCCTAGGAAGCAATAAGACACCTGTCAGCGGAAAAACTGGCAGTAATGTTGGTAGTTCCGAAAATTGTANCTTGAGCCCACTCATATATCCTATCCGTTTAAGAAAAAAGTATCGATGATAACTTTCGTCGCCCATCAATTGTAAGCGTGTTAGTGGCGCCTAAAGCATCAAAAAATTCCAAAAGTTGTATTCGCGCTGCNTCTTCATTCCAATTTCGGTCGAGCTTTATAATTTCAAGTAATTCATCAACTGCTTCTTCTTGCTGACCGGATGCAAACATGGAAACCGCAAGGTCGTGTCGAGCTTGATAATCTNGCGGGTTGGCCACTATAGAGGCCTTCAAAGAACCGGCATTCTCGGTGTCACGCGCCTTCNCAAATAGGGCTAGGGCTGATAATACCGATATACTCTCAGAACTCTNTTTATCTTTATCGTCCAGCTCATTCATAAGGGCTCGCGCTCTATCCTCGTTCCCGGTATCAACTGATAGTCGCGCCAATTTTATCTTTGCCTCAACATTATCAGGTTCATGTTGGAGNACTTGTTCCAACATCGCACCAGCCTGATCAGTTTTCCCAGAATCTATCAAAGTGCAAGCTTGCTTTAATGCCTCATCAATAGGCGAAGCTTGTGTATTGCCAGCACTATCAGTAAGTTTTTTAANAAATTCTTTTAGTTGACTCTCTGGGACAGCACCTTGAAAGCCATCAACTGGTCTTCCTTGGTAGAATGCATACACAGCTGGAATTGACTGAANCCGAAGCTGNTGCGCAACCTGAGGATTCTGATCTATATCAATTTTNACTAGGGTTACCGCACCTTTGGCTTCGGCGACTACTTTTTCTAACATTGGCCCAAGCTGTTTACATGGGCCACACCAAGGCGCCCAGAAATCTACTATCACAGGNGTCTCCTGTNAACCCTCTATGACATCGACAATAAAACTTGCATCGCTGGTATTTTTAACGAATGTATCTTTATTAGGTTGTTGATCTCCGCTAGCGTCTAACATTATTCCCATAAAATCCCACCCTGTGATATTTAAACTACTGATTTAAATGGCATTTACTTGTTTAAAATACAAGAGCATCGCCTTATTCAATTGTTGCTTATGTGGTCTCTTTATTATAANAGTTAGCCTTTTTAAAANTAATCAACAAATCTTGGNTACTCCCAAACAGTAAATGTANCCACGAGTGGATGCAACTTTGCACTTTTGGATTGCATTACTNATAAAANGNATATTTTTCTCATTAGTGAACGATTGCAGATTTGGGTGGTCATTTATGGCGGAGAGGGGTNCATCGTACGCTAGATATACGCCAAAACGGTTTTTATAAATCATNCTACATACATAACGCTNTAATGCGAAGCCNTATCANGAGTGTTTCCAAATTCAAAGGATTTTTCTGAGAGGACCCAGTCAGCTATTTNGCCCTCTATTTNGTTTCATAAAGAGATTTTGCCAATNTGTACATTTACCATTACCGCAAATGGAAATTGGTCTTACCACTGNGTTGACATCTGAGTAATNATACCCTTTGCAANAAATGTAGAGTTAATTACGACTGAGATATTGTTATNTGGAAGCGTATTTGCTNCGATAANAGGTTTTTTTATGTTGGTTTGAGTAATTTGTTTCTATNACGCACTAACATAAACATTCCCTTGGGGCTTGCATTGATTGCAACGAAGGNTATGATTCAAAATCTGATTAAATTGACGGAATTACGCGGGCGTAGCTCAGGGGTAGAGCGCAACCTTGCCAAGGTTGAAGTCGTGAGTTCGAATCTCATCGCCCGCTCCATTTGTTTTTGTATCATAAATTACTNAGGAGGCGNAATAATCTTAAACACTTTTCTGTTCAANCAATTTNAAAAAGCCTTTTTGGTAATTTAATTTTTCACATTTTAGTTTATAAAAATTGGTCTACCAAACCATCACTTTCGGCAGTTTTGGCTACACGCAATACGTTTTGAAGGTTGCGCGATCCCGAACCAAGGTAAAATCGTTCATACTGTTCGTTCCGTCCCGCCATTTCCGTCCCGACAAAATCCCAACTGAGTCTGAATACTTGCGCCCTATCTTCCGCAGTGACATCTGCCGCCCCTCCGAGATATAAGTCAATCAAGTGTTTCATTTCTGGATCTTTCATATTTGCAGCTCTAGGAGCAGAAAACATATAATGTGATCCAATTAATTTAAGGTACTCAGATACTTTGGGAAACCAAAAGGGTAACATACAGCGCAACGCGTACAGCGGCTGAGCTGAGGGCGTCCAAAAGTTATCCCGATGGGCTACTGCTTCAGTTTCCGAATTTGCTATCGCGGAACGAGCAAATTCAGCATAGCACCAAATTTCTCCTAGCATCTTCTGGGTTGCCTCTGAATTATCATTTAGCACCTTTGCCATTCGTCGTCCCAATGCCCATGCAAAACTTAATTTTACTTGCGCACGGATCATTGTTTGTTGCATGATATTCGGCATCCATGTTTTTGTCATTACGCTGTTGTAAACGTCGATATTGCCGTCTATGAATACTCTCTCACGTGGCACTTCCACATCGTCAAATATAACGAAAGCATCTTGCTCATCAAACCGCCCCGAAAACGGATGATCAAAATCATTTCTTTCCATAGACATACTGTCTCGGCATAAAAATTTTAAACCGGGCGTTGATATGGGAACGGCAAAAGCCAGCATAAAATCTTCTGTTCCAATTGGCATTGGTGTTCGAGGATAAACAGAAATTTCATCAGCAAAAGGTGCAAGAGTTGCAAGAGCTTTTGACCCACGGATTAAAATTCCATTTTCTGTGTCTTCCACTTTATGTACCGCCACATGTTCGGCTTTATGCCTTGGGTCTAACCCGGATTTGTCACTGCTGGGTGAAACGATCGCGTGCGTCAAAGCCCAATCCGCATGAGACAATTGTCTTTGGTATGCGGCTAGATTTTCTGCACCTTCCTCGTTTCCGTGAGTTGCCCATGTGGATCTATCTCCACTAAAACCAGCAAAAGTAAGATTAAGATAGTCGGGTGTTCGTCCCATTAACCCAACAGAAAACTGCGCTATTTTCTCTAGGCATTTGTGTCGGTTTAATAATGCTCCTTTAGACCTGGGTATGATATGCGCTAGATTGATATTGTCTTTAGTATCTGGATCAGTACCTAAACAGACATCTGAGTATTTTAGTTGAAGATCATACACCTCAGCTATTGAATGAGCTGCACCGGATAAAGCTGGATGATCAACTATATCACTAACTCGCTCGCCATTCATCCATATATTGCGCGGTGCGCTTAGTCCTTCAAGGAATGCTTTACCGCTTCTTGCTGGCATAATTTTTTCCTGATAAGTTGGTCGTATTTCTTTGTGTATAACTTTGGTTGCGAAAAGAAAAGTTAGATCTTTAATGGGGTAGAAAATTTTCCATTAGGAATAAATAATTTATCCGCATTATTATTAAACTATATAGGTTAAATATTTTACTACTTGTAAATGAATAGAAACTGTAATCTTTTTGCCTTATATAAGCAAACAGAGCGTCAAGTTTATCAAAGGTTCGTTCCAGCGTGGGCACCACCATTAAATACTACCCCGCGATTTGAGATAAAGATTGATAGCGTCTTACCAAAATCTTTGTACAAATGTGAAAACCTCGTCAGGCGTGTAAGGCAAAAAATACACTCAAATGTTTTAAGGACATAATTGGAGATCACTGATTAGGAATGTTAAAAATTAACATCACTTTGGATTAAAAACCCATATTTTCAAGGATAGTAAGATTTTTATTCTAAATTTTATTAACCTCATTTTGGTTTGCTGGATAGAGCAGTCTTGTAGGTTAACTCGAAAAAATGTCACTGTTGACAAATTTGTATGAAATTAAAAACTTAATTCGCCATATGGTCTAAAAAAGTAATCCACGTAATGCCAATTATAGTGAAAATAGCAACAAATTTAATATTGGAACCATATGAGAGCCGCCCTATCGGTACATCGAACATTGAACTAGCTGCAGCTACCGAAACCGCAGACAAACCAACCATAGAGGCAAATGCCCATCCTAAAAGGCCCGCTTGCATTAGTGCTAAATTGCTTAAACCAATGGAGGGGGTGTTGAAAGCGACAAGCACTAAAGTGAGGGTGACTATTTGATGTATGCCAATCAGAGCACAAGTTGTCATGATAATTACACTTGCGCCAATCAAAAGGATTGGCGATGGAGATAATTGTAAAATCGAGGTTCCTATTTGAATAAACTCCAAATAATATTGCAGCACCTGACCTAACGCGAAGGAACAGGTAAGTAGAACTATTTCTCCACTTATGGAACTTAGCCCCCGACCGGATTGAATAATTCCTGATGTAAGGTTTTTAACTCCAGATAGTGCTAATGTTATAAAACATAACATAGGCACTCCCATAACGAGGCACTCTAGCGTGGTGAAAGTTGTTGCAGCTTTCAACAGTAAAACCGCTGATGCCGCAAAGGCTACTGGCGCAAACACAGGCTTGAACGCTAAAATAGCCCCTATCAGCCCTCGCAGATTAACATTAGGTGTAAAAAGAACCTGAGCAGTAAATAGCCCGATAGCGGAAAGCGCAAAACCGGACAACATGATTTGCCATAAAGGTACTGTTGGTAAATGTTCTGAAGTGACCGCCATAGCAACCCAAAAAGGGGACCAAAGGCAGGATAGACACAATCCCCGTTGGCTTGCTTCAGCTGCGCTTTTTCGAACATCCAAGGGTGCTTTGCGACCTACAATTGGTGCAAAAATAGCCATGACGCCAACGATTAAAGTCGATCCCAAAACAAACGAACCAATTAATAAGCCGCTGTTACGCTCTTCTCCCCCTAGTCGTTCGACTGACTCAGTTGACCGAAGGATTTCCCGGCGTCTATCGGCGGTGGCTCGAAGAAGAGAGAGTGTTCCGAAGAACGCAGCAAATAGAACAGCTTTTTCTATTCCATCCCAGATTAGCGGCCAACAATCAAGCTTCCAAGCGATCGCTGTTGTCACAATTGCTAGAGCAGCGCACAGAAATTTAAGAGAACGGCGAATAGTTGGGGATACTAGAAGTATATAAATTGACAACATAAATCCATTAATATTTTTTAGAACTGTAGACTCAAAAAATATTACGATCAGAGATAGCAACCATATTATGACTAGAAACTTAGTGGACGCATTTTGAAAAGTGTTTTTCCCCATATCAGTTTAGATTAAGCTGATAAATTTAACGTTGCCAATACTTCGGGGCACAAATAGTTGTTATTCGAACAGAAAGTTGGTTAATACATTATTCAATAAAAACTTAAATAAATACGATTTGTATGTGATTATCCAAATGAGAGTAATTTGTTGGACCGGAGGTCGGATATGAAATCAAGAAGTATAGATGTACTCTCAGTGTTTTCAAAAAAACAAAGGAAGAAACACAGTTACATTTTGAAACTAGTGCATCTCGCTAATCAACAGCTAACTGGGCAGTCACAAAAACGCCAAAAATTAATTCAAGCTTTCATTGAAGCTTTTCTCTCGAATGTCTCTTTAGAGGAGATAAAAACACATACAAACAAAGAACTGCTGAGCTCTATTCTTTCTGCTTGGGACAACTTGCGTTGTAGAAAAACAGATAAAATCAAGGTCAGTTTGTCAAATATCTTAAGAAAGTCACCAAAAGGTTTTGAAGTAAGCTTAACGGTTATTGAAATTGTAAGTAATAATCTACCGTTTTTGATTGACTCAATTACGGCGGAGTTGAATAGACTTAATGTCCAGGTTCGCCTGTTTATCAACTCTACAATCAACATTCAACGTGATACATCTGGGATTATTTCGGAAATCGGAACATCTAAAACAGAAATGCTTGAGTCTGTAATACATATTGAAGTGGATGAACAATGTGTCGAAAAAAAGCAAATATTATCTAGGACTATACGCTCGATAGCAGATGATGTTCAGGCTGTAGTTCAAGATTGGAAGAAAATGCGAGAACGATTAAACGATATTATATCGCATTTTGATTTCCCGTTAGCTTTAGTGGATTCACAAGCCACTATAGAAATAAAGTCTTTTTTTCATTGGGTAAAAGATGAACATTTTACATTTTTAGGCTATCGCGAATATGATTTTTTCAAACAAACAAAACAATTAAAAGTTCGTGCTCGTCCTAGGCGAGGATTAGGTATTTTACGAAAGAGCTCGAACAAATTATTCGATGGGTGGGATAATAATGTGGTTCTCCCAGAACCAGTAGTCGAATCTTTTCAGAATTCGAATATATTTTTTGTTTGTAAAGCTAACAAAAAATCGAATGTTCATCGTTCTGTGCACATAGATACAATTGGGGTAAAAATTTATAATGACCAAGGAGATGTGGCAGGCGTAAAAGTTTTTGCGGGACTTTTCGCGTCGGATTTTTACAATCAAACAATCTGCGAAATTCCATTTCTACGGGTCGAGACGAATAAAATTATGAAGTTGATGGCTCATGAGTCACGCATTCAAGATCGCAAAGCGCTGCTTCATATTCTTGAAAATCTTCCGCGAGATCAATTATTTCAGTTAGACACCGTGAAATTAGCAGAAACCAGTCTAGGTATTCTCAATATGAGAGGAAGACAGCAGGTCAGGCTTTTTACTCACATCGACAGTATAAGCAGGTTAATTTTCTGTCTGGTATATGTGCCGCGCGAAAAATTTTCCACCGGATTAAGATTGAAATTCAAGTCTATCATTGAGAAGAATTTTATTGGTGTGGTTACAGAAGAAAATGCTCAAGTGAATGAGTCACCCTTAGCGCGTTTGAATTTCATAGTTGAACCCAGGCACGTTGAAAATATTCCAAAAAACCTTGAAACAATTGAAGCCAAACTTGCGCAGGCAGCAAGGAATTGGTCTGATGATTTAGTGGAATCATTGTCAGAAGAATATGGTGAACGCCGAGGAAANACACTTTTCAAAAAATACATGAGTGCCTTTCCTGCTGGGTACAGGGATCGNGTTGATGCTCGNCACGCAGTGCAGGATATCAGACGGATTGAAGAAGTTTTTAAAACNAAATCTATAGGACTNAANCTCCACCGTCCTTNTNGNAATATGTCAAATGAAGTCCGNTTTGGATTATATAACGANGGTGGGCCACTGGAACTTTCTGGCGTGTTGCCAATGCTTGAAAATATGGGGCTCACGGTAATCGATGAGGTTCCNCACCGCATTTNACCGGAGGGCAAATCAAAACCAGTCTGGTTTCATGATTTTGGTCTGAGAACCAAAAATGGATCAGATATAAAGATAGATGTGAAAGATAAAGCACGTCTGGAAGAAATGTTTCGTCAAATATGGCTTGGAAGTATTGAGAATGATGGCTTCAACTCACTTGCCCTTTCTGCAAAACTAACGTGGAGGGAGGTAATTATTTTAAGGGCGTATTGCAAGTTTTTGTTGCAAGCTAAAGTTCCATTTAGCCAGTCTTACATGGAAGAAACCTTAGAGAGAAATTCAGAGATTACCTGTGATATAGTGAGCTTGTTTAGGTACTTATTTGATCCTGCTCTTCAATACAAAAATACGAAGCGAATAAATACAATTCGGAACCGCATAGAAACATCCTTGCAGCGAGTTAACTCTTTAGATCAAGACCGTATTTTAAGACGTTTTATTAACCTTGTAGATGCAACATTAAGAACCAACTTTTTTCAGTCGGATCATGAAAATCTACCAAAGGGTTATCTTGTATTTAAACTAGATAGCGCAAGGATTACTGATTTACCTTTACCACGTCCATTCCGAGAAATTTTTTTACACTCCCCAAGAGTTGACGCAATTCATCTCAGAGGTGGTTTGGTGGCGCGCGGTGGTCTCCGTTGGTCAGATAGGCGGGAAGATTTCCGAGCTGAAATTCTGGGGTTAATGAAATCCCAAATGACTAAAAACTCGGTGATAATACCTGTCGGAGCGAAAGGTGGTTTTGTAGTAAAAAACACCCCTAAAAGTGGTTGTCGAGAGGAAGTGCTAAAAGAAGGAATTGCTTGTTATAAAATATTTATATCAGCAATGCTTGATCTTACTGATAATATAAAAAATGGAAAAGTTGTCCATCCAAAAGATGTCGTCTGTCTTGATGGAGATGATCCATATCTTGTAGTTGCCGCTGACAAAGGAACCGCTAGCTTCTCAGACATTGCAAATTGTGTTGCTAGAAAGTATCAGTTTTGGCTTGATGATGCTTTTGCATCTGGTGGTTCAGATGGGTACGATCATAAACAGATGGGAATCACGGCACGCGGTGCATGGGAGTCGGTTAAAAGGCATTTTCGTGAAATCGGTAAGGATATCACCAAAGAGAGTTTCACCTGTATTGGTATTGGAGATATGTCCGGTGACGTCTTTGGAAATGGTTTGATATATACAGATCACATCAAACTTATTGGAGCTTTTAATCATTTACATATTTTTGTGGATCCGCACCCCCATCCAGAAATTGCAATCAATGAGCGACGGCGATTATTCTCTAAAGGACAATCGGATTGGACAGATTATAATCTTAAGTTGATTTCAAAAGGTGGGGGTATTTTTGACCGTTCAGCTAAATCCATACCATTAACACCTGAAATCCAAGAAGTATTTGGTTTTGCGAATATTAAAAGCGTTACACCAAACGAATTAATAAGGTCAATGTTAAAAGCAAAAGTCGACTTGCTTTGGTTCGGTGGTATTGGCACTTACGTTAAAGCTGAAAACGAGACTGATTTTGACTCTGGGGATCGGATAAATGACCCTTTAAGAATCAATGGAAATGAATTGGGTGCTCTTGTTGTCGGTGAAGGCGCAAATTTGGGGTTAACACAACTTGGTCGAGTTGAATATTCTTTAGCAGGCGGCAGGATAAATACTGATTTCATTGATAATTCAGCAGGAGTAGATTGTTCCGATCATGAGGTGAATATAAAAATATTACTTCATGATGCAGTCCAAAAAACAAAATTTTCAATGAAACAACGTAATGCATTATTGCGAGAAATGTCTGGCGAAGTTGCCGAATTAGTTTTGATGGATAATTATCGTCAAAGCATGGCTTTGACCAATGCTTTTCAGCAAAGTTTTTCTTCAGTGGAAGAACACCGCTATTTTATTCAGGAGCTGGAACGAAAAGGTGAGCTTAATCGCGATGTCGAATATTTGCCAAATGAAGAAGTTCTGGATTTGCGAAGTGCTACCGGTCAAGGATTAACCCGTCCTGAGTTGGCAATTTTATTAGCTTATTCAAAAAACAGTTTGTACCAGTATGTTCTTAGCAGTACGCTTCCAAACGATGAGTATTTAGCAGACAATCTCCGCCTTTATTTTCCAAAAGCTATACAAAAAAAGTTCCCTCACTTAATTAAAAAACATCGTTTGCGTCGTGAAATAATATCAACTTATGTTGCTAATTCCATTATCAATCGAACTGGTCCTAGCTTTGTGACTACACTCAACACTCAAACTAATGCGGCGCCCGCTGCTATTGCCCGCTCATATTTAATATTTCGTGAAGTCTTTGATCTTTCCGCGGTTTGGAATGCAATCGAGGCACTTGATAATTCCGTTTCTACGTTGATACAAAGCGAAATGCATTTAGTAGTGCTTGGATTAATCAGGCAAGGAACTAAATGGTTCCTTCAAAACTCTTCGGGAGGCGGAACTATAAATAATGAAATTAAAAAGTATCGCAAAAAAGTTAGTTTATTACGTAGGGGGTTGGATCAAATACTTACCGCTGAATTGGAGTGCGAACGCAATAAAAGAGTTAAATTTTTCTTGAAAGAGGGCACCCCAAGGAAGTTAGCTTACGTCATTTCTAATCTTGAATTAATGGCACCTGCGTGTGATATCATTCAAATTGCGATTGCATCAAGAAAGGATCTGATGTTAGTCGCCAAGGTGTATCATACAATTGGAACAAAGTTTGGTTTTGATTGGCTTCGTTGGTCCGCACAGGGGCTGCCGGATAATGATGAGTGGAACAATGTGGCAGTGGAAGGCTTGATCGAGGACTTCTTTGCTTGTCAGGCAGCTTTAACACGCAAAGTTATCAGTGATGCCATTATTTTAAGGCATCACGAAAGTATGGTCGAAAATTGGATAGCGGAACATAAACAGGAATTCGAATTTGTAATGGGATTGGTGAAAAATCTTAGATCAACTCCAACGCTTAATCTTGCTAAACTTATGGTGGTTAACAAAAAAGTCAGGCAAATGGTATTCTTTTGACTTACATGGTTTTAAATTACCGCACTTTTTATTCTCGGTTCAATTAACACACAATGTGAACGCACCAGTATTCTAATTCGAAATTAAATAATTATATAAAAATTTTTTTGGGACTTACAATTTTACAAGGGATGTATATCTACGAAACTAAACTTTGGATGTATTAGGTCCTCAGTTCCCGTTTCTGGAACATATGTGTAGCGCTTTACGGCACTTAATTCTGCGCCGGCCGCTCGAAGCTATCGAGATGGTGATTGTAAGAAGGTGGTATCGAAAAATGCTGCGTTTCTTGGGTTGAGTGTAAATTATTATTGTTGTTTTAGTAATGTGGTTTAGGACACTGTTACTAGATTGCGTTGTTCTCAAACTTTCATGGTACTAAGTCTAGAAGCTTAACCATATGCTTCCCATATCGTTCCAAGATCCTGCAGTTTTCGGATTTTTGTTATTCCTATTAGTCCTATTTTCATTCATTATAGAATCTGTGACAGGATCCTCAAACATAATTTCTCCCCTGAGTATGAATTACTAAATACTGGTTTGTGAAGTCGATCGAGCACAGTAATTTTTAAGTCTGCATAGAACAGCTGGCTGCCACCTCTACCAGGTAATGGGTTAAATGCAGCAGTTGCATCGGCATAGAAATTTTCTAATGTGTCTGTTATTCAGTTTCCCTTATGTTTCTTTAAAATGTAGTTAGCTAGTTTTCTTAAATACATTATACCAGAGTTCAGTGTTTTCTATGGAAAGAGAGTTTCTTGCAAAAAAAATGAATAATGAACGAAGCGCTCGCTGGGCTTGGTGCACCTACGACTGGGCTAACTCGGCTTTCCCGACTGTAATTGTTACATTCGTTTTTTCTGCATATTTTACTAAAACTGTTGCCTCCAGTGTCGAGGAGGGAACTGGATTATGGGGTCTAACACTTTCATTATCTGCAATAGTGATAGCAGCTCTAAGTCCGGTGTTAGGTGCTGCCGCAGACCAAAAGGTGCAGCGAAAAACTTATTTGGCCTTTCTTACTGCAATCTGCATCATATGTACCGCCTTACTTTGGTTTGTTAAACCCAGTAATGATTCGATGATTTTAGCGCTAATTCTCTTTGCTGTGGCGAATGTGGCATTCGAGATTGGAGTGGTGTTTTACAATTCTCTCTTGCCAGGTTTGGTCCCGAAAACACATCTGGGTAGACTCTCCGGCTGGGGTTGGGGTTTAGGATATGCTGGCGGACTGGTAGCCTTGGCAATAATTTTGTTCTTTTTTATTAAACCATCTACACCCCCTCTAAGTTTGAATAAGGATGCCGCAGAGCACATTAGAATTGTTGGACCATTAGTGGCTATCTGGTTCGCTATCTTCAGTATTCCACTCTTTATACTTGTTCCCGAAAAACAAGTTAGAAAGCATCTTTCTGCTACTTCGGTAATGAGTGCTGGACTAAAAAGTATGCTTCATACTTTCAAAACTCTAAAAAATGGAGGTCCACTCGCACGATTTTTCATTGCGCGAATGTTTTACACCGATGGTTTAAACACTTTGTTTGCATTTGGCGGCATTTATGCAGTAGGAACATTTGGTCTGACATTTGAGAGCCTTATTATCTTTGGAGTTGCAATGAATATCTCAGCAGGTTTAGGATCGGTACTTTTCTCATGGATTGATGATTATTTTGGTTCCAAAGAAACAGTCTTAGTTGCAATTATTGCTATATTAATATTGGGAATTCCCTTACTTATAATTACATCAGTTAAATTATTTTGGTTTTTTGCACTTTTGTTAGGTCTATTTATTGGTCCAGCCCAGTCTGCGAGCCGCACGATTTTAGCCAAGCTTGCACCTGATGAAAAAATAGGGGAGATGTTTGGGTTATTTGCGTTTTCAGGGCGGATAACCGCTTTTATAGGGCCATCAATTCTTGCGTTAGCCACCATGGTTTTTTCTTCTCAACGCGTTGGAATGGCGACAATACTGATGTTTGTAGGTATAGGGGGGGCTATCCTTATCACAGTAAAGATTAAGTAAACTCAATGTCGAAAATGGCGTACACCGGTAAAGACCATTGCAAGATTATGATTGTCTGCCGCAGATATGACCTCATTATCACGTATTGATCCACCTGGTTGTATGACTGCTGTAGCGCCGGATCTTGCGGCAGCAAGAAGGCCATCAGGGAATGGAAAAAATGCATCTGAAGCAACAACCGAACCATTGGTGAGAGGTTGCTTTTCGCCCAATGTATTAGCGGCGTCCATTGACTTTTGAGATGCTATTCTGCACGAGTCAATTCTACTCATTTGTCCTGCTCCTATGCCCACAGTAGCTTTGTCTTTTGCATATACAATTGCATTCGATTTGACATGCTTGCATACAGAAAATGCAAAAAGTAAATCCGCAAGCTCTTGCTCGGTTGGTGCTCTCTTGGTAACAACTTTAAGGTCAGGTTCCAAAGTCTGTGCGTTATCTCTTGATTGCAACAAAAATCCTCCTGAAACTGATTTCATACTGTATCCCTCATAGGTTGCATCTGGCATCTCACCAGTGACCAATACCCGTAAATTCTTTTTCTCAGAAAGAATTTCAGTAGCACCCTCATCTAGATGAGGTGCGATAATCACCTCAACAAAAAGCTCTGATATTTTTTTTGCTGTTCTAGAGTCAATAGCTCTGTTCAACGCAATAATGCCACCAAACGCGCTAACAGGGTCGCAACGAAGAGCTAAATCATAGGCCTTTGTCAGACTGCTTGCCTCGGCGACACCGCATGGATTTGCATGTTTTATGATACAAACTGCAGGTTCACTGAATTCTCCTAACAATTCAAACGCAGCGTTGGTATCATTTATGTTGTTATAGCTAAGTTTCTTTCCTTGAATTTGCTTTGCAGAACCGACACCTATTATTCTGGAATTGTCTCGATAAAAAGCAGCGGTTTGATGTGGATTTTCACCATACCGCATTTTTTGTGTAAGTTTTCCGCCGATGAAATAATGTTTCGGATAAAGATCTTCACTTTGTTGTGCAAACCAGTTGGCTATGGCAGCATCGTATGCCGCTGTTTTAGCATATGCTGCCGCAGCCAGTTTGCGCCGAGTTTCGGGTGTTGAATTACCATTGTTTTCTAATATTTCAGCCATAACGATCTCGTAATCGTCGGGATCCATCAATACAGTGACGGTGTTATGGTTTTTTGCACCGGCTCGTGCCATTGCTGGCCCACCAATATCGATGTTTTCAATGCAGGTTTCGAAGTCCGCCCCACTTTCAACGGTTTCCTCAAATGGGTACAGGTTAATCACTAAAAGATCAATCGGTTGAATATCTAATTCTTTCATTTTTTCAGTATGTGATGGCAAATCTCTTTTGCCTAAAATCCCACCGTGTATTTTGGGATGTAATGTTTTAACTCTGCCATCTAAAATTTCTGGGTAATTGGTGAAATCACTTACTTCTTGAACCTCAATGCCTGCCGCCTTTAATTTTGAGGCAGATCCACCTGTAGAAAGTATACTAATATTATTTTCTTGAAGAAAAAAACCTAGTGTTTCTAATTTGGTTTTATCAGACACAGAAATTAGTGCGCGTTTAATTCTCATCTATTTAACTCTATCTTTTGGAATGTAATAGGCTGTTTTTTCATATTCAGGAACGTTTTTTTCTATCAGCTTAAATATAAGATTCGTATCATTTTCTTCTGCTGCATTTATAAGATTTCTTATAAAATCAGCGACACAATTTTTTTCAACTGCACGCGGGGTTGCTAGCATAATACCTTCATACTCAGTTTTACTTGGAGGCTCTGAGTCATGAAATATTTCTTCAAAAAGTTTTTCGCCAGGCCGCAAACCGGTAAATTGTATTTTAATATCTTTATCTGGTCTTAGACCGGATAAAAGTATCATTTGACGGGCAAGGTCAATGATCTTTATCGGTTCTCCCATGTCTAAAACATAGATGTGGCCAGCTTCGGCGTTTGAACGCGTCCCAAGCACTGTAGCTTCTAAAACAAGTTCAACGGCTTCGCTTACCGTCATGAAATAACGGGTCATATCGCGGTGAGTGACAGTTAAAGGTCCGCCGTTTGCGAGTTGTTTCTGGAAAAGTGGTACGACCGATCCGGTGGATCCTAAAACATTTCCAAATCTTACAGCTACAAAGTGTGTTCTTTTATGTAGCTTTTTTTGTTCTAAGGCCAGTGCTTGACACCAACTTTCAGCAATTCGTTTGGTTGCCCCCATAATGCTGGTAGGGTTTACTGCCTTATCAGTAGAAATAAGCACCATTGCTTTTGCTTTAATTTTGATGCAAGCCTCAGCAACAATTTGAGTTCCAAGAACATTTGTTAAGACCCCCTCTCTCGGATGGTCCTCAACTATAGGAACGTGTTTCAACGCAGCAGCATGGAAAACTATGTCTGGTTTCTCTCTTGAGAATATATCAATTATCCGCTTTTTATCTCTTATATCGGCTATCATAGACTTTTGATTAATTTTCTCGTATTTGGTACTCAATTCGAAATTAATCTTATAAATAGCATATTCTGAGTTATCCAGCATACAAATTTGTTTTGGACCAAAAGCAGCCGCTTGCCGAACGAGCTCACTTCCAATTGTGCCACCTGCACCTGTAATAAGAATTTTCTGTCCCGCTATAAGTTTTTGCATGCTGTATCGATCCAAAACTTGCTGCGCGCGGCCCAAAACATCCTCTATAGCAACTGGTTTAATTTCTGTTTGGTCCCTTCCCTCATCTCGAAAATCAGTCAGGCTTGGCATGCGTGCAATTGCGATTTTTTCCCGTTCTGATATTTCTAGCAGACGGTGCATTGCATCCTTTTTAATTTTTTCATTTGTTACAATTAGGCGTTGAGGGCGTTGGTCTTTTAGGCTAATTCGGGTAAGCGTATCTGCAATATTATTAAGGGTGCCCTCAACCCGTACACCTTGTATTTTTTGCCCAACCCGATTTTCTTTCTCATCAACAATACCAACAATTCGATAGGCTGAGCTTTTGTTTCTTGCCAGTGCTCGGATAAACATTTCGGTAGAGTCCCCTGCCCCTATGAGCAGCACTGGAACACGCTTAACGTTGCCGTTAGCATCAGGTTGTTCTCCATATTTTTCTTTAAATTGACGGTATATAAATCGCGGTCCACCAAGAAGCGACATAAGAACGAACCAGTTTATCAAAAGTGCTGAACGCGGAAACGCTTCGAGTCGGTTAAATAAAAACATTAGCGGAAGAAACACTAGAATAACTAAAGTGACTGCCCGCGTAATTGCCACAAGGTCATTAACCGAAGCGTAACGCCAAACGCCTGAGTAGAGATGCATCGACCAAAAAGTTAGCGCCGCTACAATGGTAAATAAAGCGGCGCTGGTAAATATCAGTTGGTGCTCATAATAAAAAATTTCATTTCCCAATCTCAGAAAAAGTGAAATAGGTATAGAAAGCATGGCCATAATGATATCATGAGCGAATGCTATCTTTTGACGGAAGCCTCTCATTAATCGACTTTTATGCGCATTTAATACGGCACTCCAATTGGACTCCATGTACGGTTTTAAATTTTTTATGTGTAAATATATAAAATGTTTGCATGGGGAGCGATCTCACATACAGCTTTTATTAAATAATTTTATTTTGGCGTTGCCAAGATTTTATTGTGTTTTTCAAGACAGTATTTATGTCAAGTTCAGGGTACCAGCCAAGACAGTTGCGTATTAATGAATCATTTATAGTCAATGAACCAAACAGGCGTATTGCAGTTCCTCTTTTTCCTAATATAGTTAATCCTAAATTCATTAATTTAGGTGGAATAGAAACCAAACAGGCCGGGCGGCCCAATTCTGATCTAATTAGTTTTATGAGTTTTGTGGTTGATATATCCTCTGCATCGCGCACTAAAAATATTTTTCCAACAGCATTGGGATGAGTCGCTGCGGAGAGTGCAGCTGAAGCAAGGTTGTTCACACCAATTATACTGCGCTTATTTCTGACTAAGCCAAATGGTAATGGAAGTGGTGTGTCGCATAGACGAATCAAAGATTGAAAATTCCCTTTTACCCCTGGGCCATAAATAAGCGGTGGACGCAGAATGCACCACTCTATATTTGAATTATCACACAATTCGCGAAGTGCTGTTTCCGCCTCCTGTTTTGTGGTGCCGTACGCATCTGATGGGGCTATCGGGCTTCGTTCTGTAAAAGCAGACTTGTAATTTTGATCTCCATGAACTTTGATCGAACTCATAAAAACGACTCGGCGCACTTTTGCCTGTTTAGCAGCGTTTGAAATTGCTTTCGTACCCATTACATTTATTTTCCGGTAATCAAAAAGCTTGTTTTCAGAAGTATCTTTGATTGTGTGTGTGCGTGCCACGAGGTGAATAACAACCTCGCATCCGTCCATGGCTTTAACTAAACTGCTAATATCATTGATGTCGGGTATCAGGCGTATTTCGGCGGAGATTCTCTGAGTAATGTTGCGTTGGCAAGCAATCATATTGTGTCCCGCTTTTACGCCCAGCTCACAAATGGCTTTGCCTACAAAACCGTTTGCACCGGTTACAAGAATGTTCATTTTTTTGAACTTGATGTTTTGGGCGGGGCTAATGAATTGACAAAATCGTTAACTTGCATACTTTTGTTGCTAATTACAGCGTTGATAGCGGCAATCATTTGATTGGCTTGATGTTCTCGACTGTGTTTATGTGCTGCTGCGCGAGAATTTTTTGCAAGCTTTTTATGCAGAGTTTCATTAGTAAGCAGTTGAATGGCTGCTTTTGCCAAGGCTAGTGGATTGTCTGGAGGTACAACTAGTCCGGCATTTTCTTCCTCTATTATCATTGAAGCGGCACCTTTAGGTGCTACAAGCAATATAGGTAAGCCCATTGCCATTGCCTCGAATATTTTTGACGGAATAACTTCGGTAAAAACTTGATTATCCTTTAGGTGCACCAGTGCAACATCGCAAATACTCCACACTTCTGATATTTTTTCTTTGGGCTGAGGTGGTAAAAATAATATATTTCCTAGTCCCTTATTATCAGCCTCTTTAATCAATTGTTCACGTACAGCGCCGGGTCCAGCAAAAAGGAACCGGATACTGGGTTCCGACCTAACTAAGGGTGCGGCACGGATTACGTTTTCAAGACCGTGGGCCATCCCTAGCGTACCAACATAGCCAATCACAAAATTGCGTGTGAGCCAAAGCGATTTGGATAGTTCTTCGTTGCGAGACGTAGGTTTGTAGCGTCTTAAATCAACGCCATTCATAGAAACTGCAATCTTATTTTTTTCTATTCCACGTTCAATAAGATTGCTTTTGAAAGCAGACGTTAACACAACTATACAGGATGCAGAACGATAAAGATATAGTTCTATTTTTTCTAGAATGCGGTAAAATATTCCAGGTTCCATCACGCCAACTGCTACAATCGACGCCGGCCATAGATCTCCAACCTCAAATATAAACGGTGCTTTTTTAATTTTGGCAACAAGCCAGCCAGCTATCGCTGCAAAGAACTGTGGTGATGTTGCAATCACTATATCAGGTTTTTTTTCAAATATGCCAGCTAGTATTCCGCTGAGCATAAAACTTAAAAAATCTAAAGTACGGAGAGCTACACCTGTGTTTGGTGCCATGAAGGTTTTAACTCGCACAACGTCAATACCCTTAATTTTTTCTACTGAGCGGAAGCGGTTTTTATATCCATTGAATATTTTTCCGTATGGAAAATTAGGTGCTTGAGTGATTACTGTTACTTTATGACCTTTATCCACCCAGTAGCAAGCTCTTTCAAAAACTCTAGACGCAGCAGCGTTTGTTTCAGGTGGAAAATTTTCTGAGAAAAAAAGTATGTTCATATTAAGATTTTTGCAGGCCTCAACCTTAAATAAGATGCAGTCAATTATTTTCGAAAAATATAGGTATTTGCCGACTATCCAAAATGTTTAGAAATTAAAAATTGCAATTAATAGTAATAGCTTAGCATCTTCGTAGTATCAAACTTCAATACGAAAAATTAGCAATAAAATGCAACCTTGAGTGATAACAGATTATATTTTCTGTAATTGGACTATGGGAAGGCGAGAATTTCATAAAAATTTGAGGTCGTTCCTCATACCTTCATTTAACAAATTTTTTAATTGGGGTGCATCTTTTCGCTGCGGCAGGAACTTAGGAAAAACGCGCTGAAAAGCGTGAGTATCGCTATCCACCAGCTTTGCCAGACTCCGTATGATACACATATAATTACAAAGCTGCACATAAACATCGATGTCGCTGCAGCAAGTTCTATTCTTCGTTGTAATTTCAAAATTGTTTTTCTCACAGAAAAACAAAGCATTATCAACATTAAGGCTCCGACACAGCCAAGTTCTGCCCAAACTTGAAGAACTCCGTTATGAGGATGCAGTGGTAATGCGGTTTCGTGAAGGTCCAATTTTTTTTTGCCATCTGGCATAACGCGAGAGGAATAAAAGCCCCAACCTGTTAAAGGTCTTTGAATCGCTTTTTCCGAGACGAACTTCCAAATTAGAAGCCTATGATATGTTGAACGAGCAAACCATTGGCTATTATTTTTGATGGTTTCAGAAGTAACGTTTAATGTTTTTGGATCAGTTAATTTTGAATGGATTAAAGGCGAGAATATAATGTATAAAACACAAGTTGAAATTAATAAATTCAATACTAATCGTGGCCGCAACCATGCAAAACCAAATACTGAAATAGATACCACAAAGCCTGCAACTGCAGCATTGCTCATCGAATAAACTATTGCACACATTGCAGAAACTGCCAAAATTAGACTTAAAAACGGTTTGTGATACGTCAATAATATTGTTGGCCAAAGCAAAATTGCTAGAATTGTTGCTCCACGGTTCATCCGGAAGATCTCTCCTCCTGGAACGCCATTATGTGGTTCTATAATGGGCATAAGTCCGCCAGTTTCTCTTGCAAGACCTACAACTAGAAAAAAAAAGCACAGACAGAACCCTACCACCAAATATTTTGCAAAGATATTTTTTTGCTCGTTGGTAATAAATTTTGCCACCGCAATTGGAACAATTCCAAGAATTAGCGACATCAGCAAACGAGGAATTTTCTCTAATGCGATGAATGGTTCAACAGTCCAAGAGAGACTTATACAAATCCATCCAAAAAGCAGCAGACCAATCGCAAAAACCTGCAGGGAAATGCAAGACTTGAAAAGAAATTCCCTTGAAAAATACATGATTAATACTGAAAAAAAATAGGAAAGCGGCGCCGCCGCCAACGGAACAAAGACCGCTGCCCCTGGAATGGTTAGTGCTGCTAAACCCAAGATATGTCCGATTTGATTATGCATTTAACCAGGTAAGATAAATTATTGATGTTTTCAGCACAATCTATCTAATTAAAAAAGTCGGAAGTTTACAAAGTCTGCAACTACATTTCATCAGTATTTGTGCAGTCCAGATTGATTTTAGTGTTTTGTAGTAGCTGTATTTTTATTTTTTCTTAAGATACAATTGACGATTTATGCAGTTTTAAGATTGCCAAAACTTTTGAAAAATCTCATTTCGATCTACTAACTCATCATATCTTCCCGAATCTGTGATTTTTCCGGATTCCAAGATGTGGATCGCGTCACAATTACGCACAGTTGACAAGCGGTGAGCTATGATGATCAAAGTCATTTTTTTGCGCAGGTTTCGAATAGCTTCGCTTATTACAGCCTCTGTTTTTACATCAAGTGCACTTGTCGCTTCATCTAATATTAGCACTGACGGGTTTCTGTAAAGTGCTCTTGCTATCCCAATACGCTGTCTTTCACCACCACTCAACCGGACACCTCTTTCACCAACAATGGTATCATAGCCCCGCGACATTTTATTGATGATAAAATCATCAATGGAAGCTAGCTTGGCTGCATTTCTAATTGCCTCATCTTCTGTTTCTAGGGCATTTGTGCCAAAAGCAATGTTATTCCGTACTGTGTCGTCCAGCAGGTAGATTTGTTGTGGCACGTAGCCAATACGGCTTCTCCAAGCATCTATATTTGTTGTTTTTAGTGGTGCTCCATCAATCTTTATCTTGCCTGTGTTTGGGTAATAAATACCAAGTAGTAAGTCAATGAGGCTACTTTTCCCCGCCCCTGTTGTACCCACAAAAGCAACTGAACTATTTTTTGGGATATGGAAAGAAACTCCTTGGATGGCGAATGTTTTTTGCTTTTGAAACTGCAGATAAACATCGTTAAAAGTTATCTGATTATCAAAACTAATTTTTTCTTTTTGAAAAATATCTGTGCCTCCAGTTTCTAGTACAAGATCATTCTCCAAGGAATTTAGAAATGGTAGAGCTAATCTAATGCTATTTGCACCCACACCAATAGATTTTAGTGCGGGAAGCATCCTGTATCCTGCGATGGCGTAGAGAGATGCTATGGAAATTATTCCCGCAGAATTCTGGGACCAAATGAGAGAATATATTATTACCGCTAGTAAAGCTCCAATTGCCATTGTTTCAAGTGCTAAATGGGGCAAATGGCTTAATACCCGTTGTTCTAGCATGAATTTCCGATGTGTGTTTGCAGAATATGAAAACTTTTTGTAAAAGTATTTCTCGCTTCCGTATACTTTAATTTCTTTTAACCCTCCAAAAATTTCTGCAATACATTTAAATCTGGTGGAGTCCGCTTTCATGAGCGATGAGCCTACGAAGTGCAGCCGTTTTTGAAGAAAAGCATAAAATAAAATTGCCAAAACAAGTAACGTAGCCAAAACCATAACAGTCAAAAGTACATCAACAAAAAAAAGCAGAGCGATTATTGCAAGACTGGCGATAGACTTGGCTGTCATATCGACTATAGGATATAAAATTTTCTCTGATATTTCCCAAGTGTCATTAACAACTTTTTTTGTTAGGTCGGCAGAATTCTGTTGAACAAACCACAAATAGGATTTCTTCGTGTATGCCTCTATCAATCTTATACTAAATCCTAAATTTTGCCTTACAACAAATCTTTCTTGTGCATAAAGAGTTAATCCAGCCATCCCATTTCGGATGCCGGTAACAAGGAATAAAATTATGCCAACACAGATTAGAAAAGGAGTCTCGTCGTGAGGATCCAAATAAATTTGAATTTCCTTCAGTAATCTAGTCGTTTCAATTAGCTCCGGTTCCGTAACTAATCGTATGAACCAAAAAACCGCTCCTACCCCAACCACTTCCAGTGCAGACATGCAGAGGAACAGTAAAATTAAAATGGCGCCTGAGTAAATTTCTCTGCGCGGCAACAAACTTGGAAGTTTTGAAAGGCATTTAAAAATAAGGAAATCTCCAGGTGAAAACTATGGAATTGCCCATTGACGTTCCACGCTCCATCCAGTCGCGTCAAGTCTAACAAGCGAAGCTTTGTTTTTTTGCAGTTTGTGTGAAAAGACTTTCTTAAAAGGTTCAGACACTCCTCTTATCCAAACGCAATTAATATTATGTTCTTTGATGAGTTTCTCTAATTCCGCTTCCCCATGTTTATTCCATGATGTGCTTAATAATGGCACTCGGGCGGATTTGTGCATTCTGTATCGAGTAATAACGAGGTATTGCCCATCAGTATTTGGGCTGGCAAGTAGTAAACGATCTTTTTCTCCGAGCAGAGTCTTGAGTTCTTGCCCTATTTTTTTTGCAAAATTATATTGCGGATCGATATCGAAGCGCAGTTTTTTTGCACTTAAAATTGGTGTGATAAGAACTACAATTATTAATATCGTTTTTACCCACTCGGATATAAAATATTTAGGATATTGTATTTTTTTTAAGAGTTTTTGGATAACGAATATTAAAAACAGTAAACAGACACCCCCAAGTTGGGTATTATAGCGCCAATATGATGCCACTCTTAATGCATCTTCACGGTTGAACGCAGCTACATATGTGAACATTAGAAAAGCATTAAACCCTAAAAATAACACCGCGGTTATTATGCTTATGCGGCGTAAATTCGATTTCAATTTTCCAATTGAAAAAATGCTAATTCCAACAGCTGCAGTCATCAATGCAAAATAGCCACCTTTATTACTTGCAACAACAAGCATTTGGGAGAGAATTCTTGGGATTTCGGTGATATTCCAATCTTGCGTTGGTGCGAGCAAAAATTCACCACCACCAATTTGTGTCTCGACGTGCCAACGCCAACAAGCCCAGGTTATCAGTGGAAGGACTGTCACGCGTGCTAGAAATTTTACTATTTGGCGCCTGTTTGCCGACCTTTCTAAAGAGATAACTAACAAAACACCTATGACAACTAATGCCAGAAGAATAATATTTGTCTGGCGCAAGCCAATTAAAGCACATCCTGCAAGCCCTGCTTGCCAACCTAACGTTTGAGCTTCTGCAACTGAACCATTTGCAAATTTTCCAGAAGAAAGCCAAAGTATTCCTACTATTACTCCGAGTGTAACGCTGGTTCCGACATCCGAGTAATTGCTAAAAGTTAAGCGTGTCACCCATGTGGGATTGAATGGAACAACAATAAGAGCAGCTAACGCACAAACATACCAGTCAAATTTACTTTTATCACAATAGGTATCTCTCGAGTTATTTAAAGTGTTTATCTCTCTAGTGAAACGGATAATTGCGACGCCAAATGTCAACCACAATAAAAGATTGAAAATTTGCCCTGCATTTTCTGCAAGGCTGCCGGAAATTAAGCTTACCAGGTAAACAATTATCGGTAATCCGTACGGGTATCCTGGAAGGACAGAAGGGCTTTCCGGTAAAAAACGATTTGGAAAAGAATTATGTTCGTGTAGGAATCGTGCGTTGGGGAGCCATTGAGACATGTCATCCCATTGTGTTGGTATCATTGCTGCTGCAATAAGGGCCAGAGGTATTCCTAGACAAAAAATTCGAAATATGTTTGTAGGAAATGAGGTTTGCAACAATCGCCATTTTTTAATTGTTCCCACTAGACCTATGAAGATAAGGATAATGGCTGCGTTCTTAAGAGATATTTGAAAGCCTGAGCCTAGTAAAATAAGAGCAAAAACAGTGACGCCCCAACCAGTCACAATTCGGCATTCAATTATTGAGTTTGGTCCGGAAAAGATTGTGCCAATATAGTAAAATACTGCAATAACAAACAAAGTCGTAAAAAAACAGAACAACTGAAAAAAAGAAGGAATATAACTATCGAAGGGTAAGAACATGTCAATGTCCAGCATAATTCTTATCCAATCTTATGATTTTAAAAATGATTGGGCGTGAGCAAGATCCTCAGGATTGTCAACATCCAACCAATGACCGGTAGTGTAAACCACGTGTATTTTTTGACCTGATTTGAGAAGTGCATTGAATATATCTATCATACTTGCCTGGTCCAGCATTTCAGTACTCCGCAATTCTTCTATAGTTTGCCTGAGTGCTGCAGAGCCATCTCCGTTGAAGCGGGCTAACCCAATCCATTCTCCCATAATTTTTTCAAGCTCTAAATCTGGGCCAATTTCTAATAGTGTTGCAGATCCATCATCTAAGTATCCGGAGCTGAATATTCGGGAACAACAAACTAAGTCACGCGTTCGAGACTTCGGATTAGGATCTCTTTGCTGCCAGAGGGCATCCGCAGCTAGCACAATATCCTCCGCGACAGAGAGAATACGATCAAGAATATATTTTCTAAAAAGCACGTCACCGTATATTACCAAACAGTCTCCTGTTTCGTTCAAAGCGCATGCAAGTGATTTTGCTTCACCACTATCTTCAAATTCATCATTATCAATAGTTTTAATGGTTGGCAGATTTACTCGGCTTTTAGCATAGCCTCGCACCACGGTAATATCGGTTATGCCACTGGCAATTAAACTATTGGTCAGATGTCGTAAAAGAGGTTTTCCAAGAATATTAAGCATGCATTTTGGAATATTTCTAGTGAGATTTCCAAGATCTGATCCTCTGCTTGCACCCAAAATAATTGCTTCTGGAGGCTTTGGCTTTACTGGTAAATATCGTTTTTCGGCTTCAGCCAACTCCGCGTTTCCAGCGAGTTCAAAAACATCCTTGACAGTCGCAATCGTGTTTTCGACTTTCTCCAGAGATTGGTGAAGTGCAATTTTTTCAGAGATAGTTTTCATTGCAGTGATCGAAGCTCGAAGGTTATGGTTTGCCCAAATTACAGTTGATACTCGGGCGTCCCGCCATGTCTTAGTCGGGGTGTTAAAATATGTTGTTGGCACAATTATTACAGGCGATCTATTTTTCCAATCTTTCAAAAAAGCTATTATTTCATCTGGATATTGTTGCTTTGAATGAATGAGGATCGCGTCAGCACCCGCTTCATTGTATGCTGCGGCCCGGTTTAGAGCCTCGTCTATTCCTTGGTTTGCAATGAATGCTTCAATACGTGCGACAACGCAAAAATAAGGATCTACTTGTGTGTCTTTTGCTGCTTTAATTTTACCACAGAATTCATCTATATCCGCCAATTGTTGTCTATCGCCGATAAATGAATTGGTTTTGGGAAATAATTTATCCTCTATGCAAATTCCAGCTATTCCGCGTTGTCCCAGCTTTTGTACCGCTCTTCGGACATTATTAAAATTACCGTATCCAGTGTCTCCGTCGACTAAAATTGGTACAGATGCCGCATCTGACATAAACTCAAGATTTTCAAGAACCTGTGTCCATGACGCTTCGTTACTGTCACGGACGCCTAGGGCTGCAGAGATTGTCAAACCTGAAGCCCAAATTCCGCGGAAGCCGGCTTCTTGCACTATTTTAGCAGACAATCCATTATGAGCCTCCATTAAAAACTCAGTTTTTTCACTGGTTAGAAGTGAATAAAGTAGTTGGGCCTTAGTCGGAGATCTGAGAGTTTTCTCTTTCAACCCCGATGATTTCTTTTCTGTTTTCATAGATAATTATATCCGTGCATCGCTTGCTGATTTTATTAATATACAAATTTAATACATCTTATCGAGATTCTTTTTATGAAGCATCATATAGCATTAATTGACATACACTTTGTTGCAACTTATGCCATTGTGTAAATTTTAGGAGTTTCGGATGCCTGCCAATCCAAAAATCGCCGTTATTGGCCTTGGTTATGTGGGGTTGCCTCTGGCTGTGGCTCTTGCAGACAAATTTAGTGTAACCGGCTTGGATATAAATGAAAATCGAATAAATGAATTACTGTCGGGCTACGATAAGACGGGCGAGATAGATAGTGCAAAACTTAAAAGATCAACCCTGAAATTAACAACAAAAAAGGCTGACATTTCAGGTTTTGAACTATATATAGTAACCGTTCCTACCCCGGTTGATGACAAAAACAAACCTGATCTTGGTCCTGTTATTAGAGCAAGTTCACTGGTTGGATCTGTGTTGCAATCTGGTGCAATTGTAGTTTATGAGTCGACCGTTTATCCAGGCGTTACCGAGAATATTGCTGCGAATGCACTCGAAGCGGCCTCAAATCTAACTTGCGGTCAGGACTTTTATCTTGGTTACTCACCGGAACGGATAAATCCAGGCGATAGTGAACATACAGTAGAACGACTTACTAAAGTTGTTGCTGGGCAAACGCCCGCAGTTACAGAGATATTAGAGGATGTTTATGGTGCTGTAACAACAGGCGGTGTTTTTAAAGCTAATAACATCCGTACTGCTGAGGCAGCAAAAGTAATTGAAAACGCCCAACGTGATATAAACATTGCTTTCGTAAATGAAGTAACAATGATCTGTCAGAAAATGGGGATATCAGTTTATGACGTTTTAGATGCCGCTGGCACGAAATGGAACTTTTTAAGTTTCAAGCCTGGGTTGGTAGGTGGCCACTGTATCGGTGTAGATCCCTATTATCTTGCACATGTCGCCACAACTTTTGGACACAATCCAAAAGTTATATTATCCGGTCGTTTAACTAATGATTCAATGGGTAATTTCATTGCGGATAGCATTGCATCAAGGATGCCTCACTCTGGCATGAGTGCAAGAATCCTTGTTTTAGGTCTCACCTTCAAAGCAGATATTCCCGATCTTCGTAACACTCGTGTTATAGATGTGGTACAAAAGTTAAAAGCTTCGGGTGGAATTGTTTCAGTCCATGATTCTTATGCGGATCCTCTCGAGGCAAAAAGCCTGTTCGATCTTGAACTGTTGAACGAGATGCCGCACGATAGTCAGTTTGATTGTATTGTTGGTGCGGTTTCACACAAAGAATATATAGGGTTAACGATGGATGATTTTGCATTAATTCTTAAACCAGGAGGTCTTGTTGCAGATATTACCGGAATGTGGAGGAATACCAGAATATCTGCAGACTTTTCCCGTTGGCAGCTTTAATTTCCTAAAGAATAAATTTCCAAATCCCATGTTCTTACATGCGAGCAAACATCCACTTTACCGATTTTACATTTTTACCAGTGGCTGAAGAAATAACGATTTGCTTTGAGCGTTTAATGCGATCACCTGCACCTAGATATACGCTTTCTTGTAAACCAATCACACCATTAGCCGCTTTGAATCGCCATCCCTCTCCGCTGGGAAGCCTCAACAACACCGAGGTGCCATTTTGCAGAAGTGATGACTGAACGCTCGGGTGTAGGTGAAAACGAACTGTAAATTTATGTGCAGATTGACCTAACAACGAATCCTCACCTCTTAAATTTGTCCCGTTTGAATTTAGATGTAATTTCCGATGGTGCACCAATCCAAAAATCCAATAATATCCATCATGCTCGGTTTCTAACCAAACTTCTCCGTCGCGTTCATTTCTGGTGACCGGAAATATTTTTGGACAGTAACCCAAACCGCCTTTTGAAAGCACCTCTGCAGAATTTATATTTTCTACAGACACTGTTGAATGGGCAGCTGTTGAACGTTGTGCAATCCTCCAATCCTGATTGTCACCTATATGTGCACCACAATTAACAATAAGCCGTTCTTTTCCAATGCTTAATTCAAAACTCAAGGCACCTGCGTGTGCATCACAATCGAAACCACGTGGTGGGGACATTCCAACATCTAAAATAACAAGTGTGCGGTTTCTTGCTAAACGTTCGAATCCCGTCACTGGCATTGAGTCTGGTGGTTTTTTTCGTTCTTCGGAGCGTTCCAAAATAATATCAACTAGCCAGCTTTCTTCCTCTACACTACCATTAAAAAGGGCAAGCATGCCGTCCCCATGACGAAAAAACCGTAATATGGGGGCCATTGTTTTAATTGTTTCATTTAGTATTTTTGAAGGTTCATTATTGGAAGATATATATGCAGTCCGAATATCTATAAGGTCTCTTAATATCGCGAGGTGTTTAGATGGGTTACGATTTTGTGTTCCACCATCTTTCAAAATTTGCAATAGAAGTTCTTTATCAAGTCTGTCGGCTAAAAGCTTTTTCCTGTGGCCATTAGAAAAGGTAAGATCGGCAAAAATCAGTCCCTTTAAAATTGTTATTTTTTCAGAGCTCCTTGGTGCACTAACATATATTCGACTTAGATATTGTGTTTGCCGATACAAGGAAGATATGAATTTTTCTTGAAAGACATTTTCAGAGTCAGATAAAATAAAATCAGCATGGCTAATCCAATTTGAGATGCGGTTTCCTAATCCTTCAGGTTGCCAAGTTGTCCGACTCCAGTTCCCGTCAGTGTTAATCCAGGAAATTATTAATTGTCTAGCGCGGTCACGTGCCAAATTTCCTCCTAAAGCTTGCAAATCACATAGCCAGTCAAAATATGCAGCACGGCTTCGCCAACGGGTTGAAGTTTCTTCGGCACACCATGGAGTATTGGTGTCGAGGAGTGTTTTTCCGGCTAGCTCAAAGTCTCCGTCAATTATTGTCGTACCCCGGCCCGAGTCGCCTGGCCATTTTTCAACTTTAGGTGGTTGGAATTGGTTAATATCATTAAAACAACCAAGCGACTTTTGATACAAATGCGTTCCCAATATAGGATTTATTGCAGAATAAAAAAAATGCTTGATGGGAAAGTGTCTGAGACCATTCAAAAGACTACGAAACATCCAATACGAACTCATTTGATTTTGCATTTTTCTCAAAGGGTTTTGCGTCCCGACCGGAGTAACGCAATTTAAACGCCTCGCAGTCTTTCAACGTTTTTGGTATAGCATGTTGGGCCGCCTTTGAAGCTGGCAGTGCCAGCGACCAGAATATTTGCTCCCGCCGTAAAAATTTGTTTAGCATTTTCTGCAGTGACACCGCCATCAACTTCTAGATCAATAATATATCCAGATTCATCAATCATTTTTCGTAGTTGTCGTATTTTTTTTAATTGACTCTTGATAAAAGTCTGGCCGCCAAAGCCTGGATTCACCGTCATAACGAGTATTAAATCAACGCTATCCAGTATACATTCAACGGAAGTGGCGGGTGTTGACGGATTTATAGACACTCCAGCTTTTTTTCCTAAGGACCTAATCATTTGTAGTGATCTATGCAAATGCGGCCCTGCTTCTTGATGAATTGTGATTATATCGGCTCCGGCCTCAGAGAAAAGCGGAATAAAGGTATCTACAGGTGAAACCATAAGATGTACATCTAGTGGCAATTTCGTGTTCTTGCGAAGTGCGGCAACTACATCAGGCCCAATAGTAATGTTAGGAACGAAATGCCCATCCATGACATCTACATGAATCCAGTCTGCATTTGCGCTCTCCATTGCAGTAATTTCTTGTCCTAGTGACGCAAAATCGGCAGAAAGTATGGATGGCGCTATTTTTACTGGAACTTCCATAAATTTTTCTATCAAGTATGTCCAAGCCCCGGGTTCAATTAAATTTCCCTCTAATTTCATATATGAGTTTTTTTAACATGGGTCCCTGCTTAAACATTCAAAGAATAATAAAATAACCATATCCTAGTTTGTGGAGATCATTTGGGAAAGATCGTGGCCGCAAAAAATTTAGAAATTACGACGGAGCGCAAAAATGAAGAAGCCATCCATGCCCCCTTGTTTTTTATTATCGCTGGGTTTGGTTCTGAAACCAGCTTTAACTTTACCAACGGTCACCGGCTTTCCAGGAGCGGAAACTTCAATTGGGACCGGGCTTACTCCTTTGCACTCAGACATCACTTTGTAAATTACATCTTCTGCTTCCTCTTTTTGTAGAGAACAGACACTGTAAACCAGTATACCCTCTACGTTAAGCATATTTAGCGCGTTTTTGGTAATTTCTATTTGTATTTCAGACATCTTGTTTATCTCTTTTAAACTTTTTTTGAGGGGCAGCTCTGGGTGCCGTCTTATTACCCCCGTTGAAGAGCATGGTAAGTCTAGAAGAACTCCATTTTGCAGTTCTTTTGGACTCCAAACCCGCGCATCTGCCATTATGGTATCAACAGAGAGATTTAACCGTTTCATATTATCTTTCAGAATTTGCATGCGTTTCGAAGATTTATCAACAGCAGTAACAATGGCCCCAGATAGTGCAAGTTGAGCAGTTTTTCCTCCTGGGGCTGCGCATAAATCAAGTATTTTTAAATCTTTTCCATTCTGAGGAAGCATGGATAAAAGGATTTTTGCGGGCAAGGACGCTGCATAATCCTGAACCCACCATTTCCCCTCTTTAAAACCCGGCAACCGCGTAATATCTCCCTTTTTTTTCAGCCGCACAGTATTTCCAGATTGAATATTTCCTTTTAGTTTCTCGGCCCAAAAATCCGGGTTGCTCATAACTGTTATATCGAGAGGGGGCTCAATTGTATGTGCGATTGCTATTTCTCTTGCGTTTTTCTCACCATAGTGTTGTAGCCAATTTTCCCAAAGCCACCTGGGTGTATTAAATTTTATGTCAATCTCATTGAGCTTTTCTATTCCAACTAGGGAAATCTTTCGAAGAATAGCATTTACCAATCCTTTTTGTCCGGGGAATTTTCGACACATCAGAACTGCTGTGTCAACAACCGCATGCGGTGGCGATTTTAGAAATAGGAGTTGTGCGGCCCCAAGTTGAAGGATGTTGTTTATTAAATTTGCACGTTTTGGTAAAGCATGTTTTAGATAACCTTTCACGAGCATATCTAGCTGGCCACGGTGCCTTAGAGTCACTGCGACCAATAGGTGAACAAATGCACGATCTTTTAAATCAAGATTGGGAAATTTTAAATTTCGTGCCATTGCTTCATCAAAGGTAGTTCTGCTGTTTGTTACCTCTGAAAATATTTCAAGTGCGACCTCCCGCGACTTCAAACCTTGTTTTTGACTATATTCTTTCATAATTATTCAGAGTTTCGACTGGAAGCTGAAAAGTATGATAAATTTTAATCTACATTGTAAATGGCCTTCGTGGGAAGAAGTGGTGTTTTTACAGTTTGGCTATTTTAGCCGGAGTAAGTAAAGTTCATTTAACTGTTCCCCCTCGTATCTTTTTGATATGAAAAAATCTGCATAACAAGACTGTGCAGAGAATGTTGTATGCTAAGTTGTTAAGAAAGAGTAAATTATTGAACTAATCGGATAACTTTGCTTATACGAAAAGGCCTTATATGAATATAGTCAATTGAAAGATGTTTTTACATAGCCAATGGTACTTTTATGATCCAAAATCATTTCTTCTTAGTATTTGGTCAAAGAAATTAGGTGAATTATGGCAATCAATAAACAAAAATCTGATACTGGACAGACTGAAAAAACACTCAAAATTCCTCTCCCCAAAGATGACAACGGTACGGCTCCAAAGGAGGTTGGTGGGAGAGAGGGCCTAGATCCGACTCGATTTGGGGATTGGGAAAAAAACGGACGCTGCATTGATTTTTGAAAAAAGAAGAAAGTATTTAAATTAAGGTAATCATCTGCTATTTTTCAGGTCTGTCACTACTGAGGGATCTGCTAACGTTGTAATATCTCCTAAGTCATCAAATTCGTTTGCAGCTATTTTTCTGAGTATTCGCCGCATTATTTTCCCCGATCTTGTTTTTGGCAAGCCGGGAGCCCATTGAATATAGTCTGGGCTGGCAATTGGTCCTATCTGAGATCGAACCCATTCGACTAACTCTTTTTTAAGCTCGGCAGAGGGGGTATCATCTTTCATAAGTGTCACAAAAGCATAAATACCTTGCCCCCTTATTTCATGTGGAAAACCAACAACAGCAGCTTCGGCCACTTTGTGGTGAGCAACTAAAGCACTTTCTACTTCTGCAGTTCCGATTCGGTGTCCGGAAACATTTATTACGTCATCTACCCGTCCCGTAATCCAGTAGTAATCATGTTCATCGCGTCTACATCCGTCCCCAGAAAAATATTTTCCCGGAAACTGTGAAAAGTATGTTTCATAAAAACGATTATGATCTCGAAACACTGTGCGCATTTGACCCGGCCATGAGTCAGAAATACATAAGTTGCCGACGCCCGCACCTACTACGAGCGTCCCATCATTTTCGCAGAGTTCTGGTTTAATTCCAAAAAATGGTCGTGTTGCCGATCCAGGCTTAAGAGCAGTTGCACCCGGTAAGGGTGAGATCATTATGCCTCCCGTTTCTGTTTGCCACCATGTATCCACTATTGGACATTGTTTCTCGCCAACGACATCAAAATACCATTTCCATGCTTCAGGATTTATAGGTTCACCGACGGTGCCAAGCAAACGCAATTTGGACCGTTTAGTGCATTTTACCAGGTTATCCCCCTCTCGCATTAGCGCACGCAGTGCAGTGGGTGCTGTGTAAAATATATTTACATCATATTTGTCGCAAATTTGCCAAAAACGTGATGCATTAGGGTAGGTTGGTATCCCTTCAAACATCAATGTGGTGGCACCATTTGCTAATGGACCATATAGTATATACGAATGTCCTGTGATCCAACCAATATCCGCAGTACACCAATAAATATCGCCTTCGTGATAATCAAATATATATTGATGAGTCATGGAGGCGTATACCATATACCCACCTGTGGTATGCAAAACCCCTTTTGGTTTTCCGGTAGAACCAGAAGTATAAAGGATAAAGAGTGGATCTTCAGCATTCATCTCTGCAGGCGGAAACTCTTCAGGTTCTTGGTCGAGTAAATCGTGCCACCATACATCTCTATTTTCTATCCAACTAATTGGTCCTCCTGTTCTGTTAACTACAATGCATTTTTTAACACCAGGGCACTTTTTAAGCGCGGAGTCCATATTGTTCTTCAACGGTATTGTTTTTCCGCCTCGAATTCCTTCGTCCGAAGTTATTACATACTCTGAGTCACAATCTTTAATTCTACCTGCAATCGCGTCTGGAGAAAAACCGCCGAAAACAACTGAATGAATTGCTCCGATTCGCGCACACGCAAGAACCGATATAGCGATTTCCGGGATCATTGGCAGATAAATTGTAACCCGGTCACCCTTTTTAATACC
This sequence comes from Rhodospirillaceae bacterium, assembly GCA_002709075.1. GTDB lineage: Bacteria > Pseudomonadota > Alphaproteobacteria > MPNO01 > UBA2964. The sequence goes on along the minus strand of PAPV01000004.1, from coordinate 122,998 downwards.
TAGGTGTGTCATTGCATTTGCACATTTGCAGACACTTTTATATAACTGACGATAAGTAATTTTTTTACTTTGTCCAGGCTCGTCACCTTCCCAAATAATAGCAGTCTGCTCACCGCGAGTGGTTAAATGCCTATCCAAACAATTGGCGGATGCATTCAGAGTCCCGTCATAAAACCAGCGAATATGAAGATCGGACTTTTTAAATGATACATCTTTTATTTTCTTGTAAGACTTTATCCAGGTAAGGCGTTTCCCTTGTTCTTTCCAAAACGCCACTGGGTCATCAATGGATGATTGATACATCTTCGTATAACTATCTTCATTAATCCACGCATTTGCTGACCATTTTGCATTAACTGGATATTGTTCTTCTTGAGCCATTTTGTTTCCCCTGAATACAATCTATTCTAGTCATACCCGTTTTAAGCGGATTATGAAAAATACCAAGTGAAGATGCAAGAATTGTTATTTAGCAGGTCTTAGACCCGAGGTATTGTTTTTTATATTAGAACATTCAACCTCTTAGTCGATTAGTTTTATAAGACCATTTTCCAATTTTATTCTTATTGGAGACAATAACGTTCCTTTACAGGGACCTTGTATGCACATTCCTTTTTCAATTGTAAACAATGCGCCGTGAGTGGCACATAAGATGGAATCACTATTCCTGGTTAAAAACATGTTTGGTTTCCAGTCTAGAGGCGTTCCTCGATGAGGACAAATATTAAAATAACCAAAAATAGAATTTCCTATTCTTACTACGAAAAGACGCGGTCTTTGACCAACTGTGAAACCTTTTGATCCAGGATTGTTAAGGTCATCCAATGCACAAAGAATTGTACCCGCCCCCTGATCTTCAATCTTAAGTTCCTCATTAAAGTTTTTCATTTTTGTGCAGGGCTAATTCCGCAAAGCTTACACAAAATTTTCCATTCATTCTCAGATACGGGGACAACTGACAATCTTGATTGTTTTATTAAAGCAAAATTCTGTAACTCTGGCTCTTTTTTAATTTCGGCTAATGTGACCGGATAATTGACTGGATATAGTGATTTGACATCTACCATTCCAAAACGCCCGGTTTCATCGGTAAAATCCGGGTAATGTTCTTTGACGATTTCAACTACACCTACAATTTTTTTCTCTGTCACAGAATGATAGAAAAAGCCCTTATCCCCAACTGACATTGATTTCATATTATTGTTTGCCTGATGATTGCGGACTCCGTCCCACTCAGTTGTGCCATCCTTTACTTGGTCATCCCATGACCAGGCCCCAGGTTCTGATTTAAACAACCAATATTGCATGGGTTTTTCCTTACAAGTTACTATTTTTTAACGGAAACATGATTTTCTAAATTATTGAAGGTGCTCGCTCTCAATTCGAAACGGTCGGGAGAGCAGGTCTCTGATAATTTTTTCGACGGATTCTCCATGGTTTACAATTGCATTAATTCCAGCGGATATAGGCATGTCAATTTTTAGTTTTGATGCAAGCGCAGATACAGCTGCGGCAGAAAATACACCTTCCGCTACTGATTTTCTTCCAGCCATAATATCGCTAAGCTTGCGTCCCTCCCCTAATTCGATTCCTAGTGAGTAATTTCGCGACTGAGTGCTTGTGCAGGTAAGAGCAAGGTCTCCAATTCCACTAAGGCCCATTATAGTTTGAGCCTGCCCGCCTTTTGCAACACATAACCTCGTCATCTCTGCGAGGCCTCTTGTGACTAGTGCTGCTCGGCCATTATTACCAAAACGTTTACCTTCTGCAATTCCACATGCAATAGCGAGAACGTTTTTGATAGCACCTCCGATTTCTGCTCCGATTACATCATGGTTAAGATATGGACGAAAGGTTTGGGTTCCTATGGCATCTACTAATGTTTTACCAACAACTTTGTCGCTTGTTGCCAATGTAACTGCGGTTGGTAATCCTCGTGCAACTTCTTCCGCAAACGTGGGCCCTGACAAAATTGCTATTGGATGATTAATGAGCGTATTAGAGGCAATTTCTGTCATTAATTGACCGGTTTCTTGTTCTATTCCCTTTGAGCAAATTACAATTGGCGTGAGTGGCCTAAGTGCGGGGGCAATTGCTTCTGCAACGCTTCTCATAAATTGTGCTGGTGTAACCATTAGCACTACATCAGAGTTTGCCGCTTCTTTTATGTCGGTTGTAGCTTTTATTCCAGCACTTAATTTTATGCCTGGTAGGTAGTCAGGATTTGAATTTTGCAAATTAATATTATTCGCTACTTCTTCTTCAAATGCCCATACAATTGTATTATGACGTTTGCTGGCAATTGCTTGCGCGAGTGCTGTTCCCCAAGCCCCTGCCCCGATGATTCCAATTTTAGCAATATACATTTGGCTGCAGCAGCATGAGTGCTCCCTCAATTAACCTGAAAACAATTCATAAACTTAACGCAAATCTTCTTCAGAGGGAAATTCAAGTTGTTATAATGGGCAGGGTGTTCTGTTAAACGGAATGCTAATTTTTTATCAGTGATTTTATAGTTCCTCAAGAGACCAGCGAGGACGTGGTTTAAAATCTAAAGTATTTGAAAGTCCCAACTTCAACCGTTCAACGCCCACCCAAGCAATCATCGCTCCATTATCAGTACATAGGTTAATTGGGGGGGCAACAAGATTGACACCTAGGGTTTGGACGGATTGCTCCAAAGTCGTACGTATCATCTGATTAGATGCTACTCCGCCGCACAAGACTAATTTTTCACAATTGGGATATTTTTTTGAAAAGATATTTAATGCATTGAGAACCCGATCTTTTATTACATCAGATACCGCATACTGGAAATCAGAACAAAGATCTTGAATATCCTTTTCGGAAAAGGTCCCATTTTTAGATTGTTCTATTTTATTTCGAACAGATGTTTTCAAACCAGAAAATGAAAAATCAGAGTTTTCCCGTCCCCTCAGTGGCCTTGGAAGATTGAATCGGCCAGGAGAGCCAAACGAAGCCATTTTCTCAACTGCCGGACCGCCTGGAAATCCAATCCCTAGCATCTTTGCAACTTTGTCAAATGCCTCTCCAAGAGCGTCGTCAATAGTGTTACCAATTATTTGGTATTCACCAACTTCCTCTACAATAATAAATTGGCTATGCCCGCCAGATAACAAAAGGACAAGGTAAGGAAACTGTATGTTATGCGTGAGTCTGGCGGTCAAAGCATGACCTTCAAGATGATTTGCAGCTACAAAAGGTATTTTGCGGGCTGCAGATATTGCTTTTCCCAGCATTGATCCGACGATCACGCCACCAATTAGCCCGGGTCCGCAGGTTGCAGCAACACCGTCAAGATCACTAAAATCTAATTTTGCTTCTTTTATGGCCTGCCTAACTACAGCCTCTACAATTACTAAATGCGCCCGCGCAGCGATTTCAGGCACAACCCCACCATAAGGCGCGTGATGTTCATTTTGTGATTTGACAACATTTGATAATATTTTTCTATTTTCAGTTACGATGGATGCTGCCGTTTCATCACAACTAGTTTCTATGCCCAAAATATTCATCATTAAACTTTACATTATCTGAAAAAATTGTTGTACCCATTTCTTATGCTGGCTAATTTTTTAAATACGCGCTACAGGTGTTAGATGATCGAGAAAAACAAGAAACTAAGAATAGCAACTCGTGGCAGTCCCCTCGCCCTCGCGCAGGCCAATGAAGCTGCAAATTTAATAAGTAAAGTAAACAAACATTATTTGGTCAAAAACATAACTATTAAGACTTATAGAACGCAGGGTGATCGGTTGCAAACCGGTAATCTCTCAAAAATTGGTGGTAAAGGATTGTTCACTAAGGAAGTAGAACAAGCACTTTTGCGAGGAGATGCTGATATTGCGGTACACTCGATGAAGGATATGCCGATTGTATCGCCAAATGGATTAATTATAGCTGCATACCTACCCCGAGCAGATTGCAGAGATGTTCTGATTGGAAATGCTAAATCTATAGAGGATCTCCCCATCGGAGCAAGGGTTGGTTCAGCCTCAGTGCGCCGGCAAGCAATTTTGAAAAGTATTCGTCCAGACCTGATCATCGAGACCATTCGCGGAAATGTTAATACTCGAATAGACCGTGTAATCAATGGAGATTTTGACGCAACTTTGTTAGCAGCTGCGGGAATTGCCCGACTTGGAATGCGAAATTTGAAGTCAGTAATTATTTCTATTGATGATATTTTACCTGCAGTTTGTCAGGGTATTATTGGTGTTCAATGTCGCGAGACGGATCATGAAACTATTCAAACGCTTAAAGATATTGATGATGAAACTACGCGGATTATGGCAACCACAGAACGAGCTTTTCTCTCAGAACTAGGGGGTTCTTGTAAAACACCAATTGCCGGTTGTGCCCTCGTGGAAAAGGACCGGATTTCTTTGCGAGGCATGATTATTCGACCGGATGGTACAGAGATGATTGCGGCTGAAAAATTTGGTAGTGTTCTCGATCCAGATGCCCTAGGGGCGGAAGTGGGAAGACAACTTCGCAGAGGGGCAGGTGAAGGATTTTTTGATGAAATCTGAGAGCTCCTCTAGACCAGGAGTAGTGATTACTAGGCCCATAGACCAAAGCAGGATGCTTGCTGGAAAATTACAATTTCTCGGCTACAAGGTATTTTTAAGCCCCCTGCTCGAAATCATTCCTATCCCGAAACGATTAAATTTGTCTCCAGTGCAGGCTATTGTATTTACCAGTGCAAATGCAATTGTCCCCTTTAGTAAAGCAAATTCAGAACGCAATTTACCAGTTTACGCTGTTGGAAAAGCAACTGCACGGGTGGCTGAAATTTTTAATTTTAATAATATATCAATCGGAAAGCAAAATGCGGAATCGCTTATTGGCCAAATTGTAAATAAACATTCTCCTAAGGATGGACTTATTTTACATATTTCAGGTGAAACAGTAACAAGCAGTGTTGAAAAAGTACTTCTTAAGCATGGATTTAGAGTTGAACGACAAATTCTTTATCGGGCGGAAGCAGCGACGCGGCTTTGTTCAGGAGCTATCAAGGCAATTAAAACCGGAGAAGTAAAGATAATTTTATTTTTTTCCCCACGAACAGCAAAAATTTTTGTTAACCTTATGAAAATGGAGGGTTATGAGAGGTTTTGCAGTGACATGATTGCACTGTGTTTATCAGATTCTGTGGCAAGTAATCTACCCTTTAATGTGTGGAAAAAAATTCTTGTGGCGGATGCCCCCCAGACAGATGCTATGATTGAGGCCCTGAAAGAAGCTTTGCCACTGTAGAAAGTTTATTGGATTATGATAGATAAGGACGTAGCTGACTCAAAAAATTCTCAAAAAAATACAGAATCGGCTCTTTCTCAACAGACTGATCCGCAAGTGTTGAAGTCAGAAACAGTGTCGGAGAAAAAGTTTAGTGCCCACCACTTTAATATTAAGAAAATCAATTCAATCTTCTTGTTTTTGGGTGTGTTATTTACGATTTGGTTCGTCTGGCCTCTTTGGAAGAATTTTCTCCCACAGCAATTACAATCATCCGTCTCTAAAATATTAGATGTCGGTAGGTTAGATCCCAACCAACTTCATATTGCAACATTGCGCGAAAAAATTGAGGCAGTTGAATTTAATAATAATGTGATCAATGAAGAATTTCGAAAGCATGTGAACAGCCTTTCTAATCAGTCTAGCAAATTAACTACAATCGAGAGACGTTTGGCTGATTTGGCTGTTGGTAATGATTATGAAAAATTAATTAAACAGATTACGAAGGAGCAAAAACGTTTAAAATTTGCGCAAGAAAAGTTGATTGCACTTTTCAGCAACGCAGGTCTTTCGTATGGCATACCAGAAATAAAAATTCGGCTGCAAAGATTAGAAGAATTGGCGAAAAAGAACCTAAATCGAAAAAATTTTACGCCAGGCAGGTTATATTTGAGTGAAGAAATAAATAAAAGATTAAAGGTTTTAGAAGCTGAGAACGAACAGCTTTCAAAGACTGTCGCGGCGCTTCAAAACCGAATTAGGATAGAGGAAACCCAAGAGACACGATCGCCTCAGACACTAGACAAATTAAATAGTGCGGGCATTCTAATGTTGGCGTTTGTACAACTCAAGGCGGCGGCAACCACTGGAAAAGGTTTTCAGGAGGAATGGGCCGCAGTGTCGACGTTAGCAGCTAATGACCGAGATCTCACATTAGCTCTTAATATGATGCGGCCATTTATGAAAAATGGAGCTCCCACGCTCAATTTATTGAGACAAGAATTCTCGAGTGTTGCCGATAAAATCTCCCAAAGTTCATCCATAGCTGAACCTGATGGCTGGATATCGGCTACAATTGAAAAAATATCTACATTGATTACCATCAGAAGAAAAAGCACTAATTTAGAAGCAAAAAACCGGTTTTTGTCACCAATAGATCAGGTTGAAATCTTTTTATCGAATGGAAATCTAAATTCCGCAATAACAGTTGTTGAGGGATTCTCCGGAAAGATCAAAAACATAGCCGCGTTTTGGCTATCGCGTGCTCGAGCGAGGGCAAGTATAAATAAAGGCCTCAAAGAAGCGCAAATGATATTACTTTCAATTTCTGGCATGCGACCCGGCGGATGATTAAAATGCTTAGATTTTTTCTTGTTGCGGGGATATTCGTCTTCGTTTCAATTCAGGTTGCAAATATAGAGGGCCAAGTTGTTATTGAATGGCAAAACTGGCGAATGATTTCTTCTGCGGCTCTTTTACTGACTATGTTTGTGATATTCGCATTGATTTCAGTGCTTTTTTATCGCGTCTGGCGCGGATTGGTCTCAACTCCATCGACTATTATTGACCTGCACAAAAAAGCACGAGTAAAAAGGGGGTACCGGGCTCTAACACGTGGAATGGTTGCTGTAGCAGCGGGCGACTCAAAAGAGGCGCAGCGGCAAGTGAGGCGGACCGGTGTACTGTTGGATGACCCCCCATTAACTTTGCTTCTGTCTGCGCAGACGGCCCAATTAAACGGTGATCAAGGTGCCGCCAAGCAATATTTTCAGATGATGCTAGAGCGCAAAGAAACATCTTTTTTAGGGTTGCGAGGGCTTCTTATACAAGCAGAGCGTGACGGTAACCGTCCGGAGGCAATTAAACTCGCTGAGCGCGCATTTCGCTTGCAACCTAAAACAGCTTGGATACTGAACACTCTCTATGATTTGTATGTGGCGGACCGACAATGGCATTCTGCTGGTTTTGTTCTTGAAAAAATGGCGAAAGCCAATTCCATAAATAAGAAAATAGTCAAACGCCGTCGGGCAGCACTGGCACTTTTGACAGCATCGAATGCAGTAGCTCAAATTAATACCAAAGAGGCCTTTATTGCCACAAATAAAGCTTACAGGCTTGCCCCCGATTGGTTGCCCGCAATAATTGCAAAAGTAGCTGTTTTTGAGAAAGAAGGAAAAACTGGAAAAGCTGCGACACTTATAGAGAAGAAATGGCCAACATATCCTCACCCCAAACTAGCCGAAATTTACGGTCGTGTTTTGCCGGAGGGAAGTTTGGTTGAAAAAGTATTGCGGTTTGAAAAACTTGGGACCTACAACCCAAACCACACGCAAACTTTACTGTCTCTTGCCAACGTGATGATCGAAGCTGGATTGTGGGGGAGTGCAAGGTCTAAATTAAAATTATGCTTGCAGGATGGAGAGACGGTCGAGGTTTGCAGACTGTTTGCGCTTCTTGAAGAACAAGAAAAAAAAGATGTTGCTGCCGCTAATCAATGGCTACGCCGCGCTGAAGAAGCAGTATCTGGACCGGGTTGGTATTGTAATGAATGTAATAGAAATTTTGGAGTTTTTTCGCCAGATTGTGTTTCATGCGGCGCGCTTGGTACAATTGATTGGGGTACTCAAGAAAATTCACAGATTGTTGAAAAACGATTCGCAATTTCAAAATTCAAAAATGATTTTGTAGATGAAGAGAGTAGTAAGATAAAAAACACATCTTCTTTCGAGGCTTAGGATTGATCATCCGAACAATTTTTTATTTTAAGATTATCTCTATTATATTTACTGATAAACTAGTGTAAAACTCAACGAGTTATTCGATTGTTTCCTAGGATCTGTTATTATCTTGGAGAACTAATTGTTCCAGAGAATATTGCCGCACAAAACTACGGCAATAATCAAGAACAATTTCTTTCGTTTCTGGACCCGAAATCTTTTTAACGTTAACAAACATACACTTTGCAATAGCCTTAGGCTCTAACTGGGATCTGATATTTTTGAGTGTCTTTTTTGCCTTTTCATATCCTGAGTCTGCTGCCACGCGATACCATTTTAGACCCTTCTCACGGTCAACTGGTATTCTAAGGCCTTTAAAAAATAGTTCCCCCAACGCCCATCGATGAAAATTTTTATTTTTTGTATCGTGATATTTCATTTTTTTGTGGAATCTCAATCCCATTTTTCCCATTAAAATATTTTGTTGCCAATTTCCAGTATACTGCCGGTTTCCAATTATAAATGTGCCATTCCCATGAAATTTTCCGTTTTCATATCCGCCTTCATATTTATTTCCGTTTTGCCAAATATATGTCCCTTCTCCGTGAGCCGTGCCGTTGTGAAAATTGCCCAAGTATTTATCTCCATTAGCCCAAGTTTCAGTGCCATTTCCATGAAACCTATTTTTCCTGAAATAACCCACATATTTGTTATCACTTGCGGATGTGTAATTGCCTTTGCCATCAAAATGATTCTTTTTGAACTCTCCGCTGTACTTACCCCCGCTCTTGAAAACTAATAGACCATTGCCATGAAATTTGCCTTGTTGAAAATCACCCTCATATCTTCCACCATTCGCAAACTTATATACCCCATAGCAGTTTGTCCAAAATAATGTATGAGTTCCTTGCATAATTGGACTTCCTTTGCATTTGGGTAAGGTGTGCCCGCTGCCTCCACTACCTAAAAAAAGAATAATTGAAGTCAAGGTTAAAAAAAATATCTTAGCGATAGCTGAATTCCTCTCAGGATTTTCGTTACTAAAACAATTTTATGTGATTTTAATTTATAATGTGTAAATCAATCAATCTGCGCTACAACAGACTTTGAAGTTAATAACTTTAATAAATTTCAGTTTTTAGGAGTATATCATCCAAATTTTTTCTATCGTAATAAGAGGTATTATTTATCTATAAGTAAATCCGCAATTAGACTTTTTACACTAATGGCCACAAAATTCCCACTATGAAATATTAATTAAATGCTATGAGTTCAAACGGGCGATTGGAAAAACTTATGTTAATAATAGCCATTCATGGCAATCCTGTTTATGTAAAATATTTAGTTTATTTTTTAGTCCCCCAACTTAATCAAGATTTCTTCTATCAACTCATTAGTGCCATTTATAGGATATAAACATTGGCTGTTAAAGCTAAGTTTGTAGTGCATTTCCTACGTATTAAATTCTTTCTGCCATCACAAACGCTTATCGAAATGGGTTTTGGTATTTTCAGAGGCTAACAAAGGGATGTGTGTATTGGTTAGGGCGACCTGAAACTAAGAATCTTGAATATTTTAATGTGTTATAATACACGGGAAAAAGTATCGGCCAGTTTAGCTCAGTGGGTAGAGCATCACATTCGTAATAGTAAGCTCCTCGCTTAAAAACCCATGTTTTCCGATATTTTATAGCATTTTCTACCTAATTATTGGGCTTTACGTATCGTTTACGTGGAGATATCATCCTACCATATTGAATATTGTGGATTATGGCGATGGCGACGGCGACACAGTCATACATAGATTTTGAGAGTTTTGATGACGGTGAAATAGCCATTTATCGTCGCCGCGATAATAAGGTTCCCACTTATCAAGCTCGCATCCTAGCTCCCAGAACTGCTGGGTATGTTATTCGTTCAGCACGAACCTCAAACCGCGATGATGCTTATGCTTTTGCTAAAGAGTTGAGGGATGACCTTAAATTTCGGCATCGTATGGGTGAGAACGTAAAATCTCGCCAAGCTAAAACTGTAATTTCTGAATATCTCAAATCTCAAGCCAGCCATAGTCGATTTGAAAATACTCAAGTCACTATTGGGAAACACTTCAACGCTTTCGTCGGTAACAAAAATATGGATGCGATTGATACCGCACTCATCGAGGATTATTTCGAGGAGCGCAAAAAAGCCGAACGCTATGGGCGAAAGTTAGCTTCCTCAACACTTAATAGTGAAGGGGGAGAGATAAGAAGATTTCTAAAATGGGCTTCAAGTAGGAAGTACATCAAAGCCATCCCAGATTTCAAAAAAGTTCCACTTAAAACGAAAGCTCGCCCAGCGTTTGATAGAACAGCTTATGAACGGCTTACTCGGAACGCTCGCCATTGGGTAAATCAAGCTGAACACTCAAGGGTTCGCCGAGATAGAGTATTGCTTTGGAACTACGTTCTCATACTCGCTAATACAGGTATTAGGGTGGGGGAGGCTCGTAATTTACAATGGCGCGATATTTTTAAGTCGGCGAACAGGATGGGAAACCAGTAATAGGTTTCCGAGTTGATGGGAAAACTGGTGTTAGAGAGGTTATCGCTCGCACCTCGGAAGTAAGAACTTACTTAGATCGCATTCGCCAGCTGCGCGTTGATGACTTGGGAGAAAACCCACCGGAGGAAAGTTTTATCTTTTGTCACCCCGATGGCTCGCCCATCGGTAGTTTCAAAAAAGGCTTCGCCTCGCTCATAAAACATTGTGATGTTGAGTTTGATAGAGATGGTAATCGTCGCACCCTCTACTCACTCAGACATACCTACGCGACCTTCAGAATTTATGAGGGTGTGAACCATTACGTATTGGCTCAGAACATGGAAACAGCGTGGAAATGATAGAGAAATACTACGGTCACACATCAACCTTGGCTCAAGCTCGCGAGCTAACGAAGACACAAAAACGTCAATCCGGTTCTTCGATTTTTGACTTTATAAAATCGTAATTTTGGATTAGGAAGATGGTGTGTTGCCACATTAGCTCATCCGGTAGAGCGCAGCATTCGTAATGCTGAGGTACGGTGTTCGAGTCACCGATGTGGCACCACTCTTTTTCTAATGTTTAGACTGATAAAGCCTTGTAGACTGTGTGAGGTGAGACACTAACAGCCTTACAAATCTTAGAGATAGAAACACCCTCAGAGCGTAATCTTTTTATTTCGTCTAACTTGGCTGATGGGGTGGGTTTACCACCTTTGTAGACACCTTTGGATTTAGCCTTTTCTATACCAATAGCCTGACGTTCCTTCCTCATCTCATTCTCAAACTCGGCGAATATCCCCACAAACTGGAACAGCATAGCGCCCATCGGCGTCTGGGTATCTATTCCTTGTTTGAAACTAAAAACATTTACACCGATATCTTTTAGCTCAGCCAACACGGTAACGAGGTGCTTCATAGAACGCCCGAGCCTATCCACGCTCCATACTACAACCTTCTCAAACCTACGAAGCCGAGCGTCACGGAGCATTCTTTTAAGCTGTTCCCTTTCATTCGTTCCTTTGGTTCCACTAATCGTCTCCCTATAAACCGAGACAATTTCCCAATCAGAACGCTGACAAAGTTGCTCTAATTCCTCGTACTGAGCCTCATCACTTTGATGATTTGTAGATACTCGTACATAGACAGCTACCTTCATTTTTCCCAATCCTTTCAGACACTTATCCCAGATTTTACCCTGGAATATTGGCTCAATCGGATGTCTGTGACTAGGGAAAATAACGAGTTTTCGTCACTTATTTTCAGTAACCCTGAGATAACGCTTCGATTTAGGTGATTTGACGTTATGTTTGTACTCGTACAAACATTAATTTTCCCCAAAAATTATTTTACGTATAATTTACGTGGGCATTTAGGCTTTTATAAGTCACTGTTTTAAAATGTTTATTTGGTGGAGTAGACTATTCGTAATGATGGGGTCATCTGTTCAAGTCAGATTAGCGGCACCATTTTTCTCTTCCAAAAAAAATTGTTAAGGGCAAACCAAAATTTAAATATAATGCAGACTAAAGCTAAATTTGTGTGAAGGTTAGAGTGCCAAGCCATTTTGTTGTTTGCTCTGTATGCACTCAGTATAGTTCCTAAGAGTTCGCTATGAACTCAAAGGGCTGCTTATATCTAAAGGCTAGTGGATTATGCGAATTGTCTCAAAAGGGAGTGGAAGTCCTAGAGAGAACAAATGCTTAGGTATGTCTCAGATTTTAATTGAATTCTTTAGCCCATGAATGTGCAGATTCCAATCAACAAAATAACTTTAATTCATAGGCCTTTTAAAATCGAAGCAATTACTTTTCGTGTAAATTTAGTTTCTATCTACACTTTTTACTCGCTTTATCATAAAAGTGGATATAATTAATTACAGTTAGCAAGAAATTAATGTTTGCCCCTCGAATTTAAATGTATTTAATTTTGTGTAAGTTAATTTTTTTATTTTTTACTAGTTTTGTAATTTTATGTTTGGCTTCTTCAAACGGAAATTCTAACTACATAATCGAAGTAATAAATTTTGAAAGTGATAGCCGTGGTTTTTCTAAGCCAGTTATCGCGTTGGTGGCAATCCCAAAACAAAATAAAGATAAATATCCTGTTATTATTACTCAGCATGGTAGCACCAGGGATGGCATAAATTTCTTGGATACTGGGGGTAAGACGGATGAATATTCGTCACGTGTTATTAGCGAGGGAACAAAACGCGGCTTTGCTGTGATTGCAATTGATGCGTTTTTTAAAACTGCATTGAGACCTTCACAGAAAAGTCGTTTTCCAAACGCTTTTCAATATGCGATTGATTTAAAAGAATTATTGGAAAAGGATGAACGATTCGATGCGGATAACATTTTTTACACTGGTTTTAGTTATGGAGCGCGTCAAGTTTTAAAATCTCTTGATGGTAGAGTAGACTACAAGTCAAATCAGTGGCGTGCAATTGCAGCTGCAGAACCAGGTTGCAACATAATATCAGAGCCAATTAAAGTACATTTTCCAATTATGATTATCAAAGGGGCTGAGAGCCATTATTATATAGAACCATGCAAATTCTTGGGCTCACTTATAGAGGCTTCAGGAGGAAGTTTGCAGTTTGTTACCATAAAAGGAGCAAATCACTTCTTCAGCTCAAATGGGGAACTTGTAAATGGTGTTGCTGTGAATGGATGTAGATATAATCCGGTCATAAAAAAAACAGATGGCACTATGGTTTTTGCAGATGGTACCGTAGCTTCGCGGGATCTCATAAAAAAGAGATGTTTCACGAAGGAAGCGGGAAAAGGAAAGAATAGAAAATACCTTAATATGGTTGTTGATACCGTGATAAGGTTCTTTGAAAAATCGAAAAAAAATTAACTTGAGACATTAGTTTTTAAGGACCCAGAGTAAATGTGCTTGCTTCACTTGAACAAAAATCTGTGGCAATTAATTTGAAATAATAAATTTGTTGGGGGAAAAATATTTTTGATATTACAAATAAACAGCTTGGAGTTTTTTAATTTTCGCCCTACCTCTTAAGTCAAGTCGCGATAAACTTCGAGTCTATGATCGATGGAAAACTTCATAATTATATTTCACATTATCGTCCTCGTTTTATGCTTGGTGATGTTAATAAAGCCCTCCAAAGGATGTATCGACCCCAGTTCCTTTATTGTATATTATTGGAATCGATTAAAATTTTTGCATCGAAAAAAAACAAAATCTTTTAAATAGTTACTCCAAGTAGCCTATCATTCAATGAAATCAATATTGAAGGTCATGAATTTTATAGTGGAGCATATTTAGTGTGTTTTGATTTTTTGAATAGAGGACTCGGCAAAAAGCATGTAAGTATAATTCGGTTATTTAATCCAACGGTTTAAATATTTTTGGGGTTTTTTGTTAATTCCATGGATGTGATAATTTGATCGTAGCAAGTACAAAGTATTAAAAAGTTAAAGAATAGCTAGGAAACATGAATTAAATAAGTAACAAGGAGAGAGTTATGTCTGCCGAAAAAATAAAAATAGAATTTGAGATCAACAGCGACTCCAGAGATTTTCTCGAAAATGTGCAGGGCCAATATAACCTCCCAGATCTATCAAAGACTATGCGATGTCTCTTAGATTTTGCGCAAACAGATGGAAACTTAGATCAAATTTTTAAACAAATTCGTTGCAATCGTTGTGGTTAAAGCGGCGCTGAGAGTTCAATCAAAAACTCTCAAAGTATTCTGGCAAAATTGATGGAACACGTATCTTATGGCAATAGGTACTGTACGATTAAGTGAAAAAAGCTTTAACTTTATAGTAATAAACCGCAAGGGTATCATATTTAGAGCCTGGTTTTGTGCCAGAAAGATGATTTCCCAATAGTTTAATGCAAAAGTACAATACAAATGCCTCCGTAAAAAAGGTGGAAAATTTAAAGTGTTCGCTATAACCAGCAACATGTCATCGAGTTAAAACTCTCAAGGAAAGTGTATGGATCAAATAGAGCGAAAGCAAAATAGTCGCAAAGGAATAGTTTTGTTTGTCGCAGGATTGGCATTTTTTGTTGTGGGTGAAGCGTTGGTAAAGTTACTGCACGAAGCTTATGGCACCACCCAAATTGTCTGGGCGAGATATTTTTTTCACTTCGTCTTTACGTGTTTGTTTCTTTCTAGCGGCAATATTTTGGCGCAGGCTAGATCGACGCGCCCTTTGTTGCACGTAGGAAGATCATTTTTGATGCTTATTGCCACAGCATGCTTCTTTTTCGCCTTAAAATTTCTGCCACTTGCTGACGCAATAGCAATTGTCTTTGTTGCCCCTCTTTTGGTAACTGCATTTTCGATACCCTTGTTAGGAGAAACTGTTGAATTCCGTCGTTGGTTGGCCATAGTAGTTGGTTTTGGAGGCGTAATGTTCATAATTCGCCCGGGAACGGATACTGTTATCTGGCAAGTTTTTTTACCCTTGGGCTCTGCATTTTGTTATGCATTGTACCAAGTTCTAACCAGGATAGCATCTAAAACTGATCACGCTAATACTAGTTTATTCTGGACATCTGCAATTGGAGTTGGGGTAACATCTTTGGCCGTTCCATTCTTTTGGACCATGCCTGATTTGCTTGGTTGGCTGTATATGGTGGCACTTGGTGGTTCGTATGGAATTGGTCATTATTTGTTGATTCGTGGTTTAGAAATTGCTCCTGCTTCAGTTGTTTCGCCGTTTCTTTATTCCCAAGTAATTTTTGCGGCAATTCTCGGTCATGTAATTTTTAATCAATTCCCAAATAATTGGACCTTGGTAGGTATAGCTGTCGTTGTGTCTTGCGGGTTATATATATGGCGGAGAGAGGCGGACTTGGTTCAAGTATCGAAGAGATAAACAAATCGATTTTTGAATTCACCTGGTTGGTATTCGCAAAACACTTTACTGGGTTTTTTCATTGGGTCATCCTGTCATTATTTTCTCTGAAATTATTTGCTGCTAAATATTGTTTTGGCCAGGGCTCAGTATAGCCCAATTCTCTTGCGGCATGATGAGACCAAAATGGATCATACAGATGTCCTTTTCCTATTGCACAAATATCGGCGCAACTTTCTGAAATGATTTCGTTAGCTTGCTTTCCAGTGGTAATGTTACCAACTGTAATTGTCGGAATATCAATATTATTTCTTATGGTTTCAGACAGTGGCGTTTGAAAAAGACCTGTCAATGGGGGTCGTTTTTCATGAGTAACATTGCCTGAAGATACGTCAAGTATATCTAATCCGACATCATTAAACATTGCAGCAATGGTTATTGCATCCTTAATTTCATTTCCCCCCTTTACCCAGTCTACCGCAGAGATACGGGCCGATATTGGTTTTTTTTCTGGCCAAATGGTGCGCACTGCTTGATAGATCTCCAAGGGAAATTTCATGCGATTCTCAATTGAACCACCATAAATATCATCGCGATGATTTGAAAGCGGTGATATAAATGAAGACAACAGATATCCATGCCCACAATGTAGCTCTATCATGTCAAAACCGGCTTTGTCAGCACGTTTGGCTGCAGAAACAAATGCATCTTTTATTGAAGCCATATCGGCTTCGTTCATTTCTCGCGGAGCATTGGTGTCTGGGCCGAAGGGTATAGCGCTGGGTGCAAGCATTTCCCAATGGAGATGATTTGGCAGGGGATTAGTTCTTTCCCAGCTAAGAGGATTACAACCTTTCCGGCCGGCATGCCCCAGTTGTAGCGCAATTTTAGCCTCAGAGTTTTGGTGAACAAAATCAACAACGCGCTTCCATGGTTCTATGTGCTTGTCGTCCCATATCCCCGCATCTCCAAGCGAAATGCGGCCGTTTGGAGATATTTGCGTCATCTCGGTACATATAAGACCAGCGCCCCCTAGTGCACGGGCCCCTAAATGAGCGATATGGAATTCATTGGGCGTCCCGTCTAGATCTTTTGCAGAATACATGCACATAGGCGACATCATTATCCGATTTTTGAATGTTATTTCACGCAAGGAAAAAGGTGTGAAAAGTGGTGGTATAGTTGTGTCTTTGCTCATGATTGTTTTCCAAAGGCTATAAAAAAAAGTATTCATTTGACAAGTACTAACAAAAGTTATGTCAATAAATGCACATGAATTCGGTACAAAGCATTATTGAGAATAGCTTTAGAGTATGTTTAAGTGCATAAATGATAAATCACATAAATGAATTTAATGGCAAGGGTTATCCAGATTTGCATGATCATTTGTCTGTCCTGGATGAAGCAGGACTTTTAATTCGCATAGATCACTCTGTAAATAAGGATACCGAGTTAATGCCACTAGTGCGTTGGCAGTTTCGTGGGGGAATTCCAGAAACAGAACGCAAAGCATTCCTATTTACAAATGTGGCTGACTCGAACGGAAGATCGTACGACTTCCCCTTGGCTGTGGGGGTGCTCGCAGCGTCAAAAAAGATTTATAGCACTGGTATGGGCGTTCCTATTGAGTCCATAGGTAGTCATTGGAAACATGCATTAGAAAATCCTATTGCCCCTGTGAGAGTGGATGAAGCCCCTTGTGATGAAATCGTGTTAACTGGCAGTGATATATTGGGGGAGTTTAGAGGTCTAGACTCTCTGCCAGTACCCATTTCGACCCCTGGTTTTGACTCTGCCCCCTACTTAACTTCCACTAGCTGTATAACGGTCGATCCTGACTCCGGTATACAGAATATTGGAACTTATCGTGGAGCCCTGAAGGGATCAGATCGAATTGGTCTTAAGCTCTTTTCCAACCTTCGTCAGGGCGCGCACCATCACTGGCTAAAATACCGTAGACTAGGACAGCCTATGCCAATTGCCATGGTTATTGGGTGCCCGCCAGCAATTTCTTATGTAAGCCCACAAAAAATAAAGGCTGAAACTGATGAGATAGCTGTAGCAGGTGCATTGGTTGGAGCACCAATTAGGGTTAAAAAAGCTATTATGTCTAACCTAATGGTTCCGGCTGACGCAGAGTTCGTCATAGAGGGATTAGTTGATATCAATTTGATGGAACCAGAAGGACCATTTGGAGAAAGCCACGGTCATATTAATTTAGAAGAATATAATTTCATCATCAATGTTACGGCAATAACCCACCGTCATAATGCAATTATGAGCTCCATAATCAGTCAAGTTACTCCATCTGAGTCAAGTGTCATTAAGCGTGTTGCAATGGAACCAAAATATTTAAATCATTTGCAAGATAGACTTGGAATTAAAGGCCTTAAGGCAGTTTCTATGCATGAGCCGTTAACTAATATTCGGCGTGTTGTTTTTCTTGTTTTTAAACGGGAGATACCGTCAACTGAAATTTGGAGAGCAATGTATGGCGCCTCTGCTGTTGATTCCGCGGTAGGAAAATACGTTATTGCTGTTAATGATGATATTGATCCAGAAAATATAGATGCAGTCCTTTGGGCGCTTTCTTGCCGATCAAATCCCGCTCTTGATACCCATAAATTGTTGCACCGAGATAGAGGCCATGGGCCCGCTCTTGAGAGAGGAGGAGGCGAGGACGCATCGATCCTCATCGACGCTACACTCAAAGGGAATATGTCACCTTTAGCTTTACCTAAAAAAGAGTATATGGTGAAAGCGAAAAAACTGTGGCATGATCTTTGTTTGCCCCCGCTGCGGCCTCAGACCCCTTGGTTTGGATATGGTTTTGGTGATTGGGTGGAAGAATGGGATTAAGGAACACTGCGTGCAAAACAAGTAGGATTTTTGAAGGTGACCGAATAATTTATAGAATCCAAGGTGCAGATTTGGAAGCAACAATTCTTTTAAAAACGCAAAAAATAAAAAGTTGAGAGAGGTATTAGTGATCCCTACTGAAGATTTGAAAAAAGTGTTGAGTATCGCAGATGAGGCGATGATAGAAAATCCTGATGGAACAATACGCCTCGTTGCAACTGAGTGCAGAGATTGCGGGCAGCGCGTTTTCCCACCTACCGAAGTTTGCCCGGAGTGTATGTCAGAAAGTATTAAATTTTTCGAATTATCGGAAAAAGGAACTCTGTATTCTTGGTCTGTTGTTCATGCCGCTCCAAAAAATTGGATCACACCGTATATAGCTGGTTATGTTGATATGCCAGAGGGTGTGAGGGTATTTGCTCATATAGTAAATGTTGATCCTGAAATACTCTCCTTTGATATGCCTGTTTCGGTTTGTAAGGTTACTATGGGACTCGATCCCGATGGGAAATCAATTGAAAGCTATTCTTTTGTTCCAAGTATGACAGGAGAAAATTGATGCGTGAGGTTGGAATTATTGGTGCTGGGATGGTTCCATTTGGGAAATATCCTCAGAGAACGCTCGCGGAAATAGCCTGGCCTGCGGTTAAGGCAGCTCTCGAGGATGCAAATGTGCCAAAGAGAGATATTGGGGCAGCTTATTGCGGCACAGCGCTTGGCGGTATGATGTCCGGACAAAGAATTCTCAAGACACTTGGAATTACAGGATTGCCGATAGTCAACATTGAAAATGCATGTTCAAGCTCATCTACTGCATTTCGTGAAGCGTGGATATCCGTTGCAGCGGGGATCTATGACGTGGTGTTAGTAATAGGTGTAGAAAAACTTACTAAGTTTGGCGGAGGTACTTTACCCCTTGAAAAAGAGGATTTTGAGGTTGCCCATGGATTGGTGATGCCGGCACTCTATGCAATGCGAGCTCAACGTTATATGCATGAATATGGGCTTACTGAAAATCATTTGGCTAAAGTCTCAGTGAAAGCGCGGGCGCACGGACAGTATAATCCAGATGCGCAAATGCGTGAGACAACTACAGTCGAGGCGGTAAAAAGTTCAAGGCTTGTAGCAGACCCGTTGCGACTATTTCATTGTTGTCCATCTGGAGATGGAGCGGCAGCAGTTGTGATTTGCGCGGCAGATAAGTTGGCACATTACGGTGGTGTGCCTATTCGAGTCATAGGTTCAGAAATTAATTCAGGAAAATATATGACCGGATTTCGTGATATGACTTCGCCCGAAATTACACTGCGCGGTGCGGCTCAGCTTTATGAAGAATCAGGTATAGGCCCCTCAGATATTGATCTAGCAGAGGTTCATGATGCTTTTTCTATTGCCGAGTTGTTATACTACGAAGCGCTTGGTTTTTGTAACAAAGGTGAAGCAGGACGCATGATCGATCAAGAAGAGACATTTGTTGGTGGAAAAATACCTGTGAATCCGTCAGGAGGATTGCTGTCCAAAGGCCACCCGATTGGAGCAACTGGCGTTGCACAAATTGTTGAGGTTGTGCGACAGCTTAGAGGACATTGTGGCAGCCGTCAGGTAGAGGGCGCGAAGGTTGGTATGACGCATTGCACTGGAGGCGGAATCTCTGGATTTGATCATGGTGTCTGCTCCATTCATCTTTTTGCGCGTTAGGAGACCGGCGGGTTATGGGTGCTAAATTGTTTGGAGCGCGAGTTAAGCGTCTTGAAGATCCACTTCTACTAACCGGTCGTGGTGAGTACACCGATGATATTTTGTTGGATGATTGCCTGCATGCAGTTTTTGTCCGCAGTCCGTTCGCACATGCTAAATTTACAACAATCGAAAAAGAATCAGCGGAAAAGTTACCTGGAGTGCACGTAGTTTTAACACTTTGTGATTTTCCATCAGATGTTCAAGATAATACCTTAATACTTTTGTTGCCCAACCCTGCGATCAAACAGCCTTTGATGCCTCATTTGCTTGCAAAAAATGAAACCACTTTTTGTGGGCAGGCAGTAGCAGTTGTGATAGCAGAAACTCGACATATCGCTGAAGATGCTGCAGCTTTAGTGAGTGTTGATTGGCAGCCTTTGCCTGCAGCTTCCGATGTAAAAGATAGCTTGCAAATGGGTGCTGCCACTGCGCATGAAAATTCTCCAGATAATGTAGCAGCATTCTTCAAAAGTGAGTATGGAGATGTTGATTCTGCATTTTCAACCGCGCATTGCATCGTATCAGAAACTATAAAGCATCATCGAGGCGGAGGCCATTCGATGGAAGCACGCGGCGTATTAGCAGTGCATAATTCTGATGAGGGTCGAACTCAAATTTGGTCATCCACCCAAACACCACATCAAGTAAAGAGGTGTATAATAGGTGTATTGGGTTGGGATGAAAATGAAATTGATGTAATTGCTCCTGATGTTGGTGGTGGGTTTGGACCCAAAGCAATGTTTTATAGTGAGGAGGCTGTAATTCCTTTCGCTGCCCGCAAATTGAATCGTCCAGTAAAATGGGTTGAGGACAGGCGCGAACATTTTTTGTGTGCAAGTCAGGAACGGGATCAATATTGGGATGTGGAGGCTGCATTTGATGGGGATGGAAAGCTTACGGGTGTGAGAGGAACAATGATTCATGATACAGGGTCGTATATCCCTTGGGGTATTGTGTCGCCGCTCATTTCTGCAACTACAGTTCCGGGTCCTTATATATTGCCAAATTACAGAATGGAGACGACTGTTGGTTTCACAAATAAAATCCACGTAACTCCTGTTCGAGGTGCAGGTCGTCCCCAGGCAGTTCTAACAATGGAAAGGTTGATGGATAAAGGTGCTAAAGCACTTGGCCTGGATGCGGCAGAATTGCGGCGTCGGAATCTTATTCCAACAGAATGGATGCCGTATAAAGTAGGATTGGTATTTCGTGATGGAAAACCTGTTACCTATGATTCTGGGGATTATCTGCGGGCCCAGTCGGAGGCCCTGGAAAGAATAGACTATTCTGGCTTTCAATTAAGGCAGGAAGCAGCCTTATCAGAAGGTCGTTATATTGGTATTGGTATTGGTAATTATGTAGAGGGCACCGGGCTCGGTCCTTTTGAAGGGGCGACTGTGCGCATTGGTCCGAGTGGTAAAATTTTCGTGATGTCGGGCGCTGCGCCGCAGGGGCAAGGACATAAAACCACCATGGCACAAATCGCTGCAGAAAAATTTGGTGTCGGAGTAGATGATGTAGAAGTTGTGCTAGCCGATACATCCAGAATAGCTCATGGAGTTGGAACTTTCGCAAGCCGAATCGCCGCAAATGCCATGCCTTCTGTGCATCTCTCTGCTCTTGAGGTGCGGCAAAAGGCTATTAAGGCTGCGTCACATTTATTGGAGGCTGCAGTTGAGGACATTGAAATTGACGCCGGAAAAGTATTTGTAAAAGGAGTAAATGAATTATCAATGAGTTTGGCGGAGCTTGCTCATAAGGTAGCCGGTTCGCCTGGCTTTGCTCTACCTAAAGATATAGAACCTGGTCTCGAAGCAACAAATTATTTTTCTCCTTCACAATCAGCATATTGTAATGGCTGTCATGTTGCAGAGGTAGAAGTTGATATTGAAACGGGTAAAATTGATATATTGCGTTATGTAATTAGCCACGATGCAGGAAACTTGATCAACCCTTTGATAGTTGACGGCCAAGTCCAAGGTGGATTAGCTCATGGGGTTGGTAACGCACTGTATGAGGCTCTTTATTTTGATGATGAGGCTATGCCGCTCACAACAAACTTTGGTGAATATATATTGCCTGCAGCAGAGAATGTACCAAATGCAGAATGTATTCACATTGAATCGCCCTCCCCTCTGAACCCACTTGGAGTAAAAGGAGCAGGGGAGGGTGGCACCATTCCAGCAGCAGCAACTATTTTATCAGCGGTGGAAAACGCTTTAACACCATTCAATATTCACTTAACGAATATTCCCATTAGACCGGATCATTTAGTGTCAGAAATAGCCAAAAGTCGAGCATCATGATAAAGCATGAGAATTGTCGAGTAGGGCCACTTAATGGCATAAGAGTGCTTGATTTTACTCAGTTCTTAGCAGGACCATTCGCAACTCAAATACTTGGTGATTTGGGGGCAGAAGTTATTAAGATTGAGTCTACCTCGGGTGATTGGGCGCGCACTTTACCGCCGCATTTTATCGGAAATGAGAGTTGTTATTATCTCTCAATTAATCGAAGTAAGAAAGCCATTGTTATAGATATGAAAAAGCCGGAGGGTTTGAACATAGTAAAACGCCTATCAGATGACAGTGATCTTATTTTTGAAAATTTTAGACCTGGGGTTTTAGATCGGCTTGGTCTTGGTTGGGAAGAACTATCTTTCCGTAACCCTCGGCTTGTTTGGGCGTCAATAAGTGGGTTTGGGCAAAATGGACCGTATAGGGATCGACCAGCGTATGATATGATTGTGCAGGCAATGTCTGGAGGGATGAGTATGACCGGGGAGCGTGGTGGGGCTTCCGTTCGAGCCGGAATTCCTTTGGGTGATCTCTCTGCTGGTTTATATGCTACAATAGGCGCCCTAGCGGCTTTTGAAGAGCGCAGAAATACCGGTAAGGGAAAGTTTATAGATGTTTCTATGTTAGACTGTCAGGTTGCAATGACAAGCTATCAGGCGGCTTACTATCTTCATTCAGGTGAAAACCCGGGGCGTCAAGGAAGAAGTCACGACTCAATTCCGACATATCGTTCTTTCCCTGCAGCAAACGGAACCGAGTTAGTTGTCACTGCTAATACCGAGCGAATGTGGAAAGGGATGTGCGTTGCACTTGGTTGTGAGGGTTTGATTAAGGATGAACGATTTTTGACAAATCATAAACGGTTTGCCAATCGCAGTGAACTGTGGCCCATTCTGGAGTCTGCTTTTGCAAAGAAGGAGGCGAAGGAATGGGTTCCATTGTTACTTAAGCATGGTGTTCCTGTAGGTGAAGTAAATCAGCTGTCAGATACCTTCTCTGATGAACAAGTAATAAGTAGGCAGATGCTTCTTCCTTTGGAACATCCGAAAGGAGATACGGTTCGGGTTGCTGGAAACCCGTTGAAATTTCCTGGGATGGTAGAAGGCAAATATCGGTACCCGCCTAAATTGGGAGAGGATACCCGTGATGTAATACTTCAAACACTTGGCATGTCTGTAAATGAATACGAAGATTTGCGCAAACATGGTATCGTGGCAGAAACCGCTGATCTTGTTAAATAGAAAGGGATTGATGAGTAATATTTATAAATTCGAGCAAGATGGATTGATTGGAAGGCTTACTCTCACCCGACCAGATAATGGAAACATGCTCACATTGCAGGCTGCTGAGCAAATAGCAAATGTTATTTCTGAAGCAGGTTTAAATCCAAATTGCAATGTCATAGCTGTTCGTGGAGAGGGAAGTGATTTTTGTAAGGGTCGTGATCCGCATGGCGCTCCGGAAGGAAAGCCATCAACTGCAATTGAAATGCGCGAGGCACTAGTTGAACCTTTGCTAAGTGTTTATGCAGCTATTCGCGCTTCTGAAGTACCGGTGGTTACTGCCGTTCAAGGGGAAGTGACAGGTCTTGGTTGTGGCATTACAGCAATCAGCGACATAACTATTGCCGCGGATAATGCAAAATTTTCAACACCGGAAATGCGTGCTAATTTACCACCAACACTCGCTATGTTAGCACATCTGGATCGAATTCCCCCGAAAGCCCTTATGCATATGGTTTATTCTACTAGTACCATAGACGCACAACGTGCAGTATCAATTGGTTTAGTAAGTGATGTGGTTGCCCTTTCTCAACTAGAAATTTCAATGGAAAGTTTATTAAACAGAATTTCTAATTATGAACGCCCATCTATTGTTACATGTAAAAAATATTTACAACGGGCTAAACAAGTTGATTATCAGAATGCGAACGACCTCGCCGGAAATATGTTGGCAGTAGTTTTGTCCTCTAGAAAATAGTATTTAATTTGGTCCTCCATATTTTCCTGGTTCCCATAGTTCATCTGATTGTCCGTGATTGTTGGCCTGCCGTGCCATCACAAACATGAGATCGGATAACCGGTTTAGGTAAGCTAAGGCAAATTTATTCACTGGCTCATTTTCTGAAAATTCAACAGCTGATCTCTCTGCCCGACGTATAACAGTTCGAGCTAAATGAAGCCAAACTGCGGAACGCTCTCCACCGGGAAGAATAAAAGAGTCGAGTGGTTTTAGCTTTGAATTCAGAAAATCAATCTCAGTCTCAATACTTGTAACCTGATATTTTTTTATTCTCAATTTCCCATCACTCGCACTACTTCCAGGGCATGCAAAATCCGCTCCTAGGTCACAGAGATCATTTTGAATTTTACGAATAAGGTTTTTGAGATGTTTATTTTTTGTGCCCAGCGCTGTATTGGCCAGACCTAATATAGCATTGGCTTCATCTACATCGCCCATGGCCATGAGGCGTGGAGTGTATTTTGCTACTCGTTTACCATCTATTAAAGACGTTTGCCCACCATCACCACCACGAGTGTATATCTTATCAAGCTTAACCATGAACTTTAGGTCCTTTTGCAAAGTTTAAAATATCGCCAATCATTTATCTTAATAAAATAGTATTTTTAGATAATAGAATTATTATACATTAATCGCTCTAGATGTCTTTTTTGTCCAAAATACTTATTGTGCCGACGAGAAATTTACCCCACAGCAAATATGCTTAGTTTGCGATTTTAAAAGGTAAAAAACATACGTACACTCACACTCGAAACGATTCCAAGTGTTTAATTTTTTGTGAAAGGTGTAGAATTATTTAAATTTTGCTCTGAATAAACAGACCATTCTCTGTAAAAATCAATTTTAATACTGTGCGACTAAATATTTCTTGTAAGCTGTAAATTTTTAACAGACGTAAATTTAGTACAAAACAAATAATCTGATATGATCTTAAGGAATTTTCCCTGAGGTTTCTGTGTTTATTCTTTTAGAAATCGCGACAATAATAGCCCCCCTGTTTGTTATGGCTGGAATTGGTTTTGTATGGGGCCGATCTGGAAGACCATTTAATACAAATACGATCGGCGGTCTTGTAGTAAACTTTGCCGTTCCATGCTTGATTTTTTCCACCCTCACTCGACTGCAAGTTTCGATAAGTGATTTTGCTACGGCGGCTGGGATTTTTTCTATTGCGGTGGCATTAAATATTTTTTTTTCAACCTTATTGTTGCGAATATCGAGGATAGAAATTGGTGCTTTCCTTCCGACAACGGTTTTCGCAAACAATGGCAATATGGGATTGCCCCTGTGCTTTTTTGCATTTGGAGAGAAAGGTCTCGCATTAGGCATCAGTATGTTTGTTGTCTCCGCAACCGCAAACTTCTTTTTAGGGATCTCATTTGCATCGCGTCGTCTCGTTTTAAGGGAAACCGTTTTGGCCCCACATATTTACGTTGTGCTCGCTGCACTTTATTTTTTATTCATTGGCGTAGATCCGCCATCTTGGCTTTCAAATACAACTCGAATTCTCGGAGGAATGTCTATTCCATTAATGCTTATCGCGTTGGGTGTCTCCCTCGCCCGATTAGAGGTTCGCAAGGTTTTCCAGAGTCTTTATTTAGGCAGCTTTCGCATAGGATTTGGATTTTGTGCTGGGTTGGTGCTGGCATGGGCTTTTGACCTAAGCGCTGCCGCCCGTGGCGTTCTTATTTTGCAGTGCGCTATGCCCTCTGCAGTGTTAAACTATATAATTGCTGCTCGATTTGGAAGAAAAGAAGACGAGGTTGCAGGGGTAGTGGTAGCGTCCACTATTCTCTCGCTCGCAACATTACCAATAATAATCTACGTTGCAATTCATGGATTTACCTAATGGTTCAATTTTCCCAACTCGCCGCCATTATGTTACCTGTTTATATAATGATAGCGATAGGTTTTTTTTGGACACGTAGTAATCGGACGTTAGATACAGATCTAATTGCGACCCTCGTTAATAAAATCGGGCTTCCTTGTTTAATTATAGCTATATTCTCAAGGATTGAAATTAATATAAATGAAACACAAAAATTTGTACTAGCCTCAATATTAGTTGTACTTATCGGAGGGGTGATTAGTGCAATTCTTGTTCACTTATTTAAATTTTTTTCTAGTTCTTATCTTCCTGTAATGACATTTTCCTTGACTGGTAGCTTAGGACTTCCGCTTTCTTTACTTTCCTTTGGTGAAAAGGGGCTTGCATATGGGTTAGTGTTTTTTACAGTTACCACGATCGGCACTTATAGGGGGGGCGGGGCAACTGCAGCAGGCAACCTATCATTCGATAAGCTTTCCCGCGAACCGGTAACCTGGTCAATAATAGTAGCAGTTTTCCTGATATGGCCTGGTTTTAGCTTGCCCAAATGGATAATTGATACAACTTGGTTGTTGGGTGCAATAGCTATTCCGCTTCAGCTTTTAGTTACTGGTAGTTTTCTTGGGAGGATTGAGTCAAAGTTTCATTATCGGACAGTTATTGTTTCCATTGTACAATTATTTGTTGGTTTTATTTTAGGAATTCTGGTTGCTGAACTTTTTCACTTAAGTATGACGGCTCGGGCAATTTTGATTTTGCAAGCGACAATTCCGGTTATAATATTGAATTACATATTTTCCATAATTTTCAAGTGTGAGTCGACTGATGTAGCGGAAATGGATTATGTTTCAACTATTATTAGTGCTCTTGCACTTCCATTAATTCTTGCTTGGTTAATAAATAATGGCTGACAACGTTATGTTAATTTTAAGATAAAAAATACAAAGCCATAACCCTTAGGTTCGTGTGTGGTCAGTATTCGAGATATACCTCCAGCCAAGCCCTTCCCACAAAGGGTGCTTATATGTTTTGGTTAACTAGAAAGAAATTGTGACTGGTATTATGATGGTATTGGCATGACTGACCTTCTTACTGGAGTGCGCGTTCTTGATCTCACTAATGTGCTTGCGGGACCATTTTGTTGTAGTCAACTTGCATATTTTGGTGCAGAGGTCATCAAGATTGAACCCCCTGGGCGCGGTGATTTAGCGCGGCAATTAGGCGCTGATACAGATCTAAACTCAAAGGATATGGGTGCATCCTTCTTAGCTCAAAATGCTGGAAAGAAATCTGTCTCGATCAATCTAAAAGACACACGTGGCAAGAACCTGTTTTTTCAACTCGTCGCAACTGCAGACGTAGTAGTAGAAAATTTTCGACCCGGCGTAATGAAAAGACTGGGGCTTACTTGGGAGAGTTTAAAGACTAAAAATAATAAATTGATATATTGCGCTATATCAGGGTTTGGCCAGAATAGTCCATGGTCGAATAAGCCTGCCTACGATCAGATTGTTCAAGGTTTATCTGGTTTGATGTCAATCAACGGAGCAGCAGGACAAGCTCCATTGCGTGTGGGGTATCCTTTAGCTGACACTATAAGTGGATTGACCGCAGCATTTGCAATCTGTGCCGCCTTAAATAAAAAAGAGGCATCTTACATTGATGTTTCTATGTTGGAGTCATTATTAGTAACAATGGGTTGGGTGATATCGAATTGGCTAATTGCCGGAGAAAAACCTACACCCCAAGGCAACGAAAACCCGACCTCTGCCCCGTCTGGAACTTTTCAAGCACAGGATGCTAAAATTAATATCGCTGCAAACAAAGAAGAACAATGGCGGATACTGGCAAACTACATCGGAAGAGATGATTTGCTCGAAGATGTTAAGTATTTGACTCGCGAGGATAGAAAAAAAAATCGTTCCGCTTTGAACATAGAGATTGAGTCCGCTATTTCTATGTTTAGAGCTTCAGATTTGGCTGAAGCTCTAACGCTGCGTGGTGTGCCGGCGGGGGTTGTTATGGAAGTTCCAGACATTCTTAAACATCCGGTTATTGCAGATAGCGGTTTTCTCACCGAATTTGAAAATGTACCTGGGATTGGTCGCAATCTTAAGACGGTCAGTACAGGCGTTAAGATAAATAATAAGGCGCCTTTTACCAAAACTCCTCCACCTGAACTTGGGCAAGATAACTCCAAGGTTTTCGGAGAACTAGGTATTGACTTGTCCGCGCTAAATGAACTCAAAAGAAGCGGTGTGATATGAGAGCTAAGAGACCAAGTTCAAAATCAGATGTAAGAGATTGGTGGGAAACATCAATCATAGATATGGAACCAAATAAGATCTCGATACGGGGCCATGAAATTGAAAAATTGATTGGAACAGTCAGTTTCACCCAGATGATTTGGCTCATAATAACAGGTGAGTCTTTAAATGGTTTTCGTGAGAGGTTATTGGAGGCTGCTCTCGTTTCCGCTGTTGATCATGGTCCGCAGGCGCCGTCAGTAGCTGCTGCGCGAATGGCAATCAGTTGCGGAGTTAGTATTAATAACGCGCTAGCTTCAGGCGTAAATATGCTCGGGGATATTCACGGCGGAGCGGGGCAACAGGCGTTGGAGCTTTATAGAAACATAGCTGATCAGATGGACGGTGATGAGGATTTAAATTGCGCTGTGACTGATGGGCTAAATAAATGGACTCTGGTCAATGGAAGATTTGTACCCGGCTTCGGACACCGATTTCATAAAAAACAAGACCCCCGTTCTCCTCGACTTATGGAGCTTGTAGATCAAGCAATAATAAATGGTGATATTTCCGGACGTTTTAAAAAAATAGCTCAGACAGTGGAGATGGTTTTGGCAAAACAAAAGGGCAAACCTATTCCAATGAATATAGACGGTTCAACTGCAGTAATATTCGCTGAACTTGGCTGTACGCCAACCATTGCTCGTGGATTATTTTGCCTGTCGCGATCCGTTGGCATTCTTGCCCACTCTCACGAACAATCACAACAAGGAGAGCGTAATAAAGGTCCAACTCCACCCAAATATCTTTGGAAATACAGTGGATGAAATTATTTGCACTTTATTTGACTGATCGTTGTAACTGCCCTCTGAAGCACATTTCCTCTGGCCTGATCGAAAATTAGTAGTCCGTGCTGGTGTGCGAGCAAGTTTTATCAATCCGTTCTTAAAATTTTTAAAAATTGGTGAGAGTAAATTATTTAGAGTATTTTACATCCTACTTGATTTTTCATTAAATCAAAGCTTCAATGAAGAAAAAGATCCATTTAGGATATAATTGGAGAAAGAAATGTTTCCACGTAATTTCTGGTATGTAGCCGCATGGGATAATGAGGTGCGACGTCAGGAGCTTTTCCGCCGCACTATTTGTGGAGAACCAATTGTTTTCTATCGCAAAGAGGATGGCTCTCCCGTTGCTCTAGAAGATCGTTGTTGCCATCGTCATATGCCCTTGTCAGATGGTGTATTAAAGGGAAGCAATGTGGAATGTCTGTATCACGGGTTGATTTATGATCCCTCGGGAGCATGCATTCATATTCCGAGTCAATCTCGTATTCCACCGGAAACCGGAGTAAAATCCTATCCGGTTGTAGAAAGATACCAATGGATATGGATATGGATGGGTGATCCATCAGTTGCCAACCCTGATGATATAGAGGATTTTCACTGGATGGATGACCCGGAGTGGCGTGCAAAAGGTACTCGTCTACAACTCGATGGAAATTACCAATTGCTTGTTGAGAATTTACTAGATCTGACGCATTTGCAATTTGTGCATCCTACAACACTTGGAACTAATGCAATAGCGAAAGAACCGATTAAAACTGAACGAGAAGAAAATCTTGTTCGCGTTACTCGCTGGATACCTAATTCGCCACCCCCTCCTTTCTTCCAACGGGCAGGAGGCTTCGAAGCGGATTTATTAATCGATCGTTGGCAAATCATTGAATATACTCCTCCAGCTTTTGTGCGTCTTGATGTTGGTGGTGCGCCGACAGGAACAGCATCCATTAATGGAGATAGGTCTTCTGGAATATCAATGCGTAATCTTAATGCAATAACTCCTGAGACTGAGACCAAAACACATTACTTTTGGGCTCAAGCCCATAATTTTGCTATTGATGATCCAAGCGTAACTGAGCTTTTATATCGTCAGGTATGGACTGCATTCCAAGAGGATTTGTTTGTAATAAAGAAACAGCAAGAAAATATAATTGCTTTTGAGAATTCTCTGCCACCGCAAAAAGATTTCAATCAAGACGCTGGCGGCAATCAAGCACGAATGATCATGGAAAGAATTTTAGCTCGAGAGGCCGGGTATTTTGCTGCAGCAGAATAAAAATGATATTTTTGGGAGTTGCATTGAAATACCTAACTTACAAAAAAATGTAGTTAGAACTCAACTACATTTTTTTGTTTAAGTTTAAAAGGCACTGCGTAAGTCCGCAGGGTTACTTATTTTATTCCTAAGAAAACCTGTTAACGCCGATCACCAATCAACTGTAAGAGCATCACAAAAAGGTTAATGAAGTCCAAGTATAACCGAAGAGCTCCAGAGATAGCGAGCTTCCCTTGTGTTTCCTCGTCGTAGTTTGAAGCATATTCATTTTTGATATTTTGTGTGTCATAAGCGGTAAGTCCAGCAAACACAATTACGCCTATAACTGAAATTGCAAATTGAAGTGCCGAACTAGCCAGGAAGATATTTACAATCATGGCTATTATAATACCGATTAAACCCATGATCAAAAAAGTGCCCAGTCCAGATAAATCCTTTTTTGTTGTATAGCCGTAAAGACTTAACCCTGCGAAAGCAGCCGCTGTGATAAAAAAGACCCTCGCAACGCTAGCTCCCGTGAATGTAATAAATATTGTTGACAAAGATGCCCCCATCGTTGCTGCAAACAACCAAAACACCGCTTGTGCAGTAGAAGAACGCATTCTGTTAAGACCAAAACTCAACACTAGGATAAAAGCAAGGGGAGCCAACATGACTATCCATTTAAATCCAGACGCAAACATTGTTTGTCCAAAGCTAGTCAATCCAATTATTTGTCCAGTGCTGTTTGTAACAATAGCCATTTGTGCGATTAGTGCAGCAACAATGCCGGTTAATGCGACGCCAGAGGCCATGTAATTGTAGACACGTAACATGTGTTTACGAAGATCTGCGTCAAACACTGCATTGTCAACTGTACGTGTCTGGTAAGAAGTTCTTTCAGTGCCAAAAGCCATATTGTGCCTCTTAAATTGGTTTACTTAGTTGTAATAGATATTATGCTGTTGCTCAAAAAAATCAAGTAGGTCACTCATTTCGTAGCACTTGTCTGGATTTCGAATTCAGTGCATGCCAAGTGCCGACTAACCCAAAAAATATAACAAACAAACTTACAATAACAACAGTCCAGGCTACGGCAGAGAAAGCGGGTATCCATGCAGTTTTCATGACTAGAGTAACAATACTCCATCCGGTTACAGAACCGATAAGTGCAGATATAACTCCCGTTGCACCAGCTATTAGTCCATACTCCATTGCAAAAACTGAAACTACTTGCTTTCTGCGTGCACCGAAAACTTTCATTACCACAGCATCATAAATTCGCTGCCGACCAGAGGTCGAAATTGCTCCACCAAGCACTAGTATGCCCGAAAAAAGGGTAATTATTGCAGCTGTCCTGATAAGCTTACCAATTTTTTCAATCACAGATGTAATCTGATCCAACACATCGCGAACTTTAACAGCTGTCACATTTCGGAACCGATTGGTCACAATATTTTCGAGATCAACGGCGGTGTTGCTATCCAATTTTACTGTTGCAATATGTGTTTGCGGTGCTTTTTCAATCAGCCCCGGGGAGAAGACCATAACAAAATTTATACCTAGATTTGCCCAGTCTATACGTCGGAGTGAACTTATTTTTGCGGTGATAGGACGGCCTAAAATGTCAACCGTTAGTGTGTCTCCTACATTTAACCCCATGGCTACCGCGGCAGCTGCATCGAGACTCACTAATGGTGGGCCTTTGTAATTAAGGGGCCACCATTTCCCATTTACTATTTCCGTTCTCAGCGGAGGGCGTGTTGCCCATGTTATTCCTCGATCACCACGTAAGACCCAGCTTTTTTCTGGAGCTATTTTTACTTTACTAGCATTTACACCGTTAACTTTAATAATTCGTCCACGCAGTATGGGAACGCGGTTTAATTCTAAAAATCCTTCAACTGTCTTAACGGTGCGTTCAAAAGCTGCTACTTGGTTTGCTTGGATATCTATAAAATAGTAATCCGGAGCACGGTCGGGAAGATTAGTTTCCAATTGTTTGGTGATGTTTATTTCAACAATTACGACCGCGATCATAACGGTCAAACCCATTCCCATCGACAACACTACGTTTTTGGTTTGAGCACCGGGGCGGCACAAATTAGCTGAAGCGAGGCGTATTACCAAACTGGCATTATTTGAGAATTTTTCAGATACCCACATTACTAATAATCCGGCCAGGTAAAACATAGCAAAGGTTAAGCCCGATCCGAGAATGAACCAGACAGCCATCTGTTTGTATTCAGTGGTAGTGACTGTGAGTGTAATTAATGCGGCTATCAATATAGAAAGTGAGCAAATGGATGTTTTGTCTAAACGGGCGTCGTAGGTTGCGCCCACTGCACGAAATAGAGAGCCCGGCTTTGTTTTGCATGCGAGGATAAGAGGCCAAAGGGAAAAGATTGCAGTTGTAAGCATACCAAAAAAACCTCCTAGTAATATAGCGGAGGGGTATATACTAGTTATTAAAGGTACCGAGATAATTTCAGATAAGGTAGCCGAAAAAAAGAACGGAAGAAAAATACCTACCATTAATCCAATTGATATTCCAATCGCAGCCATGATCAATAATTGTAGAAAAAAGATTACGAACAGCAATCTGCTGTCAGCACCGAGGCATTTGAGTATCGCAATCACCTCCGTTTTGCTTTTTAAATAATCTCTGGCTGAATTTCCAACTCCAACGCCACCAATCAGCAATGCGGTTAGAGCAACTAGAGTCATGAAGTGTGTGGTTCGGCTGATGAAACGGTCTAAACCAACCGTAGCACCAGTTCTATATCTAATGCGCCATCCAGCATCTGGATACAATCTGATTAGTTCTTGTTTAAAAATTTCTAAATTCTTTTCGTTATGTAGGCGCAGCCTGTATTCGTAGGTAATCTGTGCACCCTTTTTCACCAATGCAGTTGCATGCAAGCCCTTCGTTGATATTAGTATTCTTGGTCCTAATGTAATAGCCCTGACGCCATTCATGGGGTCCGGCTCTTTTTTTAAAATAGCGCGGATTTGAAAGGATTTTTGGCCAATGGTGATTTGATCACCAACTTCAATTCCAAGTCTTGTTAAAATATTTGGATGAACAGCTGCCCCCCAAGCCCCGTTATGGTACCCAAATAGAGAGGCCAGTGATATATTGGGTGTTAGGTCTACATTTCCGTAGAGGGGATACATTTTATCTACAGCTTTTAAGCTTATTAATGTGCGTTTTCCGGCGTTTGTTCTCGCCATGGATCGCATAGTAACAATGTTGGAAACAGACCCCCATTGCGAGAGCCATCTATGTTGTTTTTCGGATATAATCCGATGGGCTAAACTGAGGGATACATCTCCACCAAGCAAATTTTGCCCGTCTTTGGAAAGACCATTTACGACAGCTTGCGATATTGAACTTATAATTGCTATTGATCCAACCCCAAGCACCAGGCATGAAATGTAAATCCTAAACCTCTTTAAACTTCCTCTCATGTCGCAAATAGCAATACGGCAGGCAAGACAAAAATATTTTTGTGTCACTATTTTTCACAATCCCTGTTGATGGAACCATCTTTGATTTGAATTTGACGCGAACATTTTTTTGCAATCACGGGGTCATGTGTAATAAGAACTAATGTCGCTTGTTGTTGTGTTGAAAGTTTAAAAAGCAAATCGATGACTAACTTACCAGTGTTAATATCTAAGTTGCCGGTAGGTTCATCCGCCAACAAAATTTTGGGATTAATTAGGAAAGCTCTTGCAAGTGCGACGCGTTGTTGTTCGCCACCTGATAATTGTCTTGGGTAGTGTTGAATTCTATTTCCTAGCCCAACAGCTTGTAAACCTGAACGGGCCCTGCCTACCGCGTCTTTCACTCCTGCTAACTCAGCAGGCATTGCAACGTTTTCTAGTGCAGTCATTGTTGGAAGCAAATGGAAATTTTGAAATACAATGCCCATCCGATTGCGACGAAAGAGCGCCAGATCATCTTCACTTTTCTTGTTCAAAACCACACCGTCAACCTCCACAGTTCCAGAGGAGGCGTTTTCAAGTCCTGCAATTACCATCATCATAGAGGTTTTTCCAGACCCAGAGGGTCCAACTACACTGACAGTCTCTCCAGAGCGGATCTCTAAATTAATGCCTTTTAAGATATTCACGGGGCCTCCTGGCCCATCAAGTGTAAGATGTATATCTCGCAATGAAATCATGGAAAAGTGCCCCATAAAGTTTATTTATACGTTAACATTAAGTAACAACTTCTGACGATAAGGAGATAAGCGGTCTCAATGTTGAAAAGCAAATATTTAATATTTTTTTTGAGTGTTTGTATTTTTTTTGAGTGTGGTTTTTGCCTGTCTGCTCGGGCTGAAAAACTAAAATTACTTATATTGGGTGATAGTTTAACTGCCGGTTATGGGCTTTTGCCAGAGGAAGCGCTTCCGTCTCAACTTCAAAGAAAACTAAAGATGATGGGTTATAGTGTTGAAGTTTTAAACGGGGGTGTCTCTGGTGATACAAGTGCTGGAGGAAGATCTAGACTGAATTGGGCTTTGGCTGACAAACCTGATGCCGTTATTCTAGCACTTGGTGCCAACGACGGGCTTCGGGGTTTGGATTCACAGGATTTAAGGAAAAATCTCGATGCAATTATAACCGTTTTGAGAGTTAATAACATAGCTGTGCTCTTAGCTGGGATGCGTGCGCCCCCTAATTTTGGACCTCTTTACACTGCTGAATTCAATGCAGTATATCCGTTTCTTGCACAAAAACACGATATTTTGTTTTTCCCGTTTTTTCTCAAAGGTGTAGCGGCGGTGCCAGAACTCAATCAGAAGGATGGCATCCACCCAAATAAAAAGGGGGTCAGAGTAATACTTGATCACATGGTATCATATGTAACGAGGCTGATTGAGAGTGTAAGGAAAAACAAATGACAATTTTATCATCAGATTTTCATGTTGTTCATGCGTCGGGCGGTGATTGGGAAAATTTAACAAGGACCTGCTTGGAGAATCTCGGGGATTTGCCAAGGGGCACTAACGTCGGTTTCCTGTATATGACCGACTGCTTAGATGAGGACGTCAGGTCGATTTTTAATTTGCTTCGATCTAAAACTAATATTCATAACTGGGTCGGTACACTCGGTTTTGGTATTTGTATTTCTGGGGAAGAGTTATTCGATGTTCCAGCTATGGCAGTCATGGTAGGGCATTTACCCGTCAATAGTTTTCATACACTGCCAGTAATAAAACCAGATACAATTGAATTAAAACCAGAATTTTTGCACTGGGCAAAAGACAAAAACCCCACACTTGGACTTGTGCATGCAGATCCAAGAGTGCCAAATATTGAAAAAACATTAGCTATGATACAAGGATCAACCGGCTGCTTTCTCGTGGGAGGTATCACTTCATCACGAGGTGCTCATGAGCAGGTTGTTGATGAAGTAACGGATGGTGGCGTATCAGGAATTTTATTTGGATCGGAAATCAAAGCTTGTACCGGGATTACTCAAGGATGCACTCCAATAGGAGGGTTTCACATGGTTACCTCAGTTGAAGGAAATATAATCCAAAGCCTTGATAAACGTCCCGCTTTTGAGGTTTTTCGCGACGATATAGGAGATTTGTTAGCACATGACCTGAGACGGACTCAGGGTTATGTCCATGCAGCTTTGCCTGTCCGAGGAAGTGATACCGGAGATTACTTAGTACGAAATCTAGTCGGTGTATCCCCTGATGATGGTACTGTCGCGATCGGAGATTTTGTAGACGTTGGCGACATGGTAATGTTTGTTAGACGTGATGGTGCTAGTGCAATTTCTGATCTAAAACGCATGGTATCCGATTTAAAGAACCGAATGGATGTGCCGATAAAAGCAGCTTTTTATATTTCATGTGTTGCCCGTGGACCTAATCTTTTTGGCAAAGGTTCGGTGGAGTTAAAAACCATTCAGAAAATTCTTGGCGACTTACCGTTGATTGGATTCTTTGCAAATGGCGAAATATCCAATAACAGTCTCCACGGGTATTCCGGAGTGTTAACTCTGTTAGGATGAAGTTAAACGCGGATAACGTTGAAAAAAAGTATTAATGTGTGCTGTTTGTAGTGATATTTTATTCGGTATTAAATGGTGTGAGCTTAGTGAGGAAAATGTGTTGTTATGGATAAAATTGATTTAAAAATTTTGCGCTGCATACAAAATGATGCCTCTTTGTCAATTAGCGCGATAGCATCAAAAGTGTCTCTCTCAACTTCGCCTTGCTGGAACCGCATTCAAAGGCTCGAAGCTTCCGGGGTTATTAGAAAACGTGTTGCACTTCTCGACTCTAGAGCTCTTAATGTTGGTGTAACAGCATTTGTATCAGTAAGAACTAGTAATCATAATGCTAATTGGGCAGAGAGTTTTTCTGAGGCTGTACAACAGTTTCCAGAGGTCGTAGAGTTTTATCGAATGAGCGGGGATGTAGATTATTTGCTTCGAGTTGTTGTGCCTGACATCGCAGCGTATGATGATTTTTACAAACGATTGATAGAAGAAGTTGATCTACAAGATGTCAGTTCAAGTTTTGCAATGGAAGAATTGAAATTTACCACTGCTTTGCCCTTAGATTACGTCTCGCATACAGATAATTTGCCGGATTAAAGTATGTTGAACCTCTGAAATTGTTTATTGATAAAAAATTCTTATTCGGAAGATATAAAAACTTCAATCTCGTTGAAGTATTTTTATAATTAGTAAATCAGTTTATGAAACTTGATGTCTATTTAAATCAAATTCATTCAGCTGATACATCAGCCCAAGGCCTATTAACAATGACTTTAATCAAAAAAGCAATCAAGATCTTTAGTGCATTACCAGGGAATACGCGTGGAATTTTTTGGATGTTGTTCGCTTCAGCATTTTATGCTGCGACCTACGCCAGTGTTAGGTATCTCTCAAAAGAAGGTTTTGAAACTTTTCAGATTGTTTTTTTTAGATCAACTCTTGGTGTTCTGTTACTTTTGCCTTGGTTATGTAAAGTCGGCATCCACGTAATGGCAACCACTAAGGTCGGGACCTATTCTATCAGAACAGGATTAAATTTTGGTGGTATGATTTTACTAATGTGGGCTCTCGGAAACCTAGAGCTCCAAACTGTGACTGGGTTAATGTTCACTACGCCACTCTTCACGGTCCTTTTCGTTGCGGTTATTCTAGGTGAATATGTAGGAATACGTCGCGGAGCTGCATTGGTAATAGGTTTTATAGGAGCTATGGTGATTATTAGACCCGGCTTTATAGAAATTTCATGGTCGATGCTCGCGGTGTTAGTCACTAGCGCAGCATACGCATTAGTTAATGTAACTACCAAAACACTCTCTGTTACGGATAGCAGTAGTAAAATCGTGTTATACGTGTTTCTGGGGATGATGTTTTTAAGCCTCGGACCAGCAATTTACACTTGGAATCCAATTCATTTGGAACATATCCCGTTGATATTGGCTCTAGGAATTTTTTCCCTACTGGCAGTGCAGGGTGTAACCAGGGCAGTTGCAGCAGGGGAAGCCGCTGTAGTAATGCCATTTAACTTTACAAAACTTCCTTTTGCGGTTGTTTTGGGTATATTCATTTTCTCAGAGGTTCCAGACTTGATGACGGGAGTTGGTGCGCTGATTATATTTGCTAGTACGTATTACATTGCTCAGCGCGAGGCTTTCTTGCGAAAGCAGCGCGAAATCAAAAAAAATGCTAAACAGTCCAAGGCTTAATGAGTTTCTCTTTTAATGGACTGAGATTCCTCGCGAGCAATTAACAATGATGTTCCTATAATTATCAGGGCGCCAATCACAGTCCAAAGATTTGGTAATTCATTGAATAAAAAATACCCGAAGGTAGCAGCGTAAATTAGTCTAACGTATTCAGTCGGGCCGATTGCACTCGCCTCACCAACTGAAAATGCTTTTACGTAACAAATCATCGCAAGGGTTGTGAGCATGCCAATTAGGATTAAAGGTACCCATTCGCCGCCTACCGGAGTTTTCCACACCCATACAACGGTAATAAATCCTACCAAAAGACCTCCAGAGTGATAATAAAATAAGATCCGTGTAGCTGGTTCAGTTCGAGCAAGTATACGTATCAACACATTTCCTAATGCGAAAAACAATGCAGATAGAATTGCGAATAAGGCAATAGGGTTAAAGGCACCTATTCCGGGTTGAATCATTAATAGTACGCCAAAAAAACCTACGCCAGTTGCAAGCCACCTAATTTTGCTAACTACTTCTCTCAAAATGATCATGGCAACAACAGTGGTAAAAAGCGGTTTTGAAAAACTGAGTGCTGTCGCATCCGCCAAAGGCAAATATATCACAGCAATGAAAATGCACAGTTGTGCCAGGTAAGCGAAGCTTAATCGAAGAAAATGGAGTCCGAAAACACTAGTTTTCATTCCAACTATACCGTGTCTTATGAACAACGGTAGCAATAATATTGTACCAACGAAATAACGGAAAAATGCCAGCTCAAGTGGGTGAAAGCTGCGACCTAAATATTTCACTACTACATCTACGGTAGCAAATAAAAGAGTGCCGATCGAAAACCAGAAAATACCCCGAAGATTTGGTGTTAGACGGTCCCACAGGCCGGCTCGTAAAGTTTGTATTAGAGCGTTGAACATTATTTTGCACCAGTGAGTGAAGGTTTAATTATTTGCGAATAAAAGCTATTGGAGATAAGGGTAGTTAAATCTATAATAATTAACAAAGAATAGATTAGAATTAGAACTGATCAATTGGAGATGGAGAAAGACCATGTCGATTAGTGTTGAAAAACTCTCTGACGCTTGTGGCGCGTTAATAAGTGGAGTTGATCTGCATCAAAAATTGAGTGGTGGAGATAGGGAAGTTATCGAAGCTGCTTTTCATGAACACGTTGTAATTGTTTTCCGCAATCAACAATTCAGTGAAAAAGACCAAGTATTTTTTGCAAAGCAATTTGGAGCGCTTGGAGAACGTAAAAAATCGCCAAATGGAAGCACACCGGGTGGTAAATACGATACCCCTTTTATGTTAGTAACTAATATTAAAGATAAAAAAACAGGAGAGCCAATTGGTTCGTTTGGTGATGGGGAAATGTGGTTTCACCATGATACTAGTTACTACCCAAATCCGCATAAGGCTACATTATTATACGCAGTTACTATTCCGAGCTGGGGGGGTGAGACCTGCTTCGCAAACATGTATAAAGCATATGACAACATTCCTAGAAACCTTCGTTCCAGACTAGAAGGACGAAAAGTATTACAACTCCATGACTACAAGCGACGCGAACGAATAGATATATACAAGACCGATATTTCTGGAATGTTAAAGTATGAACAGCCTTTGTTCGTTACTCATCCAGTAACAGGGAGGAAAGCTCTTTACATCAGTAGATTGATGAGTGCTAAAATAGAAGGGCTGGAACCACAGGAGAACGAAGAAGTGTTGGAACAGCTTTTTACTATATCAGAAGATCCTTCAATTGTGTTCGAGCACAAATGGTGCGAGGGTGACCTGGTTATGTGGGACAATTATGCGTCAATTCATAAGCGCAAAAATTTTCCGCGTCAGGAACCAAGGTTAATGCGAAGACTTACATTAGAGGGATACGGCATGCTTGGTTGAATACACCCATACGCTATTTAGCGTAGATGGAACTGTGTCAAAAGCTTAATATTATCGGTAGTCAAATTGTTAGCGACATGAGTTTTTTGTGAAAAATAACTTTGGCAAGGTAAAAGATCTAAAACAAGTTATTCAAGATAGCAAACCTAGCGTTTTTTTTACAGGTGCTGGAATAAGCACTGACTCAGGAATTCCTGATTTCCGGAGTCCAAGGGGTGTTTGGAATAAATATAAGCCTATCCAGTATAAAGAATTTCTTTTGTCAAAAGATGCACGCCGTGTGTCCTGGGAGAGGAAATTTCAGGATGTACATAAAATCGATAGTGCAAAACCGAACGAGGCTCACCATGCAATAACAAAACTAGTGAGTCAGAAAAAAATTTCTGCGGTAATCACCCAGAATATTGATGCTCTTCATCAAGCATCAGGGACACCAAATGAAAAGGTCATAGAATTGCACGGAAATAACTCCTACGCGATTTGTCTGAACTGTGGTCAGCGTCATGAATTAGAACCGATAAAGTTGGAGTTTAAGGGGCGTGGAAAATTGCCTCATTGTTGTAAGTGTGGAGGTTTAGTTAAGCTCGGTACTATTTCATTTGGCCAACCCATGCCAGAGGTTCCCATGCGCCGGGCTCGGGAAGAAACCCTTTCATGCAACTGCTTTGTGGTTGTCGGGTCATCATTGCAGGTGTATCCCGCAGCAGGTTTCGTTAAGCTTGCACAAAGAAAGGGCGCCTATTTGGCAATAATAAATCGAGACGCAACACCTCTTGATGGACTTGCCGATATGATTCTACGAAAAGAAATAGGACCAACTTTAAGTGAACTTGCAAATATTAATTGATGTCTTAGCAGAAAATTATTTTTCAACGGGGAATTTTAAGCTGAAAAGCAATAGAATAAATCATTCTGCTTTATTCAAAATACGCATTTCTAAAAACAATGACAAGGGTTTGCCATTGCGGTACAAGAGCGAAAGTGGAAAGATCTTTGTGTAAAAAATAGATGATCAGTTATTTGGGCTAAAAATTTATGCGAGGTTATTTTGGCATCGGTGTTGAGGGTCTAAGCAAGCCCATGAATGCAGGTAATTTGTATCGCTCCGCACATGCTTTCGGGGCTAGTTTTGTTTTTACCGTCGCTGCAAACTACCAGGAAAACATAAGAAAATCGGACACGTCTAACACAAAGAATCAAATTCCATTTTACGAGTTTGATAACATAAATACCATTAATTTGCCACGGGAGTGTGTTCTTGTTGGTGTAGAGATCACCGAAGAGGCTACCGAGTTGCCAAGTTTTTGTCACCCAAGATGTGCAGCATATATCCTCGGAATGGAGCGCGGTAGCTTGTCTTTAGGTACAATGGAGTTGTGTCACCATATAGTGAGAATTCCGACACAATTTTCACTTAATGTGGCAACGGCGGGTGCTGTAATTATGTATGATCGAATGCTATCATGTCGACGATTTGGCGCGCGGCCTACTTCTCCTAATGGGCCGATTGAACCAGTTCCAAAGCCTTTTTTTGGGCCCCCTCGGAAAAGAAAACAAAATGAGAAAATAGGAAATAATTGAATGAGAAATTTATTTGGTTTTTCAAGCAGCATCCTATCGTTTCTGATCGGTTTATTTCTGATGCCTGATGCACTCAGGGCCTTACCAAAAGAATTGTACATTGGAGAAACCTGGAGTGCTTGGATAATTAAATCTAAAAATCGTTCGGTTTGCTACGTCCATGCTGAACCGAGGAAGAAAACCGGTAAATATCTCCGTCGTGGGCCAACTTATTTACAAGTAACTAATCGCCCCTCTGAAAAGATTTATGATGAAGTGTCGGTGACAGCAGGATATATTTATAAGAGTAAAAGTGCTGTAGTGGCTGAAATTGATGGACAAAAACGTAAATTATTTACCAGTGGAGGTACAGCTTGGTCAAACAACAAAAAGGATGATCGAATATTAGTGAGAGAGATGCTTAGTGGTCGCGAGTTGGTAATAAAGGGACTGTCCTCTCGCGGTACATTGACGACCGATTACTATTCTCTTATCGGTTTTACTTTAGCGTATCGCGCTTCAGCAAAAGCATGCGGCATTAAATAAATATGGGATTATTAATTTTTGATGGGATCTTAAAATTTAAGATAACATACATAAAAAAAGCTTTAGCTAAATTCATTTAAAATGAACCTATCATTATTTGGTTTAAATACATGACTGACGGTACTTTAGAACCTAAGAATATGAAAAGGAATGTATTTCTCTTGGCAATTTGCCAAGCACTTTTCAATACCTCAACCGGGGTT
The DNA here is from genome assembly GCA_002709075.1 of Rhodospirillaceae bacterium. Taxonomy (GTDB): domain Bacteria; phylum Pseudomonadota; class Alphaproteobacteria; order MPNO01; family UBA2964. The sequence goes on along the minus strand of PAPV01000004.1, from coordinate 80,635 downwards.
TTATTGGCGGTAGCAGCGTTGGTTGGTTATACGCTTGCGGATGATAAATCAATAGCTACGTTACCTCAAGCATTTCAATGGGTGTCTACAGCTGTTTTTGCAATTCCTGTTGCGTTTATGATGCGTAGAATCGGTCGTAGAGTCGGTTTTGCCGTCAGTGCTTTATTTGGTTTCGTCGGAGCGTTATTAGCAGCAGCATCCATCTTCCAAGGCTCTTTTTGGCTTTTCGCGTGTGCGGCTCTGTTTTTTGGAGGATTTACAGCTGCTAGCCAACATTACCGATTTGCTGCAGCAGAGGTATCAAATCCTGAGTTCAGAAGCAAAGCTATTTCATTAGTTATTGGTGGTGGTGTAGTGGCAGCGTTTGTTGGACCCGAAATTTCGAAATGGACCTATAATTTGGCTGATGAATGGATGGAAAGTGAAAAGTTTTCTTCTGTAATTTCACTCATATTTGGCTCGAGTAATATAAATTTAAATGGGAATATATTTGGATCATCGTACCAGTTTGCAGGTACCTTTTTGGTGCTTTCTATAATACCCGTATTTCTTATATTAACAATATTGGCTATTCGTTTCCAACCGGTGCAGTCTGAAAAATTTGACGAGCCAGCAAGGCCTACAAGTACAATTATATCCCAGCCAATTTTTATTGTAGCTGTGCTTTGCGCAGCAATCGGCTGGGGTATTATGGTGCTTATGATGACGGCAACACCTATTGCCATGAAATCAGAATTTGGTCATCACGAGGTTGACGCAATGTTTGTTGTACAGTGGCATATGGTAGGAATGTTTGCACCAAGTTTTATAACTGGTTCTCTTATTTCAAGATATGGATTGTTAAATATATTACTAGTAGGGCTTTTGTTAAGTGCAACTTCAGCAACAACTGGAGCTTTGGGCGGGACCATAGAACATTTTTGGATTGCGAATGTAATGGTTGGTATAGGTTGGAATTTTTTATTTGTTGGTGGCACTGCTTTGTTGACATATGCATACCGTCCGTCTGAACGTTCGCGAGCTCAGGGGTTTAACGACTTTATGGTATTTGGTGTTGTAGCTATTTTCTCAGGGGCTTCTGGTTGGATCCAGTCGGTAATGGGTTGGAATGTAGTATGTTATGCAGTTACACCGTTCATTTTTGCGGTTTTTTTGGCGGTTTTGTGGTTAAAACTATCCCCTACCGCTGTTCCAGTCAGCCTAAAAGGACGAGCTGTTCAAGCAGGAAAATAAAATATATGTCGCTTCCGTGTAAAACAAAGGCAAGAGATAATGGCGTTACTGTGCACACTGAAATTAGCACAGTCAACAAAAAAAAGGTTAACCTTATCGGCTTAAATCGTGAAGAGTTAGAAAACGCAATTAGTTCATTGGGCTACGAAAATTTTCGTGCCAAGCAAATTTGGCACTGGATTTACCATCGTGGTGTTACTCATTTTGAACAAATGACGACTTTGGCAAAAACGGTTCGGAAAGAGCTTGATCAGTATTTTGACATCCAACGACCTAGTATTATTCGAGAACAGCTTTCTTCTGATAAGACAAGGAAGTGGTTGCTTGGCCCACCTGGTGGAGGAGAAATAGAAACAGTTTTCATACCAGAAAACGATCGAGGTGCACTTTGTATATCGTCACAGGTTGGTTGTGCTCTTAGCTGTAAGTTCTGTAATACTGGAACGCAACCTCTAGTTCGCAATCTTACTCCATCCGATATTGTTGGGCAAATGCTAGTGGCCCGCGATACATATGGAGAATGGCCATCATCAGAGGGCCGAAACCTACTATCCAATATTGTGATGATGGGAATGGGCGAGCCTCTTCTAAATTTCGAAAATGTAAAGAGAGCGTTACGTATAATAATGGATCCAGAAGGAATCGCTGTTTCAAAGCGACGTATTACTCTTTCAACAGCCGGTTATGTGCCACTAATGGAACGCTGTGGGGAAGAAATTGGAGTAAACTTAGCAGTCTCGTTGCATGCAGTTCGCAATGATTTGCGGGATGAAATTGTTCCATTGAATCGTAAGTTTCCCATTGATGAATTGTTACACGCTTGTCGTGCCTACCCTGGCGTCAATAATTCGCGTCGCATTACTTTTGAATATATTATGCTGAAAGGTATAAATGATAGCGAAGCTGATGCAAAGGAACTCTGTAGGCTGATCAGGGGTATTCCGTCTAAGGTAAACCTTATTCCCTTCAATACTTGGCCGGGCGCTCCTTATGAGTGCTCTGATGAAAACCAAATTAAAAAATTTGCACAAATAATAAATGCAGAGGGTTATTCTTCGCCGGTGCGACGACCTCGGGGTCGGGATATTTACGCCGCTTGTGGTCAGCTTAAATCTGACACTGAACGGAAAGTTCGTGCGCGAAATTAATATCTTGTAAACCAAGTTTTACCGGCTGACGCAATATACAGCATTTGCATTCTCTATCTGGCTTGCCGCACAAAATGCTTGGCATATACTGATGATCATTGTCTATAAGTGACTGAAGTGGAGTTTCATAAATGAGTGCACAATTGAAGAAGGATATACATAAGGTTGTGCTGGCTTATTCTGGGGGGTTGGACACCTCTGTTATTTTGCGTTGGTTGCAGGAAGAATATAACTGTGAAGTCGTAACCTTTACGGCTGATTTGGGCCAGGGAGAAGAAGTTGAACCAGCACGTGCCAAGGCAAAGGGGGCGGGTGTTAATGAGATATATGTGGAAGATTTGAAAGAAGAATTCGTTCGCGAATTTGTTTTTCCTATGTTCAGGGCAAATGCATTATATGAGGGAGTTTATTTGCTTGGCACCTCAATTGCCAGGCCTTTAATAGCAAAGCGTCAGATTGAAATTGCTGCAGAAACTGGCGCAGATGCAGTAAGCCACGGTGCTACTGGTAAGGGTAATGACCAGGTGAGATTTGAGCTTGGCTACTATGCACTTAACCCAGAAATCCAGGTAATTGCGCCCTGGCGCGAGTGGTCTTTAAACGGTCGGCAGGAGTTACTGGACTACGCACGCAAGCATCAAATCGACATTCCACGCGACAAAGAGGATGAACCTCCATACTCCACTGACGCAAACCTATTGCATATATCTTACGAAGGTCGAGCACTAGAGGATCCATGGATTGAACCAGATGAAAAGATGTTCACACGTACAGTTGCTCCGGAAAGCGCACCTGACAAACCTCAAGTTATCGAAATACAGTTTGAGCAAGGTGATCCTGTGGCAATTGACAATGAATATCTCTCACCCGCCTCCCTTCTTGCCCGTCTGAATCAGATTGGTGGAAAACATGGTGTCGGGCGGCTTGATTTAGTTGAAAATCGCTATGTGGGGATGAAATCTAGGGGAATATATGAAACCCCCGGGGGTACAATTCTAATCGTTGCTCGTCGTGGGGTCGAGAGTATAACTTTGGATAAAGGCGCTTCGCATCTGAAAGACGAGCTTATGCCGCGTTATGCTGAGTTGATTTATAATGGTTTTTGGTTTTCTCCCGAACGTGAAATGCTTCAAGCAGCTGTGGACCAGTCTCAGAAGAACGTTAATGGAATAGCGAAGGTGAAGTTGTACAAGGGAGATGTTAAATTAATCGGAAGAAAATCTTCAGACAGCCTTTATTCAGAAAAACACGTGACCTTCGAAAAAGATAATGTTTACGATCAGAGAGATGCACAAGGGTTTATAAAATTGAATGCTTTACGCTTGCGCTTACAACAAGCAGTGCGGCGTCGCAATAGATAACCCGTTACACTAGACTAGGTCCTTTATTATGTCTGCAACCCTGCGAGGTAGCCTTTGGATGTTGGCGTCGGTATTTTCATTTTCCGGTGTTGGAGTGGGCGTGAGAGCACTTTCCGATGAAGGTATGTCATCGGTTGAAATTGTATTCTTTAGAGTTTTTTTTGGGATTTTGATTCTTATTCCTTGGCTTTTTCGTGTCGGTGTAAGAGGCCTCAAGACAAATAAAGCTAATTTACATCTTTTACGTAGTTTTTTGATGGGTGTTGGCATGGTCTTTTGGTTTGCGGCTATCTCCCGTTTACCGCTTGCTGATGCCATTGCATTACATTTTACTTTGCCGCTTTTTCTGGTCGTTTTTGCTTGGTTGCTTCTTGGCGAAAAAGTGATCATTGCCCGTTTGGTTGCAACAGTTGTTGGTTTTACTGGGGTTTTAGTAATCATGCGGCCGGGTTTAAATGAATTTAGCATAGCGACATTATTTGTTTTGATTTCTGCAGCGTTATACGCCGGAAACCATACAATCAGCCGCTCATTTGCCAATACAGAAGGTCCAGAAGCTACAACATTTTTCATGAATGCAATGATACTTGTGCCAATCGGAATCTGTTCGGTGTTTTGGTGGACAACGCCTACATTAACAGATTGTGTCTGGATAGTGGTAGTAGGAATTTTCGGCACGACGTCCCATATTTTTCTTATGCGCGCATATCAGTTTGCAGAGGCAAGTGCACTGGCACCAGTTGATTTTATGCGTTTAGTGTTTTCCGGTTTAGCTGGATACATAATATTTGGTCAGGTTTCAGATTTTTGGACTTGGGTGGGTGCGACAATTATTTTTCTAGCAGCTTGGTATAATACTTGGTCTGCGAATCAAAAGAATAACGGTAAAAGTTTTTGACAAAAGTGCCAAGAAAAAAAGCAATTCAAGGACTTTTATGGATGTTGGCGCAGACCACGTGTATGTGTGCAATGATGGCTTGTGTGAGACAATTGAGCTTTGCAGGATTTGAAGGACCACAACTGGTTTTCTTTCGTGCAGCTGCGGGGCTTTTCGTATTGCTACCTTGGTTATGTATTACAGTAAGCCGCGCACCAAAAATACTTGTCCCCTCAGAATGGCGTTTCATTTTGTTGCGCGGATTTGTTGCACTCTGTGGGGTTACTGGTTGGTTCATTGCGTTAACTGGTTTGTCGATAAGTGATGTTGTTGCAGTGCAGTTTACGCACCCACTATTTGTTGTGATCGGTGCGGCCCTGTTGTTGCGTGAGCCTGTTGGAACTCCCCGTTGGTGCGCTGTTTTGGTCGGGTTTATTGGTGCATTGATAATTATTCGTCCAGGTGATTCAACATTCAATCCGCTTATTTTAGCTGTATTAATATCAGCCTTGTCTAACGCGACGGTGCAACTTCTTACTAAGAAATTTGCCACCCGCGTAAGCGGGTCGGTAATGATACTTTATATGAATGGAGTCATGGCATTCGGGGCGTTAATGGTTTGTTGGCCAGATTGGGTTTGGCCTAACTTATCCCATTTAACGTGGATTTTGGCGATAGGTGCAACTGGCACCCTTGCTCATGTTTTTCTTGCTCGTGGAATGAGGGTTGCGGATGCAAGCATGTTAGGTCCGGTGGATTTTCTTCGCCTTCCGATCGCATCTATTTTTGGGTGGTTATTATTCAATGAATACTCAGATTTTTGGACTTGGGTGGGTGCTAGTATAATTTTTGTTGCGGTTTTAATAATTACGCAACGCGAGGTGCGCAACGGAATGTAAGGTGATAGAATGGTTGAGTTTGATACTTGTAATGACATACGAGATTTTATGTGATTAAAAAAAATATTTTGGTATTCGATAAAATTAGAATCCAACAGAATCATGCTCAAGGCACTATGTAATACGCTAGTATTGAATACTAACCTTTACAATGACAGAGGGGCTCAATGTCAAAACTTCGCCACATAGCTATAATAGTTAAAAATCCTGAAGAGGCAGGAAATTTTTTCAAAGAGGCATTCGATATGGAAATTGTAGGTACTGCAAGAAGGGGTCTATACGTTTCCGATGGCACTATGAACATCGCACTTCTTAAACAGGAGCACCCAGACGAAGCACTCGGTATTGCCCATTTTGGAATATGGGTGGACGATCTTAACTCCGCTGAGGATCGAATAAAATCGGCTGGTGGTTCTTATCTGACTGGACGTCCTAAATCACCAAATTCATTTTATGAGGCAAAATTCAAAACCCCTGCAGGACAAGTATTTGACGTCACTCACACCGGTTGGGCTGGGGCAGTGAAGGATGTTAAACCTATATCAAAAAACGATGAGTTAACGGATGCAGAAACAAAATAAGGGTGTTCTAATCGCGGGGGCTGGTCCTGTTGGGTTATGTCTGACGTTGAAACTGCTAAAAGAGGGTATAAATGTTACTCTCCTTGAATGCTTATCTGATGAAAATTTTCTGGATCAGATTCCCCGTGCTGGCAGCAATCATGCTGCCACTCTTGAGATGTTTGATGAGATTGGATTATATGAAAAGTTAGAGCCGCGTGGTTTGATCGCCCCAAAATTTCAATATCGTGAGAGAAAAAATAACCGATTAATTGCAGAATTTGACCATTCAGTGATTTCAGAGGAGACGCGTTTTCCTTTTGTTCTACAGTGTGAAAGAATCAAAGTCATAGAAGAAGCAATGATCATGGCAAAAAGTCATGAAAATTGTAATGTTCGTATGGAAACCACCCTGTTAAATTTTAGTCAAACCGAAGATAAAATTATGGCCACTGTAAGAAATTCTGCAGGAGAGGAAGAGCAGATTCATTCTTCGTTTATTGTTGGAACCGACGGCGGTAGAAGTGTTGTGCGCAAGGGCCTGGGTATAGACTTTGAAGGATTCACATACCCCGACCGAGTTCTTAATATTATTGTAGCATACGATTTTACAAGAGATGGATTTACCGATCGTAATTATGTATCTGACCCTGATGAGTGGTCAAATGTGTTTCATTGGAAAGGGCCACCGGAAGTCTGGCGGGTTCATTTCCCTGCTGACCCAGATGCTGAAGATTCTTCACTAACATCGGAAAATGCACTTCAAGGGCGTTTGCAGGCTTTCTTACCTGCAAAACAAGACTATAAAATTATTGGTTGTAATCTTTATACAGTACACCAAAGGGTAGCCTCCCGTTTTCTAGGAGGGCGAGCAATAATTGCTGGTGATGCGGCACACGTTAATAGTCCTATTGGCGGCATGGGGATGAATAGCGGCATCCATGATGCTATAAATCTAGGCGAAAAACTCTCAAGTATCTTTCGTGGTGAATCTGAACTTGAGTCTTTAGAGCGCTATGAACGTCAACGGCGTCACATCGCTTTAGAGACTGTGCAAGCCCAAACAATCCGCAATAAACGTGTTTTAGCTGAAAAAGATTTAGCAATCAGAGAAAAAAATCATGATCAGCTACGAAGAACCGCAGACGATCCACTATTAGCTAAAGAATTTATCCTTCGTACATCACTTATTAACAGTGTTCGTGAAGCAGCTGCAATTCAGTAAGTGAATAGTATATAATAGTTCTTCAGTTCAAAGTGTTTGAGTTAAAAAAGAGAGTCTTTTAGATTGTTTCAAAACTATTTTGGCTAATGAATGCTGATAAAGTGTTTTGAAGTAGGCAAGCAATAGTCATGGGACCAACCCCTCCAGGTACAGGAGTGATTGCTCCGGCTTTATCTGCAGCTTCAACAAAATTAACATCACCCACTATTGCGTTTTTTTTACCGTTGCTTATTTTTGATTTTCTATTGATTCCTACGTCGATTACCGTTGCACCGGGTTTAATCCAATCTCCTTTTATAAATTCGGGTTGGCCAACGGCGGCTATAAGAATATCTGCCTCTTTGCAGAAAATTGGAAGGTTTTGAGTAAAAGAGTGAGTGATAGTAACCGTACAGTTTTCAGCGAGTAGCAAGTTAGCGATTGGTTTTCCAACAATTGTCGAACGTCCTACGACCACTGCATTCAAGCCAGATAAATTTGTCAAAGTTTTCTTCAATATTAATTTACAACCCAGAGGCGTGCATGGGACAAGATTAGGATGACCACTAGCTAAAGCCCCAACGTTAAATGGATGGAATCCATCAACGTCTTTAGTCGCAGAAATCCCAGAAATTATTCTTGAGGTGTCTATATGACTGGGCAAAGGTAATTGAACAAGAATACCATTTATTGAATAGTCATTATTTAGTTTGTGTATTATAGAGAGCAAATTCGCTTCCGTAACATCAACGGGCAGTTTGTAACCAACAGTGTCGATTCCGCATTCAGAGGCTCTCTTTTCCTTGCTTTTTACGTAGATTTGGCTCGCAGGATCCTTGCCTACTATTATTGTGGCTAGACAAGGGATACGATTATATTTTTTTTTTATTTCCGCTACCCGGAGGGTGATGTCATTACGTAAATTGTTTGCGATAGCCTTTCCGTCAATTATATTTGCTTTCATATTCATGATCTAAACTGGAAGCGCGCGCTGTAAATTTCCTATTACCATCTGTAAGAAAATTAAACCGAGAATTAAAATAACAGGTGAAATATCTATACCCCCAAAGTTAGGAAGAAAGCGCTGTATAGGTCGTAGTGCAGGTTCTGTTACCCGGTGTAGAAAGTCTAAGATTAAATATATTAGCTGATTTGAAGTATTTAAAATGTTAAACGCTACTAGCCAACTTAAAATTGCTCCGACAATGATCAACCAGATGTAGAGATCGATTGCAATTATAAGTATGCGTAATAAGGGATCTATGACTATCATAATCTGCCTATGATCATTTAATATAATGGTAGAAGATAAATTACAAAATTAAACTGTAAAGACTATCTTTGCTGGTGCACCGATTTAACCATGCTTTACTATGTTATCTCACTTATAAAAATTGGCCACATAGTTTATTGAAGATTATGAACTTATTTGCGCAAAGCATGCAACAGAGATGTAAGTGAATTAAAAAAATCATTGCAATGACAACCGCTAATTTGAGAAACTAACAGTATGTAAGAAGTTGACATTAAGATTCATGCATAGTGAAAACCTTAACTTGACAAAGCCCCTCTCGAAAAAGCAGATTGACAAACTCTCTGGAGGGGGGCCGTAGCTCAGTTGGGAGAGCGCAGCGTTCGCAATGCTGAGGTCAGGGGTTCAACTCCCCTCGGCTCCACCACCGGATGAGCTTATGTTTAAAAGAAAAGACTTTTTAACGGAGTACTGGCATGATAGCCCTAACCGCTATCACTTTCGCTAAAAATATGTAGTAGGATTAATGCAGTGAATCAAAATCACATTTCTATATCTTTGTCTGAACTGGCTGAAAAAATAGGTGCTCGATTAATCGGGGATGGGAAAATCGAAATATCTCGGCTTGTCCATCCGGCGGAAGCTGAAAAGGAAAGTGATTTAGCGCTCGCTACGGAAAGACGTTTTCTTGAGTTATTAACAGAAACAACGGCAATAGCTGCGGTGGTCGCCTCAGCACAATCTGCTGTAGGGCCGCAACGTGGATATTTGGTCGTTGAAAGGTCACGGTACGCGATGGCGAAATTAATTGACATATTTTCTAGTGCCCCACACTTCTTTACAGGAATTCATCCAAATGCATTTGTCGATGAAACAGCAGAAATTAGCGATAAGGCGTCAATAGGTCCTATGACGTGCATTGGGCCCGGAGTTCGTGTAGGTGCTAACACTGTAATATTGGATAATGTAACTTTGAGTGCTGATGCGAGTATCGGAGAGAGTTGCCTTGTATATTCTGGTGTGCGTATTGGAGAGAGGGTGAAGATAGGCGATGGTGTAATTTGTCAGCCAAATAGTGTAATTGGATCGGACGGTTTTAGTTATGTTACACCCAATCCAGGGAGTGTAGAGTCTGCCAAGGCAAGTGGGCAAGTAAACTCTATCAATTCTCAAATTGTTAGAATTCATTCTCTTGGTACTGTGATTGTTGAAGATAATGTTGAAATTGGAGCTAATGTAACCATTGATCGTGGCACAATTTCTGCTACACGAATTGGAAAAAACTCTAAACTTGATAATCAAGTCCATATCGCTCACAACGTGGTTGTTGGAGAAAATTGTATGCTTTGTGGACAAGTTGGTGTTGCAGGTAGTTCTATTATAGGTGACCGTGTTGTGTTGGCAGGACAAGCAGGTGTGTCTGATCATGTAACCATCGGAAGTGATAGTGTTGTAGCGGGCAAGTCTGGTGTTGGGCGAAGCTTAAAGCCTAGATCTGTTGTTGCTGGATACCCAGCACGCGACAAAGCGGCAGCGTTTCAAGAAATAGCAACAATAAGGCGTCTTGGGTCATTTATGGAAGACTTAAAAGCAGTAAAAAATCGGTTAAGTATTCTAGAAAATAACAAAAATAAAGATTAACGAGCTACTTTTCGCCCAGAATGCGGTTTTTTTTAGAATAGAGAGTGTATGGAGTATTAGAAATTGTCTGACACACAAGAAAAAATTATTGAAATAATTGCTTCTTTTTCCCCCGTAGATCGAGAGAAAATTACACTAGAGACGAACTTGACAGATATTGAGATCGAATCACTAGAATTTGTAGAATTGGTCTTTCAACTGGAGGAAGAATTTGACGTTTCAATTCCTTACAATGCAAATGAAGTCGGTAAGTTTAAGAATGTAGAAGATATTGTGTTTCAAGTTTCAAGCATTATAGAAGAACAAAACGGCTTTAAGGAATAATATAAAAAAGAAAATTCTCGTTCTTAAATTCAGGAAATTTTATGCGCCAAGTAGTAATAACAGGAATAGGTGTAGTAACCTCAGTAGGAAATACCAAAGATGAATTTTGGCATTGCTTGGTTGAGGGCGAGAGTGGTGTTGGGAACATTGAACAATTCGATACTGAAAAGCTAAATATAAAAGTAGGAGCAGAAGTAAAGAATTTTCATGGTTCTGACCATTTCTCAAAGTCCCAGTACTCCCTTCTCGATAGATTTTCCCAATTCGCTGTTGTTGCTGCTCGGGAGGCTGTTTCAGACTCCGGTGTTACAATTTCTGATGAAATCTCATTAAAAACTGCTGTTATAATCGGTACAGGTGCTGGTGGGCAGAATACACAGGACGACAATTATCGGAAAATTTACTCTGAGGGTACGAGACGTTTGCATCCATTCACTATTCCTCGTCTTATGATAAATTCCGCGGTAAGTCATGTTACAATGGACCTTGGAATTCGCGGTCCAGCTTATGCGATAGCCAGTGCGTGTGCATCGGGAAGCCATGCGATTGGGCAGGCCCTAAATTTAATCCGTTCTGGTGTAACAGAGATAGCATTAACCGGTGGAACCGAGGCTTGTATAACTTTTGGCACGATGAAAGGTTGGGAAGCACTCAGAGTTATGGCTCCAGATACCTGCAACCCATTTTCTGCTGATAGACGAGGGATGGTGTTGGGTGAAGGCGCTGCTATGTTTGTTTTGGAGAGCTTGGAAAATGCACAAGCCCGCGGTGCAAAGATTTATGCCGAACTCGCTGGAGTGGGAATGAGTGCTGATGCCAGTAATATTGTAGAGCCGTCGGTTGATGGAGCTGCGAGAGCAATAAATGAAGCGTTGAGAGAAGCTGGTCTTGAGCCGGAAGATATTGATTACGTAAATGCACATGGTACGGCTACAAAATTGAATGATATTACAGAGACTATGGCATTACATAAAAGTCTTGGTGAGAGTGCAAAAAAAGTCTCGGTCTCGTCAACAAAATCTATGCATGGGCATGCTTTGGGTGCAGCAGGGGCTATAGAATGTGCGGTGACAGCATTAGCAGTTTTTTATGGTATTGTGCCGCCAACCATAAACTTCACTGAGCCTGACAAAGAATGCGATCTGGATTATACACCAAACACAGCGCGCAAAACTAAAATACGTGCAGCAATTTCGAATTCTTTCGCTTTTGGGGGATTGAACGCTGTGCTCGCCCTTCGGAAGGTTAAGAAGGGATCTAAAAATAACATAAATTAGATATTGATTTATACCAAACTTTTGGAATTTTTGGGCTCGCAACGTTTAATCTAGATAATTTTGAAACATCGTAACCAATGTAAAATCGAATTAATCTGGCTGCTATGGGTTCAGCAATTTTTTGTACAATTACTGCGACTAAAATTTATATACCGCACCAATTATTAAATCATGCGAGAAGTATTTCTTTGCCGTAATTATCTCGTTTTCAATATGGGGCCCACTTGAAACTTTTCCTAGGTCAATGTAGCGGTAACGCAAATCATAAACCCAATTAGATGGGGGCCGGATTTTGAGAAGAATGCCAAAACCCACGTTCCATGCAATTCCTGATTTTTGATCCGAACGTGACGTTTTTGTTCCTGTACTGAGGTTTACTCGGTCAACTGAAGACGCATTTTGCGCTGCCCCAACTCCGCCCCCACCGTAAAACGTATACCGCGGAGTAAAATCCCAGTCGTAATAAACATTAAATAGTATGGCATGAGAATGCAGGTCATTCTCATAACCTGGAGTTCCACTGCTTTTGGTGTCACGACTATCAAAATCCATTCGGACACGGTAGTGATATTCCATTTCACTGCGCAAGGGTATCCCTGATGAATTATTCCAGTCACGTCCTACCGCAAATCCCAAACTGACCACAGTATCTTTACCATTGTTTACTTTTAGGGATCCAGTGTTGGCTATATTCGGATTTTGTATTGAACTATAGGAACCAATTACATTTATTGCTCCGTAAAAATCATTCACTTTCAGAATCTTATGATGATTTAGGAACGCTGATTTTACATCCGACCGCCGTTTTGTGTCCGGTATTTTGATTGATCCTGGCTTAGCATTTACAATCCTCTCTTGGAAACTGGGGATCAACTGGAGTTGATTGGAAACAAGTTGTGGCCGATAGTTAGATACCATAGATTGGGTTTTATAAAATTCAGTTATTTCTAAAAAAGGATGCGGCTCGACAAAAAATCGGTCAAAATCATATAAAGGAGTTGTCCCTGCGCAAGTGAGAGGCACAAATAGAGACGCAAAAAGAGTGGAAGATACAATTTTGTGTGTAAGTGGTAAATCTTTTTTTCTTCTGCCTTTAAAAAACATTTCTGATTATTTTCTTAAAAAATCTCTAGCGTTTTATGATAGAAGCAATTCATTACAGCATATCATATTAATCTTAATTTATTATTGTAAAATTAATTTAGAGTCGAGTTCGTCGATTTTCTTTTGCAATGATGACATCCAAGGTGCGTCTTGTGGAGACTCCAACAGAAGCGATAACCATGTTAGTCTGGCCTTTTTTAGGTTGCCTGCTTGCGCAGCTGCTAAACCAGCATAATACCGTGCCCGAAAATTGTCTGGGTCAATTTTTAGGGAATTAGCAAGGGCCATGCTAGCTGCAGGGGAAACTACGCCCTTTTTTGATTTTATTAATGCTTCTGCTAGAGCTGCATGTAGATTCGCAGACCCTGGTGTTAGTGAAATGGCTTGGCGATAAGCTTCAGCAGCCTCTTCATAACGCTTGAGGGAGAAAAAGGTCTGAGCATAAAGTTGCCAAATTTGTAAATTATTGGGTTTTTTGCTTAGTATTTCTTTAAGCATGATCAGATTTTTTTCTGCAATTTTTTGCCAATCGGTAACTGAGTTTCTTTCCGCTACTGGAAGCGCTGGAAGATGTGGCGAACCAATAATCAAGTAAATGCCTAGAGCAGCGATGGGAATTGCAACGGCTAAATAACCTAGAATAAGTTTGTCTGTTTTTTTTTCACCTCCAAAAGACTGTGATGGATCTTTCTCATATTCCAGTAGTAATCTACGAGATATCTCGGCTTTACTGGTTTCTGCATCCTCCCTCTCAATCAAACCTTCCTCAAAATCGCTTTTCAATTCTTCTAATTGGTCAACATATATCTTTTTATGGAATGAATTAGGTGTTTTGGTTTTGGAAAATCGGGACCAGAAAAGCGGCATTATGGTTAATGCCGTTATTGCAGCAGAAATGGTAAAAAAAGAGATCCACACTACAATCATCTTAATTCTCTTATAGAGGTTAATCTATTTTTTTCCTCCTCGGTAAGAGGAATGGCTTTTTTTGCATGGCGCATGCGCATCATGTAAAATAAAACCATGATTAGGCCAAAAATAAATATTATTACCGGGCCCATCCACAAAATAAAAGTGGACTTATTCAGTGGTGGCTTCAATAAAACAAAGTCACCATAACGCGATACAACATATTTTATTATTTCTTCATCACTGTCCCCGGATTTTAATTTTTCACGAACAAGAATGCGAAGGTCGCGAGCCAGATTTGCATCAGAATCGTCAATTGATTGGTTTTGACAAACAAGACATCGCAGGCCTTTACTTAATGCTCGGGCCCGTTCTTCTAGTTTAGGGTCTCGCAACACCTCTTCTGGTTCAACAGCTTTAATAGTTGGAGAACATAAAATTAATGCGGTGAAAAGAATAAATAAACGGTTCAATTTTCTAATCTTTTCAAAATAGGTTGAATTGTATTTGAGAGATCTGTTTCGCTAAGTGGACCAACATGCCGGTAACGAATATATCCATTTGAGTCGACAATAAAAGTTTCTGGATAACCATAAACTCCCCAATCAATAGACGTGAGACCGGAATGGTCAGCTCCCACCGCACGATAAGGGTTTCCAAGAACTTTTAAAAATGTATTGGCATTTTTAGGATCATCTTTGTAGTTAATGCCATAAATAGAAAACCCATCCTGAGCCAACTTCATTAAATATGGGTGTTCAACTCTGCATGGAATACACCAGCTTGCCCAAATATTAACCAAGCTAACATTGCCACGTAGCATTTTGGTTGAGAAACCTTTTCCACCTCTATTAATAGGAGGTAGGTTAAATCTTGGTGCTGGTTTATTTATAAGAGTTGAAGGTAAATGGTTGAGAGATTTTTGTCCTGTTCCTATCTGCCACAAATACAGTCCAAAAATGCCCACAAGTGATAAAAGTGTGCAAATTGGGATGATAACAGCATTGCGCATGTTAGGCAGCATTCCCGTTAGCTTCTTTAGAAAATTTCTCTAACAGTCTGATATGCAAACGCCTATCAGTAAGGGAAATCAGTCCCCCAAATGCCATCAGAATTGCTCCTATCCAAATCCAATTAATCATGGGGTTAAAATAGATTCGTGTGCTCCACTCTCCGTTTTCTGACATTTCTCCCAAGACAGTGTATAAGTCTCCACTGATTGTGGAGAGGATGCCAGCTTCGGTAGTTCGGTTTCTCTCAGCGGGATAACTACGTTTTTCAGGCAGCAAAACGGTTATTTCTTTGCCATTACGTTCAACCCTAAATTGACCCTGAATACCAGTATAATTGGGTCCGACGATGGGTAGTGTCCCGGCGAATGTCAATGTGTAACCACCAGCGGAAACTGTATCCCCTGCCTTCATCAATTTTATGAATTCTACTCTCCATGCAGAAGAAATTGTAATACCGATTACTAATATTCCGAGTGCCGAATGAGAAATCACCATGCCCCAGAAAGCACGAGGTAGATTCCTTGCACGACTAAGTGATTTGGATAATGGAAATTTAAATAAATTTATCCGCTCGGAAACCTGAACCATGGTGCCAATGATTATCCACGCGGAGACGCCTAATGCTAAAGCGACAAGAACGTCACCGGAACCAGTTGCCCAAATTATTGTTAATACAACCAACAGGGCTGTTAATGTCGCCACCTTTAATCGTCCTAAAACACCAGCTAGGTCGGCGCGTTTCCAGCGTAGCATCGACCCGATTACACATGCTACGAGGACGGGTGCCATAATGGGTAAGAATGTTGCATTATAAAATGGGGGTCCAACTGATACTTTTGCTCCATATAAGGCGTCTAAAAGTAATGGGTAGAGGGTTCCTAGCAGGACAACCGCTGCCCCGGTCGTTAGCAACAGATTATTAAAAATTAGTGCCGCTTCACGTGAGATGGGAGAGAACACCCCTCCAGGAAGAATTAAAGATGCACGAAGAGCATAAAGTATGAGGGCGCTGCCCGATATTAAAATTAACAACAATAGAATAAAAACACCTCTTTCCGGATCTGTTGCAAAGGTATGAACAGATGTCAGAATTCCTGATCGAACGAGGAAAGTTCCTAGTAAAGACATCGAAAATGTTAAAATGGCTAAAAGAATAGTCCAGCTTTTTAATGCATCACGTTTTTCAACTACGATTGCCGAGTGAAGTAGTGCCGTTCCGATAAGCCATGGTATTAGGGAAGCGTTCTCAACAGGATCCCAGAACCACCATCCGCCCCACCCGAGCTCGTAATATGCCCACCAGCTTCCCAAAG
Source organism: Rhodospirillaceae bacterium (assembly GCA_002709075.1). Taxonomy (GTDB): domain Bacteria; phylum Pseudomonadota; class Alphaproteobacteria; order MPNO01; family UBA2964. The sequence continues at coordinate 64,520 of PAPV01000004.1, read as the reverse complement.
CTATCCCAATTGTTAGGGAACACCATGCAGCAAGGGTCCACGGCCTCACCCACCTCGCCCAGGCAGGATCAATACGCCCCTCTATGAGCGCTGCGACTGCAAATGAAAATACAATCGAGAATCCTACGTATCCAATGTAAAGAAAAGGTGGATGAAATGCGAGACCCGGATCTTGCAATATTGGATTAAGTCCTTGTCCTTCAACAGGGGCAGGATCAAGACGAAGGAAAGGGTTGGATGTGAATAAGATAAAAGATATGAATGAAGCACTTATCAAGCCTTGAATTGATAAAACCCTTGCCTTAAGGCTCTCCGGCAAATTTTTTCCAAATGCAGCGACTGACGCACCAAACAGTGTTAGAATTGTTACCCAAAGGAGCATTGACCCCTCGTGGTTTCCCCAAACACCACTTATCTTATATAATAAAGGTTTTTGAGTGTGTGAGTTTTGGGCTACGTTGAAAACAGAGAAGTCAGAAACAATAAACGCTTGAATCAGACATCCGAAGCTCACAAGCACGCAAAGGAAAAGCGAAGTGGCTGATGTACTCCCAAGAGCCATGAGTCGAATATTATTTTTCACTGACCCTGCAAGAGGTAAAGTTCCTTGCACGATTGCAACTATCAGCGCCAGAACTAATGTGAACTGTCCGGTTTCCGCAATCATCGCGGTTCTCCAGTTTTTGATTTGCTCGAGCGACGCAGTGTCTCTGCTACCTCAGGTGGCATATAATTTTCATCATGTTTGGCTAAAACTTCATCAGCAAAGAAAACACCATTTGGTCCGATTTTGCCCTCCGCAACCACTCCTTGGCCTTCACGGAATAAATCAGGAAGAATTCCGGTGAACCTTACGGTAATGTCGTTTTTCTTATCTGTTACAATAAACAGGTTTACGACTCCAGTTTTTGTATAGATTTGTTCATTTTTTTTAACTAATCCGCCTACGCGGACCCTTCTTTCGGGAATGGTCTGTTTTTCAAGAAGATTGGTTGGACTGTAGAAATACACAACGCTGTCCTTTAAGGCTGCTAATATCATTGCAGTTGCGATAGAACATAAAATAAGGCCAAGAAGTACTATAGTGAGCCTTTGCTGCTTGCCTGTTAATTGCATTTTCTCTGTTGTGTTTTTTGGGAAATATCCTCTTTCAGGTTGGCTAGAATCTGTTTTTGATACTTTAATTCCCTAATACTAAAAAACCAAAGACCCAAAATTCCAACAGTTGCTATAATATATGCAGGCCAAATGTAGTAAGCATGTCCTCCCATAATTATGAATTCCACAACCACTTCTATCACGACCTCAGTTTTCCTCCATTTATCCTCATTAAACGAATACGGCGTTTAAGTAACAAAACTTTTATTCGTGTAACCAACACACAGACTGCAACAAATATAAAACCAAGTGCCATCAGAAAAAGTGGAGTAAGCATTGATGAATGTATCGCTGGCCCGTCGGCTCGGAGCAAGCTAGCTGGTTGGTGGAGAGTATTCCACCAATCAACAGAAAACTTAATAACCGGTACATTAATAAATCCGACTAATGCCAAAATTGCGGCTGATTTTTCTCCCCGAGAAGGATCGTCGAATGCTTTGTTTAATGCCATAAAACCTAAATAGAGGAAAAATAAAAAAAGAACAGATGTAAGGCGTGCATCCCATACCCACCAAGCACCCCACATCGGCTTACCCCAAAGTGATCCAGTTGTAAGGCATAGTATTGTGAATGTTATGCCGATAGGGGCGGCAGCCTGAGCAGATAAGTGTGCGAAAGGATGTCTCCAAATAAGACCAATGGCACTGGTTATCGCTATAAAAGAATATATAAATAATGCCATCCAAGCACTAGGGACGTGGACATACATTATACGAACAGTATCACCTTGTTGATAATCTGGTGGAGAAATAATAAGTGCAGATATTATTCCAATTGATAAAAACAAGCCGGCCAGCCCAGCAGTTGCAGGCATAAGCCGGTCGGTAACTTGGTTGAACCGGGCAGGATTAGCAAGAAAATTGAACATGGTCTCTGATCTCGATTTCTAAATCCCTCGACGACTATTCTAATTTTGGGAATTCTCTCAATAGGTCTAAAAAATAATTTATTTTCTCAGCAATAATTACAAGAATGCTAGTATTATTCTAGTGCCCTTCGTATTGCTAGTGTTGTGATGGAAGGCGCAATTGCCAGAGCGGCAAGAAGCATCGCGGAGAGCAGTAAGAGCGGAGGTTTTGGAGAGAAACCTAAAAACACAGCGTCCGCAGCTGCAGTTCCAAAAATTAGCACTGGAACTAACAGAGGTAATACAATTAGAGCTAATAACACTCCGCCACGCCTCGCACCGAGTACTAACGCTGCTCCCAGACCGCCGATTAAGCTCAGAATGGGAGTTCCAATACCCATGCTGATTAATAGTAGTGAAAACACCTTAATTGGTATATCATATATCAGGCCAATGATTGGAACAGCAAATATTAAGGGTAAGCCTGTGATTAACCAGTGTGCGGTAAATTTTGCTGTTACGATCAAAATAAGTGGGGTTGGGGAGATAACGATTTGTTCTAGGCTACCATCCTCAAAATCCGAGGCGAATATTGAATCGAGTGATAACATAGCAGTGAGAATGGCTGCGACCCATATTACTCCTGGTGCAATACGAGTCAGTAGAGCAGCAGACGAGCCTATCCCCATTGGAAATAACAGTGCTATAAGTAAAAAAAACATTACAATTACAGCGGTATCTCCAGCGTTTCTAAGGCTAATTTTTAATTCGTGCCATATAAACCAGGACAACTTATTCATGTTGCCTGCTCCTAGCGTAAGATAGCAAATTTACTTTCCGTGTATTTTGAATTTGCATGTCATTATTTGTTGCTATTACGGCCATACCGCCGGATTCGCAGTGTTTTACTAATAATTTTTTTAGCAGAGACACAGCTTCAGAATCTAGTGCAATGGTTGGTTCGTCAAGCAACCAGAGATTAGTCTCCACAGTGAGCAACCTTGAAAGGGTAAGCCGCCGCTTTTGCCCAGCAGATAAAAATCTTACCGGGGTATCAGCTAAGGCATCTATTCCAAAAACTCTTAATGCAGAAATGATAGTGCTTCTCTCCGGCCTGGGCCGGTTGAGCCAAGTCCAATCATAGAGATTTTCTTCTACGGTCAACATTGGCTTTAATGCATCTGCACTTCCAATTAAAGTTATTCGAGAAAAATGTCTTTCTGGGTATTCTGAAACAGTTCCGTCTGACCAATAAAATGTTCCATGAGTGGGTTTTGAAATACCGGAAATTAATCTCAGAAGACTTGTTTTTCCAATTCCATTTGGTCCATGAAGTTCTATTATTTCACCAGGAACAAGCTTGATGGATAGTCCAGAAAAAACTTCCTTTTCGCCTCGCTTACATAAAATGTTTTTCCCATTAAACTCCATGGAAATTATAATAACAGAGCGTTTCGGGTCGGGCGAGCTCCATCTCCGTAAAAAATTTTTTAAGGTAAAACACTTTAGCTTAGGAAAAGAGATGAAACAGTCCATTGATTTACAAAATTTTTATTATATGTTTTCGCATGCAGAAGGTTGTTACGCAGAAAAAAATTGTGGTTTGTTCATTTTTTGTGGCAGAAATAGTGAAAATAGGGTGGATATGCTCTGCTAAACAAATTTTTTATTTAACTTTTTATACCGAATATCATGAGTTCTTATATCAATTATATAAAAGAGATCGAAGTTCGAAGGAAACAAGGGCTACAGCCTAAACCAATCGATGATGGGTCGCTCACCAAAGAGCTAATTAATCAGATAAAAGATGTTTACAATGAGCATAGAAAAGCTTCATTGAATTTCTTAATATACAATACCTTACCCGGAACTACGGCAGCGGCGACTGAAAAAGCAAAGTTTTTAGAAGAAGTGATTTTAGGGAAGGTTGTTATTGATGAAATAACTCCGTCTTTTGCTTTTGAACTACTTTCTCATATGAAGGGGGGACCATCAGTAAAGGTTTTAATTGATATAGCACTAGGCATTAATCAGGATTTGGCAAAAGAGGCAGCTGAAGTTTTGAAAATGCAAGTCTTTCTTTACGATGCTGACACAAGTCGTCTCAAATCAGCGTATGAACAGGGAAACGAGTTTGCTAAAAGTATTTTGGAAAGTTATGCGGCGGCAGAATTTTTTACAAAACTCCCTGATATCGAAACTGAGATTAAGATAGTTACGTATGTTGCAGCTGAAGGGGATATCTCCACAGATCTTTTATCCCCAGGGAATCAAGCACACTCGAGATCTGATCGTGAATTGCACGGTCAATGTATGATTTCGCAACAAGCTCAGAAGGAAATTGTAGAACTTCAAAGAAAACATCCTGACAAACGTGTGATGTTGGTAGCGGAGAAGGGTACGATGGGTGTAGGCTCATCTCGAATGTCAGGCGTTAATAATGTTGCTTTGTGGACGGGAAAACCGGCAAGTCCATATGTGCCGTTTGTTAATATTGCGCCAATTGTTGCTGGTACGAATGGTATTTCGCCTATTTTTGCTACTACCGTTGATGTAACTGGCGGAATTGGCATCGATCTTAAAAATTGGGTAAAAAAATTAGGCCCTGATGGAAAACCAATCCTAAATAATGACGATAGTCCAATTTTGGAGCAGAAATATTCTGTTGAGACTGGTACCGTTTTAACCATCAATACAAAAGATAAAAAACTTTACGATGAGGCCTGTGATAAGGAATTTGTTGATCTTTCGTCATCATTCACTCCGCAAAAGGCAGAGTTTATAAAAGCTGGTGGTTCTTATGCGGTTGTTTTTGGAAAAAAATTACAAAGCTTTGCTTGTGAAGCTCTGAATATCAAAACTAAACAGGTTTTTGCTCCTTCAAAAGAGATTACTGTCGCAGGTCAAGGTCTAACCGCTGTTGAAAAAATTTTTAATGCAAATGCGGTTGGATTGGACTCAGATAAAATTTTGCACGCTGGATCTGATGTAAGAGTACGAGTTAATATTGTTGGTTCGCAGGACACAACTGGTGGAATGACCGCTCAGGAACTTGAGGCTATGGCTGCTACAATTATTTCACCAACTCTAGATGGTGCCTACCAGTCAGGATGTCATACCGCTTCTGTCTGGGATATTAAAGCACAAGAAAATACACCAAAACTAATGAATTTCATGCATAATTTTGGTTTGGTTACAGCTCGTGATCCCAAAGGTGTATATCACCCTATGACTGATGTTATTCATAAAGTGTTGAATGATATAACAGTGGACGACTGGTCTATAATTATTGGCGGGGATTCTCATACCCGGATGTCTAAAGGGGTTGCCTTTGGTGCAGACTCCGGAACTGTTGCTCTTGCACTTGCTACAGGAGAGGCAACTATGCCAATACCAGAGTCTGTGAAAGTAACGTTTACAGGTTCTATGGCACCTCATATGGATTTTAGGGATGTCGTACATGCTACACAGGCGCAGATGTTGAAGCAATTTGGGGATAACGTATTTCAAGGAAGGATTATAGAAGTACATATTGGCACTTTGCTGGCTGATCAGGCTTTTACCTTTACGGATTGGACTGCAGAGATGAAAGCTAAAGCATCAATTTGTATTTCTAATGATGAAACGCTGATTGAGTCTTTAAAAATTGCAAAAAACCGTATTCAGATAATGATTGAAAAGGGTATGGAGCATGAGAATGGGATGCTTAAAAATCTTATAAGCATCGCTGAAAAGCGCATATACGCAATAAAATCTGGTGAAAAACCAGCATTATGTCCTGATAAAAACGCCAAATATTTTGCTGAAGTAATTATTGATCTTGATGAAATTAATGAGCCGATGATTGCCGATCCTGATGTGGATAACATAGATGTAGCGAAGCGGTACACTCATGACACAATTAGGCCAATTTCGTTTTATGGTTCCGATAAGAAAGTTGATCTCGGCTTTGTTGGTTCCTGCATGGTTCACAAAGGTGATGTAAAAATAATGGCCCAAATGTTTCGTAACCTTGAAAAAGAATTTGGTTGTGTAAAATTTAATGCTCCTTTGGTTGTAGCCGTGCCAACTTACAACATTATTGATGAATTAAAGGAAGAAGGTGATTGGAGTATCTTAAAAAAATACTCTGGGTTTGAGTTTGACGATTCTGCTCCAAAAAATATTGCGCGTTCAGAATATGAAAACATTTTATATCTTGAACGTCCGGGATGTAATCTCTGCATGGGTAATCAAGAAAAGGCGGAAAAAGGTGACACTGTATTAGCCACTTCAACGCGACTTTTTAGTGGGAGGGTCGTTGAGGACTCCGAGGAAAGAAAAGGTGAGTCCTTATTGGCGTCAACCCCAGTGGTCGTTCTCTCAACTATTCTAGGAAGAATTCCTAGCATTGAAGAATACAAAACTGCCGTGCAAGGTATTGACTTAACAAAGTTTTCGCCGCCTGCAGAAAGTAGCAACGAACAATTTCTGAATTAAATGGTTGTAAAATTATTTATAATCTAAGTCGATATGTTTTTCATCATTAATTCGCTTAGCCTCTTGCTAAAAGCTACAGGATCTGGCAATGACTCGCCCTCAAGTAATCTAGCTTGATCCAAAAATAGCCAGGCTGCCTCTGTTATTATATTTCCAGCCCCCTCAGCACCAATATTGTTGGCGAGTGCAGCCACTAGGGGATGCGTTGGATTAATTTCGAGGACACGAGGTACTTGTTTCTCCATCTGTCGGTGTTGACGAAGAATACGTTCCAAATTGATATCAATATCCCCTTCATCCGCAACGAGACAAACTGGACTATCGGTAAGCCGATTAGAGGGACACACATCCTTTACCTTTTCGCCTAATTCTAACTTTATCATAGCGATAAGACTTGCGACTCCTTCGGGAAGATTTTCTGTGTCGGAATGTGTACTTGTTGATTCTTTATCTTTTTCAATTTCTGATTTTATTGATGAAAAATCAGCTCCTAATCTGGTGGCCGATTTGAAGGTCTTCCCTTCCCAATCGGTAATAGTAGGAATCCAGAATTCATCTACTGGATCGGTAAGGAGTAACACTTCAATATCTCGTGATTGAAAACCCTCCAGTTGCGGACTGCGAGCTAGTGTTTCTTCAGAGTCACCAGTTATGTAATAGATTGTATCCTGCCCGTCTTTCATGCCAGTAATATAATCGGCCAAAGAGATGTAACTATTTTGTTTGGTAGATCGAAAACGAGCTAATTTTAATAATTTATCACGATTCTCATAATCCTCATAGATCCCTTCTTTAAGCACTGCCCCAAATTTAACCCAAAAATTATTATAGTTTTCCTGGTCGGTTTCAGCTTTTTTGATCAGTTCGCCAAGAACACGTGAGACCAGAGCCTTACGTATTTTTTGGAGCATCGGGTTGGACTGCAATAACTCTCGGCTGACGTTTAATGGTAAATCTTGAGAGTCAATTAATCCGCGCAAGAAACGAAGCCAAGGAGGAACCAGTTCTTCACAGTTGTCAGTTATGAACACTCGCTTTACGTACAATTTGATACGGTGGGAACGTTCTGCTGTGAATAAATCAAATGGTTGCTCGTTTGGAATAAACAGCAATCCGGTATATTCCATCATACCTTCAGCGCGCCAATGAAGAGTTAACCATGGTTCACCTAAAGATTGACCCATGTTTTTGAAGAAAGAACTATACTGCTCATCTGTAATTTCATTTTGCGGTCGGGTCCAGAGTGCTGATGCTTTGTTAATGGTCTCTGTTCCTTTGTCTCCTACAAGTTCTATCGGAAGAGTAATATGATCAGAATAAGTGGTTACAATTGTGCGCAAACGCAAATCATCAAGATATTCTTTTGCATTTTCTTTCAGAGTAAGTTTAATTGTAGTACCACGCGTTTCTTTTTCTGCTTCTGATATACTGTATTTACCGGTCCCTTCAGATTTCCAGACCCAAGCATCTTTCGCTCCCGCCTGCCGACTAATAACCTCAACGTTTCGGGCGACCATAAAGACAGAGTAAAATCCAACTCCAAATTGCCCAATCAAGTCCACGTCTTTTTTATCATCTCCGGAGAGTTGTTCAATAAAACTCCCTGTTCCGGACCGCGCGATTGTGCCTAAATCGCTTATAAGAGCGGCACGATCCATGCCAATGCCGTTATCATCAACAATCAAAAGATTATTATTTTTTTCTGCTGTTATTGTAACTCGGTAATTTTGATCTTCACTAGCAATTTCGGGATTAGTGATGGCAGCATAACGGAGCTTGTCACATGCATCCGATGCATTTGAAATTAATTCACGTAAGAAAATTTCTTTATTGCTGTATAGTGAGTTTGCTACTATTTGTAAGATACGTCCAACCTCAGTCTCGAAACTCAGTACTTCCTCAGCCATTTCTGTTATCCTTGGTTTTTTCCTTCTCTGATCCTATATGAAGAAACTTTAATGCATTTTCAAGTATGGCAAAATAATGCAATTATCGTTCAAACAATTCAAAATACTTCATGTGGGTTGAAACCTATAACTTCGCACATCAAATTTCACAATGCCACAGATAAAAAGACAACCTAAACTATTCGCAATACTTGGCTCAACAAATACAGGGAAAACGTTTGTGGCCATAAAGCGAATGCTTAAACATCGAACCGGTATTATGGGGTTTCCGTTGCGGCTTTTAGCTCGAGAAAATTACGAAAAGGTTTGCAGTTTGATCGGGAAACGCAATGTTGCGCTGCTGACTGGCGAAGAAAAAATAGTTCCAAAAACTGCTCGATTCTTTTTGTGCACAGTGGAAGCGATGCCGTTAGATAGAGTTTTTGAGTTCGTAGGGGTCGATGAAATACAGTTGTGTGCTGATAAAGATCGAGGTTACGTATTTTCGGATCGTTTGTTAAGGGCTAGGGGAACACAGGAAACTCTATTTCTTGGGGCTACAACTATGCGCCCAATATTAGAAAAATTACTTCCCGATGTAGAAATTAAAATGCGGAGACGACTTTCAAAATTAAATTGGGATGGAACGAAAAAACTCTCAAGAATTCCCCGCCGTTCTGCTGTCATCGCTTTCTCTGTCGGCGATGTATATTCTCTCGCTGAAGGTATTCGGCAAAGTCGAGGTGGGACAGCAGTAGTGCTCGGTGCTTTAAGCCCGCGAACACGAAATGCACAGGTGGAAATGTATCAGGCTGGTGAAGTTGATTATTTAGTAGCTACGGATGCTATTGGATTAGGTCTAAACATGGACATCGATCATGTTGTTTTCTCCTCGCTACAAAAATTCGATGGTTGCCGCATGCGTTACTTGGATGTTCAGGAAATCTCACAGATTGCTGGCCGTGCGGGCCGTTACACGCGAAATGGTACTTTTAGTACCTTAACGGATATCGGTCCTCTCAAAAAAGAATCTATCTATTCCATCGAAAACCATATTTTTAGTGCTGTTCAAAAAGTTTGGTGGAGAAATCCAAAATTAGAATATTGTTCTCTCCTCCATTTGCAAAAAAGTCTGGAAGAAATACCTCCTACAGCGCTAATGATGCGTGCAGGAAGGGCTGAGGATCATTTGTCATTGCAAAAGTTGGTAAGAATGGAGGACGTTCGAAAGCTTGCGTCTGACCGCCAAGGTATCCGGTTACTGTGGGAGGTATGTCAAATTCCAGATTTTAGACAGGCGGTTGCAGACGCTCACATTCATTTTCTGAAACGTGTTTACGGATTTTTATGCAGTCCTCATGGGCGATTACCATTTGATTGGGTGGCCCGTCAGCTTGATTATCTTGATAGAGAGGATGGTGATATTGACACCCTAATGGCTCGGTTGTCACACACAAGAACTTGGACTTATATTGCGAATAGGGGAGACTGGATAACTGACGCGGCGTATTGGAAAGATCGTGCAAGAAATATCGAGGAAAAACTCTCAGACTCATTGCACCGAAAACTGACAGAGCGTTTTGTTGATAGACGCAGCACTTTACTTGTAAAGGCACAAAAAAATCTTGTCTCAAAACTCAGCGTGGCTGAGGATGGAACTGTAATGATTGGGGGACAAGTGCTGGGTGCATTCTCAGGGCTGTGTTTTAAACCGGAAAATTCTTATGAGGCTCATTTAAGACGATTAGCTGTTAATACAGTCCGTCGAGGGTTATCTAATGAGGTAACCAGTCGCGTATTTGCGATTACAAAGGAAGAAAATAAAAATATTAGCCTTACTCAGAATGGAAAAATATTATGGCAAGGGCAAGAAATAGGATATTTAAGTGCCGGTGCTAAAATGTTATCTCCGTCGGTAAGAGTTAAAAAAACTGACCTCATTTCAGTTCGTCAGCGTTTATATGTTGAAAAGAAATTGCATGTTTGGTTACAAAGTCATCTGAAAGTTAATTTAGGTACTCTAGTTTGTTTACAGGAAAGAAACTTGACTGGAGCAGCGCGTGGGCTGGTTTATCAATTAGCGGAAGGGCTTGGCTCTCTTCCAAATTCCGTGGCTCGGAACCAACTGCTCGCTCTTAATTCATCGGATAAAGAAATCTTGCGCGAGATGGGGGTTAAGATTGGATGTAAGTTTGTGTATTTGCCCAAACTGCAAAAACCTAATTCTTTATTTCTCAAGGCTGCCTTGTGGGCTGCGCATACAGGTGCAACAAATATTTGTCTTCCTGATCCAGGAAAAGTAGCACCAAAACCTATGCCCGGATATTCTGAGACGTTCTACAGGGCGCTAGGTTTTTTCCCCGTGGGTAATCGCGTAATACGGGTAGACATTCTGGACAAGCTAGTAGGAAGACTGATGCATTTGTCACGTTTAGGAATTTTTGAACTTCCTTATGAACTGGCATCCACGCTTGGATTGAAAAAAATCGAGATCCCCTTATTGATGCGGGCGCTTGGTTACAAAGAAGCAGGTGGTGTAAATTTATATAAGCGTGGACTTCGGGGTAAAAAAGTCAAAATGCGGGCTACCCGAAATAAAGGTCAAAAATCTCCGAAAATCGATCCCACTTCACCTTTTGCTGCACTTAAAAACTTACATATTTAGCGAACTATGGATAAGATTAGATTAGATAAGTGGCTTTGGCAGGCGAGATTTTTCAAAACACGTTCGCTGGCTGCTCGTATTTGTGGTATGAAGCGAGTCCGGGTTAATGGAAAACGTACCAACAAAGCGCATTTGGGGGTGCACGTTGGTCAGGTATTGACCTTCAGGCAAGGCAACCGTATCCGAGTTGTCAAGATCTTGGGATTGGGTAGGCGTCGAGGTCCAGCAAAAGAAGCGGAATCGCTATATCAGGATCTATCCGAAGGCGGCACATTGCCATACCTGCAGTCTCTTATATAAAATCCATGGCGGAGAAAATTTATGATTGGAAGGTTAAAAGAATTTATAAATGGCTCGATAGCAGAAGAAGCAGCGGAAAAGTTTGACGAGCACACTATAGCGGCAGCCGCATTATTGGTTGAGGTTGCAACTGTTGATGATGATTTCTCCGCTATGGAGCGCAAGAGCATTCTCAATTTAATTAGGAAAAAGTTAGTGAATGACCCATCTTTGTCAGAAGAACTGATCGCATGTGCTGAAGCGGAAGTTTCTGGGACAGTTCAGCTTTTTGGTTTTACCACCGCCATAACGTCTGGATTCAGTTACCAAGAGCGTGTTGATCTTATGCAAGCCCTGTGGGAGGTAGTTTTGGTTGATGGGAAAGTTAACCCATACGAGGATCAGCTGTTGCGCCGTATTGGCGGATTAATTCATGTTTCTGATCATGATAGGGGTGTCGCTAGGAAGCTTGCGCAGGGGGGTTGACCTAAAAAGAAATATTTCAAATGTTTTCTGCACAATTATCATTGTTGCACAGTTGCTCATGAAATAGTACAGAAAGTATTAGCTTCCGCATAGAACGGAACAAATGGATTTAGTCCTTCGAATAGCCACGAAGATCGGAGTATAAAATGGCATACGTTGTCACCGATAATTGTATCAGGTGTAAATTTATGGATTGTGTCGAAGTATGTCCTGTGGATTGTTTCTTCGAAGGTGAAAACATGCTCGTGATTAACCCTGATGAGTGCATTGACTGTGGTGTGTGTGAGCCTGAATGTCCTGCCGAAGCTATATTTCCAGATACAGATGACGAAGCTGAAAAATTTGTTGATGTAAATGCTAAATATGCTGAGGAATGGCCAAATATTACTCGTAAAGGTAATCCACCCGATGATGCGGACGAGTGGAATGGAAAAGATAATAAATTTGAGGAACACTTCAGTGAAAAACCAGGTGAACAAGAATAAACTTTAAATATATTAGTGCATGGATGGTTTTTTGTAGACGTGTTAAATCAGTAAAAATATGTTATCTAGCTTAACCATAGAGTGTTCGATACAAAGCCCCGTTGGCTTTTAGCGCGATGGGGCTTGTAAACATGTTTGAAAATTAAGTCGGTGCAATCGAGATTATTTGGGCGTCATAGGCTTGTGTCTGGGAGGGATGAGGAAATTAAATGGCAAGAGTTAAGTCAAAAAAGCTTCCATTTTCTATAAAGGATTATGTTGTTTATCCCACTCATGGAGTAGGGCAAGTTACCGAAATATCTTCTGAGGAAATAGCAGGTTTTTCATTACAGCTTTATGTAATACATTTTACAGCAGAAAAAATGACATTGCGCGTGCCGGTTGAAAAAGCAGAATATGCTGGTTTGCGGAAAATTAGCTCAAAAGATAACATGCAGAATGCCATAAAAGCGCTGAGGGGTAAGGCCAGGGCAAAGCGTACAATGTGGAGTAGGCGTGCCCAGGAGTATGAAATGAAAATCAATAGCGGTGATCCAGTAGCAATTGCTGAGGTGGTTCGTGATCTCTACCGAAAGCCGGATCAGCCGGATCAGTCGTACAGTGAAAGGCAAATGTACGAATCTGCATTGGGTCGATTGGCGTTAGAGGTCGCACTTGTTGAAAAAATTGAGCCTGATGCTGCAACGGAAAAATTAGAATCTCTTCTCTTGAAGGCAGCTTAATTATTTCGCGGTTTTTTCTGCCAGTTCAGTGCGATTTAGTATACATGATACCCCTTCTGGAATTTTGGAAAATAAAATCGCAAATCTCTATCGATACCCAATTCTTTTTACGAATACTTTTCATTGATTTTTCGAAAGGAGCGTTTTTCAGATATTTTTGTTACTCCGATCTTACATTTGTAAAACCTTTCTTAAGGATAATAGAAATAAAAAGTATCAAATGTAATTATGATTGACTTTATAAGGTGACATTTTTTTCAATATTCGGGATCTTTTTGATAGATTAATTTTGAGACTGCATGCTTAAATAATTGGTTTAACTGCGATTATTATGTTTATTCTTTAATAGATGATTTTTTGCATTCAATGTTTTTTTACTATGAATAGAGACCAGCTTTTTCCTCATATCAAACCATTTGAAAGTGGAACTATTCATCTAGATCCACCACACGTAATGTATTGGGAGCAATCCGGAAAAATTGATGGAATCCCTGTACTCTTTTTGCACGGGGGCCCAGGAGCGGGTTCAATGTCTGTGCATCGACGTTTTTTTGATCCTAATTCGTATCGAGTGGTGATTTTTGATCAGCGTGGTGCTGGCCGATCAGAGCCGCAAGGTTGTCTGGATAGAAATACTACTCGTGATCTTTTGTCTGATATAGAAAGACTTAGGATACACTTAAAAATTGATAGGTGGTTGATTTTTGGAGGGTCATGGGGAAGCACATTAGCACTGGCATATGGACAGGCATTTCCCGAGAGATGTCTTGGGTTTATTTTAAGGGGTATATTTCTTGGGACCTCGCGCGAGCTGGAATGGTTTTTATACGGAATGCAAACTGTCTATCCTGAAAATTGGCGTCGGTTCGTTGAACCGCTTTCAAAGGAAGAACAGACTGACATTCTTGTTTCTTATCATCGACGTTTGTTGGATGAAAATTACTCGGTTCGCGCTAAAGCTGCTCGTTCTTGGTGTTCCTATGAAAGTGCCTGTTCGACCCTAATGCCATCAACTAAAACGGTTGAAACCTTCAGTAGTGATCGGTTTGCCATAGCGTTAGCAAGCATTGAAGCACATTATTTTATAAATAATCTTTTCATGGAAGAAAATTGTCTTTTATCCAATATAAATAAAATACGTAATATTCCCGGAGTTATCGTGCAGGGTCGTTTCGATATGGTTTGTCCCATAATTACCGCAGATTCTCTTCACCATGCCTGGCCAGAAGCAGACTACATTGTTGTGAAAGATGCTGGACACTCAGCAATGGAAACAGGAATTCGTTCTGAATTAGTTAGAGCAACAGAAAGATTCAAAGTGTTGAATGATAAAAAAGGTTAGGATGAAAAATTATTACTTAAGTTATGTTCAAAACATAATAAGATTATTGTCTAAAAATTGTACAATCATTGGTCCAATTTTTTTATTTATGATATCATTTTCTGGAAGTATAACGCACGCTGGCCCCAGCCATTATGATTTCACATTTCTCTTGAAACAGTCGCATCCATTTGACTTGGTGTTAAGCTCTCCCAAACCTAAAAATCACAAACCATCTTCACGTGCAGTGGCACAAACGCGAAAACTAGAAACATATGAAGAAAAGGCCAATCGGTGGCTTTCAGAGCGTGGTTCAACCTTAGTGAAGCTTATTGGGATTTCCAAATCCGAAAATAAAATTTTGAAGGCTGAAACACATATAAACTCAACCCCAAATTCTTCAGACCAGAAAAATGGATCTCGTTTTCAATTTGGGCTGGGATATTTTGATGTTACAGACAATGACACCTCTGCTGAAGTTAGAGCAGAGGTGCACGGTGAGAGATTTGCAAATCGCGTTCGGCCTCTGGTCGGTTTTATGGCGACAAGCGATGAAGCGCTTTATGGATATTTGGGTTTCGTTGTGGATATTCCTATAATGAAAAATGTTTTTCTCTCCCCTTCTTTCGCCCCCGGTGTCTATTTGAAAAATTCCGGCAAAAAATTGGGATCATTAGTTGAGTTCAGGTCGATGGCTGAGATTTCCTATAAACTGCAGTCAGGATCGCGAGTTGGACTTGCCGTATACCATTTATCTAATGCCGGTTTGACGCAATATAATCCGGGGGTGGAGGTGGTTACTTTGTGTTATACTTTGCCGTTTGAGCAACTTTATATGTTTTAATAACTTTCATACTAGTTATTCCTTAAACAAAAACCTTACCACCGGGAAAAACCTTCCCTATTACAAATACCCCCATGAAAAATACTTAAAAAATTTTGTGTACAAAAAGAGTTAAAATAAACCCTCGATTTCACCATTGGTATCTAAACGAATGCTCGCAGCAGAAGGGGTACGGGGGAGCCCTGGCATAGTCATTATATTTCCGCAGATTGCTACAATGAATCCTGCGCCGGCTGATAACCTGATCTCGCGGATATTGATATCAAAATTATTTGGAGCGCCGAGCAATTTGGGATCGGTGGAGAAGCTTAAAGGTGTTTTAGCCATACAGATTGGAAATCTACCAAACTCGTGCCCTTCATACATTTTAAGCTGTTTAAGAACAGAAGGAGGTGCTGTAACTGAACGAGCGCGGTAAATTTTTGTTGCAATTGTCTGAATTTTTTCCCAGAGGGGCATTTCATCAGGGTAAAGATACTTGAATTGATTTTTAGACTCAGCAGCAAGTACAACAGCATTTGCTAATTCTTCTGCTCCTCTTCCGCCTTCGGCCCAATGATTGCATTCAATTGCTGTGGTTCCGATTTCGGCACATATGTCTTTTACTAAATTTATTTCTCGATTAGTATCTGTAAGAAACCTATTGATGCTCACTACCACAGGCACCCCAAAAGTATTCATATTTTCGATGTGACGAATCACATTGGACATACCAATGCGAAGAGCGTCCAAATTTTCTGTCTTGAGTTTTTCTTTCGAAACGCCCCCATGCATTTTAATGGCTCGCACAGTGGCAACTAGTGTTACAGCGTCTGGAAAAAGATTGGCAGATCTGCATTTGATATTAAAGAATTTTTCTGCGCCCAGGTCAGAACCGAAACCAGCTTCTGTAACCACGTAATCACTAAGCGCGAGTGCTGTGTTTGTTGCTGATACTGAATTACATCCATGTGCGATATTAGCGAACGGGCCACCATGCACGAAAGCCGGTGTGTGCTCGAGTGTTTGCACGAGATTAGGAAGGAATGCTTCTTTTAATAAAACAGTCATAGGCCCATCAGCTTCGAGGTCACGGGCTGTTAGGGTGGCACGACTTCGTGTTTCACCAATTTGTATCCGCCCTATTCTATCCCCTAAATCTTTTAGATTCGTTGCAAGGCAAAATATTGCCATAATTTCTGAAGCCACGGTGATGTCGAATCCGGTCTCTCTTGGGAAACCATTTGCTGTGCCACCAAGTGAACTTACAATTGAACGGAGTGCTCTGTCATTCAGGTCAATTACACGGCGCCAAGAGATACGACGGGCGTCGATGTTTAGGCTGTTCCCCCAGTAGATGTGATTGTCAATTAAGGCTGAAAGTAGGTTATGGGCGGAAGTAATAGCATGAAAGTCTCCCGTAAAGTGAAGGTTGATATCTTCCATTGGTACTACCTGTGCATACCCACCACCTGCGGCACCACCTTTGATACCAAAACAAGGCCCGAGGCTTGGCTCCCGAAGGCATATCGAAGCATTTTTACCTATCCGATTAATCGCATCTCCAAGACCTACTGTTGTGGTGCTTTTGCCTTCTCCCGCCGGTGTAGGGCTTATACCAGTAACTAAAATCAGTTTTCCGCGTCGTTCACTTTCTCCTAGAAAGGTGGCATCAACTTTCGCTTTGAAACGTCCATATTGGTTAATGTGGTCAGATGTTAAGCCCAATTTTTCTGCGATTTCATTAATTGGTTTCAAAGATGCTGCGCGAGCAATCTCTAAATCGGATCTTATTGCTGCCATAAATTAATTCCTTTAGTACATTTATATTCTTGATAACCGAACCAGGGGCGCAGGCCAACCATTAAAACTCCAAAATTTTCTCTTTTTTTACCGCAAATGAAGTGGTTTCAATTATAGTTTGAGATGACCCCTTACACTCTTACCCCTGTTTTTTGTGAAACTTTAAAAACCCTCTCTAATTCAGAGAAACGAAAAGCCTGAACCAGTAATTTGGGGTTGTCTTTAATCTCTATAGATTAGCTCTTTATGCATGTATTGTTAACGACTGTTCCAACAAAAGCCGTAAGCCTTTCGATGAGCACGATTTGCAACTAAAATTATGTAGATCAGGTTACTTTTAATAACGTAGAAAGTCGGTTGAAATCATGAATGTTGTTTGTTGGCGGGAAAAACATGAAAACGGGCAAAAAAATGAGCTAGGGGTTGTCCAAGCCCATTTGGAAAAAATATAATATTTTAATCAAGGTTTATAGATATAAGGTTAAACAATATTGCAAGTCACTTGTTGGTCCCGTAGCTCAGCAGGATAGAGCACCAGATTCCTAATCTGGGGGTCAGAGGTTCGAATCCTCTCGGGACCGCCAACTTCAGTTTCCTATAAATCTACATAATTCAAAGTGTTGTAATTTCTGTTTTAGCTTTTTCACTCTTAACGGCTAATATCATTCTTGATGTGGCCTTGTGGCAAACCAAATCATTTTGTAGCTTTGTATCGAAGTTACCAATTAATGATCAACCTAATTTTTGAAATCTGGGGGATAAATAATGAAAATTTTGATAAAATACATTGGAATCTCAGTGTTTTTTTGGGGTGCTCTTTTTTCCAGCGATAAGAAAGTCGAAGCGCAGTCGGTGAAATTTAAGGGCAAAACTATTACCGTTGTGATTGGTTATGGTTTTGGTGGAACGTATGGAAAATATTCTCGCTTGATGTCTCGTCATATGAAACGCTTTATAAAAGGCAACCCAAACATTGTAGTTCAATCCATGCCGGGTGCTGGAGGGATAAAAGCAACTAACTATGCTGCAAATGTAATGCCTGCTAATGGACTAAATTGGATTGTGCCGCCTGATGCATCCGTTGTATCACAGTTGTTGAGACCCAAGAGAACTAAATATGATATGCGAAAATTCACATCTCTTGGATCTACCAATCAAACAAACACTATTTTTGTATTGCGCACTGACAGTGGTATTTCAAAGTGGAGTGACATGAAAACCAAACAAGTTGTTGTTGGAAATACTGGGCCAGGATCCACTTCGTTTCTTATTCCAAAGATGATGAAGGAAATGTTAGGTCTCAGAATCAAACTAATTTCTGGATACAAAGGTTCTAGCAAGACAATACTTGCAATGGAGCAAGGGGAACATCAGGGTACAGGGTTTAATTGGCTGGCTTGGTCTTCTAAAGTTCCTCATTGGTTTAAAGGCAATAAAAAATTTGCGCAGCCGATTATGCAAACCGGTGTTTGGAAAGATCCGGACCTTAAAGATGTTCCGATGCTGAAAGAAGTTGTGGATGAAAAATATCGACCAATAGTTTCTTTCATGGCAACACTCGGAATAATTGGCCGTGGCCTCTCTCTACCTCCAGGGGCACCAAAGGATATCGTGCCAAGTTTGCGGTTAGCTTTTGATAAAATGGTAGCTGACGCAGAATATATAGAGGAGGCAAAGAAACGAAGACTCCGAGTTATTCCGACAAAGGGTGCGGAGGTACAAAAGTTTATTAACGATGCGATAAATAAAGCACCCAAAAGTGTTGTTGCAGACGCAGCAAAGATGATTTTTGGAAAAAGCGCTGAGTAATATTACAACGGAGGGGTTAAAATGTGTTGGTCTTAAGCGGCCGCGCTAATGGTATTGGAGGAGTGATCAAAAAACTTTTCATACTCATTTGGGATCTGGTTGTAGTCGGAAAACCAGTTTATTAGAGATAAGGAACTAATTATGACAAACTAGCATGAATAGTTTTTGAAAATCCTCTGAATGCAGGTATTAAAGGAGTGGATAGGGGCGCATAGCTCAGCTGGATAGAGCAACAGCCTTCGAAGCTGTGGGTCGGGAGTTCGAATCTCTCTGCGCTCGCCATCTACGTTTGTATATTTACTGGTTAAATGAAGAGCTAAAATATGAGTTTTATTTCTAAAGGAGTTGTATTCGGCTTTGTTGCCATGACTTTGGTTGTGATCACTTCAAATATTTTGGTTCAATATCCTATAAATGACTGGATAACGTGGGGTGCATTTACCTATCCTATTGCATTTTTGGTAACAGATATAACCAACCGGGCTATGGGTGCTAAACGCGCTCGTTTAGTGGTCTATTGTGGTTTTGCTCTTGCTGTTTGCCTATCGGTATTTTTTTCAACTGCACGAATTGCAATTGCATCTGGAACAGCATTTTTGATTGCACAACTTATAGATGTAAGGTTGTTCGACTATCTTCGTAATTCTAACAGATGGTGGGTGGCACCTCTTTTTTCATCGGGTGTAGGTTCTATAGTAGATACAACCTTGTTTTTCTCAATAGCATTTGCAGGTCTGGGCCTCCCATGGATTACTTGGGGAGTAGGCGACCTTGCAGTAAAGATGACAGTAGCATTTGTCATGCTTATCCCATTTGGGGTAATTTTAAAGCTTAGGCTTCTGGAACGAGCTTGAATTGTATCTCTATTTTAAAGTTTTGAAGTAATGGGAATCAAATACATCAAATTTGTCATGAAGATATATGATTTAATGGACAATGTTAATATGAATATTCACTATTCAGACTATTTCGAGATTATACTGGTTGCAGATCAAAGCCTATTTTTAGGGTTCAAAGGGACATAGATGGCATTTAAACCAGCAAAAGTTCCGGCAGATGAAAGCAACAGGGCTCTTGATGTTAAACGCCTTGGTGTAATGAATTTAGATCAGACAAAATCCTATTTTGATTATGTTTCTCTTGCCGCGGAATTTTCAAGTTGTCCCCTATCGTTTATTAATTTGATTGATAGTGATAATCAGTGGTCGTTGTGTAATTTTGGTTTGCCGCCGGAGGTTTTTGAAGGATTTAGAAAAATTCCCCGCGAAGAGTCAATATGTCAGTATGCCCTATCGAGTGTTGAGCCAACTATAATCGAGGATTTAAAAGCGGATCCTATCTTTTCTGATCACCCCATAGTATCAGGGGAACCCTTTCTTAAATTTTACGCTGGATTTCCCCTTATTTCTATTCGCGGAAACGTTCTTGGCACTTTATGTTTGCTCGATTTTAAACCACGACATTTAGATAAAACTATAATCACTATAACTGAAAAATTAGCCAGACGTGTCACAGCCCAACTGGAGTTATCTCAAGAAAAAACTGATCATGATCTTGAGCAGTTGGTAAACATCTTGAGTATTTGCGTTCAAAAACTAGGAAAATTCACATTGGAGGATCTTTTATTTTGTCTCAAACATTCCAAGGGAATTGATTTGAATACTGTTGGAGAGGATATTTTTGACCGACTAAAAAAATCTGGCATTGTTGAAGTTAGTGATGGGAAACGATCATTCAGTAAAAATTGGGTGTCTATTATGGGAAAGTTAAAAATCTCACATGAGCCGCGCAAAAGAATAAAGATTAGTGAAAATGATATAATTGGTTACCTAACTGATGACTGAAAGAAGCTTAGCATGCTGTCATATGTTGTAGATATTAAATTCCAAAAATTTGATCATGCAAAAATTGCAAATAGTTATATTAATAATTCTATGAATAATTTGCTGTCGATAGATGGCATCACCGGCATAAATACATTTATTGGGCAGAATGGGGAAATAGCAGTAACTGTAAAATTTGAGAACAAAACGACACTTCCAATGATTGAGAGTAGACTTGCAGACGTGCTTAATTCTCTTAAAGCAACGATGTTGTTCCAATCTAGAACGTTCTTCAGCGTATGTTCTTATCAATATGAAAAAGAGGGTGTGTCGACGGAAATTTGAATTCGTTTACTTTTCTAATTAATGGTTCTTGAGAATTTTAAAATTAGATTTGCAATTATTCTCTTGATTAATGGCTTTGAAATTTTTTAAGAAGCCGAGTTTTAGTAAAACTTGCCTCAATTTCTCTCAAATGCTCGCGTAAAACACATCAAGCTGAAGATAGGAATATAAAATGAATCTGTCAGAACGGCGCAATAATTATCGTAAGATCTTAGAAGGCAGAATATGTATTTTTCCTGGATCAGTGTTTGATCCAATATCGGCAAGAATTGCTGAAGAACTTGAATTTGAGTGCATGATGTTTGCCGGATCTGTTGCATCGCAAACAATTTTGGGGGCACCAGATACCGTCGTTATCACTCTTACCGAACTAGCAGACCAGACGTATCGTATAAATCGCTCCGTTATATCAACACCTTTGATGGTTGATGCGGATCATGGTTATGGCAATGTGTTAAACGTTCGCCGTACCGTTGAAGAGCTTGAAAACGCCGGGGTCTCAGGTTTGACTATTGAGGATACAGAATTGCCTTTAGGCTACGGTTTAATTTCTAGCGGTCTTATCTCCATTGACGAGGGCGTTGCGAAAATTCGATCGGCGCTGGATAGCAGACAGGACTCACGATTGGCAATTATTGCTAGAACTAGTGCCGCGCAAATTACAGACATCCATGATGCGGTTTTGAGGGCTCGTAGATATGAGGAAGCAGGTGCTGATGCTATATTTTTTTCAGGTCTGAAAAACAAAGATGATATTAAGTTTGCAGCAGGCTCAATCTCTATTCCTGTTATGTTGGGCGGTAGTGGTTCCGTGCCATTGTCTAATGAAGAGTTGGGAGTGCTTGGAGTACGAATTTGTCTTCAGGGTCATTATCCCTTTTTAGCTTCTATAAAAGCTACCTATGAAACATTAAAAAAGTTACGGGCTGGCACTAAACCCGAAGAACTCTCCGACTATGCTGACAATGGTATGGTTGAGAGATTGATGCGCTCTTCAGATTACGAAACATGGAGAAAAATTAATTTATAATGGGGGATATAAGCTCACCTAACTAAATTTAAATGATGGATCTATTGCCACATCTTTTTAAGCGTGCCTCTTAGGCAACATAATGTTGCAGTTTTTTTCATTTTCTCATCAATCTGACTCAGAAGATTAATTCCATAGATAACTGCTCGCTAATTTTGTTCCATCTACCATGGCCTGAAATTTCGCCCAAACAATGCTGGGGTGAATTTCTGGCTTCGCTAGTGCTTGAGTTCCAAAACCACAATCGCTCCCCGCTATGAGATTTTCTCGACCTATAACATTGGCAAATCGAATTAATCGTTGACAAACTAACTCAGGGTGTTCAACTAAAACTGAAGAATGAGTTATCACTCCGGGGATTAAAAGTTTTCCATCTGGAAGTTTTAATTCCTTCCACAATGTCCACTCGTGTTCATGCCTTGGGTTGGCGTTTTCAAATGAATATGCGGTAGCCTTGATATTTAAAACGATATCCATATAGTCCTTCATTTCCATGTCATGTACCCTAGGGCCCATATTTATCCCATAGCAGGTGTGATATCTAATCGAATCTTCTGGGATTCCTCTAAGTGAATAGTTGATAATTTCTACTTGTTGTGCGGCCCATTTTCTGCAATCTGCAACCGACAATTTAGGATTTTTTACGTAGTAATTTATCAGTCTCGGGTCATCTATTTGTAGCAGAAATCCTGCGTCTACAATTGTTTTATACTCTTCGTTTAACGCATCTGCTACTGCAGTTAAAAACTCATCCTCACTGGTATAATAATTATTAAGTTGGTTACCCACCACATCACTAGGTGAAATAGCGGGCATGAATACTTCCTTCGCCCCATATTTCTTGGCAGCTTTTTTAAGATTTTCAATATCACGGTTTAGTTGTTGATGGCCAATGTATTTTATGGGGCCAGAACATACCATTTGCATCGTATTGGGAGTAGGTGGACGTTTTCCTGCTAATTGTTCCGTGGCATAGAATTCAGGGAAAGAATTTGCTTCACGTGATTGTGCCCAAGGTGATGCTCGCGATTTGCCGGTTGCTTCAAGTCCCCCTAAACGCTCATTCGCATATACCGCAAAACCGCGTTTTGAAAATTCACCATCATCAATGATGTCCACCCCAATATCAATTTGTTTGTGAACAACATCATCTACTGCTTCAGCCAAAGTATTACAATAAGTTGAGTCATCTATATTTTTGTCTTGTGAAGCCATTATTTTAATTAAATACGGAGGCCGAGGGAGACTTCCGACATGGGTAGTGATAAGGTGCTCGGTGCTGCGAAGCATGTCAATTCCTAAAAAATATTTATCTGATGGGTAAGTAGTTTGATTGAGTACTGTTAAGCCAATCTATCTAAGATGTCTATGGGCTCATGGGGATTCCAATACTTTGAGTCGATCAGATGATGCCAAACTAAGGGAATGTGTCATAGATACTAGGAAGTGTTATGTGTGTAATATCACTTAATCATTTTCGAAGGTTGTTGCTTAATAATAATGTTAAACCATGTAGGAAGACTGTAAGGTCCTCGGGGGCATTTTGGGGTAGTTTTTTATGAGTAAGTGGAGACTTTAGTCTCTCAATCGTAGAGTCACAAATTAATATCCAATTCGTTTCTATGATTCCTATTGGAAGATGTTGTTTGCTAAAAAAAGGAATAGGAGTTGCAATATTAAACGTGATAATTTGCGCGGTGGTGGTATTGTCCTGGCGCTTTCTTACCGGAATTTTAGAATTTACACTGCAGGGAATGCACCTTCTCTTATAGGAGTCTGGGCACAAAGGCTTGCATCCGGGTGGATGATGTGGGAAATGACAAAATCCCCAGCTATGTTGGGTTGGCTAGGTTTTGTTGATCTAATTCCATTTGTGGTGGTCTCTCCTTTCGCTGGTTTACTTACGGATAAAATTGATAAAATCATCTTAGCCCGCGTAATAAAAATTATGGCAATGTCTGTTGCTATCCTGTTAACGATTTTAACCTTTGCTGGTAAAATCTCACCTGAATTAATTTTAGTGCTGGGTTTTTTGACGGGATTGACAGATGGTTTGTTTCAACCGGTTCGAACCTCCTTGGCCTCGGTGTTGGTTCCAAAAAAAATACTTGCATCTGCAGTAGCAATTAATTCTCTTGTTTTTAATATGGCAAGATTTATTGGCCCTGCTTTAGCAGGGTTAATCTTGACGGTAGTCTCTGCTGGAGATATTGCCGATAACTCTGAATTGGCTGTACCCGTCAAAATTGCATCTCAATTAACCGATGTGGGTTGGGTGTTTCTTTGCGCAGTTTTTTCTTATCTGTTTTTTTTAATAGCACTATTTTCAATAAGTCTTGAAAATGATGTTAAATTAAAAACAGGCCGCACCCGTGTTTTCCCTGAGCTACTAGAAGGCGTCCAATATGCATTCAGGCATCCCGCTATAGGTCCGCTTTTTGTGATAGTTGCGTCAATTGCAATATTTCTACGTCCAGTAATGGAATTGCTACCAGGTTTCGCTGATGAGGTCTTGGGGCGGGGAAAGGAGGGATATGTTACACTGGTCTCAATGATTGGACTTGGAGCTATGTTTTCTGGTTTTTGGATTGGCTGGCGTGGGCGAATTCAGGGCTTACTGAGGATTGGCACGATTTCAGTTGGGGCAATGGCAATATCAATAATATTGTTTGCGTTAACAAAGTCATATTCGGTTGCTATTGTTTGCATGTTGGTTTTCGGTGGTTCACAAATGCTTATTGGGACGTCATTCCAGACTATGGTACAAACCTCAGCAGAGGCAAATATTAGGGGGCGGGTGATGTCTATTTTTGGATTACTTTGGGTTGGAACCATTGCGTTTGGGGCAGCTATAATTGGGTCATTAGGAGAGTTATATGGTCTTCCTTGGCCAACTGCATTTTTTGCTGTCTTTGGAATGTGTATTTGTGGGTTTGGGCTTAAATTCTACAGGCAAATAAAGCAAACAGTCGAAGAAGACACTGTTGCAGAAACCGAATAAAATGAAGGCTCAGCAAAAGGTATTTATCTAAACTAGATCAAAGTAGCGAGGCGTCTTTTTGGTATTAAAAAACACAGAAAAACGCGGCGGATTGAAGCGAGCTTTTTCACACCGAAACTTTACAATCTATTGTGCAGGAAATTTTCCATCTCAGGTTGGGGTTTGGGCGCAGAGAACAGCTTTAGGTTGGTTGGCTTGGAAAATGACGGACTCAGCCCTTTATGTTGGTTTGCTGGGGTTTTGTGATCTTATACCAATACTAATATTATCCCCTTTCTCTGGTTATTTGACTGACCGTTTCGACCGGGTTCTGTTGGGTAAAATTATTACAGCATTAAATGTACTCGTTACCGCCTCACTTTTCGGTCTCGCAATTTTGGATTTGTTAACCATCGAACTTCTTTTACTTTTTGCGTTCCTTACAGGGGTCGATCACGCTATGTATCAACCCGTTCGCAGTACTATAATATCGATGATGGTTCCTAGAGTAGACCTCAGTGCAGGGATCGCCATAAACAGCTTTTCGTGGAACAGTGCTAGGTTTATTGGCCCAGGTGTTGCCGGCATTACATTAATTTACACTTCAGAACTGATTATCTTTGCGGTCAATACAATATTGTATGTTTGGTTTTTTTTATCATTTTGGTTGTTGAGGTTGTCAGAGACTAAAAGGATGCAAGCCTTATCCAATGGACCTGTCTTCCAAATATTACAAGGTTATAAATATATTTATAATCATAGTCTTATTGGTTCACTTTTATTGATACTAGCATTTGTTTCTCTCATGACTCGGCCAATTGTCGAATTATTGCCCGTTGCTGCTGGCTCAATGTTTGAACGTGATGTCGAGGGTCTATCATGGTTAATGTCCGCAATGGGCATAGGGGCTATGTGCGCTGGCTATTGGATAGCCCAAAGGGGCCGGATAGAGGGAATGCCGCAAATTACATCCAATACAATTTTAGCAACCGCTTTAACTTTATTGGTTTTTTCTATTACACAAACCTTTTGGGTTGCTGTTATTTGCATGTGGGCACTTGGTTTCCAATATTCTACATACTCTACGTGCATCCAAACAATGATCCAAACAGTTTCAGAAGATCATTTGCGTGGCAGAGTATTGGCGGTTTATGGTACTATTTGGATTGGGTGTGCAGCTCTGGGTGCACTATTGGTTGGTGGTTTGGCTGATATATTTGGGTTGCGACTGCCATTGGGCGGAATGACAGTACTGTGCGTGGTTGTTTGGCTTTGGTCATCATCAAGGCTGAAACAAATTGACTCAGATTTAAAGAGAAGAGGAATTATATGAAACTTAACTTTGTCCGCGAATATTATGGAAATAAACTTTTAAAATTTCTACCCGAATCTCAACTCAAATATTTGTGAGGACTGTTGTCTTTTAGAAAATAAAGCGAGTATGCAAATGGATGAACCCCTTTTACCATTAATTGTAAGTCCAAATGAACTCAATTCAGTATTAGGAGAGAAGGATGTAATTGTAGTTGACTTGAATTTGCCGGAGACATACGCGTTGGGGCATGTGCCGGGGGCAATTTCTTTTTCCTTCGCTGAACTTCTCGATCCGCGACCTCCGGCTATGGGATTTATAGCCTCAGAAAATAATCTCTCAAAAATTTTTTCGGAAGCTGGTATAACTCCTGAGAGCCATGTTGTTGCATACGATTCGGAAGGTACCGGTAAAGCTTGTCGATTTCTTTGGACCCTTGACGTTGTTGGCCATAAAGGAATGTCGTTGTTGAATGGTGGTTTCCCTGCTTGGCAGAAGTCAGAATTAGAAGTGGAACTAGCTGCACAACAAGTTAAATCAACGAAGTATGAAGTGAAAATTGGAACGAAGGGAATTGCAGATAAAGAGTATATATTGTCACATCTCAATGATAATTCCGTAGTCGTGATTGATTGTCGCAGTGCCGCAGAATATGCGGGTCAGGATATTCGTTCGGCCCGTGGAGGACATATTCCGGGTTCAATTAATATGGACTGGTTGCTAACCCTCGATTGTTCTCAGGGATTTATAAAAAAATCTGATAAAGATCTGAATGCTCTCTTTGGTAATTTGGGAATCACAAGGGACAAGGAAGTGATTGTTCATTGTCAAACTCATCATCGCTCTTCACATACCTACATTATTTTAAAGCATCTTGGATATGAAAAAGTACGAGGGTATGATGGTTCCTGGTCCGAGTGGGGTAATGATATGAATCTGCCTATAGAGATTTAAGAATTCGTTCTAGTATGAACACCAAAACAAACACGTCGAAAAAAAAATTTCAAGATCCTTACAACACGTTGTCGGGAGATGAGCGGGCTTATGTGGATTTTGAAAGTCTTAAAACTCTCTGGGTGAATACCGGAACGCTGTGTAATATTGAATGTATTAATTGTTATATTGAGAGCGGGCCGCGTAATGATAGGCTTATGTATATAAAAGCATCAGAACTAAGCCCTTTTCTAAATGAAATTGAACAGGACTTATTGGGAACAAGTGAGATTGGTTTTACTGGCGGTGAGCCTTTTATGAATCGTGATATTATACCAATGTTGCGGGATGTATTATCACGTGATTTTAAGGCACTGGTACTTACAAATGCGATGAGGCCTATGCAAAACAGAAAAAAAGAGCTTTTGGCATTGAAAAACCGGTTTGGTGACAAACTTAAAATTCGTGTTTCTGTGGACCACTATATGCCGGAAAAACATGAGCAGGAGCGAGGAAAAGGTTCTTGGGGAGTCATGATTGAGGGATTAAAGTTCTTGTCAAATGAGGGTTTTAACGTTGATGTTGCAGGTCGCACGCCTTGGCAGGAAAATGAAGAGGACATACGTTCTGGTTATTGTGAACTATTCACTGAAAACAAAATTTCAATCAATGCATTTGATCCAGTTGCGTTAACACTCTTTCCAGAAATGGATGAAAATATTGACGTTCCAGAAATAACAACAGCATGTTGGGACATTCTTGGTGTTTCTCCCAAAAACATGATGTGTGCAAATTCTCGAATGTTAGTAAAACGGAAACACGAAAAAAAGCCAGTTTTGACTGCTTGTACTCTTGTACCATATGATAAGGAATTTGAAATGGGGAATACCATAGGTGATTCCTTAAAGGCAGTATGGTTGAATCATCCTCATTGTGCAGCCTTTTGTGTCCTCGGAGGAGGTGCTTGCAGTGCTAGCTAACTAGGAACAATATAAAAGAGCCTTTTCTTAATCTCGCATTTAGACTGACTTTCTAGCCGAAAAATTTTGTAACTATGCTGATATTTTATGACGAGAAGTTTGTGCTAGAATAGTTTGGAATAAAATGCTTTCAGCTATAGTTTCGGTGCTCTTCTATGTTTTGTTGATTGTTCATAGGCATAGGCATAGCGTAGCATATTATGGTCTTGGTAGGATTTCCCGAGGAATGTAATTCCTGCCGGCTGATCTGCACTTGTAAAACCAGCAGGCACTACAACTGACGAAGCGTATATTAGAAATGTATTCAAATGTGGTGCGCCGGCTTGATCTACATAAGGTGGTTTTATCCCAGAGGATATAGTAGTTGGTTCATGTTCAACCGCCTTATGAACAATAGCGTCAAGCTTGTGTTGTGCCATTACAGCCATCATAGTAGTTGCCAGGCGTTGCCGCGCCATGTGATAAAGATCACGATCTTCCGCTGTAGAACCCAATTCCCACCTGGCTCGAGTATTTGGCCTCAGCTGGTTCCAATCTTTTGATGCCATTATTTCTGAACGTGTATGAAAAGGAGCATTAGTTTGGTGGTTTAACCACCTTTCAAATGCTTCATCCTCATCTGGAATGTAACGGGTTCGAGTAGATAGGCATTCGTTCAGATTGGGTATCTCGATATCATCAATAATTGTTGCGCCAGCATTCTCTAGTTCACCAACTGCCCGATCTAATACATGTGAAATTCTGATAAAGTCTTCTGCTGCTGGATTGCTATTAAATCCCATTGGTGTGCGTAATATGCCTAATCTCGCACCTTTTAGAGCATTTGCATCCATAAGATTTGAATACGATGCGGGTACTTTCCCCACACCGCGTGCTGTGAGCGGATCTTGCTCATCAAAGCCAACAATTACATCCAGGATTTTTGCAGAGTCCATAATCGACCTGCACATAGGCCCTAAAGATCCGTTAACCATTGGCCAACCAGCATATACGCCATGTCTTGAGACCAAACCAGCTGTAGGGCGCATTCCACAAATTCCATTCCATATTGATGGGCGGCGAATACTTGCAAAACCTTCCTGTCCAATCCCTGCGGCACATAAATTAGCTGAAACCGCTGCTCCCGTGCCACCAGATGAACCACCAGCTGTACGGTCCATATGATAGACATTTTTAGTTGAACCAAATAGAGTTCCGTGAGTGTCACCAGCCCCCAGTTCCCCTAACGTTGTTTTTGCAATAATAATGGCACCGGCCGCTTTTAGTTTCTTTGCAACCGTGCAATCTCTGCCAGGTTTGTACTTTTCGAATAGTATGGAACCTAATGTTGTAGGCATATTATCCACATCACCTTGGTCTTTGAAAACAATTGGTATGCCATGAAGGGGACCAACTAAACCATTATCTCTGTATGATTTATCCAAGTATTTCGCTTCATCTAGCGCAGCGGGATTCGTATTTATTATTGAGTTTATTTTTGGACCATTGCTGTCTATTCTATCTATTCTCTCCAAATAAGTTTCCACTAAATTGCAAATAGTCAAGGAACCATTGGCATAGGCACTGTGAATATCATTAATAGTAGCGTCAATCAGTTCAAAACTCATTGGAATCTCCTCTAATGCTATTTCTGTAACGGACTGCAGTTTCCGTTATTAATCTCATGTAGCAATAATTAAATCATTTTTAAAAAGATCAGTGTATAAGAACGTGGTGGTGTAAACCGTTAGATCAGTTTCAATTTTATTTCTAAACAAAAATTATTAATGAATGTAATATCAGCGCTTGCGCGCTATCTTCATTATAATAGAGGTGGAACAAAATGAAAGTACTGCTCAGCAGTTTTTAAGATAGACGAAACCCGCAGCGTTCTGTCATTTTGCCTATCGCTTTCCAAAATGTTTTTTTACCTAATTATATCGATAAGAAATTTGGAGTAGATAGGCCTTATTATAATAAGGGCTTGCCCAACGCCTTCTGATGCTTGCGCATACGAACTGAGTAGCGGGTGCCTGGATAGAATTAACAAAGACTATATTTAGTCCAGAGTATCTGACAGCTTTAATGTTGGCGAGAGGTGGATTTAGTGAAGAACAACGTTGTACAAAAAGTTCTTAGGGAGTGGATTTTCTTAAAGTTAAGCCCAGAAATGATGATCTTTGTATTTTGAGAACTCATTGCAGTGCTTTTACTTTAACCGTTCTTGATGAGAGTCAAAAAAAATCGCTTGTTACAAACAACTATAATTATAAGGGTGACGACAAATGTTTGTGGGGAGTCAATATTGTGAGATGTCTTTAGTCTTAGATACCATGTTGATATACCGGAAGATTGTGTTGGAGAAAATGATACAGACCTCCATGACGCAATCTTGAAAAATGCATCTCAAATGTCAGGAAATGTGGCTAAAACAGAATTGCTCTTAAATCTATTGAATTATGAGAATTGGGTGTATCGAAGAGCTTTAATGGGGGCAGAGCAACTTCTGGTCAAATCATAGTTTATTGTTGAATAATACTGCATCGATTGATTTTGTATATAAAGGTTTAATTGGATTATCCAATAAAGCAGGAGACCAGGCGTGTAATTTGGCATGCAAATTTTTCTGTGTGCTGAACCAAAACACAATTCTGCGTGTCAATATTTCAATGAAACTTAGAGCTTTTTGGTTTAGCTAATCCGCATTAATACGCTCATATTCCGACAGTTGAACATTATTTTCATCCATAGGGTGATATAGTCCAAATCCAATTGTGTTTCTACTAACATAGAGATAGAAACATGGCGCGGGAACTGGCGCGTGCGCCGTTAATGAAATATTTTTAAATGTTAGTTGATGCG
This sequence comes from Rhodospirillaceae bacterium, assembly GCA_002709075.1. GTDB lineage: Bacteria > Pseudomonadota > Alphaproteobacteria > MPNO01 > UBA2964. The sequence goes on along the minus strand of PAPV01000004.1, from coordinate 33,513 downwards.
GCGAGTGGTTGGAAAAAATAAAAAGTCAAAAAGTTACAAAAATTATGATAAATTAATTGCACCTTTGAGAGAAGAAGATCTGTTGAAAGAAGAAGATCTGTTTTTTTAGATGAAAAAATATGCAGCATAAGTTGGGACACCAAATGATATAATAGAAATAGTCCACTAGTACGATGAGCAGTGTGGCGGTTTTGATGATTCCCCGCTTCAAGTAAATTTTACAACGCTTCCTCACGAGGAAGTGGTGCCGTAAGTAAAATTATTTACAGAGAAAGTTATTCTAAGACTTTAAAGCAATAAAAAACATTACTCGAGGGCAAAGCGTATTACGCAAAAGAAGAAAGTTTGATAGTTAAAAATTATGACCATTTTAGTGACCGGAGTTGCCGGGTTTATAGGTTATCATGTTGCAGAAGCCCTTCTTGACCGCGGGGAAGAAGTTATCGGCGTTGATATTGTTAACGATTATTATGATGTGAAATTGAAAGAGGCACGCTTAGATCGACTTGTCAATAAAAGCAAATATTCTTTTCATAAGGTTGATATAGCATGTCATAAGGCCACTGCCGAAGTTGTTTCTAAGTATGAGAGAATAGACAGGATAATTCATTTAGCTGCTCAGGCTGGGGTAAGATATTCTTTAATAAATCCAGATGCCTATTTACGATCAAATTTAATGGGCCATGCTACAATATTAGAGATTGCAAGGCATTTACCTAAATGTCGCCATATGGTCTACGCGAGCTCTAGTTCTGTTTATGGTATGAACACAAAATTACCCTTTTCGGTCAACGATCGTACTGATGCGCCTAGTTCGTTGTATGCTGCAACAAAGAAAGCCGATGAATTAATGAGCTACTGTTATTCGCATCTTTACGGTTTGCCCCAAACTGGACTGCGATTTTTTACAGTCTACGGTCCATGGGGTCGTCCAGACATGGCAATGTATATATTTTGTAAGAAAATTTCTGCTGGAGAGCCAATACCAGTATTTAATAATGGTGATATGGCACGTGATTTCACTTATATTGACGATATCGTTAGGGGCGTGATCGCAACTCTCTATAACCCCCCATCTGGCTCTCATGATACCGCCCCGCACAGATTATTAAATATTGGCAATCATAAGGCAGAACCACTAATGAGAATGATAGAATTAATTGAGATCGCTCTTGGTAAAAAAGCGGACATAGACTTTAAGTCAATGCAACCCGGAGACATTAAAGAAAGTTTTGCGGATATTGATTCAATTTTTGATTTAACTGGTTTCAAACCAGAAACAACAATCGAAGTAGGAATACCAAAATTTGTTGACTGGTTTAAAGAATATGAGGGTATCTGATTAAATATACGCGAACCAAATGTTATCTAATCTTTAATTATTGATGTAATATAATTCTTTCGAGCTAATTTTTATTTTCTAAACTTCGTTTTTCAAGATCAATTGCTAAGCGGGCTGCTGTGTTTCCATCCCACAAAGGGGGAGGTTTTGTGCCATCAGAGACCTCAAAAAGAGCTTTAGTAATTTGGTCCTTCAAATTGTTAAATGTAGCGAGCCGGTTCGTCCCTTGTTGGATTGTTATTGGTCTTTCAGTATTATTCCTTAACGTGACACATGGTATGCCCAGGTATGTTGTTTCTTCCTGAATGCCCCCGCTGTCGGTAATCACTATTTTCGAATTCATTACCAAGTTCATGAATTGAACATATGACATTGGTTCAGTCAAAATTATGCCGGAGTTGGCCGTAATTTTTTCCATTAAGTTAAATTTATATAATTTTTTCCTTGTCCGAGGATGCACGGGGAAAATCAGGGGTAGATCTGTTGCGACTGTTATTAAACAGTCTATTATATTTGAGATTAGTGATGGCTCATCAACATTACCTGGACGGTGGAGGGTTATAACTCCATAATCCCTCTCAAACAATCCACGGGTTTGTTGAACATTAGAGTTTTCGATTTGATTCCGCATCAATTCGAAACAATCTATCATTATGTTACCAATCATGTTGATACGATCATCACTAACTCCTTCTCGGCGAAGATTTTGATCTGCATCGTGAGAAGGGGTCCATAGAACATCTGAGATTGCATCAGTTATTACCCTATTTATTTCTTCGGGCATGTTTCTGTCTCCTGATCGTAATCCTGCTTCTAAGTGTGCAACTGGTAAACAGAGTTTTTTTGCCGCTAGAGTACAAGCAAGTGTAGAATTCACATCCCCAACTACAATTACCCAATCTGGAGAATCCTTGATAAGAATTTCTTCATATGCGACCAGAACTCCAGCTGTTTGTTTCGCGTGGGTACCACTGCCAACCCCTAAATTATATTCTGGTGTAGGAAGTCCTAATTCCTTAAGAAAAGTCTCAGACATATTGCTGTCATAATGTTGACCGGTATGAACTAACGTCGGAATGCACCAATTTGTTTGTGATAGTTTATGCCAGACCGGAGCTACTTTCATGAAATTTGGCCTTGCAGCTGCAATTAGATGGACTTTCATCACTTTTTCCTAATGTTTTGAACGAATGGCCGCATGTTGATTTTATAATGCTTAACTGCAGATTTATTAATACACTTATATTAAAAAAACCCATATGCTATTCCGTACAATGACTGTTAAACTATGAATGTTATTTAAATAAAAACTTCAGTTCAATTACATTCTAGAAACGCGTTTATCTAATACGAATTTTCTTGGACTATTAAATTTTTTATAAATTATGGAAAGAGTTATCTGTAACTATATCTCAATCAATTAGCCAGTAAGTTATGTGTGTCTTTATTCAGTTGATAATTCAATCAAGGCTTAAACAAAAATCATAATTGATGGGCGAGGATCTGGACGAAATGGTGAAGAATTGCGTAAACTTTGATTTATTAAAAATGTTTATATTGGTTTTAAAATATGTACGCTGATTTTTATAATTTCAGTCGTCGGCCCTTTCAGCTCAGTCCTGACCCAAGTTTCTTCTTTAGCAGCCGGGGACACCAAAAGGCTTTAGCCTACTTGACCTTTGGATTAAATGAGAGAGAGGGTTTCATTGTCATTACTGGTGAAGTTGGCGCTGGAAAAACGACTCTTGTTGGGCATTTAATGGGTCAGATTGATAATGATAGGTTTCTCACTGCCAATATTGTCACCACTCAGGTTGAAGCCGATGATTCCCTAAGACTAATGACCTCGGCATTTGGACTGCCATTTGAGGAGAAGGATAAGGCAACGCTTCTTCGCCAAATAGAGGGTTTTTTGATAGACCAACACCGGTTTGGAAAACACGTGGTCTTAGTAGTTGATGAAGCACAAAATTTAACCCCCTCGGCTTTAGAAGAACTCCGGATGTTATCAAATTATCAATCTGGAGGCAGGTCATTATTCCAATGTTTTTTGGTTGGTCAGCCTCAATTCCGAGCCATAATGGCGCATCCTGCAATGGAACAACTACGTCAGCGTGTTATAGCTTCCTGTCATTTGGAGCCCATGAATCCTGAGGAATTGCATGCTTACATTGAACATAGATTACGAACTGTTGGCTGGAAGGAAGATCCTAGTTTCACAAAGGAAGCCTACAAACTAATTCATTCGTATTCTGGTGGTGTTCCACGGAGAGTAAATACTCTCTGTGGGCGCCTTCTTCTTTTTGGTTATTTAGAGGGTTTACACTCAATCACCGCTGAAAATGTGGAAGAAGTCGTTTCTGAACTTTCTAATGAAGGCACTTTGAAACCTCTTGGTGAAGAAGCAGAAGAAAACTTCTCTAATTCAGCTACTATCCCTGCTAATTTAGTCCATAGTGATGGATCGAAAGTAAGATTTGAAAACGATTTTCGGGTTCAAGAAAAGAGTTATAAAGAGGCTTTGGGGGTTCTTTCCAACCGAATTGCAGCTCTTGGTGGTAAGAGATAGTAAACGATACTTAACGTTATTTAGAAAACTCCGGTTTGGAAATCGGAGTATAAAAATTTTATCAAAGCTGTTGATTTGTTATCGGTTTAAAATAGAGTTGATGGACTACCCACAGAAGCTCAGATAGACTTCATAAGAAACAGATGTTTTTAGTAAGTTTATTATCGGCTTGGAGGACAGAATATTGGTTAAGAGAGGATTGCACACTCGTCCTGCGGTAACCCCAGAACGTAAAAAATTTTATGAAAAAGTTGATCCTTTGGCTGTAGCCCCATTATGGGAGCGCCTTCATACCATTATGTCCAAGGAGCCAAGAATGCGGGCCGCACCGCATATTTGGAAGTATGATCAGATTCGTCCCAGTTTAATGGAGACTGGAAATTTAATTACAGCGGCGGAGGCAGAACGTCGGGTTCTAATTTTGGAAAATCCATCTTTAAAGGGAGAAACCGCGGCAGCTGACTCCCTTTTTGCAGGACTACAACTAATTATGCCAGGAGAAGTTGCTACAACTCACCGTCATTCGCCATCTGCACTACGATTTATTGTGGAAGGTAATAGTGCATATACAGCAATAAATGGAGAGAAGGCACCAATGAAGGTTGGGGATCTTATCCTTACACCGTCAATGGTATGGCATGATCATGGAAATATCGGAGGGGAGCCGGTTGTTTGGCTGGATGGACTTGATATCCCGCTGATTCGTTCGCTGGGCACAATGTTTACCGACGTTTATGATGGAGGAGGAACTCATCCTGAAGGTCGGCCTCCCTATGATAATGTTGCTCGCTTTGGTGCCAACATGCGGCCAATGAATTATGAGGCTGAGGGACTTCATTCCCCTGTTTTTCACTATCCTTACGTTAATTCAAAAAAAGCTTTGCTTGAATTGCAGAAAGCCGATGATATTGATCCATGTCACGGGATTAAATTACAATATATAAATCCCAATACGGGTGCTCCAGTAATGGCAACACTTGATTGTTATTTGCAGCTTATACCGAAAAAATTCCAAACGCTTGATTATCAATCAACAGGCACCTGGATATATTCAGTGGTGGAAGGAACGGGAAAGACTATAATCGGTGAAAATACTTTTGAGTGGGGGCCAAGGGATAATTTTGTAGTTCCAGGCTGGTTGCCTCACCATCATGTTGTTGGATCTGATGACACTATTCTTTTTAGTTTTTCGGATAAAGGTACACAAGAAAAGCTTGGTCTCTATAGAGAGCGCCGCGGAAATTTTGAGTCTTAAAGCGCCAAGTCTCTATTATTAGTAACTAAGACTAAAATTATCATCTGCTGAATTTAAATTTAATCGTTGTTAACACTCCAACAATTTACGATCACAGACACTTCTAATCAATAACAAATTTTCGCCGATAGTATATGAGATGGGATATTATAAGTATTTGACCCATAGAAAAATAAATAAATACTAATTGTAAATTTTTTCAATATTCTAAGGCTTTTCTTTTCATCTTCAGTTAATTTTCGCGTCATATAAGCCTCATGAGTCGAAACACGTTTTTTGTTCTTGAAGCATATCCTTTCCAGCTAATGTAAGTCTAAGTTCATGGCTTCGTCGGTCGTGATCAGAAATATCACGAATAACTAACTTGCGATCTTTTAATTTATCAATGATCTGTACAAGGGTCGAACGATCGAACCCCATCACTGTTGCGATAGCGCTATGACTCATACCCGCATTCTCTTCAATCATTACCATTGCCCCGAACTGGGGTGGTAAGATCTCCAATTTGGCAATTTTTTCTCTAAAATCTCTAAAAACTGCTATCTATGCAAAACGTAATGCAAAGCCTACTAGCTCCGGGAGCATTTCAAGTTCGGTATTCAGCGAGGTATCTCTGCTCTTACCAGTATCTCGCGAGAAAAACAGTCGACAATTGGAAAGGCACTCTAAATTCAACTTTATTATTAGCAAATTGTACAAGTTAATTCAGAGACGCCCTCAACCGCAGCTACAATCACATCCCCCGGAGACACTGGCCCAACACCAGAAGGGGTACCAGTCATAATTAAATCCCCTGCTTCAAGTGTCACAAAAGTGGATAGATAAGAGAGACTTTCTGGGACATTCCAAATCATATCTTTAATATCTGCGTCCTGTTTTGTTTTTCCATTAACAGTAAGACTGATCCTGCCTTTTGTTGGGTGACCTATGATATTTGCAGAATGAAGTTCCGAACAAGGTGCAGAGTTATCAAACCCCTTTCCCATATCCCATGGGCGGCCTTTTTCCCTAGCTTCCATTTGTAGATCTCGTCGAGTCATATCAAGCCCGACTCCATAACCAAAAATGAATTCATTAGCTTCGGATGGTTTAACATTTTTTGCTGTTTTTTTTATTCCAACAATAAGTTCGCTCTCGTAATGGTAATTTTGTGTCTTGGGTGGATAATGAATTTTTGCACCGCTCTCTACAATTGCGTCAGCTGGTTTCATGAAGAAGAACGGTGGATCTCTCTCATCAACACCCATCTCTCTCGCATGTGCCGCATAATTTCGTCCAATACAATATATCCGGCGAACAGGAAACCGATCTTCAACGCCGGCAACTCGCAAGCTCGGTGTATCTGCCGGTTTTATAACAAAAGTCATTACATTTCTCCCAAGATGCATCTATGTTTCTTTTAAAGTAGAATTTGACGCAGGTTTTAAAATAGAGCAAGGGTTTTAGACTTGACGAGTTTTTTAGATGCATTCTATCGTACGAGAGAATTCTAAGAGGAACAAAATAATGTATCTCTCTACTAACTCGATAAAATATGTGTGATTCATGGCACGCGCATATTTATTATAATGCGAAAGAAAGCAAAGAAACTGCCACTGTTCTTAGAAAGGCTATTGGTATTAAATTCCCAGAGGTAATTTTGGGGAGGTGGCATGATAAATCGGTAGGTCCACATTTGGCCCCAATGTATCAAGTAGCTTTTAAGGCTGACCAATTTGGAGTTATTGTCCCGTGGTTAGTCATTAGAAGAGATGGGTTAAGCATTCTAATCCATCCAAATACGGATAATCCATGGAGAGACCATGTTGTACTTGGATTTTGGCTGGGAGAAAAACTTTCTCTTAATGAGTTTCGTTTGCAGGAAATGACAACTTTGGACAGCATTGAATAAATTTTGCCGCGTTAGAATTAAAAATTTAAACTAAATATTTAAGGCGCTCCCTTGCCGATAAATAACCATCACTTTACAACCAAGTTATGTATTTCCCACTTGATGAATTGAATAACACACTCGATCGGTTGTCACATAGCCAATTCTACAAAAGCCGTATTCCGACTTCTGTTACTAATAAAGCTGAATTTTCAGATTCGGTGCCTCTAATGTCGCGTTCCGATTTGGTAATGGAAATGAAAAAACCAAACTATGGAGCATTCGGTGGCGCAAATCCAGTTCGGGTGAACTTGAGTCCAATGGGGGATGGTTTGATACCAATACTTCAGACGCGTGGTGATATAAATCGTATAATTACCGCCGCGCGCTCTAATTTAGACGCTTGCAGAGTTGAGCCCGGCGATACCTGTGCGGTATTTTTTAGTTATCATTTGTTTGTGGCTGGGCTATTTTATCAAAGCCAAATGGAAGCCCACGGAGTTGCTAGCATCGCGCTTGGACCAGGTGAGACAAAGCGGGCGGTTGACATTTGCATTTCTAACAATGTTAACATTATTGCGGGAAATCCAACCTTTGTCCTTAGGCTTATCGAAGAAGGGGTTCCTGCTCCTAAAGTTTTCTTTTCAGGCGGAGAACCTTTTACGACAAATCATAAACTATATAATAGTATTTCAAACGCTATGCCGGAAACAATGATTGTAGATTCCTTTTCGCTTTCTGAATTTCTCCCAGTAGGCAGGACGTTTCCTGGGGGGAAGGGAGTGCATATTTTTGATGAGTTGGTTTACGCTGAGGTAATCGATCCGGAGAGTTTATTACCGGTAAATGACGGTGAGCGTGGAGAACTAGTCTTGACCCATTTGTATAAGGAAGCGCAACCACTTTTGCGTTATCGCACGGGGGATTTAACATTAAAGATTGAAACTCCCTCAGTTTTTGGTCGAACACAATGCCTTCCCTATGTGGTGTTTGGTCGAACAGATGATATGATTAAGGTAAAAGGTGTAAAGTTGTATCCATCTGAAATTAAATTCTGTCTTCTTGGTATTACGGAGCTTGATGGACCTTATCGCGTTTCTGTTTTTTCTGATAACTCTGGAAGAGAGAGGATATGTCTGTTACTTCAAGGAAGTGGTGGAGATGAGGTTGCGGAAGAGGTTTCCAAAAGATTTAAAGCGCAGACGATGATAAAAGCTGACATAGTAGAAATAGTAGAAACATTAGAATCTGGTCCCCAATGTGTGGATAAAAGATAGGTACCGCAAATGCAAAATAATTGGCGGTTAATAATAGATAAAAATTCTTATGCAGATTTTTCTGTATCGGTTTCTCCAGCAATTGAACGAGCAGTCGTCGAAGAAAAAGTTCCTCCAACAGTTTATCTTAATGTTTTTGATAAAGACTCAGTAACAATTGGCATGAATGAGGACCCTGAACAGACATTGAATCTAGAATTTTGTAAAAAGGAAGGCGTTCTATTTCGCCGTAGACCCAATGGGGGCGGTCCAGTTTATGCCGGAAAAGGTTCTGCTTTTTTGGTTTATTATCTTCCAACTAAGCATCCGCGTGTAGCAGGAACAACGGCTGAGGCTTTTCCCGTAATGCTCACCGCACTGGCAAATATATTAGCTGATAGATATGGTTTTGCTGCACAATATCGACCGCTGAATGATGTGGAGGTTGATGGACGAAAGTTGATTCCGGCATCTCTGAAGATTGAAAACGGAGTTATGACATTTCGGATTATAATAAACGTGACCCCCATTGACACCGAGTTGGCAGGGCGGATCATGCCTATGCCTCCGGAGAAAGTTGTGGACAAGACACTTAAGGATATGAGTTCTCGCTACACCTGCCTTGAAAATGAGGCTTGTTGCAAATTTGATTTGGAGGAGTTGGAGGGTATAGCAAGGTGTGCAGTGTATGAAGCATTTGGTGAAGGGCTAAAAATCGGTACTATTTCCGATATAGAGACTGTCTATGGAAAAGAATTTCGTTCTGAGTATGAAAGTGACAGATGGTTGTTTGCTAAGTCTGAGCGTAATCGCTTGCATCCGATATTGAAATCAGGAGATACCCTCGGATATGGACGTGCAAAAGCGATTGGGGGGTTAATCCGAGCAACCATTGCAATTCGTGATGGGAAAGTAATTCATGCAATAATCAATGGCGACTGGCACCCGCGCCCGTTGCACTCTGTTGGTTGGCTTGAAGATGCTCTCGTTGGCGTAGAAGCGTCTACGGGCCAATTGACCGCATGTGTTGATGAATTTTTAGCTAACGACTCGGTGGAATTTGCTGGAGTGGAGGTTGAGAATCTAATGGAGGCAATTGATATAGCCCTTAGTAATCAAAAAAACGCGATAAGATATGCCGATAGTAGTAGCTGAAACTGTTGAGAAACGCATTGCCCGCATCGCAATAAATGTACCTGAGAAACGAAATGCAATCGGCCCGGATGTACGAGATCAACTGATCGCTTTTCTCAGTGAGTATCTGCAAAGTGATAAGTTTGATGCAATTGTGTTAGGAAGTGAGGCTGGTAATTTTTGCTCTGGCGGTGATATCAATACAATGAGGAATGTAGATTTGAAGTCTGGCCTCCAACGTATGCAGGATAATCACAAATTGGTTAATCTTTTGGCGTGTGCTCAGAAACCGCTAGTTGCTGCTGTCGAGGGTTACGCAATGGGTGCAGGCGCCGGAATAGCACTTTTATGCGATTCAATCGTTTTGGCTGAAGGTGGTTCATTTGGATTTCCATTTTTTAGTGTTGGGTTGACCCCTGATTATGGTATTATTTACACATTACCACGGAGAGTTGGTTCGGCCAAAGCTCGTCAGTTTTTGCTGCGGAGGCAAATTATAGACAGTGCGCAAGCACTTGGTGTCGGGTTGGTTGATGAAATTGCTGTCGATGGTGGAGCGGAAGAACGTGCCATTGAGATTGCAATTGAGATGGCAGATGCGCCGCAAACTGCTTTTTCGTTAACGAAAAGACATCTTATGATGGAACCACAGAATTTAGCCACAGCATTGGAGTTAGAGTGCATGTCCCAATCGCTGGCTTTTTCAAGCTCAGAGTTTACAGAAGGTCTAGACGCATTTTTCGAAAAGCGCAGACCCAACTTCCACTGTAAAACGGAAAAAAATGATTGATGTAGCGGTAATAGGAGTTGGGCAAACACGTTACGGTATGTTTCCGGGGAGGACGCTGAAAGACCTTTTTTATGAGGCATCAAGAGAAGCGCTTGATGATGTTGATAAAGGCTTAGATCCAAATGATATTGATGAAGCATTTGTTGGCACCCTCTCAACTGGCGGTGCGCAACTTGGTAATTTTGCCCCCCTTATGATGGAGGCAGCAGGTATGGTGGGCGTGGGGGCGCGTCATGTCGAAAATGCATGTGCGTCATCTGGTTTTGCGATGAGAGATGCTGTCTCAGCAATATCTTCTGGGAGCGCCGACATTGCAGTTGCTGCTGGGGTAGAAAAGATGTCCGATTTGCCCCGAGAACGAAACCGTTTGTGGTTAGGTATATCTGGTGACGTTGAATGGGAGCGGTTGGCTGGAACAAACTTTGCGGGTATTTACGCGATGATGGCTCGCCGTCATATGTTTGAGTACGGTACAAAAATAAGTCATATAAAAATGGTAGCAGTTAAGAATCGCCAGAATGCGTTGGAAAACCCCAAGGCGCAATTCAGATCAGCTTTTACAATGGAGCAGGCCACTAAATCTCCGAATTTAGCAAGCCCATTGGATTTTTCTGATGCGTGTGGTATCACCGATGGTGCCTCGATGGTAATCCTTGCGCGCGCTGATTTGGCTCGGAGTTTCACCGATCAACCCGTTTTGGTGGTGGGTAGTGGGGTTGGTAGTGATTATGTAGCTATTCACGACCGAACTTCTCTTACCAAACTTCAGGGCGCAGTGGATGCCTCGGTGAAAGCCTACGAAATGGCTGGTATTCGGCCGGAAGACATAGATTTTGCTGAAGTCCATGATTGTTTTGCGATAGCAGAGCTTCTTTCTTACGAAGATCTAGGCTTTTGTGACCGTGGAAAGTCAGGAATTTACTTAGAAAGTGGAATAACGCAACGTGACGGCAAACGGCCAATTAATAATTCGGGTGGATTAATAGCTAAAGGTCACCCCATCGGTTCCACAGGAACAGGACAGATTTGTGAGGTTGTAAATCAATTGAGGGGGCGCGCTGATACATCGGCACGCCAATTAGCTAACGTAGGTTATGGGCTCACCCACAATGTGGGGGGATCAGGCGCGGCAGTTGCCGTTCATATCTTTAAAGCGATGGAATAGATATGCCGGGAATTATATCATACGCGGTTTCTTTGCCCTCACTTAGGCTGCCGGCTAGTGCTTATGTTGAGAATTGGGGTGTTTGCGAAGCTAGGGGTTTAAAACAAAAAGCATTCTGCGCTTATGACGAAGATCCAGTTACCTTAGGAATTCAAGCCTCGAAATTAGCGCTCAAAAGATTAGGCAGAAAGTTCCCCAAAATTGATGCTCTTTTTTTTGGTGTAACCACTCCGCCTTATGAGGAAAAACCCTCCGCGGCCACGTTGCCGACTGCACTTTTTGATTATAACGATATTCGTGTTACCGAAATTACAGGTTCACCACAGGCCGGTATACAGGCATTAATTGCCGCCATTGAATATTGCGAGGCTCTTCCAAACAGGTATTCTCTGGCCGTTGCTGCAGATGCACCTGTTGGTAAGATTGATACGCATTTTGAACATGCCCTCGGTGCCGCTGGTGCCGCTTTTGTAATTGGTCCTGGTGGTGGTGTTGCCAACATGATAAATAGTCTTGCCATAACGCAAGAGAGTTTTGGAGCGCGTTTTCGTCGTCAAGGTGAAGAACGCATTACTGATCTTGAGTTACGCACACAAGGTAATCTTGCCAGTGTAACTGCTATTGGTGCCAAGTTTTCTGAAATTAAGGGGGTTGGAGTTGGAAGGATTGCAATTGGTGCTGAACCGGCGGTCGTGAGAGCTGTTAACCGTGTCTTTGGTTTGCCGGAAGCAGAGGTCATTTCATTGTGGAGTCAAATCGGGGATGCAGGATCAGCATCAGCACCTTTTGCGCTTGCAGCTGCATTCGATAAAATGTGCGCGGGTGATACTGTTTTGGCCGTTGGTATTGGAAGTGGTGCTACTGCTGGACTTTTCAAAGCAGAGAAAGGTCTTGTTTCAAATCGCGGGACTGGAATAACAGCGGATGAGTTAATTGGTTGTGGCAGGATGGTTAAATATATTGAATATCTAAAACATAAGCGTGTATTTAGTATTTAAAATCGGGGTTTAAGATGACGTCTTATATTTCCTTACCAATGTATGCGGCAAACATTGATCAACGCTTACGCATTATTGCTGGAAAATGCACCAATTGTTCCATCATTGTGTATCCACAACGTTTAGTTTGCAAATGTTGTGGTGGCAAAAATTTCGATTTAACGCCTCTCTCGGGTTTAGGGGAATTATATACTTTTTCGGTTTTGCATGGTGGTGGAGCACCCAGCGAATTCGATTATGAACAGAAAATGACGGGTGATGTTTTATGTGGAATTGTAGATTTGTTCGAGGGCCCGCGTGTAATGGCAAGACTAGCTGACATTGATTCTAGCCAACTCAAAATAGGATTGAAGTTAGAGGCTGTTATTCGCAGACTTTATGATCAAGAAGGTATATTGCGTTATGGTGTAAAGTTTGTCCCAGAAACATTATGATCAAACTAACAGTGCAAGACTCACAGTTCAAATGTTTGAAACTAAAGATCTTCAAAAATTTTGGTTCCCTGTTGTCATCACAGTTATGAGCCGTTTTCGATAAAATGGATGAGATCAGCCTTTCGCTAATAAACTCTCAGTCGAAGTATTTGAGTCCATAGTTCTATCAAAAAGCACTCCGGATCGACTTGCAAGGAATTTGTAGATGATAAAACAACCTAAACCGGGAAAGTACACAGTTGGAGTGGTTGGTGCTGGCGTTATGGGGCGTGGCATTGCCCAATTGATGGCTATGGCCGGAGTGAATGTCATTATTTTTGATAAATGCGAAGTTGCGGCGCTCGAGGGATGTGCTTTCTCCAAAAGAATGATCTTGCGTTTAGCAGAAAAAGGTAATTTATCCGATAAAAATGCTTCTGCTGCCGTTTCTCGTTTGAGAAAGGTCAGTGACATAAAAAAAATGGCTGAGTGTGACACTGTGATTGAAGCAGTATTGGAAGATCTTGAAACGAAAAAAAATGTTTTTTCCGCTCTGGAAAATATTGTTTCTCGACAATGTATTTTGGCTAGTAACACATCTTCCCTCTCGGTTACGGAAATAGCGGCTGTCCTTGATAGCCCTGAGCGTTTTGCCGGACTTCATTTCTTTAATCCTGTTCCGCTAATGAAGATAGTTGAAATTGTGAGCGGGATCGAAACAGCTTTGGAAACCGGTGACACTCTGGAAACTCTTATAAAGCTCTCTGGGCACGATTCAGTCAGGGTAAAAGATACTCCCGGTTTTCTAATTAATCATGCAGGGCGTGGTCTTAACACTGAAGGCCTTCGCATTGTTAGTGAGGGAATTGCAGATTTTGCCGGTGTGGACGATCTTATAAGGGAGGGAGGGCCAAAGTTTAGTATGGGACCATTCGAGTTAATGGATACGACTGGGTTGGATGTTTCTCATTTAGTTATGGAATCAATTTATAACCGGTTTTATCAAGAGCCAAGATTTCGACCTGTTCCGTTAACCGGCACGCGAGTTGCGGCTGGTCTTTGCGGCCGCAAGAGTGGCAACGGTTTTTATAGGTATGAAGATAATAAAACAGTTTTAAGCAAAAATAACCCTCAGTCCTCTGAGTTACCAAAGTCAGTTTGGATTTCTCCTGAAGATAACGCGGGTGGTGAATTGCTGAAAAAAGTACTTTTAGATTATGTTGAAATTGATTGTGGAAAAAAACCAAAACCATATAGTTTGTGTATGTTTACCCCTCTTGGAAAAGATGTAACTAGTTGTGCGGTAGAGGCCGGGGTTGAGGCGGAGAGAAGTTTTGGAGTCGATACGCTTTTCGGACTAGCAGGAAGGCGAACTTTAATGCTATCGCCAATTTCGGACAAATCGCTCGGTGACAGCGCAAGAGCTGCGCTATCCGCAGATGGAAGCTCAGTAACAATCATAAGCGATAGCCCCGGATTTGTAAATCAACGAACAATTGCTACTGTAATTAATATTGCATGCGATATAGCACAACAGCAAATCGCTTCCCCTACCGATATAGATAAAGCGGTTAAAATCGGGCTTGGTTATCCATTAGGGCCACTCTCCATTGGGGACAGACTGGGACCTACGAGAATTTTACAAATTTTACAAGCAATGTTTGAGTTCTACCTTGATCCGCGATACAGACCAAGTCCATGGTTAAAGCGGAGAGCCATGCTTAACATTTCATTGCTGACATCAGAGTGAATTCTGTTGGTTTTACATAAAATTTTGGACTCCACATTTGCTTGCGATTCGTGTGAGCTAATGTGTTAATAGGTGTCAAGAAAAATCATCAACTTGAATAAATTTTCGGTTTTCAACATCAGTAATCGCAGACATAAAAAGGTGTTCTTAATTACTAAACAGATAATGGTAGTGAATTTTACGTGACTGTAGATCATAGACAATTAGCAAACGCCATCCGAGTGCTGTCGATGGATGCTGTGCAAGCAGCAAACTCAGGTCATCCAGGGGCTCCAATGGGGCTAGCTGATGTTGCGACGGTTCTTTTTACCAAGTATCTCAAATTTCACGCCGAATATCCTCATTGGCCAGATAGAGATCGCTTTGTGTTATCCGGAGGGCATGGTTCCATGCTGCAGTATGCAGTAATGCACTTATGTGGATATAGCGATATCACTTTGGATGAGATAAAAAATTTTCGGCAGTTAGGGTCAAAAACTGCAGGGCATCCGGAATGTGGACTTGCTAAAGGAATTGAGACTACTACCGGACCTTTGGGGCAGGGGTTAGCTAATGCTGTAGGAATGGCCGTTGCAGAAAAAATTTTGGCAGCCCATTTTGGGGAGGAACTAGTGAATCACCGAACATGGGTTTTATGCGGTGATGGTGATTTAATGGAGGGCATAAGTCATGAAGCGGCGTCGTTTGCAGGACACCTTAAGCTCTCAAAATTAATTGTTTTTTATGATGACAACCGTATTTCGATTGATGGCGAAACAGATCTCTCATTCTCAGAGGATGTTTGTGCCCGCTTCACTGCTTATGGATGGCAAACTGCAACGGCGGACGGACATGACCCGGAATCAATTTCCGCAGCGGTAGACTCTGTTCTTTATGGTGAAAAACCAAGTCTTATTGCCTGTCGTACCACAATCGGCTTTGGATCACCTAATAAAAGTGGAACTGCTGGATCGCATGGGGCACCTTTAGGGGAGGAAGAAATCGTTGCCACCCGAAAGGCTTTGGATTGGCCGTATCCACCTTTTGAAGTTCCAGAAACAATCATAAACGCTTGGCGTTTGGCAGGAAAAAGGGGGGCTGCGCAACGTCGGGCTTGGAAGGAACGGCTTGCAATTGCGGATCCCCCTTTGGCGCAACAGTTTAATCGTCGATTGTTGGGTATTTTACCCGATAGTGTGCCGAAAGCGTTCACAGAAATTAAATCGAAATTTTTTAGTGACAAACTAGAAAAGGCTACCCGGGAAACATCTGGTATGGTGATTGACGCATTGTTGCCTGTTGTGCCAGAGATTTTAGGAGGTTCAGCGGACCTAACGGGCTCTAATAATACCAAGGCGCAGAAAATGGAATCTATAAATTCTCAAAATTTTGCAGGAAATTATTTGCATTATGGTGTCCGTGAACTGGGTATGGCAGCAGCAATGAATGGGATTGCACTTCATGGGGGCCTAATTCCTTACAGCGGAACTTTTCTAATTTTTAGTGATTATGCGCGTCCAGCTATCCGTCTATCTGCTCTTATGAAACAGAGGGTAATATACGTTATGACACACGACTCAATTGGCTTAGGTGAAGATGGCCCAACCCATCAACCGATTGAGCATCTTGCTTCATTACGTGCTATGCCTAATCTTTTAGTTATGCGCCCAGCCGACCCGATTGAGGTTGCGGAATGTTGGCAAATAGCAATTGAGTCAGCCACGACACCGTCTGTGTTAGCGTTGACCCGACAAAAAGTTCCTTTTTTACGCACTGAAAGAAGTGAAGAGAATCTCTCTTCCCGTGGTGCTTATGTTCTTTCTCCTGCGATTGGCAAAGCAATGGCTGTCCTTCTTGCAAGTGGTTCTGAAGTGGCCCTAGCTGTTGAGGCACAGAAAATACTTGCAGACAAATCCATTCCCGTTTCTGTTGTCTCAGTCCCATGCATGGAATTGTTTGAGGCCCAGCCAAACGACTACAAGAGTGAAGTTTTGGGTTCGGATATTATCCGCGTGGCAGTGGAGGCTGGCGTTTCAGTGGGTTGGGAACATTTAATTGGTCCTAAGGGTGTATTTGTTGGAATGTCAAGTTTTGGTGCATCTGCGCCGTCAGACAAATTATACGAACATTTTGGAATTACTGCGGATGCTGTAGCAGGTGCGATTACAGAGCGTCTGTTAAATAGTTTAGAAGGAGAAAATAATGGCGGTTAAGGTTGCAATTAATGGTTTTGGAAGAATTGGAAGGTTAGTTTTGCGTGCGGCCCTTGAGTCACGTCGGAAGGACATAAAATTCGTGGCGATCAATGATTTGGGAAGTGTTGAAGCTAATGCGCATCTTCTTAAATATGACACTATGCACGGAGAATTTCCTGGAAATGTAAAGGTTACAAAGACTGGGATTGATTGTGGCACCGGGGTTATAAAAGTATTTGCGGAGCAAAATCCAATAAACTTGCCGTGGCAAAAACTTGGTGTAGATGTAGTAATGGAATGCACTG
Source organism: Rhodospirillaceae bacterium (assembly GCA_002709075.1). GTDB lineage: Bacteria > Pseudomonadota > Alphaproteobacteria > MPNO01 > UBA2964. The sequence goes on along the minus strand of PAPV01000004.1, from coordinate 16,492 downwards.
GCATATTCACGAAGCGTGACCAAGTTCAGACGCATATTGATGCCGGTGCAAGGAAAGTGCTTATTTCGGCCCCAGCCTCTGGAGAGGATATAACAGTTGTTTATGGTGTTAATAACAAAAAACTCCGTAAAAACCATAATATTGTTTCAAATGCATCGTGCACAACTAATTGTTTAGCCCCCGTAACCGCTGTTTTACATAAAGCTATTGGGATCCAGCAGGGATACATGACTACGGTTCATGCCTATACTGGTGATCAGCGTTTACAGGATACTTTGCATCCTGATCTTAGGAGGGCTCGCGCGGCCAGTTATTCGATGATTCCGACAAATACTGGTGCGGCAAAAGCAGTTGGATTAGTGCTTCCTGAACTAAATGGAAAAATTGATGGTACTGCTATCAGGGTGCCTACTGCAAATGTCTCTATTGTTGACTTGAAATTTACAGTTAAACGAAAAACAACAGTGGATGAAATCAATGGTGCAATAATAAAAGCAGCAAGGAGTGGGCCACTTAAAGGTATTCTGCAAGTAAATGAAAAACCCCTAGTCTCGTGTGATTTTAATCATAACTCTGCAAGTTCGATATTTGATGTAACACAGACACAGGTGGTCGATGGGAAACTTTGCAGGATAGCTTCATGGTATGATAATGAATGGGGATTTTCTAACCGTATGAGTGACACAGCAGTAGCGATGGGCACCTTTTAATCATTTACAAAACATACTTTTATGACCTACCAAACCCTCGATACTTTGGCTGATTTGAAATCAGCAACAGAAGGAAAAACTGTATTACTTCGGGGTGATTTAAATGTTCCGGTTAGGGAAAAAAAAATCACTGACTCTACTCGAATTAAACGCTTAGTTCCAACGATTCAGGAATTAAGGCAAAAAGGCTGTCGTGTGGTATTAATTTCTCATTTTGGTCGACCGAATGGAAAGGTTGTGCCCGATATGTCTCTTAAGGTATTGGTCCCGGAGATTGAAGCAATCTTGGGAATAAAAATTCTTTTTGCTAACGATTGTATTGGTGATGCAGTGTCATCTGCGATTAACTCTATGCCTAATGGAGGTGTAGCTCTACTCGAGAATCTTCGTTTTCATGATGGCGAAGAAAAAAACGATCCTGCTTTTACAGCCGCTCTTGCCAAAATAGGAGATATTTATGTTAATGATGCTTTCTCGGCGGCCCATCGAGCACATGCTTCTACTTCTGGCTTGGCCGATTTGCTGCCTGCTGCAGCAGGGCGTTTGATGCAAGCTGAATTGGAGGCTCTAGAGGTTTCAGTCGGCAGTGCGGCACGTCCGGTCACTGCTATAGTTGGTGGGGCAAAGGTATCTACCAAGCTGGAGCTTTTAAATAATTTAGTTAGCAAGGTAGATAGGCTTGTGATTGGCGGAGCGATGGCCAATACTTTCCTTTATTCCTTGAATAACGATGTTGGTATTTCTTTATGCGAATATGATTTTGCTGATACTGCACGCGCAGTTATGGTAAGGGCAAATGAGGAGGGCTGTGAAATTGTTTTACCGTCCGATGTTTTGATTGCTTCTGAACTTTCTATTGGAGTCGACTGCGAGTCGGTAAAAGTTGCTTCGATACCACAGGATAAGATGATTCTCGATATTGGAACAAACTCTGCACGTTCTCTTGCTTTATCATTAAAAGAGAGCAGAACATTGCTATGGAATGGTCCTTTAGGCGCATTCGAGGTTCCGCCGTTTGATAGTGCTACAAATATGGTCTCAAGAGCCGCAGCAGCCCTAACAAAATCTAACGGGCTTCTCACTATAGCGGGAGGAGGTGACACTGCTGCAGCTCTCTCATCTGCAGGAGTGTTGGATGATTTCTCTTACGTTTCGACAGCAGGCGGTGCATTCTTAGAGTGGCTTGAAGGAAAAGAATTACCAGGAATATCTGCTTTAGAAAACAAATAACCAATACATTTTTAAAATCACTAATTTTTGCTATTTAGCACTGATCCATTGCCATATTAAATAATATAAATAAAATTATCTGGTGTGATAATAGAAAAAAGTGCTCCACTGGTATATTGCGTTTTGCTGGGCTAACTTGCCCAAAAATATTGGAGAGTAAAATTTTATGATCCGCGTATCAACGGACATCCTTGTTGTGGGAGCGGGCGGTGCAGGTATGTACGCTGCGGTCTCTGCTGCTCGCGCCGGTGCTAATGTTATTCTTGCTGATAAAAGCCTAATTAGCAGAGGTGGGGCGACCATAATGGCGCAGATGACTGTAGCAGCTGCGGTAGGACAGCATGAACCAGATCATTGGACACATCATTTATCTGACACACTTGAGGCCGGTCATGGGCTTTGCAATGAAAAGCTAGCAAAAATTTTATGTGAAGAAGCTCCATTGCGTATCATGGAAATGGAAGATTGGAAGGTTGGCTGGGCCCGAGAAATTAATGGTCGAATGTGTCAAGTGATGGCACCAGGGCACAAAGTTCATAGGTGTGTTTACGCAGATTTCTTAAACACTGGGCCGGCCGTTGCGCGCGCATTGAGAGGTGAAGTGGCGCAAAATGATCGCATATCTCGGGCTAGCGGACTGAATGTGGTGGACGTAGTAGTGCATGATGGACGTGCAGTGGGTGCCATAGCGATAGATGTCGAGTCTAGTGAGGTAATATTAATCGATGCAGGTGCTGTTATTCTTGCAGCGGGTGGCCTTACTCGTCTCTACCGGCGTAACAGTGCTTCCGTTAACATGGTTGGTGAAGCTTATTCAATGGCATTACGTGCCGGTGCGGAGCTTATTGACATGGAATTTGTCCAATTCTTCCCGATTGGACATTTAGCACCGCGAATGGTTGGAATGGATCCAATTATGTGGGACCCATTCAGATATAAATTGGGTGGAAGATTATTGAATGGAAATTTCGAGGAATTTATCCAAAACTATGGTGGCACAGATGAAGGAGTATACACAGCCCGACGCGATTTAGCCTCTTATGCAATATATAAAGAAAAAGAGGCAGGACGGGCATCCCCCCACGGAGGGGCATGGCTGAGTTTTCAACACATTCCTGAAGAAACATTAAAAGAAGCGTTTGGTCCAGTAATTAAGAGTTTAGCGAAAAATAATATTGATTTGACCAAACAATCTGTCGAAGTATCGCCTATAGCTCATTATCATATGGGGGGTATCAGGGTGGATGAAAAAATGAAAACAAGAGTTCCGGGGCTTTATGCAGCCGGGGAAGCTGTTGGAGGTGCCAATGGGGCAACCCGGCTTTCTGGTAATGCAATACCAGAAGCCTTTGTATTTGGCGAACGCGCCGGAAGATATGCTGCAGCAGAGGTTATTAAAGCAGACCGTGGTGAAGTCACTGAAAAAGATGCCAAAATGCTTTTGGATGAGGTTCATAGTCATTTAAAAAATAATCTTTCACCATCTAGTGGTGCCGCCGGGTTGATGCATGAGTTGCAAGGTGTAATGGAGAACCATATTGGTTTAATCCGTACTGGACCAAAAATGGAAAAGGGATTGTCGCGAATTCGCGAAATGATTGTTGATGATCTCGCGCATATACAAATTCCTGATAAAGGCCCATTTAATCAAGCGATGCAAGATTGGTTAGAGATGAGAAATGCACTTCAATGTGCAGAGGCAGTTGCATTGGCTGCAACAAACCGGCCCGAGAGTCGTGGTGCCCATCAACGGGAGGATATTCCCAATGCCAATCCGGATCTTGAGAAAAACCAAGTACTGCGTTTAAATAACGGGTCATTGCAGACTAAGTGGGCAAATGTTGTTAAAACAAATTGGAAGTTAGAGGAAAAGGTTCTGGCCGAGGTATGAATAAGAAGAAACAAACGGTGGTTAAGATTGTGCGAGGAGTTGCCGATGAGGAACCTTATGAGGAAGAATTTGAAGTGCCTTATGAAAGTGGCGCTTCTATTCTTGATGCACTAACATGGATAAGAAGCCACAAGGACTCATCTGTCGCATTTAGATATAGCTGTGTTAACGCGAATGCTTGCAAGGAATGTATGATAGTAGTTGACGGCAAAGTAACTTACGCGTGCACTGCTAGATTAAATGAAAATGGTGTTACGGTGGGGCCTCTAAAAAATAAACGGTTAATTCGCGATTTGGTAACAGATATTGTTCCTCCGAAAGAGCGACTTTTTAGTATCGACCAAACCTAATTAAAAAAAGGCTTATGCTTTTTTCTTGCTGAAGATGGATCGGTTGTATCAGAATACGCAGATGTACATCTGTTAAAAAAATATTGCTACAGTATATTCCAAATTACACTGGATTTGCAGAAGCAATTAACTCGACAATTCGCTGTGGTGTGATAGGGGCTTCCGAAATATGAACCCCAAACGGTTCAAGTGCGTTTTCGATGGCTGAACAAACTGCTGCCGCCACCGGAACAGTGGAGCCTTCACCCACACCCTTTACCCCTAGAGGATTTAGAGGGGATGGGCTCTCCAAAAAGCTCACATCAAACCCAGGCATTTCTGGGGCTGTTGGCAAAAGATATTCACCAAAATTTGTAGTTAAAGGTTGAGCTTCTTTATCGTAGGCCATCCACTCAAAAAGTGCATTTCCTACACCATGGGCTGCACCGCCTTGAATTTGTCCCTCTACAATCATTGGATTCATTAAATTACCAGAGTCATGAACAATCACATAACGTTTAAATTCGACACCCCCTGTCTCGGGATCAACTTCTACCTCGCAGCAGTGTGCACTGTAACAATAGGCCAGAGGATCAGTTAAGAAACGCTGGGTAGACTCCATGCCCGGTTCGACACCGCCAGGCAAAGCGTAACCAGGAGTCCCAGCGACAGCATTTGCAACCTGCCCAAGACTAACTTTCATGTCAGTTCCTCGCACGAATATCTCAATACCTCTTATTTCGAGGTCTTCTTCTGAGGTTTCTAACATGTGAGCCGCAACTTTAAGTGCTTTCTTTCTTACTTCTTTTGCGGCAATGTGAGCAGATGATCCCGCCGTTATTGCTTGTCTGCTGCCAAATCCCCCCATTCCCATCGGAATAGGCTGTGTATCCCCAGCAACGACTTCTACATTTTGCATGTCTCCGCCTAAATGTTCGGCGACAACCTGTGCCATCATGGTGCGAGTACTTTGCCCCATGGGTGCTGCCCCAGTGTATACGGATATTTTCCCCGATGGACCAATTCGAACTGTTGCCATTTCGAACGGACCGCGCCCTGTACCTTTGACCCCCAAGGACAGACCGATACCAGAAAACCGCCCATCTGCTCGCGAGTTTCTTTGTCTATCCTTAAATCCATAATAGTCGCATCCATCTAAAGCCATTTTCATGGCCTTCGGAAAGTCTCCCGAATCATATTCAATATTAACGCCAGCTCTCGTTTTTAGAGGTTTTTTGTAAGGCATCTCTGTGCCCCTAATCATGTTACGGTCACGGAGTTCAGCTCTATCTACCCCAAGTTCCTTAGCGGCCCTGTCCATAAGCCTTTCCATGACATAGGTCCCTTGCGGATGGCTGGCTCCTCGAACAGGTGCGCATGGGACTTTATTAGTGAATACTAGAGATTGTTTCATTCGGTAGTTGGGTACTTTGTATGGTCCAGGTATTGTAGATGCAGCATTGTACGGAAGAGTAATTCCTTGAGCGGTGTAAGCACCATGATCGTGAATGACATGACCTCGGACACCAAGCACTAATCCATCATTACTCAGTGCTATCTCTGCTTCCCAGTACTGATCACGTTCCTGGACCGCAGCCAAAAAGTGCTCGCGCCTATCTTCAGCCCATTTAACCGGTCGCCCCACAAGCTTCGCGGCCAGTGCAACCACTAATTCTTCAGAGTAAAAAAGAAATTTTGGTCCAAAGCCTCCGCCTACATCTGGTGTAATTACACGCACTTGATTTTCATGTAGTCCAAGCACTCTTATGATATAACTTTGAGCCAGATTTGGCATCTGAGTTGAAGACCATAAAGTTATTTGATCTGAGACAGGATCGTATCTTCCAACTGCACCTCTGCATTCAATAGGGTGCGCAGTACCACGATGTTGCCAAATTTCTTCACGGAAAGTGTGGGGAGCAGAACTAAATACGTTATCGACATCGCCATACTCTTGCACCATTTCCATCATCAAATTGTTATTTGTATCACGGTGGGCACTTGGTGCATCCGGTTCAAGTGCTTCTTTGCAATCTCCCGCAGCAGGTAAAGGTTCCCATTCACCAAACACTAATGCAGCTGCATCTTCGGCTATGTGGCGCGTTTCAGCAATTACAATAGCAACACATTCCCCGGCGTACATTGTTTCATCTTTAACTAGTATTGCAGGGCCTGCATTCTCTGCGTTAGGAACACCAGAGGGGAACTCAACGGGCAATTTGTCTTGCGTCATGTGCGGTCGTAGGTCAGAAAAATCATATACTGCAATTACGCCCTCAACATCCATGGCCGCGTTTTTATCAATAGACTTTAAAATAGCGTGAGGAAATGGACTTCTAACGAAGGCCGCATTTGCAGTTCCAGGCAGCCTAACATCATCCGTATAACGGCCTTTACCAAGAAGTAAGCCAGGATCTTCTAATCTAGGCACTCTCTGCCCTAAAACTTTACCATCCATTGTTGTGTCATTCCTATTTTTTATTAAGATAGATAGTTCTTGATATGTGGGCAATTAACTTTTTTAATTATTTAAGCCCAAAAGATTTTTTGCAAAATCTTCTGCGTTGAAGGGCATTAAATCGTCTTCGCCTTCTCCTACACCAATAGCATGTACTGGTAATTTAAATTTTTCTGCTAGTGAAACTAATATTCCTCCGCGAGCTGATCCGTCGAGTTTATTCATTACAAGACCTGTTATTTGAGATGTTTTTTGGAACTTTTCAACCTGTGAAAGTGCATTTTGTCCAACGGTTGCATCAAGAATCAACAGGCAACAATGTGGAGCAGTTTGATCTAATTTACGAATTACCCGGCTGATTTTATGCAATTCGGCCATTAAGTCATCGCGGTTCTGAAGTCTTCCAGCTGTGTCAATTATTACTAAGTCAATATTATCCCTGCGCGCGGTTCCCAGAGCATCAAAGACCAATCCCGCTGGATCAGCCCCAGATGTGTGTGAAATAACCCGACAACCGGTACGATCCCCCCAGATTTGAAGCTGCTCAATTGCAGCGGCTCGAAATGTGTCGCCAGCTGCTAACAAAACTGATTTGCCTTCTTCTGTGAAAATTTTTGCTAACTTGCCAATAGTAGTTGTCTTCCCTGATCCATTTACACCTTGGACTAAGATGACAAAGGGTTTTTTTGAGTTATCTATCAATAGTGGCTGCTCTACTGGCTTTAATATGTCCGCAATCTTTGCAGCAAGAAAATATTTAATATCTTTAAAGGACGGCTCTTTCTCGAATTTCGCTTTTGCTACTTCATCTCTAAGCTTTGCTGCTGCACTGACCCCCATGTCTGATGTGATTAATATATCCTCAAGATCATCCAAAGTGGACTCATCCAAATTCTTGTTTTTAAGAGCTTGGGCAATTCCCTCATTGAGATGAGCTGAAGTTCGTGAGAGGCCATTTTTTAAACGGCTTAACCAATCATTTTGAGTCATGCTGTTTTAGCCGCAATCCAAACGTTCCCGGAACGAGCCTTGATTTTTGCTCTAATCAAACTGCCAGATGCGAAGTTGTTTTGCATACGTACTGGAAGAAAACGTTCACAGTGACCCATTCCATTTTGTTCCATCAACACTGTTACTTTTGATCCAATCCCGGTGTTTAAGAGCTTTCTAAGCTGTATTAAACCCGCATTTCGTAACAGGGATGCACGTTTTTTACGTTCTATGATCGGCACTTGCGGCATGCGTTCAGCAGGCGTGCCTGATCGTGTAGAGTAAGGAAAAACATGTAAATGAGAGAGACCCGCCTCATGTATAAGGGTGAGTGTATTTTTAAACATCTTTTCTGTCTCTGTAGGAAATCCAGCAATTAAATCTGCGCCTAATGTTATCTCGGGGCGTTGGTTTCTAAGCCGATTGCAGATTTCAAGCACTTGATTTCTGGAATGACGCCGTTTCATTCTCTTTAATATCATGTCATCGCCTGCTTGGATACTTAGATGGACTGAGGGCAGAAGCCGGCGCTCGTCTCCAAATAAACCAAACAATCTGTCATCTATCTCCATTGGATCTAGCGACGATAGGCGTAGTCTCTTGAGATCAGGAACTAATTTCAAGATACGGGCTACTAAATCGCCTAGCAGGGGTCTTCCGGGAAGATTCTTCCCGTAATCAGTAAGGTCAACACCTGTTAATACAACTTCATTGAAACCGGCATTTACCAAAAGCTTTATTTGTGCTACAATTTTCCCAGCAGGAACAGATCTGCTCGGCCCCCTGCCATATGGAATTACACAAAAAGTACAGCGATGATCGCAGCCCTGTTGAATTTCAACGAAAGCGCGGGATCGCCCATTAAAACCACTGATCATATGGCTGGCAGTTTCTTGGACCGACATTATATCGTTAACTTGAATTTTTGCGGTAGGACTATCTTTAGCTAAACCAAACCAGAATTCTGGATCAAGTTTTTCGATATTACCGACAACTGTATCTACCTCTGGCATTTTAGAAAATGACACAGCATTTATCTGTGCAGCACAACCAGTTACGATAATTTTTCGATCCGGATTAGCACGCCGCGCCTTTCTTATTGCCTGCCGGGTCTGGCGTTCTGCTTCGCTAGTTACTGCACAACTATTGATTACAAGCATGTCATTCAATCCAGCTTTATTTGCCAGATTTCGTATAACTTCTGACTCATAGCTGTTTAGTCGGCACCCCATTGTTTGGATTTCAACAGGCTTCATTGTTCTCTGCTCTGTAAAGAATTTTCATCAAAGAAAAATCCGGTGAAACTAGTTGCAACGGGGCCAGTCAATATAACATGATTATTTTCTTGCCAGTCAATGTAAACACTTCCTCTAAGAAGTTGAACTTCGATTTTTCGTTCCATTAATCCACGACGCACGGCCGCTACTGCTGCAGCACAGGCAGCAGTCCCGCAAGCTTCAGTGATGCCCACACCGCGCTCCCAAACCCTCAAGCGGAGTAGTTTATTTGAAAGAATTTTTACAATACCGATATTCGCTCTTTGTGGAAAAATCGGATGGGTTTCGAGTTTTGGTCCAATAACTGATAAATCAATTGAATTTTCATTTTCAACGAAAAATATACAATGAGGATTGCCCATATTTACAGCGACTGCATCACTCAGAGGATCACAAGTGACAGAGAGATGTAGAGTGTCTTGTTTTTTAAGTAATGGAATATCTTGCCACTCAATCAAGGGAGCCCCCATGTCTACAGATATATTTCCGTTTCGTTGATTGAAGGCCTCTAAAATGCGTTCGTTTGTTTCTAACAACACTGTGTCAATGTTTTTTTGTTTTATCAATATTGAAGCCACACATCGAGCGGCGTTTCCACATGCATTAACTTCGCTTCCATCAGCATTATAAATTCGCATAAAAGCATCTGCATTCTCTGATGTCTCAATTAGGATGAGTTGATCACACCCGATGCCTGTACGACGATTGGCGATAGACCTTACGACGCTTTTGGAGAGAGCTAGTGGAATAGACCTACAGTCAATTACAACGAAATCATTTCCAATTCCATGCATTTTTATGAAGTTAAAACTGGTCATTGTATTACATATAGAGGTTTCAACTGCTTTTCGTCTATTTTTTTTGGCGTATTATTTTTTTTCGATAGATAATCTAATATTTCAAAATAAATATTTTGTTGTTTTCAGTGATTTGTTTCCCATCAATTATGAGGCGTGTAAATATCTTAATGTAAAAAAATCCATCAATGCAGCCCACAGAAATTTGTAAATTAGCATTTGTTTTTTGAGTTTGAGAACTATTTCACACCTTGGAGGAAATATGAAACCGATTATTTTTCTTTTTTATCGTGATCTCAGGCTTTTAGACAATATTGCTCTAATAAGAGCCGTTGAAACCGGAAAACCTATTATCCCAGTGTACATACACGACCTAAGCGCTTCATCTTATTTGTTGGAAGGTAGTGTATCAGAATGGTGGTTGTTTAATAGCCTCAGAGAGCTAGATAAATCGTTACGCAAATTGAATAGTAAACTTATCCTTCGTAGGGGCAACCGAGAGAAAGTACTTAAAAATATAATCAAGGCTACTGACGCAGAAGCTGTTTATTTCTCTAGCCGTTATTGCGGATTTGAGAATACGGAAGATGAAGTATTATCCAAATCGCTAGATGTTCCATACAGACGTTTTAAGGGGTATCTGCTGTCGGAACCAGAAAAATTGCGAACCAAATCTGGCACTGCATACAAAGTTTTCACCCCATTTTACAAGGCTTTTTTGGAAGCGCAGGAAATTGCAGAAATCGTTCCTGCTCCAAAAATGCTTGTTTCCCCCAGAAATTGGCCAGAAACCGAGGATATCGAAAGTTGGAATTCAAAAACAAGAAATATAGACATTTACGACGGCATTGGTGTGTTTTGGAGTCCCGGAGAAATAGGTGCTTTGTCAAGGTTAGAGATCTTTAATGACGTGGTAGATAACTACAATATAGATCGTGATCGACCAGATCTTGATGGTACTTCAATGCTGTCTGTGCACCTACATTTCGGTGAAATAAGCCCCCGAACTTGCTGGCGCCGCATTCAGAAACCCCACCAAAATGAGGGGCGTTCGGCATTTTTACGTGAGTTGGTCTGGCGCGAATTTTCATATAATTTGCTGTGTCAATACCCAGACATGGAAACCCAACCGATGCAAAAGCTATTTTTGCACTTCCCATGGAGTGAAAAAACAGAGCCCCTAGAATTGTGGAAGCAAGGAATGACTGGTTACCCTTTGGTAGACGCAGGTATGCGACAGTTGTTAAAAAAAGGTTGGATGCATAATCGTGTTAGAATGGTGACAGCGTCATTCCTTATCAAACACCTTTTAACAGACTGGCGATTAGGTGCGGATTGGTTTCGAAGCAGGTTGATAGATGCAGATCCTGCTAGCAATACCGCAAGTTGGCAATGGGTTGCTGGTTGTGGTGCTGATGCGTCACCATTTTTCCGTATTTTCAATCCAATAACGCAAGGTAAGAGATTTGATCCAAAAGGAAATTACATTAGAAATTGGGTCCCTGAACTGAAAAATTTACCTAATAAATATATTCATGAGCCTTGGTTGGCTCCTGAAAGTGTCTTAGATAAATCTGATGTTTTTCTAGGTGTAAGCTACCCTCATCCTATAGTCGATCACAAGTTTGCAAGACAGCGTGCACTAGATGTATTAGCCAAGATAAAAAGGTAAACATAACTATTGGTTCTGTCCTTTTGTAAAAACATCATGTAGCACACTAAACGTTACAATATTTACTTTGAGATATGCCATTTTGATTTTATTTTTTCATATTTTTTAGACACTACAGCTGACTATATCTCTATAAATTTCACAAGTTCACCATCCGCAGAAAAACACGCTGCGATAAGTTTACCATTTGCACCACATCCCCCATCCAGACTTACCGTAAATTCAGTTTTTACGAGACCACGCATGGCTAGGTCTTCACCCCGGACAACTTTAATAAAATTAGATATTGGATGGGTAATTTCATCGAACTTGTTGCTACCATCCCACCAGAAAGTATCATGTTGAGAGTCTAAGGGCCGTTCATGGTCAATTCCTCGGCTCACAAATAAAATTGCTTTCTGGTGGTCGAAGGCGGCATGTTTTAGGTTGGATAACCAGGGTTGATGTCCGGTTTTTTGAAATCGCTCTCGAAGATCTGATGTCCATCTTGTTGTAGCCACCGCGCTTTGCCGGATTGCTGCAAGACCCTCTTCGGGATTGCCACCGTAAGCGCGAATAGTTCCGCCAACTCCGTTTTTAAGCATCCAAATAAGAACATCAGTGGGGTTATGGGCAAATTGAAGCTCAAATAATTTCTGTAACATTTCCTCTTGTGCGCCACGAAGAAAAATAACGTCGTCTGTTGAACCGTCACTTCTTCCAACAACCCATCGACGAAAATTGAGTGCTTCATCTACTGCATTTTCACCATTCCAAGCATCACCAAGTATGTTTCCTAAATAGACTAATCTGTCATCTGTCTTCATTTCTGTATAGAGTTTGTCGTGCAGTTGCGACAACCTATTTGCATCTCCACGAACTGCAGCAACCGCCCATACACGCTTACCCTTGCGAAGACAACCAAATACTGATTTATTTATCATTCGGAAAATAAAGTATTGATTTGTTAAACTGCCAAAGCTCTAAAATGCTTGACATTCAAAAGTACTTTAGACAAGATGTTGTTTAATAAGTCAATTTAGTTTTGAGTAGTTTTAATGCCTACGGGTTCAAGCTGGTCCGCGAGTGTCGCGCGCCGGCTAAAATGGTTTGAAAAATATTTAAAAAATTGACTGGGTCTGAGTTACCAGTAGAGTAAAATTTAGATAAGAGGTATAAAAATTTTTGATACTTTAAGCAGTCGTCTAGCAGGTATTTTCGACAAACTTAAAAAGCGCGGTGCATTGTCGAAGGCAGATGTCGACTCAGCTTTGCGTGAAATCCGAATAGCTCTACTCGAGGCCGATGTTGCGTTATCGGTTGTGAAGGAATTTATCGTCTTAGTCCGTGAAAAAGCATTGGGGCAGGAGGTAACTCGTAGCGTTACTCCGGGACAAATGGTGATCAAGATTGTGAATGATCATTTGGTTGAAATACTTGGGGTAGGGGCTTCGGAACTCAATCTAGCGACGACACCACCAGCAGTTATCATGCTTGTCGGATTGCAGGGTTCAGGTAAAACAACAACAACTGCTAAACTTGCAAAGCATTTGCGAAGTCAGTATCGAAAGAATGCTATAATGACATCTTTAGATATTCGTCGTCCGGCAGCTCAGCAACAGTTAAAGTCGCTTGGGGAAACCCACAGTATTCCTACGCTTCCCATCGTACCATTTGAAACGCCGGAAATGATTACTGAGAGAGCTTTAGATACTGGAAAAAAAGAGGGTCATGATGTGATTCTTCTTGATACAGCTGGTCGACTTCATATTGATGATTCAATGATGTCTGAGGCCCTGAAAATTCAAGATTTATCCAATCCTTGTGAAATCTTGTTTGTAGCTGATTCCATGACCGGACAGGATGCAGTAAACGCGGCCCGGGCTTTCAGTGAACGATTAAATATTACCGGTATTATACTTACTCGGATTGACGGCGATGCTCGTGGAGGTGCTGCGCTATCCATACGGGAAGTTACAGGTACTCCGATAAAGCTCATGGGAACCGGAGAAAAGATTGATGACATAGAGGTTTTTCATCCTGATAGAATTGCTTCGCGTATTCTTGGGATGGGTGATGTTGTCTCTCTGGTTGAAAAAGCTCAAGAAACTGTGCGGGAGGAAGAAGCAGAGGAATTTGCTCGTAAGTTACAAAAAGGCCAGTTTGATCTTGAAGATATGGCTAAACAGTTGGGTCAAATGCGTAAAATGGGTGGAGTGGGAGGCATATTGAATAAGCTTCCAAGTGTAGGAAAAATAAAAAACCAGCTACAAGATGCAAACATTGATGATAATGTAATTTCCCGGCAAGAAGCGATTATTTTCTCTATGACCACGGCAGAAAGAAAAAATCCTAAGCTCTTTAATGGATCGCGCAGAAGACGTATCGCTGAAGGTTCGGGAACTACTGTGCAGGAAGTAAACCGTCTTCTTAAACAGCACAAAGAAATGGCAAAAGCGATGAAGAAAATGAGCAAGCTTGGGAGAAAAGGCTTTACTAAAGGGATGCCCCAAGGAATGCCCCCGGGGATATTACCTCGGATCTGATGTTAGCGGAATTAAACAATCTAACGTAATATGAAGGATAACTAAATGGCTCTAAAATTACGAATGTCTCGAGGTGGTGCGAAACGCCGACCTTTTTATCGGATAGTGGTTGCCGACTCGCGGAAGCCTCGTGATGGCCGCTACATTGAACGTGTTGGGACTTATGACCCTATGCTGGAAAAAGAAAACCCCAATAGGGTGATACTAAATGAAGATCGCATTAAACATTGGCTGTCTCGGGGTGCTAAGCCCTCAGATCGTGTTGCTCGTTTTTTGGGCGCTGCCAAATTGGCATCAGTTCCAGAAATTCCAAAGCAAACTAGAAAAAATCAGCCAAAGACCAGAGCCCTCGAACGTCTTCGCGAGGCTCAGGAAGCGGCGGCAGCTGCGACGTCAGCCCCTCAGGCAGAAGACCAGGAAAATAAAACAGTAGAGTCTGGTCGGAATTCTGAGGGTGAAGAAAGTGTATCAACGGAGGATGTTTCACAAAGTGAAGAAGAGAAGGGTAAAGGATAAAACAAAATTGAGAAAGTTAGGTGGCTAAAAGAGAGCAAACAACTCAAGTGTGTCTGGGTCATATTTCAGGTGCGCACGGCATCAAAGGTGATGTACAAATACACAGCTATACCGAAAATCCGATGGATGTTGGCTCATATGGTCCTGTGAGTGACGGGGTTGAGGGTAGACTTTTGACTCTTAGGCCAAAAAGAGTGGTGAAGGGTAAGGTTATCGCGACCGTTAATGGCATTTTTGATCGAAATGCAGCTGCGTCTTTGCGTGGAGTTAGATTGTATATCTCGCGATCATCTTTACCTCCGTCTGGGGAAGGAGAATTTTATTGTGATGATCTTATTGGTCTGGAGGTTTTTACTTTGGAAGATTTACCTGCAGGTGAAGTGATATCGGTACAAGACTATGGTGCTGGAACAATTCTTGAAATAAGGAGGCCTAATGGTCAAATGTTTTTGGTTCCATTTACTAATTCGATTGTGCCTAAGGTCGACTTATGTTTGGGACAAATGAAAATTGATCCTCCTCTGGGATTGCTTAATTCAGAATTTGACCGAAGTTGCAAGGAGTCGTCATAAATGATCGATGCTTCCTCTGCATTGACTGTGAGGGTATTGACTCTTTTCCCATCAATGTTCCCCGGGCCTCTAGGTTTTTCTCTTGCAGGTTCCGCGCTTCAACGGGGAATTTGGAGTCTCGAAACACTGGACATAAGGCAGTTTGCGAGTGATAAACATGGTTCGGTTGATGGAGCGCCTTACGGCGGCGGCAGCGGGATGGTGATAAGACCGGATGTTGTAGATTCAGCATTGGAGTCGTCTGATGAATCTTCAAATCCGGTTTACCTTACTCCTCGAGGGAGGCCGTTAAACCAGAAAATAGTTCACGAACTTGTGGAGCAAAAGGATTTAACTATTTTGTGTGGAAGGTTTGAAGGGGTAGATGAACGAGTAGTAAAGGCACGAAATTTGCAAGAAATTAGTATTGGTGATTTTGTTCTCTCAGGCGGAGAGTTAGCGGCAATGGCACTGATCGATGCGTGTGTGAGATTATTACCTAATGTTTTGGGAAATGACATTTCGGTGGTAGAAGAGAGTTTTGAAAATGGACTTTTAGAATACCCTCAGTATACGAGGCCTAAGGTATGGAAGGGACGGGAGGTTCCTCTGCAGCTACTAAGCGGACATCACAAAAAGATTAAAAAGTGGCGGCATGAAGCGGCGAAGAGGATAACTCGCGAAAGACGGCCCGATCTTTGGGCAGCATATTGGGAACAGAACGTGACAGCGAAGGACTGAAATAATGAATATTGTTGAACAAATTGAGCAAGCAGAAATAGCTCGACAGACAGAAAAACGAGCAGAGGTCAATTTTGGACCCGGTGACACGTTGAAAGTGCATGTTAAGGTGGTTGAAGGAACTCGCGAGCGCGTGCAGATATTTGAAGGAGTTTGTATTGCGCGGCGAAACCGTGGAATTAATTCTGCTTTTACAGTTCGTAAGATTTCATACGGGGAGGGTGTAGAAAGAGTATTCCCGCTTTATTCCCCTCGTATTGAACAAATAGAAGTTGTACGCCGCGGTGCTGTGCGTCGTGCTAAGCTCTATTACTTGCGAGCGCTCCGTGGGAAAAAGGCAAGGATTGCTGAAAAGGTAGAACGTCGCGTTGGACCGACACAAGTTGTGGAAAATATAAGAAGTGCCGCTGTCCCAGATGTAGTGGAGGGATCAGTAGCCGAGCAAAATGAGACCAATGAGACTAACACTACAGAATAAAAATATTTGAGTTTATTTCTTCGGCATGGGAGATGATGATATGGGTGCACCCCGAACATTGTTCGACAAGATCTGGAACGATCATCTGATCGATGTTCAGGATGATGGTACTTGTTTAATATATATCGACAAGCAATTAATCCACGAGATCACCAGTGCACAGGCTTTTGATGGACTAAGGGCGTCGAATCGTCGTGCTCGCCGGCCAGAAGCCAATATATGTGTTCCAGATCACAACGTGCCAACAACGCCAGGAAGAGGGGGAACTGAAGAAATTGATGATGACGAATCACGGATACAATTGGAAGTTTTAGAAAAAAATGCGAA
>PAPV01000003.1 GCA_002709075.1 Rhodospirillaceae bacterium | reverse complement strand
AGCTTCTTCATCACCTAAATCTATTAAACATCTAATACTGTTTGCTGATCTATTTTTAAAATCTTCGTAATTGCTTTCAAACTCTTCTGAGATATTGGTCATTGTGAATCATACAATGGTTTAGAAGGATATTTAATTGTGTCATACAAAGTAGCGACAACGTCTTTATCTGGAATTGAACCATCTAGAATTTTTTCTATTGTTTGTTGTCTTGCACTTTTAATTTTATCATTGGATTTTTTCATTTGTAACTCCGTCTATTGATTTTTTTGGGGAGGTACTAAAAGGTCTTAGTTATTATATAATATATATATATATAATAATTATTCTTATTTTATAAAACTAAGATACATTAGTACTAATACTATTATAACATACTAAGTGTTATTTCTTTTTATCTTTATTAATTAATTTATCAAAATATTAACCACAGTAGTTACTTAGTAGCTACACAGTAGTTATTGTTATTCTTAAACTTAGGGAGATTATTATGAATAAAATTATTTAATTTCTAACTATTTTTTCTCTTGGATATGTGATGGATGATATATTTTTGAAAAAATAATGTAAACTTAGTCATCTGTTTGATGACTCTCGTAATGCCGATGCGGATATTTTTGCGAATGATTTGCATTCTCATTTAAGACAATGTATATTGACTTTGGAATCGAGTGCTTGAAAAATTTTATTATCGAACCCAAGAATCGATTTTGTGCAAGAATTTCTGAACATATTGGCGAGCAAAATGGGAGAATTTATTCCGTTATTTCCAACAATTCTAGCAGCGACTAAACTCGGTTTAACTACAACCGAGAAAAGAAATATCACCAAGTATATACTACAAAATCAAAAACAATTTAAAAAAAAGTCAAGAGATGGTGTCATTTTTGAAGAATCTCCTTTTAAATTACATCAAATACCTATTATGGAGCCACTAATTCAAAAACTAATTCCTGCTGTTAGAGAAGCTATCAAAGGGTATGGAGTAAATCCAGAGTATATTAAAATTCACATAACTCGTAGTTGGGCGAACTTAAATGTGCGTTCTTCAATTACATCTGCTCACACCCACATAAATTCGCACCTCAGTATTGTTTATTATCCTGATACATCGTGCAATCAAGCTACAATAAATTTTCTAGAACCGAACCCAACTCATAATTGGATACCAGGAATAATGGATGCTTCTTATGGAAAAATTGGAGTATTTAAACAAACAAAGGCAAGCGCAACCACACTTTGTTATGAACCAAAAGAAGACACTTGCCTTATTTTTCCGTCAAGTCTGGCACACAGCGTTTCTGAAAACCCGTCTGAACAGCCTAGACTATCGATAGCAATGGACACATTGTTTACACTCAAGCAATATCAAAGAGATGAACCCCTTCTTCCTCCACCAAGCGATTGGAGAGAATTTGCACTCTAGAAGACCCCTATAATTCCCGTTAAAATGAAGTTATGGTAGGCTTTGCTGGTATGAATTACTACGAGTTAAAAAGTGATTATGATTTTAAAAAAGCAGTAAAAAGAGTGGTAGAGAATAATTGCACGGTTGAACGCAATGGCGATATATCTTGTTGATAAGTCACTTAGTAGCTTCCAACTTCATGATGATCTTCCCTTAAATTTAAATCCGTAAACTCAAGGTCTATTTTATATATTAATTTGATGTTGTCTTTTTTTAGTAGGGGTATGTTGTTTATTGCTTACTGAAGTAGCTGAGCTTCAAATAGTTATCTTTTTTGTATATCAAAATGTATATCAAACGGATAGAAATTGTATACCAATTTAATATCGTAACTTATTTAAAATAAAAAAATATCATTAAAAACAATAAGTTACGTATGTATAATATACTTGGTTAACCACCAGTCACGCTCATGTGCCGGGGCACAGAGGATTGACCACGACGCCGGTCAATAATGAAGTCATGGCCTTTCGGTTTTCTTCCAATAGCTTCATTTATAGTAGCTATTAATTTTGCATTATTTTTATCTGCACGCACTGCAGATCGTAAGTCAGCGGAGTCTTCTTGTCCAAGACATAAATAAAGCTGGCCAGTGCAGGTAAGCCTGACTCTGTTGCAGCTTTCACAGAAATTGTGGGTCATCGGAGTAATAAAACCGATTTTGCCATTTGTTTCTTTAACTTTGACATAACGGGCAGGGCCTCCGGTGCTGTAGTTAATGTCTTCCAGTGTCCACTTCTCGTTTAATTTTGCCCTCACCATCGAAAGGGGAAGATACTGATCAAGCCTCAAATCACCAATTTCCCCCATTGGCATAACCTCTATAAAAGTTAAATCAAAGCCCTCGCCACCACACCAAGCCACTAAATCGTGGATTTCTTCATCATTTATACCGCGCAGAGCCACCACATTTATTTTTATCTTAAGATTTGCTTTTTTTGCAGCCTCTAAACCATCTAAAACTTGTCGGAGGCGTCCCCACCGAGTGATGCCGCCAAATTTTTTTTCATCGAGTGTATCAAGCGATACATTTATTCGCCGCACCCCGACCTCAGCAAGCTCCTTTGCATATTTGCTGAGTTGGCTGCCATTGGTTGTTACGGTTAATTCTTCTAGGTCACCGGATTCTAAATGCCGTGAAAGTTTAGTGAAAAGCCACATTATGTTGCGGCGCACCAATGGTTCTCCGCCGGTTAAGCGAAGTTTCTTTACGCCGAGGTCAACAAATGTAGAACAAACACGTTCCATTTCCTCTAAGGAGAGTACTTCGCTTTTAGGTAAAAACGTCATATCTTCAGCCATACAATAAACACAGCGAAAATCGCACCTGTCGGTTACAGAGACACGCAGATAATTAACTTTGCGTCCAAAGGGATCAATAAGATGGGATTCCATAAAAAATATGCCTACAAGCGTTATATATGAATAAATATAACGTTTTGTTTGGTTTCAGGAAAGGGTTTTGGTTAATCTATTATTGAAGTTTAATGTGCATGCAGGCGGAAACGCGATTAATAGTCGTGCTTAACCGCTTTGGCTTTTGTCTACAAAAAAATATAAATCGGCGTTAGATTTTTACTCATATATATATATTTACGGTATAAAACATACGGGAAAATGAAAAATTTGTAAATTTGAATAGACACACGAGAAACAAATTATGAGGACATTATCTTTATCTTTGATGGTTGTTGCTGGGATGTTGCCGCAAACGCTTTGGGGTATTCCCGCTGAAGCCATGTGTTACAAAGCTAAAGATAAATCCAGAGTTGTGGTTGCCGGAGGATCTCTGACCGAGACTATATTTTTCCTTCGAGAGGAAAAAGTTTTAGTGGCGGTAGATTTGACATCTGCTTATCCGTCTACTGTTGCAAAGCTTCCTTCGATTGGGTACGTACGGAACTTATCTACTGAGGGTGTTCTCTCATTGAATCCATCACTATTTTTAGCTGAACCATCGGTTGGGCCAATTACTTTTGTCTCACAAATCAAAAAAACTTCATTAGATTTTAGAGTCATACCAGAGCAGTATACTGCCCTCGGAATTTTGGAAAAGGTGATGTGCATGGCGTCTGTTCTTGGTGTTTCTGCAAAAACTAAAACACAGGCCGAGGAAGTGTTGAGAGAAAAAATAAAACTTCTTACTAGAAATCAGAAAAAGATTACTGGAAAGAAAAAAATAGGTTTAATTGTTCTTATGATGCGGGGTGCGTCAGCAATTGCAGCTGGTGTTGGAACAGCGGGTGATGGTTTTTTGAAAATGCTTGCTGCTGAAAATGGTTTGTCTTCACGTGGGTGGAAACCGATTGGGATTGAAGCAATTCTAAACATTAATCCAGATTTCTTAATCGCCACTAAGCGAGCAGTAAAGCCCTTCGGAAACAAACAAAATTTCCTCTCGAAAACAGGTTTGGCAATGGCAAAGGCTTCGCAAAATGGAAAGATATTCTTCAAGGATGGTATGTCTTTTTTGGGATTTGGTCCTAGAACTCTGAGTGTTGCAATTGAAATTCAAAACGGCTTGAATAACAAAATTAGTGAAAAGGCTAAACGTGACCGGAAAGTTAATTTTTAAATCTCGGCAAAAGTTTATTTTGTTCATTTTATTTACGTTTTGTGTTGTGGTGAGTTTATCAAGTCTTGCTTCTGGGAGTTTTAATCTTCCTTTGTTTGAATTATTTTTCGGTGCAGCGAGTGAAATAGAGAGAGAGGTATTTTTCGAAATTCGTATGCCTCGGGTGTTATTGGCAGCCATAGTAGGGTTTTCATTAGGCATCACCGGTGCATCTCTGCAGGGATTATTTCGCAACCCTCTCGCGGACCCAGGTCTCATAGGGGTTTCTGCGGGTGCAGCTTTCGGTGCAGTAGCCGCAATTGTAATATTTTCAAATTTAGCTTTGGGAGTAAATTTTGGAACTTATCTTGTTCCATTTGCTGCAATTATCGGTTCTATGTTTGTTATAATTCTGGTTTATTTACTGACAGGTCGTTTTTCTCAGATAGACGTTGCCTACATGCTTTTAGTAGGGATTGCTCTCAACGCTTTAGCTACTGTTGGAATAGGGCTATTTACTTTTATTAGCACCGATAGCGAATTGCGAGGACTGACATTTTGGATGATGGGTAGTTTTGGCGCAGCTAGGTGGGACCTTGTTCTTCCCTCTATGATTGTGCTCTTATCTGCGGCGTTCTGGATGGTATCTTACTCGAGGCGACTAGATATTATCCAACTGGGTGAAATTGAGGCAGGTAGACTTGGAGTTGACACCAAAAAAATAAAAATTGCAGTAATCTTGTCTTCCTCAATTTTAGTTGGTCTGAGTGTTGCGCTAGCCGGAATTGTAGGATTTATTGGTCTTGTAGTGCCTCATCTTGTGAGAATATTGGGTGGTCCTCACCACAGATTTTTGCTTCCTGCATCAGCTTTAATGGGAGCGGCACTTACAGTTACAGCGGATTTAGTTTCGAGAATAATTATCCAACCAGCAGAACTTCCCGTGGGGCTTGTAACCAGTGCGTTAGGGGCGCCATTTTTTCTTTGGCTGATTATAAGGTTTAATTCACATTGAGTATTTCTTTACAAAATATTGTATATTTTTTGACCCAAAAATTTTCTCTTAACGTGATAAATTTAAAACTTGTTCCGGGTGAGATGTTGGCTGTAATCGGACCTAACGGTTCTGGAAAATCTACATTATTAAATTTGTTGGCCGGGGATATTATTCCAACAAAAGGTGAAATACTATATGCAGACACACCAATCAGAGATCTTGCTCTTGAATCAAGAGCCCATTTTCGAAGTGTAATGTCGCAAAGCCAAGATATTGTTTATAACTTTTTGGCTGGAGAGGTTGTCGAAATGGGAACTTTCGTCACCGGCAAGTTCGTTGATAAAAAAACAAATAGAAAAAAACTGGATGTCATCTCAACTTTGTTAGGTTTAGTGGATATTTTAAAACGGAGATTCCGGCACCTCTCTGCTGGAGAAAAACAACTCATCCAACTTGCACGAGCAATGATTCAAGTTTGGGAAGAGATTAATTATGAAGAGCCCAAATTTATATTACTTGATGAACCAACATCAAACCTAGATTTACCGCATGAGATTGTGGCCTTGTCTACTTTGAAGAATGAAACCCGAAAGGGGCTCGGTGTTATGGTAATCCTTCATGATTTAAACCTTGCAGCCCATTTTGCGGACAGAATCGTTATTCTTAGCAATGGAAGGATATTTGCTGAGGGAAGCCCGAGAGAAATTCTCACAGTTTCAAACCTGCGCGATGTTTATGGTCTAGAGATGACCGTGACGGAAAACCCTCTTCGTATCAGGCACTTTTGAGTTGAAGAAGGATGGAAAAGAAAAAAATTGATAGCCCTCTGCGTAAATTAATTAATCGAATTGTATTAATATTTGGTGCGCGGTCGCCAAAACATCTCGCGTTAATATTTTTTATCTTTGGCGTGAGTGGGAGCCTGTCTGTTGTGGTGTCGGGCCAAATACTTGATCTTATAGGACTTGAATTTGTATTGTTAAATAATTTCTTATATTGGACGTTTCGAATATTAATACTTTTCGTTGTTTATCAGATAATTTTGATCCTTGTCAGTGTTTGCTTTGGAGAATTTCAACATTTCTCAAAATACAGCATGCGCTTGATAAATTTTTTTAAAATCTCACGCAATAATAATGATACCTGAAATAACGATATCTGATTTTTTTAGAGCAAATATTCCGAATTTTAAGAAATTGATTCGAGTGATATTATTTAACCATGTTTGCAAGGTATGATCGCACAGGAACTTATTGCATCTCAAGCTTTTGAAGAATGTTTTGTGAAGTATTGTATAACACTCTATGGTTTGTTGTTTTAGTTCGGGAATTCGGATAATTTTACTTGTTGCAGACAATCCAAGACAAAAACACTTAAGAAATTATCAGAAGTTTGGATAGGAATAATATATTCGAGCAGTATGGAATTATATTTGCAAGTTGAGATTAATCTTAAAATGTCCACTCGAGATTGGTATTTCAGCCTTGATTGCTAAGAACAAAGTTTGCGGTGTCCTACTCGCGGGAGGTCATTCCCGTCGTATGAACGGACATGATAAAGCTTTTATGGTATTAGCCGGAGTTCCGCTATTGAAAAGAATACTTGCAATTGTGCAACCACAACTTAAAGCACTTTGCTTAAGTACTAATCATAGGAACGAAAAATACTGTTCATTCGGTATACCTATCGTGCAAGATGAAAGTAAGGACCATGTTGGTCCACTAGGGGGTATTATTGCTGGAATGGAATGGGTTAGAAAGTTTCATCCTGAGACCGAATGGATTGCAAGCTTTCCCTGCGACACTCCATTCTTACCAAGTGATTTTGTAACGCAACTTTATTGGCAAGTGCAAAATAAAGATGTCGATATAGTTTACTCTCACTCCGGGAAACGAGTACATTACATTTGCAGCCTCTGGCGGGTCAGGCTGCATAAATTTTTACATCGTGCAGTTTTGGAAGAGGGAGTGAGCGAGGTCAATGTGTTGATTTCCCGTTGTAAATCCATGGGGGTTGAATGGCCCACTGAACCAAATGACCCATTTTTCAACATCAACAACCCTGAAGATTTTGAAATGGCTGAAAAGCAAGTTCTGAATTATGATCAGGGATAATGCTAATCGCCCACGTTTGAGAATCCTTATGGGGAAAACAATAGCGTTAGGCCCAGGAAAAGCAGACTTACTCGACGCTATTTCGCAAAGTGGTTCAATTTCCGCAGCGGCGAGGAATATGAACATGTCTTACAGTCGGGCATGGAAGTTGATTGAGGCGATGAACCGCGACTTCCGTTTTCCCTTGGTTGTTGCATCATCTGGTGGCAGTGGGGGAGGCGGCGCACAGCTTACTGATGCAGGTGCTGAAGCTTTGAAACGTTACCGCCGTATCGAACAAAAGGCGGCGAGTTCTGTAGCGGATGAAATCAAATTATTCACTGCGCTTCTACTAAATGATGAGTAAATATGCTGTTTTTACGTATTAAAATAAATATGTGAATCAGGTTCTAAGCTTTGTGTTTACAAAAGTAAATTTTAAAATCATTAGCACCAAAGTCGCTTAATACTTGCTAAGTCGTATTCTCATTCTTATACTCCGCGCCGATTTCGAGCTGTGAGGTGTAAGCCATGGCAAAATTACCAAAAAATTATCGTCCTTCCGAGGACGAGTCATTCATGAATGCAAAGCAACGTGAATATTTTAAGCGATTACTTAATAATTGGCGACAAGAATTATTAAATGAAACTGGTTTGACACTTAAGCATCTGCAGGAAGAGACGGTTCCAGCGGCAGATATTGCAGATCGAGCGGCGGCCGAGACAGATCGTGCACTTGAACTTCGCACTCGAGACCGCGAACGGAAATTGATACAAAAAATAGATGAAGCACTGGGAAGAATTGAAAATAAGACCTATGGATATTGTGAAGAAACAGGCGAACAGATTGGGTTGCGCCGGCTTGAGGCCCGTCCTATTGCAACTCTGAGTCTTGAAGCGCAGGAACGGCACGAGAGACGAGAAAGAGTGTATCGCGATGATTGATTCTATGTGGATTAAATACTTTTTACATCACACTTTATTGTTAAATCCGAATAAGCGGGTCTTAGAAAACATTTTTACTGAAAGCTTTTAATCTAATCTCTTATATCTTGTAGTAGCCACTCAGTAGGGATCTGTTTTCCTAATCCAAGTTTTTTGCAGGCTTTATAAACGAGGCCTCCAACCGAAGAAAATTGAAGACCTTGATTTCCAACATTACGGTAAAAGGTTATTTGGTTGGGATTGGTTCTTCCTAATCGGGGATTTTGAGCTAAAGCTTGAAAATCAGGTTTGCTTGCTCCCCTACCTCGATCAGAAAATTCTGGATCGTCTCCACCAAATCCAGGGTTAGGGTTTTTGCCAGGAATTCTTCTCATTTGAGAATTAGTACCCCCGATGAATGCAGCGGGGCTTAGCCCACGTTCGGCCTGAAATCTCTTCGTTTGTTTCATTTGCAATCCTGCGGTCCCCTGACGAATAACTACGTCAAATTTCTTTGCAGCTTCATCGCTGACCTCTCTTCGCCCCAAATTTGTGACATGCATGCCTGGTTTTAACCACTCCGCCTTATACACCGGCTCCATCGAGTCAGTACAGCTTGAGACGATGTCGACATCGCGAAGAGCTTCTTCTGGGGAGTCGACCGGAAGAACTTCGATGCCAAGGGTTTTCTCCATATCATTGGCAAAGGCAACACGATGTTCCTCTGTAGGACTGTAAACTTTACACTTTGAAATATCACGGACGCAGGTAAAAGCATTTAGAAAAGTTCGAGCCATGCCTCCGGAACCAAGCATGCCTACGACTTGTGACTCTGGTCGGGATAGGTATTTCACTCCTAAAGCGGCGCCTCCACCAACTCGGTAATGTTGAAGAATTCCGTCATTTATAAATGCAAGTGGCTCAGCATTATCTGTGCTGACAAGAAGTATTAAACCACAATATGTGCCGGGCTCTCTGCAGTACTTTTCTTCCGTCCAGTTTTTACTTTGATCTTTAGGCCAATGCACTATGTCTGATTTCATTCGGATCGCAAAAAACCCATCATTCGCTCCCTCCATCGTGCCCCACCGAAAATAACCATCCTCTCTATTGCAAGGCATATACATATCTACACGTGGCCTATGCATAGACTCTCCACTGGACAGTTTTTTAAACGCATCTTCTTGCACAGAGATGCAGTCCTTCATATTCAGAACCTTCCCGACTGTTTCGTTGTTGATTATTAACATTTTTTGATTTGCCCTTTTCTATTGTGAGGATCAAAAGGTAGTATTAAATCCGTTCTATTGGTGATGTTTCAGCTTTTTGGAACCTTTTTATGCCTCTCAAATACTGAAATAAAAAATTACTCATCTATAATAGAAATAATCCATAGTTTACCTGTACCTTTTTTTAGAAATCATATTTTTTAATTACTGAAATTATCGTTATTTGTGTCAAGATTTCGATTTTGGGATTTTTCTTTCTTGAATTTCTCCAAAAAAAACAATTTCACACAAGGCCGTACGGCAGAACAAGACATTGCCTATGAAAAAAAGATACACCACAGAAAAAGCCGTTAAATTTTCAGCAAAAACAAAATAGATAAACAGCGATTATAAAATCCTACACATTTTTATCAGTGCCATTTATAGTTTGTAGTGGTGACGAACTTCTTCAGGAAATAAGTCTTCAATGGAGAGTTTTTTATGGATAGTTCCTTGTTCCCAAGCAAATTCTAAAAAGGCAGTCAGTGTTGTTTTATTGGGTTCAATACCATAGGGCCAAAAATCACCCTTAAACAACTTTTGGTTTTCCCTCAGGCCATCGTGATACAGCCATGGAACGGGGTAGTGAGATACTGTGTAACCAGACATACGAGCATAACTTAATGCCTTTGCGTCTTCAAATGCAGTCATCAAATTTTGTGCCACCCAAGGATTCTTCTCAAAGACATCTTTGCGAACAGCTACAGTATGCATTATTGGAAAGATACCAGTTTCTTTAAAATATTCTTCTTCCGCGCTCCGAAAATCTGGGTACATTTGAATTATTCTCGGGTCCCCCTCAAGAAATTCTTTAGGTGGTCTTGCAGAAAACACACAATCGAGATCTTTATCAAACAACATTTGCGTTAAGGACCGGTCAGTAATTACTGTCAAACTAACATCTTCAGGTAAATTGAGCGTTGAGGCTTCTTGACGGCCCGGTTCGTTAATACCGGATTGAAACCATTTGACTTCATTTAGCCCAACCCCTGCAGTGTGAACCATCCAACCCCTTGTATATATTCCCGCGGTTTGGCCCCATTCAGGGATACCGATACGCTTCCCTTTTAGATCGTCTGGGGTCTTAACGGGTCCATTATTCATCATATAAATTGAGGAATGCCGAAAAACACGTGAAGGGAAAATGGGAATTAGCACAAACGGCGCATTGCCCATCGAAAGACGTGATGTGCTCATTCCCATTGAGATTTCAGAGATCTGCCATTCAAATCCAAAAAGAAATCGGTGAAAAATTTCTTCAGGACCGTGATTTATTACTGTAAGGTCTATTCCTTCGGGTTTAACACGTCCCGACGCCAAATCTTGCACGTGGTCGTAGTGATTTATTGCCATAGTAAGATGAAGGTCAGACATAATAATCTCCTGGATTAAATTACTTTATTTTACATTAATTTATCGCTTAGCATTACTTGTGGCGACAGTGTATTTAAAATTTTTCGATTGAATAGCTTCCCATATTCTTTTGGGCGTTGCCGGAGTTTGAATATCTGTTACCCCGAGTGGGGCTAAGGCGTCCAATACAGCGTTGATTACGCATGGTGTTGCTCCTACTGTGCCGCCTTCGCCTACACCTTTTACACCGAGAGGGTTGGTTCTGCATAAAACCTCATTGGTTTCTACTGCAAGATTGGGGAAGTTATCAGCTTTTGGCATGCCGTAGTCCATAAAAGACCCCGTCAACACTTGACCAGATTGGCGGTCATATATCATATCTTCCAGCAGTGCTTGACCAACACCCTGGGCTACTCCGCCGTGTATCTGTCCGTGCGCAAGAAGCGGATTTAGAACTCGGCCAATATCGTCGACTACGGTGTAGCTCGAAATCTCTGTGGCTCCGGTATCGGGATCAATTTCTAACTCACAAATATGGCAACCATTTGGAAAGCTAGGCGAAGTTATGCCAAATGTGCCAACTCCATGTAAACCAATTCCCAGTTCAACCGGATTGCCTAGTGGTGCAAAAGACCTTTTAACAACGGCGTCCAAATTAATTTTGCGGTCAGTGCCTGCAATACGAAAAACCCCGTTTTCGAATTCAATGTCATCAGGATTAGCTTCCAAATAGTGTGCAGCGAATTTTTTTCCATTTTGAATAATGTCATCAGCTGCGGCAATCAGGGCATTCCCCCCAACGGTCATGGACCGGCTCGCATAAGTACCTCGACCAAAGGGCACCTGATCAGTATCTCCCTGAACAAAATTTATAAACTCTGGTTCAATCCCAAGCTTTTCGCATAGCATCTGTGTGAAAACTGTTTCATGCCCTTGTCCGTGAGAAAGGGTGCCGGTTTTTAACGTTAATCCACCGCTCGGGTCGAAGTGGAGTTCCATTCTCTCATTGAAGTTTCCACAATTATCTATGTAGTAAATTATACCCAGTCCGCGAAGTTTTCCGTTGGCCTCTGATGATTGACGGCGGTTCTCAAAGTTTACACTGTCGGATAATTCTAAACATTTATCCATGGTTGCTGCGAACTCACCGGAATCGTACTTAAATCCAGTAGCTGTTGTATAAGGAAAATTTTCCGGATCGATATAATTAATTCTTCGAAGTTCAATTCGGTCAAAACCTGTCTCTTTAGCCGCCAAATCTATAAGTCTCTCCATGCAAAAAACTGCTTCTGGCCTTCCAGCGCCACGGTAAGGAGCCATAGGAGCAGTATTTGTGTAAACTAACTTTTGCGCAACATGAGTGGCTGGTATGTCATAGACTGTGGGTGCAAGCTTTAATGAATGCTGTATCGGAATATTTCCGGAATTTGCCAAATATGCGCCTGCGTTATAAAAACCTCGCCATCTTAGACCTGTGAATTTTCCGTATTTGTTCAGGCCTAATTCTGCTGTCACTAACTGATCCCTGCCTTGATCATCGCTAATGTGACTTTCTGACCTTGCCGCAATCCATTTTACTGGGCGGCTAATTCGGCGTGAGGCCCAAAGAACAAGCGCTTCCTCTTGATGGACGGAGTTTTTCATACCAAACCCACCCCCAACATCCTTAGCAATTACCCTTAAGCGTGATTCCGGAACGTGGAAAACATGTTGTGCTAAAAATAATCTTAATCCGTGGATGTTTTGTGTGCTACTCCAAATTGTGTAATGCTGTTGGGATGGATCGTACTGACCAATGCAACCCCTTGGTTCCATTGAGTTTGTTGTAATTCTGTTGTTATAGATTGTTAACTTTACAATATGGTCTGCAGAGGCAAGTCCAGTTTCAGCGGCAGCTTCGTCGCCCATTTGCAACTCATAACACACATTAGAACCGGCTTCTTGGTGTACAACCGGCGCGCCGTCAATAGCAGCGGTTTCCGAAAATATGGCAGGGTCTTCAATTTTGAGATCGACAACAATTTCCTCCGCGGCATCTCGAGCTTGAGACTCAGTCTCAGCAACTACAAATGCTATTCGGTCTCCGACAAATTTAGATTGTTCGTGAGCTAGAATTGGACGCACAGCTCGGTATCCCTCCGGTCCGCCCATATCAGCTGGCATGAATGCTGGTGGTAAAAATCCGATATTATCTTTTTTTAAATCTTGTCCGGTGATTATGTCGAGCACACCGGGCATTTGTCGAGCAGCTATCGTGTCGAGCGACCTTATGGTAGCTTTTGCAACTTGTGCATAAACAACGGCTCCATAAGCCATTCTTGGTAACTGTATATCATCGACATAGGTTCCTCGTCCGGTAAGAAATCGTGGATCTTCAATTCTATGGACCGGTTGACCAATCCCGTAACTCATTTAATGTCTCGTCCGTTAATGAAGTTAAGTGTTTTAGAAATGCGGGCAACAAATGTTTATCAATTCTTGCCTTTACAATTGCTTGGTATAATACTTGTTTTTTTTTGTCTCAAAAGGTATTGATCGAAAAAAAGAATTTAAGGGCGTTATCAAAATGCCTTACCTTCACTGGCTCCTTATGTGTATTTAACCAATTGTAATAGGTAAATTTTTAAATTTAATTATCAAGTTCAAATCAAATTCCGAATATATTTTTTTGAGAAAGTTTGTTTTTTGAATTTTCGTGAAAGAAACTTTGTATAAAAAGTAATAAACATTCGTATTTAGTTAAGAACAGTAAACTACTTTTTATGAAAACCGATTTTTTCCGTATTAATAACCGCTGGATACACATTGCGCGTGCGCTTTTTGTTGGTATTCCTGCTGGCGCAATGCTTGATTGGTTGAATACTCCGATCCCATGGATGATTGGACCGATGGTTGCAGTTGCAGTATTAAACTTGTGTGGAATTCGATCTGTTTCTATTCCTTATGGTCGGCAAACCGGCCAAATCATTCTCGGTTCAGCCGTTTCAATTTATTTTACCCCAGCAGTTTTAGCGGTACTTGCAACGAATAGTGGTTTGATCTTTGTAGCAACATTTTCTGCATTTATCATAGGTGGATTAGGCGCACTAATAATGAATAAGGTCTCCGGTGTTAATCCAAAGTCCGCATTTTTTGCCTCAATTCCAGGCGGATCTATGGCAATGGCAAACTTAGCTGACAAGTATAACGCCCAACTTCCGCCAGTTGCAGTGGCTCATTCATTAAGAATCTCAATACTCGTAATTGTGGTTCCGTATTTTATGACCTACGGTGGAATTTCAATTGAAGTTTTACCTTATACACCTGATTTACCGACGGATTATGGCGTAATATTCATTTGGATCTTGGCAGGGGGACTTTTGGGTGTAATTTCTGAACGGCTGAATTTTCATAATGGCTGCTTTATGACACCAATTATATTTGGTGCTACGTTAACGATATACGGAATTGAACTGTCTCTTATTCCAGAGTGGATGACTGATTTTGCCCAACTGATGTTCGGTCTTATTCTCGGTGAGCGCTATGAACGCACATTTTTTGCGCGCCATCGGCTTTTCATTCCTTTTGCAATCTTTAACGCAATTTTTATTATTGTGTCCTCTGTCGGGGTAGCATTGCTTATCGCGTGGAACTCTAATCTTCCAATTTCAACTTTAATCATTGCAACTGCGCCCGGTGGGCTCGCCGAAATGACAATTGTAGCCCAGGCTCTAGAGGTTGGTGTTCCTCTTGTAGTCGCTTTTCATCTGGCGCGGATAATTGTTGTAAACATTGGAACGCAGTATCTTTACGTGGCCGCAATGCGTTTATTGGGAAAGCCACCAGATACACCATTTAGGGAATAATTGGTTTTATTCGTTTAACAACCAGAGCAAGACGTAATATTTGGTTTTTTGAAAGCCGAAATACCAAATTTATTTAAAATTGACGAATTTCATTGGTGAATTATATAGTTGTTGTGTAAACAACTATAAATCAAAGCGTAATTGCATATTAATTAAAAATTTCTCGATTGCGTTACTATTTTTTTGCAGGTTTAAGCTTTGTGGGGTGGATTGGCGAGTTTTATGAACAAAAAAAGTGGAACGTTCAATACACCCCGTAAAGAATCTAATAATGTTACGTTTCAAACCTGTCCAGATGATTATAAGCATTGGAAATTATCCATTGACGGGAACGTAGCTCGCTTGGCAATGAAAGTTAATGAAAAAGTCACTATAAACTCGGGGTATGAACTAAAATTAAATTCGTATGATTTGGGGGTAGATATAGAACTTTATGATGCAACCCAACGCCTTCGGTTTGAGCATCCTGAGGTGGGGTGTGTGATTATTTCCTCGGATTATCCAAATGTTTTTTGCGCAGGAGCAAATATCAAAATGCTTGGGATTTCGAGTCATGACCATAAAGTGAATTTTTGTAAATTCACAAATGAGACGCGAAATTGCATTGAAGATGCAACCAACCATTCATACCAACGATACATTTGTGCAATAAACGGCACAGCAGCAGGCGGGGGATATGAGTTGGCACTCGCCACAGATTACATCATGTTGCTGGACGATGGTTCTTCTACAATATCGTTACCAGAACTTCCGTTGTTAGCAGTGCTTCCGGGAACAGGAGGACTAACTCGACTTGTGGACAAACGAAAGGTTAGAAATGATCGTGCTGATGTTTTTTGCACTACCGTAGAGGGTATAAGGGGAAAGCGTGCGGTTGAATGGAACTTGGTTGATGAAATTATCCCAAGATCAAAGTTTGACAAGACAGTATTCGAAAGAGCGAAAACATACGCTGATGATTCTGATAGACCGAGGGACGTAGCAGGAGTTAAGTTGCAGGAATTAATAGTTTTTGAAAGTGATAACCAACTTAATTCTCAACATATATCTATTAAGCTTGACCGCCAACAAAATATTGCAGAATTTTTGATAACCGGACCCGAAGTCTGTTCTCCGCCAACCGTAGAGGATCTGGAAAATCTAGGTTGTGACTTCTGGCCACTTGCGATTGCTCGAGAACTCGATAATGCAATAATGCACTTGAGGTTAAATGAGAGTAACATAGGAACTTGGGTGTTTCGTAGCAGTGGCGAAAACTCCAAAGTTGCTGCATACGATGATCTTCTTTATGCGAATCAAAACAATTGGTTGGTTCGTGAGATTATACTATATCTTAAGCGAACCCTGAAACGGATTGATATTAGTTCTCGAAGTTTATTGACACTAGTTGAACCAGGAAGTTGTTTTTCTGGTACTTTATTAGAGTTGGTTTTTCTTTCTGATAGATCCTACATGCTACATGGTATGATGGAAGGCGAAAATGTACCGGCACCAACAATTCAACTCACTAATATGAATTTTGGAAGCTATCCGATGGCAAATGGGCTTTCGAGAATCACGACACGCTTATTGGGCGAACCCGAAAAAGTGGAAAATGCGAAAAAGCTTATAAACAGTGAATTAGATGCGGTTGAGGCAGATAATGCTGGTTTGGTAACCTTCATTCCGGATGATATTGACTGGGATGATGAAGTAAGAATTGCTGTTGAGGAACGGGCCGCCTTTTCACCCGATGGGCTCTCTGGCATGGAAGCTAATTTAAGATTTGCTGGACCTGAAACAATCGAAACAAAGATTTTTGGCCGTCTTAGTGCATGGCAGAATTGGATTTTTCAGCGACCAAACGCTGTGGGAGAGAATGGGGCCTTAAAGCTTTATGGTACTGGCCAGCGCAGCCAATTTGATAAACAAAGGGTATGAAAAGTTGACCAAGATGCCGAACACTGACTGTTAAAGAAACAAACATGCAAAGACAGAAGAAAGATAGGAATAATTTATGTCTATTGATTTGAATGCACGGATTCCAAACAATGTGGATCTGGCTGATGATCGGCGATTGCGAAGAGCGCTCGAGTCATGGCAGCCCAGTTTTTTGAGTTGGTGGAAAGATTTAGGTCCTG
This sequence comes from Rhodospirillaceae bacterium, assembly GCA_002709075.1. Classification (GTDB taxonomy): domain Bacteria; phylum Pseudomonadota; class Alphaproteobacteria; order MPNO01; family UBA2964. Next base: position 37,704 of record PAPV01000003.1, on the reverse strand, counting down.
AGGGGTCAATTGATTATGATGTATACCTTCGCACCGCTATAAGTGTGGAGGCAGACGGGTGGGCGAATTTTGATTTTGTAAAAATGCCCGAATATCGCTGGGGCATCTTTTTAGCTCCACCAGAGGAAGGTCGTACGATACCTTTTGGAGAACACAAAGGTGAGCGGGTTTGGAATGAGGTACCTGGAGAATATCGTGCCCCTCTTCGAAGATTAATTGTCACACAAGGTGATACTGAACCGGCATCTGTAGAACAGCAGCGGTTATTAGGGTTAACTGCGCCCTCAATGTATGATTTGCGAAACTTGTTCCAAGTTAATATCGAAGAAGGGCGGCATTTATGGGCTATGGTTTACCTATTGCATGCTTACTTTGGAAGAGATGGTCGCGATGAGGCGGAATCAATGTTGGAACGGCATTCTGGTGACCCGGACAAACCGCGTATATTGGGTGCTTTTAATGAGGAAACACCGGATTGGCTTTCTTATTATATGTTTACATTTTTTACGGATCGTGATGGTAAGTTTCAGCTATCGTCATTGGCGGAGTCCGGATTTGACCCCTTAGCGCGTACTTGCCGGTTCATGTTAACTGAAGAAGGTCACCATATGTTCATAGGAACCACGGGCATTGCGCGCGTGATCACCCGCACGTGCGAAGTTATGAAAGAGCTTAAAACGGAAGACCCCGAAAAGATTAGAGCTGCAGGGGCCATTGATCTGGCTACTCTGCAGAGGTATATCAACTTCCATTTTAGTGTTTCGCTAGATTTGTTTGGAAACGAGCTATCTACCAATGCAGCAAACTATTACACTGCAGGATTAAAGGGGCGATACGAAGAAAGTAAAATAGACGACGATCATCAGTTGAACAATGATATCTACAAAGTAATTCTTTTTGAAGATGAAAAAATAAAGCAGTCTGACCAGAATGCACTGCTCGCAGTTAATGAGAGGTTGCGTGATGATTACATTGCAGATTGTCAAGCAGGTGTAGATCGCTGGAATAAAATTCTCAAGCGTAATAAAACTGATTATAGGTTCTCATTACCACATCGCGGATTTAATCGGTCTATCGGCACATTTTCGGACGCCAAAATAACAACTGACGGACAGGTAATATCGGGGGTGGATTGGTCTAAAAGATCGCGAGATTGGTTACCGACGCGTGAAGATAGAGAATTTGTCAGATCTTTGATGACTAAAGCCGTGATTGAGCCAGGTAAATTTGCTAGTTGGGTAGCACCTCCGGGACGCGGGATTAATGGGCAGCCACTCGATTTTGAATACGTAAGATTTCATTAAAATAGGTTTTTTTTCAGGAAACCATGGTCACAAAGAGGAAAACCCCGCTAAATTCCTCCTGGCAACCCACTGTTGTGCTGATATAGCCAAGACATGCCGCCATATGGATTATCAGCCATCGTCTTTTGACCGCCGAGCAACTCATTTCTCAACTCTCTAGCAACACCTTCGGCGTGATAGAGGTCCCCATATAGCCGTGCTGTTAACTGTACTCTTCCGGTTCGTTTGTATCGAAGTGATGGATATTCAGAAAAAGCATTTTCGATATTACCGTTGTATTTATCAATTAAAGCTGCAATGCAGACAGCATCCTCCATGGCCATTCCTGCTCCGGCTGCTAAATATTGAAGTGTTGGGTGTGCGGCATCTCCTAAAAGAGTAATTTTACCATTTGTCCAATTTTTAGCTGGCACTCGATCACACAAGACCCACATTTTCCATACATTGATTTTTTCCAATAAGGCCTTTACCTCTGGCTGGACAGTGGCAAAATGTTCAAACAATTCTGCAGGGTCACCATATTCATCCCAACCTTCCACGTAACGCGAACTATGAAATACCGCAACAATATTAAATAACTGACCGTTACGAAGTTTATAATGGACTAGATGATTGCGCGGTCCAGCCCAGAGAACGACATCGTCGATCCACTCATTTAACACGTCTGGCACATCTGTAATTGGCAACACCGCCCGATATGCTATGTGGCCTGAAACAAGAGGGTCTCCATCATTAATGATGGCCGATCGGATAGTAGACCAAAGACCGTCTGCACCTATTAAACCAGAACCGTCCAATTTTTCTCCACTGGTTAATTCTGCAACTACACCGCACTGATTTTGCGAAAACCCCCTCACCTCTGCTGAAGTTTTCAGGTCGATTTCATTCATTTCTTCACACGCTTTGTAGAGAACATTGTGAAGATCGGCCCTATGTATAACTGCATACGGTTGGCCAAAACTGGGAATAAGGGCATTGCCTGATGGCATGCGCAATATTTCATTACCGGATAAACTATCCATCATCACCATATCTTTTGGAAACCAGGCAATTTCATGCATTTCTTTTTTGATTTTCATAGCCTCGAATGCTCTGTGTGTATTTGGGCCTAGTTGGATGCCTGCGCCGATTTCGCCAAAAGTTTCCGATTTTTCCAAAACTATTGATTTTCGTCCAGACAGTGCCAACATGCGTGCCATAGCTAGACCACCTATGCCACCGCCTGCAATTAAAATAGGATTTTTATCAGTCATTGGTAACTCTTTTGTCTATCGGAAACACATTGTAAGGTTTGTTTTGACAATAGAAAAGGCAGTAGTCAAATGAGCAATGGAATAATTATAGATACCGTCTCATCTCCTGTAAAAATCGGATTTGAAAAAAATTTTAATATAGCAGTTCCATTTATTGATCGTCATCTAGAGGAAGGCCGTGGGAATAAACTAGCAATCATCGGATCATATGAAAATATAACATACGCCAGACTAGTAGAAAAAATAAACCGAACAGGAAATATGCTTATCAATCTCGGCCTTTCTCGCGGTGCAAGGGTTCTGATGGTAATACAGGATTCCCCTGGATTTTATTTTTTATTTTGGGGGGCAATTAAAGCCGGATTTGTTCCTGTGCCGCTTAACACGTTGCTAAAGGCAGATGATTATAATTATATGATCCAAGATTCCGGTTGTGAGGCGTTATTCTATTCAACAATTTTTGCTGCCGAAGTAGAAAAGTCATTAGAAGGAAATGATATAAATTTAAAACATGTATATCAATCAGATGAATACTCAGGTCTTGACAGTTTGATTTCAACTTGCAGCAAAGATTTAAAGGCTGCTCCGGCGTCAGCATCTGATGATTGTTTTTGGCTGTATTCATCCGGTTCCACGGGTCGTCCAAAGGGAACTGTCCATAGCCATGCCGATATTCCCGTAACAGCTATCCGATACGCAGTTGGTGTTTTAGGTATGACTGAGAGGGATGTGTGTTTTTCTGCTGCCAAATTATTTTTTGCATATGGCCTCGGTAATGCAATGACATTCCCACTTTGGGTCGGAGGAACTTCTATATTAGACACACGTGCCCCTAGTCCTAACGTAACATTCGAGGTAATCGAACGGCACAAACCAACCATATATTTTGGTGTACCAACCCTGTATGCGGCTCAACTAAGAGCACTTGAAGAGGTTTCAGTTGACTTTAGCTCGTTGAGGGTTTGTATTTCGGCTGGTGAGGCGTTGCCTGGGGATCTTTTCCGCCGTTGGAGGAACAACACTGGGTTATTGATTTTAGACGGAATTGGATCTACTGAAATTTTACATATTTTTATTTCAAACTTTATTGATGACTATAAACCCGGCGTATCGGGTCGACTGGTGCCCGGATATGAAGCGCGTATTTTAGATGAATGTGGCAATGAAGTGTCGTCAGGAGAATCTGGAGAACTAATGATAAAAGGTGACTCTATTGCCAAATATTATTGGAATAATGAAGAAAAAACTAAGTCTACGATGCAGGGGGATTGGATTAATACGGGTGATACTTATTATCAGGATGAAGAAGGATACTTTGTTTACTGTGGGCGCAATGACGATATGATGAAGGTTGGTGGTATTTGGTGTTCGCCCTTTGAGATAGAGGCAAAGTTAATTGAACATCCAAAAGTACTGGAGGCAGCTGTTGTTGCGCGAGCCGATGCTGATAACCTAATAAAGCCAGAGGCTTACATTGTTTTGAATGAAGTCAATACAGAAGAAAGTGAACTGACTAAAGAATTAGCAGAGCACTGTAAGGACGGTCTGGCACGTTATAAATTTCCACGCTGGTTTAATTTTGTGAAAGAATTACCCAAGACGGCAACTGGAAAAATACAGCGATTTAAGTTGAGGCACTAAGGCGTTGGCTGATCTCTCCAAGGTTGGTCCTTTCGGACTTAATGGATTGACCGCTACAGCAGCTTCTAGGAAGTTAGAATCTGGAGAAATAACATCTGAGGCACTTGTTTCGGATTGTCTCTTACGGATTAAAGAGAGAAATACTGATGTGAATGCTTGGGCGTTTATTGATCCAGAAAGAGCACTTGAACAGGCGAGAGCAATCGACAAAATACCACGAAGGTCGCTACTTCACGGTGTGCCAATCGGAATTAAAGATGTTTTTGACACACCGGACATGCCTACCGGTCATGGATTTAAACCTTACAAAGGAAAAATGTGGCATGCAGAATCTAAATGTGTTTCTCTGTTACGTGATGCAGGTTTACTAATATTTGGTAAGACAATCACAACGGAATTTGCCTGTCCACAACCCATCGGCACAATGAATCCGCATAATTTCGAACGCACTGCGAGCGTTTCTTCTAGTGGTTCCGCGGCCGCAGTTGCAGATTATATGGTAACGCTTGCCAACGGTACTCAAACGGGCGGATCAGTAATAGGTCCTGCTGCAAGTAATGGTGTTTATGGGTTTAAGGCAAGTTTGGATGGAATAGACCGAACAGGTTTTAGACATTGCAAGCCAAGCATTGATACAATTGGTTTGTTTGCAAGATCTATTGATGACTTGATTTTGTTAAGATCGATAAACACCGGCCAAAAGCGGGCTGCGCATTTGGATGTAGAAATAAGACCGCGTATCGCAATCGTAAGGACCGCGTCTTGGTCTGACGCCGAACGCTGTGTTCAAAATGCACTAAATTATACCATCAGTGTTTTAGAAAAAGCCGGTGCTTACCTAGAAGATGTCCAGCTACCAAGACGCTTTGACGATTTAATTAATGATTTTTCCGTCGTTAATGCGTGGGAGGGACGCAGGGCGTTGGCAATGGAGGTTAAAAACAATTTTTCTGAATTTAATGGTTACAATCGGGAAAGAATACGGTTTTCTGATTCTCTATCCGAAAAGGAATTTTTAAGGTCAAGTTCTTTACTTAACTCGGCAAGGGCAAAAATGGATAAGCTTGCGTCCAATTTTGATTTATTTCTTACCCCCAGTTTGCCCGGTGAGGCACCGATTGGAACAACTGAGCTTCGAACGCCTGTATATACTCGTCTTTGGACCCAAATGTATATGCCGGCCATTAATCTTCCCTTATTTGAAGGACCAAACAACATGCCTGTTAATGTTCAATTGGTTGGTCGAAACAATTTTGATGCTCAGGTTTTGTTGTTAGCAAAGTGGATAGATGATCGTCTTCGAGAGTCCGTCCAAAGACTGCCTATTCGTCTCTAGGTAACGACGTGAGAGATTTTATTCGAATAAACAGTAATATCCGTATGAGACAATAAGGGCAGGAATAGCTGAGTAAAGTGTGGCTATTACCGCCAATTTGGGTGCCATTGCAATCGCAGGAAATAAAGCGTCTCCATCGTTACTGATGGCGTTGCCAAGTTCAGCTGAAAACGGGATGGTTCCGTTTATATACATTGTTGTAACTAATAATTGAGGTCCGCAACCCGGTATAAAACCGACAAAGATTGCAATAAGTGGAACCAAAGGCCCCCAAATATTAAATAATTTTTCTAAATTTAATCCAGTAAAAAGAACAAGTAGCTCAAAAATAAGAAAAGCGAAGATTACCCATACGGTCACAAAGCATGTATCACCAACAACCCGGGATGATGCATTGCTTATTCGTTTTTCTATCGCGGAATTTTGGCTTGTATCTTGATTATGTAGGTATTTAGTACGACTAGGCGAAACGACACCCCAAAAAGCAAGTGAAATTATTGCTCCTCCGAGCCCAATACAAGTTGAAATTGGGACTCCCCCGAGGTCTCCAAAAGTCAGTTCAGTATTTACCTGAAATGCTATAAGTAAGCCAAAAAATAAGCCAGGAATCAAAAAAATTCCCCAAAGACGGCGCCACACTTTAGAATTGACTTGGTGGATATGTGGGTGGTGAAGGTCTCCACTATGATATTGTTTATTGCGTAAATAGTCAGGGTCATGGATCTTATTAACAAGGTAACCGGATACTACTCCCACCGCAAAGCCACAAGTGAAAACTCCTATTCCTGCCACTGGCGCCTGCGTTAACAGTAAGAAGGCTGCGTCACCCATTGTCGCAGTTAGTACAGCCACGACTGAACCAAAGTTGATTCCGCCACGGATGAATTGAGTAATAATAATCACGGCACCTCCACATCCAGGTAAAGCCCCGAGAGCTGCTGCAATTGGAACTTGCCACGCGGTATGACGGGCTAATAGTTTGGCGAGATTGATTCTAAAAACCGCCTCCATGAAGTAAAATATTCCAAGCGTGAGAGCAACAAAAACTGTTACCTGTAAAAATGCATCTGACAGGCTTTGAATAATTATTTCCCTTGATGTCGGTATTGATACGAATAAAATTACTAAACTCACAAGAATGCCTATTTTGATTAGGCCAAAGTTTAAAGCCGAGCGAGCGGTTCCTTCAAATCCACGAACCGTATTAAATCCGATAGATGCCATAAATAAATTATCTCCTTGTACACTGTAAAACTTAGCAGATGCTAAAAATATTTGCAATTACAAGAAAATTGTCAATACCATTAAAGATGGTATTAATATAAAAATTAAGTTTGATTTGTTAGGGTAGTATGACTGAAACAAGTTGCGCCTCAAAAAAAACTTCCGGAAGTTCAAGTGCGGTCTCTGCGCATATGAGTCCGGACACTCAAGCCAAGCATTTTCGTCAGGTTCGGCAGGCACATGAGACAGAAACGATTGAGGATTATGTAGAGCTAATCGCTGATCTTATTGATGAGTTGGGTGAAGCAAGATCAGTGGAGATATGTAGACGTCTTGGGGTTACCTCTGCCACAGTGAATAAAATGATAGCGCGCCTCCAACAACTTGAATTAGTTACTGCTCAACCTTACCGTTCTATTTTTTTGACTGATAAGGGCCGGTTGATCGCAGAGAAGTGCCGTATGCGACATCACATAATTGTGGAGTTTTTGCTTGCAATGGGTGTTCCAGAAGAAATAGCTTGGGCAGATGCTGAGGGAATCGAACACCACTGCAGTGAGGAGACGCTGCAGTCATTTGAAAAATTCACTAAGAAACAGGCAGTAAGGAAATAACATTTTCAGCATTTTGGAAAATAATCATCTGTTTGCGAGGCATTACAAATGGGGGATATAAGCCTTACTCTAGGTATAAACGATTATGATCATGTTCGTGACCTTTTTACTGGCCGAGTAAAGCCGAAAGGTATTGAACTCACGTGCCTTGTTATGGAAGTTGAGGAGACGTTTAAGAGATTTCTAAAGAATCAGGAGTGGGATATTTCCGAAATATCCTTTGCTATGTCTTGTCAGGCAATTGATCGCGGAAACGCGCCTTTTGTACTTATCCCAATTTTTCCATCCCGTCTTTTTAGACTATCTAGCATTTATGTTCGGCCCGATGGTTTAATAAAAACTCCTAAGGATTTGAGTGGAAAAAAAGTTGGCTTGCCACAATGGGCCCAAACTGCAACCACTTATGTGCGGGGTTGGTTGAATGAAACAATTGGTATTTCATTAAAAGAAATAGAATGGGTACAACTAGGACCGAATAGTCCAGGTCGTTTGGACGATACTGTTGAACAACCCCCAAATGGTGTTCGGTTACGCAATGTAAATAATGAATCGCTCGCAGATCTTTTGGTTGGTGGAAAAATAGATGCACTTATTACCGCTGATCCACCTCGGCGAATGTTGGCAGGTGACCCGAACATTGTAAGGTTATATAAAGATTATCACGATGTGGAACGAGAATATTTCAGAAATACTGGTATTTTTCCAATAATGCATACCATTGCTTTAAAGCGTTCAACGTATGAGAAAAATCCTTGGATTGCTAGAAATATTTTCGATGCATTTGAGGATGCAAAAATAAGTTCAATCAATAGATTAACCGATATGAATGTGTCCCAGATCCCTTTGCCTTGGATTCAGCAGCATACGTCACAAATTAAAGAAGAATTTTTTCCTAATGGTGACTATTGGCCTTATGGGATCAAGCGTAATCACCATACCATTGAGTGTTTCCTACGATTTTGCTTTTATCAGGGCATAACTAAAAAACATTTGAACCCAGAGGATATATTTGCAAAGGAAGCACTAGAACCATTCGAACAACTTCGAATTTGAAATAACACGTTCGGGGTTGCAAGTTGATTTGTCAACGAATACCATTTCAATATACTCAATATAGAAATTTCTTAGGGAGGGTTTCATGAAATTTTTATCAAAATATGCTTTAGCTACTTCTATTTTTACTATTTTCTGCTCTAGTCCATTGCTAGCCACTGAACTTAAAGTTCTTTCTAGTTGGAATAAAAATATATGGCCTACATATGTTGTACTCGATACTTTCGTAAAGAACGTAGAAAAAATTGGTGGTGGAAAGGTTAAGTTGAAAATTAGTGGGCCCGAAGTTGTGCCGGCATTTCAGCAACTACAACCTGTAAAGTCGGGTGTTTTTGACATTTTATTCACTCATGGTGCATATCATGCGGGGGCAAAAGGGCTTGCAGTAAGTATTGATGCAATGTTACCTGATCCAGTAGGAAAAAGATTATCAGGTGTTTGGGATAAACTTGACAAATTTTATCAGGAAGCACACGGGCTAAAGCTTTTGGCAGCCGCCCCTGCTAGCACTCATGGCTATCACATGTTCTTGAAAGAGCCGTTATCTAAATCCGGTGACTTTCAAGGCCGAAAAATACGCGGCACTCAAACATATTTTGGTGTGATCAAACTTCTTGGAGGACAACCTGTTGTTTTGCCAGGCTCTCAAGTGTATTCAGCTCTTGAAAAGGGAGTGGTTGATGGAGCAGCCTGGCCTTCTGCTGGAATGCTGAATATGAAGCATTACGAGGTAGCAAAGCACAAAATAAGACCAACCTTTGGTACAACCCACCCACCTGTATTTATGAATTTGAAAAAATACAAAAGCTTAACACAAGCCAATAAGTCTATTCTGCTATCAGCTGGTTACCAGACGGAACTTGAGATGCCGTGGATAGGAGACGCACTCCAAGCAAAGGAGGATTCTGCACTAGCAGCCAAGGGCGTGAAAATTACTAAACTTTCTTCTGAAAAAGCAGCGAAATTGCGAAAGACATTTTCAGAGTCGCTTTGGAAACAGGGAGAAAAATGCTGTGGCAGCGTTGCTAATGAACTGAGAGCTCTTTCCGAAAAAGCTGGGCTTTCACAATAAATTAAGGAAGAGTGGTTAGTTTTTTTTAAATACCTAGCCACTCTCCTCTATTTTGTAATGAATTATTTTTTTAATCTTCATGATAAAATTACTCAGGCTGGATATTACTTAGCATGTCTGGCGCTTGCCAGTATCTTTGGGGCCTACATTATTGAAGTTTTTTTGCGTTATTTTTTTAATGCACCTCAATGGTGGGCTAGTGAGGCAGTGTCATATTCACTTTGTATTGGAACATTTTTAATGATGCCATATGTCACTTGGAAAAAGGGACATGTAGCCGTAGCTATAATTTTTGAGATATTACCGCTTGTTGCGGTAAAACCTGTTATTTGGTTAACCTACCTTCTTGGTTTCCTCACATGTGCACTTTCGGCTTGGTTTTGTTTCGACGAGTCATGGCGACAATGGACAAATGATGTAAATATTATGGCGGTTAAGCCAGTTCCCAAATATCTAATTTCGATATTTATACCGTTTGGTTTTGTGAGCTCTACCATTCATTTTATGCGATTTATGAACTACAATAACATTGATATAAAATCTGCCTCTACAACCGGTGGTTTTGGGAATAGTTGAATTATGGGTTGGGAAGTAATTTTAATTACTGCAATTTTGCTACTGCTGGCAGCTTTTCTCACAGGCGCCCCATTATTTGTTGGTTTTCTGACAATAAATCTAGCAGGCGTAGTTATTTTTTTGGGTCCAGCTGGATTCGGAATGGTAGCGAATTCAATTTTTGACACCACAAATAATGCCGATTTAGCGACCATACCATTATTTATTCTTATGGCAGAAATTTTATTTCGATCAGGTTCCGTTGAGATATTATTTCAGGCCGTGGATAAGCTTGTTGGTAGGATGAAAGGCCGTCAATATGTTTTGACAATATCCCTCTCGACAGTGTTTGGTGCCCTATCGGGAGCTGGTATGGCTGTTGCCGCTATGCTAGCAAGAACTCTTTTTCCGACGATGAAGAACCGTGGTTATGATAGCAAACTAGCCATCGGAAACATGCTGGCCGGAGCTAGTCTAGCACCTATTATTCCTCCAAGTGTACTAGCAATAATCATTGGAACTTTATCAAATACATCGATAGCAGGGCTCTTAATTGGGGGGATTATACCGGGTTTGATGCTCGCCTCTCTTTTTCTTGGATATACTATGCTCCGAGTAAAGCTAAACCCCAACCTTGCCCCAGACGATAATGACCCAAGTCTTTCGATGGTATCATTTTCGGAAAAGCTGAAGGCTATTTGGAGCTGCTTCCCTTTTGCATTAATAATTTTCTCCGTAATGGGGTTTATAATGTTTGGTATTGCGACTCCATCTGAGGCAGCAGCGACTGGTGTTCTGGCGTCCATGATAACAGCCCTTTATTATCGTCGGTTAAGTTGGTCAATGTTAATAGAGTCTCTTGGTACTGCTGCATTTATTACGAGTATGATACTTCTCATAATGGCGTCGTCCAGAATGTTCAGTCAATTGCTGGCTTTTACAGGTGCAACATCTGAATTAACAAATCTTATTGTGTCTCTGGGGTGGCATCCGATGATAATGTTGTTTGTGATGATGGCGATTCCCTTTATTTTATGTATGTTCATTGATCAAATTGCACTTATGTTAGTGGTAATTCCTATCTATCAACCACTGCTAGCCACACTAGGCTTTGATCCAATATGGTTTTGGTTGATAATGCTTTTGAATGTAACTGTGGGTGGCATATCGCCGCCATTTGGTTATGTTATTTTCGCATTTCAGGGCGCGGCAGATAACCTTAAAATTAGCGAGGTCTTCCGGGCATCTTGGCCTTTTGTAGGTCTTTTTTTGGTAGGAATGGCTTTGCTGGCTGCATTTCCTCAATTGGTAACATTTCTTCCCTCATTGATTTAATTAGAATTTTGCGGTGAAACAGATAACTGGATTTATTTTATATATCTTCGAACTAATTGTTTAAAACTTACAGTGGTCTGATTAGTTTTTTCGTTATTATTCTGCTTTCTGCACAAACAACATACTTTTTAATATTATTTCAGCATTTAAATCCGTAATTAATATCATCAGGTAAATTTCTCGAATATAATAAATGAAATTATAAGAAAATAGTTTTGCTCATGAAAATAGTTGTTTATGGACCAAAAAAAAGAACTGGTGTTTTAAAAGGCGGAAACATTATAGATGTTGGACGTGCTTTATTTCGTATCGGTTATTCTAATGCCGAATATATGGCGGATTTGCAAAATCTAATTGAGGGGGGGCAACCGACACTAGATATATTGGGTTCGGCGGCAGAAAATCTTGGTGAAGCAGATGAAGATATCATAAAAACTTTAGAATACTCAGTTCTGCATGCCCCCTGCGTTGCTACAGCGAAAATTGCTTGTTGCGGTGGAAATTACCCCTCACACGCGGTTGCTATGGCTAAACGTCGAGTAGAGCGCGGCGAGAAAAGTTCCATAGAAGGTAATCCAGTTAGATATGTTCGTAATCGAGGCTTCTGGGGTTTTTGGAAAGTTGAACGAGAACCACTCGGCCACAATGGTAAGCTATCTTATCCGAGTCAATGCGAGTATCTAGATTACGAGGGTGAATGCGCTATTATAATTGGAAAAACCGGGAAAAATATAAAATCAGAAAGTATCAGGGATTATGTTTGGGGGGTAACATTGCTTGGAGATTGGTCGATCAGGATGGCGCCTGAGGACGGGCCTCTTAATTTTGCACTGCAAAAAAACTTTGATGGGTGTTGTTCGATAGGGCCGAGTATTGCTGTCGGAGAAATTGATCATATGAAAGTTGAACTAGAAACTCGTATCAACGGCGAGGTGCGGCAAAAATTTATTTCTGGAGATATGGCTTTCTCATATGCAGAGTATTTGGAATATTTGTCTCAGAACTTAACTTTTTTTTCTGGTGATATTATATCAGGCGGCACAGCTGAAGGTACAGCTATGGACTCCTCCCCAATTAACGTTGGTCTCAAGCCCCAAAAACAACGTTTTCTAAAATCCGGTGATATTGTAGAAATTGAGTCTGCACAAATCGGTTTGCTGCGGACATATGTCACCTAGCTTTTAAGCTGTTTTGTTATCTTCTAACGAAGAAAATGAAAAATAAATATAATATTTTACATGTATGCGGGCCTTACGGAAAAACAAAAAAATATTTTTTATAATTAGCATAGGAAATGAATAATATGATTGACGTTAGGCAGTTTTTTTGTTCCCTCCAAATATTTCCAGTTTGTGTGATTAGTTTAGTTCGGTTCAAATAAGAAGGTCTTTCATTTTGTTTATCTTTCGACCTTGCAGGTGCATACATGGAAATGTACGTTCTTGGTATGTATTATTGCCAAGGGCCTGACCCTAAGACTAAAAAACCAAATTTCGTAGTTCCCGTTAATGCTTGTGATGCTCATTGTCATGTATTTGGACCAGTAAAAACATTCAAGTTTGCCGAAGAACGAACCTACACACCTCCGGATGCACCATTTCAGGATTTGCAATTATTGCAGAGGGCTCTTGGTTTAACTCGAGCTGTCATTGTGCAGGCGACATGTCATGGCACAGATAACGCGGTCACTTTAGATGCAGTTAAGAGATCACAGGGGCATTACAAAGGTGTTATTATTGCGGATGATAGCTTTAGTGTGGAACAATTTAAAAGGATGGATGAGGTAGGGGTATGTGGGGTGCGATTCTCGTTTGCACGACATATTGGTCAAGAACCAGATTTCGATTTGGTAAATCGGGTGGTAGAAAAAATTGCTCCTCTTGGTTGGCATGTTGTCATCTATATGGAATCTGATGATATAATTGAAAATGTCAAAAAACTATCGACCATGAGTGTCCCAGTGGTTATTGATCATATGGGCAGGATTAGGACTGAGAATGGCATTGAGCATGCAGCATTCCAACTGTTGCTCGACTTATTGCGTAATTGCGAAAATTTTTGGGTAAAGATCTGTGGAGCAGAGAGGATCTCATCCAATGGTTCACCGTATTATGATGCAGTACCATTCGCTAAAGCTTGTATTTCTGCTGCTTCTGATCGTGTGCTATGGGGCACAGATTGGCCACACCCCAATATTAGAGGACTAATGCCTAATGACGGTGATTTAATAAATCTATTACCGCTTTACGCACCGAATGAAAATATTAGAAACCGTATCCTTGTAGATAACCCGGAACGACTATATCGATTTGTTTAGTATATGAAAGGAGAGGCAAATGGCTGGAATCCCCCGCTTAAACGGTGTGATAAAGGCGCTAGAAGCAAAGAAACCAACATTTACAGCTTTTGCAACACCAGATGTACCGAGTGCTATTGCATTCAGCAATAACACAGATTACGACGGGATTGTTTTTGAAATGGAGCATAACCCCTGGGATGGGCCATTATTACGGGATTGTTTGCAATACATGCTGAATCGGGGCCAAATAGCAACTTCGGGATCTATCTCACCACTTGTTACCCCAATGGTGCGCGTGCCTCCAAACGGCAATGAAATGGCTCAATTTCAAGCCAAGCAGGCTTTGGATTTGGGTGTGTATGGAGTTGTTTGGCCTCATATTAGCTCAGTGGAAGAAGCTTACAATGCAGTAGCCGCATGTCGGTATCCAAGACTTCAGGATAAATCATTTTACGAACCGGCAGGAATTAGAGGAGATGGGCCAACCCAGGCGGTAAGGTACTGGGGATTGTCGCAGCACGAATACTATAAAAAAGCTGATGTGTGGCCATTAGTGCCTCATGGAGAGATTTTGGTTGTCTTGATGATTGAAGATACTAAGGGTATCGAGGCTTTGGATGATATTCTTAAAAATATTCCGGGTATTGGCGCAATTTTAATTGGGGAGGGTGACCTCAGTCAAGAATTAGGATTTCCGCGTCAATATGACCATCCTGTGGTATTGGATGCTATGAAGAAAATTACACAAACATGTGTTGATAACAATGTTCCGGTAGGACATCCACACGTTAATGCGTCTAACGTGCAACGCATTCTTGATGAAGGCTATACTTTTCTCATGTGTGCTGCACAACGATCTTTGACAGGCCTTGAGAGAGGATTGGAGTTATCTGGTCGTAAATCAAGTTCTAGTGTAACCACGGAGGATAGTGAGCCAAGCTATTAGATTAAAGCTGTGCGGTGTTATATTGTCGTTATTTTCTTTTCAAACCGTAACCAGTTTAATTCGACAATTGGTTGGTAGACATGTTGTACAATAACACAGAATGAGAGCTAATGTACCGCTTTGTAAGGGTCGAAAATTGGGTTAACACAAACAATTCCTTTTTAGGAGATATAAATGATTATTGATTGTCACGGTCATTACACCACTGAACCGGAAGCGCTTACGGCGTATCGTCGTCAGCAATTAGAGGCCTTGGATGCTGATCCATCTTTTCTTCCTAGCCCGGCTAAACTTAACATTTCAGATGATGAGATACGTGAGAGACTGGAACCTAATCAGATCAAATTACAGAAAGAACGAGGTACAGACTTATCAATATTTTCACCCCGCGCGGTCGGGATGGGGCACCATTTGGGTACTGAGCAGACTAGCTACTATTGGGCTGAAATTTCAAATAACATGATACGTCGTGTTTGTGATCTCTACCCATCGAGATTTGTGCCAGTTTGTCAACTGCCTCAATTTCCAGGAGTTAAACCGAAAAACTGCATAGCAGAATTAGAACGGTGTGTTAATGAAATGGATTTTATAGGTTGCAATGTCAATCCAGACCCATCCGGAGCGATGTGGACCGATCCGCCGATTACTGACAAGTGGTGGTATCCACTCTGGGAAAAAATGTGTGAACTTGATGTGCCTGGAATGCTTCATGTATCAGGATCTTGTAATCCTAATTTTCATCATACCGGTGCCCATTACATCGCTGGTGATACCACTGTTTTTATGCAATTAATAATAGGAGATCTATTCAAAGACTTTCCAACACTTAAGTTTATTATTCCACATGGTGGTGGAGCGGTCCCCTTTCATTGGGGACGTTATCGTGGATTGGCCCAGGATATGGGTAAACCCCCGCTTGATGAACATGTGTTGCAAAATGTTTATTTTGATACATGCGTTTACCATCAGGCTGGCATTGACTGTATGACAAAAGTTATTCCAACAAAAAATATCCTTTTTGCATCTGAAATGGTGGGGGCAGTCAGAGGGGTTGATCCAACGACTGGATATAATTTTGATGATACAAAGCGTTATATTGACGGGACCCCGAATTTAACTACCGAACAAAAAACTGAGGTGTTTAGTGGAAATACATTGAAAGTTTTTAATCGGCTGAGGATATAATCTTTATGCGTTTGTTAGATATAACTGAAAACTATACTAGAATTATAAAGATTATAAACCAATTTGTCGGAATTTGATTCTTGATAACTTAATTTTCATCCTAATTGATGAGTAAAGGAAACCAAACAATAGAAATAATACAGAAAATAGTTTCTAAAAAACTTTAGGTTCGTGGTTGTGGATAACTTAGGGATAAGTCAATGTTATTCAATGGTTTTCCACAGTGTTGCCTTCTTATTGACGGCGTTTCTCACTGTTCATCCACAGCCTAGTTCACAAAATATTGTGTTTTTTATTTTTTAAAACACTAATTATTGTTGACTAGAGGATTCACTCTGGTGCATGATTCAAAATCCCAAGAGACGACTTGAAACACAGGTTTAGTGTCTGCGTAAGAGTTTTTGAGGTTTCAAACCAGCAGATAATAGTATTTGTGGCATTTCTAGTGATCCAAGGGATGAAATAATTTATTTAAGTAGTTGTAGTCGGAGGATCAGGTGTGTTGAACAGCGAAGTTAGGCAAAATGAACCAGAAGTATTCCGTAATGAACCAGAGTTCCAAAATGAGCGCGGGATTCGCATAGAAATTAATCACACTAGGGATCAAAAACTTACTGAGTTCGGTAAGGAAACACTTACAGATCGTTATTTAATGCCTGAAGAGAGTTATCAACAAATGTTTGCCAGAGTGGCAGCTTTTTATTCTGATAATTCAGATCATGCTCAACGTTTGTACGATTACATTAGTAATTTGTGGTTCATGCCAGCGACCCCTATTTTGTCGAATGGTGGAACTAAGAGGGGTTTACCTATTTCTTGTTTTCTCAATGAAGCTAGTGATAGTTTGGAGGGAATTGTTGGTCTTTGGAATGAAAACGTTTGGCTTGCAGCAAAGGGAGGAGGAATCGGAAGTTATTGGGGTAATCTGCGTTCCATAGGTGAACGTGTAGGTGCCAACGGTAAGACATCAGGTATTATTCCCTTCATACGTGTTATGGACTCGCTTACTCTTGCCATCT
The DNA here is from genome assembly GCA_002709075.1 of Rhodospirillaceae bacterium. Taxonomy (GTDB): domain Bacteria; phylum Pseudomonadota; class Alphaproteobacteria; order MPNO01; family UBA2964. The sequence goes on along the minus strand of PAPV01000003.1, from coordinate 20,868 downwards.
CTCAAGGTAGTTTGCGTCGTGGTTCCGCGGCGATTTATTTGCCAATCGACCACCCGGAGATTGAAGAATTTATCGAATTGCGCCGGCCAACTGGTGGTGATCCTAATCGTAAAGCATTAAACCTCCACCATGGTATTTTAATTTCCGATGAATTTATGCGGGCTGTTGAAAATAACGAAGAGTTTGCTTTGCGCAGTCCTAAGGACGGATCGGTTCAACGTAAGCTATCTGCCAGATCACTGTGGATACGTTTGCTCACTTGTCGTGTTGAAACAGGGGAACCCTACTTTATATTTATCGACCACGTAAATAAGGCTCGTCCTGAACATCACAAACTCGCTGGACTAGAGGTTAAGATGTCAAACCTTTGCAGTGAAATTACTTTGCCCACAGGGATAGATCACCACGACGAACAGCGTACTGCTGTATGCTGTTTATCCTCTTTGAATCTTGAAACCTGGGATGAATGGCACGATAACCCGTTGATAATCGAAGACATTATGCGTTTTCTTGATAATGTTATTGAAGATTTCATCAAGAATGCCCCTGACGATATGGCAAGGGCCCGTTATTCTGCAACACGTGAACGTTCTGTTGGACTTGGGGTAATGGGTTTGCATTCTTTTTTTCAACAGAAAATGATACCTTTTGAGTCGGTAATGGCTAAAGTTTGGAATAAAAAAATATTTAAGCAGATTCGGGAACAAGCCGATGCGGCTTCAGTAAAACTGGCTGAAGAGCGTGGAGCTTGTCCAGATGCGTCCGAATATAACATCAATGAACGTTTTTCTCATAAAATGGCAATCGCTCCAACCGCATCAATTTCAATAATTTGCGGGGGAGCAAGTGCTGGTATTGAACCAATTGCTGCAAATTCATATACACATAAAACTCTCTCCGGTAGCTTTAACGTTAGAAATCGTTACCTCAAAAAGTTACTTGAAGAAAAAGGTAATGACACAAAAGAGATTTGGTCCTCAATCACTACTAACGAAGGTTCTGTTCAACATCTAGAATTTCTTAAACAAGATGAAAAAGATGTCTTTAAAACAGCATTTGAATTAGATCAAAGGTGGGTTGTGGAGCTCTCTGGAGATCGACAAGAATATATTTGCCAGTCCCAATCAGTTAATGTTTTTCTGCCGTCTGATGTTCAAAAGAAGGAACTTCATGACATCCATTGGAACGCGTGGAAAAAAGGACTAAAATCACTATACTATTGTCGCTCAAAATCAATCCAGAGAGCAGAAGCAGTTTCTCAAAAAGCAGAGGTGGATGCTGAAGTTGTGGCGGCAGAGCCTGGAGCATTGCCAGTTCCCTTGCCCGATCAGATTGAAATTACTTTGGCAGCGCAATCTGAAAAACCTATCGATGTGTCTGAAAACGAAAATGATTACGAAGAGTGTCTTTCGTGTCAGTAACTAATCCAAATTGAAAGAATTTATGTATCAAATCAATTATATGCTTTGGAAAATTGAATATGTCATTACTTGATGAAAAAATTGTTTATAAACCATTTCGCTACCCTTGGTGCTATGATGCTTGGTTAACGCAGCAAAGGGTACATTGGATTCCGGAGGAGGTACCCCTGGCAGACGACGTGAAGGATTGGCACCATAAACTTTCAAAGGAAGAGCGAAATACTCTCACTCAAATCTTCCGATTTTTCACGCAGGCAGATATAGAGGTGAATAATTGTTACATGAAACATTATTCGCAAGTATTTAAGCCCACAGAGGTACAGATGATGTTGGCGGCTTTTTCGAATATTGAAACAGTTCATATAGCAGCCTATTCCTATTTACTTGATACCATAGGCATGCCTGAAACTGAATATGAAGCCTTTCTTCATTACAAGGAAATGAAAGATAAATACGATTATATGCAAGACTTCAATATTGAGAGCAAGCACGAAATCGCAAAAACAATGGCCGTTTTTGGGGGATTTACAGAAGGTCTTCAACTTTTCGCATCTTTTGCAATATTACTGAATTTTCCTCGTTTTAATAAAATGAAGGGTATGGGACAGATCGTTTCTTGGTCTGTAAGAGATGAGTCGCTCCATACTGAATCAATGATTAAGTTATTTCGAACCTTTGTCTCGGAAAACACTGAAATATGGACAGAAAGCTTGCAGCGGGAACTTTATGTTGCATGCTCAACTATAGTGGAGCACGAAGACGCTTTTATAAGTTTAGCTTTTGAGCTGGGCGGTGTTGAAGGTTTAACTGCACCTGAAGTAAAAGAGTATATTCGATATATTGCGGACCGACGACTTGTACAGCTCGGACTGCAACCAATTTTTAGAATAGAGTCTAATCCCCTGCCGTGGTTAGATGAGATACTCAATGGAGTGGAACATACTAATTTTTTTGAAAATCGTGCGACAGAATATTCCAAGGCTGCTACACAAGGGTCATGGGATGATGTTTGGAATTGATGATTGTTGTTCTCGAAGTTGGATATTTTTTGCAATGATACGCTCTTATTGACCTTTTAATTGATTTAAAGCAGGACAATAAAGGTGGTCGCACATTATGCACAAACCCCTAAGAAAGACCAAATCTTTCTTGACCATGTAGGGTGGTTTGTGTCCGACATAAATTCTATGTCCGCTTCTTTACATAGATTAGGGTTCGTATTAACCCCTTTCGTTGCTCAGCATAATGCAAGTCCAAACGGCGGCGCACCAGTAGCTGCGGGCACAGGAAATCGTTGTGCAATGCTTGGTCGTGGTTATCTCGAAATTCTCACTACTGTGAACGACGCAAACACAGCGCTAGCTCGTCAACTTAAAAAAGCTGTCAATAGATATAAGGGTATACATTTAATAGCCTTATCTATCGATGATGCAGAAAAAAGTTTTCAAAATCTTGAAATGGCAGGGTTTACTCCCCAGGAACCTGTCCAATTGCGTCGGCCAATTAAACTGAAGGACGGGAGAAAAGCAGAAGTTGCATTCACAGTCTTACGTGTACCTCCTGATAAAATGGAGGAAGGACGAATACAAATGTTACGGCATGACACTCCGGACCTTGTTTGGGGTAGTGAATTAATTGCGCGTGACAATGCGGTAACCGCTTTAGCTGGTATGATTGTTTGCGTAAAAGACCCACAAGAAGTCTCCCAGAGATTTGCTAGATTTGCACGACGTAAACCAGTAAAAACCAAGGAAATTTTTACCGTAAATCTCGATCGTGGGAGATTGTGTTTTGTAAGTGCGTACCAGTGTCGTAATCTTATACCTGAACTTCAGATACCTGAACTCCCATTTATGGCTGCGGTAATTCTTGAAAGTTGCAGTTTGAGTGACACTCGTTCATTTTTTACTAAACGTTTAATAAGATACGTATCTGTGTCTAAAGATATATTACGGGTTGACCCGGAAGAGGCGGAAGGAACCTCAATTATAATTGTCCAGGAAGGAGTCCTTTGGCCGTAGGCTAATTTTTTAGACTTTTAATTCAGTTGAGCGTCTTATTATGGTGTTAGAAAAAAGGTATTTTTTTATTATCTTTCAGCCCATTAATATTTAAAACGCAAATAACATTTTAAATTCCTGTGATTTTCCAAAATGGATTAAACCTTGATAGTTTTTTAGCAAAGAAAAAATTAGATTTTAGTATTAGTCAATTGAATTGTAGTTATTGACAGTCACTTCACTTAAAAACAGTTAAAATCTCCCTTTTAATCAAAATTTGTTATAAGAAGGTGCAGAAAATAATTTTCTGCGAATCTTTATAAGTAGAAAAGTTTTCTAGTTTTTTTTGATCCTAATTTGAATTAAAATAAAAATTTTTTAATTTACTTCAAAGTAAAAAAACCTTTTCATATTTATATCTTATTATGTAAAAATGTTCTGCGTCTTTACGTTATAGTAAAATAATCACTGGGAAATGGATATGCATGGTTTGATTGATTCTGAAATTATCACAAAGCGTTCTGTTTTAGCTCAGCATGCACTAGATGAGTTTTGTCGGGAAACATCTTTGATCATCCAAACAACGGTTGAAACAGATGTTCCCACAAGAATTGCTGAGTTGCTTCCCAAACTTGTCCATGTTCCTAATCTGCTTACAGAAAAAGAATGCACTGCGCCAAACGGGGGCTATGGAAGAAATAATGTATATATTTGTCCTACCAACGCGTTTTCTATTCTTTCTATGGTTTGGCCCGCAGGTATAGAGACGCCTATCCATGACCATCGCGATTGGTGTGCTTTAGGAGTATATGAGGGGGAAATTGAGGAGTGTTATTTTACTAATAGAGACCCTGATGTTGTTGAAAGGACTAGTTTGAGTGTTCATAAAAAAGGGAATTGTAATGCCCTACCCTGGGGCGCCCCCAATATTCACAGAATTGCAAACCGCACTGGTTATCGGGCAATTTCAATCCATGTATACGGTGGAAATTGTGAAAGACAGGGGCCAAATGTTGATAGCTTCTATAGTCTCGATAATTAAAATTTTAATTGCAAATTCAAAGCAATGCATAGAATTATTAAAAACAAATACTAAGGAGTGCTGTAATGCGCGCTATTTGTCTGCATGAACAAGGTGGAACCGATAAATTAACTCTAGATGAGAACTTCCCTAATCCAACGGCTGGTATAGGACAGGTGGTAATTCGTGTAAAAGCAACTTCTTTAAATTACCATGATGTTTTTACATGTCGAGGAATGCCGGGGATCAAGCTGCCCTTACCAATTATACCTGGGTTGGATATTGCGGGCGAGATCTACGAAATCGGACCGGAAGTCACGGATTGGACTGTTGGCGATGCTGTATTAGTAAATCCACTCGATCCAACAGACCCTAGCAAAGGATTGATGGGAGAAATGTTGAATGGTGGCACAGCGGAATATTGTTTGGTGGATGTTTCCCGCCTAATTAGCATTCCAGAAGGTTGCTCTTACGAGCAGGCTGCAGCTTTACCCGTAGCTTATGGAACGGCACATCGCATGATGTTTGCGAATGGGGGTATTAAGGGGGGAGAGCGTGTTCTTATATTAGGTGCAAGTGGTGGTGTTGGCTCATGCTGCGTGTTATTAGCAAAAATGATGGGGTGCGAAGTTGTGGCTTGTGGTTCCAGTCAAGAGAAACTGGATGCGTTAACAAGTTGGGGCGCGGATCATGTAATTGACTATAAGCAAGAAGATTTTGTGAAGTGGATTTGGAATAAATTCACCAAGCCGCATCGTAGGAAATTTGAGGGTGGGGTGGACGTAGTAATTAATTTCACTGGCGGTGACACCTGGGTAAAATCATTTAAGGTTACCAGGCGGGGCGGAAAGGTCCTAACATGCGGTGCAACAGCAGGTTTTGATCCTAAAACTGACCTTCGTTACGTTTGGTCATTTGAACTCAGTGTCCTCGGTTCTAATAGTTGGATGGCGGGAGATCTACAAAAACTTATGGAACTTGTAAGTGATGGTAAGCTAAAACCAATCATCGATACTATTCTTCCTCTTGAAAAGACAGCGGATGGAGTTCGGCTACTCGAAGATCGTAAAGTGATTGGAAAAATCATAATTACGCCATGAAATCCTCTGGGAATCTTGGGGATGTTTTTTCTGCTCATGGTGACAGCAATGATTTAGCAGTAATTGATTTTTCTCATGACGCAAATCCACGCGAAACGTCTTATGTCAAATTGACAGAAGGTTGTAATTCTTTAGCCAGAGGCCTTAAGCGATCTGGTTTTAAAAAGGGTAGTAGAATTGGAATCTTGGCATTAAACAGATTGGAATTTTTAGAGGTACTTTTTGGATCGATGCGAGCCGGATGTGTTCCAGTTTTGATTAATGCAAAGCTGCCTTTTAAGCAAGTTCAATACATTATCTCAGATGCAAATGCTCAAATAGTCTTCGGTGATGAAAACCTTCGCAAATTATGTTCTAGCCAAACACGCTATATTTCGTTTGATAACGGAAATTATTCAGACTTTAAAGATCACGGACCCTTCGAGAGTTATCAACCTAATTCAGACGATATTGCTGAGCAGCCTTATACCTCGGGCTCGACAGGTTATCCCAAAGGTGTACTACTTCATCACTTTGGACAACGCTGGATGATAGATCGTTTGGTTGAGAGCCGCAGTTTAGTGCCGGAAGATTGTGGAATCATTTCTGCTCCACTCTATCACAAAAATGCGCTGTTAGCGGTCAAATCTGCACTTCAAGCTGCCGGAAGAATTGTATTATTACCCAAATTCGATGTAAGGAAGTACATAAAATATATCGAAAAATATAAGATAACGATGTTAACAGGTGTACCAACCATGTATGCATTGATGCTTCAGCAAGAAAAACTTATAAGCACGACCGATATTAGTTCTGTCAGAAGCATAAGCATGGGTTCAGCACCTGCCTCTGAAGTGCTGTTAGATCAATTACAGGATAGATTTCCAGATGCGCGTATAAACCTTAACTATGGAATTACTGAGGGCGGGCCAATCCTGTTTAGTTGGAAACATCCAGATGGTCTAGAGAGACCTAGAACCACGGTTGGTTTTCCAATTGATGGGGTGGAAATTACTCTTGAAGATGGGCCAAACGAATATCAAGGTATATTGAAGGTAAGGAGCCCCGGGGTAATGCTTGGCTATCACAATTTGCCTGAAGCAACTAAACGTGATTTGAAAGATGGCTGGCTAAATACCGGTGATATTCTTAGACGCGATGAGCATGGTTGGTATTATTTCATAGGGCGTGCAGATGATATGTTTGTGACTGGTGGAGAAAATATATATCCAGGCGATGTTGAAGCAATGCTCGAACGACACGAGGATATAATGCAGGCTGTTGTTGTTCCAGCACCTAACATCCTTAAAGCACATGTTCCGCATGCTTTTATTGTCGTAAAGGAGGGGAGTAATCTTAATGAGAAACTGGTAAAGGAATACGCTCTGAAGAATGCACCCCCATATGCGCATCCTCGGAGAGTATTTATAATGGAACATTTGCCCCTGTCCGGAACAAATAAGATTGATCGCCGAAAGTTACTTGAAATAGCTTCTAAAGCGGCTGAAAAAGACGGTACGGCCTAAAATTTACTGCCGCATTTACATAATATACGCGTTTACAGTAAGTATCCTTTTGCTTTTGGGAGATCCTGTTTTTGCATCCAAGTCCGAACTTCTGAATATTATAAATCGTTTTCGATTAGAAAATGCCAGAACACCCTTGCAAATTGAGCCTAAACTTACACATGCCGCGAAGCAACATGCATTTTCAATGTTACGAGATGATTTTTTTAATCATGTAAGCCCGAGTGGGTCGACATTGCGGTCGCGTGTAAACATAACCGGATACAAATGGCGTCTGCTCGGTGAGAATTTGGCTGCAGGTATGTCACCACCACATGAAGTTGTTCGAAGTTGGATTAACAGTAAATCGCATAGGAAAAACCTATTAATGAAAGAATTTATTCATGCAGGAATTTTTCATCTTCATGCAGAAGATGACAGTGGCAAGGTTGTATTCAAAGACTATTGGGTTCTCGTTTTAGCTTCCCCTGTATATGAGGATTAGCGGATATTCTTTAAAGCCTCGATATATCCAGGCAAAAAAAATGCTCCCCGATGTACGGAAGAATTATAGTATTTTGTATTCAAGTTTAACTTCGACATGCGGCGCTCTAGTTCATTCCGGGAAATCATTTTGGAGATTTTGTTGTTGCAACCCCAACCAAACGTCATGAAACCGGCCCCATAAGTGGGTACCTGCGCCAAAAAAAAATCAGCGTCTAAAAATATATTATTCAAGTTTTCAAATGTTTTGCGGGCGACGTCTGATTGCATCCACGTCACACCACTTTGAGTGACAAGTATACCGTTTTCATTTAGACATTTGGAACAGTTACGATAGAAGATTTCAGAAAATAGTGCTTTTCCTGGACCGATAGGGTCCGTAGAGTCAATTATAATTATATCAAATTTTTCATGGGTTTCACGTACGTAAGTCAACCCATCGAGAATTCGAAGATCGGTTTTTGGATTATCGAATGCACCCCCGCTCAGACTTGGCAAGTGCCTCATGCAAATTTCTATTACTGTTTTATCGAGTTCAACCACGACAGCTTTTTCTATAGGATGTTTAAGTACTTCGCGCAGAGTACCCCCATCCCCGCCACCGATTATAAGAACTTTTTTACAGGCACCATGGGCCACCAACGGTATATGTGCAATCATTTCGTGATAACAAAATTCGTCAACCTCAGTCGTTTGGATTATTCCATCCAATGCTAACACACGACCGAATCGTTGTGTCTGGAAAATAATAATATCTTGAAATTCTGTGCGCCCCTCATAAACAATTTCACTAATACTGAATGATTGTTTGAAATCCGGGTATAGAGATTCAGAAAACCATCGAGTGCTCATTCCACTCTTCCTCTTCTATGAAATGAAATTCTTATATCTTCCGGAATAAAAAATTTTTTTAATACTGGTAAGGCATACTTGGGATTACATGTTCCGCACATAAAAATATCAAATGCGGCGAAGTTTCTTTCAGGCCAAGTATGGACGCTTATATGGGACTCCGCTAACAATGCCACCCCAGAGACACCTTTCGTTGAACCAAAATGATGCAAATGGATGTTTAGTAACGTTGCACCGCACGTTTTTATAGTCTCGCGGATTGCTTGTTCTATGTGATCAGGATCAGTGAGATTTTTTGCACCCCAGAAATCAGCAAGGATATGGAGTCCAGCAAATAAGGTGCCGTCTTTATCTGTAAAGCGGTCATTTACAAATTTATTTCTGTTGGTTTGAGCGGAGTTGCAGCAGTTCTTAACCATCATAAACCCTAAACTCACACACTACATCCTGAAGTATTTTCCTGAATAGTTCAATCGCTTAAAAATTTAATAAATAAAATTTAGAAAAAATAGACTTATAAGAATTCGCGATATGTTACAACTACAAGCAAAATACAATTACCACCTTAAGTAAAACTATAGTAAGGTATGTTTTATTTTAAAGTATAGATCCCGTATAGACAAAAAGTTTAAACGCAGTGAGAAACAATATCTGTCTATATCACATTTAATGTTTTGTTAATTTGCATTTTTGATTAGAGAACTTTGCCAGGATTCATTATGCCGTTTGGATCAATTGCCAACTTAACAGAACGCATGATTTCTAATGCTATTGGGTGTTTGTAATGGTATAGTTCCCGCCGTTTTGATACACCTATACCATGTTCCGCGCTTATGCTCCCACCAAGGCCTACAGCAATATCATGCACAACACGATTAATGATTTCCGTATGATCAAAAAAACTTTTCGACTCAATATGTTTTGGTGCCGTGAGATTGTAGTGAATATTACCATCTCCGATATGACCAAACGCACATATAACAATTTCTGGAATTTCTTTTTCAACTGCTTTCTTTGCTCTGGACAGGAAAAGAGGTACATTTGAAATAGGTACGGATATATCATGTTTTATTGTTGCCCCCTCTAACATTTGTGCTTCAGGTATAGCTTCGCGCAGTCGCCAGAAATCTTGGGCTTGACCTTTGTTTTCAGCGAGAGCTGCGTCATGGACCAGGCCATCAACCATTGCTATATTTAATAGTTCTTCGAGAGTAGTGCGGAGGTCGTTATCAGGGTGACCGGAACTAAGTTCGATAAGAAGATACTCAGAATATTTGGTAGCCAGTGGGTCACGGATGTTTGGAATGTTTTTGATCGTAAAATCAATGCCCCTGCGAGAAATCCATTCAAAGGCGGTAACTCGATCATCACTATTAGTTCGTGCGCGAGCTAATAGCTCTAAGGCCGCATCGGGGTCCCGGATAGCAACGAATGCTGTTTGTATATCTTTGGGTTTTGGGAATAATTTAAGGACTGCACCAGTGATGATTCCTAACGTTCCTTCAGCACCCATAAAGAGGTGTTTTAGGTCGTATCCAGTGTTATCTTTCCGGAGAGCAGTCATTCCGTCCCAAACTTCACCATCTGGCATTACACATTCAAGTCCAAATACCAGTTCTCTCATTGCGCCGTAGCGTAGAACACCCGTACCCCCGGCGTTTGTTGATAAGTTCCCTCCTATTTGGCAGCTTCCTTCCGCACCGAGGCTTAGCGGAAATAATCTGTCAGCCTTGTCAGCAGCTTTTTGAATATTTTCTAGTATAACGCCAGCATCAACGGTAATTGTGTAATTTAGTGCATCAATTTTGCGTATGTTGTTCATTCGACTGAGATTTACAACCAAAGAGTCACCAGTGTCATCGGGAGTTGCGCCACCGCAAAGTCCTGTATTGCCTCCCTGCGGCACAATTGGTGTAGAACTTTTGGCACACAGCTTTGTAATTTTTGAGACCTCATTGGTATTAGCAGGGCGGACAACTGCGATTGTTCTACCTTTGTAGGCTCGCCGTTGATCAATTAAATATTGCTCAGTATCTGCTTCCTCTGTAATTACAGCTTTGCTTCCTACTATGGATACAAGCTGATTTAAGAAACCACTGGAATAATTAGTTTCAGATATATTCATGGGGACTGCCCCTTTTTTTATGATTGGCGATTTAAATTCTTGATGTTAGATCATTTGCTATTTCAAGCAAGCAATCAGCATGATGCTGCGCGTTTTAGTCTATCATTAATCGCAGCACCCAGGCCAGTTTCGGGTATAGGCATCGCAGCTATAGCTTTAGGTTTAAATTTGTCTAATTGGCGCATCATTCCAAACAAATTTGCTGCAGCCTCGCGTAAGTTTCTATCTGCACTTAAATTTAGCATCGGCCCATGATGGTCTGGGATTTTTTTTCCGAAGGCTAGTAAAGCTTCATCCTTAAACACTGTTTTGATTCCCAATCTCAAGGGTGCCGTTGTAGCGTAATGGGTCGAAAGCATGCCCGGCGATGCGATAGTAGGACTTGATTGCTTAGCTTGACTCACTTCACCTGTTACTGTTTTTATTTCTTCCAGTGTAATTCCTCCGTGTCGTAAAATTACAGGTTTGGACTTTGTTAAATCTAACACCGTACTCTCGACTCCTATGGGACATGATCCGTCGTCCAGAATCATACTGATTTCATTTCCGAATGCCTCAGTGACATGCGCCGCCTCTGTAGGGCTAACTCGACCAGACTTATTTGCACTGGGGGCAGCTACTGGAACGCCCGCTTCTTGTAAAAAGTCATGGGTGCTCTCTTTTGAGGGAATGCGAACAGCAAGTGTACTAAGGCCAGCACTAGCTAAAAAACTGACCTGACAATTTTCAGTGCGTGGTAAGACAAGAGTTAATGCACCTGGCCAGAATTGTTCCGCGAGTTCGTCGGCTTGTTTTGTGAATCGTACAATTCTACGAGCGGCCTTCACGTCTGCCACATGAATTATTAAGGGATTAAATTGAGGTCGCCCCTTGGCTTCAAAAACAGCCGCCACAGCATCTGCATTAGTTGCGTCGGCTCCAAGCCCGTAGACAGTCTCCGTCGCGAATGCAACAAGTTCGCCGCTTCTCAGAAGCTCAGCAGCACAGGATATTTTATCATTTGACGCCATATGCAATGAAGTCAGCATTTAAAAATTTTTCTTTTCCGTAACACAAATTTTCTCCGTTTAATGTCAGGACGCTGCCACCAGCTGCCCTTAATATGCTATCTCCTGCTGCAGTATCCCACTCACTGGTATCACCGAAACGCGGATAAATATCTGCTGATCCCTCCGCTAACATACAAAATTTGAGAGAGCTCCCAACAATTTTAATCTCTGCCGAGGTTGTGTTTTGAATGAATTGTTTCAGTTTATCGTCGTTACCGTGTGATCTGCTGGCGACGATAATTGCATTTCTCCTTGGCACTCTGTTTGCTTTCAGCTTCTTGTAAGTTTGATTAATGCGTTTGAAAGCAACACCCGTTTGTGTTGAGACATAAAGAGTTCCCAAAGCTGGCGCTCCGACTACCCCTAATACTGGCACTGTATTTTTTACTAACGCGATATTAACTGTAAACTCATTTCGATTTTCAACAAATTCCTTTGTCCCATCGAGAGGATCAACTAGCCAAAAAATACCATTACTAATGTTCTTTACAATTCCCCTAGATATTTCCTCTTCAGCTACCACGGGTATATCTCTCGTTAGACGATGAAGTCCATTTATAATTATTTGCTCAGCAGCCGTATCAGCTTCGGTAACCAACGAGGAGTCATTCTTCCGATCTACTCTGAAATCAGTACCGTATTTCTCCATAATTTTTTCGCCGGCCTTATCAACAATTTTTATAATTTCGGTTATAAATGGGTCTAAGTTACTGTCATTCATATAATGCAAAATACTATTAGGGGTTGGTTTAAAACATTCTAATTATTTGGCTTTCGGCTGCCCTAAGCTTGCAGCAGCAGCTAGTTCTGGCCATGCGGCTGGTGCGCCTGAAACCTCAATATTACGTTGATCAGACTCATGAGCATCCCAAAGGCGTCCCAAGAAACGCATTGAATTTATTTTCTGGGACTCATCAGATGCTAAAAAAATTGCTGGTGCGACCATAGCTTCTGGTCTCACAAGGTGTTCTCTTTTATAAGGGGAGTCATGAGGAACCATTGGTGTATCCGCAGCACCGCCAGGAACAAGAACGTTTGCAGTTACCTTTGAGCCAGCATTTGAAAAATCGTCAGCCCAACTTGCCGTGGCAGCTTCCAATGCAGCTTTGGATTGACCGTATGGCATGTTACCGCCTCGTATCATAGTGTTGAGACTGGTTGTTACATTAATCACTCGGCCCTCATTATGCTCTAAAAAATATGAGGCAGATGCATACGCCATCAAAAATGCACCTCTCACATTTACATCCATTACAGCTTGCCATTTTTCAGGTGGAGTATCCCAAAAATTAAGTCTGTTGGTTAAATAGGTTTTGTTGATCCAAGCCATGCCGAGTCCAGCACAATTTATAAGTACATTCAAACCATTGCAATCTGCAATGATTGAATTCACTGTGTTTTCTACCGTCAGTTGATCGGTTATATCACATTGATAAGGTCGAATAAGGTTACTATTGCTTATTTGTGCAGTTTCTTGTGCTGCGTTTAAATCAATGTCAACTGCTGCAACAGTTGCACCAGCATCGGCTAATCCCAACGCCATTGCTTTACCAAGACCGCTTCCTGAACCAGTGACAATACAGATCTTTCTTGTTAAGTCTCTTTTTTGCATTTTTGTCCCTTTTTTGTCTAAATTATTAAGTTGCCACAGCAAAGTGGCATCTTGATCAAAAAATCACCTTAGATAAAGAAACACCAGAACATATTAGCTGGCAATAAACATAAAGGTGTAAATATGCTATTTTTCATGAAAATGTTCCATTGATTAGGAATTGTAAACAAAATGATCGCTTTAGAAAAATAGCTTTTAAGGAGTTGCATGCATTAATTTATTTGTTAAGAGAGAGTGGTTAAAGAATTTATCAATGAAATGAAAATAAAAAGATGAGCCTAAAATTATTGTAAGTACTCAATCAGGCCTCTTTCAGAGAGGATACATGAAATGTGCGGTAGATTTTCATTAACTAAAACACCTGAAGAACTTGAAAGCCATTTCAATTATAAAAATAGGGCTAATTTGAAGGTTCGATACAATGTTGCGCCAACACAGGCAGTTGCATCAATAAAGTTAAATGATAAAGGATTGAAGGAGGTTAAACTAATGCGTTGGGGCTTGATCCCTCAATGGAAGAAAAAAAACAATAGTGCCAAATTAATTATTAACGCGAGAGCTGAGAGTGTTGCGACAAAGATGAGTTTTAAAGAGGCATTTTTGAAGCGTCGTTGTCTTGTTCCTTGTGATGGGTTTTATGAATGGCGAGACGAAAGTGGCCGCAAACAAGGTTTCCGTATTGGTATGAAAGGGGGCAAATTGTTCGCATTTGCAGGTATTTACCAGTACACAAATTCAGATAATGAGGAAAAACCAGTTGTAATTGGTGAGCGTAAGGCCACATTAGCAATCATAACAACAAATGCTAATGCAAAACTTTCTCGAATACATCATCGTATGCCTGTTATTTTGTCGAAGGAACATTATGACAAGTGGTTATTTGCCAATCATGATAGTTCAGATCTGCTGTCGTTGTTGATACCATATCCAGAGGAAACAATGGTGTATTATAGGGTCGGAGAAGCGGTAAATAATGTTAAGAATGAATATCCAGAGGTGATTAGACCATTGCTAGGGCAGAAGTAATATTTTTTAAATACTAGATACTTGATAAAAATTTTACTTTTCCACAGGGAAAAAAAAGTTCGAAGAAATTCTAGTTGCTGCTAGAGAAACTCTATATATAGTATCTATACCGCAGAGACATGCGAGATATGGAAGGAGTGGCAGCATGCAATGGACCAATGAGAGAGTTGAAATTCTCACTAGACTTTGGGCCGATGGTTTGTCCGCGCGACAGATCGCAGGAAAGTTAGGGGGAGTAACTCGGAACGCCGTAATAGGGAAGGCTCATAGACTTAACCTGCAGCGCGGTCAGCCTGTTCCTGAATATAAGCCAGAACCGGAGCCCCCGGTGGTACATGACCCCCCCCCAATTGATCACCCGGACATGAAACCCTGGATGTGTCGATGGCCATCTGAGGGTCCAGGGCGACACGGTCTAAACATCTGTGGTAAAACTGTACAACCTGGACGTCATTATTGCGCTGAACATTTGACTTTAGCATATCGTCAGAGAAAAAGACAAGTTGCATAAGAACACAAGTAAATTTTTTTTGATTAGTATTAATTGTTCGTTGCATTCCAGGTTGCTAAATATAGAATTAGAGCTCTAGAATTTAACCGAAAAGACCAAGTGGTTAAAGTAGTTCACAAAGTAATTAAATTGGGGTTAAAAATAGTTTAGAGCTCTTAAAGGAAATATAATTTATCTACCAAAGGTAGGAGAATCTGGTAAAATTCTGATTACTCTATGTGATCTGGATTGGTGTTCTATTAGGAACTGGGTTTCTTTTTTTAAAAACACTAGCCTAAGATTGTCTTTTTCCGAAAGAGGCACATGATTAAAAAAGCACANTTTCGTATAGGGGTTGATGTCGGTGGTACTCATACTGATTTGGTTTTGCTGAATGTTGAAACGGGTTCTGTTGATGTAGAAAAAGTTTCAAGTACACCTGAGAATCCAGCACTAGGTGTTCTAAATGGAATTCGTAATTTTGTTGAAAAAGGCACTCGACCTGATGCGATAGAATTTTTTTCCCACGGTACCACAATAACCACAAATGCCTTGCTCGAAATGCGCGGAGCCAAAGTAGGCATGTTGATCACTAAGGGTTATAACGCAGTGCAAGAGATTCAATCCCAAGGGCGAGATGGTAACCCATTTAATTATTTTTATAAAAAACCTGAGCATATCGCTCCGCAAAGTATGACACGCGAGATTCCAGGTCGTGTTGATTGGGAAGGAAATGAGTTATTACCACTTGATGAGAATTCTGTGCGTGAAGCGGTAAAATCCTTAAAAAGTGATGGAGCCACTTCAATTGCTGTTGTCTTTCTTTTTTCTTATGCAAATTCGGGGCATGAAGAACGCACACGTGAGATAATACAAGAAGAATGTCCTGATACCCATGTTTCACTTTCTTCTGAAGTCCTGCCTCGTATTAGAGAGTGGCCAAGGATGTCTACTACTCTTCTTAATGCTTACCTTGGACCTGTTCTGGTAAGCTATATTCACGATCTTGTAAGTGGACTCGATAAAGATGGGGTTTTAACTCAGCAAAGATTTCTTATGCAGTCAAACGGCGGAGTTATGCCGTTTTCAGCCGCCGTGCAAGGAGGCAAGACAGTCTACACACTTTTTTCAGGTCCGGCAGCAGGAGCTCAGGCTGGTGCATATTTAGCTGGCGATGATGCAAAAAAAGGTATTGTGACACTTGATATGGGAGGTACTTCGGCCGATATCGCTTTTATTGAAAGTGGTTCACCGCTCGAAGTAACCGAAGTTTCTCTTGCTAGGAGACCACTCGGGGTTCCTGCGCTGGATATGACCACTATTTCTGCTGGTGGAGGTTCAATTGCGTGGGTTGACCAAAGCAATTTTTTACGTGTTGGACCGCGAAGCGCTGGAGCTAACCCTGGACCAGTTTGTTATGGTGCTGGAGGAAAAAATCCGACGGTTACCGATGCAGATATCACGTTGGGATTTCTTAATCCGGATTACTTTCTCGGCGGATCTCAGGTTTTAGATAAAAAAGCGGCGGAGAATGCTATTGAAGAACTAATTGCTAAACCACTGGGTATGACTGCAAGAGAGGCTGCAGCAGGTATTCGGAGAATTGTAGACTTACGAATGGCTGATGAAGTTAAGGTTTTTGGTGCAAAACGAGGAGTTGATCCGCAGGATTTTACGTTATTACCATTTGGTGGTGGAGGTGCCGTGCATGCGGCGTCAGTCGCAGATGAGCTTGGAATGAAGAGAATCTTTATTCCACCCCGTCCCGGTGCCTTTTCCGCGTTGGGTTTGCTATGTACTGATGTAGTTCACGATTATGTGCGTTCAGAATTGCGCCCAATGGAGCAAGTTGAACCAAGCCATGCCGAGGAGGTATTTTTATTTCTCGAGCATCGTGGCAAAACGGAGTTGGATCAGGAAGGTCTGTTGAATGCAAAAATTGATTTTGAACGTGAACTTGACCTGCGGTATACCGGTCAGGGATATGAATTACGTGTGTCGTTATCCGGGTTGGGGTGTGATGGTGGGTTGAGTGCAGAAGATATGCAAATTGCCCGTGTTCGGTTTGATAAACATCATGAGAAAATTCATGGCCATGCCGCTAGCGATAGAACAGTTGAAATAGTGAGTTATCGAGTTCGTCTAAGAGTTTCAGTTCCTAAATACAGACCAGTTTTTCTGGGCAATGCCGAGGAAATTAGGGCACCACGAGAGGCGCAAAAAGGACGCCGGCAAGTTTTTTTCGATGAAAATAAAGGTTTAGAATGCATTGTATATGAACGCAACAACCTACCGCTGGGTGCCGTAATTGAGGGACCTGCAATTATCGAACAATATGACTCCACAATCGTTTTGCCTTCTGAGTGGAAGGGCAAAGTGGATGGATATAAAAATTTAATTCTTAGCTGTACATGACAAAGATATAATGAAAACGATAAGTGTTAATCCGGTTACGGTTCAAGTTTTGCGTAACAAAGTCGCAAGCTTGGTTGATGAAATGCATTATCATTTTTATCGTTCTGGATATTCTACAATTATAAGGGAATCGAAGGATTTTAGTTGTGTTATTTTAGATAGGAATGGTAAATTAATTGTACCACCTCCTATGTTTTTTCACGGGTTTGCTTACCGCCGCTTTGTTCAGCGGATAGTGGAAATTTACGATACAAATGAAATTCGACCTGGTGATGTTTTTGTTTCAAATCACCCGTACGAAGCTGGCATGCCACATGTCTCCGATATGGGTTTTATAGCACCAATATTCTATAATGAAGTTCTAGTGGCATGGAGTGGAACAATTGCTCACAAGGCAGATATAGGTGGAACTAATCCTGGTAGCACCTCCGCTAATTCAACTGAATTATATCACGAAGGATTGTTATTACCTCCCATTAAATTTGTGCAGGATGGGATAATTGATTCGGATGTAATGCGTGTGATACTTGGAAACTCTCGCCATCCCGATCTGGTTCAGGGAGACATTGGTGCTCAGGTCGCTGCTACACAAATGGGTGTATCTCGGATGCAGGAAACTGCACAAAGGTTTGGATGTGAAGTAGTCATTTCGGCATTCGAAGCAATTCTGCGTGGCGCTGCAGAGGAGTTGAAATCGGCAATTTTTGCTCTCCCAGACGGGACAGCTTCGGCAGAAGGGTTCATGGATGATGATGGAGTAGAAAGAGATAGCCCAGTAAAATTTTCTGTTAAAATTACAATTAAGGGTCAGAAAGCAATTTTCGATTTTTCTAATTCCGGTCCGCAGGCCAAGGGGCCGGTTAATTTGCGACCGTCAATGGTAGAATGCTGTGTTTTTTATTGTCTTGTAGGGACATTGGGGCCTGATCTGCAGTTCAATGGTGGCATGGTAGATGTCGTTGAAATCAAATATGCTCCTGATACCGTGACTAATGCTTCATCACCTGCTCCGGTGTCCTCTTACCAAAAGGCCAATTTGCGATTGGTAGATGTCATTTTGGAAGCAATGGCTATTTTTACCCCTGAGCGTGCAATTGCTGGGTCAGGATCTTCTGGCTCACTTTTGTTCTCATGGCAAGAGGGTGGGCGCGAGGGTCACTCAACCATGCAATATGAAATTTTTGGATCCGCTTACGGAGGTGGTCAAGGTCATGATGGGTGTTCAATGACAGCAACTCACCTATCAAATTTGCACATCACACCAATAGAGATACTTGAGTCAGAATTCCCGTGTCGTGTGACCGAAATGTCGGTGCTCCCAGATTCTGGTGGAGCAGGTGAATTTCGGGGTGGTTTGGCATTTCGGCGACGTTATGAGCTTTTGCAGGACGCATTAATTATAAGGCGATATGAAAAGGCCAAATACCCAGCCACCGGCACCAATGGTGGAATGAATGGTAGAAAAAGTCGTTTTGTTCAAGTGCGGAAGGATGGAAAAGAATTTGACCTTCCAGCGGCGGGTCGTTTTGAGATGAGAGCAGGAGATAGTTTTTACATAGATAAGGCCGGTGGTGGAGGATATGGTTTGCCCGAAAATCGGAAATTCAGCTCCATTGAGAGGGATATTGCTGAGGGATATATCACTATTGATGAGGCAGTTCGTACATACAAGTATAAGAAAAAATCTGACCCATAGCCTCTATAAAACCACCTAACAACGTTATTCTCGCCGTGAATTAATTACAATTAAAAAAACTTTATATTGAACTGGTTGCAGATTTCTAATTAGTATGTGCGAAGCGGTTTTGTTGAAACTTCCTATTAGTGTGTGTTTTCCGGTCATACTATTTTGTAAGTTACCAGAAAAATGGGATTTCCAAACTAGAATTAACCTTTGAAATCCAATACCGAATAAAAACAGGCCGGCAAAGCCGGCCTGTTAGTCAATAAAAGGTGTTAATTTTTAACCAGATTAATCCCTTGAAAATAGAATTATTTTCCAAAGATTAACTTTTTTCCTTTAACTTGAACCGCTTTTGGTACGCTCATCAACTCGGATACAATTTTAGAAATTTCTTGTCCGGTTTTTGGATTTACCTCCAAGCCTCTTTTTTTTGCATCGGCTATGAAATTCTTACTTTTGACGGACTTGTTAAAGGCACTACGCAGCACTGGAACCAACCAACTCGGAGCTTTTGGTGGTAGAACTAATGAACGCCCTATGATTGAAGCGGATCCGAGAAGATCAGAAATTTGTCTATCTTCTTTCGATTTTATAAGGTTTCGTATCATCGGCACATTTTCTAAGCCTTTTACAGGTGTGTAACCGCTTTGTGCTAATGGGATAGCAACTGAATTCCCGTTGGGACCGATTCCATCTTTAAACCATTGAGGGCGAGCAGAACTCCATGAAATCCAAGCAAGTGCAGCACCCATCGTTTCTTTTTGTTCAACTGATAACTGCATTCTTTTGGAACCCTTGTAACCCATGACTATTTTCATCTTTGTACCAAGGGTGCCGTTCATAAGACGCGGAACGAGAAAAGAGGGAGACCCCTTTCCGCTAGACGCCATGATAACCTCTTTGGTTTTGAGATCAGACCAGGTTTTAATCCCACTATCCCTGCGCACAATGATTGCGTTGTTCGAACCAAATACTCTACCTAGCCATTGGAATTCCTGCGGTTTAAATTTCACCTTGGTTGGGCGCAGAACTGCAGACGCAACGGACATTTCAGGTGGCATTAAAAGATTAAAACCGTTTGCGGGCATTACGTTGTAGGCATAATTTGCTGCTTTAAGACCCCCTGCTCCAGGCATGTGCTGAACTACTATATTTGGTTTTCTAGGAATGAATTTTCCTAAATATTGGCCAAGCAATAGTGACGTTCGACCATATGTGCCACCAGACCCATATCCAACGAGGATTGTTATGGTGCGTCCCTTGTACAAAGATTTGGCTTTTTTCTTGCTTGCAAAAGCTTCACTTATCGGTCCGCTTGCAACAGCAACGCCTAAACCAACAAGAAAAACGGATAAAATTTTACTCAAAGTATCCTCCCATATATAAGTAATTCTTACTAAAGTTTTCATCCAAAAGTAATTTACCTATACTATTACCAGACATATGCCTAGGACGTAAAGGTGCCTTGCGGATTTGTGTGATAATTTTTCATGGTGTTTTTTTGTTGTGACTCACTAATATAGGAAATTCGGATGTCTTTAAATCCAATATTGGCATGAGAGTTAGCATATTAGTCCAATTTAATTGGATATTTATGAGTTTATTACAAGATTTTATGGTTACTGTCCCAATGGAAAACCCGAATATAAGCTATCGAAGAGCTAATTAAAACAAGTATCTTATGGGCAAATAAAATTTTAAATTAGAATGTGGAATTTTGGTGCCACGTTACTTTTGCGGATTAAATCCGTTCCTTGAACATTCTTTTCAGGTACGCCACCGCAAAGTTGTTTTCTTAAGAGGATTTTTGAAAGGGCGCCCTGCTTCTGATGATCTTATCCACTCATTTTTTATCCGAAAGTACCATTTAGCTTGTTGGTCAGGTTGGCCTGTGAGGCGTAGAGGTGGATTCCAAGAAAGACCTTTAGACTGTCGAATGAATGCTTTCTGATCTTGTCCAAGAAAGGTTTTAGAAAAATGTTTTATTACAGGCTTGAAAATATTCGCCCATCGCATGGACCACCACATTATATGCGTGGTCATTGTACTATTAGGTGAAATAGGTGTGCATACGGTTAAACCGCA
>PAPV01000002.1 GCA_002709075.1 Rhodospirillaceae bacterium | reverse complement strand
ACACAACAGAGAGTAAGCTCCTATTTTACCTCAATAGCAACGGAATTGGTCCCTTTTAAAGGCAAGAGTGTATGTATTTTTGCGATTAACAGCCCAACTTCTTGAAAACCACTTTTTAGTCAGTGGGAAATAGACTGTACGGATGTTAGGTGTAGTTCCATCATCATTTATGCAGTACCCACTCATTTTAATCCGCCGTCGCCATTTTTTTACATTGGCCCGAGTGGAACAAGTCAATGTTTTATTTTGCCCTGCATTGAGCACTAGTCTGATATCACAATCTTTCCACTTTAATGATCCTTTTGATTGCCATTGGACTAAAGAAACGCCTATTTTTTTTCCGGTATTATTTTTTACTTTCACTTTAAAAGCATAGTTTTCTCCGGCATGAGCATAAAAGTTAACGCTGGAAAAAATCACGCTAAAGCATCCAAAACTCACGCATAAAATAGCCGTCAGTGAAAACCTATAAAAAGGATTAAATTGCTTCGAAATAAAAGCCATACGGAAATCTCCAGACAAACGTTTTTTACAGTGGAAATGATTTAATCCGACAAATCAATGCTTCTCACCATCTTTGAAATTTCTTTATCAAACATAGTCCCACTGGATCCAATTGCAAAATATTGTTTTCTCATAACAGCATTAATCCATAGATCCAAAGCTAAAGCTAGAAAGGAATAAAAAAAATTAGAATTAAAGGTTATGACTTATGTATAAAAAAACCATAAGAAGATAAAGAACCAAAGTACATCTAAGCTACGTACTCGTGTTATATCATTATACGACTATTTTTTATCTTACAGCACCCGACTTAAAATAGTCTGGTAATGAGTATCCCTTCATCTAATTAAGATGATGATGACGATCTTGTTTTTATCTACTCCTGTATTTCTGTGTGCGGCTCTTTGAATACTCTCTTAAACGCTCTGTATTGGCTCAGGGGAACTATCTCTAAGGCAGTTGTATTGGACTAGAATACACTAAAAATCTCTCTCTATAAATCGCTATGGACTGAGGCGGCAACTCCATTTCTAAATTGAGGAATTACATTGAGGATAGTATTTCGCTCTTTTTCGCCTCGTATTCATCCTGAGTTATCAATTCAGCTTCGAACATTGCCTTCAGCTTTTTCAGCTTTGCCGTCACATCACCTTTGTCGTCTGAGCCGGACCCTTTTTGGGTTGGTAACGTGGCCCGAGAAGTCTTATGATACATGCCAGTTATAGTGCTATGGCTCTGAACTGCTCCAAGTGTCAATTGGTTATTGATGCCCTTCGTAATCAAATCGTTCCAACTTCTAGCCCAGCCTTTAGCTTGATCAACAAACTTCTTTTTTTTTGGATGAGTGGCAATATTATTAGGCATCCATGGTGAGTCTGAGTAGGAAAATTTCGGCTCTCTTGGAAATCCGGCCGCCTCTGTAGAGAGGTAAAGCCGAATCCTTATGAGATTTTCGTCTGAACTGTAATTTCGCATTAGTCGAAACCACCCATTAGGGATTGTTTCTCGGGTCACTCCTTTTTGGGAGAGATAATTAAACACCTTCTGAACATTTTTCGATCTGACGTTAAAACCCCTTAGCCAGCTAAAGCCTAGACAATCTTCTAATGCGGGATCCCCTTTACTCCCTGTTCCCTCAAGAATCCAACTTCTAAGTCGAAGTTTGCTGTTTTCGCAAATTCCAGTTCCAACCCACCCGAAATCTGGTAAATCTGCGGGAGTGTTGTAGTATAGAGCTCCTGTTACTTTTTTGCCCTCAATCCTAACGAGGTAGGAGCCATAAAAGCTAATATCGGAAAGATTATTATTGCTAACCGTCCATTTTTTCGAGAGTGCGACCTCCCATTGTCCTGGGGGCAACGGTATTGCTCTTGAACCGGAATTGAAATCTATTTGAACAATATCTCTCAGTTTCGTGCCGACTGGGTACTCTTTAGCTGCTGCGGTGGGGGCAACATTTAGTGAGATAGAACAAAGGATGAATAATAACCCGCTTAAACGTAGCATTTTTTGAAAAACCCCCTCTCTCTTTTGAACTGCATTTGACTGGTCAATCCAAACATTTAAATCCTAGCGAAAGCTCCTTCAGTTGACAAGTATGCTTCCATCAGAGTGTAGCTATTTCCTACCGTCTAATTTGATAATCAGTCCTAACAGCTAGATCTGCAGCTAGAAACGGCACAAGCTGAAGTAATCTACGTTTAATAGAAGATGCAGAAATAAGAAGAGGATCATAATTTACTGCTGTGAGATGACCCTCTCGCACTAATCTATACACATAGTTTGTACTGATATTTAGCATCCTAGCTGCTACTTGTACTTCTATGCCTTGTCTCATTAATTGTCCTGTTCTTCTTCTTGATCTTCTTTTTGAACAAGAACCTCAATCTCATCTGCATCAATGTATATTTTTCCATTAACAATGAAGCCTATAAGCTCTTTGTCTCTCACAATTTGAAGACCAACACCTCCATCTAGATCCATAAGACAACGAATACGATGAGCTGATTGATTTCTAAATTTTTCAAAGTTGTCTTCAAACTCTTCAGCTACATTGTTCATTGGTCGTAAAGAGCTTTAGGAGGAAATTTAATTTCATCATACAGAGTGGAAACAACATCTTTAGATGGAAGTTCTCCACTGATTATCTTTTTCATTGTCTCTAGACGTTTGTTCTTCTTTAAATCTTTCTCTTTGTTAATAGCCATAGCTATAACTCCTTCTAATAAGGTTAAATTTGAATAGGAATTAAGAGAGTACGAGACTCTAATATTACGTACAGAAAGAGAGAATAAAGATAACAATCATAGTAAATCTATGAGATTATCGTAGTATATTATAATACGACTATTTTTTATCTTCTAAGTGATTAACGAATCACTTCTCTTATGGTATAATTATAACATATTTTTTGGAGATCTACGAATAAATATAGTCGTATAATGCTAAAGCACGAAAAAAGTTTATGCCTAAATTAGAAAGAGAAGATTTACCTGAAGAATTTGATCTAGATCATTCTAGACAATTAGATGTTCACACGTGGTCTGATTATCCAGAAGTAAATGAATTTGTTAATCGTATTTATGATCAATACATTCACACTGCTATTGGCAGTAACTCAGACAGTAAAAAGTGGCACTCTAAAAAGAAACGACAACTGAAGGTCTTACTCCTGTCCCTCTACGTTAATTGGTTGGACGATCCTCAATTAGTAACTGGTTTCTCAAGGACACTCTCTCACTACAGAGCTGGTAGCAGATACAACAAACTGCACATCAGTAGAATAATTATAGATATTCAAGATGAATTATCTGATGCTGGGTTAATCAACTGGGTCAAAGGCTTTAAAGATCCAGAGACAGGTATCAAAAAAAATACAAAGATTTGGCCTACTGAAACTCTAGTAAAAGAGTTCGTAAAGGCAGGAGTTCACCAGTTAGATCTGAGGTTGGATCTAGATGTGATAGATGGCAAACCTGTTGTTGGAAATCGTGATCTAATCGTTATGCACGAGAAGGTTGAGGATGAGTACGGTAGACCACAACAAATAGCTGTTGAATATAAAGATACACCTCAAGTGGAGAAGATGGGCTGGTTCCTGTGTGAGTATAATGGGGTGCTTCAACATCATCACATAGATCTGTGTAATACAGATGTGCCTTATGTGTGGTCTCATGACGACAATCCAGATCAAGTACAAGAAAATATTGATCTAGCTACAGGACGGGTAAATAAGCATGAAGCTCCTAGGGGCTATATTGAACATGAAACAGAGAATGGTGAACGTAAAAGCAGAGACTTTACAAAGCCAAGAGATGGCAAAAATAAAAAGATATTCGTTAACCAAAGAAACTTCGTTTACAGAGTCTTTAACAATAATAGTTTTAGACAAGGTGGAAGATTCTATGGAGGTTTTTGGCAACAGATACCTCGTGAATATAGAAAATTTATACGCATAGATGGTTATCCTACTGTTGAAATAGATTATTCATCTCACCACCCAGTTCTTCTCTATGCGAGAAAAGGCATCAATTACTGGAAAGAATATGGAGAAGATAACGATCCTTATGATCTGAGTGAGCAGTTCAAAGAATTAAATCCGCATACCAACTCAGATCATGGTGGTGCAGTACAAAGCAGCATCAGTTCTGTGTACGGATCTAACACTTTACCCAGTGTGGCAGAGAGAGAACGTACCTTAATCAAAACACTGATGCTTATTCTCGTGAATACGAAGTCTGATGAATCAGCAATACTAGCTACCAGACAAAGGATCAGGGAAATCACAGGAGTTAATTATTCTAAGCAATATCAACCTCTGAATGATAAACGGCTAAAACGATACATTGAAGCTATCAGAATGAAGCACAAACCCATTGCTAATTATCTAGGTAGAAGCGGTGGCATGGAGCTTCAGTATTTAGATTCTCAAATTACAGAGGCGATTTTATCAACATTCACCAGACGAGGTATTCCAATTCTGGCAGTCCATGACAGTTACCTAATATGGGAAGAGTATGCATCAGATCTTAAGTGGCAAATGAATAGAGTGTGGCAAAAATTTAGTGGCTTGTCTGATGATGAGTTGAACAGTTCATTTTATTCAGAATGGACATCATCTGATGGGAGAGTCTTTAAGAGTGAAAAACCCATGCCTGTCTGGATGCCTAAAAAAGAAATACATCCACTGAGTAAACGAAAACAATACGTAAGTGAAAGACACAAACAGTCTCTGAAGGAGTTTAAACAATGGAGAAAACAACCTGAGAGAATAGAAATTATGAAGATGCTGGGGGTGATAGGAAAATTTGATACACTTCCTGTATGGATGAAATACTGTAAAGAATTAAAAGCAGAAAGATTTTGTAAAGATGCAACGAAAGAACTAATAGAAGGTTTGGTTATAGAATGAGAATAAAATGGAGGAATGAATGACAATTATAGTCAAAACAGAAATCACAATAACAAAGGGTTTTGGTGCTTGGCAGAAGATGGTCGTGTCTCAAACTGACAAACTAAAAGAAATGGGAATCTCATTTCTTTATGCTGGTACAGAGGAAGAAAATCCAACAAAACTGCATACAGCAATGTGCTTTGACAGCTTGGATGCTTTCAAAAAATTTGGTGCAGATGCGGAGCTTACTAATCAAAGGCGAGAGGCTGGCGTAATAATAGAAACAGGAAAATACACTATCATCTCAAGCGATTTTATTAGTAACTATCCTGCACCGCCTAAAATTTAAGCCTATACCTAAACAAGAAGAGAACTAGAAGAAAAAAAAAATAAAGAAAGAAGATCAACTACAGTAAATCTATAGTTAGCGTATTATATCATTATACGACTATTTTTTATGATAGTCTCGCATGTTGGTATCAAGAGGCATTCAAAACCACTTAGCTCTTTTTCTCTTTTGTTTTGGTAGTAGTTCTTTAAGAGACTTCTCAGCTATTTCATTTTGGCAGTATTTTTTAACAATACGTTCCGTTTTATCATTGGTAACTTTTTTAATGTTCTCAAACATGCAAGCTTCAAGAGCTTTACGCTCATGTTCTCTTCTTATGGAATCTAATGCTGATTTGCTTTTTGCATGACCTTTGCCTGCTGCCTTAGTATAGTACTCAATTGCTTTGTGAAGGTCTTTTTGGACACCAAGACCACCAGCGTAGATGTTCCCTATTCTCCATTGAGAGTTACTTGCATTTTTTTCCCTTGAGTAATATTTCAGGCCTACTTTTCCTGTAAGGCCATCGTCCACAGAAATCCCAGCATACGTTTTGCCATCAGCATATGTGTACGTGCCTTGACCATGCGCCTGACCATTCTTGAATTCACCTACGTATTTATCACCGTCAGCCCATGTGATCGTGCCTTGACCATGGCGCTTATTATTCTTGTATTCGCCTACGTATTTATCACCGTTAGCCCATATGACCTTGCCTTGACCATGCGCCTGACCATTCTTCCATTCGCCTACGTATTTATGACCGTTAGAAAATGTGAACGTGCCTTGACCATGGCGCTTACCATCCTTGTATTCACCTACATATTTTTCACCACCAGCCCATGTGTACGTGCCTTGACCATGGAGATTACCATTCTTGAATTCACCTACGTATTTTCGTCCATCAGCAAATGTGAACGTGCCTTTACAATTCGTCCACGATCAAACGTTATCGCCTTCCTTAGCGGAGCTTCCTTTACATATAGGCAAAGCATAG
Organism: Rhodospirillaceae bacterium; assembly: GCA_002709075.1. GTDB lineage: Bacteria > Pseudomonadota > Alphaproteobacteria > MPNO01 > UBA2964. The sequence continues at coordinate 163,680 of PAPV01000002.1, read as the reverse complement.
GTTTCCAATGCAGTGCTGAACAGGAAAAACAAAGAAGCAAAAGATATAGAGAGTATTTTACGAATAATAATTATCCTGATGTTCATTGATGATCGCTGTTGATAGACATAATGTTAACTTGAATTAGAAATCTCTGGCAACTTGATGATAGACCCAGAGATTTAAGTGACTATCGCCTACTCTTCTATTTATATTATAAATGACAGAGTATTTTTTTTGTAGGATCTACTTGGCACCAATTTGGCACCAGTAATTTCACAAAAATAGATACCTTTTTTTAATCTGAAGGATTCTCATATTCAATATTCTATGTTTTAATAAGTTATGGAAATGAAAATCTTAAGTTCAAAAAGGTGAATGATTCTGTTGACTTAAACGCATTTGTTAGACTACTTGTCTCCTACGTGTATTATGCTCTGCCAAAAAAAATAGCGAAACCCCTTATTGGACTATGACGGCAACGCGCATATCATTATTTTACGGTGCTTTGTTCCTTGTTATTGGGGTAATACTGCCGTTCTGGCCGGTTTGGCTTGAGTCACGCGGCCTCAGTTTGACTCAAATTGGATTTGTAATTTCAGCTGGCCTATGGATTCGTGCTTTATCAAACCCATTTATCGCGCAATTGGCAGACCGTTTTGGTCAGCCAAAAAAACTGATCATTGGGCTCGCGTGGGGCAGTTTATTCTCCCATTTACTTTTCTTTTCAGCCAATGAATTCTGGTCACTTCTTATAGTAAGCATTCCTGCTACGATGTTGCTTTTTGCACTTATGCCTTTGGGCGACGCTGTTACTATGTTAAAAGTTCGAAGCGGACAGGTAGACTATGGACGCGTGCGTCTTTGGGGATCATTAACCTTCATTTTAACGGCGAGTTTCAGTGGTTTCTTTCTTGAAGATCAGCCGGCTGATGCAATCCTTTGGTTAATAATTTTGTTTATCATTTTTACGATTGCAGCTTGTCATTATTTGCCAAAAACCATCACATCCGGTAACCAAAATTTCTTTTCCCCAATAAAAGCAGTCTTTTCTTCACCACCAGCACTTGTTTTTATGGGAGGTGCGGCGCTGGTGCAAGCCAGCCACGGGGTTCTTTATGGTTTTGCAACTATTCACTGGCGATCGGCAGGAATTAGCGAGGGAGTTATTGGCGCATTATGGGCGGAAGGAGTTATTGCCGAAATTCTTTTATTTTCGGTATCTGGTATACTTTTTAAAAGATTTAAACCCATACACTTTTTATTAATAGCTGCTTTAGCGGGTATTTTGCGGTGGATGATCCTCGCAGAAACCACCGTATTGCCAGCTTTAATTTTTGCTCAGCTTCTTCACGCTTTTACATTCGGTGCAACACATCTAGCAGGACTGCATTTTATCATGAAAATGATTCCGGAACGTTTTGCTGCAACCGCGCAAAGTATATATTCTAGCACTGCGGTCGGAGGAGCTATGGCTATTTCCACAATGTTTTCCGGGTTTTTATACGACGAATACGGCGCTTATTCGTTTTACGCAATGGGTGTTATGTGTTTGGCCGGGCTATTGACGGCGATGTTTTCTTGGCATCAAATAAAAAACCTAGAATAGTAACACTGTCATAGTATCAAGTTTTAAAAAAATTTTCTTGGTGTATACACTCAATCCATAGAGTCCGATATATTTTATTTATAATGATAAAAACAATTAATTTGTGCTTAAAAAAATAAAGATTGACCAGAATAGGACATAAAGTTGACTAACGAGATTAACTTTAGGTTTGATTTCAATTTAGCCCTGCTTATTCTTTTTCCAAAACAGGTATTGTTTTATCCAATGGCATCCATATAAAACTAGGAACAAGTCTATTAATGAGCTTAAAGTAGGGGCTTAGTGGGATATAATGGAAATATGATTTGAATAAAACTATTCAGTTTAACCCTTTCCATAAAACCCTCACTATACATGCAATGTTACTTTGGGGTTTTGGAGTGCTTGGGATTCTCTCTGCCTCCTCCGTACTTACCGTCCTTGCTTCTGCTTTTCTTGTAAGTTTTTGTGTTTTATCTATCATTAAAATACGGACCTCCGTTAAATGTATATGTTTTTTAATTGCTAGCGGAATAGTTTGGATATCTTCAGCCTACGGTGTCGAAACGGCAATTTTAGAGGGTCTCTCCCGTGCCTCGATATTTCCTGCCTTCCTAATTACACTTGTTTTATTGCGTGCTACCGTTGATCATCGCCCGGAAACAGATAAAGCCCGGCAAGCATTTGCCTCTCTTCCAAAGAATGCACGATCCGGTGGCATAATTACTGGGGCACATATAATAGGTTCTATCCTTCAAGTTGGCGTCTTCGCAATTCTAGCACCGATAGTTGGGAAAAACACGCCTGAGGAGGAAAGAGAATCAATATTTATTCTCGCCGCAAGAGGAATGGCTTTAGTACCTTTTTGGTCACCGTTCATTGTTGGGATGGCATTAGCGAGCGAATACTTGCCATCTGTTCCACTATGGCAACCAGTTTTACTAGGTGGCGCGCTCACTATTTTTTGCCTATTTACATATCTTACTCTAATTGAGAATGAATGGAAACTGTCCACTATCCTTCAAACACTAAGGAGCCTTGGGCCAATAATACCAACCATATTTTTTTCTGCTGCAACAATTATTTTTATTAGTTCCCTGACAAAATGGTCTACGTTACAGTCTTTAATAATTGGACTCCCTGTTCCCTGCCTGATTGCACTCTTCACTACCAATTATAAAAACTTAAAATCCGGTTTACGAACCACATTGAAAGGCGCAAGAAAAATTGGTCCTGAAACAACACTTTTAAGCCTTGCCATAACACTTGGGACCGTTTTTGAGGCTGCAACTCCTCAAAGTGGAATAGTTGATTGGCTAAATTCACTTTCGATATCAAGTACTGAAACGGTTTTCATTGTTATAATGGGCATGATTCTAGCTGGACTAGCGGGAATTCATGCTATTGTTCCAGGCACTATATTGCTGGTAATCTTTACCATTATTCCGACCGGAGTGAGCGATCTGGTATTAATGGAGTCTCTTTTAGTTGGATGGGGATTGTGTAGCCTTATCTCTCTAGGGAGTCTTACAGTTATTACAGGATCGGTAATGTTTAATTTAAGCCCATTTAGAGTTATTACATGCTCCAATATTACTTTCGCCTTTGGAATTGGAGTTGCGTGTGCTTTAATACTTTGTGGGATAGATAACTTTTTGCTCAAATAAACCAAGATTATAGTCTAATTTAAAAAGCTAAATACTCGCAAACTTATAAAAATGTTTATATCGCACATTATTATTACGAGCAGATTTTTCTTAAATTTATCAATTATTTGTGCGGTGTTTTTTATTCATGTAACCCACACTTTATGAAACTTCTTTACGCCAATTAAAGCACAATAATAACTGATTAACATGTTATCTACCAGAAATTAGGGAGCAAAAGACAATAACAAAAAACGATATCGTTATAGGATCGGCATGGGGAGTTTGCGCCGCAACATGGCATTCAATTGTACCAATCGCTATTAATTTGTTGCCCCATATCCCATCAATCGAACTTGTATTTTTGCGGAATTTTATTGGAATGATGTTATTTCTATCAATTGTTCTCTGGAGTGGATTTGCATTCTTAAAAACATCCCGCCTATCATCTCATTTTAAAAGAAACATCTGTAATTTTATCGGCATGTGGATGTGGTTTGCCGGATTATCTGCCCTTCCGATCGCTGCAGCTGTCTCATTGCATTTCACCATCCCACTAATGGTAATAGTACTTGCAATAATATTCTTGGGAGAACGTCCTGGACCAAGTCGGCTAATTCCTACGTTCATTGGTTTCGTTGGAATAATAGTCATACTCAGACCCGGAACATTGCCAATAAACAACTCAGCGTTACTAGTGCTGGGTTCTGCCCTTTCCTACGGCGGTGTTGCCATCTATACAAGGTCTTTGGGTGCTACCGAACATCCAAATACCACAACATTTTATTATCAAATGATGGTTTGTGCTTTCTCTGCTCTTTCAATGAGTATTGGTTGGTTGATTGCAATGTATTTGCCCGATGAGACACTACAAGTTTTAAACTTTCGGTGGATAATACCAAATACAGCGGACATTCCTGCGTTGTTACTTCTTGCAATTTCAGGAACACTAGCTCCCTATTGCCTTGTGCGCGCACTAGTACATGCTGAAGCTACAATAATTGAGCCCATTGAATACTTGCGTTTACCGATCTCCGCTGGAATCGCCTGGCTTATCTTTGACCAGGCCACAGATGTATGGACATGGGTGGGTGCAACTATAATCGCCGGCTCCACCTTATACATGACCCGAAGCGAAGCAAAAATGGCAAAAAGTTAATGTTAAAATTATTCTTACACACTGCCTATGAGGGCGGATTATTATTAGATAAGAGCCATCCCCAGCGTTCTTGAGCCTTTCTAGAAGTTTCTTCATCTGGCATGTTAACCCGTGGAAATTTGTTAATCCAGTGAAATGGCTTACAAGCATTTATAATCGCTCTACTGTTTGTTGTTTCTCCATTGGCTTTGCGCTCGGGATGGATGAGTGGATCAAGACCTGTCGACCAGGCTGACTTGATTATATCAATATCACTTGCTGGATCAGTTCGAAAACACATGGCCCACATAACATCCTCTAAGTTGGAAGCATCAATATCATCATCTACTACTACAACAAATTTTCCAGCATATGCCCCGAGACGACATTGACTAGCTATTTGACCTGCTTGGGTTGCATGTCCTGGATATCTTTGTTTAATCGATATAGCAGTAAACATGCGACCACCACCGCAATCATGACACCATACGCGACCTATATCCGGAATACCAACAGCTTCCACCTGTTCCTGTAAAAGTGCTGAACGCACAACTGCCCTATAGCGTGACTGCTCTTCCGGAGGACGCTGAGGGGGGCAACCCAACATAATAGGATCGTTCCGATGATAAATTGCCTTTATATCTAATGTTGGTCCATTATGTTCTGGATTTCCGTAATAACCTGTCCATTCTCCAAACGGACCTTCCAGTCTCTGCCGGTCTGGATAACAGAAACCCTCCAGTACAATTTCCGCCTTCGCCGGAAAAGGCAGCCCGGTATACTTGCCAATCACAGCTTCCACAGGACTGCCCCGATACGCACCCATCACATCATATTCGCAAACCCCATAGGGGATTTCACTTGAGGACATTAAAAAACTTAATGGGTCAACACCCACAACAACGCAAACCGGCATGGGTTCATTCGCATCCATAAATTTTTGGCGATGCAACCGTCCATGTTTACCTGGAGAAATATAAAAACCTACCGTTCTTGCATCCTGTACCATCACCCGATAAGTGCCAACATTGACCCAACCCTCAACTGGATCACGAGTAACATTGAAAGACCCAGTTCCGATATAGCGACCGCCATCTTCCTTATGCCATAGGGGCACAGGAAATTTCAATACATCAACGTCATCATCTTCAATAACGTTTTCTAAAACCGGTCCGTCTTCTACAGTAACATACGGCAAAGGATTATTAACAACTGACGCATAAGCCTTATTAAAAAGTTTGCTTAGCTCAAATTTTGTAAGGTGTGCAGGAAAGCCGAGAGTGATATTCTGTCGCCTTCCACCAAAAAAATTACTAAAGACTCGATACCCTTCTGGATAGTCAGGGATTTTGTCAAACAAAGCACAAGGCGCCCACTCATTATGCTGGAGCAATTCGGTAGCCAATCCAATGTCTTCCTGCCACGAAGCGCCGTCTATACGTCGCAATTCTCCAAGTTCTTCAACTATCTCAATATATTCACGCAAATCATTATAAATGACCCTTTGCTTATTTTCTTCCGACCTTTCGAAACTGACCATCTTATTTTCCTTGACCGTTTATTTATCGCTATTAGACGTTATTCGTCTCATCAGAGTCTGTAAACAGAGAGCTAAATGGACAAAGTTTTGCACGAGAAAAAAGTACGGCCAAAAATGAAGTGTTATCATGAAAAGTCTCTAAATATTTTTTAAATTTAATGTTTTGCCGCACCACGCCTAACCGCGAAAGTAGTTGATATAAAAATCACTATTGTTCCAATCCAAGTCCAAAAATCCGGAAGTTCAGAAAAAAAGATCCAACCGGCAAGTGCAGCTAAGGGCATTCGCATAAAATTAACAGGTTGTACTAATTGAGCGGGCGCGAGCGAAATGCCCTTTGTAATGCTAAAATATCCTAAAGTGGACAAACATGAAACACCGATAATTGCTGGCCAATCGTTTAAAGAAGGAGAAGTCCAGTTATACACTGCCATTGGCAATGCTATAGGAACCAAAAATAAATTACCAAAGAAGACAATTGTTGTGACAGAGGTGTTACGTGACAGTGATTTGATAACAGTGTTGACACTTGCATAGCCAACAGATGAAAACAGGGCTGCTATGGCCCCAAAAGATATTGCCAAAATACCTGGACGTAGCACAATTAGCACGCCGAAAAATCCAATCAACGTCGCGAAGCAACTAGGTAAGTCAAATTTTTCACGTAAAAAAATTATCGCAAACACTATGGTGAATAGCGGCGTTGTAAATTGAAGAGCAAACAAATCACCCACAGGCAAAATAGTAGCAGCTTTAAACCAAAAAAGAATTCCTAGGTAAGAAAAACCCGCGACTGCTATATGCATGATTAAACGATTGGGAAGAAAAAAACATATTTTCCGTTGCTGAAAAAAAATAGGAAAAACGATTACCGCGGCAATTAGCGAACGGATAAAAGTTAATTGAAACGAACTATACTTATCTCCAAACTCTCGAAGAATGCTCGCAGAGGCCACGTAACAAAGAGCACTTAAAAGCATATAAAATGCGCCCATTTTAGAGGCTGGAAATTTAATCACTACTTTTTATCTCCTGCCTCAAGACGTATCACATAATAACTAGCAGTGAAAATAATAATTGCACCTATCCAAGTCCAAAGGTCTGGCAGCTGGCTAAAAAAGAACCATCCTATGAAAGCGGTAAAAGGAAGACGAAGAAAGTCAAAGGGCCAGACAACTCGCGCATCAGCTAAACCGATAGAATGTGCAAGGCACCACTGTGCTGCAGTGGTAAAAATTGCTAACGCTATTATCCAAGGTAACAGGCTCAAAGAGGGCAAAGTGAAATTTACCATTACTGGAATTGCGGAAATTATCAGCATAATAAAATTTCCAAATACAGTAATAGTGGTGGTTAATTCGGTTCTAGATAATATTTTAATCGTCACATTAGTCGCGCTATATAGAATAGCAGAACCAATAGCGGCCAATGCTGCAAAACCAACAACCTCGAAACCAGGCCGAAGAATAATAAGTGCACCAAAAAATCCTACAGCACAAGCAACCCAGGTTTTTCTCCCTGCTCTCTCACCAAGCACCAAAACGGCCGCAAGAATAGTGAAAAGTGCATTGGTAAATTGCAATGCGTAAACATCCGCAAGTGGCATATTGGAGAGCGCATAATAAGTCGATGCCATTGCAGCATAGGTTAAGAGACCACGCAGCACAAAAAGCTTCCATTTTCTATGTACCGACCTAATTCCGTCCGAGAAATTTTTACAAAGCCAAGGTAGCAAAAATATTGAAGCGAATGCGGAACGCCAGAAAACTATTTCAAAAGTATTTAAATCTGAAGAAAGTTCCTTAACCAATCCTGCATTAATTGAATATCCTATCGCAGCAAAAACCATCCATAAAATACCCCTAACCGGATTGTTTGAACGATCACTGGTACTCATTTTGTCTTTCTCCGTTCACGAAGAAGTACGTCGTATGCTGCGATAAAAATAACAGTTGCTCCTATATAGGTCCAATAATCAGGCAATTCTCGAAACATCAACCAACCAAAGAAAACTGCCCATGGAAGCCGAAGAAAATTTATGGACTGAACAACACGAGCATCAGCAGACCCGATAGAGAGTGCTAAACATATCTGGGCCAACATAAAACAAACTCCCATTAACAGAATTAGAGGTAGGTCAGCCCAGATTGGCATAACCCATTGTGGAGCCGCAAATAATGCAGAAAAAGGAATGATTGTTATATTGGCAGCGAGAGTTATAAGTACTGCATGTTCTGTCAAGGACAACTTACGGATAACAATATTTGCAGCTGCGAACGAAAATGCTGCTAGTAAAGCGCTAATCGCACCAAGGTTAAACTCAATGAAGCCGGGGCGGACTATTATAAGAGCGCCCGCAAAACCAAAAACACATGCAAGCCAACCCCGCCGGCCAACATATTCGGCTAACAGAAAGCTGGCTAAAAATATTGTAAATAAGGGAGTTGTAAATTGAAGAGCCTGCACATTAGCAATATCCATAACAGAATATGCGTAGAAAGATGCTGCCATTCCAACGAATGAAAAAAAACCCCGCAAAAAATATTTACCAATATGCAATCGTGCGCGCCGGAGGGTGCCAGAAGGTAACTTTATAATGTACGGTGTCATAAGCACTGTTCCTATTAAACCATGAAAAAGTAGAAGTTGAAAAACCCCTATTTCACTCGATAATAAACGAACCAGACCACTGGCCGCTGCCTGAAATGCAGTGCATAAAATCATCCAGCCTGCACCTGCAATCACGGACTGTTTAACCGGCATGCTAAACCACCTCTATTTTGTAAAGCGCTCTTATCTAATATCTACATAATTAAAATAATTTAAAATTTGTTATGGAACCGCTTCTATAAATGACCATGATGTCCAATGCGCAGTATAAGCATACTGGCTTTATCTTATGGCAACAGAAGCACAATGTTTTTAAACTCAAGCATTAGTCTCTTATGACAAAGATCATTTTGCAAGTTTACGAAAGATGAAATTTGAAAAAACTCCTCTATAAATCAACCTAAAGTCATTCATAGCGTCTGCCCTTTCTTTTAGATTGAAGCGTTGAGGTTGCGAAAGCCTACGCCAAAAATTCATAAGATCAAAAACGGGCTTCGAGGATTAGAAAGATGGTAAGTACTAATAGTTTCTTATATGCATATAGCTTTGGTAAAGTCTCAATATTTAACCTAACGCGCATTGCTATCCAACATATACATTGTGTGCGATTATATTAGTGCGGCTGTTCCTCTCTAAATAATTTATTATAAGCTTTAGCATCTTTCACTGTTGGTTCAAGACCGCCAGATCCTATCCGTTGTAATGCCTAAGACTAATTTCTCGATAGCATCAAGTTCTCAGCCCTCTCATCAAAACCAGCACATATAAAAACATACAGACGCTGCTTCGCGGATACCTATTTTGTTGCAAATCATATTTTTTTCCTGTGTGGTTGCAGCGCCTGAGTACCACCTCCAACTGTAAAAAAAGATTCAAAAAAACAAGATCCGAATTAGATCCTGCTAGAACAATTAGGTGTGGATAAACTAAAAGTCAGACTTCTAATGTGCTTGGTCCAGAAGGCATTACATAGGCACCGGAAAAGGGGAAACATTCTGGTGAATCATCATTGAACCAAACGATCAAATGACCTAATTGTTTTGGAAAATGTTGTGGCCCCAAAGTCCCCTGGCCAAATTTAGAGCTCGATCGGTTATCTGAGCACTCTCAGGCACACGACCAACACCCAAATCAATTCGGCCAATATTCAATGCCTCAAGAATACAAAATTTCCTTCAACTTTAAGCGCACTTTAATAATTAAGCATTACTCCTCTGGAACCAACTCTAAGATTGCATGTAAAAGACTCTGTCTTATCAATCAAAATCTCTGGAGATGCTCCACTAACCAGTATCGATAGTATATTAATTCATCAATGTGAACGGCTAACGCCAGGGTATCATCAATGGCGTCAATGGTGATACCATTTAGAATAGGTGACTGATCAATTAAGCTGAGTGTCACCAGACATATTACGCATCAATTTTGTTTGTGACTGTGGATATGACCATTTTGACCAAACTTTAATTACTAGCGTCATATCTGGTGCAATCTCAGCATGGCTACGCGAAATAACGCCGCACAACGTATCCCATTTTCAAATTTTAGCGTAGATTACAGCATGGTTGAGCGAAAAAAATTATCCTCTTTAAACACTAAGCCGCAATCACAGTGGATTGATCTTTTCACTAATGGTCAAGGTAAATGGACTTTACTGCTTAATCTCGGCGTCGGTCTGCATGCCCTGGATGTATTTATCATCAATACTATTATGCCAAGTATCATAGCAGATATTGGTGGAATAAGCTTTTACACATGGGCTTCTATGATTTATATGGTCGGGTCAATTGTTGGTGCGGCCGCTGGTTATCATTTACGAGTACGATTTGGGAAACGAAATGGTTATCTGTGGAGCGGCTTAGTCGTATTAATAGGTACAATTGGTTGCGCTATTCCACCTGATATGTTTTCGCTATTAATTGCTCGTTTCGTTAAAGGACTTGGTGGTGGATTTGTAATAGCGCAAACAACGGCCCTCCTTCGGGATTATTTCAACCCAATTATTCGCACTCGTATGCTCAGCACAATAACCACAACTTGGAGTATTGCTGCGCTTCTTGGTCCTTTTTTTGGAGGTTTTTTCGCTGAAATAGGTTGGTGGCGGGGGTCATTTTGGTCACAAGTACCCATAATTTTAATATTCATGTGGGGATCAACACGCACCATAGTGGCAGATAGTGCTCAGGAGCCTAACCGGCGTTTACCTTGGCGACGTTTGATTATGCTAGCCTCTGGTGTCATTACAATAGGAATTACCAGTCAAATCGCGGATCTTTTTACCAATTTAGGATTAATATGTTTGTCCTGTTTTCTAGTTTGGCTTACCTTTCTGCGAGATGAGAAATCTCCTGAAAAATTATTTCCAACTAAGCCACTTTCCTTTTTTAATCCTGTAGGACTTGCATATTGGGTCTATTTTCTTATTTCCGCTTTGCATTCATCGCTATTGATGTTCGCTCCGCTATTTTTACAGGAAATGCATACTATTTCACCGCTATATATTGGATACCTGTCATTGGTTTTTTCAATTGGTTGGACCATCGGATCATTGTCTGTTTCAGGATTATCCGGTATTCCGGAACGAGTAGCATCAGTTGCTGGAATGGTAGCTGCTACAGTATTTATTTTAACATTTACATGGGCGGTGTTGGTAGGCTCCCTTATATGGCTCACTATTACTATAACATTGGTTGGAATTGCAGTAGGAACAACCAATGTGCTCATGATTACATTTGGGATGTCAGTCGCCCACGATGGTGAGGACAGCATTACAGCTTCCTCCATGCAAACTATTCGATCCCTCGGAGTAGCCTACGGGGCGGCCGCAGCAGGATTAATTGCCAATTCTGCCGGCCTTGCCCAGAACACTGATTTAAAAACCCTAGAGAATGTTGCCATCTGGGTCCTAAGTGCAACAGCGTTAACCCCTGCACTGTGTGCGTTATTATGTTTGAGAGCCGTAACTTGGGGGTGGAATTTCCGAAAAGATAAATAAGAGGTGAAAAATGCAAATCAAAACTGTATTGATACTGAGCCCGGGTGAGATGGGGGCTGCTGTAGGCCATGCATTTCATCAATCGGGTTTCGAAATACTTGGTGTGTTTAATGATAGGACCCGAACCACTCAAAAGAGAGCCATTGATGCAGGGTTCAAAGACGCCGGCTCACTCAACATAGGATTAAAAAATGCGGACATAGTGTTGAGTATATTGCCTCCTGCGCACGCTCTTCATATGGCAAAGAAGGTAGCTGACGGCATGCGAGAAACCGGAGCAATCCCTCCATATGTGGACTGCAATGCTATTTCGCCGGAAACCGCAAAAAGTGTTGCAATAACAATTTCAAAAGCAGGCTCAAAGCCAATCGATGTTGGTATAGTCGGCAACCCGCCTAAGCAAAATTCAACCCCCCCACGTTTCTTTGCTAGTGGTGTAGATGCTAAATTAATGGATACATTCAGTAATGCAGGAATTGTGGTTAAAAACTGTGGACAAGAGATCGGCCAGGCTTCGGCGGTAAAAATGGTCTATGCTGGCATTACAAAGGGTGTAAGTGCTCTTTGCGCAAACATGCTAATTGCAGCAGACAAACTTGGTGTAGCGGATACAGCACATGAAGAACTAATGCTTAGTCAAGATTTTTTATACCGGAGAATGCAAAACTTGACACCTTCCTTGCCCGCGGTTTCTGAACGGTATATCGGCGAAATGGAAGAAATAGCTAAGACATGCCGTGCAATCGGAATTACGGCTGGATTCCATGATGGTGCTGCAGACCTATACAGGTTGATGTCTAGATCACCTTTTTCCAAAGAAACCCGTGAAACTGTTGATCAAGATCGTGATATGCGCTCAACTATAATTACTTGTTCTAAGATAAACTCATGAATAAAATCTTCCAGAGAGACAAAACTAAGTGTAAAAATTAAAATCTCGGAAATGATCCCCACTTCTTCTAAATAAATAAAAAGTTTTTCGTATGAACGTCGTTTTTACAAGATTTAGAAATCTTCTTTTATGATTGCACAATCTAATTTTTTTCTAGATGCATAGTCTCAAAAAAATACGTCTAAATAATGGCAATGCGATACAACTGTTATTTCGCTCTAGCAGACGTGCCAGAAGAATTTCCTTGCGTCTTGTACCCGGATATGGATTTCTTGAACTTGTGGTTCCAGATGGAACACCCATGTGGGCCGCAAGAAACTTCGTTATTAAGAATGAAGAATGGCTAATTAAGAAACAAACCAAACTGGGTACTTGGAAACCTTTCGCAGATGGGCTTGAGTTCCCATTCAGGGGACGGACATTATTAATTGAAACAAAGTGCAAAGGAGTAAAGGAAATTAATCTGCTTTGCAATCGGTTGATTGTTTCTACGAAAAACCGGAATATTAATTACGTCGTAACTGACTGGATTAAAAATCATGGAAAAAAAAGGTTCACACAATTATCCTATGAAAAAGCCTCAATCCTCGGAAAATCAATCAATCGGATAACAGTGCGCGACACTAAGACTAGATGGGGAAGTTGCTCCTCAAATGGAAATCTCAATTTTTCATGGCGTTTAATCATGGCACCCGACTTTGTTTCTGATTATTTAGCTGCGCATGAAGTTGCACATTTAGCTTTTATGAACCACTCATCGGATTTCTGGGCAATTGTAAAAACCCTCACACACTCTGCACACGAAGCGCGAAATTGGCTCTGCCACAATGGAAACTCTTTACATTTATTTGGTGGTTACAAACCATAATCGCGCAACAACTCTGGGATGAGGTTTTTCCTTTAATTGCAAACAGCCACTTAACGATAAAAAGGAATATACATATAAAAGGATAAATCTACTCCGGGTTATATACGAAACGAATAATTAATGTATTTTTTTTGAATTGACTAAGAAATCATAATTTTATTTGATGAAAAATTATGTTCAAAATCGACTATTAATTTTTCGAAAAAAGAAATATTGAGAGGGTGAAAACACAAGTCTCGGAAACCTTAAAAAATGATTGAACTCACATCAAAACCGCAAAATAGAAAATCAATTTCCTTTCCATCAGAGAGACCAAAATTCTATGGTGAATGGAATGCTTACGAGTGATTTCGATTTTCACCTCCCAAAGAAAAATATTGCGCAAGAGCCTAAGACACCAAGAGACGCAAGTAGATTACTAGTTGTTAACAACACCCTGACGGACCACCTGTTTTGTCATTTGCCAAAATTATTACTCCCGGGAGATACCCTGGTGCTTAATGACACTAAGGTTATTCCTGCTCGTTTGCGCGGCCAACTCAATGATGCCAAAATTGAAATTACACTGCACATGCAAAGATCAGAGCGAAAATGGCTAGCATTTGCACGACCCGCTAAAAAATTAAAATTAGGTGATGAGGTCTATTTTGGGAAAAATTTCTCTGCGATTGTTTCCTCTAAATTTGATGGAGGCGAGATTGGAATTGACTTCAAGGGAATTAGAACAGCAGAGGGGCTCAAATGCTATGGAAAACTGCCGCTACCACCTTATATTAAACGAGAAAATATCACACACGATACAGACGTTGTAAATTATCAAACAGTCTACGCCAATCAACCAGGAGCCGTAGCAGCCCCTACGGCGGGTCTGCATTATACCCCTGAACTTTTAGTTGAGTTGCAGCGTTTGGGTATAAAAATTGAAAAACTCACACTTCATGTTGGCGCTGGCACTTATTTACCTGTGAAAGTTGATCATATACATAAACACGTGATGCATTCGGAGTGGGGCAAGATTGATAAGAGGACCGCGGGCCGCATTAACGAAAACAAGAAAAATGGCGGGCGAATTATTGCGGCTGGCACAACAGTTCTTCGACTTTTAGAGAGTGCCACAAATGAAACAGGTGAAATTTTACCCTTCGAGGGAACTACAGATATTTTTATTACACCTGGCTTTCAATTTCGCGCGGTTGATCTTTTGCAAACTAATTTTCATCTCCCCCGCTCAACACTTTTGATGTTGGTTTCTGCGTTTTCTGGACTGGAAAAAATAAAAGTTGCTTATCAGCATGCAATAAATAAGGGATATCGATTTTATTCATATGGTGATGCCTGTCTTTTAGAGAGAGCAAACAGATGAGCCAAGCACCTCAATTTTCATTTAATCTTCTTTCAAATGACGGTAGAGCAAGACGTGGAAAAATTACCTGTGCCCATGGAGTAATTGAAACGCCAACATTTATGCCTGTCGGAACGGCCGGCACGGTCAAAGCGATGACACCAAAAGACGTTGAGGCAACGGGCGCAGAAATAATTTTGGGAAACACCTACCATTTAATGTTAAGACCAAGCGCTGAACGCGTGGCCTCATTGGGTGGACTGCACAAATTTATGAATTGGTCGAAACCAATTTTAACTGACTCAGGCGGTTATCAGGTATTTTCGTTATCCGAACGCCGAAAACTTACAGAACAAGGGGTTACTTTTCGTTCACATCTTGATGGAGCGCAAGTGACACTTTCGCCAGAAAGATCGATAGAAATTCAAACGTTGCTTAATTCGGATATTAGTATGGTACTTGACGAATGTACCGGCTGGCCAATTTCCGAACAAAAAGCCGAAGAGTCAATGAAACTCTCAATGCGTTGGGCTGCACGATCTCAAAAGGTATTCAATCAGCGTCCTGGATATGCATTGTTTGGTATAGTACAGGGTGGCGTATACCCTGATTTGCGAAAATGTTCGGCACAAATTTTAATTGGAATGGATTTTGATGGCTACGCAATCGGCGGACTAGCTGTGGGAGAGGGACAGAAATGTATGCTAGAAGTATTAGAATACACAATTCCTCTTCTACCAACAGACAAACCCCACTATCTTATGGGTGTAGGCAAGCCTGAGGATATAGTTAAAGCCGTTAGCCTTGGGGTAGACATGTTTGATTGTGTAATGCCTACGCGATCAGGTAGAACTGCTCAAGCATTCGTTCGTGGCGGCGTGCTAAACCTTCGTAATGCAATACATGCTGATGACGCAAGGCCTCTTGATATTTTGTGCGAATGTCCAGTATGCAACGGGTTTAGCAGAGCATATTTGCATCACCTCGTAAAAGCACGGGAGATGCTTGCGGGAATGCTATTGACCAACCACAATTTGTATTTTTATCAAAGGTTAATGTCAAAATTAAGAACTGCAATCGAAAAAGGATCTTTTCTAAAATTTCAAAACGACTTTAACGCTGAGTACAAAGAGGGCCCGAGCAGAGCATTAGAATTACAATAAAGAACAATCTTGGTTTGGCATAGTTTGAACGATAATTCATAAAAACATTGTAAAGCTTCACAGGAAATAAAAAATTTCGACCCCACTAAGATCACAGGCATTTTAACGCTGCCAAAAATTAACTGCTACTTCACCCACCCGGTTTAACGGATATAATTATTGATTTTTACATCGGAACACTTGGGAAAAGAAAAATCATTATTAATCTTGCACACAGAGGTAACATTACAATAGATGTCTTTCGCTACTGAACCAAAATCTAAAATTCGAAATCGAGCATTGGAGCTTGGTTTTGATGCGGTAGGCTTTGCTCCTGCAGAAATGGGGGGAAGCGCGGGCAAACATCTGGCAAACTTTTTAAAAAAGGGATGGCACGGTGACATGGGTTGGTTAGAGAGCCGTTCATCCCAACGGAAAAAACCACGAAATTTATGGCCGGAAGCGAATTCCATAATTGCAGTTGCATTAAATTACGGTCCTAAGCATAATCCATTAGATGCATTAACGGAAAAGAACCGAGGATCTATATCAGTATATGCACAAGGCCGCGATTACCACAAGATTATCAAGAAAAGATTACGTATTCTAGCACATGAGATACATCATCTTTATAAAGCAGATGTAAAACTTTTTGTTGATACAGCGCCGGTTATGGAAAAACCAATCGCTAGAGCCGCAGGCTTGGGTTGGCAAGGAAAGCATACAAATCTGGTTTCTCGCCACTTTGGCTCTTGGATTTTTTTAGGGGAAATTTTTACAACACTCAAACTGGAGCCAGATACAGCAGCACCAGATCATTGCGGTTCCTGCACCAGTTGTATCGATACATGTCCGACCAATGCCTTTCCTGAACCCTACAAATTAGATGCAAGACGCTGTATATCCTACCTTACTATTGAGCACTCTGGTCCGATTCCGCATGAGTTTCGTGAAGCCATAGGGAACCGAATCTATGGGTGCGATGACTGTCTATCGGTTTGTCCGTGGAATCGTTTCGCTCAAACACACAAGTTGGATGAACTGAATCCACATGTAGAGAAAATGTGGCCGCATCTTGCGGATCTTGTAGAACTTGATGATGCAAGTTTTAGGGAGATTTTTTCAGGATCACCAATAAAACGACTCGGCAGAGATCGTTTCATTAGAAATGTATTAATCGCTATCGGGAATAGCGGTGAAAAAACACATATAGAAAAGGTGAAATTACTAGTTACAGATCCTTGCCCCTCAGTAAGAGGGGCTGCTGTTTGGACACTGCATAGATTGTTAAAACAATCTGATTTTAAAAAACTCAGATATGGATATGTTCGAAAGGAGACGGATCCGACAGTTTTAGCGGAGTGGGAATTGCCCAACTAAACATTGGAATAAACTCACCTAAAAAAGTTTAGCTTAAATCAGTTGTTAAGAAGCTTGAAATAATAATGCGAAGATGGCTTTAATCTAGTGTTAACACCCAGTATATAAAGAAGTAGGCCTTTTAATGTTTTTGAGGTAACTTATAAAAATCATGGCGATTACCTGAACGGACAAAGATATCTGATCCAGATGTACCGCGGATTATGCCAAGTTTCACAGAAGCGCCCGCTTCCCCCGTTGACCAAAGATTACGATAATACAATTCCAAAGTGTCTACAAATTGATCTTCGATATGATCTATTACATCCCCTGGCCGAATATCCGCACGGTCTGCAGGCCCATTATCGAAAACACTTGATACAACAAGATGTCCCATTGCTTCGGTTAGATGCATTCCTAGCCATGGGCGAGAAGGTCCAATACGTCTGCCAGATTCAATCATATCGTTAAGTATGGGACTAAGTAATTCTATTGGAACGAACATATTTCCCTGCTCATTTTTATCATTCTCACCGGGACCTTGAATAAATAGGGATCCAATACCACAAAGAAAGCCAGTCTCAGGATCTATCAATGCTGCTCCGCTCCAAGAAGGATGTAACGGAGCGGTGAAAATAGCTGACTCCAGCATGTACTCCCAAGAACCAGCAAAAAGCCGCCTATCTGCAATTCTAGCGTCTAATGCTCGTCGCACACCACCATGCGCTGCTACTATTACTTTTTTTTCCGAAACTAAATGGTCTGCATCCGATGCAAGCTGCATGGGGGCAAAGTCTGGTCTTTCAACAGACCTAAGCAATCCAAATCCCGTTTCATGGTCATAACCAACTGCTTGCGCATGCAATACCTTTTCTTCTAAACCACCAATCAAAATATCGGTGGCTTCTACTAAAAGATAACCAATTGTAAGAAAAAGCCCTTCTTTATCAATTAGTACAGCATTTCCCTCCCGGTGTGTTCCGAGGGTGGCTGCAGAATAACAATCGACGGGTATATTTGATTTAATTGGTCTAACCGCCGAAAGAATTGTCTCCAAATTAATTTTAACGGATTGCGGTGCGATAGATGGCCCCACCATTTCAGGTTCAGGAGTGGGCAGAACATCATCTATCTTATATCCATTGGAGTGTTTTATTCCAGTCATCCACTGGAAGTAGCACCGGTGGCATCCAGGGGCAAGGGCACAATTCAAAATTCAATATAAAATGATACATAAAAGAAAACTGAGTATATCTTGAAGCAAAACGTGGGCATCGGCCGTCCCAATTTCTGATGCAACTTTCAGATAATGTTCCTATGTTCCCATATCACCCGATCTCTTGAGATAAATATAACCACCGTCCACTAACAAATCCGTTGCGGTAGTAAAGGATGAGTCCTCAGATGCCAAAAATAAAACAGCCTTTGCGACTTCTTCTGGTTTACCTACTCGGCCTAACATATGCAAAGGACCACGCGCTGCCTGGAATTGTTCAGTCCCTTCAAATCTTCTCAGAGTCCGGGGAGTTTCTATCACACCAGGAGAAATTGAATTTACTCTTATATTGTCGCAGGCAACCTCAGCAGCTAAAATAGTGGTCATATGTATTAAAGCAGACTTGGTAGAACAATAAGCTGATCTATTTGGCACTCCAATTGTTCCAAGCTGTGAGGCCATATTCACTATCACCCCGCCTCCGGCGGCACGCATATAGGGAATAGCATATTTTGCCATCAAAAATGGACCCGTTAGATTAACAGTAAAGGCACGATTCCATTCAGATAAAGACAATTTTTCAACTGGTGCATCAGGCGTTACAGCAGCAGCAACGTTTAAAAGTATATTTAAAGATCCAAAGTATTTTTCAGCCTTGGAAACAACCTCACTGACCTGTTCTGGCTCAGCAACATCCAGATATATCGGTTTTGCCTGACCACCTGAAACTTCTATCTCATGAGCAATTTCTTCAGCGGCCTCCAACCGGACATCAGCCACTAATATGGATGCGCCCTCTGCAGCCATGAGCTTTGCTGACGCACCTCCTATTGCTCCCCCACCCCCAGTAACGAGAGCTACCCGATTTTCGAGTTTCCGTTTAGTATCCATAAGAAATCCAACTTTGTTATTAGCAACATTAATTTAAAGGGGTAATTTGATAAATAATCAAACTATTATGACAAAATACTTCTTCAAAAAATATACTTAATCCATATGTTCAGAAACACACAAAAGGACCTTTCTGGAGATAATAGCCTTTGAAAACGTTTTTATATCTCTCGTCGAACATTAAGGGTGCATTATTCGTAGTCACCGGCGCATTTCTTCTCATCCTAATGGCTTCTCTTGTCAAAGTTCTTGGGCAACGCCTTCCAGCGTTTGAGGTTCTCTTTGTTCGTTTCCTCTCCGGATTAGTTGTACTGCTGCCTCTTATATTGCGAGCAGGCCTTCGAAAAACTTTATGTACCACAAAGCACTCATTGCATTTTGCGCGGGGTGGGCTCGGATTTATGGGTAATTTATGTTTCTTTTTTTCAATAATACACATACCTCTTGGTGACGCGGTGACTATTCAGTTCGCGCGTCCTTTATTTGTCATATTGTTTGCTGCACTCATTCTAAAAGAGGTAGTGGGAAGCAATAGGAAGGTAGTCACCTTATTGGGATTTTGTGGGATATTGATGATTACACAGCCATTTAATGCAGGATTTAATCCTTGGATGATAGTCGCGGTTGCAGGCACATTTTTTGGTACCGGTGTTGTAATGACTGTAAAATTGTTAACGCGCACGGAGCAAACAGTCACCATAATGTTCTACTTCGCTCTTTACACAACAATTTGCGCACTAATTCCTGGACTTGCAGGGTATGCTCTAAAGGATGACCTTGCCCTACCTTCCTCATTTATATGGATCATGCCAACTTGGACAGAGCTGATACTTCTTGTGCTCACAGGCTCGCTTGGGATAGCGGGTCAAGCTATGTTTACTCACGGTATCGGGCTCGGCGAAACCAGCTTTGTTGTACCATTTGACTATATGCGGATTGTATACGCATTTATTATTGGGATAATTTGGTTTTCGGAAATACCAGGATTCTGGTCCTATGCTGGTGCATTAGTTATCTTTGGCAGCAGTTTTTATCTTTTGCGAACTGAGAGTAAAAAATACTAAACAAAAAAAGGAGTAAAAGGTTGAAAATGACCACTATGATCACAGGTGCCGGATTAATTGGCACCTCGTATGCAAAACATGCTCTGCGCCGTGGCCAAAAAGTTGTATTCGTAGATCCAATTTGTCATGAAGAATACTTGAAAAGGCAGTTGGGAAGAACCGAAAATTATGTTTTCTTAAATGAAGATGTACGAAGCCTGACAGGAATTATAAAAATTATCAAAGATTATAAGGTGGACTCTTTACTTCATACCGCTTCTGTTATTGGCAAGAAAGCTGGTGACAGAATTGACTATGGCTATGACTTAAATGTTGGTGGCACACTTTCGATCGCAAATGCGGTACGACTTACCGGGATTCAGCGGGTAGTTCATATAAGCACTTTTGGAGCCTATGACTGGAGAAAAATTAAAACCGGTCCAGTAAAAGAAGATAATTTTCTTGGATCTGGTGCGCCATATAGCAATTCAAAGGTCGCCCAAGAGAAGATTTGGGAGGCTTTCGCAATAAATGCAGATTTCAAGGTTGTCATGCTTCGCCTTGCAAATACTTTTGGTGTGGGTCATTTTTGGTCTGGCTCTGAGGGAGGAAAAAAATTTCAGGACCTTTTATTGGCAGGAATAAAAGGCGAAACTGCTAAAATCCCCGAAGAACAAACCATGGACTTTTCTTATGTTTATTCAAAAGATGTTGGACGTGCAATTGATCAAGCAATGCTTGCAGACTCACCAAAAGAAATAGTTTTCAATATAGGATATGAAGTCATACACAGCTTTAATGATCTGGTATTAGGAGCGCAAAAACATCTTCCCAACCTGAAAGTAGAGATTGTACCGGGCACAAAACCCGTCAATCGGGCTCTACCACTTGACTGCAGCCGCGCCCGCAAAGTTCTTGATTGGCTGCCAGAATACAACTTTGATGAAGCGATAGAGGATTATGTGTATGATCTTCGAAAATTTGTGAAGTAACTGATGACAGAAAAACTTGTTAAGAAATTCAACGTAGGAGGAGTGCTTATTGAACGTCCGTTTAAGATACGACGCTTGGGTCATTTCGGAGTCAATGCAACGGATGTTGAAAACGCACTTTATTTTTATCACTCACTTTTAGGTTTTAAAATTGTTGATATTCGAGATCCATATCCAGAAGGAAAAATAGTCCCAAAAGAATTTGAGCACTTAGGCGATATACGCGGATATTTTTTTCGGTACGGTCATGATCATCATGCGCTAGTACTATACAATCATCTCTTTCGAGGAGTAACCGATACGAAAGACAGATGGCGCAAGCAAGTAACTGTAAATCAAATCACTTGGCAAGTTGGCACACTTAAAGAAGTCGTTAATGCTTATGAGTGGCTTATGGATAAAGGTTGTAATATGACCAAAGCTGGCCGTGATATGCCAGGGTCAAACTGGCACACCTATCTGATGGATCCCGACTGGTTTCAGAATGAACTATATTATGGAATAGAACAAATCGGTTGGAACGGGCACTCTAAGCCATGGGAAATGCACAGTCGTGAATTCAAAAATGTAGCTTCCCTTCCACAAAAATCTGAATATCAAGAAGTGAATGATGCATTAGAAAACGGCTCGAACCCTGCCTCTGGGTACCGCGATACAGAACCTCTAGAAGAAAAATACAATGTGGATGGAGTATTATTAGGCCGTCCATTCAAAATAACCAAAATAGGACCTGTGAGGCTGTTTTGTGAAGACATAGATGCCTCCCTGTCTTTCTATCGGGACATGCTCGGTTTTACTGTTACTGAGGAGACGGATTATCGAGGGTGCCGTTGTATATTTATGCGTAATAACACCGAACATCACTCTCTTGCCCTCTACCCTGTGAAGCTCAGAAAAATATTGCATTGTAGGTCGGATACACTTCTATTTTCATTTGCTTTACGACTTGCGAATTACCGTCAGTTGCGCGACGCGGTAATATTTCTTAGAGACGAACACGGCTTTACAATTAGAGACGACATACCTCAAGAAGTTTACTTGGGAATTGATTACACTGCTTTTGTAGAGGACCCAGATAACCACCTCATACAGTTATACTTCTACATGGAACAAGTAGGGTGGAATGGAGAAACACGACCTCAAGAAGAACGTCGGAAGGTTACTCCTGGGCGCTGGCCGGAGACAATTGAGCCCGCATCCGACTCATTTATGGGCGAACCATTTCTTGGACCGCTTGGATGAATGAATGATGCTAGAATTCCTACCCATCTATGGGTAGAAGCTTTTATTCGAAATTGTTTTTCGAATGGTATATCTGTTACTGTTATTAACAAGGGAGAAAAGCTGGGAGGAACTGTATTATTTAAATTATATCAATCGATTGACTCATGTCGTGTTCTCGCGCAGATGCGAAATTCAAAAGATAAAATTGAGTGGTATCCAATTCACAAAAAAGAAACAGTAGATGAAAAAGAGGCATCATCACTCATAGATCTTTCGTTGACCCGAGACCCAGATCTCTGGGTCATCGAGGTTGAGTCCCAGGACATCAAATTACCTTTCGACGACTATTGAGTCAGCACCAAACCTAAACGGCTTACTTCCGCACTCAAAAATAATGTATATCCAATACATCACTAACATTGTAATTATATTGATTCAAAAAGGTTTGGAAGGTAAGAAAATGAGAGAACCAAGGATTTTAATTTTCGCTGTTCCTGAAAATTCAAGAGAAGCCAATAAAAAAATGGAACAGTTTGGATGCAAACTTAAATTTGGGGAAGCGAGATGGCATATACCCGGCGGAGACAATGAAGTTGAAATGGAAGACTTTTCCAGAGAAGCTGATGCACTGGTCGGCACCTCAATTCGGTCCAGCCCCATTACAAGGCGTGTTCTAGAAGCTAATCCAAACCTTCGTGTCATTGCAAAATGTACGGTTGGAACTGATGATATTGACGTAGAGGCCGCCACAGAACTCGGTATTTTAGTGTGTCATGCGCCAACCGAGTCAAATTGCTGGGGCGTGGCAGAAGGAACGGTCTCGATGATATTAACTAAATTAAAACAACAACGTGAACGTGACCGAGCTATAAAACAAGGTAAATGGAAAAATGAGGAACATTACGGAACTTATCTTGGACAACGGCTATCTGACGGATATCCAGGAATTACTCTAGGTCTAATTGGTCTAGGACGCATAGGAGCAAGAGTTGCACAACTTTTTGCTCCATGGAATTTTAAAATTCTTGCCCACGATCCCTATATTGAAGATGAACGTTTTTTAAGAAACGGAACAATAAAAACTAATATGGACAGACTATTGGAAAAGTCTGACGTAGTGTCTTTACATTGTGTCAACAACGCAGAAACTCGAAATTTGATAAATGACACTTCATTCAAAAAGATGAAGTCAACAGCATTATTCGTCAACACATCCCGCGGAAAAAATGTTGATGAACAGGCATTAATACATGCCCTTCAAAATGATATTATAGCTGGGGCATGTCTTGACGCTTTCTGGGATGAACCAATAGCAGATGACTCCCCATTTCGATCCATGGGTGATAAAGTTTTATTATCTGGACACATGATTTCATATAATCATAACAGTGGTCTCGGTCCGGGGTATGCGTGGGCTACAGATGCAGTTATTCAAGCCCTTGCTGGAGAAATACCTAATAATGTTTTTAACCCAGAAGTTATCGAACGATGGACAAAACGTTTTGGAAAAAAATCGATACTACCGACAAACACCGCCCCCCCCAATCATCCTGGTTACGGTCCACCGCAAATTTAAATTCATTGAGGGAAGACAAAGCACTAAGATGTAAAATCATTTTATCAGAGCAGCTTGTATTTATACTGCATCTGTGTTCTTTGAGTTTTTCTCCAGATGAGCTCCGCGACGGGCATATAGTTCATCATCGGCGTAACCCATTGTCTCTGGTCTTCCCTTACCTAACATCACCTGGAAATATACAGGTTGAAGACTATTATTGTCATAGCCATGTATAACCCCTGGGGGACTGGTAATACAGTCCCACTTTCCCAACCTTTTAGTTATTCGATTTCCTTCTTCATCCTCCACAAAAACATCGAGTTGCCCCTCAAGAATGAAAAATGTTTCTTCAACCTCATGCGTATGTGGGGCATTACCTTGCCCCGGCTCGACATACATTATGGATAAGGTGTGAGCACGTGGCGGGATAACATTCTGTTCATCGTGTTTTCCAGATCCTCCTGCCCCAATATACCGGTGTTGAGCTCTTCTCCATCCATCAATTTTTGCATCTTCAAAGGCTTCCCAATCTGCCTTCCGATCGTTAAACCGCGCGATATATAAATCTGCAATTTCTTCTATTGAAACTCCTCTTAATTCTGAATCTCTTGGATGACGTGCTACGCTCATATAATCCTCCTGCTTATCAATCAATTCACAATTTCAAACATGCAATGTAAATTAAGTCTACGTGTCTGCGTGACAGTTTAAAATCCCTGCTTTAATATAAACTGGTAAAATATTCAAATTTTGGGAGGATGGCGCAATGGCACCGGTTGAAGAATTCGAGGTTGAACAGCTGTCTCCTGTTTTTGCTGCAAGAATTAAGGGCATTGACTGGACAAAACCAGTCAAAAAGGAGACTTTAAGTAAAATACACTCTGCATTTGCAAAATACTCTGTACTTTGTTTTCCTAATCAAATTTTAGAAGCAAAACATCAAGAAAACTTTGCAGCTCAGTTTGGCAGAGCTGATAGCGCGCACCGGAACCCTACTCGGGGTAATGTTAAACAAGGTAAAAAGCGGGGTGTGATGTACGTTACCAACATCAGAAAAGATGGCAAGCCTATCGGCTCCCTACCTGACGGCGAGATGTATTTTCATTCTGATGGTTCTCACCGCGCAAACCCCTATCGTGCAACCACTTTGTATGGTATTGACATACCTTCTCGAGGTGGCGAAACCCTTTTTGCTGATCTGCGTGCAGCCTATGACGCGTTATCAGACGAAATAAAAATTAAAATCGATGATATGACTGCGTGCCACATATATGATTATGGTTCAACAATTCGCGATCAAAATAAAGAAATTGAAACCAATGAAGAATATCCAAGCGCTTTGCATCAACTTGTTAAAACGCATCCTGTATCTGGGCGCAAAGCACTTTACCTGAGCCGTTTAATGACTCGTTATATCGAGGGAATAGATCGAGCAGAGAGCGACCAATTACTAAACTATTTATTTGATCACGCTGAGAAACCAGAATTTATATATTCACATAAATGGACACCCGATGATTTGCTTATTTGGGACAACCGCTGCGTCAATCATGCACGAAATGATTTTCCAAAAACTGAAAGACGCCTTTTGCGTCGTTACACTGTTTCAGAACCTGATGACAATGATATGGTCGACTATTAAGAAGCTAACCAATTTGGTACAGTAATCAGAAAATACCTAAATAAAAGTTTTGTTTTAGCTATATTTTATAGCAGATTGCTAACTATTAGGACTAAGTTTCATTCAGACCGCCATCACCGTAGTGAGTTCTTGCAATGAAACGCCTTAACCCCACATCTGTATTCCAAACTCGTTGGTGAGCTTTAAGCATAAATGGAATCGCCTCTTTTCTTGAATGAACAATATCCTCATATTCAGGTATGAAACTCTTCATGTGATCTCTGACCTCAGCACGCAAGATATCTTCATCGATGGTAGTGCATTTCCTGTTTTGAATTACGATTTTGCCATCAATTACTACATTGTCGATAGCACGACCGGTTTCCGTGTATACTAGTTGTCTAGAAGCACTATTGTACGGTATCCAACCTACATCAGACATATCAATCATCATAAAATCTGCCTTGTACCCAGGCTTCAGCGCACCCAATTCATTTTCAAGCAATGCAGTTCTTGCGCCACCTAAGGTTGCATAACGAAGCGCATGATGGCTTAATTCCGAGCCTGGCATGGGATCACTAATTGCTCCCAACATACAAAACGACTTCATTGCTTGAAACATGTTTTGTACATCAGAGCCAGAACAATTGTCACAACCCAAACCAAGCCTCATTCCGGCGGAACGCATATCCAACATTGGGGATACGCCACTTTTTAACTTCATATTGCTATTGTGACACAATACAGCCCCTGCATCTGCTTCAGCCATCATATCCATCTCTTCCCTGCTCAACCAAACAGAGTGAGCAATATTGAGTCTGTGGCTAAGCATTCCGTTTGCATCCATATATCGTATAAACGAACCACCATTTTCTGTGTATTTTTCTCGCGCCATCAAAACTTGGCTGCGCGTTTCATATGTATGAATGTAAATACCAAGGTCGTGGATATCTGCTAATTCGGCACACCCCCGAATAAGCTCAGGAGAACATCTTTGGGGCGCGAATGGTCCTATCGCCCAATGCAATAATCCCCCAGATGGCCGTCTTTTTATTTGATGGTCTATAAAGTTTAATTGTGTTTTGCAATCCAATGCACTTGTTCCGAGCATTTCTTGAACATGCACCGGTAATTCTTCGCTATGACGAATCATTCCAACTGCTGGAATATCAAATACCATCGGTGCAAAGATTACACGTTCTCCTATTTCAGCGTATGTATCAATTACAACATCAACATTTTCTTCCGTAAGAGGAATTAATCCAAGCATATCTTGTACTGTGGTAATTCCACAACGCATAGACTCGAGGGCACCAACTAATGTTCTCAAGCGTATTTCTTCTTTGCTACGAAATGCACCCAAAGGAAGAGTGTAGAGAAGCCAGAATTCCAAAGGTAATTCTTCAAAAAGACCCCGACACAATGTGTCATGGGAATGATAATGCGCGTTTATCATTCCCGGAACCAGAATATGATCTGAAGCATCAATCACATCAGCCCCCTCTGTACTAATATTCGCACCCACCTTTTTTATACGGTCACCTTCAGTTAACAGGTCTGCTGCAATTGGACGGTGCACATCGCCGTCATGATCAAAAATCAACCCGCCCTTATATAATTTTTTATCGGTTCTATTTTTCATTTCTTTCTCTGATGATATTCGAATAAAAGTTACCACGAGTACATTTAATGGGAAAAGTCTTGGAAGAGACTACTAATTAAATTATAGCTTTCTTAAAAACACCCTTGTGGTTTTCAAATCAATATTAGTTAACGCATTAGATAAAATATTGCAGTTCGTATGCAGTGTTTTTTTTGCCACCAAATGCAATCTGTTAGGTTACAACTTCAATCTTTACGAACCCTATAAAACTTTAATGTTTTGGTTTGTTCTGTTTACACTGCGTCCAATGGAACACAAAATCTTGTATTTTCCGTGTAGATCCCATTTGACCAACGGCTGATTTCATTCGGAACTGGACGTGCCCCATTTGTTGTTAACCAAAGTCTCAATAAGTGTCTTTTACGATCACGTTGCGGCCAATCCTCAAATTCTGTTCTGGAATGCAATATAACGTGATTACACAATAACAAAATATCACCGTGTTCAAATGGAATTTCAGTTGCAAGCTGCGGTGCCATCTCCTTAAAGAGCTGCAAAGCAGAACGCTGGTCTTTTGTTAACATTGGAACACCCTTTAAACCTTGTGCTTTTTCTATAGCTGCAGACACTCCTCGAGCTGCAAAATAACCATCCTTAAAGCCAAATACGGGTTGCGTGATCCAATTTAGGGTTTCACCAGGTGGAATTTCGCCTTGTCGCGATCTGAAAAAATTTTGGCCAAGTAATTTCACAGCATCTGGATCAACCTCCAGCATTCTATTATAAAGCGCTACTGAAGAACAAATCATGTGGTGACCTCCCTTCATCGCATTATGTATGCAACCCAGCGCAATGATATCCGATTGATCACAGTGAAAAGCCATGTGGGCGTTTGTCATATAACCACGAACTTTACTATAATCTTTATCAAGGTCTTTCACATGTCCTAACATATGTCCTTGAGTGTTTTGGCAAATAGGGTCACCAATGTGGCGACCTATCCCCCAAAAGGCCGTCGCAAATTCTAAGACGCTCATATTATCAGCAGATAAACCGCGAAGAAGTGCAAACCCTCTACCCTCAATAATTTCTTCACGGATTTTGGAGAGACCATTCGATAGAGTCGGTAAATAAAAATTATCCTTACTAATTTCCAAGAGATTACAATTCTTTGAATTAACCATAGAAGCTGCTAACTCAATCTCTCTTATTTCCCTCTCGGAAAAATTCCAAATCCAAAATTTTTTACCAAGTATCTCACTCGGCAGCCATTCAGCAGGGTCAACAATAGGATTTCCTAGTGATGCGTACCGGCGTTGTTTATTCGATGCTTCCCATTGATTCATAAATGATCATCTCATTCAAAAATTAATGAACGATTCTATATAATTTGCTCACATTACACAAAATTCTCTATTTATCACACTAGAAAGTTGAATAGCGCCCGTTAAGAAGTTTTTAAATAATTTCAGGGTTGGGTTTGAGCCCGAGAGGTCTAAAACAAAAAAAGGTAAAATATTTATGAGGATCGTTTTTCCACAGGGAAAATACGAGTTCAGCAAATGTTAAATTAGGGGTATTTTTTTATTAGAAAAATAAATCTTAAGATTTGTTAATTCTGAGGCGACACTTCTCATACCTTAAAAGGGAAAAGGATTTTTATTGATCAATTTCAGACTTTTTAGGCCATGATGCAAAATGCGACGCAAAGAAGTCGGAGTAAGGATGAGAAGGATCTCGTATTTTTATCATACGCTCTAATTCTCGAACGGGACGGGAATCTGGACCATACTCCTTTGTACTCCATTTTAGCAACTCATTAATTACTTCAATCTCTTCAATAATGGCTTTTACCACGATTTACCAATCCGATGACTTTAATCTTCACCTATATTGTTTCTCTTTTATTTCAAAAGATACAATGTATTTGAGTTTTTCTAAATTATTTATATAGGAAAAAGATTGGATTGGGACAACTGCATACTGGAAAAAACACCGTCCAAGAGGATGGTAGCATATAGCTATCACGTTGAGATTTTATTTCTTAAAAATTGCAGTATGGGCACCCTTAAATGGAAGAAAAATAACCTGTTTCAAGGGCGCGTGTAGACCCTATTTTCAATTTATTAACAAGCTGTAATTAAAGGGTCGTCTTGAAAAGACGACCCTTCCATTTTCACAGCGGCCCTCTTTAGGCCTCCATCTGTTACTCAGCCGAGCTTTACCTCGGAGGCAACCATCCAGACACCTGTGAATGAGGACACGAAATGATAATGAGACACAGGATCACCTCCTTTCTGTTGTTGATACTGTGTTCAATCATAGTATTAGCCCTGCATGGGTCAAGCTTTTTGATATAAAATTTTCAACTATTCTCACTTTTGACTATGTTTTTAATTGAAAGGTAAAGTAAGGTAAAATTTAAAAAAGTTATAATGTAAAAAACAATTATCATTTACTGAAATGAAATTGTACCAATTTTCCTACCTGTGGATACGTCTAAAAGAAGAAGACCTTTCCTGCCGTCTGGCCACGATAATTGAAGAACAATTTGGTTGTCTGCCAAAATAAGGTTTTGAATATAAGCTCCTTGCGGTAGACTTATTACTTCGTCATAGACACTGGTAGTTTTTAGTGCCTGTGAGGAGATTTTTGGTGAAATATTTGCAGACCAGCGATTGCTTATTGTCACTATTAGTATTACCAGGGTCGTCAATATTAAGACGCCCATTGTGATCACTGAAGCCTTGAGCATTTTCATAGTTTAGCCCACTCTGTTCCCATGCCTGATATTAACAATATCACAAGTACAAAAGTTGAAGTAACTATATCCGAAGAACATCATAATAAGCGGCTTGACCGCGCATTAGCAGATATTATTTCAACTTTCTCAAGATCTCGAATTAAATCTTTAATTGAAGCAGGAAATATTTCAATTACTCGGCGAGCAATTACTAATCCTTCTTATAGGGTAAAACAAGGACAAGTTTTTGACTTGTTAATTCCTGATTTAACACCAGCAGAGCCTAAACCAGAAAATATAGATCTGGTTGTAGTGTATGAAGATAATGATCTGATCGTAATTGACAAACCCGCAGGGCTTGTTGTCCACCCTGCACCGGGAAATAATAATGGAACTTTAGTAAACGCCCTTCTTTTTCATTGCGATTCAAGTCTTTCTGGAATTGGGGGTGTGAAACGTCCCGGTATTGTCCACCGAATTGATAAAAACACGAGCGGACTTTTGGTTGTGGCAAAAAATGACCACTCACACAAAGAGTTAGCCATGCAATTCAGAAAGCATGACGTAGATCGCTCTTATTTGGCTATTGTTTGGGGAATACCACGTCCCAAAAATGGTAGAGTCGAAAATTATATTGGACGAAGCCCTAAAAACAGAAAAAAAATGACTGTGCTTACTAGTGGAGGCAAACATTCATTAACTAACTATACAGTTACAGAGTACTTTGGATCTTCAGCAGCGCTAGTGGAGTGTCAACTTAAAACAGGTAGAACCCACCAGATACGGGTTCATATGTCCTACATCGGTCATTCGCTAATTGGAGACCCAGTATATGGAGGAGGTATTACAGCATCGCGCCGACGATCTATAACGGATGAAACAACAACACGTTTAAATCTGTTTCACCGTCAGGCGTTGCACGCTAAAAGCCTTGGTTTTATGCATCCCATAACCGGGAAAAAACTAAGATTTGAAGCGGCTCTGCCAGATGATATGTATTCCCTAGTGTGTCTTTTAAAACAACACAGTAATAATTAAATTTGCTGTATAAATTAATTTAGTGTAGAATTGAAGTGATTTTTCGAAAGAGATCCTGACGCGATTTAAGGACGTAATATACATAATACATTAGTCTAGCTCGGTCAGAGGAGATAATTATGGTAACTAGTGTTCCTGCGCTTGCGAAAATAGATCCCACAAGTAACCTCACGCGTTACCTACAAGAAATTCGTAAATTTCCACTTCTTTCTCGAGAAGAAGAGGTTTCAACTGCTCATAGCTGGATTGAAGATAATGACATTCAATCAGCCCATAAGTTAGTTACAAGCCATTTACGGTTAGTAGCGAAAATTGCGATGGGGTATCGTGGATATGGTCTCCCTTTAGGAGAACTTATTTCAGAAGGAAATGTGGGTTTAATGCAGGCAGTTAAGAAGTTTGATCCAAATAAGGGATTTCGTCTCGCCACATACGCAATGTGGTGGATCAAAGCTTCTATTCAAGAATATATTTTACATAGCTGGTCTCTAGTTAAAATTGGTACCACTGCAGCGCAAAAAAAATTATTTTTTAATCTACGCAAACTCAAAAGCCAATTGCAGGCGCTTGAGGACGGTGATCTCAAACCCGAAAATGTTACTAAGATTGCTAAAACATTAAAAGTGGCGGAAGAAGAAGTTGTTTCGATGAACCGTCGTCTAGCTGCGCCAGATCACTCTTTAAATGCTCCACTTGTGGCAGAAAATGGCGACCAATGGCAAGATTTATTGGAAGATTTTACCAAAAATCAAGAAGTGGTATTGGGAGAACGTCAAGAACTGGAAGAACGTCGCCACCTTCTTGCAGATGCTTTAACGACTCTCAATGAGCGCGAGCGCCATATTTTTTTAGAACGACGGTTAAGCGACGAACCTAAGACGTTAGAGGAACTGAGTTTACACTATAAAATATCTCGTGAACGTGTTCGTCAAATTGAAGTAAGAGCCTTTGAGAAAGTAAAAAATGCAATCCATGAATAAATATTGAACTTAGGGTGATTCAGGAAATTGATGAGTTCTTTGGAAAAATAATTAAAATTCAATAAACATTCACACAAAATCCAGTTATTGTATTTGATATAACGTGTATTAGTATCGCTACTATAAACAAACGGAACTGTTTCGCGCTTTTTAATTTGTTTTGTATCTAAAGAAATGGATCATGCACTAATATCGTGTCATCTCTCTCGGGACTGGTTGACAGAAGCGACACTGGCACCTCTAACAATTCCTCTATACGTCTTACATAGGCTTCTGCCGATGATGGAAGATCTGTCCAACAACGTACTCCCTGTGTATTTTCAGTCCACCCCTCTAAAGTCTCGTATTCAGGTTTAACAACCGCCTGAAGATTGCGAGCAGATGGAAAATAGTCAATTTTTTCGCCATCTACGCGATAACCATTGCAGATTTTCAGTTGCCCTACACCATCTAGTACGTCTAATTTCGTAAGCGCAATACCATCAATGCCACTCACTTTTATCGCCTGCCTAGCCAATACAGCATCAAACCACCCACACCGCCTCTGCCTGCCAGTTACGGTTCCAAATTCATGACCACGTTTACCTAAAAGCTCACCAATATTATTTTTTTGTTCGGTAGGAAAAGGACCTCTTCCAACACGAGTAGTATAAGCTTTAGTAATTCCCAACACATAACCAAGTGTGCCAACACCAGATCCGGATCCTAACGCCGCTTGCGCTGCATGAGTATTCGAACTCGTTACAAATGGATAGGTTCCATGATCAACATCTAACATAGCGCCTTGCGCGCCTTCATATAAAATTCGTTTTTGATCTTTTCGTGCCAAATCTAAAATACGCCATATATCATCGGCATATAACAAAATGGGCTTCGCAATTTCATGGAGTTGATCTAAAATTTCCTGATGATCTACGACCGTTGCCCCCAGCCCCCTCAAAAGCGCATTGTGATGCAAGAGGAGGTCATCAACCAAAACACCATAACCGTCTGGGTTGGCCAAATCGCAAACACGAATTGCTCGCCTTGCCACTTTATCTTCATACGCAGGCCCGATACCACGTCCAGTGGTGCCAATTTTGTCCATGCCTCTAGCTTCCTCCCGTGCCCGGTCAATAACTCCATGAAGAGGAAGAATAAGACTTGCATTCCATGAAATCTTCAATCGTTCGGGAGTAATCTCAATTCCTTTTTGGCGTAACTGTTCAACTTCTTTCAACAGTGCCCATGGATCTATAACAACACCATTTCCGATAATCGATAGTTTATTTTGTCGAACTATTCCGGACGGCAAAATACTTAGCTTATATGTTA
Organism: Rhodospirillaceae bacterium; assembly: GCA_002709075.1. Taxonomy (GTDB): domain Bacteria; phylum Pseudomonadota; class Alphaproteobacteria; order MPNO01; family UBA2964. The sequence goes on along the minus strand of PAPV01000002.1, from coordinate 130,358 downwards.
CACCATCTATCACTAAAGTGTGACCAGCATTATGACCGCCTTGAAATCTGACTACCACATCGGCACGATTGGACAGCCAATCTACAATCTTTCCTTTGCCCTCATCGCCCCATTGCGATCCTACAACTACAACATCAGTCATTTTCTAGTCTAACCCTTTTACATGACGTAGTTCATTACCATCGTACACATAGTAACATTTCTGATTTTGCGCAGCCATATCTACGTCATCAACTGGCTGCAATGCAGAAACTGTTATCCACCCCTCATCATGCAAACGCGCAATACAAGAAAATGGAGAACCAATAGGGATGTACACACGTTTATTCGGCTCCGGTCTTTTCAAAGCAGTCATAATGGAGTCTATATATAATGTTACACCTGTGGCTCGCTCACCATCCTCTGTCTCCACCCCTTTGACTCTATACCGACCTCCACCAGCGAACTCAACTGCAGGATCCTGGGAAAAAATTGTGAATCCAATACCAGTATGATATTCAAAACCTCTATGCTCGACAGGATCAATTGTTAATTGAATTTCGGGTACATTCTTGGTTAAAAGATCCACCACGCAAGAAATACGTTCAATTTCCTTTGCACGATCATCGGCCCATTTAGCTAATTTTAGAATTTTCAATCCATCATGCGCAACGCCCGTTGCACTCAATAATATTCGTAATTCGTGTCCTGCTTTGCCTGCCAATCCAGAAACGGCTTTTGCATCTTTTCGATCGAGAGCCTGTCGTAATTTTTGATTATTATTCTCAGAAAGTCCATAACGACTAAGGACTAATTGCACTAATCTTGGCATTGTTAAATCAACTGTAAGTTTTTCAATTCCTGTACTTTGAATAGCACGTATTGCCATCACAATAATTTCTGCATCAGCCTCCACCGCCGCCGACCCAATTAATTCTGCACCAACTTGAGTTAGTTGGCGTTCCGGACGCAGCTGTGAACCCCGCACTCTAAGTACATCTCCAGCATAAGAGAGGCGTAATGGCCGAGGTGCATCTACTAAGCGGCTCTGGGCGATCCGTGAAATTTGTGGAGTAATATCAGCCCTCATGCCCATCATGCGCTGTGACACAGGATCCATTAATCGAAATGTTTGTGGTTCGACTGCAACACCAACACCGCTCAAGAGACTCTCTTCGAATTCTAACAAAGGTGGCTTTACTCGCTGATAACCATGCATAGAGAAACAGGATATTAATCGATCAACAGTTTCTGCCTCAAATGCCGCATCTTCGGGAAGAATATCGCTTAATCCCGCAGGCAACAAAGTATTCCGCTCGGTATCCGTCATTACTTTGCAAATCACCTTTACTGTATAAAATGTATCTTCAGACTAATGCAAATATTCACAAAACTGAAGACAATCAATTTTTTACCGTGTTTCTCAGATTAATTCAATTTTATGGATGTCATCAATTAACGTTATCAGAGATAAAAATCTGTAAAAATTTCGGTTTGGATAAATTAGGAAATTTGAATTGAAAGATATTGACTTTTTTTTGAATAACGCAGCGGCTTACATTTCTTCTAAACTGCCTCGTAAGAAGCCAAAGACTAATTTCAATGTTTTGGTAATTACTGGAGTTGACTTTCCATTAGACCCAGCTGCTTTAATCGGATTACCACAAGAACAAGTCTATATAATTAGAAGCGTTGCTGGGTTAATTCCGCCGGCTAACAGCGAGAGCGACTTATCCGTTATGGCAGCGTTAGAATATGGCGTCAAAATACGAAAAACTCGACACATAATCCAAATGGCTCACAATGATTGTAACATCATAAATGCGCTTCTTAACCCCCACTCCTCTGACGTTTCAACAATATTAAACAGCAACTTTCTTCCACGCTGGTTAATGCTAACATCTTCATTAATATGTGGATCAATGGAAGATGAAAACTTAGGCTCTCGCCGCGGTCAGTGTGCTGAAGAACTGTTGCGTATTGGATTTGAAAACCTAATGACTTACCCATGGATACTAGACCCGGTTTGGTCCGGAAAAATTGGCCTGCATGGTTGGCATATAAACGAAGAGATGAGAGGTCTTAGTGTTTTTTCACCTAAGACAGATGAATTTCGAGCCATTTAACTTCTTTATTGGAGATATGAAACCTAATCAACCAACCCCTACGAGCATAGGCAAATAGAGAGGGGTTGCCTCGTTCACATTTGGTTGCTGTCTAACCTTATCTATTACAGCAGTGGGAATTTCAGTATCAACTTCAATTAAACAAACCGCATCTCCACCTTGATGTGTCCGTCCCAAGATAAAATTAGCTATATTAATTTCCGCATCAGCAAATGCCTGACCAAACCCTGCGATAATACCTGCCTTATCTTGATTAAGTGTGTAAAGATTATGAACGCTAAGAGAAGCCTCCATTGGCACACCACCAATATCGACAACTCGCGGTTTATCCCCACCGAACAATGTGCCTGCCACTGAAAATTGTCTATTTTCCGTTGACGCAGTTAAACGCACCAAGGTTTGATATTCACATTCACGTTCATGGTTTACAATTGATACAGCAATGTCTCGATCTCGTGCCACTACTGGTGCATTGACCATATTCACTGAATCAAGAACGGGTGCCAGAACACCTTTCAACACACATGCCGTTATGGGTCTAGTGTTAAATTGCGATGCTTGACCCTCATATTCTACGGTTATTGATCTCAAACTAGTTTTACAGACCTGGCCAGCAATACTACCCAACATCTCACCAAGAAGCATATATGGCTTTAATCTTGGCGCCTCCTCGGCCGTTACAGAAGGCATATTAATCGCATTTACAACCGCGCCGGAAAGAAGATAATCCGACATTTGTTCAGCTATTTGCAACGCCACTTTTTCTTGTGCCTCCTCTGTACTTGCTCCAAGGTGTGGAGTTGCAACCACATTTTCTACGCCAAACAGTGAGAAGTCTTTAGGAGGTTCGACCGCATAAACATCAACAGCATATCCGCCAACTTTACCAGAGTTAAGGGCTAACTTCATCGCTTTTTCCGCTACAAGTTCGCCTCTGGCACAGTTCACAATAAAAATACCATCTTTCATTTGTTCGAAAGCATCCTCACTCAAAATCTCTCGAGTGGTTTCAGTAAGCGGTGTGTGTAACGTAATTACGTCAGCCCGGGGGAACAATTCCTCTAGATCTACTTTTTCTACGCCTAAATCAGCAGCGCGGTCCGTTGTCAAATACGGGTCATACGCGACTATTTTCATTTTTAACCCAATAGCCCTCTCGGCAACCCGAGACCCAATGTTCCCGCATCCAATAATACCCAGCGTTTTTCCTGTTAATTCCATACCCATAAAACGGTTTTTTTCCCACTTACCACTTTGAGTCAGTTTATCTGCAAGCGGAATTTGGCGGGCCAAAGCAAACATCATCGCGATAGCATGTTCCGCCGTGGTAATCGCATTACCGAAGGGTGTATTCATAACTACAATTCCCTTGGAAGATGCGGATTCTATATCAATGTTATCAACACCTATCCCAGCGCGACCGACTACACGCAAATTTTTTGCAGCATCTAAAACATCCGAGGTTACTTTTGTAGCCGAACGAACAGCCAGTCCCTGGTAGTCACCAATACGGTCCAATAATTCTTCCCGCGCCATACCAGTTATCATATCGACTTCTAATCCGCGTGCTTTGAAAATATCAACGGCCCGTGGACTCAGTTTATCTGAAATCAGAACTTTAGGCATTTTATCATCCTCATAAAAATATGCATTCAAACCTCTTCCATTTCATACCTAATTTTTTCGAATGCCCAATCGAGCCATGGAAATAGTGTTTCAAGATCATCTGTTTCAACCGTTGCTCCCGCCCATATTCTAAGACCTGGAGGCGCAGCACGATAACCATTAATATCATAAGCAACATGTTCAGCCTCAAGAAAGGAGTCAATTTTTTTAGGCACTACAAGTTGTTGCTCAAGAGCCAATTTCTTAAACCATGGATCGACAATAGAAAGGCAAACCGAAGTATTTGAGCGAATTAACGGATTCACCGCCAAAAAATCCACCCATTCAGTGCGCCCCACCCAACTGGAAATTGCGGAGAGATTTGCATTTGACCTAGCTATTAAAGCTTCAAGGCCTCCCATGGCCTTACCCCAACGCAAACCATCAAGAGCATCCTCAACGCAAATCATCGAAGGTGTATTAATCGTTTCTCCTTTAAATATTCCTTCAATAAGCTTACCATCACTGGTTAAACGAAAAATTTTTGGCAACGGCCAATCAGGCGTGTAGGACTCAAGTCTTTGAACGGCGCGAGGCGATAACACCAACATGCCGTGTTGCGCTTCCCCTCCCATTACTTTTTGCCAAGACCAAGTAACGACATCTAGTTTTTCCCATTCAACTGGCATAGCGAAAACAGCAGAGGTTGCATCACAAATTGACAGACCTTCACGATTATCAGGAATCCAATTACCATCGGGCACCCTGACACCCGATGTCGTTCCATTCCACGTAAAGACCACATCACGTGACCACTCCACTCTCTCAAGGTCAGGTAATTCGCCGTAATCCGCCTTGTAAACATTTATATCGTCAAGCCGAAGTTGCTTGACCACATCAGACACCCACGCCGCACCGAAGCTTTCCCAAGCCAATATGTCAATTCCACGGGCGCCTAACAAACTCCAGAGCGCCATCTCAATAGCTCCTGTATCGGAAGCGGGAACTATAGCTACACGATAACTATCAGGAATTTTCAAGAGGTCCCTCGAACACTCGATTACTTTAGCAAGCCTTTGTTTTCCATCTTTTGATCGATGAGACCTACCAATCAAGGCCGATGAGAGGGCCTCTATGGACCATCCAGGTCGTTTGGTGCAGGGACCCGATGAAAAACACGGATTTTTCGGACGGCGCGCGGGTTGCGCGCTAGATGTAAAATCTGGCATAAAAAATCTCCCTTCCAGAAGAATCGTAACCCGTTGGGAGGTTATGACCCAATCCGCTTTTACCGGACTTTGGGTGTTGAGGTCAACAGCTGAATTTTTAGTTGCACAAACCCAAAAAATTTTTGCCAGTTATTCTACATCAATAATTTTCAACGTTGTAGACTACCAAGCTCCTCTTTTCAGGGCAAAACATTATCCTCCGCCTAAAGTGACCGGATGGAAAGCGTCTCTTTCCACGTGGCAATACTGATTGTCCAGCCCCGTCGGTCAAACACATTTTCGGAAAAGAAACAGGCTGCAAAATATATTTCTAAACAGCCAATATGCCTTTGATGTCTCACACTTGGCTAGTTTTAATTTAACCCCCAACGGAGTCTTTACACCACTGACACACAGCAGATATTCAAGCATTTTTAGAATTCCTGAACGAACCGCAGAGGCATCTTATTGGTCGTCAAAATTTCCGACTCCTCTCTTACAGCTATGAAGAACAAAAGTTTTGTTATATCTACCCGATTTCGTTAACCAGGAATGTCCACGCACAGGCCACGCGGTTCGTCGAGCGGGGCTATTAATCGCACAAACTTTCGTTCAAAATTATTCGCTGTCGCTATTGTACCCAGTTTTAGAAAATCTAAAATCATAATAAAGAGACGGATGAATGCTAAAAACATGTTCTCACACTAATACAAAATTATGTAGATGATGTACTTTGATATCGATGTTAATTTGCTCAAAAAACGTAATTTCGGTACCCACATCCTTTAAAAGAATCAAGCTAATTTTGATCGGAAACCAGGTTGCTTTAGATAATAAATGACTGATTACATTATGGAGAACTAAGTGCAGGGGAAGTATAATGTTTTCTCCAATCCTGCTTACCGTTAAGAGAGAGCGTTATCATCCTATTAACTTCACATTTTTTTATTGGTTATAATAAAACATAATTTTCCAGGAAACCACTTTTTAGGATACCATGAATTTGTTTTGGTAGGGAATGCTAGCCTCAACGTTAAAGTAATTGAGAAAGTAAAGCTTTTAATCTAGATATAGTAGTTCTCTATTTAGGCAACGATACGAGCAGAGCAAAAACCAAAAATGCAAATTGAATAGGCAATAACAAACGAATATGACTTCACGCTCACATATATTGGTTGTTGACGATGATAGCCGGCTACGCGAGCTACTACGTCGCTACCTAGAGGATCATAGTTTTAATGTATCCGTAGCATCTGACGCAAAACATGCGCGAAACCTTATGGAAGGTCTAAATTTTGATATTCTTATATTAGATGTAATGATGCCCGGAGAAAATGGCTTTGAATTTACAACTTCAATTCGTGAAAACAATTCAGTCCCCATACTCATGCTTACTGCGCGTGGAGAGGTTGAAGATCGTATCTCTGGCCTTGAGCATGGTGTTGATGATTATCTTGCAAAACCGTTTGAACCACGAGAGCTTCTCCTGCGAATAAGTAATATTTTGAAACGTTCAGAAAAATTGTCGTTTTCCAGAAAAGACATCACACTCACTTTTGGTGAATGTGTATTCGATGGAAAAACGGGTACACTTAGAAGAAATGGGGAAATAATTCATTTAACAGAAGTGGAGGAGAGTTTATTGCGCGTACTCGCTAATAGCCATGGTTATCCGGTTAGTCGCCAGTCACTCCTCAAAAAAAGCCATGCTGAAGGAGGAGAACGCACGATAGATGTACAAGTAACTAGACTGAGAAGGAAAATTGAACCCGCTCCCCGTTGGCCACGCTATTTGAAAACAGTGCGAGGTCAGGGATACTCGCTGCAAACAGACTAAAAGTATTACATGGTTTTCAAAATCAAAAAATACCTTCCAAAATCTCTGCTCGGTCGATCAATATTAATTATAGTAACCCCCCTAATTTTGGTTCAAGTAGTTTCAACTTGGGTTTTTTATGAAAGGCACTGGGAAACAGTAACAAGACGTCTAGCGGCATCAGTAGCTGGTGAGATAAGTAGTGTGATTGATCAACGCCGAAGATTTAAGGGAACGGAAAATGAACGTTGGATTATGAATTCAGCTGTGCGAAGCTTAGCACTAAATGTCCGATTTCAAAAGAGTCAGATTCTTCCCAACAAACCGAGTAAAATTGGCAACAGTATTGTTGAGAAAAGCCTAAACGATGCAATGCGGGAGCGTGTAAAGCGACCGTTTAAAATTGATCTAAATATTCGGCCTCGAACAGTCTCAATCTTTGTACAACTATCGGATGGAGTTCTTGAAGTGGATGTTCACGAGGAACGTCTTTTTAGCTCTACTACCTATATCTTTCTGATGTGGATGGTAGGCACTTCAATGCTGCTATTTGCGATTGCAACCATTTTCATGCGAAATCAGTTAAGGCCTATCGGTAGGCTTGCCCGGGCCGTAGACGCATTTGGAAAGGGAAGAGATGTGCCTGATTTTAAGCCCGAAGGAGCAACCGAAATTCGTCAGGCAGCAGCAGCCTTCAATCTGATGCGTGCACGTGTTCTTCGAAATATCGAACAAAGAACAGAGATGTTGGCGGGAGTATCCCACGATTTACGCACCCCACTTACACGCCTGAAACTCCAACTTGCTATGCTGAAATTCTCCCCTAGCGTAAATGCGTTACAAGCAGATGTAGCCGAGATGGAAAAGCTAGTTGAAGAATATTTGTCTTTTGCCCGAGGCGAGAGTGCTGAAAAATCTATAACCGTTAATTTGAATGAGCTGTTGCGCGACGTTGTGGAGAAAAATTCTGGTCTCAAAAGTGAAGTGTCCATGAAGTCTTCTGCATCACTTAATGTAGACCTACGACCGATAGCATTCAGAAGGTGTTTATCTAACCTAATATCTAATGCAGCGACCTACGGTCGGAGAGTTGTTGTCAATGCATCTAAAGACAGCGATTCTATAAATATTTTTATTGATGATGATGGGCCTGGTATACCNGAAAAAGCACGCGAGGATGTTTTCCGACCATTTACCAGGCTGGAAGTTGAAAGGCCGCCGGACTCCGGAGGCACTGGGCTTGGACTCACAATTGCTCGTGACATAGTTCTAGGTCATGGTGGATCGATTAAAATTACTGACTCCCCGCTAGGCGGGGCCCGTGTGGAGATAAATTTGCCTGTTTAGTTAAGAATTAACCTGTATTCCAGGTAGAAGAGATGCTAACTGCTCTGCAGCGCGAAGTCTTTTGTCTAAGAAAGCCATGGTCTTTCCAAGGTCACTGCTTTCATCTCCCATCCAAACGCGAAGAGTCATAAAATATACGACTGAAAGCCCTTTTACACGAAGGGAGCCTGCTATGCCGCCACTACTTATTCCTGAAGTTTCTAACATCCAAGCCATCATTTGCAGAATTGTCGGCAAAAGACCAATTGAGAGGGAGGGATCATTTACGGATGAACGCAAGATGGATTGCATGGCTGCACGATTATGAGATAAATGGTCGAAATAGCACATTAATGTATCGACGAGCCGATCATGTGGCGGTTCATTTTCATTTTCAGGGTAATTATCTGCGACCCATGTCTCATTCCCTCCAAATAATAACTCTTTAACAAGCTCTATCCGTTGCGGAAATTCTTTGTAAACATATTTAAGTTCAACACCAGCCTCGCGGGATATGTCAGTTAAGGGAATATCGGTCCAAGGGCGCCCTGCAGCGAGCGTAATTGCCGCGATTACAATTTTTTTGCGCTTATTTATTACCCGCTTTCCCATAGTGCCCTCTCTATTATTTTATAGGATATCTAGGTCGTTTTATAACATCGACAAGATTTTCATGCATCAAACATTGATCAACTTTAAAGGGCATGCGATCGTAAATAAATTATTATTTTAAAGGGACTATGCAGATTCTTTTTTCATCTTCAATTCTTAAGCACATCAGACGTCAAAAAAAACTTTCTAAAGGCGAAGAGACCAATCTTATACGACGTGTTCAGTCTGGTGATAGAGCAGCCGCAACACCTCTTTTTCTCAGCCATCTACGTTTTGTAATGTTTGTAGCAAGAAAGTATCGGCGTTTCGGTCACCCCATAAATGAGCTTCTTCAAGAAGGAACTGTGGGATTTATGGAAGCAGTTAAACGTTTCAATCCGGACCGTGGCGTGCGTTTATCCACCTATGCCATGTGGTGGATACGTGCATCCATACAAGACTACGTCATACGTTCACGATCAATGGTTAAGATTGGGACCAGTTCAGCCCAGAGATCTATCTTTTTTCATCTCACTCGCCTATCTGGTCGCTCCACCAATGGTATATCACCAACAGGCGAAAATATAATTTCTCTAGCACGCAGCTTTAACGTTACTGTTTCAGAGGTAATAGCGCTTGCGAGGCGAATAGCTAAACCAGATCAGTCCCTAGATATTCCGGCAAGCAGAGAAATAGCGAACATTTCTTTATTGGAAAATCTACCAGACTGCGCTCCTTCACCAGAAGAAGTACTTGTATCTACAACAGAGCAGAAATTTTGGCGGAAAAAGCTCTGTTCAGCCCTTAGTTGTTTACCTCCGAGAGAACTTGCTATAATTCGTAGACGATTTTTTTCCGATAAAATACCAAGTCGTGAGGTGCTGGGCGCAGAACTGGGTCTATCAAAAGAGCGTGTAAGGCAATTAGAATTAAGAGCATTAAACCGACTCAGGGAAGGTATTATTAATTTAACTGGCGATAGCAAAGCAACCGCAGATGGGTAATTAACATATATTCTAACCCGCTAGCTCTCGAGAGCGTGCGGTCGCAGCTTTAACAGCATTTTCAATCAAATTCTGCATACCGTTTTCTCCGAGAAGAACTTCGACTGCGGCGGCTGTAGTTCCTCCTGGACTAGTGACATTTTCACGAAGTGTCTTGAACGAGTCCGATGACTGAACAGCAAGTTTACCAGATCCTGCAACTGTAACCTTCGCAAGTTTTTCTGCAAGATTAGGGTCCAATCCTGCATTTATCCCTGCTGAGGCCAAGGCTTCCATTAACAAGAATACATAAGCAGGACCACTACCTGATACTGCAGTAACTGGATCAAGTAGATTTTCCTCTTCAAGCCAAACGCTTTCGCCTACAGCTGCTAATAAATCCAAACATATTTTGCGTTGTTCCACGGTTACTAGTTTGTTGCCACAGGCTACGGAGATGCCGCAACCTATAGCAGCGGGGGTATTGGGCATAACTCTAATAATTGCTACATTCTTACCTAAATTGTTTTCAAGAAACTCGATTGTTCGGCCGGCCGCTATTGAGACAAAAACTGTTTTTGTATGCTTAAACACAGAATATGGTGGACAAACAAGATCCATTGCCTGAGGCTTTACGGCGAATACCACAATCTGTGGGATATAATTGTTTGAAATATCCTCTATTGAAGGAACTACATTAATGTTATATTTTTTAGCGATTTCTAATTTGCGGTTTGGTTCGACAACACAAATGTTCTCCGTTCTAATTCCTTTTGCAAACCAACCACCAACAAGCGATTCTCCCATCTTTCCGCAGCCAACTAAAAGAATGCGCACCTCATAGATACTCACGTTAGGCTTCACCAACAGTTTCAAACAAGGCGGCATCGATGGCTTCGCTTGGAGTTTTTCCTCCCCAGATGACATACTGAAAGGCTGGAAAGTATCTTTCACTCTCAGTGAGAGCTATATCAACAAGATCTTCGAGCTGCTCAACTGTAGCTCCGCCAGAGCCACGTAAAAGCAAGGCAGAACGGAACACTGGCAATCCTCTGTCGGCCCATAAATCAAAATGTCCGACCGCCAAACCTTCATTGATTTTAGCAAGTAGTTCATGCACAACAGCCCGTCGATTATTAGGCACACTTAATTCAAACGCACATGCGAAATGGATCGCAGATATATCGTTTAACCACGAGAAAAAAAGTCTAAACTCAGTCCAATGCCCCGTCACATCCACCACTATCTCATCATCGGTATTCCTTTCATATGGCCAACTATGAGCGACTGCTATCTGTTCAATTGTATCAATGGGATTAGAAACAACGCCTTCAGCTTCTTTAATCGCGACTTCCGCCATATCTTCCTCTCTCAAAAGGTTCAAAATCCCTATTTACTTTGAGACGCCTATATTGTACCCGTCAGTATAAATTACACAATATCTAGGTTGCCAAATGGAGACCAGCTATGCAAGCGCAGAATGTCTTTTTGCGGATCGTTTCTGTGGAAAAGGTCGAAAGGTGTGACAAACGTCAAAAAATTGGCTAGTTAGCTACATCCTTACGAGCCGTTTGTTTCTTTGATTTTTGTTTTGGAGCAATTTTTTTCGATTTTGTTTTGCTTTTTGGTCGATCAACCAACTTTTTTTCTAAATCAGCGATTCGTTTAAGGGCCATTTCTTGACTCTCCCGAGCCAAAACCGCCATCTCCTTAACTGCTTCAAATTCATCCCGCGTTACTAAATCCATTGATGCCAACAAGCGTTCGAGTTGTTGACGTACTAATGTGTCCACTTCTTTTTTAACACCCACAAACAAACCAGCTGCACTGCCGGCGACTTTTGCAGCATCGTCAAAAAATTTATTTCGTGACTGCATTTTTATGTTTCCTTTTTATCCATTTTGACACCTGATTATATGACTGCGGTTATCCTTTGTGACAAGCAAAAATATACAGTGCTTGAAGCATTTTATTGGTACCCCTATAACTTATTCAATGTAAACTGATAAATTAAATGGAGCAGCAGGTTTATGTATCTTATCACCGGCGGTGCGGGATTTATTGGGTCCAACCTCATTGCATCTCTCGAAAAAAACGTTACCACAAACAATGTCATTTGCGATTGTCTAGGATCCGAAGGAAAGTGGAAAAATATTTCCAAACGTGATCCATCAGACCTTATTGCGCCAAATGAAATTTTAACGTTTATAAGGGATAGTGCTAACAGACTTAACGCGGTTTTCCACATGGGAGCGATCACTTCAACAAGTGAGACAGATGCTGATCTGATTGTTGAGACCAATTTCCGTTTATCTCGTGACATCTGGAATATATGCACAGAGAAGAAAATACCATTAATTTACGCCTCATCAGCTGCTACATATGGATTAGGTGAGTTTGGATTTAAAGACGGAATTGACAGAGAGACATTAGGAAGATTTCGCCCGCTTAACGCTTATGGATGGGGAAAGCACCTTTTTGATCGATGGATTGCCCGACAACTAGAAAACCGTGGTCTAAATGGTGCACCCCCGCAATGGGCCGGATTAAAATTTTTTAATGTTTACGGTCCAAATGAATACCATAAACGGGACATGACAAGTGTTGTGTATAAAAATTTCGGAGAGATTAGTAAAGGCGGCCCTGCCATCCTTTTTCGTTCGCATAACGCTGATTACCCTGACGGAAGGCAAATGCGTGATTTTATTTGGGTGGGTGACTGTGTAAAAGTTATGCTTTGGTTGCTAGAAAACCCGAGTGTAAGTGGTTTATTCAATGTTGGCACCGGTCGAGCCCAATCTTTTGAGGAATTGTCGATTGCTTTATTTAAAGCATTGGGATGGGAACCAGACATTGAATATATCGAGATGCCACCCTTGATAAGGAATCAGTATCAATATTTCACAGAAGCAGAAATGGCCTCACTGCGAAATCGCGGTTACAATATACCATTTTTAAGTGTTCAAGAGGGTATTCAATCATACGTGTGCGACTACTTAATTAAAGATGACCCCTATAAGTAAAAGAGTTGTTACAGGACTAAAATATGTTTGCACTCCCCTTTCCTGCTGTAGACCCAATTGCACTTGAAATTGGTCCACTAACTATTCGGTGGTACTCACTGGCATACGTTTTTGGTTTATTACTTGGCTGGAAATACATGATATTTCTTACAAGAAAAACAGCGGGTTTAATCAAAAACAAAAATGTTGATGATTTTCTTTTATGGGCAACAGTCGGAATCATCGCGGGCGGAAGGCTAGGTTATGTGTTTTTTTATAAGCCATTATATTTTTGGCAAGAACCCATTGAAATTTTTTCAGTTTGGCATGGAGGTATGTCATTTCATGGTGGTGTTCTCGGAGTGCTAACAGTAACTATATTATTTTGTAGAAAACACGACATTCCATTTTTAACTCTCGGTGATCTCATATGCGCTGCTGCACCAATTGGGCTATTTTTTGGAAGGATTGCAAATTTCATAAATGGAGAACTGTATGGACGCACCACTGACGTAACCTGGGGGATTGTATTTCCTCGCGGAGGACACGAATTACGGCATCCAAGTCAGATTTATGAAGCCGCACTCGAGGGATTGTTTCTTTTTTTCGTTTTGATGTTAATGATCAAATACTTTTGCGCCCTTAAATACAGAGGTTTAATCACCGGGTGTTTTTTTGCTGGATACGGTATCTCGCGCTTTTTTGTAGAATTTTTTCGTGAGCCGGACGCCCACCTTGGATTCCTCATAGGCTTTTTGACGATGGGACAAATACTTTCACTCCCTGTAATTTTTGGAGGAATTTGGTTTATCCGAAATTCCTTATATCGATCGTGAACCAAATTGAGCTTATACTGAAAGAGCGCATTCGCACTGAGGGAGCCCTTCCGGTTTCTGAGTTTATGGCGCTTGCACAAATGCATCCTGCTTATGGATATTATCGTAATAGTAAACCCTTGGGGGCAGATGGTGATTTTATAACCGCGCCGGAGGTTTCGCAGGTTTTTGGTGAGCTTATAGGATTGTGGCTGGCCGTTATGTGGAAAAAAACAGGAAGTCCAAAAAAAATAAATTTGATAGAATTAGGACCCGGACGGGGTACTATGATGGCGGATATGCTTCGCGCTGCAGAATCTGTACCCGCATTCTTTAATGCAGTGTCGGTCCATTTAGTAGAATCCAATAGACAGCTACGCTCTTCACAGAAAAAAGCACTCGAGAAATTTGATACCAAACTGTCAATCCAGTGGTACGATTCTCTAGATTGCATCCCTCCCGATGGCCCTACCCTTCTTGCGGCAAATGAATTCTTTGACGCTCTACCGATCGACCAGTATGTGCTATGTGAAGAAGGATGGCGGCTACGTTGCGTCGATCTATCAAATAATGGAACTTTAATTTTTGTGGAAAAAAAACCAAAAAATTATGTTGGTGCCTTAATTCCCGAAGACATCAGGGACAATTCCAAACTTGGAACGGTTTTCGAAGTCTGCCGAGAAGCCATTTCACTTATGAAATTACTCTCCAAACGTCTAGTTTCTGAAGGGGGTGCGGCTATTATTTTAGATTACGGGCACAACAAACGTTCTGCCGGGGATACACTCCAAGCAGTTAAAAACCACAAGTATTGTAATATTTTAGAATATCTGGGTGAATGCGATCTATCATCGCACGTTGATTTCTTTGCCTTAACAGAAGCTTTAAAGAGCTCAGAGTTAAATATATACGGGCCGGTTTATCAAGGAACTTTCCTGCGACATCTTGGAATAATTGAGAGAACAGAACAGCTCGCCCAATTGATGTCGCGAGAACAGGCATTAGAATTGAGAAAATCAGCACATCGTCTTATTTCATCAACCCAAATGGGGAAATTATTCAAGGTCATTACATTAAATAGCCAGACTAAATAATTATCTATTTTTGATGGCCGAAGGACGTATAAATGATAGCTAAAACGAGAGTAAAACCAATAATTTCCTCGCTTTTGAAAGCGACCACCAACGTACGACACGGCTTCTACACCCGCCAAGGGGGCGTAAGTAAGGGAATATATTCTGGATTGAATTGCGGACAGAGTTCCAATGACTCTCCAAAGTCGGTTAAAGAAAATCGACGCTTGGTTGCGGCAGACATCAGTGGTGATTCGCAAAACTTTTTAAATACACTGCACCAAGTTCATGGACCAAACATCGTTTATTTTCCTAAAGATTCGGAAGAGTCAAAATCTTTTCAAGCTGACGGCGCAGTAAGTAATAAACCGGGGCAAATCTTATCTATACTCACAGCGGATTGCGCCCCTGTCTTATTTGCTGATGTTTCTTCATCCGTTATCGGGGCTTGTCACGCGGGGTGGAGAGGTGCACTTAATGGGATTATAGAAAACACCGTTATATCTATGGAAAGATTAAATGCGACCCGCGACAAAATTATTGCAATAATTGGTCCATGTATCGGGCAAAAATCTTATGAAGTCGGATCGGAATTCTTTGATATGTTTTTTGCGAGAAATAATCGTAATTCGCGTTTCTTTAAATGTGGACCTAACAATCGTTATAGTTTTGATTTATCCGGGTTCATTTTAGAAAAGTTACGTGATTCTGGTGTAACATCAATAGATGTTATTTCCGCGGATACTTTCACTGACAAAAACCGGTTCTTCAGTTACCGTCGCAGCAAATTAAATGGCGAGAACGATTACGGACGAATGATTTCTGCAATTTTTTTGGAGCCTCCCCCCTGATGCCTCACATGATTTTTTTCATTTGTTTTTGCTTACTTGGAATGATTACCTTTTGTGCAATGATATAAACCACACAGATTTTTGAGTTATGCGACTTTTAACATCTAACTATTAACTGCCAGATTGTGCCACGCTCCGACCGAGTATCTTTGGGAAAAAAGTTAATAATTAAAATTCGATGAAACATGCAGCATAAAACTCGTAAATTAAATTTTTTAGCAATGCTAGTACCTTTATTTATATAAATTACATCAATTTTTTTGTAACATTTACAGATTCTGAGCTTACTGCTAAACAACACGAATATCAGACTTCTCATTTTTCGCGGTTTAATAGCAGTGCAATAAAGGGATCATGCATATGAAGATTGTTGCCGGTAACAGTAATCGACCGCTTGCTGAAGCTATTGTTGCACACCTCAAAATAGCGTTATGTAAAGCTAGTGTGCGACGCTTCTCTGATATGGAATGTTTTGTACAGATGGAAGAAACAGTTCGAGGCGAGGATGTATTTATTATTCAATCGACCTCTTTTCCCGCTAATGACAATCTTATGGAACTCTTAGTCTGCATAGATGCATTAAGACGCGGTTCTGCACGCCGAATTACCGCAGTGGTTCCATATTTCGGCTACGCACGTCAGGATAGAAAATCGGGACCCCGAACCCCTATATCAGCAAAGTTGGTAGCAAACTTGATTACACAGGCTGGTGCCGATCGTGTTTTAACTCTTGATTTACATGCCGGACAAATTCAAGGGTTCTTTGATATCCCTTTGGATAACTTGTACGCATCACCGGTATTTCTCAGAGATATTAAAGAAAATTCCGACATAAATAATTTAACAATGGTTTCTCCGGATGTCGGAGGGGTACTTCGGGCACGCGCAATTGCAAAGGCTTTGGAGGTTGACTTAGCAATTATTGACAAACGTCGCGAACGTGCCGGCGTTTCCGAGGTTATGCATATTATTGGAGATATCACAGACAGAGAATGTATAATAGTTGATGATATTGTCGACAGTGCTGGAACCTTATGCAACGCTGCGGTAGCCTTGGTGGAAGCGGGGGCAAAATCTGTGTCCGCATACATCACCCATGGAGTGCTATCCGGTGGTGCAGTGTCGCGTGTTGCTTCATCACCAATAAAATCCCTAGTAACAACTGATAGCATATTAAGTACCGAAGCAGTAAGAGTTTCGCATAATATTCGTCAACTTTCTATCGCACCACTTATTGGTGAAGCAATTGCGCGAATTAGCAATGAAAAATCTGTGTCGAGGTTATTTGACTATAGTGCTGCATAGGCCTAAAAGATGTTTTTAGATAAGTTTTATATACTGAAAACCCGTGGAGTTCAGTGTAATTAATTGAATTAGGAGTTTGGCATGGTTAGCACACAAGTTCTTGCCGCGGTAACACGAGAACGGGTTGGAAAGGGGACCGCCCGCTCTGCTCGCCGCGCAGGAAGAGTCCCCGCTATTATATACGGAAACAGAGAAACTCCATTATCGGTTACCATTGAAAGTCGATCAATAAACAAAGCTATAGAGACACCAGGTTTCTTTACCTCTTTGATAGACATTGAGGTCGAAGGTACTAAACATCGCGTACTGCCACGAGACGCGCAGGTCCATCCGGTCTCCGGAGTACCACTGCATGTTGATTTTTTGCGTTTCGATCCCAACAGACGTGTCACAGTTGAAGTTCCCGTGACATTTATAAATGAACGTGAAGCGCCCGGCATAGTGCGTGGAGGTGTTATAAACATAGTCCGTCACGCATTGGAGGTTTCCTGCACAGCTGCAAATATCCCCGATGATTTTAAAATTGATCTAACTGGTTGTGAAATCGGAGACTCTATTCATGCAAATACAGTAGTTTTGCCAGAGGGAGTTGATTTTTCTATAACTGATAGGGATTTCACTATAGCTACTATTGCTGCTCCAACAGTTATGACTGCTGAAGATGAGATAACGGATAGTGCCGAGGGAGTTACTGACGGGAATGAGAGCACTGCGACTAGTGATGAGAGCAGTGCAGAGTCTGAAGGTTAATATTTAACAGACACATCTCCTCCGGAGGAAATAATGCAACTGGTCGTCGGATTGGGTAACCCAGGCGAACGTTATGCTTCAAACCGACATAACATAGGTTTCATGGCGGTTGATGAGATAGTGCGCCAACATAACCTACCAAATTTTCAAAAAAAAACACGGTTACAAAGTAATTTCAGTGAAGGACTAATTGGCTCCAGAAAAATTGTTGTTATAAAACCTATGAACTTTATGAATGGTTCTGGAAAGCCCGTTGGTGATACCATGCGTTATTTCCGGCTGACACCTTCCGACATTTTCGTATTTCATGATGAAATAGACATACCAGCGGGATGTTTGCGAGTTAAAAAGGGAGGTGGTCATGCTGGACATAATGGTATCAAAGATATAGAAAATCACATCGGCAGAGAATTCTGGAGAGTACGTCTTGGCGTTGGTAGACCGCGAAGCAAAGAGAGAGTTATTGGGCATGTTTTAGGTAATTTCTCAAAGATAGACCATGCCTGGCTTTTTCCAGTTTTAGATGCCACCGCAAATAAATTGCCAATTTTGTTAGATGGATCAGCAGCAGAATATATCAAATTAGTTGCAATCAAACTTTCAGACATTAATTTCAAGGAAGAGGAAGAGGAAGAGAAATAGACATGGGCTTTACCTGTGGTATTTTGGGATTACCAAATGTAGGAAAATCCACACTCTTTAATGCACTTACTCAAACGATTTCTGCTCAAGCTGAAAACTACCCATTCTGCACAATTGAGCCTAACTTCGGTCGAATTGCTGTGCCCGATCCTCGTCTTGAAACAATCGCACAGTTAGCAAAATCTGAGAAAATAATCCCGACAAACATTGATTTTTGTGATATCGCCGGTTTAGTCAAAGGTGCTAGTCAGGGTGAAGGGTTAGGAAACAAGTTTTTAGCTCATATACGGGAGGTTGATGCATTAGTGCATGTTGTCCGTTGTTTTGAGGACGATAACATTATGCATGTGACCGGGAAAATTGACCCTCTCGATGACATTGCCACTATTGAGACAGAATTAATGCTCGCCGATTTGGAATCTGTGGAGAAACGTATCGGCTCAATGACAAAAAAAGCCCGTAGTGATGACAAGGAAGCAAAACAAACACTTGCGCTTTTAGAATTAGTGATTGAGGCATTAAAATTAGGAAAACCTGCAAGAACATTAGATGTAACAGAGGATTTGTTACATAGGTTTCAGCAACTAAATTTATTGACTTCTAAACCAACTATATACGTCTGCAATGTAGATGAGGATTCAGCGGCTAAAGGAAATACTTATTCGGAAAAAGTAACGTCGTACGCTCAAAGTGTTAACTCGACTGCTTTAATTGTATCTGCTGCTATCGAAGCTGAAGTTGCCTTACTCTCTGAGAAAAAAGAGCAGTCTGAGTTCCTTGAGGCGCTAGACCTAAAAGAAACTGGACTAGATAGAATTATCATAGCTGGCTACAATGTTCTGGGGTTAATCACATTTTTAACTGCAGGACGGAAAGAAGCACGCGCATGGTCAATTCCTAAAGGCACAACAGCATCGAAGGCTGCTGGAACTATTCATACGGATTTTGAAAAGGGATTCATTTGCGCTGAAACCATTTCATACGAAGATTATATTTATAATAAAGGAGAACAAGGCGCAAAAGAAAATGGCAAGATGAGACAAGAAGGTCGAAATTATTTTGTAAATGACGGTGATATAATGCTGTTTCGTTTTAATATATGAGTATGAAGCTTCAAATAACAAATATTGCATGCTTCTTAAGCTCCGTATAACCTTAACTGATTTTATGTGCGGATTTCATCCTGGGAGATAAAAATGGGTAAAAATATTGAACTATCAACAACTGACGGCCACAAACTAAATGCATATAAAGCCGAGCCCGATTCACCAACAAAAGGTGGCATAGTGGTTATTCAAGAAATTTTTGGTGTGAATCAACACATAAGAAATGTGACCGACCAGTTTTCTGCCAATGGCTACACCTCGATAGCACCCGCATTATTCGACCGAGTAGAGAAAGGCCTTGAGCTTGGTTATGGACAAAGTGATTTTCAAAAAGGCAAAGAAACACGAGGCGGACTGAGTGACAACGAAATTATTGCTGACGTACAAGCGGCAATTAACGAAGTATCTACTGCAGGAAAGGTAGGTATTGTTGGGTATTGTTTCGGGGGTTTTGTAAGTTGGCTAGCTGCATGTCACTGCACTAATCTCTCCGCCGCGTCAACTTTTTATGGAGGAGGAATTCATGCAAAACGTGGAGACACTCCGAATGTGCCAGTAATTTTTAATTTTGGCGACAACGACGGTGGAATTCCATTGAGTCAAATCCATGAAATAAAGGAAGCTCATCCAGATATTCCATGCTACGTTTACGACGACGCTGGCCATGGTTTCTGCTGTGAAGACCGTGAAAGCTATAATGCAGGCGCATGCACCCGAGCTCATGAAAGGACTCTTGCTCATTTTTCATCTAATATTGGATAAATTTTATTAAGTAGGAAACCCGGACTTTTAAACCCGGGTTTCTTATTTAAGAAACTCTAATGAATGTTCGCCCAGATTTTTCGTTTCACTGCATATAACATGCCAGTCAGAATAATCAAGAAAAGTAGAACTTTTACACCAGTCCGTTTTCTACTCTCTAATTCTGGCTCTGCGGTCCAGGCAAGAAAAGTCGTGACGTCACGAGCCATCTGATCAACTGTTGCTTTAGTTTTATCGGCATACTCAACTCCATCCTCCGAAAGTGGTGATGGCATGGCTATTAATTGTCCTGGATAGTATAAATTATAGTACATCCCTTCCGGTACTTCCGTTACTTTTTTTGGTTCTTTGTAACCAGTTAACAAACTATAAAGGTAATCTGCACCTCCAATTCTCGCTTTAACAATCAAAGACAAATCCGGCGGATAAGCACCATTATTCGCGGACCGCGCTGCTTGTTTATTGGGAAAAGGTGAAACAAACCTATCGGAACTTCGTCCGGGACGTTCAAACATTTCGCCTTCATCGTTTGGGCCGTCTTTGACGGTCATGCTCGCCGCTATCTTTTTTACCTGTTTTTCAGAAAATCCTATTTCAGCAAGGTTTCTGTATGCTACAAGTCTGAGTCCATGGCACCCTGCACAGACTTCATTGTAAACTTGATAACCTCTTTGAAGTGATGGCCGGCTGAATGTGCCAAATAGCCCTTTAAAAGACCACACTTGAGCTGGCACCTCAGCAGTTGTTCCAGCAGCGCAAGTTGAACTCGGGGATAGAAGCATTAATAGACCAAGTACCCCGCTAAGCGCCTTGTACATTAAGCTTTCTCCATAGGCTTGGCTGCTGCCATAGCCGTAGCTTTTCCACCTCCTAAAACAGGTTCATTGATGCTGGTCGGCAATGGATTAGTTTTTTCAAAAATCGAAAGTAATGGAAGCAATATCAAAAAATGGAAAAAATAATAGGCAGTAGAAATCATACCCAAATGAATATATTGAAACCATTTGGCGCCTGAAAAGACTGGATCATCGGGTGAATTTGCACCGACTATTCCGAGTATAACGCAATCAATAACCAATATCCAAAAAAATTGCCTGTAAACCGGCCGAAACCGAGCACTCCGGACTGGTGACCTGTCGAGCCAAGGCAAAATGAATAATATGGCGATAGAAGCAAACATAGCAATCACACCAAGCAATTTAGCTTCGAGGAATAAAATATCAAAAGTAATCGAACGAAGAATTGCATAAAATGGCAAAAAATACCATTCAGGGACTATATGAGGAGGAGTTTGCAATGGATCTGCCTGGATATAATTATCTGGATGCCCAAGATAATTTGGTGCGTAAAAAACAAACCAAGAAAAAACAACCAGAAAGACACCAAGCCCAAAAAGATCTTTGATTGTGTAATAGGGGTGAAAAGGAATTTGATCGTCATTATTTTTAATACTTATACCGACAGGATTGTTGGACCCGTGAGTATGAAGTGCCACTATGTGCAAAACAACCACTCCAACTATGACAAATGGTAGTAGGAAATGCAGACTGAAAAATCTATTGAGAGTTGCATTGTCTACAGAAAAACCTCCCCACAACCATGTAACGATTGGTTCCCCGACAAAGGGAATTGCGGAAAACAAATTAGTAATAACCGTAGCACCCCAAAAACTCATTTGCCCCCACGGTAAAACATAACCAAGAAAAGCAGTGGCCATCATCAAGAGAAGAATCACAACCCCTAACATCCACAACAACTCTCGAGGTGCTTTGTATGAGCCGTAGTACAAACCTCGAAAAATATGGATAAAAACAACTACAAAAAAAGCAGAGGCGCCATTCATGTGCACATATCGAATGAGCCATCCATAATTAACGTCTCTCATTATGCGTTCAACGCTGTCAAATGCATAATCAACGTGAGCTGTATAATGCATTGACAAAACAATTCCGGTGACAATCATTGTGACCAAAATAATGCCGGCTAATGATCCAAAATTCCAAAAATAATTAAGGTTTTTGGGTGTAGGATACTCGTGCAATTCATGCTGCATGAAAGTGAACACAGGCAGCCTGTGATCTATCCACTTTATCACCGGGTTACTACTTCCGATTTTGGACATTTTATTACCCTATCTTCACAACGTTTTCTGAAACAAAAGTATACTGAGGAACAGAGAGGTTTTTTGGGGCCGGCCCCTTACGAATGCGCCCTGACGTGTCGTAATGTGATCCGTGACAGGGACAAAACCATCCCCTGTATTCACCTTGTTTCTCACCTTGCTTACTCCCAAGTGGAATACAACCTAAATGCGTACAAACCCCTACCACAATTAGCCATTCTGGTTTTTTTACTCGATCCTCATCCCTTTCCGGGTCAACTAAAGATGTCAATGATACCTTTCTAGCGTCTTCAATCTGTGCTTTTGATCTTCGAGTTATAAACACCGGTTTTCCCCGCCATTTTATTACGACACGTTGACCAACTTGGATGGGTTTTAAGTTAACTTCAGCAGTAGAAGCTGCTAACGTATCTGCTGCAGGATTCATTTGGTCAATCAGGGGCCATATGGCAGCGCCCATCCCAAATGCACCAAAAGCTCCAGTTGCTAGCATTAAAAAGTCGCGTCTGGTTTCAACATTTTCTTTCTGGCTAACTGCTTTATCTCCTGTAGAGTCCGCCATAATTTCCTCTTTATTTCTCCACACCCTAACTGTACATTATTTTTAATATTAATACTGGCGGATACACTGTGGCGTAACGCCGCAGCGAAATATTTTATATCCCAAATGGTATAATAGATAATTTTAACTCTGCAAAGTCTGTACCGATGCGCCTTGCCCTGTATCAACCAGATATTCCACAAAACACTGCGGCGATATTGCGGCTTGCTGCTTGCTTAGATGTACCTGTGGATATAATAGAGCCATGCGGGTTTCCTTTAGATGACAAACGTATGCGACGTGTGGGTCTTGATTATATGGAGAATGTGCAGATTTGCGTACATCAAAACTGGAATAATTTTTTAAAAAAAAAACCGGGTCGTATAATTTTGCTTACCACACAATCCACCTCGCCTCTTACAAGTTTTAGTTTTAGGGCAGAAGACACCTTATTAATGGGCCGTGAGAGCGCAGGAGTGCCCAAAAAGACACATGCAAATGTAGACGCTCGCGTCTTAATACCAATAGCTTCAGGTATAAGATCTCTCAATGTGGTAACAGCTGCAGCTATTGCTTTGAGTGAGGGATTGCGACAAACCAATGGGTACCCGCAACTGCGAGCAAAGGACAACTGACTTGAAAATTGACGTGCAAAAAAAACTCGCTACGAGTTGGTTTTTAAATCTCCGGGACGAAATATGCACCGAATTCGAACAGCTTGAAAAAAATATTGCGTTACCAAAGCCGACCGATGCCGCCGGACGCTTTGTACGCGAAACTTGGAAGCACAAAGATTATAAAGATTCGGAAGGTGGCGGAGGAGAAATTTCAATAATGCGCGGAAGAGTTTTCGAAAAAGTAGGCGTAAATATTTCCACCGTGTATGGAGAACTCTCTCCGGATTTTTGTAAACAAATACCGGGCGCCGATAAAAATCCTCACTTCTGGGCCTCCGGCATTTCCGTTGTAGCTCACATGTGTTCTCCATTAGTCCCAGCAGTGCACATGAACACTCGATTCATTGTCACGCAAAAATCATGGTTTGGAGGAGGAATGGATATGACGACCTTTTATCCGGACACCGAAGTTGAGAAAGCATTTCATCTTCCACTTAAACTATGCTGTGAAAGGCATGGAACTGATTACCATGCTCGCTTTAGTAAGTGGTGTGACGAGTATTTCTTTCTACCTCATAGAAATGAACCGAGAGGCATTGGTGGCATTTTCTATGACTATTTAGACACTTGCAATTGGGAGAAGGATTTCAAGTTTACGCAAGATGTTGGACAAACATTTTTAGACATCTTTCCAAAGATAGTTCGTATGCGAATGGATGTACCTTGGAGTGCAGAACAAAGAGAGCATCAGCTAATTCGACGAGGTCGATATGTCGAGTTCAATTTACTATACGATCGAGGCACTAAATTTGGGTTACGGACGAAAGGAAATTCAGACGCGATACTTATGTCTATGCCACCAGAAGTGAAATGGCCCTAACCCCTTAATAATGTTTTCACGTAATTCAGAAGAGACTTGCGGTCATCTAGAAAGTTTCTCTGCAGCCACCATTCCTCAGTCTCGGCAAGAAGTTTACCGACACGCGGACCCTGTTTTACACCAAGCGCTAATATATCCTCACCCCGAATTGGAAAGACAGGAAGTGGATCTGTGTGAGGTAATTGCATTATTACCTCCCAACTTTTATGATTCCCATCCTCTAATGCAGCCTGAAACAGAGCGAGCTCATTAAAAGCAAAAGGATCATCCAAAAAATAACGGACTTTACGGCATTGATTTACCGCAAATTCTTTGCGGAGTTCGTATTTATAAAAAACAAGTTGTTCAAGCTGCAATCGTTCTGATTTAGTAAGCGCGAGCCTATTACTGATCTTTTCAATAATTTGCTGCGACCTATTATTAGTAACAATAGGCCTGAGCCATGCTGCCAGGCGGCGGATTGCGTTGGGAATGGCATCATGTCTTTTCTCTGCTCTGACCATCGACTCTAGCAACTTATTATCTAGGGAAGTAAAGTCTGCATATGGAAACAATTCGTTAATGATCGAATATTTTCCCATAAGAATTAATACGGGCACAGGATCAGGCGCAATTAACAGACGGGAAAATTCACGCCAAATACGTTCACCCGAAATTGTCGACAAATAGGTTGCTGCCACACCGCAAGCTTCTATAGCGCTACGATCGGGAAGACCTAGGTTATACCAAGCGATAAATCGAAAAAACCGCAATAATCGCAGATAATCCTCCGAAATTCGCGTCAGTGGATCCCCTATAAACCTGACCCGTTTAGCTTTTATGTCTGCCACTCCGCCAACAACGTCATGAATTCTGCCGTCAGGGTCGCAATACAACGCATTCATAGTGAAATCCCGACGTCGCGCATCAGCATACCAATCTTCTGTAAATTCTACCTCCGCCCATCGCCCATCCGTTCGAGTATCAACTCGCAACGTTGTAATATCAATTTGTTGACCCTCGGTTTCAGCTGTTACAGTTCCATATTTTAGCCCGGTTAAATTTACACTAACTCCCCATTCTCCGAGTATTTTTATCACATTTTCTGGCTTTTCTGGAGTTGCAACATCTATATCCCTAACTACTTTCCCTAACAAAGAATCTCTGACGCACCCCCCAACAAATCTTACCGGCTGTCCTCCCGATTTTAACGCTCTAATGATCCGCCTGGCTGATTTAGAGGTCATCCAATCTGGTGATCCTATAAAAGTGGTCTCAGAAAATGACACCATAAACTTTATCGGGCTTTCAGAATTGCACTTGTCTCAGCGAATAAGTCAGGAAATAGGATGGATACGATGATTGATAGAGCCACAGAGAAAATACCTGTAGGAACAAGATACCGCCAAGGAAGTCGTTCCCATTTATTTTGGGCTATAACCTCAGATCCACCATATCCTAAAGGGGCAAATGTGCGCCATAAAATATAAACGATAATAGGGAAAAAGAACGGTACCACCGTCAATAACAACACTCGAGTCATTTTTTCCTCAAAACAGTTGATAGTTCATACAAAATTTTTGCGGTCAAACCACTTACGTAATATGATTGATACTGTAAAGTCCACGCTTCCTCTCTACCATTATACAGTTTAAACTGAAACTCGTCAGAAATAAATGAGAGCGGCACCTCAAAAATTGTATCCACTTCCCTGGGGTCGGGGATAGTTTCCGCTATGGTATTTACTACTCCAACCACGGGCATTACGGCAAACCCAGTCTCTGTAGTATAAGGATTTAGGCGTCCTAGCAAATCAATTGATTGCCTTCCAAGGCCTACTTCTTCTCTCGTCTCTCTTAACGCTGTTTCCTCTGGAGAGGCATCAAAGGCTTCCATCTTACCACCGGGAAATGCTACCTGACCAGGATGAACGGAGAGAGAGGAAGCGCGCACGGTAAGCAACACCCTCATCTCATCAGGATAATCTATTAATGGCACCAGCACTGCAGCTGACCTCATTATCTTTTTGTCTATAATCTTGGGATTAGACCACGCTATTCTCTCGTTAGTGCCTACTGTGCAAGCCTTCCTTCTCAGAAAAACATTTCGCAAATGGAAACATCCAAGACTATTCATCCAAAGACCCTAGTTCAAAGAAGACACCGTTACTCCAGACACCAAGTATATTCCGCCCCTCACTTTCCATTTCTAGGCCGAGTTCGATTAAATCATAATAAACTGCGCGAGAAATCAATGCTTCCAATCTATCTCTTACCAATACATATGGGGATGGTTCTAAAGTTTTAGGGTCAACTTTGATATGAATTGGAAAAGAAGGCCCAGCTAATACTTTGTCATCCATATTTGTCGTAAAAGTGATCGATTGATTATTCCCAAACCCGACTACTTCCATCCCAATTGCAAGAAAAGGTGCATCATCTACCTTTATTCTGCATTTTTCTAACGAGGTTTCCAACCAGAAATCCCCGATTTTGTCACGCCGTAAAGTCGTAGAAAAAAACTTTACAATTTTCTTTCTAGCTATTTCGGATCCCCGGTAATACCAAGTTCCGTTACGCGCGATTCTGATATCGATATCCCCGCAAAACTGCGGCATATTGGAAGAATGAACATTTAATTCTGTAAGAATTGATTTTTTCATACTCAGCACCCTCGAAATGAGAAAATCTGTAGTTATGATTTCATATATAGGCTCATTTAAGCTTATTAATATAAGGATGAAAATTCATATAGAAAAAGTTAATTATCAAGAAGTTTTTCTTGTACTATACCGTTTTAAAAACCCTACGATGCACGATCTTTAAATAAAAAAATTATTCACAGACCTATACACGTATCTATAGTAATTCTTGAACCCATGCTTCCTATTAATTCATTAAACTAGGCAGCCACAAAGCCAATGCTGGGAAAACCGTCATCATGATGATGAGAATAGCATCGCAAACTAGGAATGGAAATGCTGAAGCTGCCACCTGATACAATGTTGTTCCTTTCGGGGCTACTCCTAACATAACGTAAAGCAAAAGCCCAAACGGCGGCGTCGTCCCCGCCATCTCAAAAGTCATAAGGACAAATAGTCCAAACCAAATTAGATTGAAGCCCAATTGTTCTGCCAGCGGGAAAAATATTGGGACCGTAATGAGCATCATCGACGTGGCGTCCATAAACATACCGAGTGCAATCAATATAAAAAACATCAATAATAGCACCCAGTATTTGGAAATATTAAAGCTTGTAGCCCACTTTAACAGTCCTTCACTGGCTCCAGAGAAGGCAAGTAGTTGACTGAAAACAGTCGAACTCATAATAATGAAGAACACCATCGCACCAACTTTTACAGTGGCGTGGGTTGCGGTCTTAATTGCCTTGAATGTAAGCACCCGAAATGCGGCCGCTACTATTATTACCCCTAATACCCCAAATGCAGCAGCCTCGGTAGGGGTTGCCCAGCCAAAGATAATAAAACCAACAACCATGAACACAATAAATCCCATGGGGAGAATGTTTACGCATACAATCTTTAACCGGTCCACAAGCGGTGGCATCTCAACATCGTATGCTGGTGCAGACTCCGGATTCAATTTAAGCTGAATGAAAATCATAGTTGCGTAGAGCCCTGCGAGGACGAACCCTGGGATAAATCCTGCAATCAATAATTTGCCAACATCAATGCTTGCCACAGAAGCCAAAAGGACACCGAGCGCAGACGGTGGTATAATCATAGCTAAACCGCCAGTCCCGAGAATTGGCCCCATCGACATCTGCCAGTTATAGCCCCGCTTTTGCATTTCGGGCACCATTAAAGAGCCTAACATAGCCGTGTTTGCCATACTGGAACCGGTTAATGTTGAGAACAAAGAACCACCAGCGACAGTTAAAAAACACAACCTTCCCGGCAATCTCCCAAAGATAACATCGAGCCCATCAAAGACCCTAATTGCAAGGCCAGAATGAAAAAATAGTGCCCCCATCATTATAAACATAGGAACAGGTCCGAGCGTGAAACGAGTAATTAACTGTGTCGAGTTATCTGCTATTTGTACCCAGCCAATAGTGGTGCCCATGAAAATTAGTACGCCGATAATATTGGTAATAATAAAGGTGAAAGCGACAGGAACTCCCATTGCCATAAAAAAAACAACCATACCAATCAGTGTTGCAAGAGCCCAATACCATTCCATCAGACGTTTTCCCGTTCTTGAATTGATTGACTATACATATCATCGACGCCAAAAAGAAAACGCATGAACTCGATAACACAAAGAAAAAAGCACAGCGGCATGGGCACAAAAAGTAACCATATAGGCACTTCATAACTTCTCATATCTAACTCACCACTTTGTATTGCTTCGACCAAGAGCCCTAGCAAATGATAACCATATATACAGCATCCAATTATACAAAGAAGATAAACTATTTTGGCCACAATCTTCTTCAAAAGTGAAGGAAGGAACTGAGTAACTGCATCTATAAAAACGTGACCTTTTATCCGCAGTAAATACGGAGCCGCCAGCATGGTGAACCATAATAAAATATATTCAAATGTGGTCATTATGAAGATGAAGGGTTCTAGCCCTGTGATACGCATGAGCACATCAACAACAATCATTACAAATGCACAAAAAATCAGGATGCCTGATAGCCGTGCCAAACCATGTAGTAACTGATCGTAAAATGCACTGATTTTCTTCATAGATCCCACCTACCTATTACCACATAACCTATTAAGTCTTATATTTATGCAATACTCAATATCTATTATTATAATTTTTTAGTAAACTATTTAGATTGTCTCATATTATAATTTGCAAATAACACTCCAATTTCTTCGTGCCTTTGACAAACTGCTAAGAAGAATCACACAACAAATTTAAGTAAGGCTTAACCAAATTTTGGTCTAATTGTGGCTACTTTAGCCTTACGCATGTATATTCATTCAAATACATTATTGACAAATTCCAAATAGCCGGGTGGACTAAGGAAAATGTGTTATTGTAATGCATTGAATTAAAGTATAGGGAGGATATTAATGAATTATTTAAAATTACCACTAGCTGCTTTCGGCATTGCGGCAGTGTCTATGGTTGGAGGAACTGCGTTAGAAGCGGCTAAATTAACAGTTATGACCAGCCTTAATAGAAACCATGATCAGGTTGTTGCGTATTTCGACCTAATGCATACACCAATGAATAAAGCAAACGGTGCTGTTACGTTAAAATACAAGGGTGGTCCAGAGATAACACCAAATCGCAAACAAGGTGCTGCCCTAAAACGGGGTGTTATTGATGTCAAATTTGGTCCTAGCGGCTATGACATAGGATTAAATACCTGCGCAAGACTTATCGCTCTATCAACTCAACCTCAATCTGTGATTCGTAAAAATGGTGGTTGGGATGTAATGCAAAAATGTTGGGGAGAGAAAATGAATGCCAGAATACTTGCGCATCCGTTCTACAACTCTGGAAATTTTCATATTTATCTTACGGAGCCTCCAAAAAAGAGTAAAAAAACTGGCTTGGATTTAAAAGGATTTAAAATGCGGTCCACGGCTCTTTATCATTCTTTTTTTAAAGCGATGGGAGCCACCCCAATTAATATATCACCCGGCGACGTTTACACGTCACTCGAGCGTGGCCTTGTGAGAGGTTTAGCCTGGCCAGAAGGCGGAATTCACCGTTATGGCTGGACTAAATATATCAAGTATCGAATTGGCCCAGGTTTTTGGAGGTCATCTACCATGGCAGTAGTAAACCTTGACTCCTATAAAAAGTTAACAAAAAAAGAACGTGACTACCTTGACGCCTGGGGTCTAAAGTTTGAAAAAAAGAGCACTCCTTACATGAGAGCATTAGCAGATAAGGATAACGCTAAGGTTTTTGCTGATGGAGTAAAGGTTGTTGATCTGCAGGGAGAATATGGGAGAGCATTTACAAGAACGGTAATGAACTCAACTTGGGAAAATGCTCGTAAAAAAATGCCGAAAAAGTACTTTGATGATTTGAAGAAGTATCTTCTTAAATAAAACTATTACGTTATTAACGTAATACCATAAGGGGCGCGCTAAAAACAGCGCGCCCCTTTTTCATACACCAAGATAACGTTTATGAATATCTGATTGAGTGGAGAGATCGGATGGCGATCCAGACCATACAGTAACCCCTTTCTCAATTATAAAATGCTGGTCTGCGATTTGATTGAGAGCAGATAAATTTTTGTCGATCACAAGAATTGCCTGACCTTCGCTCTTCAAATCATTCAATGAGTTCCAAATATCTTTCCTGATACGCGGTGCCAGCCCCTCGGTTGCCTCATCTAGAATAAGAAGCTTGGGGTTTGTCATGAGAGCACGACCTATTGCTAACATTTGCTGCTCACCTCCTGATAATTCATTTCCCATACCGTTTATACGTGCAGCAATAGCAGGAAAATATTCAAGAACTCGATCAATTACCCAAGGGTTTTTTGACGATGCATCATTACGAGCAGTAGCCAAAAGATTCTCGCGAACAGTTAAATTTGGAAATATTTGACGTCCCTCTGGCACCAGCCCAATACCAGATTTTGCGATTTTATGGGCTGGCTGGCCTAAAAGCTCCTTACCCTCAAAAACAACAGAGCCTTTTTTCGCTTTTACCAAACCACAGACCGACCGGATTGTAGTAGTTTTTCCCATTCCATTTCGGCCCATTAATGTGACCACTTCACCTGCATCCACACTAAAACTAATTCCAAATAAAACTTGGCTGGAACCATAGGTTGTTTCTAATCCTGTCACCTTAAGCATCAAGTAACATCCGCTTCATCACCAAGATACGCTGATCTTACCTCTTCATCAGCTCTTATTTCTTTTGGGGATCCAGTTGCAATCTCACGACCATAGACGAGTACTGTGATTTTATCTGCCAGAGCAAAAACTGCATCCATATCATGTTCAATCAAAAGAATTGTTTGTTTTCCCTTTAACTTAAGAAGAATATTCACCATTCGCCTTGATTCTTCCGCTCCCATCCCCGCCATTGGCTCATCGAGCAAAAGCATCCGTGGTTTGGTAGCAAGAGCCATTGAAATTTCTAACTGACGACGTTCGCCATGTGATAGTAGTCGAGCCGGAGTATCTACTCGATCATCCAAACCAACTGTTTTTAGAGTTTTTTGCGCTGGTTGCGTCAACTGTATTTCCGACCGCGCTGGTCGCCAAAACCGAAATGAATGCCCGTCATGTGCTTGAACAGCTAACGCCACGTTTTCAAGTGCAGTAAATTCTTGAAAAACTGATGTAATTTGAAAAGTACGTGCTAAACCAAGCCTTGCCCGATCAGGTGTTGACAAGTTTGATATATCCATCCCATCAAAATAGATCTTTCCACTATCACTCTCTAACAAACCTGAAAGTTGACTTATTAATGTGGTCTTACCCGCACCGTTGGGACCAATAATTGCGTGAATTGTCCCTTGTTCCACCGAAAGATTCAAATTGTCAGTCGCAACGACACCGCCAAAAGTTTTTCGAAGACTACAAACCTCCAAAAGTGATCTAACCATTTTCTCTCTCTTTTGCAGAAAAGAAACCTAGAAGCCCTCCTCGGGCAAATAGAACAGCAAGGATAAGAAACGGACCAAATATGAGCTGCCAATATTCAGTTACCCCGGATAGTAGTTCTTCCAGCAACAAAAATGCTAAAGCACCTACTACAGGTCCTGCCAAACTCCCCATACCACCAAGCAAAACCATAATTATAAGATCCCCCGAACGGGTCCAATGCATCATATCGGGATTAATAAAATCTGTATGATTTGCGAGCAAAGCACCAGCGAAACCTGCCATCATACCGGCAATCACAAATGCTGTGAGTTGATAGCCGAATGTCGGGAAGCCTATTGCTTTCATTCTAGTTTCATTAGAACGCGCGCCCTGCAAAACCATACCAAATCGTGAATTAACTAATCTTTTACTCAGAAAAAGAGAGAAAAGAAGCGCAAAAAATATTAAATAATATAGAACAATATTATTTGTTATATCTATAAGCGGTTCGAATGAGCTTCTTTCTATCAGAGGAAGTCCATCGTCACCGCCATAACGATCCAAGCTAACTCCAAGGAAATACATCATCTGAGCAAGAGCTAGCGTTATCATAATAAAATATACACCTCGGGTTCTCAGACTTATTGCTCCAAAAACCACTGCAAAAAGTCCCGATAGAATAATTGCTAGTGGCCACTGAATAAATCCGCTCACTAGGTCGTGCTCCGCGCAAATCCCAACCGTATACGCACCAACTCCGATATATGCGGCATGACCAAAACTTATTAAACCGCCATATCCCATTATTAGATTAAGACTCAGAGCACCGATTGAGAGAATCATCATTCGGCGTGCGAGATCTAAGTAAAAAGGCGTATCTGTCATTTGTGCCACTAATGGAATAATTGCGAGGCCTAGAAAAACGAAAACAACAATAGAAATTTGCGTCTTATTACCCATCGCTTAACCAGTTTTCGCGGGAAATAAACCCTGGGGACGAAAAAACAAAACACCTGCCATTAGAATATATATAAGCATGGATGCAACGGCCGGAGCAGCGGTTTCAGCTGCATTAACTGGTAAGAAAAATTTAAAAAACGTATCGAGAAAAGATCGTCCGAATATATCAATAATACCAATCAACATTGCACCCACAAATGCCCCCCTTATGGATCCTATACCACCAATTACTATCACAACGAGGACTTGGATAAGAATATGTTCTCCCATACCTATTGTTACAGCCAAAATTGGACCAGCCAATGCTCCTGCCAGAGCAGCTAAAGCAGCTCCCAAACCAAAAACAAGGGTAAATACCCTGTTAATATCAACCCCAAGTGCCTCAACCATTTCTCGATTTGATGCTCCAGCCCTTATCAGCATCCCCGTGCGGGTTTTAGTAACCAATAAGTAAATGAGAAGAGCAACTAACAACCCCATACCGATTACAACCAAGCGATAATTGGGTAGCGGTATACCAAATAGACTGACATTGCCTTGTAAAAATTCTGGAAGCGGAACTTCTATACCGTCTGGTCCCCAGACTAGTCTTACAAATTCATTAAAAAATAGTATCATACCAAAAGTGGCTAAGACTTGATCAAGGTGTCCTCGTGCATACAATGGTCGTAAAACCCCAGCCTCTAATACAATACCGAGAAATAAAATTACTGGTAGCGATAAAAACACTCCGAGTACAAACGATCCAGTCCACAAGGTCACCTGAGCCGCCACGTAAGCTCCAAGCATATACAAAGAGCCGTGCGCAAGGTTCATCATATCCATAATGCCAAAAACCAGCGTTAGACCTGCCGCAAGAAGGAAAAGCAAAAGGCCAAACTGAAGACCATTGAATAACTGTTCGAAAAGGAGTGTTGCGTCAATCATTTAAAATTAATTATACAATAAGCGGGAGCAAATTTTGCCCCCGCCAAAATTAAAATTACGTAATTACCATGTTTTCTTCATCTTACATCTTTTTGCGTAGACATCTTGATGGTTAGTATAAATTTTTTCCACCATTTGGGTTGTCCAATTTCCATCTGCATCTTTTACAACCTTACGTGAATAAAAATCTTGTACTGGAAAATGATTATTTCCATAGGTGAACTTGCCACGTACGGATGGATAAACAGCCTTACGCATCTGAGCTCGCATAGCATCCATTTTAGTTAAGTCACCCTTTACAGCTTTTACTGCATCAGCAATCATCATTATGGAGTCATAACTTTGTGCTCCATAATGAGACGGATAAGCTTTGAATTTTTTACGATAATCCGCCACAAACCGTTTGTTTACCGGTGTATCTAAATCTGGGGACCACATGTGTGTGCTTATGGTTCCAAGGACATTTTGGAGCTTGGCTTGCTGTAGTTTTGGCAAACTCAAATTATCCACACTAAACACCGAATACAACGGCGTCTTTGTCATGCCAGCTTGCGCGTACTGTCTGAAAAAGGCATTGGTTGCACGCCCTGGGTAAAAAATAAATACTCCATCAGGTTTAGCGGCACGTGCTTTAGCTAATTCTGCAGAGAAATCTAATTGTGTTGGCCATTTGGTTAAATCCTTTCCCAGAACTTTACCTTTAAACGTTCGCTCCACGCCGGCAACCATATCGCGGCCAGCTGCATAGTTTGGCGCAACAATATACAAACTTTTAACTCCACTTTTATTTAAAACCTCTCCCATTGCCATTGGTATTTGATCATTCTGCCATGACGTAGAGAAAATATTTTTATGGCATAAGCGCCCGGCAATTTTTGAGGTACCAGCATTTGAAATTATTAAAAATTTTCCCGCCTTAACTACTGGATTTCGTGATGCTAAAACCACATGTGAAAATATAAACCCTGAAACAAAATCAACTTTATCCTTAGAGAGAAGCTTTTCTGTTTTTTGTTTTCCAACCTCTGGCTTGACCTGATCATCTTCAAAGATGACCTCAACTGGAACACCCGCCATTTTGTTCCCAATATGATCGAGTGCAATCTGCACAGACTGACGCATGTCTTTACCAATTACACCAGGTCCTCCGGAGAGCGTTGTTACAAAACCTATCTTAATTTTTTTAGCTTTGGCCGCAACCGTTTGCGGCCCAGCCATTAGTAGAGCAACAGCAAACACTGTTGCCGATAATATTTTCTTCATCCTCACATCTCCCAAATGTATTTGTTGAAGCCGCTTCGAGGTGCGCGGCTATGCCTATATAGTAACGAATGAATACCGACTGCCAATAGGTAATTTTTTGTCTATTATCCAATAGCAGAAATTATTTTCCTTATTCGCTTACAATTATCTGCCCCATGTTGTTCCATCAAGGCCAAAAAATCTAGGTTAAACCATTTTTGCATTGCAACTTCATAACTTGGACGATTTGATACACGTTCAAACCAATCTGCAACCCTCGGTCGAGAGTCGAAAAGCCAGTCTTGTTGCAAGTGAACCAAGCGTGTTAGGTAAGGTGTGAAGGCGACGTCTGCAAGGGAATATTCCCTGCCTGCCATCCAATCTCTATTTTTCATCACCAGTTCCATTTCATTAAGCATCTTCACAATGCGCATAATCGCTGGCTTAAAAAAGGAAGAGTCTACTCCTTCCATAACGTTTTCTGTCATTCGTTTTCTTTTTTCCGGGTCTACATATCCCCTCAGCGTTTGCTCAAGCTCCTCAGAAGTCTTTCCTTCAATAAATTGGTACCGGAATGCTATACAAGCACTAACTGTAGCACTAGCGGCGTGCACACCCTCGTCTAATTGCTTTACCCACCTGCGCATTAATGACTTTTCATATGGATCAGATGAACGTAAGGGAAAATCAGGAAAAATATCGTCTAAATATTCATCTATTACAGCTGATTCATAAATTACTAAGCTGTTGTGAACAAGTGTTGGCACAACTCCATTAGGATTTAGGTTAAGATAATCTGCTGTATGCTGATCTCGTGCTCTTAGATTTAAGTGATGGGAAGTAAATTCTTTTTTCTTTTCCGCAAGCGTAATCCTTACCTTCTGTGAGCAGGTGGACATGCTATTATGGTAAAGTTCTAAGTTCATAAACTGGTCTCACTCATTATTTGATTTACTAAAGTGAAATTCGCTCAATTTATTAAGCGCATAAAAAAAACAATTTTATGAACGCGCATACAATTTTTCTATCTATTTCCTGCGGCAGATAAAATCTCAGCAATTATGTTTCTTCGCATTTATTTCTTCGATGCATATGATTAGTTTGTTTATCTAAAGTCACAAGAAGATAAAATTTTTCTAAAATTTCACCACCATCATCTTTTCACATGAGACTAGGCAAATACAATGCTAAGCCTGGAACAATAACCAGAATGATAACTAATATTAAATCGCAAAATAAAAATGGTATCGCCGCAGCAGCAACTTCAAAAAGCGTTGTGCCTCTGACCATCCCAAGCATTATGAATAACAGTAAACCAAAAGGTGGTGTAGTTGCACTCATTTCGAGGGCGAGCAATACAATTAAGGAAAACCATATAAGGTCATACCCAAGCGCGGCAGCAAGAGGATAAAAAATAGGTACTGTGATAAGCATCATGGAGACTTGATCCATAAACATACCAAGCAGTATCAAAACAAGAAACATACAACTTAGTATTATTAGAGGCGACACATCAAAACCAGTTGCCCAGTTAACCAATCCGCGCCCGGCCCCTGAAATTGAGAGCAACTGACTGAAAACTGTGGAATTCATCAAAATAAAAAACACCATTGCCGCAACACGGATTGTGCCTTCTAAGGATTTAGTAAAGGTACCCCATGTTAACATTCTCCGCGCTGCAGCAAGAATGAAAACACCCACAACACCAAAAGAGGCGGACTCCGACGGCGTAGCCCAACCAAGCACAATAAATCCGATTACCAGAAAAACCACAAAACCCATCGGAAGAATATTGACGAAAATTTGATACAGCTTTTGCGCAAAAGTTGTCGGTTCTACGTCATAAGAGGGAGCTGATTCCGGATTTCGCCAAAGCTGAAAGGTAATCATGCTCGCATATAATGTAGCTAAAAGTAATCCAGGCAATATTCCTGCAATCAATAGCCTGCCAACATCAACATTAGCAATACTTGCCAACAAAACTCCCAGTGATGATGGAGGAATTATCATGGCCAATCCACCTGTGCCGAGAATTGGTCCCATCGACATTTTTTTACTATAACCTCTCCTGGTCATTTCCGGCACCAACAATGATCCAAGCATAGCGGTATTTGCCATAGTAGAACCAGTTAATGTTGAAAAAAGAGATCCACCAATAACCGTCAAATAACATAATCGACCTGGAATTTTTCCGAGTAGGTTATCAAGGGCGTCAAATACCTTAATCGCCAAACCTGTATGAAAAAACAATGACCCCATTAGGATAAACATAGGGATTGGTGAAAGAGTAAAGGTTGTAATTAAACTAGTCGCGTTGTCTGCGATTTGAGGCAGAACCGGCCATCCGCCTGAAAAAACAAATATACCCACGATATTTGTCGCCATGAACGTAAAAGCAACAGGCACTCCGAGAGCCATCCCGGTAATGATGCAACCCAGAAGAAGACCCCCAGCCTCATACCACTCCATACCCATGATCAAACGCCATCCTTTACTTCACCAAGATCATAAGAATAGTAAGAACGCACTCCTAAAAAATAGATCAAAAATTCAAGCCCTACCAGAGCAAAGCAAAATGGAAGAGGCAAAAATTGAGACCAATAGGGCATATCAACTCCTCTAACATCCTCCTCACCGCCAATCCAGTAATCAATAAAAATTCCCAAGCACAAGTATGCAAAAAGAAACGCCATCAGCGTGCAAAGCAAATAAACAAATTTAGCCAAAGGCTTTCTTACTGTGTTAGGTAGAGCGGTTATAAGAGCTTCAATCACAACATGTCCACGTTCACGCACCAACCACGGCGCTGCTAAAACAGTCATGTAAAGTAAACCGTATTCAACGAATGTTGAAGTAAATAATGGCGGATTGTTGCCCGATAACCTGATACTTACATCTATAGTAATGCCTACAAATATACACGGAATAATTGCAGCCGCTATCCAACTACAACCAGTTGTAAGAATCCCAAGACCTCTATCAAAGTTTTTCAGCAAGCCTCCCTCCCAAGTCGCCTACCCTATTTTCATTCATCCGAACTAACGGCTTTTATAATAGGACCTATATTGTCCAGTCTATTAATTGAAGTCAAATAATTGTGGCGAAAAAAACAAAAAGAGCTAAAAAAAACGGCACCAGAATTACCGGTGCCGTTCTTTTGATGTTTTGCTTAAGGACTATTTACCGCTTTTCATCTAACTTTCGACCAGTGTCCACTTGTCGGTTCGCTTTACCATCTACGTACATTAATTTCCGAAGCATATCGGCATTTTTTGACTTCTTCTTAAGCTGTTTCCAAATCTCACCATGGGCAAGACTTAAATATTTAGCGGATGCCTCTTTGCTGAGATTGATGTCTTTCATCATTGACTTTGCAATCACAGCCTCTTCTCTTTGCCGTTCCTTCTCAACGAACTTTACTGAGGCGGTTTCATACCAAATACCCACATCCGTCATCACGTCACGCTGTTTTTTATTCAGGCTTTTCCAAACACCCTCATTTACTGTGATAACCTGATTTGTTTGATAGAAATTAGGCTGAACACGGTATTTTACCAGTTTATGAAATCCGAGTGCTACAGCAGAAACATCCGTCCAGCCGAAACCATCGATAGTTCCCCGCTGAACAGCTGTGAAGATTTCAGAAGATTTGATTCCAATTGTTGTGGCTCCAAGGGCACGGAATAAAGGACGGTATGTGCCAGTGGCGCGCATTTTGAAACCCTTTAAATTAGGTAACCCGTTTGCATCCATAGGCGGCATTTTGGTTAAGTACATGTAATATGAGGTCATGTTTTCACCCCAAGCTAACAAATGACCGCCGGCCTTTTTGCTATATATTCCCTGAAGCTTCTCCCACGCACCATTCTTTCGAAGAACCTTTGGTCCTTGGTTAGCAGCCAGAAGCGCAAAACCTTCGGGTACTGTACCTATATAATAAGCAGTAGGAGCAGATAGAATGTTAAATTGGTTACGTTTTAGAGCCGCTGCTGCTTTTCTTGGAGGAACAACCTCTTGTCCACCTACATAGTTAACTTTAATCAATCCTTTACCACGTTTATTCATTTCTGGAATGAACACTTCAATAGCACTACGTGCAAGAACATTGGTTCGCTGCAGCGCAGTTACCATTGTAAGATTTTTGGTCTGGGCAACCGCTTGTGTAGCGCCGAGGGTGGCTGCGACAGCAAGTGCTCCAACACCAGCTTTTACTAATCTCATCTTTCTCTCCCTGATCGTTGTCGAATTAAACAAGCCACAAGAGCAACAATTAAAAACTGCTATCTCTCGAAAAGCCGCATACTGCCTAAAGGTATCTCTCCCATCAAGCATAATTTTTAAGTTATTAACAGGTAAGGATTAATCGTCAACACCTTCCCATCCTTCTTCCACCTCTCGTACAGATGTTTCTGGCGGTAAACTTTGTTGCTGGCGCTGCTGCGACAAACGGCCATTCTCCAGGTATCCCCCCTCAGCAGCACGCTTAGCTCCTGCTTCCCATACTGAATTCCAATCACCCAAAGAGTAGCCAAACCACGGTGGTGTAGGCCGTACGGGTGGTAAATTGAGTTTATTCCATAGCACTAGGCCTTTTTCCATATATTCTCTTGTAGGAAGTGCAACGGGAGGCATAAAACT
The DNA here is from genome assembly GCA_002709075.1 of Rhodospirillaceae bacterium. Classification (GTDB taxonomy): domain Bacteria; phylum Pseudomonadota; class Alphaproteobacteria; order MPNO01; family UBA2964. Next base: position 90,969 of record PAPV01000002.1, on the reverse strand, counting down.
TTTCATTGTAGCATCCATCAAAAGTGTTGAATCCTCCTCGCCGGTATGCTCTCGCTTTGGTCCATGACCCTGCCCTCGATGTGCAAGTGTTTGCACATCATTAACAGGATTCATACGATATGCCATCGCCCAGAACATCGCATCAGAATTGTCAGGATCTATGTCATCATTAACTGCGATACAAATTTTACTGCAATCACCTTTAAAGTAAGCTGCGCCATAGAGAGCCCTCCAAATTTCTGTCGACGGAGTATTACTTTGAACGGTAATAATAGTTACTCGAAGAAGCCCAGTAAGCGGTTCATGCAAAGATACTTTTTTAACACCCTTTATTCCCAATGCATCACGAAGATGTGTTAGGAATAGGGGTTCGTATGCCACACGCTTAATTACGCTAGACTCAGAGGGTGCAGCCTGACTTATGTATGATGTGAGCACAGCATCATGTCTGCGCGTAATTGCGGTCACCCTCATGGGCATGTTGAATTCTTCCAAGGCAACGTGCCCATGGCTTTCACCAAATGGGCCTTCCGGTTCAACAATTTCTGTATCCACAAAACCTTCAATTACCAATTCCGCCTCTGCTGGAACCAATAAATCCACTGAATAAGCATTTGCCATGTTGACTGGGACACCAGCCAACCCCCCGGCAACTGCCATTTCGTCCATGTCCATCGGGAGTTTCTGGGGGCCCATAAAAGCTACACAAGGTGGACATCCAACCACTATCGCAACAGGCATTTCTTTATCGCCACGTTCTTGATACTTCTTGTAATGTTGATAACCACCAGCTCCACCAACCCTTGTTGCCATCCTCACCACCAAGCGATCGGATGCCTTTAAAGCAGCGCGATAAGTCCCCATATTCTGGGTGCCATTCTCAGGATCTCTTGTTATGACGTTAGTAGAAGTTAGCGTTGGTGCGTTATCGAACCCTGGGGTGGACACAGGGATAGGTAAAGCATCAATTCCATTTCCTGCGCCATGCAAATCCTTACCCTCGATAACAATCTCCTGGCATGCAGGGGAATTGATTTTCTTGGGAGATATAGGATTTGCAATTGCATTTTCCCACTTAGCCCCAATTTCATCGACTGGTACCCCCATGCCAATGCTATAAATATCCTGACTAGCTGCCAAAGCACCAACTACAATTGGTAAACTGTAAGAACGTCCTTGAGCGTTCTTTATATTCCGAAACAGAAAAGCCTTGCGTTCTGTTTCCTTCAGTCCACCTACAAACTGCCAACGAACCAACGCGTGCATCTCAGAATCTTTATCTACTGGATCATCAACTGTTACTAGAAGTCCAGCATCGTCCAAAGACCGTATATGATCATGGAGATCAGGATAACTTTGTTTGCTATTGCTCATATAATTACGCCCTAAGTTTTACCATGGATTTGTTTTATGGCACGGCTCAAAAAGTTGACAACCCCTGAGGCGCTTCATACCTTCCGGTAATTGGTTAATAAAATGATAGGGTCATGGTAACGCAGCAATGAAAGCAGCAGAATTCGACTACGTTAAGGCAAAATCACTCGATGAGATTTGTCTGTTTTTGTCACAACAAGCAGGTGAAGCAAGAATCATCGCGGGGGGACAAACTCTTGTTCCCTTAATGGCTATGCGAATGGCTCGTCCGAATACGCTAATAGACATTAACGATGTAGAAGAGCTTAAAGGTATCGAGATAACCAAGAAGAGTGTGATTATCAAAGCCTGCACACGACAATCAGAAGTATTAGAATCTGTTGATGTTCGTAGGTCTCTTCCCATTTTATCTGATGCACTTTCCCATGTTGGGCATACGCAAACACGGAACAGAGGTACTGTTGGTGGTAGTCTAGTTAATGCAGATCCATCAGCGGAAATCTCACTTATAGCCCGTCTTCTCGATGCAGAAATGACGGTGCATAGTGTAAGGGGTGAACGAGTCATTAAGGCCGCTAATTTCTTTAGCTCGGCTATGATTACAAATCTTGACGCAGATGAATGTCTCACTCAAGTTTGTTTTCCAATTTGGTCTTCCGTGAGAACTGGGTTCGGGTTTCATGAAACCAGTATAAGAGCTAGCGACTATGCGCTAGCTTCCGCAGCTGCACAACTATCCCTGGATAGTTCAGGTCAATGCAGATCAATCAGCATCGTGATCGGCGGTGCGACGGAAATACCCACTCGAATTAGCGAGACCGAAGAGCAACTGATGGGAAGTGATTTGTCAGATACCGAGATAAAAACGGCAATGGAAAAAATCCCTGAAATGCTAGAGCCACAGGCAGATGTGCACGCTGATGCTGATTACCGTAGGAGAGTGGCTTGCGTGCTTGTGGGTCGCGCATTAAAAGATGCACGGGAGCGCGCGAAAGGAAGCCTTGTATGAGCTGTCACAAGGTATCTTTAACAGTCAATGGAGCAAAGTATGCAGAGAATGCTGAAGCTCGTATGACACTTGTGGACTTTTTGAGGGACGTCCTCGACTTGACCGGAACACATGTGGGATGCGAACATGGTGTTTGTGGTGCATGTTCGGTTATTTTCGATGGAAAACCAATTAGGTCCTGCCTCATATATGCTGTGATGGCAGATGGACATGATGTTATAACGGTTGAAGGATTGGAAGAAGATGATGGTTCTTTATCACCCCTGCAGGATGCATTTTGGGAAAATCACGCAATGCAGTGCGGCTATTGTACGCCGGGTATGCTTATAGCAACCCATCAACTTTTACAAGAAAACCCTTCTCCGTCAGAATCAGAAATTAGAGACGCAATTGGAGGTAATTTATGCCGTTGCACAGGATACCAACAAATTGTGGAGGCAGTTCAAATGGCTGCTAAAAAAATTAAGGACAATTGTGTATGAATAAAAAGTCCGCGTTCCGGTACATATCGAAAAAGCGCAGAGTAAAAGAAAACCGTCGATTCATTACTGGTAGGGGGCGATTCGCGGCGGATTTAAAGCTGTCTGGTATGTTACACGTTGCAATGGTCTCGTCACCTTTCGCTTGCGCTAAAATAAAATCTATTAATGTAGATCAGGCCATTGCGGTAGATGGAGTTCACTACGTTTTAACAGGAGCAGAATTAGCAGAAAACATCAGTCCACTTTTATCAGGATTAGATCTGCCAGATGTTAAGCGATTACCTCTTGCATCAGGAAGAGCACGGTATGCTGGCGAATGGGTGGCAGCTGTGGTGGCGGACACCCGTCATATTGCTGAAGATGCAGCAGAACTTGTGATGGTGGATTATGATATGCTCGATTTCGTAATAGACCCCGAAATTGCTATGAAACCTGATGCTCCGTTAGTTCATCCAGAAAAAGGGGATAATATATTTTTTGATAAACAGTGGGTTTGGGGAGATGTTGATGGTGATTTTAGCAAGGCTCCACATTCACTCTCTCTTAGGGCAAGATGGTCAAGGTGCTCAACAATTCCAATTGAAACCTTTGCGGTGACTGCTAGCTGGGATGACGGACGGGAGATGCTTGATATTTGGGCCTCTGTTCAAATGCCCAAATATCCCGAACAAATAGCACGCGCGTTGAAATTGCCAGCAAGTTCCGTCAACGTACATTTTGACGTGGATGTAGGCGGATCCTACGGATTAAAAAGAGGAATAAGACAAACAGTAATAGTATCTTACTTAACCCGGAAGCTGAGACGTCCGGTCAGGTTTATTGAAGATAGAATAGAAAATATGGCAGGCGGTGAAATGCACGGGCCCGACCGGATTTTTGACATGGAGGTAGCGTATGATGACGACGGGATCATGCACTCACTAAAAATTACTGCAACCGATGACTGTGGTTGTTATCCGGGGAGAGCCCCACTCCAATTAGGGAAGCCCGTAAGCGCAATAGTTGGACCCTATAGAATTAAAAGTGCACAGTATCATGCACGTTCGGTTTCAACTAATAAGACCAGCCAAGAAGCGGTGAGAGGTTTTGGCCAAGCACCAACCAATTTTGCAATAGAAACGGTCGTAGATCGAATTGCTAAAGAAATGGGGATCGGACGCGAAGAAATTCGCCGACGCAATTTAATAAAGTCTCACGAATTTCCATGGAGAATACCTTCCGGTTCAGAGTACGATAGTGGTGATTATCATACAGTGCTTGATAAACTCATGGAATCAGCAAATTGGGACCAACTGGTAACTAAACGCGATGTTATCCGCAAACAAGGAAAACTGGCTGGTATTGGCCTATCAACATGCCTCGAACCTTCTGGCGGAAATTCGTCTTTCGAACCACTTTTTAACCCCAAGAATAACACTACAACCTGGATGGAGTCTTGTTTAATCAAAATTGACATGCTTGGAGGGGTGTCTGCGATGATGGGCACTTCAAGTTCTGGCCAAGGGCATGAAACGCTGCTAGCCGTATCAATTGGAGAAGTACTAGAGCGTGATCCAGATACGATTCGTGCAATACACGCTGATTCCGTAACCGCACTTCCTTCTAATAGTCCTGTTGGGAGTAGAATGGCTATTATGTTAGGGGGTGCAGCGGCTGGAGCTGCAAAAAAAATTAAGGCGCAGCTTTTAAAAATTGCCGCTCATAATTTTCAACTACCTGAAGACCGCTTAATTTATGATGGTGGTGATATTTTCGTAGATGGAGATAGAGAACGGCATTTAACATGGGAACAATTAGTCGATATTGCCCACCGACAATACCACAACATGCCAATTGGCACCGAACCAGGACTTCAAGCACAACATACCTGGGAAGTTCCCACTGGTGGCGCAATGCCAGCGGACGATGGCACCGTGCAAATGTATCCCTGTTACGCGTTCGAAGCGCATGTTCCATTGGTGAGCATTGATCCCGACACAGGGCAGGTTGAGATTTGCGACTACTATATCGGGCACGATTGCGGCACCGTCATCAACCCCGATATTGTGCGTGGAATGACATTCGGCGGGATCGCGCATGGAATAGGTGCAGCGCTTTACGAAAAATTTCAATATGATGATAGTGGCCAATTACAAGCTGGTACATTTATGGATTATTTAATACCTTCATCTCATGAGATCCCATCCGTGGGAATGATAAAACATTTCACCCCGTCACCTCTTACCGAATTTGGACAAAAAGGTTCCGGTGAGTCTGGTTATTTAGGAGCACCGGCAGCAATCGCTAGCGCTGTAAATGATGCTCTGGAACCGCTTGGAAAATCAATTGAGACACTTCCTATGCGCGTTCGCGATATTGAGGCTTTACTAAACGGCAATGTAGAAACTAAGATTGGATAATTTTTATGACTGATCAAATTTTGTTTAATGGTAACGGGCGTATTTTGGAAGCAACTTTCAACCGCTCTGAAGATAATGCTTGTTCTGACGCTATGGCAGCAGAGTTTTCTTACCAAATATCCAAAGCGCATGAAACAGCAGATATGGTTCTTTTGAGAAGCTGTGGACCTGATTTCTGCACCGGACGCGTAAGAAACGCCGACGCAGGGCCTCCTGACCCCGAGGCCTACATCCGTCGCGATGAATATGACTCAATTTTCTATTGCTACAGTGCAATTAAAAACTGCAAAATACCAGTTGTGGCTGTTATAGAGGGTAGATGCATGGGATTTGGAACAGCCGTAGCTGCAGTTTGCGACGTGACAATCGCTGCACGTTCCGCCCAATTCAACATTCCAGAGATGAATCATAATGTTATGCCCACTATGGTAATGTCTGCTCTGTATAACCGAATAAGTAGAAATGCTATTTTATGGATGACCTACACTGCCAAATTCATAAGTGCGGATCAAGCAATGTCATATGGTATTATTAGCACGATAGCAGAAGACAAAGACTTAGAAAGCGAAGTTTCAGATTTCTGTAATATATTATTAAGCCGTAAACGACCAGCTATAGTTGGACTGAAAGAATATCTCTCTTCTGCCCCGTACATGGATGACAGAGGGGCATTAGATTATGCGAGAGCATTGCATTCAATGGTAAATACAGCCTCTGCAATGAAAAACTGACCTTAACGATTGATCGTTACTATCCATTCTCATTATACTCCCTAACCGATTTTTGAGACTCTGGTTGCTAGTTCCTAAAAAAGGTTTCCAAATATTGACTGTCTTGTCGAGGATAATATTTCGAAGTAAGTATTTTTGGGCAGCACATAGGTAAAACAACTACGCCAAAACTAAGAAAATATGACACTTGGCAAAATCAGCTAAATTTAGAAAAAATTAATATAATTGTCTGCGCTTTTTTTTGGACAGCTTTGTCTATTAACTTCTTCCGAAAAAGGGACTGTATTTCTCTCGTTTCATTGATGAATACCTCGCCAGAGCCTATGAGACGAAATATCGCCTTGCCCCACTATATTCCAGCCTGCTACAAATGGGCTAACTAGCATCCAAAATTCTCGAAAATGGCATCCGAGAAAAATGCTACAATCTAAATTCGCCCGATGTTCGGCTGCGGCAACCCATGAATGAATGATTTTGATCGTACAAATACAATCGGAAGGGAAATAGATACGACTACAGCAACGGCACGACTTATTTTTTTGACCCATTCAAAAATAGCGGTGCATCGTTTTTTTCTATCACATGGTGGTCAACGTTGACCGTTATTGCAAGTGCTCTTGAATATAAATCATCCTTACAAACCAGAGTTTGGAGACCCGAAGTCAGCTCTTGAAAAATATCTTCACGATACCGTAGTTTTTGATATTCGGACGTTAGAAGTTCTCTGCCGATTTTATGGGTCTTAACAACTAATAATGGATTTGATTATCCTTTTGCAGTTGGGGATTTGTATCCCCGGTACATTGTAGAAGAAGCAAAAATATTTAGCACTGAAAAAACAATATTCTGGGGAAGGCCGTAGTAGAGGTATTTAAGCTAGACAACTTGATTTGCAATTGTGCATTCCAACAAAAAAATTATTATCGCTGTTTTTTTATAAGAGTTAGAAAAAATAATGCTGTTGCTGCTACAACAATCGAAGGTGACGCTGGGGTATCAACCCACCAGCTCAACTTTAATCCCATTACTACCGATATTGACCCAATGGCAATAGCGAGCAGAGCCATTTGTTCCGGCGTCCGAGAAAATGGGCGAGCCGCAGCCGCAGGTATTATTAATAATGAAATTATTAATAATACGCCCACAATTTTCATAGTGACTGCTATGACGAAGGCTATAAGAATCATAAAGATTATGCGCACTACAGAAACAGATACACCTTCTACAAAGGCAATATCAGCGTCTGCAGTAATCGATATAAGAGGTCTCCAAAGGCAAAATAAACAGATTAAAGATATTGCACCTCCACAATATATCCATACGAGATCCGCAGTCGAAACTGATAGAATATCACCAAATAAGTATGTCATGATGTCCAAACGAACATTACTAAACATACTGACTGAAATGATGCCCGCTGCCAGTGTTCCATGCGCTAAAATACCAAGAATAGTATCATCAGCAAATCTGAGATCTTTTACGAGTGCTACAAGTATTAGGGATACGGCAACGCAGATTCCAATAATTGCTATATATACGTTAATGGACAACACAAACCCCAGACCAACCCCTAACAAGGCTGCGTGAGCAAGGGTAGCGCCAAAATATGACATACGCCTCCAAACCACGAAACAACCTAGTGGTCCAGCAAGGAAACAAATTCCTACGCCAGCAAGCAATGCATGAATTAATAAGTTATCCAGCATTTTTTTCGTGCGCACTGAGGGGAACACCAACTCCGTCATCATGATTATGATCATGATGATGAGCATAAAGTGCCAAAGCGTCAGTCGCTTCACGACCAAAAATTTCAAGAAATTCTGGTGCTCTACTGATGTTCTCAGGGCGGCCTTCACAACAAATATGACAATTAAGACATATAACGTGATCTGTTGCGGCCATCACGAGATGAAGATTGTGCGAAACTAAAAGAACACCAACTCCCCGGCGATCTCTAATATCAGCGATCAACCGATAAAGGGCTATCTGGCCAGTGACATCAACGCCAGCTGTTGGCTCATCTAACACCAATAAATCTGGCTTATTCAAGAGTGCGCGGGCTAATAGAACCCGGCGCCTTTCACCACCAGAGAGACTTTGAAACGGCTTGTCTTTAATGTAATTTGCACCAACTTCAGCTAATATTTTTTCGATTTCATTTAATGGATTTCTGCCACCTAAAGAAACAAACCGTTGCACTGTCAAAGGCAGGGTAGGATCGATCTTTACAAACTGTGGTACATAACCGATACGAATGCCGGATTGCCGATAAACATATCCACTATCGGGTTTTATCATCTCTAACAAAATTTTAATTAGAGAAGTTTTACCTGATCCATTTGGTCCTACTAGGGTAGTTATGTGACCTCGTTTGATGTCCAACGAAACACAGTCTAAGACCTGTGAGTTGTTGTAGGAAAGTGAAAGGTCTGATCCTAAAAGAATTGATTGCTCGTCACGAATTGGCATAATCTGCACTCAGAAGAATTATTTGTCTCCAACACAATCTCGACATAGACCAGACACCTCTATCATTTGATGCAGAACCTGAAAACCTAGCCCTTCAGCACGATCGTCTATTTTTTTTGCCAAGTCATAATCATCAAGTTCTGCGGTAGTACCGCATTTTTTACATATCAGAAACTGTCCACCATTCAGATGATTTGGTGACGCACACCCCACATATGCGTTCAAGGACTCAATACGATGTATTAATTTATGGGCAAGAAGAAAATCAAGGGCACGATATACCGTGGGTGGTGCCGTAACTCCACGTTGTTCCTGCAACATTTCAAGAATATCATAAGCTCCAAGAGGCTTGTGACTCGACCAAACCAGTTCAAGCACTTTTCGACGCAATTCAGTTAGTCGAACCGAATTATCTGCGCACAACTTCTCTGCCATCGCTAATGCGTCGGATATGCATATTGCATGGTTATGTCCCCCTTGCGGAAAATCAGCGATGATGTGCTTCTTTTCTGTAGACATTATTACCCTCTTTTCATGCGCGGAAGTAAATGAAAGCGCGGCTTATATTTCAACAACAATTTTGACAGTCTTAATATTATCAGACATACCCTGAAAATTTCCTAATATAAACTTCCATCAATCCATAGATAAAATCAAATAATTTTATCACTGGTTATCAAAAACTCTAGTTAATAACTTTCCCGATATGGGGGAAAAAATAAATTTTGACAAACTTTTAAATAATCAAAATTCAAAAAAAGATGCAGCAGCCGAGTACAATAATCGAATAGCAAGTGACGTTATGACAATCTGAAATATAGTCCGGAAAATATTCTCAGGTAACTTTTTAAGTACCATACGCCCAACCAGTGTTCCAAGCATTCCAAAACCAATAAGGCCAACCAACAGAGGGATGTAGGATCCAAAACTAAATCCTAAAACACCAAATGCCAAAACTTTGAAACCATGCTGAAAAGTCATAAGCATTGCATGGGTAGAGACCACCTGCTGTTTTTCATCGCATGCCGCCTTTACAAAAGGAGCAACTAAAGGACCCGTTGCCCCAACAAACATCGTGACAAGCCCACTAAATAGTCCGGCGCATAAAAATCTTAGTGGTCCTGGGCGACTACTTTTAAATCCGGGAGACCAAGTTGCATAAAGAACAAAAACCCCAAGTATTAATTGAAGAACCCAAGTTTGAATCCCAAAATGCAAAAAGCCGCCAAGCACCGCTCCCATCAAGGAACCAAGGATAAAAGCTGGAACAATAGAAAATAAAATCTTTTTTCGAAGTAACCAAGCACGGAAACCATTTGAGCCAATTTGAACTAATCCGTGGATTGGTATTAGCACAGCCGGAGGCAATACAAGTGTCATTGTTGCCAACACTAAGAGACCACCACCAAGTCCAATTGATGTTGCAATAAGACTTGCGAAAAAGGAAGTTATACACAAGCTTGAAAAACTAACTAAGTTTAACGGAGTACCACCCGTAAGAAATTCAATAATTATGTCCATATCTTATCTCTGTCGTATATTTATAGTTAAACGTTGGTTTAGAATTCCTCTGGACTTTTGTAAGCACTTCCGCTTAGTTTGCACCCTGCCATAATGCGGTTTTGCATCTTATATTTATACAGCAATTTACTATAAAGAAAGTACACATGAATAAACTTGATACGGACCAACTACAGTTTGTAGAAATTATCGCCAAATTGTTGAATGACCACGAGTTGTTCAAAGAGGAATATTCTTCGGACGATTTTGAACGGGTAGTAATATGGTTAAAAAAGCTACGTGCTCAAATAGATATAACTATAGAAACTTTGGGTGATAATGCATCCTAATATCTTTCGAAAGTATAGTAAAAATAATCAAATAAGCGTTGACATTTTTTTATTGGTTCACAACTCGGATGCTCGGCCGAAATAATGGGGTCGAATAAGTTTGTGCATTAACTATAAAATTATTAATACCTACATTGTCGCGCTGCATAAAATTAATCAGGGTGATTAATATGGCAAACACATTCAGCTCACTAAATCTAAGTTTCGATGGCGCGTTGAAGATACTCAAAGCAGCAATCACCAAATCATCTGAAATTGCCGTGGCGCAATGTATATCTGTTGTCGACAGTGGGGGCCATTTAATTGTTTTTGCACGAATGGATGGAGCTTTTTCTATGTCGTTTGAAACATCATTGAGGAAAGCCCAAACCGCAGCATGCTATGGCATTCCAACAGGTGATTTAGAATCTGGCATCGATATTAAGCTTGCCCTAGGGACAAGGGGTAAACGGATTAACCTGCCCGGCGGACTACCTATAATTGTTCAGGGTCATGTTGTGGGAGGGATTGGAGTGGGTTCTGGAACTGGTATACAAGACCTTGAAGTAGCAAAAGCAGGACTTGCGGTTTTACAGCAAACTTAAAAGTCTTTATAAAATACCTCACAATTGAAAATACTCCTACAAAAGATTTTTATAAAATTTTACCCACTTCTCAAGAACTCGTTCTCTACTGAAATCCTCAGAAAATCTTTTTTTACCGTTCTGTATCAGCATGTTCATTAAAACAGGATCTGTCGATAACTTTTTTACTTCAGTTGCAAGATCAACGCAGTCACCATTCCTAAATAATAAACCTGTGCTACCATTTTCAATGAGAAACCTAGGACCGACAGCGTCACTTGCCACTATCGGAATTCCGGAGGCCCAACTTTCCAGTATAACGTTTCCCAGCGGTTCAATTCGAGAAGGAACAAGCCAAATATCTGCAACTTGAACATACGGGGTAATGTCGTCAGCCCAACCATAAATGTGAACACGTGATTGCAGAGATAACCTCTTTATGTCAGACAATAATGATTTTTTTTCCGGGCCCTCCCCAGCCACTAAAAGATGAAATTCTTGAGGGAGTTTTGCAATTGCCTTGACGGCCAAATCATATCCCTTATTTTTGTGAAAGCGACCGGCTGAAAAAAGAAGGATTGCATCTTCTGGAATGCCCATTTTTTGACGATTTTTGACTCTATCCGCTTTAAAAATTTCTGGGGACTTAATAGCAAAGTTTGGAAGGTAACTCACCTGTTCTTCTGGCCAGCCATTGCGGACCAAGTAAGCGCAAATATCTTTAGTATTGCCTACCAGCATATCTGCCCCCTTGTAATACTTTAAATCATAATACCCTCCAAGCCGGCCAATCCATTTAACGTTGGAATCTTTAGGCATATGTCTGCTTGCTCTGCTCATCCAAGTTTGAGCGATATGCGGCTGTTCCTCCTCGATAATCTGAGATATTTTGATACGAGTTTTGCAATCAAAATAACCACCAAAACTGGCTGTGTTGTAGGGAATTCGTGCTGCATCTAATTGTGAAGCTACCCAAGAGCCTGATCTGACCAATGGGACAATCTTGCACACTGACCGAATAGACTCTATGAACTTTAAATAAAATTTTTCTGCACCACCACTTCCAGATGAGCCAATAATCTGAAGAATTTTAAGTTCCTCTAATTTCCCCGCTCCAAACTCCACCTGATATTGCTTTCTAGTAGCTAGCATACAAAGATACTGCCATATATTTTACCTTCAAAGAACCCAATTTTTATACAAAAAACCAAAATAGATTTTTATTTACTGCACTGAAATCAGCTATTTGCAATAGACTAAGAAATAAACAGCCTTGAGTAATAATTTTCTTACAACGACCTAAGGGGGTGGGACGCTTATAAAAAAGTTGACTTACTATTTAAAATATTTTTGGATTTAGAAACTACCATCAAGAAAAGAAAAATCTCAACAGCAAATTAAAGTATCACTTTTTACATTTTTTATATGCAAAGAAACTTTGGTGCCCCCGGGGAGACTCGAACTCCCACATCGTTTCCAATAACAGATTTTGAGTCTGCCGCGTCTACCAATTCCGCCACAGGGGCTTTCAGACTTGGATAGACTCGCAATAATACAGACGCCAAGTGATCGGTCAATTAGTTCATATGAATCGCAGATGTTATTAAAATAAAAGGCAAATACAACACAGGCAATTCAGTGGCATCGATAGTTTCGCAATTGAATGTGAATTTTCTTCTAAAAAGGAGTTTAAGTGCTTCAAAAAACGTATAAATGGGTGATAAACCTATCTACTAAACCTCATGCTGTGTGGGCACTTGCTTTTATTGCGTTCGTTGAAAGTTCAATCTTCCCAATTCCGCCAGATGTGATTCTTATTCCAATGGTTATAGCTGCCCCTTCTCGTTGGTTTACATTAGCTGCAATTTGCACGATAACATCTGTTTTTGGAGGCATGGCTGGCTATGCAATCGGTTATTTTGCATTTGATACATTGGGGCGTCCATTACTTGAACTCTACTCATATGGAAACAAATTTACAAACTTTCAAAATTTATATAACGAGTATGGTGAATGGATTGTATTTATAGGCGGTACAACTATGATTCCATACAAATTAATTACGATCGCATCCGGGTTTACCCAATTAGACATGACTACTTTTGCGCTCACTTCTTTGCTAGCACGCGGCATACGTTTCTTTTTTATAGCTTTAATTCTTTATTGGTTTGGTCAAAAAATACAAGCTTTTATTGAAAAGAGAACAACTCTGGTGTTTTCAATTTTTGTTATTTTAATTCTAGGCGGTTTTCTTGCTATCAAATATATAATTTAAGTCATGAATACCAGGTTTTAATAAATAATTAGTCAGCAATTATCTGCATTTTATGTTTAGGTATACAGTAAATTATTTGCACAATTGGCGATTTGTTTGCTTAGCATTAGCATCCTTATCGGCATTTATACTTTTTGTTGCATTTTCTACTCAATACTACGGAGGATTTGAACCCTGTTTTTTATGCAACATTCAGAGATACCCGCATTTCCTAGTTGTTGCGTTTGGTTTTTTAGGTTTTTTTATAAAACTTTTAGACAAACAAAGAAAACGATTACTCTGGCTGATTGGGCTTTGTCTTTTGACTTCCTCAGGAACAGGGTTTTATCATGCAGGAATTGAATACGGTATTTATAGTGGTTTTTCTGCTTGTTCAAATCTTGCAACAGAAACAACGATTGGGGCTCTCCACAAAAGACTTTTGGAGACGGAAATGGTGCGTTGTAGTGAAGTGACTGTCTCATTTTTCGGGCTATCGATGGCTGTTTACAATGGACTGATTTCACTTGGTGCAGGTATAATAGCTTTTATTTCTACCAAAGTTCAGCTAAAGGATATTTATGACTAAGCCAACCCAAAGTAAAACGGTGTCACGATCTTTGCCAGGTGATCAAACAAAAGGTACTGTTGTTGAGAGAATGATACGGGTAGATCATGCCGGAGAATACGGTGCAGTTCGTATTTACGAAGGCCAGTTAGCAGTGCTCAGAGGAACAGAATATGAAAGTTCAATTCGTGAAATGGCAGAAGAAGAAAAGCGTCATCGCAAGGGATTTGAGAAACTTATTAACGAGAGGCGCATTCGCCCAACAGTCTTATCCCCTCTCTGGCACATTGCTGGATTTGCATTAGGAGCAGGCACTGCGTTGATTGGGCCAAAGGCAGCAATGGCATGCACCGAGGCTGTTGAAGAAGTTATAGATGAACATTACTCCGAACAAGCGTCGAAACTGGGAGACGAAGAAAGAGAGTTACGAGACATGATCGAAGATTTTAGACAGGACGAACTTGCTCATCGTGATTTAGCTCGGGAGGAAGGATCAGCAGATGCTCCGGGATACACACTTTTGACTGCCGCCGTAAAAGCTAGCTCTCGAGTTGCGATTTGGTTGAGTACTAGAATTTAATTGAATTACTCACAAAGGCTTAAAAGTTTAGTTGACTTAATTTTTTTGTAATTTCTAGGAAATGCAAGAGAAACTGAAATTTAAAGTTCCCTTTTTGAAATTTATTTTGTTTCTTGTTCAATTGTTAAAAAAACGAAAAAACATCATTACGTGTATAGATAAAAATGCAAATCAATCCTTTATCTGATATTTTCGGTGCAGAGATCACTGGCATTGATTTATGTGAGCACCTGAGCAAAAGCAACGAAAAAAGAATCAAAGAAGCGCTTCTGATTTATCAGGTTTTAGTCATTCGTGATCAGACCCTGCATCCCCACGCGCAAGTAAAATTCTCATCCCTTTTTGGTAGTTTGGAAATTCCTGCCAACGTCAAATACACCACCAAAGAAACCGAATACGTAATGATATTGTCAAATGAGATTTGTGCCGACGGTACCGCGGTGGGTGTGGTTGACGGTGGAGATTTCTGGCATTCTGACTCATCACATATCAAAATTCCATCTAAAATCACAATTTTACAGTCAGTACGCAATCCTAAACTCGGAGGGGATACCGAGTTTTGTAATATGTACGCAGTTTATGATGCACTTCCAAATGATCTCAAAAAAACTATCGATGCAAAATTAGGCGTTCACCACGTCAGTAAGTTGCGAAACAAACGAGTTACAATCTCTCCTGGTCGTCCGGACGCCAAAAAATTTTATGAGCAACAATCTAGAGAATTACCCGCTGTACTCCAACCTCTGGTATTAAAACATCCTGAAACAGGACGAAGTGCACTTTACTGTTCACCAAGGTTCACTATTGGTATAGACGGATTGGAAGATAACGAAGCCGACTATATTTTGGAACAGCTTTTTGCATTTATTTTAGACAAAAAAGGTTCTTTTCACTACCGGCACCAATATCAAAACAATGACCTAATAATTTGGGATAATCGTTGTCTTTGTCATCGAGCAGTAGGTGGATATGGTTTACCGGATATTCGTCGAATGCATCGAACAGTTGTTGAAGGTGATGCCCCATATACTAAACAGAGCAAGGCGTAATATTGAAAGGAAAGAAGAAAGTTCAATTTTGACATTGGCTTTCTACTCAATAGACCCTGAATATGAGTACATATCCACAAGCTCTAGCACATTTCCGTCGGGATCCGGAAAATAAATACTTCTTCCTGTTACAACAGCTTTATTTTTACGTTCCTCAACTAAAAGTATTTCTACCTGCATATCATTAAGAAATTTAAGCGCCGAATCAAAATCACCAGAGTCAATATGAAATGCATGGTGGGCATCTCGTTGCCGAATAGGAGAAATTGTGGTCTCCGTTTTCATGAGAACAACACAATCTCCTCCGGTATCTAAAAAAACCATACCACGTTCGTGATTAGCGTTTAATAATCGAAAGCCAAGTATGTCTGTATAAAACTGTGTGCTTCGGCGACTATCTGTTACCGCAATAGTAAAATGACAAACACCTTTGGTTTTTATCATTAATGTATCCCTACTCTTCGTCGTAAATATTAAATTTTAATCTGTTTTCTTTTGATCATTCTTTTAACCACAAAAGTTAACATTCCCAAAAAAACTGATACACAGAATAAAGTTTTATTGGGTAATGCTGAAATCTAAAATATGAAAGGTAATAAAATTCATTGTAGATATTAGTTTAATTGATCTGACTTACAAAAGCTGCATCACAACACATCATAAGCTTTAGTTATTTAATCTCTTTGACAAAAATTCCATACCGATCTTAATCCCCTCCATATCAATTCCATGTCCAAGACCCGGTCTTCTAAAGGAATTGACACTTACACCATTTTTAAGAAGGACGGTTTCCGCTTCATTCATTAAATCAATAGCCAGCAGAGGATCATCCTCCCCGTGGATTAGTGTAACCAACGGACGCGACTGTATTTCATCAGGAAGCCTGTCTGGGAACTCCAAACGACCTGAATATCCCAAAATACCTGCGCACTTTTTTTTTCTGCGCAGAGCCGTTTGCATAGATAACATAGTCCCTTGTGAAAACCCCAAAAAAACTAATTTTGAGTCATCCAAACCGAGCTTTTCCAGTTGAAAGTCAATAAAATTGTTTATGATTTCCTCTGCGAAACGAAGTGCGTAAATGCGTTTGTCATGATCCGTTTCCCAAACGTCGAACCATTGAAATCCACCCGAAGGATTTGCCTCACATTTGAAAGGAGCATTTGGTGATAAAAATATTGTTTCTGACAATTGCTCTGAAAAAACCGGGGCAAGCCCAATTAAATCATCACCATTTGATCCGTAACCATGAAGTAAAAGAACAATTGATTTAGCATGGTTTGTTGAGCGCGGTCCAAAAATAGGTCCGGAAAGTTTTGGTAATTCTTCATTCATGTCGGTTTAGAACTCCCTTTGCGCTTAGGATCCGAAAGATAATGATGCCAAAAAATGCGGGCGGCCACAGAACGCCAAGGTTTAAATCTTGTTCCAATAATTTCCAAATCTGCCACGTTTGGTCGACCCTGCAAGCCAAGCACCTCAGTTACGCTAGTGGCCAGTGCAAGATCTCCCACTGGCCAAATATCAGCCCTCCGCATTGCCTCCATCATATATACGTCGGCCGTCCAGCGCCCGATCCCTGTGATAGCAGTAAGTTTGGCATGTACATTGACATCATCGAACCTCTGCAGTTGATCTAATTTAATTCTGCGCAAAATTATCGCTTCGGAAAGCAATCTACCGTAGCGTATTTTCTGACGAGAAAAACCCACACTACGAAGCTCTTCATCTGTTATTTCCAAGAACTTAGACGGTGTCGGTTCTGATTGTTTTAGGGCTACCAGCTTATTCCAAATAGCCCTAGCTGATGCAAGAGAAACTTGTTGTTCCAAAATGAGGTATAATAGTGTTCGAAATCCTGGTCTTCTATACCATTGCGGAGGCGATCCCAGTCGATCTACGACTGAACGCAGACGTTTGTCTTTTGAACACAGCAATTCAACACCTTCGGCCAAACGTTTCTTGGTCAATAAAAGTCTCAACTATGCATCCCTCTCACTAGTTTTAAATAATCCGGATGCATGGGAGAGAGTAAACCGTGTCTTATAAAAAAGTCGATATTAACGAGCGCACAATTAAATTTAAATTCTTGAGTCTCTGAGCAAATTTGCATAACCATCTCTACAGG
The DNA here is from genome assembly GCA_002709075.1 of Rhodospirillaceae bacterium. Taxonomy (GTDB): domain Bacteria; phylum Pseudomonadota; class Alphaproteobacteria; order MPNO01; family UBA2964. Next base: position 73,513 of record PAPV01000002.1, on the reverse strand, counting down.
AATAAGTTCAAAGGATGACATTTCACCGTCGCGGGGTTTTGGAACAAATCCTTTTGGAACCTCCATGTCAAAATTGAACATAATATCAGGCTTAATACCATCGGCAGACTGATGGAAATAGCTGATTGCTCCAACAGGAATTGCCTTTTCCGCGATTGGTCTCGGAATTGAAGCTTCCTCGCTCGCTTCCTTAATTACGTTTTCGATGAGACTAATTCCAACCGGTTGTCCACCCGCAACCATATTATCGAGAAGTTCAGGATAATTAGCTTTATCTGCTGACCGCCTTCCAATCCATAAATGTATTCCCTCAACAGATCGCACAAACCCGTTTACATGAACGCCATATGCCCTAATCCCAAACCTCGGTACAGCTGAACGCTCAATTTCAAAAAATGATTTTTCATAAAAGCTAGTTCCTACTGGATACCTCTCATCTCTCCAATCACCGAACCAACCTTCTGATTTTAATGAACGTACAACTTTATCCATGGCAAGTGTTCGTTCATTGTAACCAATTAAATCCTCTATAATCGATATTCCATCGGGTCCGAAGGAAAAGACTTCCGGAAAACTAGCTAGTGCTGCTGCAAACTTTGCTTCCACCCACCCAACACGAATTTCTTCGCAGAGAAAAGGTAAAACGCCATCTATGCTAGCTGCATTATTACACTCAAGGACGCGGTCAAGAAAACTCATGTAACATTCCTACCGCAATTCCTAATTAGAAAAAAGTTAACTCTATCCAAAATAATAAAATTTAGGTTATATTAGCCACATGATTTTTTCTATCCTGCTCGTCATAGCTATGCTAGCAACTCTTGTAATGCTGATTATAGGTGTTGTTGGTATGATACATCAGGGAAGAATGAATAGTAAATGGTCTAATAAACTAATGCAGTTGCGCGTATTTTTTCAGTTTGCGACGATTATACTGCTTGGTATTGTCTTTCTAGTTAGCCAATAAATCCAACGGTTGTCTTTTTGCAAGCAAGAACCAACTTGACATCTGAGTAGATAAGGTATTTTTGTTTGTGTACAAACAATTTTAACATAATCTGGAGAGTAGGTAGTTAGGTTATTTCCTAGTAATACAGAGGTATCATGAAAATATTGGTCGCAGTTAAACGTGTCGTCGATTATAATGTAAAGGTTCGCGTTAAGGGTGATAATTCCGGTGTCGAACTTACAAATGTAAAAATGTCAATGAACCCTTTTGATGAAATTGCGGTGGAAGAAGCAGTCAGACTTTCTGAGTCAGGAAAAGCAACCGAAGTGATAGCAGTTTCTATGGGCGAAAGTAAATGTACCGAGACTATTCGCACAGCAATGGCAATGGGTGCTGATAGGGGTATCCATTTAGTAAGTAATGAAGAACTGCAACCTCTTGCTGTGGCTAAGTTGCTCAAAGGATTAGTAGAAAAGGAATCACCTGATTTGGTAGTTTTAGGTAAACAAGCTATTGATGATGATTGCAGCCAAACTGGTCAAATGCTGGCAGCACTTTTGGGTTGGCCACAAGGCACCTTCGCCTCAAAACTGGAATTTATGGACCAGGAACTAAAGGTAACGAGAGAAATTGACGGTGGACTAGAGACAGTAGCTTTAAAACTACCGGCGGTTGTAACGACTGACCTTCGCTTAAATGAGCCACGGTATGCATCGCTTCCGAATATAATGAAGGCTAAAAAGAAACCTATAACAGAATACACTCCGATTGATCTTGGTGTTGACGTAACTCCGCGCATTCGAACATTGCGAGTTGATGAACCACCGCCTCGTGAAGGAGGGCATAAAGTTGCAGATGTAACAGAATTAGTCGAAAAATTGAAAAATGAAGCAGGAGTAATATAATGGCGGTACTTGTTATTGCTGAGCACGACAATAATCAAATTAAAGATAGCACACTCAACACGATCACTGCAGCACAAGTAATATCTGGCGGAGAAGTGGATCTGCTTTGCGTTGGAAATGAATGCAAGGAAGTTGCAGAAAATGCATCAAATTTTAAGGGAGTTGCGACAGTAAAATACGCCGATTCCCCATCATATAAATCATGGCTGGCGGAGCCTGTGGCTGCGCTCGTAGTTAGTCTTTCCGGAAATTACACGCATATAGTGGCACCGCATACCACTATGGGCCGAAATATAGCACCAAGAGTAGCTGCATTACTTGATCAAATTCAGGTCTCGGACATAATAGATGTAAAGGACCCAAAAACTTATGTAAGACCAATCTATGCTGGTAATGCGCTTGCTACTGTGCAGACTGATGATGAGAGAATGGTCGTCACTGTTCGAACCACTGCATTTGAAAAAGCTCAATCAGACGGTGGAAATGCGAATATTGAAGAATTAAACGCAGTCGATGACCCTGGCATATCAAATTTTATTGGTCAGGAATTAACAAAATCAGAGAGACCAGAGCTTACATCGGCCCGTGTAGTTGTCTCTGGAGGGCGTGGAATGCAATCAGGTGATAATTTTCCTCTGGTGGAAGCAGTAGCGGATCGTCTTGGCGCCGCTGTCGGCGCATCGCGTGCAGCCGTGGACGCCGGCTACGTGCCTAATGATTATCAAGTGGGACAGACTGGTAAAGTCATTGCTCCTGAGCTTTATCTTGCAGTTGGTATTTCTGGGGCCATACAGCACCTTGCCGGGATGAAAGATAGCAAAGTAATAGCAGCTATCAATAAAGATGAAGAAGCACCAATTTTCCAAATAGCTGACTACGGTCTTGTTGGAGATCTGTTCGAGTTAATGCCCCACCTTGCAGAAGAACTAGACAAACAGGCAATCAAACCACGTTGAGAAAAGCAAAAATATGTGTCACGCTATAAGACCCTATTGCTAAAAAGTAAAAGTGCTAAATCCAATGATGGATACAGAAAAAAACCCAGCCAAACAAAACAGGGATAAAGCAGTAGAACCCCTAGTAATCAGAAATGTAGGGGTAATTGGTGCTGGACAAATGGGCAGCGGTATTGCTCAGATTTCAGGGCAAGGAGGTTTTCAAGTAACACTTGTCGATATAAGTGACGATATTCTTAAAAGGTCAATTAACGCAATTGAGAAGAGGCTCAACCGTCTGATCGAAAAGAAGCAATGCACGGTTGAGAAAATGGAAAAAACGATCAAAAATATTACCCCTACAACGGATTATAACAATATTGGCGAATGCGACCTTGTAATTGAAGCGGCAACCGAAGAAGAAGAAATCAAGAAGACAATTTTTAGAAATCTCATACCCTACCTCAACACGGAAACATTTTTGGCAACAAACACCTCATCTATATCAATAACAAGATTAGCAGCTTCCACCGATCGCCCAGAAAAATTTATGGGTCTCCATTTTATGAACCCAGTACCAGTAATGAAGCTAGTAGAATTGATTCGGGGAATCGCGACAAGTTCGGAAACTTACACGCAAATAGGTATTTTTGCAACTGCGCTCGGGAAATCTACAGTTAATTCGGAGGATTTTCCTGCGTTTATTGTAAACAGAATACTATTGCCGATGATTAATGAGGCAGTCTACACCCTACATGAGGGGGTAGGATCTGTAGTTGATCTTGACACTGCCATGAAACTCGGAGCCAATCACCCGATGGGGCCCTTAGAATTAGCTGATTTTATAGGGCTGGATACGTGTTATTCAATAATGCAAGTGCTATATGATGGACTAGGGGATAGTAAATATCGGCCCTGTCCACTTCTTGCTAAATATGTCGAAGCTGGTTGGCTAGGCAGAAAGACTGGTAGAGGATTTTATGATTATTCAGGCGAAGAACCAGTTCCAACTCGTTAAATTTATTCCTTGGAGTAATGTTGTATTAGTTCTAATGCCTCTGCACTATCCCATTCTGCATGCCCAGTGAGGCGTCCAATTTCATGCCCCTCACGATCAAAAAGAATTGAAGTGGGCAACGCTCTAACATTAAACGAGGACAAAAATGAGCCATTTAGTGCCAGGTACACAGGCAGTGAATGTAAGTTGTTTTTTTGAATGAAAGGGATAATCTTTCTCCAACCTGAAGAATCCTGTGATAAAGCAACTACAGCAAAGTTTTTATTATCCAGTTTTTGAGAAAGACGCATCAACGATGGCAATTCACGAACGCATGGAGAACACCAAGTTGCCCAAAAATTTACAAGAGTGATTTTACCTCTCCACTCAGAGAACACCTTATTGGAACCATTACGTCCTTGCAAAGAAAATTCTGCGGGCTTCGAACGCACGTCCACTGCAACAAATTTCTCCATCCAACCTGAAAGAGGTGGATACTGGTCATTTTTATTGGATTTCACGATGAAAAAAAAGCAAAGAGCTAGTAATAGTGATAGAAAAACTAATACCTTTAATGTAAATCGAGACACTTTAAGTATTCCTGCTAAGAGATAAGCTTATGACCGACAACCAAAAGAAAAATCAAGACAAACTAGATACCGCCTCAAATAGCATGTGGGGTGGCCGATTTCAATCTGGACCTGACAAAATCATGGAGGCAATAAATTCTTCAATCAATTTCGATCAGCGGTTATACCTTCAGGATATAGAAGCATCCAAATCGCACTGTATGATGCTTGTAAAAAGTAAAATTTTGGACACCAAGACCGGAAATAAAATAATTGCCGGACTGGAAAGAATACTTATCGAAATAGAAACTGGTGTGTTTAATTTTCGAAGTTCAATGGAGGATATTCACCTTAATATCGAAAGCCGTCTGCATGAATTAATAGGAGACAATGCAGGTTGTTTGCATACAGCAAGATCACGAAATGATCAGGTTGCTACAGATTTTCGATTGTGGATACGTGATGCAACAGATCGTGCAGATACATACCTAACCGATTTACAAGCTGTGTTACTGGAGCAAGCTGATTTGCATTATGATTGGATCATGCCTGGTTTCACCCATTTGCAAGCAGCGCAACCGATAACGCTAGGGCATCATTTGCATGCTTACGTTGAGATGTTTGGAAGAGATAAGGGGCGTTTCTCTGACGCACGAAAACGCCTAAATGAATGTCCACTTGGCGCTGCTGCACTCGCCGGAACATCATTTCCAATTGATAGATATGAGACCGCGAGAGCACTCGGCTTCGAAAAACCAACAGCGAATTCTTTGGATTCCGTTTCTGCAAGGGATTTTGCATTGGAATTTATGTCAGCATCTTCCATTTGTGCAATGCATCTGTCACGATTAGCAGAAGAAATAGTATTATGGTGTTCAGCACAATTTTCTTTTGCTTGCCTGAGCGACTCTTTCACCACAGGAAGCTCAATAATGCCGCAGAAGCGAAACCCTGATGCAGCTGAACTAATTCGATCGAAGACTGGACGCATTAACGGCGATCTAATTTCTTTACTGACAGTCTTAAAAGGCCTACCACTTGCATATTCCAAGGATATGCAAGAAGACAAAGAACCAACTTTCGACTCATGGGACTCATTGTCATTATGTTTGAACGCTATGACTGGCATGATTAAAGATTTACGTTTTAACAGAAACACTATGCAGGTTGCTGCAGGCTCTGGCTTTAGCACAGCGACAGACCTTGCTGATTGGCTGGTAAGAGAACTAAAAATGCCATTCAGAAAAGCACACCACATTACTGGAGAAATTGTTCGATTAGCAGAAAAAAGAGGCTGCAACCTAGCTGATTTAAACCTCACAGAATTGAAAAAATTAGAAAATGGTATAACCAAAGGTATCTTTGATGTGCTGAGCGTATCAAATTCCGTTTCAAGCCGAACTAGTTATGGGGGGACATCACCAGAAAATGTACGAGTACAGATCAGTTTAGCTAAGGAAAGAATCATTAAATGAAAAAGGTGATAATTTCGCTATTATACTTCGCACTTATAACTCTAACCGGATCATGTGGAAAAAAAGGAGACCCCCAAGTTCCAAATGATCAGATAGATACTTATTCCCGGAAATATCCAAAATGAAGTACTTTAATTATCGAAATGGTCACCTTTTTGCTGAGGAGGTAGGAATTGCTCAAATTGCTGATCGTGTAGGAACACCGTTTTTTTGTTATTCAAGTTCAGCATTAGAAAAACAATATGATAGTTTAAATACTGCGTTGCATCCGTTAAATGCCAATATTTGCTATGCAGTAAAAGCAAATTCCAATCAAGCTGTTATAAAAACTCTCGCAGCTCGTGGCAGCGGCGCTGATGTTGTTAGCAAGGGAGAGCTTCTCCGGGCCTTAGCTGCGGGCATACCCGCTCATCAAATTGTATTTTCTGGGGTAGGAAAAACAGCCGAAGAAATTCATTTTGCATTAACCGAAAGGATAGGGCAATTCAACGTAGAGTCCTTGCCAGAGCTTGAGCTTATTTCAAATATTGCCTCAAAAATGGGGTCGGTTGCTCCCGTTGCTTTGCGTGTTAATCCGGACGTGGATGCAGAAACCCATGAAAAGATATCCACAGGACGTAAGACCGACAAATTTGGTATAGACATTGAGGACACGCCCGAGCTTTACGGTCGCGCGACAAAAATGTCTGGCCTTAAAACCGTTGGGCTCGCAATACATATTGGCTCCCAACTTACTTCTCTGAAACCGTTTAGATATGCCTTCGAGAGACTGTCAAAACTAGTGCAAGTTCTGCGTACCAGTGGTCACTCTGTTACTCATGTCGATTTGGGTGGAGGATTAGGTGTGAATTATATAGATGAAACGCCCCCCACCCCTATGTCTTATGCAAAAGTTATCAATGAAACTATTGGTGGACTAGATGTTGAGATTACCGTTGAACCCGGAAGGTTTTTAGTTGCTAATGCTGGAATACTCGTTTCAAAGGTAATTTTTATCAAAGAAACAGCAGTGCACAGATTTGTGATAGTTGACGCGGCAATGAATGACTTTATCCGTCCAACACTTTATGATGCAGAACATTGTATTTTATGCGAGAAAGAAGTCTCACAAGGTGTTGCAAGACCAGCACAAATAGTTGGCCCGGTTTGTGAAACAGGAGATATTTTAGTCAGAGAGGTTCACCTGCCAAATTTAACTTCCCATGATTTGATTGCTCTTTGTTCCGCTGGCGCTTACGGAGCAGTCATGGGATCATCGTACAATACGCGCCTGCCAACGCCCGAAGTTTTAGTCAAAGATCAAGAATTTTCGATAATTCGTCCAAGACCGACTTACTCCCATATCTTATCGTTAGACCGCATCCCTTCATGGCTTTGAACTTTTAATTGACTAAATCTGCTTTAGGTCTTCCGATGATGGATTTGATATCAGTGTCTTTCGTTTGCCTTAACCAGCATCAACCCAATGTTATGGGTGTAATATGGTTAAATGAATTTACCTCTAAAAAGATGTAAAACTCAAAGAATACGAAAATTTTGGAAAATTTATAGATAAAAAAGTTTAAATTTTTTCAATGCTGGTTTGATCAAGGCCAGAAGGCACTACACCTAAAAATGGCAACCCACGATAGCGATTCGCTAAATCAATCCCATATCCTACCACAAATTGATCCTCAATCTTGAAACCAAGATAATCTGCTTCGATGTCAACAATACGTTTTTTCGGTTTGTCGAGCAGTAAACATGTTTTAACTGTTTTTGCTTGACGTTTTCGCATTGTATCGCGTGCAAATGCTATAGTCCTACCTGACTCAAGAATATCATCCACGATAAGCACCGTCCTACCCTTCACGCTCTCCGACAAATCATGAACTAGTTTGACTGTTCCACTACTTTCATAACCAGAACCATAACTAGAAAGAGTGATAAAATCTACTTTGGTTGAAGTACCAGCATCTTCAATCGCACGAATTAAATCTGCGGCAAAAACAAAACTTCCCTTTAAGATAACTACAACAAATAGATCTGATGGTTCGTTTTTAGCAATTGCACATCCAAGGGAAGAAATTCTCTTTGAAATTGTCTGCGCATCAAAAAGTAAATCGACCTCATCTTTGTTCATTTGTTTTATTCCGGCGATGGGGATAAATCTGTATTTGCGCACCCAGCGGTGGACCTTTTTTGATTTCAATTGTTATTGGCTTTTTCTCCGCTGGCATAATTTTAACTGCTTCAAGTGGAAGGTTCCAGCTATCAACCACATTTCTAAATCGATCTCTTATTACTATTTTTAAAACCGGTATGACGCGAGGACGGTTGGAGATATTTTCAATATCAATATCAATTGTTGGAAAAGGTGTGTTGCTTAGGTTTTTCTCTCGAACAGTTATTTTAAAGAACCTACTTGGTGGCAATGTCTCAACCCCAACTAAATCGAATAATTGTTCGGTAAACGGAAATTGATCCATTAATTCTTCCCGTTTCAAATAAGTAAAAAATGCTGATATCAGCAATATTGTGACAATTATCAACCAGACTACGAGCGACGTAGTGCCGCCCTTTTTGCTGCCGTCCGCGATATTTCTTTTGTGTTTTGCGGGTTGAACCTCTCTATCAACGCGCTGCAAATTGGTTTGGATCTTTGGTGAAGAAGATAGTCTGTTTGGAGGACTATTCTTTTTTGCAACAGTTGAGCTAGCAGCATTAGTTTCTACTTCTACCGAGCTTATAGGCGCTTGATCCCAAACGTGAGAACATTTGCTGCACCGAACAGTACGTACATCTAAACCAAATTCATCCTTATCGATGCGATATCTTATTTGACATTTGGGACATTTTAGTATCATGGGGTGCTGCGTCAAATACCTCTAGAAACAATCTTAAAGCGCATTATTTATTGATGTATAAAAGTAATCTTTGTTTAGGGCAAGAAGACACGCGATAAAGAGGTTGACCTCTAGACTGGTTTGTAAATGCAATGCAGACTTTAAAAACATGGAGTGACGGGGAAAATCATTGAAAGAGAAGAATAAAATTGTGTGCTTTGAGAATGTTGGCATGCGTTATGGTATAAGCCAGGAAATTTTACTCGATATATCGTTCACACTTGAAAAGGGATCTTTTACCTTCATCACAGGATCTAGTGGAGCGGGGAAATCAACACTTTTAAAGCTCCTCTACCTTGCACATCTACCAAGCAGAGGAAAGATAAGGCTATTTGGAAAGGACGTTACAAAAATCAACCGTAGTGAATTACCGGGGATTCGTCAGCGGATCGGCGTGGTATTCCAAAACTTTCGTTTAATTCCGAGCCTAACAACTTTAGATAATGTTGCTCTGCCGCTTCGTATTGCTGGCGCCTCCGAAGTTCAGGTGAAAGAACATGTGCCCGAACTGCTAGATTGGGTAGGTTTGGGAAAACATTTACATGATTATCCTGAGACACTATCCGGGGGCCAAAAACAGCGTGTTGCCATCGCCAGAGCGGTCATTGCACGACCATCCTTGCTTTTAGCGGATGAACCTACTGGAAATGTTGATGACCAAATAGCATTGAAATTTATGTTTCTTTTAAAAGAATTAAATAAAATTGGAACAACTATTATTGTTGCTACGCATGACGAAACCTTAATTTCACGCTTTGATTTACCGAGGTTACATTTGGAAAGCGGACATCTCAATTTCCCTGAGGGTTCCGTAACAAATGGAGCAATCAGGTGAAAAGTTTTGTTAAACCTATCTTACCATTATCCAGCGATCCATCAAACCGATTTCTACCATGGATTATTGGCTTCATGGTATGGCTCGCCACACTTGCTTTTGCAGCATCAATGATACTATCAAATATCAGCAAAAATTGGGAAGGGGTTTTGACTGGCGCAATTACAATACAGATTATACCTTCGGAAAATGATGATACTCAAATACTTAAAAATAAAACCCAGAAACTTCTTGCGCTTCTCTCTAAGATTCCTGCCATCGAATCTGCCTCCGTTGTAACACTTGATGAAATTAATAAAATGTTACAACCCTGGCTTGGCGAAAAATCACTTTCTACCGAACTGGGCATTCCTATTCCTGTTTTAATCGATGCGCGTCTAAAAAAAAATATGGTCATCAATACGGATGCACTTTCTGCATCACTAAAAGCAACTGTTAAAGGTGTGAGACTAAATGATCATGCGCTTTGGGTAGATCGCTTGTTAGAATTCACTCAAGCTATTCGTATTGTAGCTTTGACAATAATGGTATTGGTCATAATTTCTGCAATCACTACCGTTGTGTTCTCAACGCGGACAGGATTAACTATTCATTCAGAAATTATCGAGTTAACGCATTTTATTGGCGCTCGTGAAGAATTTATTAGGAATCAGTTCTCAATAAATACATTTAAATTAGCAATAAAAGGCGGACTTTGTGGTTTAATAACTTCCAGCGCCACACTTTTGTTTCTTGGTAGTATAATGGAAGGCGTTGGAATAGGCTTAATTCCGCCTGTTCACCTTACTGCATTTCAGTGGTTGGGTGTAGGCGGAATAGGTTTGACTGCCATATTCATTAGCACCGTTACTGCAAACTTAACGGCAAAGATAATACTAAGGCGCATGACATGACGCAAAGCCCATCGCTCTTCCGTTCAAAACTACGTAGTATGTTTATAATTCTTTCATTACTTTTTGTAACGTGGGCAATTGGTTTCTTTGAATTTGTGAACCGCATACCATTTTTACCTCAGATGAACCTCTCAAAGACTAACGCAATTATTGTGCTTACTGGGGGTTCTGGTCGATTAAACGAAGGCCTCAAATTACTCGACGAATATGAGCTTGCCGATCATTTATTTATATCTGGTGTGGCAAAAGGTGTGGATCTTCAAACTCTTGTGCAGTTAACACAACGTAATTTGCAAGATTTAACTTGTTGTATTTCGGTTGGATACAAGGCGGACAATACTGCGGGAAATGCCAAAGAAACTCATGATTGGATGAAAAACAAAGGCTTCACGTCGATGCGTTTAGTTACATCTAACTATCATATGCCCCGAAGCATGGTGGAATTCAGTCGTGTTATGCCTAATTCTTATATTATACCTCACGCCGTTGTTACTGAAGATTTTCGTGGCCCTCACTGGTGGAAAAAAACACGGTTATTAAAAATAGTCGCATCCGAGTATAATAAACTTTTGATTACTTACCTCGCTGGACTTTGGCCGACTATAGGCAGTTAGCTCGATGATTTTTCTTGGCTCCACTCTTTTTCAACTTTTCTTCTGGATATGGACTTCCATTCTAGCATTTCTTTTTTTGCCTCTGATGTTTTTTCCATATGCTTATATGATCTGGGCAAGTCGAGTTTGGAGTTTAGGGGTTCTTGGTATGTTAAGGTTAGTTTGCGGAATAAAACACGAGGTTGAGGGTTGGAAGAATATTCCAGATGAACCGGTTCTCTTTGCTTTTAAGCATCAGTCTGCTTGGGATACAATAGTTCTTCCAATTATTCTACCAGGGGCCGTTGCAGTCCTAAAGTATGAATTGCAAATAATCCCTTTCTACGGATGGTATCTTCGAAAATATGGAACTATTGCTATTGATCGAGGTAGAGGCGTTTCTTCTTTGCGGAACATGCGTCGGAAAGCTCGTGCATTTATTAGTTCGGGCAGATCGCTAATTGTTTTTCCCGAGGGCACACGTGTTCCACCCGGTCAAATTGGGATATTACATCCAGGGATAACCGCATTATACACCGACTTAGGAATACCTGTAATACCGGTAGCTTTAAACTCAGGTCGTTTGTGGCAGCGGCGCAAATTCTTCCGCTACCCCGGCACGATTACCCTAAAATTTTTACCACCTATTGAGCCTGGACTTAAGAAACGCGAGTTTTTACACCAATTAACAAACGTTATAACTGAAGCACAAACTAAAATAGATCCCCCGAAAAATTACTTTTAGTTACCAAACAAGTACGCTTACCCTGTAGTTTAATACAAGGCTCAAAACTCTCACTATTCTTCTTGAAACCAAAATGCCTTGAAGAAAAAATCAAACTTTTAGTCAAAATAATTTCAATTTCCTACAATTGTTTAAACAAATGAAGTTTTTAAAACTTATAAGTCAAACTATTTTAAAAAGCTAAAAATCAGTTATTTTTTTCCGAGCAGCAACCTAAATATACAAAATACATCTGAATACATCTTAATTATAATTAAATAACCATTCACTAAATAAAAAAAGTATAGGATTTTATCATTTCAAAAGCTAATTTTTTTACCCCTTATTACCAAATTCTAACTGCTCACTCCATATTTTTTTAGATAAGTTTCTCGCAATCGTTCTTCAGTTACATTCGGATTGTTATATGCAGGCGACATTATTGGAGATACTTTTTTTATCTGAATAGTTACTGCGTTATAAACTATTGTTTTAGGCCCTAGTTCCTTAGCCATTTGTGTCTTAAATTTCTCAAAAGTCGTTTCGCCCTCAACATGAACTGTTGCCACTCCTGTAAACCGATAACCTCTCCGAGAAAAAATATCTACACAATTAATCTCTATTCGCGGATCACGATTCAAATTGCGTATTGTTCCCGGTGAAGCAAGATTAGCAAAAATAAGGCTATTACCATTTATAGTGCGGAGTGTGCTTTTAGGCGAAAGATTTGGACTGCCATCTTCATTAATTGTCGCAAAAAATGCAAGATTCGCATTCTTAATTATTGACTTCATATCGTCAGTTAACACCACGAATATTCTCCCCAATTACCTTCATTATTAAAAGATGAAATGTGCTTACAATCCCCACTTACGGAGATGGTCCCTTCATCCGTGAATGTCGTCAATAGAATTGACAAACACTTTCAAACTTTATGTGTCTATTCACAACAACTCAAGCATCGATGAGTTTTTCATGATTGATATTAGCTCGCAGTATCCCCCGAAACTTGGAGGATAATTTGTATTTTTGTTTGTTATTAATTGCAGGTTATATATAAGAAATTACACTTCAACTTTCAATTAAACTAAGCTTCTGGTTCTACCTGATTTTTTAGAATTCCGATCCCGTCAATCGACACTTCTAATTTATCTCCTGGCTTCAGATATTTAGGTGGATCATGTTCAATTGCAGATCCACCCGGTGACCCTGTGCAAATACAATCCCCTGGCTCTAACGGTGTAAAACGGCTTATATAAGAGATTACAAATGGTAAGTCGAAAATCATCATGTCAGTGCTGCCGTTTTGGCGTATTTCACCGTTTACTTTAGTACAAATATTAAGTTTACTTGGATCCGGAATTTCATCAGCAGTAATCAAAAAAGGTCCCATAGAGCCAGAACGCCACTGATTTTTGACAGGACAATTTTGTGTTCCGCGGCCAATCCAGTTCCTCACACTACCCTCATTTGCAATAGTATAACCACCAACGAAAGAAAGTGCCTCGTTTTTTTGTACATGGCGGGCATGATTGGAAATTATTGCCACCAACTCACCCTCATAATCCAGTTTATCGCCATCGTCTTTGCCAAAAATAATAGCTTCCTCATGAGCGGAAAAGCTGTCCACAAAGCGTGGAAAAATACTCGGCCACTCTGGACGCCCATCCTCTCTCACTTCATGGTATGTACGATAATTACGACCTACACAAAAAATTTTTTTTGGTCGAGGTATAGGTAATTTATATGTTATTTCATCAAAACTAAAATCAACCCCATCAGCTTCTTGAACCGCGATTCTTATAGAGGAGAGACCTCCGTCAGCAGATATGGCATCACTTAAATCGAGAAATTTCCGTCCATCAAATACTATTGAAGTTAAATCAATTATGCCATTCTTAACTGCTACTCCAAAATAATCGTTTTTTCCAACGCAAAAGCTGATTAATTTCATATTTATTGCTTTCAATAATTAAACATAATGTTTTAAACTCATCCGAACTTCCGTACTCTGTCAAGAAGCAAGGAAAGAGAACGGTCATCGATACCTTCATGAGCCAAGCTCGAAACAGTATTTTCAAGATATTCCTTATTAGAGCCGCGATCACCAACTGATGAAGCTATTCTCTTCGCAACTTGATTTATATTCATAGCAGGAAAGTAGAGTCTATGATCACGATTCACGGTTAACGTTATCGCAGATAAATTTCCATCACATATTCGCAAATTTACTGGCCGGCATGAATATATTTCTTCTTGCATTTCACGCAAAGTTAGTTTGGCTAACACTTCATCGCGTTCAGATGCACAAATTTTTAGAGCAAACCCAATACAAGAACCACCCCGATCCAGTCCGAGTACTAGTCCTGGGGCTTCTGGGGTGCCACGATACATTGTCGAATTAACACAGAAACGACGGTGCCAACCGAACAATTGTGCCCGATATTTTTGAACTACTTGAAACCCTGGAGACCACAAAAGTGACCCATACGCAAAAAACCATACATCACCCGGGTCCGGTGAAGCAATCTCGGTTCTTGAAAGCGTCTTTTTCATTACTTAGCTCCGCGTGACCAATGCTACACCTAGTGCCACAAAAACAAACCCGATTAAAACAGTCCCAGACAAGCTCTCGTCAAAAACTAACCATCCCATAAAAGCGGTGGTTGGGGGACTCAAATAAATCATAGAGGTTACCTTTGCTGCTGCGCCATTTCTTACCAAAATATAGAACAGTGCAATTGCAATAACCGAAAGACCGACTGCAGACCAAAACAACGCAAACACAAATTCATTGGTCCACTCAACCGCCATCTCCTCAAATACTAAAGCTAACGGTAGTATTAAAAAAAGAGAGCCAAAATTTTGTATAACGACGGCTGTTCTGATGTCTACCTCAGAACAGAAACGTCGTTGATAAAACGTACCAAATGTTATACCGAGAAGTGCGAAAAGACAAAGAGAGACACTCCAAATTTGTTCAGCAAAAAAATTTATATTATTTGTAACAACCAAAGTCAGCCCAAAAAATCCAAATAAAAGGCCTAACCACTGATATGAATTCACCCTTTCACCTAAAAAGGATGCAGAAAATATTCCTGTTATCAGTGGCTGCAAACCAACAATAAGTGCTACGACACCTGTCGCAACGCCTAGCCAAATACTGTACCAAACTCCGACAAGATAGACCGTTTGTACAAGCCACCCTGCGATCAGCACATGGAAAATCTCTTTAGAGGTTTTTGGCCAAATTGCACCCCACAAAATACACAGTGGCGTCATAATGAGAATTGCTAATCCGAATCTTAAAGCAAGAAATGTAAAAGGTTCAGAATATGGAAATCCAAACTTCGCAGAAATAAATCCGCTAGCCCAGAAAAAAATAAATAATGCAGCAGAGGCTCTAGTCAGTCCCGGCGAAAGCACTTTAGATTCAGAATAAAACATCAAACACACTTATACAAGAAGGATGAGTCAAACATTCTACAGCCCTGTAAAATTGCAATATTGTAATAAAATTGTGGAGCACACGTAATCGTTATGCTTCGCAACAAATGGCTTTAAATTTTCGACTGAAGACACATAAGTATTGCAAGTTGAGCCCAAAATGACTAACAAACTAACACGATAGCTTAATAACTCAATTCAAACCTCAAAAAAACCAAAAATTATTACCCATACATTCCCATGGAAGGACAAACAATTTAGATGAGATGTTAAGATCAGTAATGGAACTTGTTAATCCTTACTAGGAGAGGGTAAAATATGCTGACCTGCTTCGATAACAGATCTTCGAATCTCCCTTGTTCGGGAAAATAGTTCCTCCATTTTATCTGCATCACTATCTCGAACATAGCGCTGTAATGTGGATATATCCTCAGTAAGACGCCCCAACATCTCTAAAACGGCATTCCTATTATGCACAAAAATATCTCTCCACATGACTGGATCCGAGGCTGCAATACGCGTAAAATCACGGAATCCGGAAGCAGCAAATTTCACCACTTCAGCTTTCAGTCGATCTTCTAAATCAGTCGCGGTGCCGACAATTGTATAAGCGATTAAATGCGGCACATGCGAAGTAATGGCAAGAACGCGATCATGATGTTTCGCATCCATTATTTCAGTTTTTGCTCCTGCGCACCTCCATAATTCCTCTACCTTACTTATTGCATTCTGATCTGTTCCAGACTCTGGTGTTAATATCACCCATCGATTTTCGAACAAAGTATCAAAACCGGACTCTGGTCCTGAGTTCTCAGTTCCTGCAATAGGATGTCCCGGAACAAAATGAACACCATCAGCTAAATAAGGCTTTACCATATTTATTGCGCTTTGCTTAACCGATCCAACATCAGACACTATACTGCCTTGTTTTAATGCGGGACTCATTCTTTTTGCCAAAGCTTCGTAAACCCCCACCGGCGTGCAAAGCACAACAAGATCAGCGTCCGTAACAGCGAATGTCAAATCCTTAGTAACAATATGGGCAAGATCTAATTTTTTAACAATATTCAATGTTTCGTCTCTGCGGGCACAAACAACAATTTCATTCGACAGATTTTTTTTCTTAATGACCCGAGAAAGAGAGGACCCTATTAGCCCTGCACCAATTAGAGCTATCCGATTAAAAAATGGTTTTTGAAACATAAACTAATCTTTCTACCTCGAAACAAATTCTGATAGCATTGTGGCCACTGCTTTTACTTCATCTTCCCGACCGATAGTAATTCGAAGGCAATCTGGAAGACCGTAACCAGTTGTTTTACGGGTAAGAATACCGTGTTGCGCCAAAAAATTATATGCATCCGAAGACTGCTTGCCCTTGAGTTCAGAAAATTGGACCAAAATAAAATTAGCAACGCTAGGATGAACAGTTAGACCAAGTTCCTTCAATCTATTCGATAACCAGGGTAGCCAAACCGCATTATGACATCTTGAGGCAGAAATATGCGCAGTGTCGTTTAGTGCGGCAACTCCCGCATGTTGAGCTGCAACGGTTAAATTAAAAGGAGCGCGCAATCGATTTAACACATCTGCAATTGAGGGAGGACAGTAACCCCACCCTATTCGAAGTGCTGCTAGACCGTAAATTTTTGAAAAGGTCCGAGTCATCACGGTATTCTCTGAAGCGTCAACCAATGAAATGCCGTCAGAATAGTCATCCTGTGTGACATATTCCGCGTACGCACCATCTACTACAAATAAAATATCTTCAGGCAGATCCTTTCGCAAACGGTATAATTCATTTTCTGAGATATATGATCCAGTCGGATTATTAGGATTAGCAATAAAAACTATTTTTGTATTCGAAGTAACTTTAGATAAAACAGCATCAACATTGAAGGTTAGACTAGTTTCTGGTGCCACAACAGGTGTTGCGCCAACAGTGCGAGCAACTATGGGATAGATATTAAAACCATGCTTACTGTATATTATTTCGTCACCCACACTGGCGTAAGCCCGTGCTAAGTTATAGAATAATTCATCAGATCCAGCACCACATATAATTCGGCTCGGATCTAGGCCGTGCTGAACGCCAATAGCCTCTCGCAATTCAACTGCATTTCCATCCGGATATAAATGTAAACCATTTTTTACAGCATTGTAAGCTGAGACTGCTTCAGCACTCGCGCCCAGTGCACTTTCATTGGAAGATAGTTTAATGACGTGTTCTATGCCTTGAATGCGCGACTCACCTGAGACATAAGGCTTAATTTCTAGTATTCCCGGTTTAGGAACAAGGGGTTTCATTCTGTTTCCTTTAGTGATTGAAATGATGTGCCAATAAATACAACATTTTTTACTGCGCCGGATATTTTAAGTATATCAGCTTCTAAACTTCGGATGACCCTTCCGAACCCTTTTATTTTCGCCAGAAACAGTGCTCTACCCTCAACACGAGATGACATTGGATCCTGAAACAATGAGCGAATTTCCAAATCCAATCTTTTAAGCACATTCCTAAGACCGGATTGGCTTAAGGAACCATCCGTTTCAATAATCAAATAAATGTTATCAAGACTTGATTCTTCTAATCCGATGTTTCCGACAATTATTGCTCCTGCATCTATCTCGAACCCATAACGGGGCACGCTACCACAGATTGCTACTCTTTTAATATCACTGCCATATAGAGATGCCCACCATGGAGATAAATCATCCTGCTGTGGCATAGGCAGTAAACCTACTACTGTTTCACCTTGAGATACCGCGTTAAGAACTCTTACTGGCGACGAATAAAAATGAAGAGGGGTTACAGCGCCAAAATGATTGCGCGCAATTGTACGAAAGATTCCATTATTTCCGTCCCAAACCGCGCATGAAAACTTATCCTGCATAACTACGGAGGCAGCCATTATTTCTCGCCAAATGCGATAAATCGAAACAACCGGGAACTTTCCGCTATGTCTTTCAACCAATTGTTTTAAGACCTCAGATTCTCTGCGAGGCCTGTAAGCGGAAATATCTGACCCTGTCTTTGCAACTTTTACGCGTTCAATTATTTCTGCACGTCTCATCAATAGTTCATGCAGAGATTTATCAAGCTCATCGATTTCATTTCTGATCGCAGAGAGATTAGGTTCACTCTTCGTCATATGTGTTACACCCGGTTTCTAGTTGAATAGCCGAAAGTAGAGGTTTATATCTTGAAGGACTATTTTCGAAAAGCAAAGAAATCATTGATCTTTTATATACTAGGTAATGGCTATTTGCTTTCAACTTGAGTGTTTTTCTAATATAATTGTACGTTATGGCAACAACATCATTATCTTTATTACAAGTAGCTAACGGCAATCTACCAGGACATTTGGTCAAAATGGGTCTGGATAAACCACTATATTTAGATAGTGGTAAAAGCTTAAGTCCATTTGTAGTAGCTTATGAGACCTACGGTAAACTTAATCAAGATCATACAAATGCCGTGCTTGTTTGCCATGCACTTACAGGGGATCAATTTGCTGCTAACCCTCATCCGCTCACTGGTAAACCAGGTTGGTGGGATCATATGATTGGCCCAGATAAAATACTTGATACAAATCGGTTCTTTGTGATTTGCGCTAACATATTAGGAGGATGCCTTGGTAGCACCGGACCTGCATCAATCAACCCAAGTACCGGAAAGCCTTGGGGTCTTGATTTTCCAGTAATCACAATTAGTGATATGGTTCGCGCTCAAATAAGACTCTTAGATCATTTAGGTATCGACAAATTATTTTTAGCTATTGGTGGGTCAATGGGAGGCATGCAGGTACTTGATCTTGCCTCTCGCTACAGTGACCGTATTTTTGCAGCAGTTCCAATAGCAGCTGCACCTCGACATTCTGCGCAAAATATCGCATTTCATGAAGTTGGAAGGCAAGCAATTATGGCGGATCCTGACTGGTGTCAGGGTGGTTACCTTAACAATGATAAGTGTCCAACACGAGGTTTAGCAGTTGCTCGCATGGAAGCCCACATCACCTACCTTTCCGAACCAGCACTTCATAGAAAATTTGGTCGCAGGCTGCAAGGAAGGGAGGAACTCGCTTTCGGATTCGATGCGGATTTTCAGGTTGAGTCATATTTACGTCATCAGGGCAGCACCTTTGTAGATAGATTTGATCCTAATTCTTACCTCTACATCACTCGGGCGATGGATTATTTTGATTTAAGTGAAGGCCACAATGGAAACCTAGCTCAAGCTTTTGTTGGGACCGATGTTCGGTTTTGTGTAATGTCATTTTCCAGTGATTGGCTGTACCCAACAACAGAAAGTAGAACTTTAGTGCGTGCTCTAAATGCAGTCGCCGCTAATGTAAGTTTTATTGAAATTGAAACCGATAAAGGGCACGACGCGTTTCTTCTTGATGAACCCGAGATGCACCGAACTTTATCTGGTTTTATTGATGGATGTGCCCTTCAGATGGGACTTTAATGAATACCCCCGAAACACCTTCCGTAATGCTAAAATCCTTAAGGCATGACTTACGTCTGATAGCGGGTTTGATAGCAGAAAACTGCCGGGTTCTTGATGTTGGCTGCGGAGATGGTGCACTTCTTGATTATTTAGTTAACCACAAGGGGAGTGATGCGCGAGGTATAGAACTCAGCCAAAATGGCGTAAATGCATGCGTTTCTCGGGGCCTGTCCGTGATTCAAGGTGATGCTGACACTGATCTTTTAGATTACCCGGAACAAGCTTTTGATTATGTAGTTCTCAGCCGTACGCTTCAGGCAACAAGGCAGCCAGAGGTTGTCTTATCTAATCTTGTGCGTATTGGGAAACACGCATTGGTCTCTTTTGTAAATTTTGGCCACTGGAAAAAAAGGATAGAGCTCCTATTTCGCGGTCGTTTTCCGGTGAACGGGCAAATGGTGAATTGGTATAATTCCCAAGATATTCATCCATGTACAATTCTCGATTTTGTGATGATATGTAAAAATCTTGGTTTAACTGTCGAAGAGGCAATGACAGTTGATAGTCAAGGAACAAAAAAGACTATCTCTACAAATGGGATTTCTGCAAATTTATGCGGCGAGCAAGCTATTTTTTTATTGAGCCGAGAACGATTTTGAATACTGTGTTTTATTATTTTATAGGGAAAAAATAATTTAGCTTAGAACCCTTATTTGACTGTAAAAACAAATTCAATCCGTCACAGGACAATTTGAAAAAATGAGAATTTACGGTGTTCCTAAATAACCCTTTTAGTTTTAAAAAAGTTTAACTAAAAAAATTAAGGCATGATTGTGTCTTTCTGGCATTTATAAAGTCTACTATGGTGCCATTTGAACTTGTGATTCTGAACAATTTGCCTCAAAAAAATAGCGCCATCACTAATTTAACTATTAGTCCAACGGCCTACATAATAAAGCTTTTGATTTGTTTTTCAGAAAATTCATTAACTATGGGTGGAGGTGATTATTTAGCAGTTCTATTGGCGTCATCAATAAGCTTTGCTAAGTTTATACCTTTTCCTGCTTAAGTGAGGGATGCATTCAATGTCAATACTTGAGATAAAGCAAATTGCTACTCGCGAAGATAATTATGTTTATTTATTACGGGACCCAATTCAAAACCGCGTAGCTGCTGTCGACCCATCAGACTTTCAACCTATTGCAAATGCACTTGATAACCTCGGTTGGACCTTGACTGATATAATTAACACCCATCATCATAATGACCATACTGGTGGCAATTTGGAATTAAAAACAAAATATAAATGCTCTGTTGTGGGACCATTGGCGGATCAATCCCGAATAGCTGGAATTGACATAAAAGTTGGGGATGGTGACCTGTTTAGCTTGGGTAATGCGAATGCAAAAGTTTTCGATACACCCGGTCATACTAGTGGCCATATCGCATTTTGGTTTGAAGAAACCAAAGCATTATTTTGCGGGGACACACTATTTGCTCTAGGATGTGGACGTATTTTTGAAGGTACACCAGAACAAATGTGGACTAGCTTGAAAAAGTTACGTGACTTACCTGATGACACCCAAGTTTTTTGTGGTCACGAATACACGCAATCCAATGCAAGATTTGCTGTTACCATTGAAACAGGGAATCAGAACTTGAAAAAAAGGGTAAAAAATATTGATGCCTTACGCGCTGAAAATAAGCCCACTGTACCTTCATTTCTGGGTGAAGAGAAAAAAACTAATCCATTCTTACGATGCGATCGCTTTGAGGTTGCGAAAGCGGTGTCGTTAAAACCGAATGATGCAGTTTCCGTATTTGCTGAAATCAGAAACCGCAAAGATGTATTCTAGCCTTGTAAACTGTTATACTCTGTTCTGGGATTGCAATTGTAAAATATTAAATTGAAAAAAATCTTTCGATTTTGTACAAATCGTCTTAACGGCCAATTAGAAGATCTGTAACCAAACGGAATGCTAAAAAAATTTGAAATTATACAAAGGCTTAAAGAAGCTGAGATTGAACACGCGGAATTAAAAACTGCAATTAATAATTTTATAATGAATGGAAAACACAACCACATTGAAATACAACGTCTAAAAAAAAATAAATTAAAGTTAAAAGATGAAATTAAGACCCTTAGGTCAGGATTAATACCCGACAACATAGCATAGCCTTCACTATATAACCCGTAAAAAGAAACCAAATAATTAGAAGACCTGTATTACAGAGTCTATGTATCTTAGGTGTATATCTATAGATGAATAATCGTTTTTATACGTTTATGTAATTTTTTTCCATGAAAATCGGTGTGTATACGCACAATCTGTCGACTATTGCACTTAAATTAAAACACTACGCTTTGCAGCTTAACACCACAGGACTATAATATACAGTATTTGAAGTCCGGAGAAAAAAATGCCTAAATTACCGGAGTCGCCGCTAGTCGGACTTGTGATGGGAAGTCAGTCTGATTGGAAAACCATGAAACATGCCGAGGAAATATTAATTAAGCTCAATATTTCACATGAAACTAAAATAGTGTCTGCGCACAGAACCCCAGAACGTTTAACAGATTATGCGAAAACCGCACGCACTAGAGGGCTTAAAGTTATTATCGCTGGTGCTGGTGGTGCTGCACATCTGCCAGGAATGATGGCAGCAATGACAACACTTCCCATACTCGGCGTTCCCATTGAAAGTCATGCTTTGAAAGGTATAGATAGCCTGTTATCAATATGTCAGATGCCAGCAGGAATTCCAGTAGGAACACTCTCCATTGGGCAATCAGGGGCGATCAACGCAGCACTATTATCAGCTGCAATTCTTGCGAGCACAAATCCAAAAATTAGAGAAGCCCTAGACAAATGGCGTCTTATGCAGACACAAACAGTTGCAGAAGAACCGGATAGAAACAAATGAAAACAAGTGATCTCTACAAAATACCGCCTGGATCAACAATTGGTATCATGGGGGGAGGGCAACTTGGACGAATGATCGCTGTAGCAGCTTCCCAATTAGGCTATAAAGCAGTGATTTATTGTGAATCTAGAGAGGAGCCGGCAGTTCAGGTGTGCCTTGACAGTATAATTGCAGATTATGAAGACCAGGGTTATCTTGAAAAATTCATTTCGATGGTAGACGTAGTCACTTTCGAATTCGAAAATATCCCTGCCAAAGCGGCTGAATACCTTTCTTCAAGAATACTGGTAAGGCCCAGTCCAGAAATTCTTTTTATTTCCCAAAACCGTATATATGAAAAGGAGTTTCTTAACAAAAATGGTATTGAAACTGCAGCTTGGGCTGAGTTAAGTAAAAGAAATCATCCATCGGAAGCAATAAAAAAATTAGGACAAAACGGTGTCTTTAAAACCGCTAGATTCGGGTACGACGGTAAGGGCCAGATAACATTTTATGGCAAAGCTGATCTCGACAAAGCATGGGGCGCAGTAGACCATAAGCTTGCAATCGTTGAGGAATTAATCGATTTTAAATGTGAAATATCAGTATTAGTTGCCCGTTCATGCACCGGGCAAACCTGTTGTTTTGATGTTGTTGAAAACCAGCACAAGAACCATGTGTTAGATATCACCATTGCTCCAGCAGCAATAGATAAGGGAACAGCAGAACGCGCCGTAAAGATAGCCGAGAAAGTGGCTAATTCGCTATCCCTCGTTGGACTCATTGCTGTAGAAATGTTTGTTTTACAAGGAGGAAGGATTTTGGTTAATGAAATTGCTCCGCGCCCCCACAATTCTGGGCATTGGACAATTGATGCATGCCATACTAATCAGTTTGAACAAATGGTTCGGGCTGTATGTGGTTTGCCACTTGGGAAAACGCAGCGACACTCTAATGCTGTAATGCGAAACTTGATCGGTGATGATGTAGAAAATTGGAAACAGATTATAAGTGAACCGGAAAACAAATTACATCTCTACGGAAAAAAAGACATCAGATCAGGTAGAAAAATGGGCCATGTTACACGTTTAGTTCCGCTGACATCTCAGTGGAATAGAAAAAGTATCTCTGCGGCTACATTTTTTATCGGTTAATGGGTCGGATTACCCTCAGTAAACTGCTTAAATCTGGAAGGCGAGAGCAAAGTCCATCCACTTTGGTGCGTAATTTTTGAAGACTCATAATATTTTCTATCCGGCGATCAATAAACCCCCAAGTATCTTCTGATTCAAATGAATTATCATTCAGCCAAAAAAGTATCGAGGATGATAAAACACTCGCTAATAAAGCTCGCTTGGTATAAAAATTAAAGTCAGTAGATTTGTCCCCAGCAGAATACCAGATGGTATCAACAGTATGATAAAGACATTCCAAACCAAGCAGATTATTTCCTGAGAGAGACATAAAGGGCACCAGTCTACGAACGGCATCTTTGTATGGGTTTAAAAATGTCAACCAAATTCTCAATGCCAATGAAACACGATCGCGGGTCCGGAAATCAGCAGACTGTTTTTGAGTTAGCGCCGAGCTCATCGAAAGATCAGCTAACTGAAAAAGTAAAATGCCAGCTTCTGGCGGACCGGATGGGAAAAGACGGTCATATTCTTCTATGCTCCAACCCAAATCTGATATGGCTCTATGAAACGCTACATCAGTCCAACCATCAAAAGTAACGTGTCTCAAAGCTGCCAAAAGTAGTTTTGTTCGAAGTTCAGTTCGCCTCTCCAAAATGATCCCTCCCTATTCTGCAGGTTTGCCTTTATGAGGGCAGCCCGTGACGCATTGCCTCATCAGTAAATACCAAATGTTTAAGATTTTCCATTCTCTGGGGATATAATACACCATCTAAGTGGTCATACTCATGCTGAAACACACGTGCATGGAATCCCGTAGCCTGACGTTCTAAAATCGTACCATCCACAAGATAACCTTGATATTTGATATTAACATATCGCGGAACAGCCCCGGTGAGACCTGGTATAGAAAGACACCCTTCCCAACCAATTTCCATTGCTTCAGAAAGAGGTTTCCAAGATGGGTTAATTAATGAAGTCAGAGGGGCAAAATCTGTATCAATATTCTTTTCATTTTTTTGATTACTATTTTGAGCCATAAACATTATAACTCGTTTTCCCGAATGCACCTGAGGTGCGGCTAGGCCGGTCCCATCAGCATCAAACATAGTATCATGCATATCTTTCAACAGTTTTTTTACTGGCTCTGAAGTAGGATCGTCAACTACATTTGAGACCTCGGATAGGACCGGATCACCCATTTTAGCAATTTTCAATAATGTCATAGTACGAGTCGAAAATCAGGAATTAAAAGAAAGCAGAATTTTCAATCAAGCGACTGAATTATCTCTTCAGTCATTTTTTTTGCATCACCAAATAGCATCATTGTATTGTCTCGGAAAAACAGTTCGTTATCAACTCCAGCATAGCCTGCTCCCATAGACCGCTTTACAAACAGAACAGTCTGTGCCTTCTCAACATCAAGGATCGGCATTCCAAATATTGGGCTAGCCGCATCATTCTTAGCGGCTGGATTGGTTACATCATTTGCTCCGATAACATATGCTACATCAGCTGTAGTAAACTCATGATTAATTTCTTCGAGTTCGAAAACCTCATCGTATGGAACATTTGCTTCCGCTAAAAGCACATTCATATGTCCTGGCATTCGACCTGCAACGGGGTGTATTGCATAGGCGACATCTACGCCTGCAGCCTTCAAAGAATCCGCCATTTCACGCACCGAATGCTGCGCCTGAGCTACTGCCATACCATATCCAGGAACAATTATAACCTTGCCAGCATTCTTCATTATAAATGCCGCATCCTCTGCCGACCCCCGCCGAACCGTCCGGTCACCGGTAGTTTGCGCTGCATTAACTTCTTCTCCTCCTCCAAAACCACCAAGAATAACTGAAATAAAGGATCGGTTCATACCTTTGCACATTATATAACTTAGAATTGCGCCTGACGAACCAACTAATGCTCCTGTTATAATGAGAAGTGTATTGCCTAGGGTAAATCCAATACCGCATGCTGCCCATCCTGAGTAAGAATTAAGCATTGAAACCACTACCGGCATATCGGCTCCACCAATTGGGAGTATGATTAAAAACCCTAAGACAAGCGCTAGCGCGACAATCATCCAATAGGCCCAATATGCCTCACTGGTTGAAAACCACACAACTAATGCAATAGTTGATAAACCAATAATCGCATTCAGAAAATGTTGTCCCGTAAACACTAGAGGGGTCCCAGAAAGTATACCCTGAAGCTTAGCGAACGCGATAATAGATCCGGTGAAGGTAATTGCACCGATTGCGGTTCCAATTGACATTTCAACTAAACTCACCGTTTTGATGTTACCAACGGTCCCAATCCCATAGGCCTCCGGCGCAAAAAGCGCCGCGCTTGCGACAAAAACAGCTGCTAATCCGACCAAGCTGTGAAAAGCCGCAACAAGCTGAGGTAAAGCAGTCATCTGAATTTTCAGTGCAATTACAGTGCCTATTGCGCCACCAATTAAAATACCTGCCGCAATCCAACTATAAGACAACACATTTGGGGATGCCAGTGTAGTTGCGATGGCAATTACCATGCCGGCAATACCAATTAAGTTTCCTTTTCTAGCCGTCTCAGGAGACGACAAACCGCGTAATGCCGAAATGAAACAAATTGCAGCAATCAGATAGGCTAAAGCTGTGAGGTTTTCACTCAAAAAATCCTCCTAACTCTTTTTCTTGTACATTTGGAGCATTCGCTGAGAAACGAAAAAGCCGCCAAAAATGTTTATGCTGGCGAGTATTACAGCAAAAAAACCCATAATTTTAGACAAATGAATCTCTAATGGACCAGACGCTATAAGTGCCCCAACAATTATTACAGAAGAAATCGCATTAGTTACGCTCATCAGGGGCGAATGAAGCGCCGGAGTCACGTTCCATACGACATAATACCCTACGAAGATTGCCAGAACAAAAACTGTCACCATAAGCATTAACTCATCGCCTCCGTGCGAAGCGTTAGCAGTTTCCATGACACCTGCTATTTTCTCCATTTTCATTAGCTTCTATTTCCCTCTTTCCTCATTATCAATATCCAACCTAAGCATGGGATGAACGATACTACCATCACGTGATATAAGGCTTCCACTAATAATTTCATCCTCCCAATTGATACTCAGGTCTTTAGTTTCTGCATTAACCATCGGCTCGATGAAGTTATATAAGTTTTTAGCATACATCGCACTGGCGTCGGTTGCGATGCGGCTTGGCACATTCGCATGCCCCACTAAAATTACACCCTCTTTCTCAACTACCTTGCCTAATTCACTCAATGGACAATTTCCACCCTGTTCAACAGCGAGGTCGACAATCACTGATCCTGATTTCATGTTTCGCACCATTTCTGGTGTCACAAGAACAGGTGCGGGGCGTCCGGGGATAAGCGCTGTGCATATTACAATATCAGTGTTTGCTACAACATCAGCTAGTACTTGATCTTGCTTTACCTTATAATCTTCTGCCATTTCTTTTGCATAACCACCGGATGTCTCAGCATCCGCCGCCGCCGCAGTATCAACTTCAACGAATTTGGCACCAAGACTTTCAACCTGTTCCTTTACAGCTGGACGAACATCGTAAGCATGAACAACAGCCCCCAAACGCTTTGCAGTCGCAACTGCTTGGAGCCCTGCCACACCAGCACCAAGAACTAAAACTCGAGCTGGCGGGATAGTTCCAGCCGCTGTCATCATCATAGGAAATGCGCGAGTATATTCATTGCACGCATCTAAAACTGCCTTATATCCCGCAAGACTTGACTGGGAAGACAAAACATCCATTGATTGCGCACGCGAAATGCGTGGAAGTAACTCCATCGCGAATACAGTAATTTTGGACTCTGCTAATTTCTTGGCCTGATCTGGATGAGAGAGACTTTGCATTGTGCCCACGAGAATCATTCCTGGCTCTAAGAGCTCAATTTCATCTATCCCACCCTCCTCTGCTGAAAGGGGTCGTTGCACTTTCAAAACTATGTTAGCATTTTTAACTGCAGACTCTGCTTCATCTGCAATCGTAGCACCAGCATCAATAAACGCCTGATCAACAATAGAAGCTCCCAATCCAGCTCCAGTCTCAATAGACACGTCGAAACCAAGCTTTTTAAATCTCTTAACAACATCCGGAGATGTAGCTACGCGCGCTTCATTTGGTCTACGTTCCTTTATTACCGCGATCTTCATTCTAAAACATTCTACAATTGAGTTTGATTTATTTAGTATTAATGCGTTTTATATAGGTTTATCTTTCTGCCTAATTTCGATTATAACGATATCTTAAATGTTTGCCAACAAAAGCATGATGAAAACTCTATCATATTTTAATTTTATGATGTTGATGTTTCTTTTACTGGCGCCGGGTACTAGGGCAATTACTATTCAGGAAAATATTCACTTTCTCGTAGTAACTAACATCGAAAATGAGAAAAAATCTGGCTTAAAAATAATGGCTCTAGCGCCGACGCAAATAATAAAAGCTGCAGTTGTGCTTTTTTCTGGGGGGCGCGGAATACTAAAATTCAGACGACAAAGTCCAATCAGTTCAAAAAACTTTCTGATACGTTCAAGACAATCATTTGCTAACAAGGGGTATCTTACGGTTATTGTCGGCGCGCCTACGATCAAATCAAAACGTGGAATTATTGGTTATCGGACCACGAATGATTATGCAATACATATACGTGAGGTTCTCCGGTGGATAAGAAAACGAACAAACCGGCCGATTTTTCTTGTCGGAACAAGCCGGGGCAGTATAGCGGTTGCCGCCTTGGCAAGCCGTCTCTCAGTGGCAGGAGTGGTATTTAGTGCCTCTGTTACAAGAAAATCTTATCGCAATCGACCTACAATTTTCGATGCTGAACTTAGTAACATCATCAGTCCAACTTTATTAATGCATCATGTGGACGATCAGTGCATTGTAGCCCCTACAACCGGCGTTACAATGTTAGAAAAAACTCTTACGAGCGTATCCTCTTTACAAAAGGTATTAATTAAAGGGGGGCATAGCGGAGATGGAAGAATATGTGGAGGGCTATCCTATCATGGTTATCTGGGGGTTGAAGACGTAGCTGTTTCCACAATTTCGAATTGGATTGATAAACAACTTGCTCAAAATAAAACTAAGTGATTAGACTGATAATAGTCCTTGCGTTCTCAAATCTTGACAAACCTAAAACAGGCACAGGGTTGCAAAAACGTTTGAGAGTATTGACTGTTTCTAATAATGGAACAGGTTGTTCTTCAGATTCGCTTACCACGACAACAACTTTTGCGCCAGAAGCATTTAATACATGTAATGCAGAGAGTGTATGGCTTAAGGTACCAAGATAACTTCCCGCCACAAGAATTACGGAAAAATTTACTGTGTTAATCCAATCAAGGACTGTTTTGTTTTTAGTTAATGGCACGAGAATACCGCCTACACCCTCAATAAAGTGAAAATCTTTTCCGAAATCCACATCTAGAGAGAAATCAACAAGTTTATTAAAATTAATCTTACGATTTTCTCTGGCTGCTGCCATGTCAGGAGATAAAGGTTCACTGAAGCGATAAGGTGAAATCTTCGAAATATTATTTTGAGTCAAAGTTAGATTTAACGCAGATAAAATTAGTCCAGTGTCACTCTCAGTTAGAACAGATTTATCGTATCCACTTATAATAGGCTTAGTTGCAGATACAGAGAATCCTCTTTTCTTTAATGCTCTGATTAATTGACAAGTTACATAGGTTTTTCCTATGCCTGTTCCTGTGCCCGTAACAAAATATTTTTTCAACCGGCAATTCCTAGCTTACGAATGCATTGAATTAGCATCTCTATATCCTCATCAGGCTGATCAGCACAAAAAGTAAAACGTAACCGTGATGTTCCTGCCGGAACCGTTGGCGGACGAATTGGTGTAACCAAAAAACCTTCTTCCATTAACTGAGCCGATGCAGCAAGCGTATCTTTGGGCTGGCCTAAAATAAGGGGAACAATTGCGCTTTGTGCTTCAGGCAGACTAAGTTGATTGGTAAAATAACGGGCCTTTTTCAAAGGTCTAGAAACCAACCCTGAATCATTCTTGATCAGTTTTAACGAAGCTAATGAGGCGGCAACGGATGCAGGCGGCAGTCCGGTCTCATAAATTAGTGTGCGAGCGCGGTTAACTGCAAGGTTGCAAACGGGTTGAGACCCACATAGAAAGCCGCCGTACGAACCAACTGATTTCGAGAGTGTGCCCATTTGCAGGTCCACTCGCGACCCCACACCCGCCTCCGCGGCACTTCCGGCACCATTTCCTAAGACTCCAAAACCATGCGCGTCATCAACGAATAGCCAAGAGTCAAATTCATCAGCCAAATTGCAAAGATTTAGAAGCGGCGCACGATCACCGTCCATACTAAAAACTCCTTCTGTAATCAACAGACATTTTTCATAAGAACCACGAAGACTAGTTAATATTGATTTACAATTCTCCATATCATTATGCCTAAAAAGTTGAACTTTTGCCCGAGACGACTGCATTCCAGCATGCAAACTAGAATGACAAAGCTCATCACCAATGCAAAGATCATTAGAGCCCATAAAGGATGGAATTATTCCGAGGTTAGAAAGATAACCGCTGCCGAAAACCGTTGCCGCTTCTGTGCTCTTGATTTCAGCTAGACCCCTCTCAAGACTTTCATACAGCGGGTGATTTCCAGTCACTAAACGCGACGCGCCTGCTCCCACACCATAATTAGATAATGCATCTATGGCGTCTTTTTTTACCTGAGGATGTTTTGATAGGCCTAAATAATCATTGCAACAGAAGGAAATTAATGATTTACCATCACGCTCCGTAGTACCTCTATCCCGACGTGCAGTGGAGGCAAGCCGGCGACGCAACGACTTTTTTTCTAATTCTTGTAATTTCAATTCAGCAAAATCATCTATAGAATACATTTAAGACACCGAGTTCTGCAATATGTTTGGATCTTCAACCTTGCCGATCCGTGGAGACACCTTAGTATAGGGTAAGAATTGGAAAACGACACATGGCAACAAAAAGTTTAAATATCGAGTTCCCAAGCCCAACCTCCAATCCGATCCGGCACAATTGGACTCAAGAGGAAGCAGAGGCTCTGTTTAATCAGCCTTTTAATGACTTACTCTACCGAGCGCAAAAGTTACATCGCCAATTTTTTAATCCAAATGAATTACAGATTAGCACTTTATTATCTATAAAAACTGGATCTTGTCCTGAGGATTGCGCATACTGCCCACAAAGTGCCCATTATAATACTGGTCTTGAAAAAGAAAAATTGATTTCAGTTGAAAGAGTCTTAGAGGCTGCAAATGCAGCCAAAGAAGCTGGCGCTACTCGTTTCTGCATGGGAGCAGCATGGCGCCGTCCTACTGATAAGGACCTAGACCAAGTTTGCAAAATGGTAAAGGCAGTTCAGAATATTGGGCTTGAAACCTGTGTCACACTTGGCATGCTGAAGGAGAATCAAGCAAAAGTGTTAAAGGAATCAGGACTGGATTATTATAATCATAATATCGACACTTCGGAAAATTATTACAGTGAAATAATTTCTACAAGAACATTTAATGATCGCATCGATACAATTTCTCATGTCCGAAAAGCAGGAATTAACGTCTGCGCCGGGGGGATAGTCGGCATGGGTGAGTCTAAAGAAGATCGTGCAGGTATGCTAAAAACACTGGCCAATATGCCCAGTCACCCCGAAAGTGTACCCATCAACATGCTTGTTCGTGCGCCAGGAACGCCCTTAGCCAATGTGAATAATGTAGATCCATTTGAATTCATTCGTACAATAGCGGTAAGCCGAATAATGATGCCAGGTTCCATTGTTCGACTATCCGCAGGACGAAATGAGATGAATGACAGCACTCAAGCACTTTGTTTCCTCGCCGGAGCGAATTCAATTTTTTACGGCGATTCGCTGCTAACAACGGAAAACCCACAAATGTTGCAGGACCAAGCTTTGTTTGACCGACTGGGTTTACGACCCATGGTTCCAAAAGTGGCCAATGAAAAAGATTGATCGCAGATTACGTCATCTTTGGCGTCCTTATACACAAATGCATATAGAAGATCCTCCACTAAAAGCCATGGCTACAAACGGCGCGGAGATTATTCTCGAAGATGGAAGTAAGCTAACGGATGGAATTGCTTCTTGGTGGACAGCCTGTCACGGATATAATCATCCTAAAATTACCGAAGCAATTCAGAAACAACTAGATATAATGCCGCACGTAATGTTTGGTGGTTTGACCCATGAACCGGCTTTGTCACTGGCTAAAACATTATCAAATATTTTACCGGGTGCAGAGACAGAACAAGCTCTGGAGCATATCTTTTTTTGTGATTCCGGTTCAGTCGCAGTGGAAGTGGCACTAAAAATGGCGGTGCAGTTCTGGTACAACAAAGGTCAAAGTGAGCGTCGGAAATTTATTTGTTTCCGCTACGCCTATCATGGTGACACGATGGGCGCAATGTCGGTATGCGATCCCGATGAAGGCATGCACTCCCATTTTTCTGGATTTTTCCCAGAACAAATAATGGTCGACCTCCCCCGCAGTAGCACAGCATTTTGTAATTTTGAGAACCTTTTAAATTCACGAAATAAAGAAATTGCAGGAGTTATCCTTGAACCTTTAGTTCAAGGAGCTGGTGGAATGAAGTTTCATGATGCTGAAATTTTATCAAAGATAAGAAATATTTGCAGCCTCCAAAATATTCTTTTCATAGCTGATGAAATTGCCACTGGTTTTGGAAGAACAGGAACTATGTTTGCCTGCAATCAAGCGGCTATCGCCCCCGATATAATCTGCATCGGAAAAGCTATGACTGGAGGTGTAATAAGCATGGCGGCAACAGCAGCCAACAAGCGTGTATGGAAAGCGTTTCAAACAAATAAAGCTCTGGATGCTTTCATGCATGGGCCAACTTATATGGCCAATCCACTCGGTTGTGCAGCCGCACAGGCCTCTATAAGTTTGTTTGCAACCGGGGAATGGAAAAATAAGGTATTAGCTCTCGAAAAACATTTTAGCTCTGAACTTAAATCATGCCTAAAAATCCCAGGTATCGTAGACGTTCGAGTTAAAGGTGCAATAGGGGTAGTTCAAGTCGCCAATGGGAAAAATTTACCTTTGCTCAGAAAGCGTTTTGTTGAAGAAGGGGTATGGGTCAGACCTTTTGGGGACATTGTTTACCTTATGCCACCCTTCATCTTAAATAAACAACAGATGCATCATCTCACTGATAGCATCATAAAAGTATTGGAAGAGTGGTCTAAAGACTATTGAAATTATAATGTGCACTTAAATGCACATCAAAAACCCTCTATCTGCTGGCGCTTTCGTTCCAGCTTTCTTGATCTTCTGATAGCCTCTGCTTTCTTTCGAACTCGTCGTTCAGAAGGCTTTTCATAAGAGCGGTGGCGTTTCATTTCACGCCAAACGCCCTCCCTTTGCATCTTTTTTTTAAGTGCTTTGAGAGCACCGTCTATGTTGTTATCTCGTACGAATACCTGCAAGTGCTCGGCTTCCCCTTCCGAAACATAAAAATAATATAGGCTTTTGCCCCAATTTTTCTGTTTTACCAGAATGAGAGGGCATTGCAAGCCTAATGTTTTGTTTAACTCATAATACTTGAGGCACGCCCGCCTTTCTCAATGCACAATTCTGTTTATCTTCAAGAATTCTCCCATCAAAGTCATCTATGAGACCATGAAACAATCTGTGCCAATTAACTTCCGCCCTCAAATGCGTGAACACAGACCCAAGACCAATTGCTGCACGATCCATAAGCACGAATTCGCGCGGTGGTTTGACACCTCCTAGGAGTTGTAACTCGCGATGAACTTTGGCAGCAACTTCAGCACCGTACATCTTCCCATCTCCATCCTGAATTGGTCGAGCCGCGTCTTCTAATAAAGGTGCGTAGAGAAACTCAGCCCACTGAACCAGCACATCTATTTTTTCTTTGGACAGTTTTTTAAAACCCCAGGTTTCAAAAGCATGTACAGCCATTTCCTCATTATTTTTTTCTAAAGCACGATAAAGATCAATGACTCCCCTTACAAACTTTCCAGTAAATACCCTAATACAACCAAAATCTAAAAGGTTTATCGATCCATCAGACCTCACAGAATAATTACCAAGATGCGGATCTCCGTGAATAACACCATAACCATAAAATGGCACATACCAAGCGCGAAAAAGATTTTCAGCAACCTTATTCCGGTATTCCTGAGGTTTATCCTTAATAGTTAGTAAGTTTTTCCCCTGCAACCACGTCATAGTTAGTAGGCGCGAGGTCGAAAGACTGGGAAATTCCTCAGGCACATGAACTTTTTTTACAGATCGAAGTATGTCTCTATACATACGCATATGGGCAGCTTCACGGTTATAATCGAGCTCTTCGAGTAAACGCGATGCCACTTCCGAATGAATTTCAGAGGGATCGATTGCCTTATCGTACCGCCGATAAATTGCAAAAATCAATTTAAGCTGTTTAAGATCAGCTTCAACTGCCGATTGCATGTCCGGGTATTGAAGCTTGCATGCTAAATCATTTTTCCCGTCTGAAGCCTTGTGCACTTGACCAAGCGAAGCTGCAGCCGCCGCCTCGCGACCAAACTTTACAAAATGTTTTTGCCAATTTTGACCCAACTCCATTGCCATTCTTCGCCGAACAAATAACCATCCCATTGAAGGAGCATTAGACTGTAATTCTCCCAATTCCTCTACATACTCTGGAGGTAGCATGTCGGGAACAGTAGACATGATTTGTGCAACTTTCATAAGAGGCCCTTTAAGGCCCCCAAGGGCCTCTTTGAGATCTCGCGCATGCTTATCTTTATCTAGCTCCATACCGAGATATCGGTTTCCAGCCATTTTTACCGCCAACCCGCTAACTGCAGATCCGACTTTCGCGTAGCGCTTCAATCGACCGCGCACCGTTGATCCTTCAAACATGGGTTTTTTACTCAATAATTTATCCTAATTCTTCAAGTTGATCGATTAAATTTGCTATAACCCCTAGACCTTTTGACCAAAAAAGAGGATCGGAGGCATCTAAGTTAAAAGGGGCTAACAACTCCTTGTGCCGAAGAGTTCCACCCGCCTTCAGCATTTTAATGTAATGCTCAGAAAACCCATGTTTAGACTTTTCATACTGGGAATACAAAGCATTTACAAGACAATCGCCGAATGCATAAGCGTATACGTAGAAAGGTGAATGAATGAAATGTGGAA
This sequence comes from Rhodospirillaceae bacterium, assembly GCA_002709075.1. Classification (GTDB taxonomy): domain Bacteria; phylum Pseudomonadota; class Alphaproteobacteria; order MPNO01; family UBA2964. Next base: position 38,564 of record PAPV01000002.1, on the reverse strand, counting down.
TATAACACCAGAAATATTTGTATTCATTATGCAAGCGAATTGCAGGCCCTAAGCTCTCACTTTGCACGGTCAACCAAATATCGCAAATTTGGTCAACAGATAATTCACCCTGGCGCCTTTGTTCGTGAACACGTAACTCAAAGTCATAGAATGCAATTTGTCGGACCACTGTGTTAAGCATGTCTTCAACTTTGCCCGCTAAAAACGTTTTGCGCTGTGCAGGATCTTTTTCCTGATCGAGCAATGACCGAAACGTAAGCATTTCGCCAAAAACACTTGCTGTCTCTGCTAATGTGAGCGGTGTTTCACATTTCAGATGCCCTTGTGCACCGGCCAGAATTTGATGGATTCCATGTCCCAGTTCGTGCGCGAGGGTCATTACATCGCGTGGGCGCCCCATGAAATTGAGTAACAAATAAGGATGTGCCGAAGGAACTGTAGGATGAGCAAATGCACCGGACATTTTACCCGCTCTGGGCTCGGCATCAATCCAGTTATTAACAAAAAAAAGTTTTCCAATACTCCCAAGTTTTGGTGAAAAATTTGTATATGCTTCTATCACGAGAGCTTTAGCATCATCCCAACTATAAAAAGTATTTCCTGTATTGGGTAACGGTGCATTTCGATCCCAATAGTCTAATGCGCGTTTACCAAACCATTCAGCTTTTAATTTGTAATAACGATGAGACAAATCTGTATAGGAAGTTTTTACTGCCGCCGTAAGTGCGTTAACGACTTCATCGTCTACTTGGTTACTGAGATTTCGTGACGACTGAGCAGATGGATAACCCCGCCAACGATCCTCAATTTCTTTATCTTTTGCAAGTGTGTTTGTTATGAGAGCAAATAGCTCCTGCTTTTTTTCTAACTCTTTGCCAAGGGCCTTTGCACCCGCTTTCCTGTTTTTTCCATCCGAGTCGGATAGCATATTTAAAACCTGTTCGATGGTTTTTTGTTTACCCATCACCCTGAAACTCATCCGAGCCATAGTTTCATCAAAGAGCCTATTCCAAGCTGACCGCCCAGAAATCTGTTTGTCAATCAACAAACGTTCTGTTTTTTCATCTAACTGATAATTTCTAAATGCCCGCAAGTCAGATAACCAGGAAGCATAATTCTTCAAATGATTTGATTTCAGCTTCTGTGATAACGATCGTTCCCCAATTGCGTTAAGTTCAATAGTAAAAAAAACAAGATTAGCAGAAATTGCCATCACTCGTTCTTGAATTGTCTGATAGAATTTTCCAATTTTGGAATCGGTTACTTGTCCCGCATGGACTAACTGAGCGTAGCTCATTATACGGCTTAGATCCTCGTCAATTTTTTCATACAAAACTATGCTTCGTGCCAACGCTGCCCCGTCCATTTGTTTGATTTTATTGCGAAATTTCTTGTGAAAGTTTTTCGCCTTTCGTTCTACTGACAATAAATCCTTCTTAAGAGCTGCATCATCTGGCGACACATACAAATCTGATAAATCCCAAGAAGGTAAGGTTTCACTTTTTTTGGGTATAATTTGGTTCACGGGTTTTCCTAACAAAATAACTGAATAATATGTCTCTTGATATAGGGCTTCAGTGCTCGCAACCCAAACAACATTAAAATATTAATTATACATTTTCGGATAAATAAATGAATCAAACTGAACAGAAAGACTTAGTAACACTTTTTGCCGACAAAGCCGATGAAAAACAGAATAAACCCTTTGCGTGGGAAAAAATCAACGGAACATGGACACCGCATAGCTGGACAGAAAGTGCAAATTTGACTGCTAGAATTGCGAAAGCCCTAAAATCAAATGGAATTAAGGCTAAAGATCGAGTGTTACTCGTGTCTGAAAACCGAGTAGAATGGCCGATGGCTGATTTAGCAATTATGGCCTCAGGTGGCATTACAGTTCCTGCATATACAACCAATACTGCAAATGATCATTTGCATGTTATGAATGACAGTGGTGCCGCAATAATCATTGTTTCTAATACTAACTTACTCAACCGTGTCCTTCCAGCTGCGGAGAGAGCCGACAGTGTCAAATTAATTTTACTAATTGAAGGCAGCATTCCAGAAATAACAAGCAAAAAAAAAGTGCTTTTGTTAAACGATATTCTGTCCAGTGAACTTGATAATGGTACTGAAGTATTGCGTAAGTTTGCATCAGAGCTTACCAGTGAAAGTATAGCGTGCCTAATTTATACATCGGGAACTGGGGGTACTCCAAAAGGAGTTATTTGTTCCCATGGCGGAATTTTAAGTAATTGCAGAGACGCAACTCGTACGTTGAGTAAAATCGGATTAACTGATGAAAAGTTTCTTTCATTTTTACCATTATCACACTCCTATGAGCATACCGCAGGTCTTTTCTGGCCAATCAGTCTTGGTGCGCAGATTTTTTATGCAGAGAGCATAGACAAACTGATAGCTAATATTGAAGAGGTAAAACCTACACTGATGACCGCGGTCCCTAGACTGTACGAGACTATACGTGATCGTATTTTAAGAAATATTGAAAAAACTGGGGGTATGCAAAAGAGACTATTCCTAAAATGTTTGCAGTTAGGGCAAAAACAATTCGAGTCAGGTTATCTCAGCCCCTTTCAAAAATTACAGGATTTGTTTCTTGAAAAACTTGTAAGGAAAAAAATTGCAGAAAAATTTGGCGGCAACCTGAAAGCTTTTATCTCAGGTGGTGCACCCCTTAATTATGAAGTTGGTATGTTCTTCACTGGGCTAGGTATCAGACTGCTGCAGGGATACGGCCAAACTGAGTCTGGTCCTGTAATAAGTGTTAATCCGCCGACAGGATTTCGTATTGATACTGTTGGCATTCCATTTAGTGAAGCAGAGGTAAAAATAGCGGAAGATGGGGAAATTTTGGTTAAAGGTGCACTCGTCATGCAAGGATATTGGAATAATGCCTCAGCCACAAAAGATACAATTGTAGATAATTGGCTGCATACCGGAGACATTGGAACTATTGATCTGGATGGGCATCTGCGTATCACCGACCGTAAAAAGGATATAATTATCAATTCAGGTGGCGATAACATTTCACCACAACGTGTAGAGGGTTATTTGGTGGCCGAACCCGAAATACATCAAGCTATGGTTCACGGTGATGCACGGCCACATTTGGTAGCTCTTTTAATCTTAGATGCAGAATTCTTAAAAGCGTGGGCGGAGAAAAGTTTAAAATATAATGAGAATGCCGAATCTTTATTCGAAGATGTAAACTTGAAAAAAGAAATAACAAAGGTCGTTGACCGTGTTAACTCAAAATTGTCATCGATTGAACGCATAAGAAGTTTTATTATTTCAAATGAAGAATTCACCATAGAGAACGAAATGCTGACACCTACGCTTAAGGTAAGAAGACACGTAATACGCAATTATTACATGGATAAATTGGAGAGTCTCTATGGGTAATAATTTTTTTGTTAAAAGCCTTATTGCATTGTTTTTATTGGCATTTGTACCTGCACTAACGAATTGCAGCGGCACCTTAGCCACATTCGGTGATGATCGTTCCCGCGAACAAACTTTGACGGATACTGAGATAATACTTAACATCAACAAACGACTTTTAAGTGGCAAAAACCGGCCGCTTTTCTTCTCCATAAAAGTTGATGTTTTCGCCGGAAGGGTGATGCTTACCGGCACAGTAGAAAATGAAATCAAGAAACAAAATGCTGGTAGTCTAGTAAGAGGATTGATCGGAGTACAGAAACTCTACAATGATATTCAAGTGACACAAAGCCCAAGAAATACATCAAATGATATCTGGATTGACGCAAAAATCAGGGCGCAATTGCTTGCAACAAAGAATATTAAATCCCTTAATTACAGATGGCGAGTGGTAAACGACACCGTTTATATTTTGGGATACGCTCGTTTTCCGTCTGAAAAAGCGGAGATAGTTCGCATTATAAGGCAAACAAGCAGGGTTCGCGGAATAGTTGATCGTGTAAAAACAAATTAGGAGAGCAAACGATGCCAAAAGAAAAGCTTGCCTTAATAGTCGGAGCTGGATCCGGTTTAAGCGCTTGCTTGACCCAACGTTTTTTATCAGAGGACATGCAAGTCGTTCTTGCAGCAAGAAATACTCACAAACTCTCAACACTTTGCAATCATACAAAAGCCACAGCTTATCGTTGTGACGCAACAAACCAAAATGAAGTCGAGTTATTATTCTCCAAAATCAATAAGCACTTTGGGGACCCAGATGTCGTAATATATAACGCATCTAGCCGAGTAAGAGGACCAATAACCGAAATTAAACCCGAACAAGTTCTTCAGGCTTTAACAACTTCTTGTTTCGGAGGGTTTCTTGTCGCGCAGCAAGCCGCCAAGCGAATGGTACCTCGAGGTAAAGGAGCTATATTTTTTACCGGTGCTTCTGCTAGTATAAAGGGTTACCCTAAGTCAGCAGCATTTGCGATGGGAAAATTTGGTCTTAGAGGGCTTGCACAATCTCTTGCTCGTGAACTACACCCAAAAAAAATACATGTGGGTCATTTCATTATAGATGGTAGAATCAAAAAAAAATTAGATGAGACATCCGCCGATGCGGAACTTAATGATAGGTCACTTGACCCTGATGCAATAGCTGACGTGTATTGGCAGTTCCTGCAACAACCTTCAAATGCATGGGCATGGGAGATTGAACTTCGTCCTAATGGAGAGGTGTTTTGAAACATTTCATTCAATTAGGTTTACAGTTTTCCTGATTTCTCCGGTTGCACCTCCGGACTTGTCTAGCATATCAAGTGCACTTAGATAGGTCTCTAAAACAAACTCTTCTTCCCGACGCTTCTCGAAATCCTTTTTGCGTATGCTGACAACTTGTCGCATAATTTTTGTATCATAACCCATTCCCTTCGCTTCAGCATAAACCTCCCTTATATCAGCCATCAGATCTAACTTCTCATCTTCAAGTCTTTCAATACTCTCGATAAATGCGCGCAGCTGATTTTTAGCTATTGTTCCAGTAACCTGTGTCATCATATCTTTCCATCAAAATTTTATGGTCTGGGAGATGCAATCAACCAAGCTCGTTTAATATTTCAATTAACATTTTTTAGGTTTTCTTGCTTGTTACGATGTCAGATTTGGATTTGCCAAAACTTTTTTAAAATCTGCCTGCTGCTGTGCCGTTGCCTCCTCTTGATATTTATCTTTCCATTCATCGTAAGTCATACCGTATACATGTTCCCGGGCAAGATCTATATCAATTTCTAAACCCTGCTCTGCCGCAGCGCCTTTGTACCACTTGCTGAGGCAATTTCTGCAAAATCCAGACAAATTCATTAAATCAATGTTTTGCACATCATTGCGTTTTTGCAGATGTGCCACTAGTTTTCGAAATGCAGCAGACTCCAATTTTATTCGTGTTACCTCATCAATTTCAGTCATAATGTTATCTCCCATATATCAAAGGTTTTTACGTTGTAGTAAGATTGCCAAAAAATCCACCAATATAACAGAATAATAATAACCCTTCTATTAGAATTTTTTTGAAGCTCTTTGATCGGCCGATCTGTGAAACCATTAAGTCCTTTCTACCTCCACCACCTTTTTGCACATTAGCAGCAGTTGGAGCTGAAAAATCAATTGTTCGTATGCCCAGAGCAATTGAAAGCTTTCCATTTTGCCCGATGACAAATTACTTCTACTGGCGGTAAGATAATATTTTGGCCTCTAAGCACGGGGCTCGAATTGAACTGGCAGCAGAAAGACAGAATGACCTCTTGCACTCTCTGGGATCTGAGGGAAAGGGTGATATAAATGAACTCACTTGCGATAAACGGAGGTGAGCTCAGACAATACCACACAGTCTTGACGAAATACGCTGAAAAGGAGTTTGTGCACAAACGATATAATATGCATCTTCTTTTCCAGCCTTCTGGGCTTTTTTTTAACTGGTTCAACCAAAATATATAAAAAAGATCTTTTTGTATTCACTCCTGGTCTGGATCTTAAAGCAATCCGCGGGTATAAGTAGTATCATGCGCCGTTATAAACAGGCAAAAATAATTAGCACTTTGGGCCCTAACTCGGAGACCCCGGAGAAAATAAGAGCCCTTTTTGATGCTGGAGCAGATGTCTTTAGACTTAACTTCAGTCATGGGGATTATAACGAGCAAGCGAAGCGAATAAAAACTATCCGTTCTTTAGAAAAAGATATCGGTCGACCAATTGGTATTTTAACAGACCTGCAAGGTCCGAAGCTCCGAGTGGGTGATTTTGTTGACGGCTCAGTGTATTTGGAGGCAGGTGCACTATTCAGACTTGACCTTAACGAGTTTGCGGGCGACAAAACCCGGGTCGGTATACCTCATCCAGAAATTTTCCAATCTATAACAGAGGGCACGCATATTCTTCTCGATGACGGAAAATTATGCCTTTGTGTGAAAAAGGTGGGTGAAGATTATGCTGATACATATGTCATAACTGGTGGAAGACTTTCGAACAATAAAGGTTTAAATATTCCCAACGTGGTACTTCCTATTTCTGCAATTACCGAAAAGGACCAAACTGATTTGGATTTTGCACTCGCGCAACAAGTTGATTACATTGGACTAAGCTTTATTCAGCGGCCAGAAGACATCGAAGAAGCAAAAAAGCTTATCAATAATAGAGCCGCGGTGATGGCAAAGATTGAGAAGCCAAGTTCCATAGACCATCTTGATGAAATTGTATCCATGTCAGATGCTGTTATGGTAGCACGTGGCGATCTTGGTGTTGAAATGCCGGCCGAGGACGTGCCAATAATACAGAAAAGAATAATTCGTGCATGCCGAAAACAGGGAGTACCAGTTGTTGTTGCCACACAAATGTTAGAGTCAATGATTTCCTCTCCGACGCCAACTCGCGCGGAGGCCTCTGACATTGCAACAGCAATCTATGACCAAGCAGATGCAGTGATGCTATCGGCAGAAACAGCTATTGGTGAATATTCAGTTGAAGCAGTGGAAATTATGCATAAGATTATTTGCCGCGTGGAACGTGACCCAGGTTTTTGGGAACAAACAGCTGCCCAAAATACTGCGCCAGAAGCTACTACAGCCGATGCTATTTCTGCTGCTGCACGACAGGTTGCAAAGACAATCTCCGCGGCAGTAATTGTTACGTACACTACATCAGGATCCACCTCCATAAGAGCTGCACGAGAAAGGCCAAATGTGCCAATTTTATGCCTTACGGAGAGACTTCGTACAGCACGAAAGCTCTCAGTAGTATGGGGCGTACAGTGTGTTGTTGCGGAAGATGTTCGAGATTTCTCTGCCATGATTGATAAAGCGCGAGAAATGGCTAGACGTTTCGAATTTGCAACACCTACTCAACATCTAATTGTTACAGCGGGGGTTCCATTTGGGACACCGGGTGCCACCAACGTGCTGAGGATTGAGAGACTTTAATTTGAAAACTGGATTTTGTTTAGAAACATACAAAACAGAAATTATATTATTCATATATTGAAACTTTTAAAAAAATGTGAACTCATGTCAGTTTCAATAGCCACTACCACAGATTTTTTCACGTAGTTTGCGAGTATGAATGTCCGCGCCAGGCAAAAATGGATGTATATCGAGAGCTGCTTCGAATGCTTCAAGAGCCTGTTGCTCCTGCCCAAGTGACAATGCAATCATACCTAGCCCTGATAGAGCACCAAAATGACGAGGCTCAAGAGCCAACGTCTGCTCAACATCACTGATTGAACTGTCGAGATCACCTAGTAGGTAATTTGCCGTAGCTCTCTTATTCCAACCCTCGGCAAACTCAGGAAGTGTTTCAACAACGGTGTCAAAGATAATTAAAGCATCTGAAAAATTTTCTTTGCGAAGTGCAGACACACCCTTTTCCATTAATACATCGACTTGATTATCCCCAGATCTAAGCCAGATACCCCAAATCATTGATTCAATTGACGCCGCTTCATTTTGCGAAACAGCTTGTCCAAGTGCAACGAACAAAGCATCGAGTCGTGGATCGGTTATGCTTTCATCGTAGTAGATGCAGTCAAAAACTAATTTCGCTGAAGAATTTAACCAATTCTTTATTTTTTGCATTTATCCACTCTGGTTATAGACATGTTAACTAATAAAGGTAACCGTCACTGTCCCCTTAATTTTAAAATTAAAATAACGAAAACATTACCAAAGTTAGGGTTTTCAAACACATCTGAGTGTTTTTAGTTATCGAAATCCTATTATGAGTATAAAACTTTCGAAGGTCGCTATGCATAGATTGTTTATTCAAACGGGGTTTTATTACGCTTGTCTACAAGGCGGGTAACTTTATCTGGTTTAACCTTGGCGGGCTTTAAATCGCGGATTGCGCTTATTAATGACATAAACTCGCCCCTTACGACGAATTACTCGGCAGTTTTTATCTCTATTTTTCAACGTCTTAAGGGAATTTGCTACTTTCATCTCAAAAACTTTTTTATAATTTAACTACAACTTTTTGTATTAATTAATTAGGTACGAACAAACTGTCAATAACAAGATCAATATTCCACCTATAATTAAAAATTTTAACAAACTCCTTAAACACGAAATAGGATCTTCAAAATGCAACAATGTTGTTTCAATCCAAAATTTTTATAGCCGATATACAACCAAAGTTTGTTCTTCAAACAAACTACTCGTAGATTAAAATTAAAATATGTAAATATACAAATTTTTGAATTATTGTTTAGGGACGAGATTACCATGGAAAACGACAACACTATTATAAAGTCTTTAACTGCAGAAGGTGCAAAAAAGATTCTTGTTGAGTTGGTAAAGGTCCCAAGTCCCCAAACTAAATTATTGGAAAGAGAGCCTTTGCTGTCAAAATTTATTAGAACTGCAATTGAACCCCGGCTTCGGGATGTGGGGGTAAAATCAATTCGTTATGACGGGATGCAAAATCTCATTGCGACTTATGGAGAAGGCATCTCAGGAAAGTCGCTCATGTTCATCGGGAATGCGATGAACCAACCTAAGAATACAATGGAAAACGCGTACAAAGGATGCGTCAAGGATGGCAAACAATTTGGACTTCCGGGTGAAGTAGTCCTAGGAAAAGGTGCCAGCGAACAAAAAGCAAATCTGGCGGCTATGCTTCAAGCTATTGAATATATTGTTTCAAGAAAAATACAAATAACCGGAAAATTAATATTCATCTGCTGTGTTTCTGGGGAAAGTGGACGACATGATGCTATTGCGAATGTTATTGAAAAAGAAAATGTGCGCGCTGATATGGCAATCCTTGGCGGCTCAAGCTTGAAAATTACCTTGGGCAATCGAGGTCGGATTGATAGCTTTATTAGTGTAAGTGGTTCTCCTTGCCACTCAAGTTCACCCTCGAGCGGATGCAACGCAGTCACGGGTGCAGTCGAGATTCTCCGTAGACTTGAGAGAAAACTAGTGCTGAAAGGTGAACATCCACATTTGGGACGGCCAAGTTTTGCTGTCAATCACATTCGAAGCTTTCCAGACTCAACACACACAATTCAAAATAAATGTGAAATCACTCTAGATCGCAGACTTTTACCTGGGGATAATCCAGAAAAAGCATGGAGTGATATTGAAAATATTGTTATGCAAGTCCACGGTGATAAGGATCCCGCAAGCAATATGCCTTGGCAGGTAGAGTTCGAAAGGGGTCCATTCATGTACCCATCGCTAGTTGAGGTGGAAGCTCCAATTGTGCAACTTATCTCAAACTCTGCAAAAAAAATACTTGGTAAAAAACCGGAAGTTTTTTATACAACCACCGCCTTCGACCAAGGTTACCTAAACCATTTGGGCATTCCATGTGTTAATTACGGATGTGGCGAAGACCGGTTTGCTCATACGAATGAAGATTGTGCCTCAGTGGATCGAACACGTGACGCGGCGAAAGTGTATGCAGAGATCATGGAGTCATATCTTGGTGTAACTAGAAATTGATAAAACACAAATTCTTATGAAGAAGGTTAACCATGAAACCAATTAATCCTGTTATAATCGCCGGCGGTGGTCCTGTAGCAGTTGTTCTTGGTCTTGCACTTTGGAAACAGGATATCCCTGTGATTATACTGGAAAAAGAGAAGGAACCCCTAATGGATCAACGTGCCGCTTCAAACCATCCTCCGACCGTCGAGATGCTTGTTTCTCTGGGGCTCGAAGAAATTCTGGAGGAAGGATTAAAGGCACCAACCTATCGAATATGGGATAGAGAAACTAGGGAAACTATTGCAGAATTTGATTTGGCTGATCTCAAAAACGAACTACCCTACCCATTTGTACTTCAGTATGAACAATATAAGACAGTGCGTAAAATACTAGAGTTATACGGCAATCAATCAGGATATGACATGCGTTTCCTTCATGAGGTGTTATCGCTGAAACAATATTCTGATCATATTGACATAACCGTTTCCATGCCTGATGGATCAATTGAACTAATGCGTGCTGCCTACTTGATAGCATGCGACGGTGCCGGTTCAACTGTACGAAAAGAAGCTGCTATAAATTATTCTGGTTTTACCTACGATGAGAACTTTATCAAAATCGGAACATATTTTGATTTCGGGAGCATATCAGGCGTTCAATATCGTAATTTTTGGTTGGGCCCCGATGAATGGTGTAATCTTTTCAAAGTCAACGGGGAAGCTCCCGATCCACCAATTTGGCGGGGTGTTTTTCCCATGAAAATTGGCGAGTCCCAAAAGCAAGCAAAAAGCCCGCAAGGGGTGCAAACGAGGTTACAGCGCTTTTTTCCAAAAACCGGCGATTATCAAATAGCATACTCAAATGTTTACACAGTACATCAGCGAGTAGCAGAAACCATGCGTAAGGGACGTGTCTTACTGGCTGGAGACTCTGCGCATTCTAACAATCCAATAGGTGGAATGGGACTCAATGGTGGAATACACGATGCAATTAATCTTTCAGAAAAACTTGGAAAAGTCATTCGGGGAGAAGCTGATGATACTTTACTTTCACTTTACTCGCGACAGCGCCACAAGGCAGCTACAGACTTTATACAATGTCAAACAATTGCAAATAAAAAAATGATGGAAGATAAAGACCCGTTTAGTCGCCAGGCCCGATTTGAAAAACTGCGGCGCATTAGTGATGATAAAAAACTTAGTAGGGCATATCTCCGCAGGGCACAACTTATCGATAGCTTAAATGCCGCAGCTGAAACAGTTTGAAATGGAACATGGGATAAAACTGCGATTCTTAATGCTTGGAAAAGCAACAAACTTTATTTGCAGCGCATAAAACTAATGTGCCAACATGCGAGTATTCGTAAGCTATTTTTCATAATTAAAAGAGATTATTTACCAGTTTCACATTATTGTAGAGGTGTTCTAAATCAAATATGGCTTGGAGATAAACTTTCGGTGCAACCATAATGATCGAAAACACACAAAATTTCAAAATCATTGTTTAAAAGTACATACAACTTCTAAATATTAAGGCAAGCTCGAATGGTCTCCAACACACCCATTACTGTAAGCACAGACGATACAGATGGTGAATGAGTTTCAGAGGTTGCAGAGATGATAAAAGATAATATGCGGGTCCTTGGTGTAAACAACTAAGCCACATTTTTCCAAAGCCGATTGCTTACGACGAAAAGGATTAAGTGATCTCGTTTTTTAAAGAATTTTGACCTGGCCATAGTTGGAGAGGATTTTAAGTCGGTAACCAAAAGCCCAAGACTTAAATGGCTGTCAACGAAAACTCCATTTCCTTTTATGGTATGCCTCTATAGTGACAGTAATAGAATCCTTTACCAAACACAAAAAGACTTTGGTTTGATAATATGATAACTTTAGGGGTTTTTGTACACTGGTATAAGCATGGCAAGAGAGCCAATCCCCGGCGAATAACTTACTTCTTGCATTATTCTGTGTGTAATGAATTAAGCTTATTATTCGTTATATTCCTCTCGAACCTCCGGAATAGGCACCCTTAATCTCTCAGCAATCGAGCAAACATCATTCCATATCTTCCTTGGAACCGGGAAACCGCGCTTTAATCTTTTCTGCATAATGGTGTCACCCCGTTCGCCCGGGACTAGGATCTCATCAATCTTGTCTGCTTTTGGTAATTTTTTGATTGTATTAATAAGGGCTTCAACATCTTGTTTATATGCGCTTAGGTCGGTAAATTGCGAAATGTCGAGCGCAGCGACTAAACCGTTTTGCTGGTGATTGCGGTTCGAACCACTATGCCAACAGGAAACTAACGGGCTCGCAACCATTAAACTAGTTATGCATTCAAATAACAGCGACATTGCCGAACCTTTGACGCCACCGAGAGAGGTAGGAATTGATGCTTTCTGCGGATCAGTTGTTTCTTTTCCATTAGAGTCTAACGCCCATCCCTCACCTAATGTCTCATTGATTGCTTTGTAATGCATTAACTTTCCAACACCCGCTACCGCAGTAGCCATATCAAGGGATAATATTCGTCCCTGCTCACGAGGCACTGAAATCGCAAGGGGATTTGTTGCAACCCCTTCAACTTTTGCACCATAGTATTGCATATTCGGCTGGGATGCGCCCATGTATAGACCAACCATTCCCGCTTCTGCAGCCATTCTTGTATAATATCCAACGGCACCAGCATGCTTGGATTGGCGCACGAGCGCCCATCCTATTGCAGCTTGCCGGGCTTTCTCGATCGCTTTCTCCATGGCCCAAGTTAGAGTAATCTGCCCGTGACCATGATCTCCTTCAATTATCATTGCGCCTGGGAAATCTTTTAAAATTTTCATATCTGGCTTTGGATTTACCACACCTTGGTCAAGGCGACGAACGTATGAACTCAGCCGAATAAGCCCGTGCGAGTCTATCCCACGCATATTAGCCCAGATAAGACCCTCTGCTACCTTCTTTGCTCCGTCAGTAGGGAGCCCTTTTGCTTCAAAAATACCTTTGCAAAGAACCAACGCTGGATTTCTTTTTATAATAATATTTTGTGCCATCTATATCTCACTCTTTATAATAATTTTACTTTTGCATTGTGGTTCTTCACCAATTACGGTGCAGAGATATTCTTTTTATTTTTTGAAAAAATTAAAAATTAACTCATAGGCAGGGAACACCGAAATGGAAGATGAAACAACCTTTAAATCAAGCAACTTCTCACTCTCCGGAGTTCTTCACTTGCCGAAGGGCCAGGCGTCCAAAAAACTGCCTTGCATTATGGTTTTGCACGGATTTGGTTCAAACAAAGAATCTGGAAATGTAAAAGGCCCTTGCAAAATGCTTAACGACTGGGGTTATGCCGCCTTCCGGTTCGACATGCGAGGTTGCGGAACATCAGAGGGTGATTTTGGTCGAGTGATATGCCAAGAACAAGTCGACGATACCCGTGCGGCAATGGATTACCTGCAAACCCGATCAGAAATCGATCCATGCCGTGTAGGTGTTTTGGGGTCTAGCTTCGGTGCTGCAGTTGCAATTTATACCGGTGGTATAGACAAACGTTTTGCGTGCGTAATTTCATCCGGTGGCTGGGGACACGGTGAGCGAAAATTTCGCGGTCAACATCCAAGTAAGAAAGCCTGGCTAAGTTTTACTAGTATGTTAGAAGAAAGCAGACGGCATCGGGAAAATACCGGAGTTTCAATGATGGTTGACAGATATGATATCGTTCCAGTACCTAAACATCTGCGGAATAATCTAAGCAAACATTCAATCACTAGCTTTCCGGCTGAAGTTGCCCAGAGCATGTACAATTTTACTGCTGAGGATGTTGTGGCCGATATATCACCGCGTCCTCTTTTGTTACTGCACTCTTCAAACGACAGCGTCACTCCAACTGAACAATCAATCTCTTTGTTTCAAAAGGCAGGCATGCCATGTGACCTACATTTGTTTGCAGAGACAGATCATTTCATGTTTGCAGAAGATAATATAAGAGTACGCGAAATAGTTAAAACGTGGCTCAACAAATTCTTTCCTGTTTAATGTGTAAACGCAGAGCTAATGAGACCTGAGCATAGTTTTAATACTAAGGTCGGGTCGAAAATCGCCCACGCTTGCGTGTCCTTCTTCTCAGACATATTATAACCTAGAAATTGAAAAAGACATGAGTAATATGGTTTTTGACCGTTCAAACAGAAATACGATCTTGTTCCTCGGCCCAGAAGAAGTTAAGGGTCTAATTAGCATGGAAGAAGCCATCGCAGCTATCGCTCAAGGGTACAGCGAAGCCGATACCCATCCTATTGGGAACGCCCCGAGACGTCGAGTTCACTCACCAGAAGGAGTAAGAGTTTCCAACTTTCCTGGTGGAATTCCTGGGTTAGGTGTGATCGGATCTCTTACCCGTGCGGAATCTGTAGCTCATGACCAGGAAAATCAGACATATCCGTATCGAGAGCATCCAGTTTATTTACTTTGGGACTCTAAGACAGCGAAACTCGATGGTATAATGATGGGTGAACTTTTCGATGCACGTACAGGATTTTCTAGTGTAATGGCTTTTCGAACGGGCGCAACAACGGGAGTTGGCGTAAAAGCGCTTTCCCGTCCTAAGTCAAGCGTTTTTGGTCTCCTTGGCACTGGGGGACAGGCAATCAATAAGATACTTGCCATTGATGCTGTTCGTGACATCTCGATGATAAAAGTTTTTAGCAGGAATCCCGATAATCGACGTAAGTTTTGCGATGCGATGGAAAAAATTATTCAAAAAAACATCGTACCAATGGAAACCGCGGAAGAAACTGTAAGAGGATCGGACGTAGTAATTTCAGCAACCAATTCTAACGTACCAACTTTTAAAGGAGAATGGCTTGAACCTGGCATGCACGTGGTCACTGTAGTTGGCTCAAATCGCGCATTAGTTGAAGGTGGATGGCTAAAAAGTGGTCGCCGAGAAAATGATGACGAAACCGTAAAACGGGCAGATATTATTTGTGTGAATCACGTAGAGTCCATTGAACAAGAAAAACAAGCAGGGCTTTATGATCCAATGGAACATGGCGTTATTACCCCTGATGAGATTCATCCTCTTGGCGCAATTCTCTCAGGCACACATCCTGGACGCACGTCTGACGAGCAAATTACCTTCCACTTTAACAATAATGGTACAGCCGCAGCAGATATGGCGCTTGCCAAAGTCGTTTTTGAGCGAGCCAAGAACGAGGGACGTGGTATTGAAATTGATATTCCAATTCCAGGAACACAATAAATCATTTGCTTTTGATACTAAAACTAGGCCGTTCCAAATATACTTAAGAAAATAAATGGATTTGAATTTTAACATTATACCTTTTCAAGGAATTGAATGGTGGGTTTTAGTATGCCTTGCAGTCACCCATGCTTTTGGTTGCTTTATAAGAGGTGCATTTGGCTTTGGTTCAAATGTACCCATAGTTGTAATAAGCGCTTTCTTGCTGCCGCCTCATCATGCAGTCCTACTGGCTTTAATGACTACTGTTGCTGCACAGATACAACTTATCCCAGACGGTTTCAGAACAGCAGACTGGGAAGTCACCAAGCCTCTAGTGGCTGGATTAATTTTTGGCACCGCGGCAGGCACTTGGCTATTCTCAATATTGACCCCTGAAGATTTAGTGATCATTCTTGGAGGCGGCGTAGTGGTAATTATAATTTTAGACACATTTCGGCTAATTGAAAGAATTGTCAAATATACTAATTTAAGGTCAAAAAAACTTGCTGCCATTCTGGCTATTATAAGCGGCCTGATTGGAGGCTTGACAGGTGCAGGGGCATTTTATTTTTTAGTAGTCTATTTAAAACATGCATGTGCTTCTCCATCGTCTCTGCGGGGTACAAATGTTATACTATCTTCAATTACCATGATAATACGAATAGTATCACTTAGTGCACTTGGTTTTATAAATCCGAAGCTAATAATCGAGGGACTGATTCTGTGGCCTGTAGTCCTTACAGCAACTTGGTTAGGTTCTTCTGCTTTTAAATGCTCAACACCAAAGGTATTTTATGTCGTACTTCAGGCCATTTTATTAACTGGAGCAGGAGCGCTAATTTATAGAGGTCTTGTTAAGGTGTGATAATTTTTTATTGCTGATAGCCCGCAGTAATTGCCTGCCTTAAATCATCAGACTTGATGGTAAAATAAATTTTGCACTCTCGCTTGTTTCCTATTTGCTTAAATACCACTAGGAGTCCTGTTTAGTACGGGTCGGTGGCAACCCTCGAAACGTTTTAATTCCATCCCCTAAAGCCCACTCTGCAAAATTACCTGGTGCAGGATTAAACCGTCCTACCTTCCAGTTTTCTGAACAATAATCTTCATCACAAAAATATTCTGAATTGCCACCAGCGGGATTATTGAAATACCAGAAATAACATGATGAAACGATATGCCTACCAGGACCAACTGCCGTGTTCCACCCTTTTCCAGAAAAGGCGATGCCGCCGGCCAATAGTTCATGTATATCACGGACACCAAATCCAATGTGATTTATTGATGTTTTTCCAGACTCGTCCTCTAAAAAAAATACACTGTGATGATTAGAGCGTGGAGCAACCCGAAGAAACACTCCCCGACCTAAATAATAATCGGTCACAACAAAACCTAATCGTTTTACATAAAAATCTTGTTGTGCCTTGCGGTCAGGTACATTGAAAACAATGTGGCCTACAGTTAAAGGTCTCGCTCTATCATAATAAATTGCACGCTGATCAACCCGTGATGGAGCCTGGGGCGCATTTACATCCGTACGACCGGAATTTTTCAGCTTTTTGCGCTGAGTCTTACGAAATGCAATGGGTACTCCTGCCGGATCCACGGTACGAATTGTTCCATCATTTTCTTCAATAACATTTCTGTCTTTAGCCAGTTCCCGTTTTATGCGTGCCAATTCAGTTTTTGTTGAAACCCCCCAAGTCACTTCACGTACACCGTTTCCGGTCTGGAACGCAGGTGGCAATGATTTGTCATTACTCTTCATTAAAATAATCTGAGATCCATCCTGCGCTTCAAAAAGGAACTGCCCACCTTTAGATGATCGCTTTCTAAGACCAAAATCTGTGTAAAATGTTGCACTTTTCTTGAGATTTGTTATACCATATGTAACTGCATCAATACCAACAATCGACATCAAAATCCCCTTCAAACGGAATAAAATCTACATTAGAAGTTGTGAATATTAACTTCACCCAAAAATCTAAAAAGGTACCACATCACCCTCAATAGTTGTACGCAGCATCAACCGTCGCTCTCCATTTGGAAAATCCTCTCGCGCATGAGACGAACATCGATTATCCCATAGAAGCAAGTCACCTATCTGCCACTTATGTCTGTATACAAATTCTACCTTTTCCATATGATCAAAAAGCAATTCAAGCAAACGCTTACTCTCAACAGGTTTTATATCTTCAACTCGCTCCGTCATCAACCGATTAACATATATTGCCTTTCGTTTAGTCTCTTCATGTGTTCTAAAAACGGGATGTAAGGACTCTGAAAAAGCATCGATTCCTTTATTATCACCCTTCTTTACCGATCCATAATTGTAATGATGGAAAGCCATTTTATTTTCCAACGGCATACGGATTTCATCAGGGAGGGAATCATAGGCCGCATAGCCTGACGCAAAAAGGGTGTCCCCACCTGTGCTTGGAATTTCACGACTATATAACATGGTTCCTTTGTCCGGAACCGCGGAATGCAGCATATCATGATGAAACATCATTTCTCCATCCGGCAATGCTCCGATAGGCTCACCATTTTCACGGATATTAGAAATTAACATTATATTGGGTAGAATGTTTGAGTAACCTGGCGGAAAATATTTCTGAGGCCGAGCAATTTTCGCATGTCGTCCAAAATATTTAGTNAGACGAATTTGATCTTCTTGCGTTATATCCACCCCCCGGAAAACTAGTACAATATTTTCCATCCACGCTTTATACAGAGCATCTATCGTTGCAGAGTCAAAAGTTTCTGATAAGTCGAGCCCTTTAATTTCTGCACCAATATGCGGGGTGAGTTTATTAATGTCTAAAGCAATGGAACCATTCGACATATTTTTCTCCAACTATTCTTGTTTGCCTTGATNTTAATTTGTATACTAAAANCTTAGTTATTATTCCCCGTCACCATGACTGATGTTAAACTAAAAAACTATTTTTCTTTTTGATATAGATAGTCAAAATTACAACGCTTTTCCATGTAAAAATCAGGTGCCGCTATACAGAAAAAGTTTTGTTACCGCTGTTGCCTTACCATGTTTATCAAACTTTCCACTAGGGCGTCGCCCTTACCCATTGGATCGACCCGTCCAAGTTTTTTCCGTTGTTCCTTTCGCCAGGTAGGAGGTTTAGTCGCATCAATACCCATTTTTCCTCCAATTCTCATTACGGTATACTCATCACCAATCTGAGGAATAGAGACATCTAGAGGGTGAAGTCGAGAATTGGGATGCACAAACACATCTTGAGCAGGATCACAACGGCATGATAGCGCCCAAAAAACATCTTCAGCATTATAGATATCNACATCTTCATCAACCGCTATCACGGTCTTTACGTGCAGGTTNGGTCCAGAAAGTGCACTCATAAGCATGTCCTGCACTTGCCCATCCCACCTTGCCTCCACCTGAACGAACATTATAAATTGTGATGCCCAGGGAGGTACGAAAACATCAATAACATTTGTATTTCCATGCGTTTCTCTCAAACGATTATAATATGCTGCCTCCATAGGCAGCGTTATCAGTGGCTGATGATCAGTAAACCAAGTCGCTTGCATGTGGCGGAATATTGGGTTTTTTCGATGGGTAATTGCCGTACAGGTGAATACTGGTGCAGGTCCTTCTGCGCCGGTTCCTAGTGTTGTGAACTCACCAAAAGGTCCTTCGGGTAATTCTTCATCAGGATATACGAGTCCCTCTATGACTATTTCAGAGTGTGCAGGAACCTCTAAATCAATCGTTTCACATCTAACCATCTCAACGGTTTCACCAAGAATACCTGCCGCGTACTCCAATTCATCAAAGTCCGGATGCAAACCAGACCAATTGGACATTATTTCGTAAACAGGATGCAATCCGATAGCAAAGGCCATGGGCATCGGTTCACCTTTTGCTTTGTACTTTAAAAAATGTTGGTAGTTATGTCGTGCAGCCATCCAAAAAGGTGCTTTGTGTGGATCGTCAATCAATTGAGTGCGCAAAATCGATTCATTCCTTATTCCCGTCTCGGGATCACNAGTAATTGTCACCCCGGAACCAAGATAACGACCAGAATCTCCTTTGGAATGAATTGGAATAGGAAGTTTCCGTAAATCGGCTTTTTCACCAATAAGCTTTACTTCTTTTACAGGACCATCTTCGACTAATTTTGAAGTTCCAGACCCTCGCAGCATGCGATCAGCAAGGAATGGGCATACTTCTTTTTTGTTATTCAACCCAAAAGCTGCTGCCTGCCCATTCCTATCCTTTATTAAAATATCCGTTAAACGCCAATTCTTAAATCCTTTTAAATTTTCAAACAACAATGGACCATTGCTTTCAGAGCACAGATACCCCAGTTGGTTTATAGGATCAATCGAATCTGTTATCTTTAGGATTCTGTTATCGACCTGTTCCAAAAAAGAGCGCAATGTATGGGGCATTTTTAGTTCTCCTTGGGAATTTTTATAAAGAGTGCCGTGGTATAAACGAGCAGTCAATGCCATGCCCTTTTCGTTCTCTCTATATGGGTGTAAAAATTTAAAGAGTTATTCAAAAAGTNAAGGTTTGTTATGGGTATTGTTGAGGAATTTGATTACGTAATTGTCGGAGCTGGATCAGCTGGATGCACCGTGGCTGCACGNCTTTCAGAAGATAAGAATGTCAATGTTTTAATTTTAGAGGCCGGTGGAAAAGATAACGACCCATTAATACGTATTCCTCTCGGCATGGGTAAGATGCACGAGGTTCGGAAGCACGACTGGGGCTACGATGCTGAGTCTGAAGAACGAATGGAAAATCGAAGAATAGAAGCCATGCGTGGAAAGGTACTTGGAGGCTCAAGTTCAATCAATGTCATGGCTTACGTTCGTGGCCACATGGGAGATTATGACCGATGGGCTGAAAATGGAGTAACAGGTTGGTCATACGCTGATGTTTTGCCATACATGAAAAAATGTGAAAGTTGGGAGGATGGTGAAAGTCCATGGCGAGGGGGTTCNGGGCCTATTAAAACCCAATGGGCACGAAATGATGATCCATTGTTAGCTGACTGGAAGAATGCTTGTGTACAGGCTGGTTTTTCTCTTACCGATGATTACAATGGGCAGTGTCCTGAAGGTTTTGGAGACTCACAGTCAACTATTGATGGTGGAAGACGTTGTTCAGCGTCATATGCTTATTTGCACCCGGCGTCAAAACGTTCAAACCTCACTGTAGAGACAAACGCGCACGCTAGAAAAGTTCTTATGGAAAACAAACGTGCCATTGGAATAACCTATGAAAAAAATGGAAAAACCAGAGAAGTTCNTGCAAGTAGAGAGGTTATCCTCTCCGGAGGAGTATTTAATTCACCGCAGTTGTTAATGCTCTCAGGTATTGGTCCTGGTGATCATTTAAGGGAAGTAGGTATCGATCCAATAATCGACTCGCCTGGAGTTGGGAAAAATCTACAGGATCATCTTGCTGTGCTAGTTCATTACGCACGCACCACTGGAAGCCCCTTTCAAAAATTAATGCGTTTTGATCGTATAGCCTTAGCAATGGCACGTGCTTTTATATTTAATGATGGACCGGNGACAGTGCTGCCTTCTGGATTGCATGGGTATATAAAGACGGTACCTGAATTAGCAGTACCCGATATCCAATTCTTGTTCCGAGGTACATCTCCAAAAGCTGGTATGTGGTTTCCGGGAATTTCTAAAAAATATGAGGAAGGGTTTGGCATGCGACCCGTTCTTTTGCATCCAAAGAGCACAGGCCAAGTTTTACTGCGATCCACAGACCCTCGAGATAAACCAAGAATTATTCAAAATTTTCTTCACTCTCCAAATGATTTACCGAAATTAATTAAAGGGGTGAAAATAGTTAGAGAAATAATTAGTCAAACAGCACTAGACAANTGGCGNGGGGTAGAGATCGCTCCAGGTTCTGACGTTAAAAGTGATCAAGATATTTCCAATTGGATAAAAAAGACGGCAGTCACTGCCCATCACCCCTCATGTTCATGTGCAATGGGCATTGAGGATGAAAAACCGCTAGACACGGAATGTAGGGTTAAAGGTGCTGAAGCTCTACGAGTAATTGACGCATCTTCGATGCCAGATCTAGTTTCTGGTAACATTAACGCTTGCGTTCTTATGATTGGGGAAAAAGTCTCTGACCATATAAAAGGTAAGGGTATGTTAACACCCAGCGAAGTTGTTCAAAAAACTGCCGCCTAGGACACGAGGGAGATCATGAGCGGGCCACTGACTGGATATCGAGATCTTCGTGAACACATCGAAGCACTTGATTCGGCAGGGTTGCTTGTCAGGATCANTGACCCAATAAACAAAGATACAGAGATGTATCCTTTAGTTCGCTGGCAATTTCGAGGTGGTATTCCAGAAAAAGACCGCAAAGCATTTCTTTTCACCAATGTAACTGGCAGTGATAACAGGACCTATGACATACCAGTGCTCATCGGCGCTCTTGCAACTAACCCCGAGATTTATTCGATTGGAATGAACGTCTCAATTGAAGAAATCAACCAAACTTGGAACAACGGTATATCTCACCCTATTAACCCAAAAATTATTATTAACCCGCCTTGTCAGGAAATCGTAATTACATCAGATATGCTTAAAGGTGAAGGGAATGGTCTTGATATGATTCCAGTGCCGGTATCCACACCTGGCTATGATTGTGCTCCATATCTCACAGNTACCAATGTNGTGACCTGTGACCCTGACACCAGAATTTATAATATGGGAACATATCGGGCCGGTATCAAATCGTGCCGTCGTTTGGGTATGATGATTTTCTCACCAGGACGAAATGGCGGCTATCTTGACTGGGAAAAGTACAAAGAAAAAAATAAACCGATGCCTGTAGCAGTTGTTTTGGGAGCNCCACCCGTGATTGCGTATCTTGGCCCACAAAAAATTCCTCACGGTGTTGATGAATTTGCAGTTGCTGGAGGTATAGCTGGCTGCCCGATCAATGTAACGAAATGCAAAACAAATGATCTTATAGTTCCAGCGGAGGCTGAAATTATAATAGAAGGATATATCGAAACGGAATATCTTGAACCGGAGGGTCCCTTTGGTGAGAGCCATGGATACGTTGCATTAGAGGACTACAATTTGGCACTGAACGTTACTTGCATTACTCACCGCAAAAACCCTATTTTAACTTCAATTATTAGCCAAGTTACACCCTCGGAGTCGAGCGTGATAAAGAGAGTTGCGATGGAACCCCTTTTCCTTAATCATTTGCGCTCAACATTAGGGATTAACGGAATAACCAAAGTTTTATTGCACGAGCCTTTAACCAATCTCCGGCCAGTTTTGTTTGTACAATGTGATCGCACTATTCCGAATACCGAGATNTGGCGCGCACTGTATGGCCTAGCAGCATTTCANCCGATCTGCGGCAAGTATATTATTGCTATAAATGAGGATATTGATCCTAACAATGGTGATGCTATTTTTTGGGCACTTGCCTATCGGTCTAATCCGGCACTGGACGTACAAATTCTTCCACATCGTGATAAAGGACACGGGCCAAAAAGTGATAATAGAATGGGNCGTGAAGATGCAACTATGCTCATTGATGCTACACTTAAGGGTGATATGCCGCCAATAGCGCTTCCAAAAAAAGAGTATATGGAAAACGCCAAAGCTCTATGGGAAAAGTTANATTTACCACCTCTTAAACCAGAAAGCCCCTGGCACGGTTATTCACTGGGGGATTGGAATGAAGAATGGGATACAATGGCTAAGAGAGCAGCGGATGGTGACTATCTGGAAAATGGTCGNAGATCCGCGCAATNCCGCCGATCCGACGTCAGCCCGAATACTTCCGTACGCGACATGCCAGGCGGACCGTTTGGAGATAATTAAATAAGGTGAGCCGAGCCAAGATACACTGTAGTTAAGTATTTTATTCGAGTTCCCATGAAGGAAATGTCAAAAACGGTCAGATTTACANAATTTGATATTAAATATTGATTATTACGTAAAAGTTTTATCAGAAATCGATNGTGTTCCGATTAACTTTGTAAGTTAATTAGTTTAAAATAAAATTTTTTTGTATTTTGATTATATTGTGTTTTTGTAAACATACAGTGTTGCAGCTTTTAATGTTTATAAAGAACAAAAATCTATTTTGTTACATAAGCTGAAACTTATTCAGATAAAACCCTGTTTGGTTGTATTGACTGTCATAAGGGGGGCTCATACTGTGCGCGGCGCTTTATCAGAGTCTTTAAAATAGACTAAAATTGAAATCTGGGAGTAAAAAACATGGTTACTAGAATTAGGGAACAAACGTATTTGGATCGTGGATACTACGATTTACATGAGCATATAGAACGGCTTCGTGAAGCTGGCTTGCTTTTCGAAGTTGATAGGGAAATTAATAAGGATACTGAAATGCATCCTTTGGTTCGTTGGCAGTACCGTGGGGGGGTGGAGGAAGAAGATCGTAAAGCCTGGCTTTTTAATTCTGTAACTGACACAAAAGAACGCAAATACGACATTCCAGTTTTGGTCGGTGGGTTAGCCGCAAATCAAGCGGTGTACAAACTTGGAATGGGATGCGAATTGGATCAAATTAAAGAGACTTGGATAAAGGCTTTAAATAATCCAATCGACCCCAATGAAGTAGCCTTTGATGAGGCACCCTGTCATGACCTAGTGTATACGGGCGAAGACCTTCTAAATGGTTATGGTGTTGATCAAATTCCAGTGCCAATCTCCTCTCCAGGTTGGGATAATGCTCCATATTTCGCTGCATCGCATTTTATTACAAAGGATCCTAAAAATGGTATTCAAAATATGGGTAATTATCGTGCAATGGTTAAAGCTCCCAACCGTGTTGGTTTCAACCCATCGATTGAGCTGAGAACTGGTGGTTATATGCATTGGGAGGAATGGAAAAAACGCGGAGAGCCGATGCCATGTTGTATCGTGGTTGGAGCTCCACCTATAGTCTCATTTACTGCAGTGCAAAAAGTACCGGAAAAATATGATGAGTTTCAAATATCTGGAGGACTATGCGGTAAGCCACTGAACATTGTGAAGGCAAAAACTGTAGACATTATGGTGCCAGCGGAAGCAGAGCTTGTTATTGAAGGATACATTTCTACGGATCTTCTGGAACCGGAGGCTCCCTTTGGCGAGTCTCATGGTCATGTTAATTTACAAGAATATAATGGTTTTATGGATGTAACTGCTGTTACCCGGCGAAAAGATGCTGTTATGGTGTCTTGGGTAAGTCAAGTAACTCCCTCAGAATCTTCTGCGATCAAACGCCCTGCTTATGAGGCTGCCCAAATTGAACATTTGCGTGATCATTTAGGTATTAAAGGCATTAAACATGTTTGTACACATGAACCCCTTACCAGTTTGCATAAACTGATAATTGCTGTGGTGGATCGCGATATGCCGCGCACTGAGATTTGGCGTACCCTTTATGGGATCGCTTCTTTAAGGCGAGCTGAGGGCAAATGGGTTATTGCGGTAAATGAAGATATTGATCCTGATGATACCGATGCAGTATTTTGGGCGATGTCTTACAGGTGCAAACCGCACCGCGATGTTGAAATATTAAAAAATAAAGATGAAGGTCACGGTCCCAGATCCTTAAATGATAGTAACGATAGTGCAGTTCTCATCGATGCGACACTAAAGGAAACATTTCCACCTGTCTCTCTTCCAAAGCGAGAGTATATGGAGCGTGCAGCAGAAATTTGGGGTGAATTAGGGCTGCAAAAACTACGACCGAAACGCCCTTGGTACGGTTATGATATGGGAGAATGGAACGAAGATCTTGAGACTATGGCACAACGCGCGGTAAAAGGTGATTATTGGCAGACCGGAGAAGTTATTGCGCAAAGAAGACGGTCTGATGTTAATATGAACACTGAAGTTCGGACCCTCGGTGAGGGAACTCCGGGAGCAGGAGAACGTTCAAAAAATGCGGGAGAACTTACATGGGACGGTTTGAAGGACGCGTCGCACTCGTTACGGGTGCTGCCCAAGGAATAGGTGCGGAATTTGCACTAGGATTAGCAATTGAAGGGGCAAAAATAACGATAGCAGATACTGTTTCAGGTCAAGAGGCCGTTAATAAGATCATTGAAGGGGGGGGCGAAGCTATCGACGTGCGTTGTGATGTGTCCGATGAAAAGTCCAGTCAGTTAGCGGTCTCTGCTACGATCGAGGCTTACGGAAAGTTGGATATTCTTATAAACAATGCTGCTTTATTTACAACTATATCCAGAGCGCATTTTGACGAAATTACTGTTGAAGAATGGGATAGAGTTTGCGGAGTAAATATTCGTGGGGTTTGGCTCATGTGTAAAGCCGCCGTGCCCGAAATGCGAAAAAATTCGTATGGTAAAATTGTTAATATTTCTTCCGGTAGAGCATTGAAGGGCTCACCAGATTTTCTTCATTATGATGCGTCTAAAGCTGCGGTACTGGGAATTACGAGATCGTTAGCTAAGGAAATTGGAGATGATGGCATTAACGTCAATTCACTGGTCCCGGGCTCGACAGCCAGTGAAAATGTATTAAAAAGGCAAACCGACAAAGGTGTTACTATGGAGGCAACTATCGCGACACGGGCACTCAAGCGGACCGAATTTCCAAGAGATTTGGTTGGTGCCTGCTTATTTCTAGCCTCTAATGATAGTGCTTTTATGACGGGACAGAGTTTAGTAGTAGACGGTGGTAGTGTTATGCACTGATTGTTTCTTTTAGGTGAGAGACAACCTCAAAACCTAAGGCAATGGAAAATCTTTCTGATAAAAGTAATGTAAAATTTTTAAAGCATACCTGCCTCATCTTCTATTAGAGTTTTTTAATTATAGGTTTTACGTTTTTCCGCCGTAAGTGCTCTCAAATACTTAGAAACAAATTAGTTAAGGTTTGAAGAATTTAAAAAGAAAGTTGCATTATCTTAGCTTTGGTCAGAAGCTATAATCTGTTCTATTTTCATACTTACGGTTGTACCGATAAACTGATGAAGTTTACAAAAAGATCTTTTGATAAGAATAAGCTCAAACTGGGATTCTTCGGAATCAATTGTTCTGGCGGTTTATCAGCAACTTTGGTTCCGGAGCGTTGGAAGGGAACTTGGGAACAGAATCGTGAAGCTGCTGAACTTGCAGATGAGGCAGGATTAGATTTTTTGTTACCGTTGGGACGTTGGCGTGGTTATGGTGGCCAGACAGATCATAATGGTGAGGCGATAGAGACATTAACTTGGGCGTCAGGTTTGCTTTCTATTACAAAAAAGATAATCACCTTCGGCACGGTCCATGTTCCTTTGTTTAATCCAATTGTTGCGGCCAAACAAATGGCAAGCGCAGACCAGATCGGCCAAGGCCGTTTCGGTTTAAATATAGTGTGTGGTTGGAATGAAAAAGAGTTTGACATGGCCGGTATTGTTTTAAATAAGCATACACGTCGGTATGAGCAGGGGCAGGAATGGGTAGATATAATCAAGCGTGCTTGGGCAGAGAAAGAAGCTTTTGATTATGATGGAGAATTTTATCAAGTTAAAGGAGTAATGGCTAAGCCAAAATTATATCAAGGGGAAACTCCATTAATGGTCTGTGCAGCAAACTCCCAAACCGGACGTGAATTCGCCAGCCGAAATTGTGATATGATGTTTACTTCAATTAAGACTAAGCAAGACCAAATCGCCTCTGATATTGGCAGTTTAAAACAAATCGCAAAAAAATATGGGCGCCAACTGGGTGTTTTTACAAATTGTTATGTGGTCTGTCGTCCAACGCGAAAAGAAGCAGAAGAATATCACAATTATTACACTCTTGAGATGGGCGATAAAGAGGCAACAAGAAACCTTGTAGAGGGAAGAAACGTACGGGGCCGTTTTGATGATTTGCCTGAATTTATGCTTTCAAATCTTGAGCAACGTGCTGCGGGCGGGAACGGGGCTTATCCAATAATCGGCAATCCAGATGATGTTGCTAACCTATTAATCAGGCTACACAAGCAGGGTATCGATGCATTTGCCATGGGATTTGTGAACTATATACTGCATTTTCCATACTTTAGGGATGAAGTGCTTCCGCGACTTGTTAAGGCTGGGTTTCGAGTTGAGCCGAATTGAAAATGGGTGTTTTAGGCTAAACGTTATAGGTTTGGCAGAAGTTTTGAGACCACCCACAATTCACATCATTTACAAAAGAATGAAATTAATTGCCACCCTCTCAATCCAGAATCAAAGAGCCTAAGGAAATTTTTACTGAACTATAACTGTTTTCGTTCAGCTAATTATTGCGTATTCTTGCTTAACTAAATCCCGTCTGGAATTTCACCGCATTTCTTTTGTGTATGAGAAGAATATTCTGACACATCTCAGTCACCCTCTTTGCAAAGATAGTATTTGCAATAGTGGTTTGCTTTTTTAAATGAGCGAAATAAACGATTTCTACGTCTCCAGTTACAAGTGTATTCATCCCGTTATTACTTCCCTGCAGTAAGTGAAATCGTTACTAAAAGTTTAGATTATCGGAACTTTTTTTATCTTTATAAGTTGCTAATATCGGAGCTCGATAAAAAATTGAGTAATTAAACCCGTCTAATCCTTTCAGATCTGAATAGAAGAATGACACTTTCAATTTTTTTTAAAATATTATGGTTACTCATACAATTTGACGTACTTTTAAAGCAATAATAAATTAGCAAATAATTATGTTTTGGACTACGCGCTAGTATACACAACCAGACACTATTCTAAAATATTTTCCAGAGAATGCATTAAGAATTGAAACTTTCATAAAAAATGCGGGCAAGTCAACAAAACAGAAAACGCGTCGAATAATTGAGGGAGTATATGCAGCCTAAATTTTTCATAATCAGGGAAAAAGGATGTTATGCAGAAAAAAAAAGAATTGATAACTGATATTTCTAACCATAAATCAAAGCCTCGTATAAGACATACGATGTTACGCGTTAAGGATCTTAACGCTTCAATAGAATTTTATGAAAAAGTTCTCGAGATGAAAGTGTTTCGTGAGAGCAAAAATGAAAACCAAAAATACACTGTGGTATTTCTTGGTTATGGCGATGAAGATAAAGACCCAGCAATTGAATTAACTTACAATTGGGGTCAGGACGCCGGCTATGATCTTGGTACAGGCTATGGCCACGTAGCTATAGGTGTTCCAGATATTTATGAAGTTTGTCGTAGGGTTCAGAAATTGGGTATGAAAGTACCCCGACCTCCAGGCCCGTTGAAGGGTAGAGGGCCAAATGGGCCTATAATTGCGTTCATAAGTGATCCTGATGGGTACCTCATAGAGTTGGGAGAACGTCCGTAATT
This sequence comes from Rhodospirillaceae bacterium, assembly GCA_002709075.1. Taxonomy (GTDB): domain Bacteria; phylum Pseudomonadota; class Alphaproteobacteria; order MPNO01; family UBA2964. Next base: position 10,067 of record PAPV01000002.1, on the reverse strand, counting down.
TAAATAATATTTACTATACAAAAATAAATTCCAAGTACTGCATCCTTCAGTCAAGTGCCAACAGTTTAGAATTAAAATTAATGTTATTGTTAGAACAAATTTACGTTCAATCCGGTTTTTTTAAACAAAGGGATTTTTTTGTCGAACATGAATGACAATTATTGTCTGAGTCTAAACAAGATAAATAATTTTGTTAAACTTTTATATAACCGGCCACTGAAATAGTTTCACAATTCTTTTTGGAAAAACTCTTTTGATATCTGTAGCTGATTTTATGCGCATCATACCCCGGGCTAGGAATGGATTTATTATTCCGGCATTTAACAGAATTGTTGAACGATAGATTTAAACGTTTTGTCCAGAAAATGTAGTGTCGCATTTCAGTCGTGTAGGTATGACTAATAAACACAAGGCTCCATTGTTGGAGTTGAAGCAAAAGGCTCGTATATCAAGCTGCAGTCCTATTAACCGAAGGCTGTGTGACTGCTGCATTTCTCGCACTCGGCGTAAAACAACTGGTGTTCGCGTAAGAATCTGGAGAATTATATCATGCGAAGAAAGAGTCTCTTTTATAGTGCAGGACTGCGGCATCGTGCAGAGTTTAGGTGTCGGGATTCCAGGTAGTGATTCTCCTTGCACTTTACCAAAAGAGTTTTGGCTGGATAAAATGATTTATTTTAAAAATAAAAGTGCAGAGGCTTATTTTATTTCGCGTACAAACGTACCTGCTACCTACTCAATACCTAAGTTAGAGAGATCACTTGGTTTGCCGGAAGTAAGTAGTAATTAGGCAGAATTTTGGTAAGCACTTCGCGCCGCCAATAATAGGGATGACATTCCCGAATTGGGTCAGCTATTTAAACTGATCCCTAAGGAGATAAGGGGCAGCTGCTAGATAGAAAGATGAAGGAAACAAATGATCAAAAAAAAATTTGACCGAACAAAAGAGGATGTTGGTAATATTATTAAACTGGAGCACTTAAATTTATGTGTTGAAGACCAATTAACGGCAACAGTATTTTATGTTCAAGGGTTGGGTTTCACAAGAGATCCCTACATGATGACAAGTATCAATAATATGTGGATAAATTTAGGGCGTAGTCAATTTCATCTGCCCACAGGTAAACCCCAGGTTTTACGGGGTAGAACGGGGCTAGTTGTTTCCAGTCATAAAAGCCTGATAGATCGACTAAAATTTGTCCGCAAGCAACTATCAGGTACAAAATTTCGATACTCCGCAAATAGCGAAAAAAAATTTGTAGATGTTTGGTGTCCATATGGTAACCGTTTTCGTTGTCATGAAGCTGGTTCATTTGGGAATATGAGAGTGGGTATGCCCTACATTCAGTTTGATGTTCAAACAGGCAGTGTCAAAAGTATATTAAATTTTTATCGTAAAATAATGCATGCACCGGGAAAACTCGCCAAATGGGATGGTATGAAAGCTGCAATTATTCAGGCTGGAAACGATCAAGTGCTTGTATTTAGAGAGCAGAGCGGGCCAGTTGAAAAATATGATGGTCATCATATTCAAATATATGTGACGAATTTTTCGGGTCCATACAAGAAGCTACAAAAACATAATTTAGTTAGCCAAGAAACAAATGAATACCAATATCGTTTTGTCAATATAATTGACCTCGATAGTGAAGATCTGCTTTTTAAACTCGATCATGAAGTTCGGTCAATGTCTCACCCGCTGTATGGACGACACCTAATTAATCGCGACCCAGATCAAACTATTAGGGGTTTTGTTGACGGGTATGAGGCCGCACCCTGGCTTCAATTAAATAAGAGGTAAAGACAAATTGGCTAATATTTCAATTACTGTGGCCTGCGGGCTTTATGACCATATGGAAGCCTTATCTCGTGGGTATATTCAACCGGCGGGTATCGATGTCACGTTCGTCGGGATAGACTCGCCTCCCGAAATTTTTGCTAGAATGATTAAAATGAATGCTTTTGATATTTCTGAAATGTCACTTTCATCCTATTTTAACCTCCGGGCTAAGGGAAACTTTCCGTTTATAGCTATCCCAATTTTTCCATGCAGAGTATTTAGACATGGATATATATTCGTAAATGATAAAACAGATATACGTGGGCCCAAAGATCTTGAAGGAAAAATAATAGGTGTTCAACAGTACAGGCAGACAGCAGCAATATGGATTAGGGGTATTTTGGAGACAGAATATGGAGTTAATTTTTCGAATGTAAGTTGGGTCGAGGGCGGAGTAAATGTGCATAGGATGCCAGATCAGGATATGGATCTGTTGCCAAAACAGCGGATAAATATTGAGCCAACACCATATGGGAAGTCCATAAACGATTTATTGAAATCAGGTGCCATCGCTGCATATCTTGGTGCTCGAATTCCAGCGTGTTTCCATGCTCATACCAATGTAACTCGACTTTTTCCTAATTATCGGGAGATTGAGAGAGCCTATTATACAAGAACAGGAATTTTCCCTATAATGCATACGCTTGTAATTCGTGAAAAATTACATGAAGAAAAGCCCTGGATTGCAGAAAACATGGTCAACGCATTTGAAGAATCGAAACGGTGGGCTCTTCAGAAAATGCGGTTCTCTGGTACTACTCGATACATGGTACCATGGCTTCATCATGAGTTAGAGGAGGTGGATGAGATGTTTTTGGACGGCGATCCCTACCCAAATGGATTGGAGCCTAATCGAGAAGTTTTAGAGACCTTGATGCAATTTTTGATAGATCAAGGTTTTATTGAAAATTCAAGTATCGTTGTCGATGATTTATTTGTGCCAATAGTAGCTTGGGCGGAATAATGAATTAGGTGTTTAGTGTTTGTCCAGAGACTTTACTCCGGCGTAATCGCCGTTCATCATAGTTGTTAAAATGTGTTCTTGCATGTGTTGTGGATAAATTATCCCAAATTATAAAGTCTCCAGGTTTCCAATGGTGCTCGTAGATATGGCAGGTTTGTTCGGCGTGATCAAATATAGGTTCCAATACTTTTAGACTTTTTCTCTCACTTAATCCTTCCAGCTTACAAGTCATTAGACGATTAATAAATAATGCTTTTTTCCCCGTAAACGGGTGTTTTATTACTGCCGGATGCCAAGCGTGCTCGATTAAACTTAAGTTTTTTGATTCTGGGCGACTTTTTGTTGCATAATCATATACATTTAGTGCCTGTTTTCCAATTATCTGTTCTTTCAATGCATCCGGAAGAGTTTTCCAAGCGGTGTACATGTTTGCCCATAATGTATTCCCCCCTTTTCGGGGTACTTTCATTGCATACAGCATTGTAAATCTATCCGGTTCTGAAGTGTAACAGGTGTCATGATGGAACCACATTTCTCCATCAGGGATAATTCCGGTCGGAATACCATTTCTATCTCTAATATTACTGACATATACTATACCGGGTGTTTCAAGAGAACTCGCTGGAGAAAAATAGTCGGCTGGCAACTTACGCTTTCTTACAGGGCCAAGCGCTTTAGAAAAGGCGATTTGCTGTGATGCAGTTAATTCTTGCTTCCGAAATAATACCAGTTGATATTTGTTAATAATTTCACATAATTCTAGAGCTTGTTCTTTATTAAGCGGGCCGTGGAGAGAGAGGTTCTCAATGGAAACTCCTAAAGGTGCATTTAACGGAATGATTTTCATGAAACAGCAATCAAAAAAGTTTATTTGATGTATGGTAATTCTAGAATATTAAATTGCAAGCTGTTACTAAGTTAATAAAGACATGTTATTTCAAAGGCAAAATTTTCTTAATCTTTTATTTACCTGCATCCATCTAAGGGGGTGTTTTAGGTATAATAAGTTGGTACACTATTGTAAAATTAGAGTTTGAGAGAAATGGGTCGATTAGAAGGGCGAGTAGTCATTGTTACTGGTGCCGCTCAGGGGTTAGGGGCGGTGTATGCGCGTGCATTGGCTTCAGAGGGTGCAAAAATTTGCGTCTCAGATTTAGAGAGTGGTGGTTCGGTCGTGGACCAAATCCGATCCGATGGGGGTGAGGCAATAGATATCATCTCGGATGTTTCAAGTGAAGAGGCGTGCGAGAATATGGTTGCTCAAACTTTAAAAAACTTTGGTCATGTAGATGTGTTGGTTAATAATGCAGCAATATTTACAGCAGTTGAAAGAAAAACTTTTGATAAGATCTCAGTGGATGAGTGGGATCGAATGCATGCTGTCAATGTACGAGGTACGTGGCTGTGCTGTAAGGCAGTAGTTCCGGAAATGCGAAAAAATAGGTATGGAAAAATTATAAATATATCTACCAGCCGTTTTTTTCAGGGTGTACCTTTCTTTCTTCACTATGACGCAACAAAGGGTGCGGTTATTGGCATAACTCGCGGTCTTTCAAAGGAACTGGGCGAGGATAATATTTGTGTTAATGCAATTGCACCTGGGTCAACATTAAGTGAGAACGTAAAAAAACGAACCAATTGGATGGGTTCTGGCAAAGCTGCGCAACTCTCCAACCGAGCTATAAAACGGGAACAGCTTCCTGATGATTTGGTTGGTTCAGTAATCTTTCTTGCTTCTGCAGAGAGTGACTTTATAACCGGACAAACATTGCTTATTGATGGTGGAATTTCCGCTCATTGAAGATCAAGTTTTATAAGGTCTGTTTTTGAGCACTTGGCCAACAACGCTTGCTGCGGTATAGCAGTGGTTACATACATTTTCTAGACAAGGAACTCTACAGTGGCAATCAAACCTCGCAGCCTAAAACGCGGCTACCCAGACCTCCATGACCATCTTAAAGCATTAGATAAGGCGGGGTTGTTAATCACTGTTGATAGAAAAATAAACAAGGATACTGAATTACATCCTTTGGTAAGATGGCAGTTTCGTGGTGGTATTGCAGAAAAAGATCGAAAGGCCTTTCTTTTTACAAATGTTGTGGACTCCAAGGGAAATAAATATGACATGCCAGTTGTAGTGGGCGTTCTTGCAGCTAATAGAAAGATTTACTCTATGGGAATGGGGTGTCCGGTTGAAGAGGTCCAGAGTCGATGGCAACAGGCCATTGCAAATCCAATCCCTCCATCTGAGGTAAGATCTGAAGAAGCACCTTGCCATGAAATTATTATTGAAGGTGGAGATCTTGATAAGCCAGGAAATGGGCTTGATAGTCTTCCAGTACCAATATCCACCCCTGGTTGGGATGTTGGTCCGGTTGCGACTCTCACCCAGTATGTTACCAAAGACCCTGATACCGGACTTCAGAACATGGGTAACTACCGTGCCCAGGTAAAGGGTCCAAGACGTATGGGCATGAATCCATCTCTCGAACTCAGACCTGGTATTTATCTCCATTGGGAAAAACAGCGTGCAAGAGGCGAACCACTGGAGGCAGCAGTGGTGCTCGGAGGACCGAGTTGCACAACTTTCACCTCCGCACAAAAGCTCCCAGAAAGCTTAGAGGAAATGCATGTTGCAGGTGGACTGGTTGGTACTCCGGTGAATGTCGTAGCAGCTCGTACAGTCGACCTGTGGGTTCCGGCAGAAGCAGAAATTGTTATAGAAGGGCTGATAAATACTGATCTCTTGGAGCCTGAGGCACCATTTGGAGAGTCTCATGGGCATGTAAATTTGCAAGAATTCAATGCATACATGGATGTAACCTGTATTACCAGACGATCGAATGCAGTGCTTACCTCAATTATAAGTCAAGTCACTCCTTCTGAGTCATCATGCATAAAACAGGTGGCGTATGAAACACTCTTTATGGATCATTTGCAGAATGCTCTAGGAATAAAGGGTGTGAGAATGATAAAAATGCACGAGCCCCTTACTAATATAAGGAAAGTTATCGCGGTTGTGTGCGATAGAGGGATGCCAACTACGGAGATTTGGAGAGCACTCTATGGTACTGCCACTTTACTACGTGCCGGTGGAAAGTTTGTAATAGCTGTAAATGATGACATTGATCCAACAAATGCGGATGCATTGCTTTGGGCGATGTCATATCGTTGTAACCCAATTCTCGATATGCAAGTTTTACCCCACCGTGATCAAGGTCATGGTCCTCGTTCAAAAAGAAATAACGGGGAAGACGGCTCTGTTCTCTTTGATGCAACTCTAAAAGAGGATTTTCCACCAATTTCATTGCCTAAGCGAGAATTTATGGAAAATGCAAAGAAAATTTGGGAAGAATTGGAGTTGCCCATGCTTAAGCCTGAAGAGCCATGGTTTGGTTACTCTCTTGGTCAATGGGATGATGAGTTTGATGAAGCTGCGGAAATGGCTACAAGAGGAGAATATTGGGCCTACGGTGAACGTATCGCACAACGCCGTAGGGGTGACGTTTCTATGAATACTGAAGTTCGTGATGTAGATGAAAAGAAATAGATTTTATCAAAGGTATCAATATTAAACCGATATTTTAAACATTTTTAATTATCTGCACGCAAAAATTGTATAGAAACTCATTATTCCCATGAGTAATGTTAATGCTGAGACTAGCGTAAACCGCCACGCCCATCCTTGACCACGTTTATCAAAATATAAGTCAGGTTTTAATAAATATAAGGGTTTGATATGGTTTTTCTTTCGGAACCACAGATGTTTTGGGGGAGGTGGGGGTTTTAAAAGGTGGTCATTTAATTTTCGCGAAATAATAGCCATGCAAGCTGATCCGCCGAGGAACATCCACAAAAAGATTTTTGAATAGACTTCAAACCCACACATGTTCGATTTCCCGATACAATAGCGTCAAAATAAAAATACAAGGATGCCACTTTGTTTTTAGCGAGAAAACGCTCGTTTTAATCAAGGTTTCGTATGAGTGGTATCTTAATCTCGTATATCTTGAAGCAACCATTCAGTTGGAATCTCATTACCTATACCAGCATTTTTTGCAAGTTCATAAACGCGTCCAGCTACCGCATGGAACTGATTTCCCTGTAAGTTGCCACGTTCAGAATAAGTTATTTGATTGTCTGATCGCCTACCCTTATTTTCACCCTCAAGAAAATCCTTGAAATATACAACTCGGTCTTCCATAACCATCCCGTGTCCGCGTTGTCCTTTTTGTTTTAACTTAAATCCGTAATCCTTATCTTGTCGTGCTGCATAGGTTATAAATTCATCAGATATACCAAATTCTGGCAACCCCTCCGGGGATGGTGCATTACCAAATCTAAAGTATATGTCTATAAGATTTTGAACTTCCTTGGAGACCATACCCCCAGCACCAACGTTAAGCACATGTTGTCCAGCCTCTAAGTGATCAGGATCGATAACAGGCAAAGCAGAGTCTGTACAGCCTGCTATTATGTCTGCGCCTTTATAAACCTCCTCTGGCTTATCGCATACCTTTACTTCAAGACCATGTCGATCACGAACCCATTGTCCAAATTTTTCACGATGTTCTAAGGTTGGACTAAAAACCTGAAGTTTTTTTATTTCTCTGACTGAGACAAAAGCATCTATATGCGTTTCCGCCATTCCCCCCGAGCCTAACATCCCGACAACATGTGAATCTTTACGGCTCATATATTTGACACCTATGCCACCATCTGCTCCAACTCGCATATGTTGGAGAATACCATCGTTTATGAATGCTAGTGGCTCACCATTCTCTGTGTTTGTCAAAAAAATAAGACCGCAAAAAAGTCCAGGTTCCTTGCAATATTTTTCTTGGCTACGAACACCCTTGTACTCCGTTTCATAAATGATATCCGATTTCATCCGAATAGCAAAATATCCTCCTGCTTTCCCTCCCTCCATTGTGCCCCACTGATATGCTTTTTGGGGGTCTGATGTGGGGATTTGTATATCAATTCGCGGCCTACATACCGCTTCACCTGCCGCCAATGCTTTATAAGCATCCTCCAACACCTCAATGGTTTCTTCCATAGTAAGTAATCTAGAAACGTGGTCATTATTTATTATCAATGTCATTTTTTTTCCTAATTTAGAGAGGTATGTACATCCACTAGTGCGACTTTACCCGCTTCTACGGCCTCTACCGCACGTTGGAATGCGCCGGCTAGTTCACTGGGATCATTTACAGGTGTTTCGGCAAATGCTCCATATCCCTTCGCTACCAGACAGTAATCAGGTTCTGGTCCAACCATGCGTTGACCTATCCAGGCATTTTCTTTAGGGCGGTTTTGCTGGCGAGCAAGTGTAATTTGATGTTCTTCATCATTTCCAAATGAAGTGTTGTTATGCAGTACTATCAAGATAGGAATACTGTAATGAACTGCTGTCCAAATCGCTGCCGGTCCCATAGTAAAGTCGCCATCGCCAATAATAGCTACAGTAAATTTTCCTTGTTCACGCCCTGCTAGCGCCGAACCTATAACTCCAGCTGCGCCATATCCAATACCACCTCCTATGGAATTAGACATAAATTGGCCTGGACCATCGAACTCCCATATGCCGTCATACCAAGCACGGTAGTTTCGTGAAGCAAGCAACCAATTTTTACTTTTAACACTTTCAAAAAGTTCAGCGGTCATTCGAGGCAAATAAATCGGTACTTTTTCCCAATTTTTTTTCATTATACACCTCTGGTCAGCTCGCAGTTTCATATGAATTTGTTTTAGTTCCTCACATCTTTCACTAACACGTTTTAAATATTGATTATTGTTTTTTGTACGACTTTCTAATTCAAAAAGTAATTGGTTTACTCCATATAAACAATCGGCTTGGATTTGAATATCTACTGGCTGAAGTGGTCCTCCCAAGTGTGTCCAATGCTGAATTGCGAAGTCATTTAGAGATAAATCAATTATTGTGTGTTTCTTTTTATCGTCCTTTTGGCATGCATTTCTTGCACCTTCATACTCACCAACATTATTTGATATATCCAGACAATCTATACATACAATTGTATCGGCTTTTTCTAAGAATTTACGTTTGTAGTCATATTCATGTTTAGTTCTACCAAAACTGCAATTAAGATTTTGTGGATGATAAGAGGCCATGCAAACTATGTCGTGGCCATCTTGATAAGCAGAGCCTGTATGTTCCACTAGATTCCTGATTGAGTCTGCAGACTCAGCTAGGTACCCGATTCGTCCGCCGAAAATCATAGGCCATTCAGCCTCTATTAATGCCTCGACCGCAGCCTGCACCTGAAACTTTGGTGCGGCAATCGGCGCTGGTGGTTGGAATCTTTGCAAGGAAAAATCGGGCACTGTAGTGCCGTCGGGAATTTTATCTTCCTGTATTTTGGCGTCTACCGAAATATAAGTTGGAGCACATGGAGCACTGGTTGCTACACGTTGTGCTCGCGCCATAGAGTCCAATATAGCCTGCAATGTTGTAGGTTCGTCAGTCCATTTTGTAACGTCCCGCACAATATTGCTTTGGGCATTAGCAGAGTGAATCCAATCTGTCTTACGACGGTGTGCCGGATCCATCGGACCAGCTCCTCCAAGGACTATAATCGGAGCTCGATCGGCCATTGCATTATAAAAAGCCATGACCGCATGCTGCAGTCCTACTAGATCATGAACAAATGCGACTCCAGGTCGGCGTGACGCTTTCCAGTAACCTTGTGCCATTGCAACCGCCATTTCTTCATGAGCAACTAAAATTATTTTTGGCTTCTCATTTCCTTTAAAATTTACAAGGCTATCGTGCACTCCCCGAAAAGATGAACCTGGAGTAATGAATATGTACTCATGTCCCATTTGACCAATTAGCTCAGCGATCAAATCTGATCCATATTCTGCTTTAAATCTATTTTTTGACAGTTTTATCGGAATTTCGGACTTAAACTCCGGTGCGGCTTGACAATTATCACTGATACTGCGGCCCATTTTTTTCTCCATGAAAATAGATATTTAGTAATCAATCCGATAAATTTTTATTGAGCAAAGCTAACCTTTATATAAAAAACAATCTCACCGGCTTGAAAATAAATAGTGAAAAAATCAGTACTATTTTTATCAACCATGGAATTGGTCACTATGTCTAATAAAATTTGACATAGTGAAATTGATTTATTGCCGTTGACGTTTAGAGCAGTGAGCCATACGCTGTTTAGAAAAATAAATATGCTTTGGGGAGTTATACGATTGTAATCTGATTGCTGCTAACCCACAGGC
>PAPV01000001.1 GCA_002709075.1 Rhodospirillaceae bacterium | reverse complement strand
AAGTTTTTCAAAATAATAATGCAGAAAATAAATTTTATAAATTTACAGAAATTATATTTCGATAGTTTTTTTGTCATGATGAATGTTCGACCACTCGGTAATAAATACTGATGGATACGCTACATGTGTCAGATAGTTAGTTTTAAACTGTTTTAACAAAAATGTTAGCGTGGTATATGGTTATTTAGCGTGGTATATGGTTATCAGGAAAGCATTTAGCACTTAAAATACATATCCGATCCATCACCACAAAAATTTCAAAAGTATCTCTTACATCAATTATTTTTACGTTTATTTATTTTAATTAACCAGTTGTTTTTATATTTCCAAAAAATGATCGCGTCCAAAATAAATTGACTCAACTAGCAAGTTAGTTCGTAACCTATTCCCGTGTGCATTGTTAAAATTAGGAAACGATTTTAATTTTTTTAGAACTTTTATGGTCATGGAATAAAATATTCAACATATAATTCTCCTTATTATTGTACGACTATTAACATTTAATAAGTGTGATAATAATGAATTCTTCAAAAAAAATCTTTGCAACTCTTATATTAGTGCACAAAAGAAGAGGAAATTTTAATTAATAATAAATTCGGAGCGACCATTTGCACTTAATAAGCATAGCTTTTAATAAAATGGGAAATAGCAATGAACAAGCTAATATTTATTCTGGCAACGGTTGTTAGCATGAGTTTAGGCATTTCCTATTACCGATTTGGAGCGGTAAATCCATGCAAAATTTTGGAAAAAAAGGTGGAACAGATTTTTGAAAAAAAATTATGTCAAAAATTTCAAATGAAACTGGTTCTGCTTTAGCGAAAATTGTTGCAAACAAACTTACACATAAAATTATAAAAACTTTGAGTACGCCTCAGTGTATTGAGGTGTTTTTTAACACCCAAAAAATTAAAAAAATTCTTTATGAGGTGAATTCTGGCTCAAATGATAGGCCTACAATTAATTGAGTTGCTTGATGTTGACACTCTCATTAGCAACTTCAGCAGATTTAATTATCTCTCATATAATTTTCGTATAAAAGCTTCAATGGCAATTATTATTTGTTTGTGAACTGTACGGCCATTGGAATAACATATCTTGTAAACACCACGCGAGTCTTCGTTAAATGAAGAAATTATCAAATATATGTAGAGGTACGACATCAGATAGTGAACTAAAACGACTCTGTGATCTGATGTTAATAAAATAGCCACCCTTACTGACGGGCTCAGGAGGGCGGATGTCCCGGAAGTAATTCGATTATTATAAGAAATAAAAAAATTGATATTTCACTAAAGGAATATTAAGAAAATGGTTCCCTAAAAATCTTCTAGAAGAAGAAAGTAGAAATAAGAGCGGAACATAAAAATCTATCCCTTTTCTTCCTTAAAATTCTTAATGTCTTAACAGGCGGGTGGTGCCCAGGGGCTGAATTGAACAGCCGACACCAGCATTTTCAGTGCTGTGCTCTACCAACTGAGCTACCTGGGCAAAACATTCAGCGATGATTTTATAAGAGGAATCATTTAGGATGTCTAGTCGGCTTTTTGTTATCCTTTTAGCCAAAAAAATAATTTAATAACGCTTACAAGTATTCTTTAAGCTTTTTGGCTGTTTTGATTAGACAATGTCAGGTTTATTTATCTTTAACTTGTATCAATTAATGGATCGAAGGAAGAATAACCTTAAGATAAAATACTATTATCCTGTATAAGTTTATCCAACTTTAATTCACCTGTTTCCTCTAGTTGAACAACAGGCACTGCATAAGTTTCTCCTAACCAACGAGAAAGGTCAATATTTGAACAACGATCGGAACAAAAAGGGCGATAATTATATTTGGACGGCAGGCCACAAATTGGGCACGTCTTTTTTTTAAGCTCTGTTTTATTCACAATAGTCAATCCCGCACTATTTACATTTGGTTATAGGAAATCTGATATTTTCCACAAGGTAAATTGTGATCCACCTTGTAATCAAGTAGACACCCAATTCCAATAGCTATGGCCATCTCTTTCCCACTCGAATATAGTTCCTGTAGACAATTAATTATATCTAAGGACGCTTCTACTAATACCACGCCACCTTGGTGGCAATCTCGCATTTGACGCAGGTCAGCAATAATTGAAAAAATCAAAAACTCTGGCTGGGCTTCGTATCCATTTCCATTACAAAACTTACAAGGCTGACATACGATTTCCGTAAGAGGGGGACTGGAACGCTTTCTAATAATTTCAAGTAAACCTGCATCAGTTTTTCCTAACACGCGGGCCGGCACCCGGTCTTTCGCTAAACACCCTTTTATAATATTGGTAATTTTACACCACATATCCGCATTCTCAGATTTCACAAAATCAATAATTATTATTCCGCTAATATTTCTTAACCTAATCTGGCGGCAACACTCTTTTGCTGCCTCCAGGTTAGTCATAAGGGCATTGTCATAAGAGATGCTGCCATCAAGATTAGCACCTGAATTTACATCAATGACAGTAAGGGCCTCTGTCGGCTCTATGATAATATTTCCTCCCGATGGTAACATTATCTTATTTTCCAATAGATCATCAACGAATTCTTGCACTCCAAACTTTTGAAACAATGAAATTTGACCATTATAACTTTCTATTATTTTAGATATCTCTGGAGCAAAATTGCGACACCAATTTTTTGCGGCTGTATAATCATCAACACCACTAATGACGATTCTGTTCACATCAACGGCAACATGGTCACGTAATGTTTTTATTACAGGAGAAATTTCTTGGTAAAAAATACCGGGATATGTTTTCCCAGCAAAATTTGTTTCTAAAATATTCCAAATTCTTCTTAGATTAAAAATTTCACTTTTTAACTCTAATTCACCTACACCAACCGATAACGTACGCGCGATCCAACACTCCTCCTGAACGGTTTGACAACCAAGAATAGACACAAGCCTCCGTTTTTCGTTATCATCTAATATCTTTTTCGAAACGGAAACTTTATTTCCTGAGGGCTTGTAAACTAGGAATCTCCCCGAAATAGATAATTCTTGAGTTAGCTGAGGTCCTTTTTCTCCGTAGGCATCACGTGTAATTTGAACCTTTACTAGTTCACCCTCATTCAGTCGTTGTCCCTTTCTCAGAGGTAAAAACCCGCTTTTTTTAAGACCTATATCAACAAAAGCTGCACTAATTCCTTTACTACACTTTTGAACTCGACCTAAATAAATGTTACCGATGATACTCTTTTTTGATTCTCGTTCGATAAATATATCGAGTGGTCTGCCATCCTCCAAAACAATAATTCTTGTCTCATTAGCAATAATCTCAGCAAGAATTTCTCTTCTCATTCCTTTTTACCTCGATAGGATAATACGAAGGTTTCCAAACAAACCCTGCACTACGCATCATTGAAGATGTTTCATAAATAGGTAATCCTGCAACATTCGAATACGATCCACTTATCCAACTTATAAAAGTCTCCGCCATTGACTGAATCGCATAACCTCCAGCCTTACCTTCCCATTCCCTACTTTCTAAATAATCGCAAAGCTCTCTCTCGGAGAGGCGCTTAAACTTTACTGTTGTATAGACTATTTTTGAATAAATCTGTTTTTTAGGGGAAACGAAGCAAACTCCGCTAGCAACTTTGTGCCTCCTACCTGATAAAATCCGAAGAAACGTTTCTGCTTCACTAATATTTCTTGCTTTTCCTAAATAACGCCGACCGCAGCCGACAACTGTGTCAGCAGAAAGGATCCAACAGTTTGGATTGATATCAGCAGCATAGGATGCCTTTTCCATGGCTAGTCTCTTGGCTACTGCTGATGGTTTCTCTTTATATTTTGGGGTTTCATCAATGTGAGCAGGAAAAATCAGATCGGGGGATAACCCCATCTGATGAAGAAGTAAAAGACGTCTGGGTGAGTCTGATGCAAGAATTAGTGAATTGGCTCGGGGTTTTTTTTGCATTTATTAAACCGAATTCGTTGAAAAAAGTTCTTCTATCTTATTTCTCAAACAATCTCGAACCTCTCTATATGCGTTGAGTCTTTGTTCACGATTTCCTTCTACATCCGAGGGGTCACCGACTGGCCAGTTCAGTATTTCAATAGATTCCAGCTTCATCATTTCGTATACAAGATTCTCCGCCCTGTCGGACAAAATGACAATAATATCAAAAGAAGTGTCTAACAAACCAGACAAAGATTTGGGTCTATGTTCACTAATATCAATATTTATCTCAGCCATCACCTCAACTGCCATAGGATCAAGAATTCCTACCTCCGCCCCTACAGAGTCCACATAAACTTTTTTTTTAAAGTTTGATTTTACCAAGCCTTCTGCCATAGGAGATCTTAGACCATTTAAACCACATACAAATAAAATACTATTAAATTTGTTAATCATAATCGTGGTGATTCATTATGCAGTACGCAAATGAGCGTAAATAAACCACGACTGGTGATTTCATCAATCTCTATTTCTGGTGTTAAACGACTTCGAACCATCTCCGCACCATCATTATGTAGAGATCTACGCCCCATATCTATGGCTTCTATTTTAGATAAACTTGCGTATTTTACAGCTTCAAAATAACTCTCACAAACTGTAAAATAATCTCTTATAACTGATCTTAGCGCATTTATTGGGAATTGCAGTTTTTTCAAACTGGTTCCATCCTGCCCAATAACTGAAAAAAGAAGACGGTTCTCTATGGCTGATAAAATTAGGGTATATGGTCCAAGTTCATGATCATTTAATACAAATTTATTGTTTTGGATTATATCATGTACAGCGACGGCACGTTCATGCTCTTCATCGCGACTAATCCTCTGGTTTAAATTATCTTCAAGAAGAATTTCCACAAGACGGTTTTTATCATTTTCCGTCACCAGACATCCCTTTTATATTCGAAGAAGATCTAATACTAAAAGATAGTTTATGGGCATCTAGCCCTTCAGCAGCCGCCAATATCTCGCCATCTTCCGTAAGTGCCGAAAGACCTTCTGCACTGCCTCCAATTATCGAACTGCGCTTCAGAAAATCCAAAACGCCAAGGCCTGATGAAAACCTTGCACTCCCAGATGTCGGCAAAACATGACTTGGGCCAGCGAGGTAATCCCCCAATGCTTCTGGCGCATGTCGACCTAAAAAGATTGCACCAGCATTTTGTATCTTCGACATTAATTCTTCTGGATTTTCAACTGCAAGTTCTAGATGTTCTGGTGCCAAACGGTCCACTAAATTTGGAACTTCTGAAAAATTACTAACACATATGATTGCACCGAATTCTTTCCAACTTTTTTCGGCGATGTGCGCTCTTGGTAATGTAAGAAGAAAATTTTCAACTGATGTTTCAACCGCGTTAGCGAAATTGGCATCTGTACATATCAGAATGGATTGAGCCGATGGATCATGTTCTGCTTGGGCCAGCAAGTCAGCTGCAATCCAGTCCGGATTATTTTCTGTATCAGCTACAATGAGAACCTCAGATGGGCCAGCAACCATATCTATTCCAACTTTACCAAAAACTTGGCGTTTTGCTTCTGCCACAAAAACATTGCCAGGTCCCACTATCTTATCTACTGGCGTAATGGTTTCTGTTCCGTATGCTAAAGCCGCCACTGCCTGAGCACCGCCTATACTATAAATTTCGTCTACATTAGCAATTTTCGACGCCACTAACACAAGAGGGTTTATAATGTCATCGGGCGCGGGCACAACCATTGCTAATCTCTTAACACCGGCCACACGTGCAGGTATTGCATTCATTAACACGGAGCTTGGATAAGAGGCTGTTCCACCAGGAGTGTATAATCCAACTGACTCTAAAGGAGTCCAACGAGTTCCCAGACGTATTCCAAGTCCATCTACGTAATCAAGATTTTCAGGAATTTGTTTCTGATGATAATCTTCGATACGAGACGCCGCTTTTTCAAGAGCGGACAATATCTTTGGATCACAGCTCGAAACTGCTTCATTGATTTTTTTGGATGAAATGCGGAGATGCTTTACAGATGTTGCAGTGCTACGATCATAGTCTCGAGTGTATGAAAGAACTGCTCGATCACCTTTATTTTTTACTTTGGAGATAATTACCGAAACTAAATCTGCAACTTGAGATTGGCTTTCACGACGTCCTAATACAAGAGAGTCGACACTCACATTAAAATCTTTATCGCCACTATTTAACCTTTTGGCCATTGACTACCTCCGTAAAACTTTTAATCCAGCCTCCAATTAGTTTTGGTCGAGTTTTCAAAGCTGCACGATTAACGATTAAACGTGAACTCACATCAGCAATTTGCTCAATTTCCTTCAAACCATTAACAGCGAGTGTCTTACCAGTATCAACTAAATCAACTATTCTCCGAGACAAATTCAATGCAGGTGCTAATTCCATGGCACCATTTAGTTTTATGCATTCTGCTTGCACCCCACGCTCTGCAAAATATCGCTTTGTCACTTCTGGATATTTAGTAGCAACCGTCATGGAGCTGCTGCGTGATGGGGAATCAATTTCAAGCGTTTCCTTTGTCTGTGCGACAATCAAACGGCATTTTCCAATTTCAAGATCTAGTGGTGCATATATTTCCTGATAATCAAACTCCATCAGAACATCGCTGCCAACAAAACCAAGCTGGGCACCACCTAAAGCAACGAATGTTGCAACATCAAAACTACGAACCCTGATGATATTTAAACCATATTTATTAGTCGTGAAGCTTAACTTTCTGCTTTCCGGGTCGTCAAATTCAGCCTCCGGTTCGATTCCAACCGCTTTTAACAAAGGCGTCGCTTCTCGGAAAATGCGTCCTTTTGGAATTGCAAGCACAAGTTTATTGCCCTTCATCATAAAAATCCATTCCCATTGGGTTCTGCATACAAATTTTTAGCAATAAGCTGTGAAAGATTGCACAAAATACACACGAAAAACAAATCATCTCCGCACACTCTTATGATAAATTTTTGAATGTTTGCGTTTAAGTATTTCCAGGTATCATTATCTAAACAACTGTGAACATTTGTTTTCATCTCGGATGCATCCTGAAAGATTTATATTTTGATATTTTCAATCTTGCGATTCTTCAACTTTTCAGTCGACCTGTAAAACAATTTCCCAAAATTTAAAATTAAACAAGGTTTATGAATCTATATGTTGTTCAACTGCTTACGCGCTCAATTTCTGCACCGCAACCGGATAATTTCTCCTCGATACGCTCATATCCTCTATCAATGTGGTAAACTCTATTGATCCAAGTATCGCCATCCGCAACAAGCCCAGCTAACACAAGTGATGCCGATGCCCTTAAATCTGTGGCCATGACTGGTGCACCAGCTAATTTCTTTACTCCTCGAACCAAAGATGAGGCTCCGTGCACTGTAACATCGGCTCCCATACGTGCTAATTCTGGAACGTGCATAAATCTATTTTCAAAAATAGATTCTGTAATCATTGCTGCACCATCTGCAGTACTCATTAAAGCAGTCATTTGCGCTTGTAAATCAGTTGGAAAACCCGGATATGGTTCAGTTGTTACATCAACACCCTTTAAACGAGACGGAGCACTTACCCTTACCCCAATGCTTGTTTCACTTACACATACACCTGCAGCACTCAACTTATTTATTACAGCTTCCATTAAATTAACCTGTGCCCCTTTTAATATGATATTACCGCCGGTTATAGCAGCCGCCATCGCATATGTACCGGCCTCAATGCGATCAACCTCAACAGAGTAATTTGTTCCATTTAGCAGCGAGGTTCTACATCCATAAACTTGTAATGTATCACTGCCGATCCCGGTTATTTGAGCACCCATCTCAACAAGACAACAAGCTAAATCTGATATTTCTGGTTCTCTGGCTGCATTACAAATTTCACTTTTTCCTTCGGCTAGAACAGCAGCCATCAATATGTTTTCGGTTGCCCCCACAGAAACAGTAGGAAAGATAACCCGGCTACCCCTCAACCCTTTGGGAGCACGTGCTTCAACATAACCAGCATCAAGTGAAATTTCCGCGCCTAACTCTTCAAGTGCTCTGAGATGAAGATCCACTGGCCGACTACCAATTGCACAACCACCAGGCATTGATACTCTAGCCCTTCCCTCTCTTGCCACCAACGGACCAAGAACCAAGATGGAAGCTCGCATCTGACGAACTAAATCATAGGGAGCTGTGGTATTTTTAATCCCGCCTGCGAGTAAACTTAATGTTCGGCCTGTCGGACCACCATTC
The DNA here is from genome assembly GCA_002709075.1 of Rhodospirillaceae bacterium. Classification (GTDB taxonomy): domain Bacteria; phylum Pseudomonadota; class Alphaproteobacteria; order MPNO01; family UBA2964. Next base: position 44,402 of record PAPV01000001.1, on the reverse strand, counting down.
GTATCATCCCCTTGCATTCCTATACTTACTCCATGATGATTTAAAAGATTTGCCATTGTTGAAATATCTGCAAGATGAGGCAAATTACTTAGCACCAGAGGCTTATCTGTAAGCAAACTAGCTGCCATAAGTGGTAAAGCTGCGTTTTTTGCACCACTGATTTGTATCTCACCAATTAAGGAATTACCGCCACGTATTCTAATTTTATCCATCCACCAATATCTCAAAATATATGAATAATACTTACCACCAAAACCGAATATCACTCTCAGAACTGCAAAAGCTATTCAATATATTTATCCAGGGTTGATTTATGTCTTGTTTGTTTCCTAGCACGAGCCTGCTCTTTTCGCTTTAACAAATTTTTCCTGAGTTGCTCTGCCCTACGCTCCATTTTTTTAAACGATTTGAAGACATACAAATCTGTTTCTTTTCTATCTAATGGCATTTTAAAAACATTTTGATTTGACACTAAAGTTATAAACTGTCTATTTCCATATCGTATTGCAAGCGTTTATGCAAAATGCCATTGTAAAGGATGTTTTTAAGCCGCCATAGCTCAGGGGTAGAGCGCACCCTTGGTAAGGGTGAGGTCGAGTGTTCAATTCACTCTGGCGGCACCACTTTACTTTAGAGAGTATTCGAGGTTACTCTAATAATAAAATTGTAATCCTCAATAAAAAAGTTATCTATCAGATTGGAAAATTTTATTACGAAGAGTTCTTGAATCTTTTAATATGGAGGGGATAGATTATTCGGTTATTCCAGTCAGATAATAGATACATAGAACTTTTATAGCAGAACTAAATATACCTAAAATCAGATTCTGTTTTCAATGAACCGTTGAAAACTACTTAACAACATTTTTTTGTATTTTACTGGTTGATAACGGCCTTCTGACGCTATAGGGATCGATGCCCGCTTTCAAAGCTGACAAAACGCCCACCGCTTCCCAATAATTGTCTACAATGTGTAATTGGCCTTTTTTCCATGGAAGTAAGGAAAGGTCATTTTTCATAAAATTCTCATTTTCACGAACGGCAATAACAGAAATTCCCTGCTCAAGGGCTGCCAAAGTCGGAAGGCCAACACACTTGTCTGGAATCACGATACAAGAAATATCCTTCGCCGATAATATTTCACCGTGATTGAAAAGCTCCTCATCCAAAATAATACGAGGGCTTTTTCTTAAACCTTTCAACATGCACTGTAAAAAAGTTAATGATGTTGCTTCCGCAGCAAGCCTTGGATCTACTATCCCTAAATCTAAATTAGCGATTTTCAGATTTTCAAGCATGGGAGAATGTGCGGTTGGAAGATTTAAGAACATTGACAGCGTATGTGTTAACATTGCTTCAACGCCGCCCCAAGGATTCGTCATTTCATCCGCACTTTTAAAGTAAGCTTCATGATATTCATGCGGAGTTTCGATCACAGATGCTACTGCAAGTGCGTCAAATGAGTCCGTATATTTTTCAACAACAGAAAAAATGCGTTCAAGTTTGTCAATTTCACCCACCGCACTGCCAGATCCTGAAAAAAAAGTTTTCATTTCGACCTGAGGATCAAGTTTTATTATCGAACTTAAATCGAGGCCATAAGTCGCACGCGCGGCACTAACAGCATTGATGGTATCATTAGTAAACATCGGTATGTGGTGTTCATCTATAAGTACTAATAGCCGGTTTGACCGAACTGGCTGTATGCCAATTTGTCCCATCAACAGTCTTGTAATTGTACTACCTTCGACATAAAGAGAGTTAACCGGCATTTCATTTATGTCCGAGGCATTAACTACATTCGGATGCAGTATGATTTTGTCGCATATTTCTGACACCAACATCGCTGCGGGAGTCGCATCACCTGCGTGACCTCCAATATGCGAACCAATACCCGTAGGAACTAAAAAAACTACATTAAAACTGGTGTTGTTGACAGTTTGTCGGCGTTTGAAATCAAAAAGTGTCCAAGCCGGTATTGAGGGATCATTTTGTTCAAGTTGAACCACACTTACTTCACATTTGAAGCTTTGCATATTCATCTCAGTGACAACGAGCCTTATGGGTATATTATTATTAGCTCTAATTTCTTTATCATTTTGTAAATTTTCTAATAAATGAAAATAGCCCCCTATAACTGGCAGTTGGATTTCTTTTTGAATTAAGCGCATAGGGGGACTTTAATTGCGATCGATAAAACGAGCTTTACATTCTGAAGCATCAAACCACTTTTTTGAGAAGTCCTCTGTTAACTTCGGATCAAATTCCTTACATGAAAAGATATTTATGTAAACTGCTTCCAGTTGATCAAGAGCGTGGATTACTATGCTGCTAGTGAGAATAAACTGAACTGCAGATGTACCTTGAGTATGAGGCGAAGTTTGTTTTTCTTCATTGGGAACACCAACGTCATCCCAAAAATGTAAATCCTCCCGTTTCATATCAATTAAGTCGCAGAGTTCTTCAAAGAACAATTGAATACTTGATCTCGTGAATGTTTCAACAGAACATCCATGCATATCTAAAATTAATTCAACTCCGTATTTCTTCACTTTGCACCGATTGTTTCAAAATGTATCAATCAAAAACTCAGTTCTTATTTTTTAATTTTCTACAATATGCGGAATAAAATTTGCTTTATTACCTGTAATTAGGTTAGTGTCTTCCCTGACACCAAGCCCAACCGCCCTGCTGGCGACAACCCAACATCCTACAACTGGAAAATGACCCTTAAAATCAGGTAAAGAATAAAACTCTTGTTTTATGAAAGGTCCATTGGTGTAGGGACCATCTCTAGAATCAATAATCTGACCATTCCTCTCAATGGCAATATTTGCCCCTTGACGTCCAAATATCGGCTTTTTTACGGAGCTAGATTTTATTTTTTCGATTTCTGGATCTCCGGTAAAGTAGGCCGGCAAAAGATTAGGGTGCCCCTCAAACATTTCCCATAATATTGGAAGTAATCCCTTGTTGGAAAGAACACAACGCCATGGGGGTTCTATAAATTTACATTGACTTCGGTAAACATTCTTTCCGAATTCTTCAGCTAGTATCCATTCCCAAGGGTACAATTTATAAAGTTCTGCAATAGGCTTCCCATCGGTATCAGAAAAACGGTCATCATCACCTAATCCAATATCCGTTATATCAATAAGGTGGGTTAAGAGGCCAGCCTCAATCGCACAGTCTGCTATGTATTCAATGGTACCCCAATCATCCTCTATGTCTTTATTGGCGGTAAGATGAAGGATAGACTCAATGCCAATCGTTTTAAAAGCTTCAACTATTTTTTCGTGAATATTATTAAACTGATCTCCAGAACTGCTCAAGAGACCTTGATCAATAGATTCCTCAAACCACTCCCATTGGAAAATTGAACTTTCATAGAGCGTGGTGGGGGTATCAGCGTTATATTCGAGCAGTTTTGGCAATCCCTTTCCGTTATAAGCGAAGTCCATTCGTCCGAGCAGATTTCGTTCTTTATCATTCCAGCTATTTGCTATTAAATCCCAATAGCATCTATCGATCCCAATCTTTTGGAAAATCGTTTCATCAGTTATAGCTCGTTCAACAACCTGAAAACACATGTTTTCGATGTTTTCTGCGCTTTTAATTATATGTTCTTCTATTTGCTGGTGTGAAAAAGTGTAATAAGCAGACTCATCCCAAAATGGAATACCGGTTTCAAGCGAAAATTCAAACTGATGCTTTAAAGCCGCATCACGAAGCGATGACCTTGGTGTCGTTATAACTCGTTTCACAGAATCATGTTGCTGCTGACCCGAGGCGTCGACCGAATGATCCAAAACCACCTCTTCGGTTAGCTCTCATTTTTGGTGTGGGACGTGAGGCAGCAGACTTAGAAATTTTCGTTCTACCAATTCGATTTCCTATATTTCGATTATCCGCTGTTCGAAAAGTACTCGGGTTACTTCGTGATTTGTACAGTGGTTGAGCCGACCCATACCTTCCCCCGCCTAGCAATGAACCCATCATGTAGCCCATCATCATAGGCATGAAAATAGAACCTCCACTTGACGTTGCTAGTGGCGCAGTCTCGCATCGACCTGGACCAAATTCATTTTCACACTCCTTGGCCGACGAGAATTTTGGAGCAACAATAGCATGCTGACTTTTTGCAGCGGAAAAACTTTTTTCGCACTCAGATTTGGACATGCTAATATCTGCAACGCATTGCTCTAAATTTTCATACACTGCACCATCTACTTTAGCTTCTTCACAACCAGAAACTAAAAAGGCCCCTGATGCCAACAGAGCTATCGTAGAAATTTTTGAAACACACCTAAATGGCTTTCTCACTTACACCTCCAAAAACATTATAATTATCCGGTCATACATGAAGCATTTATAATGCCGCCTAACAGGGATGCTCCGCCTAACCAAACACCACTGGCAATTTCCGAGTTTTCAATTCGCTCCGAAATTTTTGGGAATGGCAATCGAACCAAGTAAAAAACAAAAATTTGAACAACAATAGCGACTGAACCCCAAACTACACAGTCTAATACAGTTCCAGATTGTTCGATAATTGTAGCAAGCGGCAAGGAAAATCCTATTAAACTGCCTATTGCTGCTATGGCGGCCGCATTATTATTGTTCTTTATAAGCGCAATTTCATTATGAGGAGTAACCCACATATACAGGATTAGGTAAGCAATCGTAATAAAAATTGCTGTACCAAAATATGCTAAAAAAGCTAATAATTGATATGCATAAAGTTCAAAAACCACACGGTAACCTATAATTTGTTCTGCACATTATTATATTGTAATCACATATTTCGTGCAAAATCAAAGAGTAACTTTAACCGAATGATAAGATGCTAACTTTAATCATTAATTACAAAAACACGTTTTTTTTAGTAAAAATTCAATCACCATTACAAATTTTAGGTAAAGAAGCTTATGTTTAAAACGAAATTACTATCCACTTCATTTGTTTTAATTGTCTCTTCTCAATCAGTTTTCTCACAAAATTCATTGATAGGTTTTCCAAATATAATTGATGGAGACACATTAACTGTAGGTAATAAACGCGTGAGGTTACACGGGATAGATGCACCAGAGTTGAAACAGTCTTGCATTAAAAATGAAGTCGAATTTAAATGTGGTTATTGGGCAAAAATTGCTTTAAAACGCAAAGTTGGCAAAGAAAAAATACGATGCGATCCACACGGTAAAGATCGATATAAGCGTTTAATTGCTGTATGTTACCAAAACAAATTAAATTTGAATTATTGGATGGTTAAATCCGGCTGGGCACTAGCATATCGGCGTTATTCTACTGCGTATTTGGACGCGGAGCTTTCGGCTAGAAATAAAAAGGTAGGAATATGGAGCAGTGCATTTATAGTTCCCTCTGCGTGGCGAAAAGGAGACAGATTAAAAAAGCAAAGGTTTTCAGGGCACAAATTTAAAGAGTGTAAAATTAAAGGAAACATTAGCAGTTCTGGAAGTAAAATATATCATGAACCAGCAGATCGCGATTACTCAAAAACAAAAATTAATGAAGCAAATGGCGAAAGATGGTTCTGCTCTCCACAAGCTGCTCAAAATGCGGGTTGGAGAAGGGCTAAACGTTAATTATTGATTAATTTGCGTATTAGTCAGTGGTTTTGAAATGGCCACAGTGTATCGATTAAACCAATTCTTCTTAAATTCGTACACATATTATACTTTTATAAATATTTCAGAATAAATAAAATGATGAATTCAGTTAATTCGCGAGATAGTAAGGTTAAATTAAGTATTTTTTTTGATGGCTCCTGTCAGCTTTGTACCGCGGAAATTAATTATTATAGAAGCCGTGATAAAACACAGTGTTTTGAGTTTTTGGATGTTTCTTGCAAAAAAACTGAATTACCAAGAATTCTTACTAGACAGAGAGCACTTGAGCGTTTTCATGTTTTAAAGAATGACCAGACATTGCTGTCTGGAACCGCAGCTTTTGCGGAAGTGTGGAAGAATTTGAATGGGTGGAAGTGGGTCGCTTATGTAGTTGTTATTCCTGGAATATCTACAATCATGGATATGTTGTACCGGTTCTTCCTCAAACATAGAAAATTTCTTGTTTGGTTATTCACCAAGTATAACAATTGGCGAACACACTCTCAAAAACACGAAAGATAGTTCACTGTGATGGAAGAACAAAATATAATACCAAAACCCGCGTTTTGGCTGGGATATTCGGGATTGGTTCCTTTTTTTATTGCAGCATTATTATTTTACACGAGTGGTTCCGCGTCTTACGGCGCAGCGTTGATCGGATATGCCGCTGTAATACTCTCTTTTCTGGGTGGGGTGAGATGGGGTTTAGCAATTGTAGACTCAAGCTCCAAAAGCCTTTTATTACCCCTCTTTTATAGTATATTACCGTCTCTTATAGGATGGATTGCTTTATTTCTTCCATCCCAAATGGGCTTTATTCTGCTTTCATGTGGGTTCTTTGCTACCCTGCTTGCGGATATGAAACTTAAAAATTCGCCTACTTGGTATGCACGATTACGAATACCCCTGTCACTGGGAGCAATCACGTGTTTAATTTTTGCTTTCTTGGTGCAGTCAATATGAGTATAGCAATTGTAATAGGGTCCAGTGGTGGTATAGGCGAAGCGGTTGTCAACGAGTTATTAAATAGTGCAAAATATGACCAAATTATAGAATTTTGCAGGCCACAAATTGATCTACAAGATGAAAGTACGATCCAAAAAGCAGCTGAAATTGTTCCCCAAAAACCGGTTACTCTAATAATTAATGCAACTGGATACCTGCACGATTTTGAGAATAAACCAGAAAAGAGTCTAAGAGAACTCTCGTCTGCTGCATTACAAAAATATTTTATGATAAATGCCATTGGTCCTGCATTATTGATGAAGTACTTTTTACCTTTGCTTCCAAGGCATGAGCGGGCTGTGTTTGCGAACATTTCAGCTCGTGTTGGGAGTATTGAGGATAACCGATTAGGTGGTTGGTATGGGTATAGAGCGTCCAAGGCTGCTTTAAATCAATTTACAAAAACAGCAGCAATCGAACTTGGCCGCACACATCCCGAAGCGGTGTGTGTGGCACTACATCCTGGAACAGTTGAGACGCGGCTATCTGCACCTTACGTCGCGAGCAGGTATAAACGAGAGAAACCAAATGTAACGGCAAGGCATTTACTGGCAGTTATTTCAAATCTTAATTCAAATGATACTGGAAAGTTATTTGATTGGAGGGGTGAGCGTATTCCGTGGTAGACCCTATATGTTTTAAACAGGTTACAAGTAAAAATTCAATATTGTTTTAAATTGAACTCTCTGGGAGAATGTAAAATAGTTGCGTACGACTCAATTGGGGGGCATGTGATAACAATCCATTGCTTGATCGACTAGAGATGACCATTCTGCCCAAGGCGCATTAACATAGTTGTAATTATCAACAACAAACCCTGGCCCAGCATAAAACTTCTCATACTGCATATGACGCCCGGCAAATTCTGAACCCAACATGTCCCATGAAATTTTGAATAGTTTCATCCGTTCGACCGCATTCTGCCCCGGAACAGACCAGTATTTCTCAAAGGTTTTTCGCATTTTTGGATCTTGTAAAACAGAAATATCAGCTGGCATTTGAAATGGGCCACCCCCCATAAGCTCTCTAACAATATCGCATACCGCATTATACTGATTTATACACCAATGAAGTGCAGCATACATGTACCGGCGGTTGACGTTAATATAACCTGGTACCAACTCTTCAGTGTTATATGGTTGGCCATGTATCATCGCCTCAAGGCCACCTTGCCAAGCCGCCAACTGCCCTAGAAGTCCTTGTACCCCCTGTATGTGACCCGCACCATTTGCTTCGACTATTTTATGTGCAATTCCAACAATAAATTTAAGCTTCTCCATAAAGCGTATATTGGATTGATGATTACCCATCGAATGCGATGGTGATTGAACATAAATAGCGCGGGACATTTCAGCCTCATCATGGACAAAAACTTTTTCCCAGGGAACACGAACACGCTCAAAAATTACCATGGCATCACTTTCATCAAACCGCCAAGTCAATGGAGCATCAAATTCATTAAGCGCAAACATCTCTAGTGGTTTTCTACTCCAGATTGCGACTCCCTCTGTGTTTAAAGGTACAGCACAAGTAATTGACTCTTTAATCTGATCAGGCCCAAGCGGAGCCAAGTTTCCTACCCAAGTTTCATTGCTAAAAATTGCTGATGTTCCCAACATTTTCATTCCGGATATTGTTACACCAGAATCATCTTCATCAATAACTCGCAATGTTGGGACTTTCATCCCTTCCCGCTTAAAAAGCTCTGGTTTTCTCGAACCCTGCGGAGGCAACACCGTGTAACATGCAAAAATATCATTTTTGCGCATATGGTCGTAATAATTCATGATGTTTTGGCCAAACCCATCAGAAATGTTTTCAAAAAGCTCTGGTTTCATGGATAAACCAGTAACAAAACTTGCTACATGATCCGGAGACCGACCTAAAAGACCATGCGTCCATTCTGCAATTCGGCGATGAGTTTCATATCTTTTATACAAATCTTCCGGTGTTTTCGGTTTTAGAAACCAGCTACTGAAAAACTCACCCTCACACTCAAACGACATTATTTCGCGATTTTCTGGTTCTAATTTGCGATCATAGAGATTAGCAAAAGATTTTGCAGCATTTTGAAAAGCCGGATGTTTCGTAACGTCCTTAACCAATATTGCCAATATAAACACGCCTACCGTCTCGTAGGCTTTCAAGATGTTCTGCACCAGTTTTCATCATTGGATTTGTCCACAAAACATTTCACTACTGACCGCCATAGAATTTCCCATTATTAATATTTTAAAGGTAAAAAGTTACACTTTTCAATGAAATATCAACTAAAAAGCTCACTTACTTGTTTTACTTTCATTTCAAAAAATTTCGCATTGATATTGCTTTCTCCGCAACTTGACGAGTTGCATTACTCATTTTCGTAGACATTAATTTGTCGATTTCTATCCATTTCACATCGGAAATATCGTCATCAGCTTCTGCTTCACCTGACAACCAATCTGCATAAAAATCTACAATTGTATAATGAAATTGAATATCGCCAGGAACATCTTCCGTGATTATGTTAATCACATCTACGATCGGTCCTAGTTCAATTCTTAACCCTGTTTCTTCCTTGATTTCCCTGATTGCGGCTTCTTCTATTGTTTCGCCCAATTCCTGAACACCACCTGGAATACTCCATGCACCTTGATTCGGAGGTTGGTTTCTATTGGCAAAAAGTATCTGATTTTCTTTAAAAATTAACACCCCTACACCAACAAATGGACGTTTTGGATAGGCCCGTGCAATACTTTTGTTTTTTTTAACTATACTTTTATTCAACTTGAGATTTGTAAAAACTTTGAGGCCAAACAAAATATAAAAATGCTAAAGTTTCGATAACTATCATGACCACGAATGCAGTTATGTGTGCTTCCGAGGGATACCCAAGATTTTCTAATTTTGGCCAATAATTTATAATCACTCCGATAAGCCATTGTGATATAAAAGCAGCGACAAATGTCAACATATTTTGTGCTGTATTTACACGACCAGTTAACCGTTGTGGAAATCTCTGGGTAAGGACTGAGTAAACGAGCAAAGTCGATGATCCAAAAAAACCAAATAAAAAACAGAGTACCCTCTTTGAATAAAAAAAATCAAATATAAAACATGTTTGGATACCAATAGAACCTGCAACTCCTAAACACACAATTGCAATCGGCTTGATATCATATTTCTGTAGCCGTTCAGCAAGAAAACCGATTCCTATTACACCAACAAACATGCCAACGTTAAACAAAAACATCGCTTTTGCTACATCGGAACTTGAGAACATCGCCACATCTCTTAACAATGGTCCCATCCATAAGGACTGGTAGGAGAGATAAACCGAATTGTGTACAAATGTAACGATACTAATTTTCCAAAAGAAACTACTTTTATAAATAATTTTAAGATCAGCAATTTGTTGCCTGAGTGTTTGCCTTGGCTCAGAATTTCGTTCTATTTCTTTTGGAACCAAAAAATATGTAATTAACAACAGAAGCAAAGTAATTGCGGCTAAAAGATAAAATATCATTCTCCAGCCAGCTATTTCAAAAATATAATTAATTGGAATTGTAGCCGACAAAGCGCCTAGGCTTCCGAAAGCGACTGTAATACCGTTAACAAGTGGTAGACGTATTGATGGAAACCAGTTGGCATTAGCCTTGAGGGCAGCCATTAAACAACCAGAAACCCCTAGCCCAATTAAGCCACGAGCTAGTGCAAGAACAAAATAATTGCTAGTGCTAGCAAATACAATACTACCTAAAACAGCAAAAATAAGAAGACAACATTGTATTTTACGAGGTCCGTAGCGGTCCAGCAAGAGACCCAACGGTGTTTGAAAAGAGGCGAATACAACGAAATATACGCCAGTTATGAGCCCAAGATTTGCGGCACTTAAACTCAGATCTGCCGATAATTGACCGGCAATTACTACATTAACAGTCCGATAAAGATATGAAATATAGTAGCCGAGCCCAAAGGGTAAAACAACACTGAGGAATACCCTACTTTGCGTAATCCCATTCATTATGCCTTTTCCTTTACCAAGTCCCGTGGAAATATAAACCAAATAAATGCTACCAATTCCATTGCTAAGACGATGAAAAGCGCCCACTGATGGGCAACGGCAGGGTATTTTTGTTCTCCAAGAGACGGCCACTGCTCGATAAATATTCCTACACCCCACTGTGTTATAAACACTAAGCCAAACATCAAAAGATTATTTGCGGTGTTTACACGTCCATTAACAGAAGCTGGGTAGTATTGACCGTATAAAGAGTAGGTTAAAAAAAGAACAGAACCGAAGAAGCCAAATCCAAACCACAATATGGATGCAAACATAATTAGACCAAGTATAAGCCCGATCTGACATAAAAAATAAAGAACGACACCGATTGATATTAAGCGCTCAAGGGCTTTGCCTCTTGAAGCAACACGATCAGCCAATAATCCACCAAAAAGAATGCCGGTAAACATACCTAATTGAACCAACAATAAAATTTCAGCTCTCGCCAGTCTCTCAAACCCAGCTACATCACGAAGCCAAGGACCGGCCCAGAGTGACTGATAACTGATATACGCTGCAAAACCGGTAATTATTAAAAATCCAATTCTCCAAAAATAAGAGTCCATAAATATTTGAACAAAAATTTCATAATGAGCCCGGAAAGTTTTGCTTTCTGAGAGCGCAACTCTCTTATCAGGAACTACAAACCAAATAAAAACAACAAGTGCTATAGTAAATACGGAAACACTTATGAAGAGCTCTCTCCATGACACAAACGACAACAATAATTCCATTGGAAGAGTAGCAGACAATGCCCCTAATCCTCCAAAACAAACACCAATACTATTCATTAAGGGTTGTTGATCAGGTTTAAACCATATTGCATTCGCCGACAGCACGGATACAATCCCCCCGGCAACACCTATACCGATCAGCAAACGTCCAATTGCAAGTTCTAAAAAATTGTTACCGAACGCAAATACCACACCACCGATCGCTGCGACACTAAGAAGAACTATTTGTACCCGCTTGGGCCCGAAATAATCTATCGCTATTCCTACCGGGATCTGAACAGCTGCAAATGAGATGAAATAGATCCCAGTAAGAAAACCAATACCAGATGCTCCAAGATCAAATTCTAACCGAAGTTGAGGCTCTATAACTAAATTCATTGTTCGGTATAAATAAGAGAGGTAAAATCCAGTCCCAAAAGGTAAAAGTACAAAACAGATGACACCTGTTAGTGAATGTTTGTTCGTCACTTTTAAATTTTTCAAAATATTTGGCATAAAAAACATAAAACCGTATCCTAAACCTCAGTTATGCATGTACAGTAACGCAAAAAATTTGTCCAAATATCAACTGTTGACGTGCTTACATACTAACGGCAGTTTTTTAATATGATACCTCTTTCAAAATTATCTCGTTCTTTGGAAAAACGCGAAATCACTAGCAGGGATCTTGTGGATCGTGCACTGGAAAAAATTAACTCCCCCTTTGGTGAGGGAGGACGAACATTCTTGTATTGCAACCCCCACAAGGTAAAAGCAGCCGCTGATGCAGCAGATAAGCGGTGGAAGCATGGTCAAGCACCGTCTCCACTCAATGGAATACCAATATCCCTTAAAGATATTTTTGACGTCAAAGGTGAAATAACGACTGCTGGTTCAAAATTACTAAAAAATTCATCGCCAGCAAACTCAGATGCAATAATTGTGCAAAGACTGCGCCAAGCAGGGATAGTTTTTGTAGGACGCACAAATATGACCGAATTTGCCTATTCTGGAATTGGAATAAACACTCATTATGGTACTCCCAAAAATCCTTTTGATAGAAAGACAGCTAGAATACCAGGCGGTTCATCGTCAGGTGCAGCAGTGTCAGTAACTGACGGGATGGCTTCTGCTGCAATTGGAACAGATACGGGTGGGTCAATACGGATTCCAGCTGCATTATGCGGACTTGCTGGCTTCAAACCAACAGCGCGAAGAATACCAAATTTTGGTGTTTATCCTCTTTGCAAGTCTCTCGATTCTGTCGGACCGCTGGCGCCGTCAGTAACTTGTTGCGAGACCATCGACAAAATTCTGAGTGGGGATAAAAAAATTCCGCAACAAAATCTATCTTCTTCTCGTCTCCATATTGCTATCCCAAAAAATTACGTTGTTGATGACTTAGAAAAACATGTTTCTTTAGCCTTCGAGAAAGCAGTTATCGACCTCTCCAAAACCGGCATTAAAATTTCTGAGATAACACTGACCTGTCTCTCTGAAAGTCACCACGTAAATTCTGGTGGAGGAATTTACGCGGAGGCCTGGGCGGTACATAAACAGCAATTTAATAAATGTGGGGACCACTATGATCCACTAGTGGCATCACGATTACGAAAGCTTAATGGTGTGCCAATAACAAATTATTTAAAAGCAATGAATGCTAGAAAAAGATTAATAGCCGAAGCAAATATTGCGACCAATGGATTTGATGCGATTATTTTGCCTACCACTCCGATAACAGCTCCACCAATTGCTAAAATACTTGATAATGAAGACTTGTACACCAAAACAAATTTGCGCATGTTGAAAAATACATTTTGTTTCAATTTCCTAGATAGGTGTGCTCTAACGATACCAATTAATGACCCTAATACTGCACCATGTGGTTTAATGGTGGTCGGCGAGACATACGGGGATGAAAAATTATTTTTTGTAGGAAAAATAATTGAAAAAGTAATTAACCAAAACAAAGAATAAAACATGAACTTCGTACCAAATGGCTATCCAGAGGTTTCAGCAGAGTACCTTGACCCGACTTATTACCTAAATTTCGATAATGCATTAGTCCAGGAATTTGCACTCGAAGTTATTGGAAAAACTTCTAGTCCCGTTGAGCAGACAAAGAAGTTATTCATTGCAGTGAGGGACAAAATTCGATACGACCCGTATAATATATCGTTAGATCCCTCTTCATACAAAGCAAGCTACTGTTTAAAAGCTAAACATGGGTTTTGCCTTCCTAAGGCTAATTTACTTGCCGCGGCTGCTCGCTCCGTTGGTATCCCTGCTGGAATCGGTTTATCAGACGTTAGGAACCATTTGTGCACAGAAAGAATGAAACGGATGATGGGGGGACAAGAAATTTTTTTGCACCATGGATATGCTGTATTATTTTTAAAAGATAAGTGGATAAAGCTTGCCCCGGCATTTAACATTGAACTATGCAATCGGTTTGATGTAGCACCAACGGACTTTGATGGAAAAAACCATGCGTTATTTCAACAATATGACGCTAAGGGGCGTCTTCATATGGAATATGTGAAAAATCATGGAATTTGGTCTGACTTTCCATTCCATCGAGTGTCCCGTGATTTTAAAAAATATTATCCTCCTAGCGTCTACGATGAGAAGGCCAGAGCAAGGGTGGACTTCGCATACATAAAAAAGTAAAACCCATAAAATTATTGGAACGGATACCTCTAAGCTGGCTCTAGAATACTCTCGAGCTTCTGCCCAACAGCTTGCACACCTCCGACTTCCCCCCAACGCGGAGCAGTGTCAACATGAATTCCGAATTGATCAAGCATTCTCATGCAGCTTTGATCAACAATATCTTCTAAGGTTTTTGGCCTATTATAAAAGGCAGGTACAGGCGGGAAAATGACCGCTCCAATCCTAGATAATTTCGTAAGGTTTTCTAGGTGGCCGAGATGCAGTGGTGTTTCTCTTATTGTTACAACAAGCTTACGGCCTTCTTTCATAACAACGTCAGCAGCTCTGCTTATCAAATCGCCTGTATTTCCCATAGCGATGTTTGACATAGTTTTGACTGAGCAGGGAGCCACTATCATACCTAAACTATGAAATGAACCTGAAGAAATTGTTGCACCGATATTGCTGGCTTGATGAACCTCATGGGCCAACGAGTCAATGTAATCAGGGTCAACATCGTGTTCCATTTTAAGAGTAAGTTTTGCTGACTTACTCATAACGAGATGTATCTCAGTGTCGCCCTCGCTGCGCAACATCTCCATCAAGCGCCAACCATATATAGATCCGGTGGCACCTGTTATCCCAATAATTAGCCGTTTCATATAAGTATTTCCCCTCCAAAATAATCAATTACAAATCGCCTGTAGTATTGTAGCATTCTAGTATTTTCTTAGTATGTTGGGAATAAAAAAAATTTCCCTAAATTGTATACTGTAAAGCTTTATATATGGATCGTCGAAAATTTATAATAAATGCAAGTAATGTCGGTTTTATGACCTTCGTATTCAAAACCGCCGCATTGTCGTTTGAAGTTTCAAAAAATGAAAATCCGAACTGCGGTAATGTAATTGGTAAAACCAAAATTTACATTACAAAACATGAAGACACCCTGCTTGACATAGCACGCAATAATGGTCTGGGATTCGTAGAACTCGTAGCAGCTAATGCTGGCGTGGACCCTTGGGTTCCCGGTAAGCAAAGAGAAATAATTATTCCAGGGGCACACTTGATTCCTGAAGGACCACGTAAAGGTATGCTCTTAAACCTAATTGACCAAAGAATGTATCTATTTACCGAACCTAACTCAGTAGTTTCTTATCCCATCGGAACAGGTCGCGAGGCTTGGGATACACCAATAGGAACAACTAATATTGTCCGAAAAAAGTATAAACCTACTTGGTTTGTCCCTAACTCGGTAAGAAAGGAAGATCCAAATTTACCCGCGATCATCAAACCAGGACCAGATAATCCTCTAGGAAACCACGCATTTTATTTAGGTTGGCCTGCTTATCTGATCCATGGAACCAATCAGCCATGGGGAGTAGGAAGAAGAGTTAGTCATGGTTGTATCCGAATGTATCCAGAGGATATAGCCAAAATTTTCAACAAAATAGATATTGGAACGCATGTGACAGTTGTAAAGCAAGAGGCAAAAATTGAATGGGTCAAAAATGATTTAATGCTAGAGGTACACCCAAACGGAAAACAAAACTTAGAGTTGGAAAGGACTGGAACATTTACCTTCAGCAAGGTCCCTGAACTCGCCTACCGGATAAAAGAAAAGGCTGGCAAAAGATTAAAAGACGTTGAT
Organism: Rhodospirillaceae bacterium; assembly: GCA_002709075.1. Classification (GTDB taxonomy): domain Bacteria; phylum Pseudomonadota; class Alphaproteobacteria; order MPNO01; family UBA2964. The sequence continues at coordinate 28,707 of PAPV01000001.1, read as the reverse complement.
TGGAACCTGGTAAAAAGAATCGAAAACAAGCGTCAGGGGATCCCAATGTCGATTCTAGTTAAGGAAAAACGGCGTTAGTTTTCTAACGCCGTTTCATGAAATTCAAACCATAAGAATTACTTTCGCATTCCTTTGCGGAAGACACGGTCAGCTTTATCTCCAGCTGCTTTTGCTTCAGCGGCAGCAGCTTCAGCAGCCCTTGCAGCTTTTGCAGCAGCAGCAGCAGCTTTTTTAGCTGATTGTAAAGCTGCCTTGACGGCGGCTGCCTCTACACCAGATGAAGTTTGATTGGCTGTTCCGCAACCCGTTATTAGGGCAAGAGGAAGAGCGGCTATAACTAATGACTTAAAAAATTTCATTTTTTTCTCCCGACGATAAAGATTATTTTGGTCAGTAACACGATAAAGCGCCTTATGTCCAGCATACTATTCAAATTTTTGAGACAGAAATTGGCCAAAGTTGTACAATTATATGCATGAACTATCAGCATCCAAATATATTTATATGAAGTTAAATTTGTCCCACCAAATTAAGGTTTTGGTAGGAACTTCAACTATTACAGTACGCTTTTGGCGCTATTATTTGGAACAGGAGGAGAAAAGAGTGCTCGTTTATTTTGGAAGGATAGATACATTGGTAAAAAAGTAAAATTGAGGTGTTGGAAAATTCCAATCTTTGATGAGCAGGATGTTTCCACTGAAGTGAAACTGTCAACAATGGAGTGTATTAAGAATGACGACATTCCCTTCTCATTCGTTAAGATAGATGAAGTAACTAAAATTCTGTAAGTCGATAGGACAACAATCTATCGTTGGTTCAAAAAGAAAAATTTTCAGACACCACTCGTATTGGTCCCGCTTTTGAGATGAAAAACGATTAGAAAAAACCGAACAAACAGGCCATACGGTGGGAAGACAAAGTAATTCAAACTTGGATAAAAGATAACGGTCGGCAAATAGAAGTTAGTGCAGAGTATCGAACAACACTATTTCAGGCCTTCCGGGTGCAGTAAAACATATACCGTCTCAATTTTTATAGAGCTTTGATAGAAATCAAATTCTTTCAGATCTAGGAATAATACAAAATAAATCGCTCACATGTTCTATAATAGAAATAGTTAGTAAAAGCTAATCACAAAAAAGCACGTTATGCACAACGACTTTGCTCAAAATAAAAGTTTTCCCCAATATCCTTTCTTTTAAAAGGGGGCATATAAATCGTTTTGCGGTTAAGCTGTAAATATGGAAAATAAAAACACATCATCAAAAGTCGCATCTCTTCCCTTGAGTGGAGGGAATCAGACACTCCACCGTCAACCACCTACTAACGCTGAGGCTGAGCAAGCACTTTTAGGAGCAATACTTGTTAATAATCGAGCCCACGAACAGGTATCTGATTTTTTGAAACCAGAACACTTCGCAGATCCTTTGCATGGTAAAATATTCGATGTCGCCGGAAAACAAATTGAAAGAGGTCAGGAGGCTAATCCTACGACATTAAAATTCTATTTTGAGCATGGAGACGAATTTTCTGATTTAAGCAACGGAAGTTATCTAACCAGACTAGCTTCTAATGCAATCACAGTGATAAATGCCAGAGATTATGGGCATGTTATCCATGACCTTTTTTTACGTCGTCAATTAATTAACCTTGGCGAAGATACTGTGAATAGCGCATATCAAAATGACCTCGAAAACACAGCCGCAATGCAAATTGAGTCAACCGAACAACGCCTTTATGATTTGGCAACAGTTGGTGATTATCAAGGCGGTTTTCAGAATTTCCAAACAACTTTAAAGACCGCCATTGAGGCAGCAGATGCAGCGTATAAACGCGATAGTCATCTCACCGGCTTAAGTACTGGCCTTATTGACCTAGACAAACTTCTCGGCGGACTCCACAAATCAGATTTGATAATTCTTGCTGGCCGTCCCTCAATGGGAAAAACTGCACTAGCTACCAATATTGCTTTTCACATTGCTCAATCTTACCGTGAGTCAATCGACGAGGTCGGAGAAAATAATGTAGTTGATGGGGGAGTAGTAGCATTTTTCTCGCTCGAAATGTCCTCTCAGCAGTTGGCTACTCGTATACTTGCAGAAAAATCTGGGGTTGGCTCCGAAGCAATCCGGCGAGGTACAATGAATAGTCAACAATGGGAAAACTTAGTTGATGCCACCCGTGAACTTCAGAATGCAAAAATTTTCATTGATGACACACCAGCACTTTCGGTTTCTGCGCTCCGTACGAGGTCACGCCGCCTCAAACGCCAACACGGCCTTGGATTAATAATCGTTGATTATCTGCAATTAGTTTCCGGACCCGGCAGAAAACATGAAAATCGTGTGCAAGAAATTTCAGAAATTACGCGTGGTTTAAAGACTTTAGCAAAGGAACTCGATGTTCCCGTATTAGCGCTTTCACAACTATCACGTCAGGTTGAACAACGAGACGACAAACGTCCGCAACTATCAGATTTGAGAGAGTCCGGCTCTATTGAACAAGATGCTGACGTCGTGTCATTTATTTTCCGTGAAGAATATTACAAGGCCAGACAAGAACCGACTGAGGGAACGCCAGAACATCAAAATTGGCAGCTAGAGATGGAACAGGTGCACGGTAAGGCAGAAATGATCATAGCTAAACAACGACATGGACCGATCGGACGAGTTCTTTTGCACTTTAACGCTTTGCTCACAAAATTTAGTAATCTTGCAAAACCTGAATACTATTCTGAAGATCAATAGGTTTTCTTTATGGTCACAGCTAATCGCGCGGGCGCCGTTCTAACAATTGATTTAAATTCTATATCTGCAAACTACCGGTTTTTACGAAACCTTGCAGCTCCTGCGAAATGCGGTGCAGTGGTAAAATGCGATGCTTACGGATTAGGGCTCAAGCCAATTGCTAAAACTTTGGCGGAGGAAGGATGTAATATTTTTTTTGTAGCAACTCCGGATGAAGCATTTGAACTTCACACTGAACTTAAAAAATTTGAGAGAAAATTTAGTATTTATATGCTAAATGGGCTTGGCAGTCACGGAATTGAAGTATGTAACCAATATATTTCTCCAGTTCTAAATTCTCTTAAAGATATTGAAATATGGTCTGCTTATTGCTCTAGAACAGTTTCTGCTCATCCTGCAATCGTAAATTTTGATACGGGGATAAGTCGGCTGGGATTGGACAAAACTGAAACGGTAAAAGTACTCAATGATCATTCTTTACTAGGCTCCATTTCGATTGCTTATGTTATGTCGCACCTAGCTTGTGCAGATGAGCCAGAGCATCCCCTCAATTTGCAACAGAATCAAAAGTTTAAGAATATAATTGATAATTTGTGCGGAAGACATTTAAGCAGTCTTTCCAATTCCGCAGGTTTATTTTTAGGAAAAGACTATCATTTTGACATGGTTCGGCCAGGAGCCGCAATTTACGGAATTGGATGTACATCAAGTGACCGTAAAAATTTAAATCCAGCAATTACACTCAAAGGAGAAATTCTGCAAACGCGCATTATTGACAGGGATTCGACGGTTGGATATGGTGCCGAAGGTGTTGTTAAAAAAAGCAGTCGAATTGCTACCGTATCCTTAGGATATGGAGATGGGTTATTCCGACAACTTGGAAATAAAGGTTATGGCTTCATCGAAGGTCATCGCGTTCCAATAATCGGAAGAGTTTCAATGGATTTAGTGACAATTAACGTGACTGATTTACCCGAAACAAAATGCTACGCAGGAAAAATGGTGGAATTTATTGGGGTACACCAATCTGTTGACGAACTTGCTGAGAATGCGGGAACTATTGCATATGAAATAATTACAGCATTTGGAAATCGACTTTTTAGAAAATACGTCGGGGGATAGAACCGTGGCCCCATTGTCTACCATTGGACGTTCAGTCCTCACTTTTCTTCGTGCTATTGGACAGTTTTTTATTTTTGTTACACGATCAATAATTCATTGCGTAATACCACCCTTTTATCCGCGCATATTCGTGCGCCAAATTATTGAAATTGGTTATCTTTCACTTCCTGTAGTAGGTCTTACAGCAATTTTTACTGGTATGGTCCTAGCATTGCAGAGCTTTACTGGGTTTAGCAGGTTCAACGCTGAGGGCGCAATTGCTAATGTGGTGGTTCTATCGGTAACTCGTGAGCTTGCCCCAGTGCTGGCTGGACTGATGGTTGCTGGAAGGATTGGCGCAGCAATGGCTGCAGAGATTGGAACAATGCGCGTGACCGAGCAAATTGATGCTTTAACTGTAATGTCGACCAATCCCTTTAAATATCTGATTGCACCCCGGGTGCTTGCCGGCACAATTGCACTTCCATGCTTAGTTTTAATTGCTGATATAATTGGAGTTATGGGGGGCTACATAGTTAGTGTTTATAAACTTGGTTTTAATCCAGCTAATTATCTTCACAAAACTTGGGAGTTTCTCCAACCAATCGATGTCATTTCTGGATTAGTCAAAGCTTCCGCATTTGGGTTTATTATATCTTTAATGGGATGTTATCACGGTTACACCTCTAAAGGTGGTGCCAGAGGAGTGGGAAAAGCTACTACCAGTGCAGTTGTATCAGCATCTATTTTAATATTGGGTATAAATTACATTGTTACAGAGATATTTTTCGCAGGCAGTAAATGATTGAAACAAATTCTAAAATTGTATTGCAAGGAGTAAAAAAAGCATTCGGATTAAAATCCGTTTTAAATGGGGTAAACCTCAAGATTGGGCGCGGTGAATCTTTGGTTGTAATTGGAGGCTCTGGAACTGGTAAGTCTGTTCTTCTAAAGAATATACTAGGATTACTCACCCCTGATGAGGGAAGCATAGAAATTGATGGAAGCTCGGTCGTTGATTTGGCCTGGAAAGAACGAGAAACACTGCTGAGAAAGGTTGGAATGTTGTTTCAAAATGCTGCCCTATTTGATAGTATGTCGGTCTGGCAGAATATAACTTTTGGCTTAGCAGCCCAAAAGCCCATTCCTGAAAATGAAGCTTTAGAAATAGCTATTTTAAAACTTGCGGCGGTAGGACTGAACGCTGATGTTGCGAGATTAACACCAGCAGAGCTCTCCGGTGGCATGAGAAAACGTGTTGGGCTTGCACGCGCAATTGCAGGAAATCCCGAAATACTCTTCTTCGATGAGCCAACTACGGGTCTCGATCCAATTATGAGTGATGTAATCAACGAGTTAATCGTATCATGTGTTAAAGAACTCGGTGCCACGGCGTTATCAATAACTCATGACATGGCGAGTGCAAAAAAAATTGCTGATCGCATCGCCATGCTTCATTGTGGTGAGATAATTTGGACTGGTTCCGCTGACCAAATTTTTAACAGCTCTAACAAGTATGTTGAACAATTTGTAAAAGGCCGAGCAGAAGGACCAATCCATACAGAAGTTCTTCTCCCATGATTCTGCTAAGATCAAAAAAAGGGGAAAATTTTGGTCAAGGTTTCTACTCAATATACATGTCAAAAGTGTGGAAATATCCATAGCAAGTGGGTTGGACAATGTGATGGATGCGGCAGTTGGAATTCAGTTTCCGAGAACCATACTATCAAATCAGTCTCACACGGTTTGAAAGCAGGCGCTGGAAAAGGAATTAATTTTGAAGCGCTACACGGTGAAACGCGACAAAAAAAACGATGGAAATCAGATATAACCGAATTTGATCGCGCCTGCGGCGGAGGAATAGTGCCCGGTTGTGCAATTTTAGTTGGGGGTGATCCCGGAATAGGTAAATCCACTTTGCTTTTGCAGGTAGCAGGGGCTTTGGCGACAAAAACCCGCTGCATTTACATATCCGGTGAAGAATCAACAGAACAAGTGCGTCTAAGGGCACTCAGGCTCAAACTCACCGATGCACGTGTAGCCATCGCTTCAGAAACAAGTGTACAAAGTCTTGTTACCACTTTCGATAATGATAATAAAACAGGAATTGTTATAGTAGACTCTATCCAAACCATGTATGTTGACACAATTGATGCTGCCCCTGGTACAGTTTCCCAGGTACGTGCCAGTGCTCAAGAGTTGATAAACTTGGCAAAAAAGAGAGGATTTTCTCTTGTCCTTGTTGGGCATGTCACTAAAGAAGGAAACATCGCCGGGCCCCGTATACTCGAACACATGGTGGATACGGTGCTTTATTTTGAGGGCGACCGTGGTCATCAATTTAGAATTCTACGTACACGAAAAAATCGCTTTGGCCCTACTGATGAAATTGGTGTTTTTGAAATGACCGGACACGGTCTTTCAGAGGTAAAAAATCCATCAACGCTATTTTTATCACAAAGACAAACGAATCTTAGCGGAACTTCAGTTTTTGCGGGCATGGAAGGTAGTCGGCCTGTTTTAGTTGAAATTCAAGCACTTATCGCGTCAACGACACAAGCAACTCCGCGTCGTGCGGTAGTAGGTTGGGACAATAGTCGTTTAGCCATGATACTGGCTGTTTTAGATACGCGATGTGGAATTTCTTTAGCAAACCATGAAGTCTATTTAAACGTCGCTGGAGGATTGCGTATTAATGAACCAGCGGCAGATTTAGCTGTGGCAACTGCACTAATTTCAGCCGTCATCGACTGTCCAACGCCATCTGATTCAGTAATTTTTGGAGAAATCGGACTATCTGGTGAAATAAGACCTGTGGGCCAATCCGACTTACGAATAAAAGAAGCGGCTAAGTTGGGATTTAAAAAATCAATTTATCCAGAAAGTTTAAAGCGCAACACCAAACTTATAGAAAAAAATTTCATTTCTCAAAATGTTACTCATTTAAAGGACTTAATTGAAATATTTCCGGAAGGTGTGTTTAAATCATTGACAAATAAAGGTCATAAAGATGGCTCTAATTGATATCTTTGCAATCGGCATGGTTCTTTTGTCTGGATTAATTGCTCTATCAACAGGGTTTGTTCGCCTTGTTTTAGGACTACTTGGTTGGGTTGGAGCTGCTTTTTCAGTTCTTTACGGTTTCAAATACGTACAACCAATTGCTCATGAATTCATTTCATCCGAACTAGTGGCCGATTTAACTGCTGGAATTGGAACATTCGTGACTTCGCTGATTATTCTCACAATCATCAGTAATCTAATTGGCAAGAAAGTAAGAAATAGCTCACTTAGTGCATTAGATCGATCATTTGGCGTTATATCAGGACTCAGCATTGGAATATTTATCACATCGGCAAGTTATTTTGCATTGGTTTGGGCTATTGACTTGCCCAAGAATCACGACCAGCATCCCCAATGGATAAAATCTTCAAAACTATTTCCGGCAATTACTTGGGGTGCCGCTCGCATAAGGAATTATTTGCCCGTCGAATTAAAAAATCTTTTACCCGAACCAAATCTACCACCTAAACTACCAAGGAATGATTTTGAGAGTCTTGTATCACCCGAAACACAGAATTCTAAGAAAAAATCAAAAACAGGTTATTCAAATGCTGAACGTAGTGAAATGAACAGGCTTATAAAGGGACAAAGATAAGGTGACTTNACAAAAATATTTTAAGNACTNAGATCATCANTNGAAATTTGTATCTATAACATTTGTAATTATGAATTCTAAACAAACCCTTAAATCACGTATCGCACTAATTACGGGTTCCTCGCGTGGGATTGGCGCAGCGATTGCCCAACGTTTCGCCTCAGAAGGGGCACATGTTATCTTGACCGCACGTACAGTTGCCGGCTTAGAAGAAATAGATGATGAAATTAGAGCTAAGGGCATAAAAGACCGCACAACACTTCTTCCTATGGATATCAAAAATTATGATGACATTGAAAAACTTGGCGATGCAATATTACGACGTTTTGGACGTCTTGATATTTATGTTGCAAATGCAGCAATCTTGGGCGATTTAACTCCATTGTCACAGGTTGAACCAGAGAAATGGGAAGAAATTATTAATGTAAACCTGACAGCGCAGTGGAGACTGCTTCGTGCATTAGAACCCGCTTTACTTGCATCAGCAGCTGGACGCGCTATTTTTCTGACTTCCGGAGTAAGTGGTGGACGAGCCTACTGGGCTGGTTATGCGGTCACTAAATCAGGGTTAGATGCACTTGCAAAAACCTGGGCGGACGAACTTCAGCAAACTAAAATAAAAGTCAACTTAGTTAATCCAGGAGCAGTGAGAACTTCTATGAGAGCAGATGCTTATCCAGGTGAAGATCCCAATACGCTACCTCAGCCCTCTGAAATTACAGATATTTTTGTCCAACTAGGATCTATACATTTTACTGAAACTGGAAAGATATTTAAAGCACAATAGTTTCTTAAACAAACCGTCAGTTAGATTTATATGGATTTATCCCACTTCTTAACATTAGACGAATTGGCACCCCTAGTAAATTAAATCTGTCTCGTAATCCGTTTACCAAATAACGACGATAGCTTTCTGGCAGAGATCCTGGCCTAGTAGTGAATATAACAAAACTTGGAGGCCTTGCAGTAACTTGAGTTATATACCGGAGGCGCAAACGTCTTCCTTTAACTAATGGAGGCGGATGTTCCTCTAACATTTGTTCAAACCACCTATTCAACGGACCTGTAGCAACACGAACATTCCATACACTATGTATAGCGAATACGGCTTGCATAACATCATCTATACCAAATCCGGTAATAGCAGAAATTGGCGTTACCGAAACTCCTTTTAGTTGGGGTAAAGACCTTTTTATCCGCTTTTTAAGCTGGTGCATCTCATCAGCCTTATTTTTAACTAGATCCCATTTGTTAACAGCTAGCACTAATGCACGTCCCTCCTCCGCAACATGTTTTGCTATTACAAAATCCTGTCTGTGACCAAGTGCCTCAGTATCAAACACCAGAATAACAACTTCCGCGAACCGAATCGCTCTTAAAGTATCCTTTACAGAGAGTTTCTCCAGTTTTTCTTGAATTCGTGCACGACGGCGCATTCCCGCAGTATCAAAAAACTTTATTTGACGATCACCCCATTCGCACACCCCAGTAATGGTATCCCTTGTCAGCCCCGCTTCAGGACCAGAGACAGCTCTGTCCTCTCTTAAAATAGAATTTAAAAGTGTTGATTTACCGACGTTGGGTCGTCCAATAATTGCAACCTTCAACTCATTAGAGAAATTTTTACTGTCCGCAATGCTATGTTCCTGTTTGGCCCCTTTTGCATCTACCAATGGACGAAGAAGATGGTAAAGATCAGCCATGCCCTCGCCGTGTTCAGCCGAAATTTGTATTGGTTCACCCAAACCCAATTCATAGGTTTCAAAGAAGTTATTTTTCGCCAGTTTTCCATCGCATTTATTGGCAGCCAAAATAATTGGACAAGACTCACGTCGCAAAAGACTTGCAAAATAATAGTCTTGTGGCATGAGACCCACATGGAGATCTACGAGAAACAAAATAATGTCAGACTCTTTTACCGCGCGCGCAGTTTGATCTTGCATACTTCTCTCAAAATTGCGCATGCTTGGCTCATCAAAGCCAGCAGTGTCGATAACAGTGAATTTAAGATCCGATAGACTTGCTTCTCCATAACGTCTATCGCGAGTAACGCCTGGTGTAGAGTCGACTATTGCCAATTTAAGTCCACATAATCTATTAAATAAAGTTGACTTACCTACATTCGGTCTACCAACTATTGCAACAGTAAGGGGCATTATTTAAAAGCTGTAAGAGTTGCGTCGTCGGTTAAAAAGTATATCGTTTCATTTGCAATTACGGGTGCAATAAAAATGGGATCAGACAATTTTGCTTTGAATTGTTTTTTTCCGGTATAAGGAGAAATAGACCAAACTTCTCCATTACTGCCACCAATTAACAGTCTATCACCGGCTATTAACGGAGAAGTCCAGTAAATTGGATTTTCGCGCTTGTCCATATCTTCAAACCTTGGTAATTGCGATACCCACTTTACTAATCCCATTTTCCGTGTGAGACAGACTAACCTAGACCCATTTGTTATTAAAAAAATAAAATCCCCAATCAACCATGGATTTTGCGAGGAACCTATGTACCGTTCCCAAATTCGAACACCTGTACGTAGATCAATAGCGACAGTCCTTCCACTATTAGCAGATGCAATAACCATTCCTCGGTCAATAATGGGACGTCCACGAATATGCGCAATTGCAGAAATAGGATCGGTACGTTTTAGCGCTGTTAGCGAGTCCCTCCATATCTGGCGTCCATTTTCCAATCGCAACGCAAAAAGTTCTCCTGACGAATATGAAACCACTACTGTTGATCCAATTGCTGCAGGGCTTGCCCCCCCATAAAGCATTGCTGTTTCTGAGATTCCTGAGTGTAGCCAAAGTTTCTGTCCATTAATTAAATTGAGTGCAAAAGTCTTATTCTCGAGGGTAACAACAAAAACACGATTTTTGAAAATTGTAGGCGCCGAACGAACAGGGGCCCCAACATTTACCCGCCAAACAGTTTTTCCTGTCCCGCTATTTATACAAATGACCGATCCGAAACCAGTACTCGCAACAAGAAATTGGCCAAATAAACTAATGCCCCCGCCCAAAGTACCGTCTGTTTCTTGACTTTTTTTAGGCTTAATTTTTCTTTTCCACAATTTGCGACCAGTTTGAGAGTCCAAAGCCTGAATGACTGCGTTTGTATCAATTGTAAATATCTTTCCATCCGATATTACAGGTTCTCCAATTAACTGACGTCGTTTATTTGATCCTTTTCCAACATCAGTATCCCAAATTTCTTTAAAGGGTCCCTTAGCAGCAAGATGATGCATAACATGATGTGAATTGCCCCCAGCTTGTTTCCACTCGTTATTTCTAAATGGTTTTGGCAACCTGATTTCGAGATTTTTAAGACGTGCATCCGACTCAATTTTAGTAAGCTCTGGCATTACGGCAATTCGTTCACCAGGAAGGCGGCTCCCCTCTTCACCACCCCACCATCCCGAGCATCCCGTAAGCTGACCAATCAATAAAAAGAAAAGACCAATTCTTTTAGAAGACATTTTTGTGCCTTCTTATTGTTGACCGATTGCGGTGAGAACCTGTGTCGCTCGACCTCGAAGACGACTTGGAGCCTTTAAATTTTCAGCTAAATCTTGAAAAATTTTACGAGCCTCAGAAATTTTGCCAGCACTCATTAGAAGAATTCCAACTGTCTCATCAGCAGAGAATTTCCATACACCATCCGATTTCCGAATTGGCTTCAAATCCTTGATTAACGTTTTAACATCAACAGATGGTAACTTTAATTTATACCTAACTGAGAAAAGAACCGCTGCCTGTCTAAATAACTCATGGTTCTTTGAATTTTCAATAAGTTTCTCGTATGTTTCAAGAGCGCCTTCAATATCGCCGCTATTTCCTAATATTGCGGCCTTCTTAAAACTCGCAAGAAGTTTGTATGAGCCGAAACCACTTTTTCCCAGACCATCAAGTACAATAAGTGCATCTTTATTTTTGCCGCTAGCATGAAAATTTAATGCTGCCTCATATTGTTTGCTAGATGACAAGCGTTGTGCTTCAGAGTATGACTTCCACCCCTGCCACACACCAACCGAAATGACGCAAATTAATGCAAAGCCTACCGAATAACGTCCGTAATGTTTCCAGAGCTTTTCAAACTTATCTTTACGAAGTTCTTCATCAACTTCCTGGAAAATATCGCCCAAAATAAACTCCCTGCTTTACCTATTTTTCTAACATACATAAAAAAATATGCCAAAGAAGCTTGAGTAATAACTTGCTTGCTCACACATATTCTACTCCGGAGAGTCATAGCAAATCAAATCTCAAATTGCACTCAAAACTAAATCTAATTATTTTATTTGTTTTTACCGATGGAATTATTGCCTCGATATACATAAAGTTCTTCACTTAACGCGATTTAAAACAAAACACTTTTAAAGTAACAATATTCTTAACGCTTCCTTATTCAAAAATCATATCGTGGTATTCTCCATTGTGTTTGAATAACACTATCCTTTTATTAGTTCTATTTAGTGCAGCTTGTTCAGCATGTTCTTCAATCAGTTCCAAAACTCTCGTTGTTATAAGCGCAAGTTCTAATTTGTTAATATCGCATAATCGAAAAAATGTTAAATCAAGAAGTTCGCCATTGCTTGCAAGATTCCCAGATACATTATCTGCGTTCACTGTAAAAAATCTAGCGTTAAATCTTATTGGCCTCCAGGGCGGCGTTACTGCCCTAGCGATATAGTTGATGTCACCGAAAGCCGGTGCCATGCCCGTTGCAAAAAAATCTTGCCAATTTTTAGGAACGGGACCAAAAGGCTCTGGGTCGGGTTTACCAACAATGAGGCCTGACTCCTCAAAAGTTTCGCGAATGGCAGCTGCAACAATACCCCGAATTCTGGGAGCCTTCGCATGACGGAGTAATAATTCTTCTACGTCTCGACGTAATACAGTGGCCGGTCGCACACGAGAGTCCATTCGTTCAACCGCTCCTCCCGGAAAAACAAACCTTTTGGGTAAAAATTTATGTTTGTGATGGCGCCGGCCCATTAACACCTCTGTATGCCCCTTTCTTTTCCTGTAAATAATAAGTGTCGCAGCATCACGAGGTCGTGGTGGCTTGACACCAGATTCTAAAAAAGGCTCCGGCTCTACTGTCATCTAGAGATTTCCATTTTCCTTCGAGTTAACACCAACAACAGACCAATCTTTATGAAGACGTAAACGCGCAGTCTTTAAAGCCCTCAGATCGCGCGCTCCCGTGCAAAATGCAGTAATTCTTAATTCTTCAATAATGGCAGTAAGACCCTCATGAACCGCTTTAGCATTCTTGCTAGCATCCCCAAGTGTGGGCGTAGCTACACCGCATAGGGACGCTCCAAGTCTGAGGGCCTTTGCAACATCAATTCCGGATCTCAAGCCGCCACTGGCAAATACTGGAATATCAGGTACCGCTGCATGAACCTCATCGAGTGCCAATGCCGTAGGTATACCCCACCCAGAAAATGTGTGTGCGATACGACGTTGAAGATTGTTTGTTTGTCGATAAGCCTCAACCTCACTCCAGCTTGTACCCCCAGCTCCAGCCACATCAATACCAGAAACTCCACAGTACGCTAATCGCTTTGCAACATCAGCAGAAATACCATTACCAACTTCCTTCACAATGACCGGAACCTGAACTTCGCGGACGAGTTTCTCTATCTTGTTGTAAAGACCTCGCCAATCAGTATCCCCTTCTTCCTGAACTGCCTCCTGCAAAGAATTTAAATGTAGATACAATGCGTCAGCTTCAATCATATCTACTGCGCGTAATGCATGATCAGAATTATAACCATAGTTTAATTGGACAGCACCAATATTAGCAAATAGCAATATGTCAGGCGCAACTGATCTAACTTTATATGAATATATAAGTGTTTCATCTTCAATTGCCGCCCTCTGTGATCCGAGGCCCATGGCAATGCCGCAAGATTGCGCAGCACTAGCTAAATTTTTATTTATCTCATGGGCGGTATCAGTGCCACCGGTCATACTTGAAATAAGGATAGGGGCAACAAGCTCTCGACCGAACAAAGTACTAGAAAGATTAATTTCAGATAAGTTAATTTCTGGTACCGCAATATGATCAAAAAAGTAACGGTCAAAGCCAGTAGTTATACCTTTAGCAGAGACATCAGAATTTAAAACTGTTTCGATGTGTTCACGTTTGCGTTTTTCAGTAACATTACCAACAATATTCATTGCTTAAATTAGCCTCACTCAATCAAAGTAATAGTTGTTGTTTATCAAAAACATTAGACCTTACATGTCTGTCTTTTTTTAAAAAAAGCCAGTTTCCATTTTGTTCAAATTTACTGTTTGATTATATCAATTAAAATTTGTAAAGATTTTTAGGATTGGTTAATAACCTCTTTTTTAATAAACGTAACGAACTAAAACGTTACATGTGATTTATTTAAGTTAAAATCAAAAAATGATTCAAAATTTATGTAACTAGATAAAATTGACCACAAAAACATATTTATTATCCAGATAAAGTTCTTTAGAAAATATTTAGTTGCAACATTGCATCAAATCTTACCAGATCAAAACTCTGACTATCAGTGAAAACAGTTAACAAAATATTTTCTCCAGGAGATATTCTTTCACACAAATGACCAACATTATCAATCTTTCGTGATTTCCAGCAAAAAAAATTTTCTATTCTACTTGATAAGAAAGAAAATGCGTTTGATAATGATAATTATTCTAATCTAAGAAATAAGTCATGTATGTTTGTATCTGCAATGGAATAACTGATAGCCAAGTGAAATGGGCTTTCGATACTGGGATCAGAAATTGGAATGATGTACACACCAAGTTGGGTTGCAAGCCTAATTGTGGCAAGTGCGAATGTGAGATTTTGCTGTTAGCTGAAGAATATAAAATCAGTAAAGACACTTCTTTGAGTAGTGTTGAAACTTCCTGACTAGTCCAATATTATAAAAACTTTCGGTTTGACTATTCTGTACATTGGTGAAAAACGCGTTATTGAACTAATGTGTTCAAAAGCCACTAACCAATGGAATTGTTTTGAGTTAGGTGATTCTCCTTATTGGCTAGAGCCATTTTTTTTAATCTTCTGGTTTCACGAAGCGGCACAACTGAGGGAAATAGTACTATAATCCTTTAGGGTTACTACTTTGTTACATTCTTAACTGGATTTTTAAACGATATAATTGCATTTAATTATGATTTTCATTATCACTAACTAATTGTTTTTATTGATTTTTTACTTGATTATTTGTATTGTAATCTCCAATATAAAAAGGCAGACAAATAATGGAGACATATTATGAAGGGCGACCCAAAAGTACTAGAACAACTTAACAAAATTCTTAAGAATGAATTAACAGCCATTAACCAGTATTTTTTGCACGCAAGAATTTTAAAAGATTGGGGTTTTCATAAACTGGCTGAAAAAGTCTATGCAGAGTCTATTGGTGAAATGAAACATGCTGATCTCCTCATCGAAAGGATATTGATGCTAAATGGATTACCAAATTTACAGGATTTAGGAAAATTAAAGATTGGTGAAAATGTTCCAGAAATTTTTACATGCGACATGTATTCAGAGGAAACAAATCAAAAGTCATTGAAAATTGCTATCTCTACTTGCGAAAAGCATCACGATTATGTTTCACGCGATTTATTTGCAAAAATATTGGATGATACTGAAGAACATATCGACTGGATCGAAGAACAAAATACCAGAATCAATCATGCTGGATTAGAAAATTATCTCCAAGAACACATGTATGCCGAGGCCGCTGCCTAATCATAACTAATATCAATATATGGATAATGTTACCATCCAGTGTAGTTAAAAGTAACTCAGGTAACTGACTTTTCGAAGACATTTTAATAGAGAATACGCAGAATTACTAAAACATATTCAGCCTCAAAAGCATCACAAAGACGGCTTATTTGCAATCACTACCAAATTTTTTCCGAACAAATACTTAAAACCAATTGAGTCCAAGAACCTTGATACTGGGAAAATCCATTTATCATAAATTCTTAGACTGCTTGGAGAACCAAGCCCTGACTTGTTATTGTATCCAAAATATTTTACTAAAAGTGTCGCAACGAATCCTAAACTATCTGCGTAAAATATTTTTTCGACACTAAAACCTGCTAATAAACATTTTTCCTTAATGTCTCCCATTTGATAGCGTCTGTAATGACCAACTTCCTCATCCATTTTAGTCCATAAGGCGATATTAGCTGGAAGATACAAAAATAGTTTTCCTGATAGTTCTAATTTATCCCTCATTTCTTTTAAAACTAATGTGTCATTTTCGATATGCTCTAAAACATTAGATGAAAAAATAAAATCAACCGAATCAGGTACTTCGTGCAGACGATCAAAGTGTTTGAATTTTCTGCTTGCTAAAAATTCCTTATTTTTTACATCAACCTCGACACACAAAGTCTCTATAGAGTGCTGCTCTCTAAATATTTTTGATAAAGTTCCAATACCTGCTCCGAAATCAACCAGAGTTTTTATGTTTTTTGAACTATTAACTGCATCCTGCACAATAGAGCTGTTATAATTGGTCATGATTTCAGTATTAATTAACTCTTCTAGTCCTGAATAATCAGTGAAGTCTGAAGTCTGCTTTTTTTTCATTTATCTCTTTTGATTAATCTTCATGTATGATTTGATATTCGGTTAAGAACAGGTTTTCAATAAAATTAGTCTTTAAGTACTCATTATACTTACTTTGAACATCACCACGAATCTATAATTCTTTAATATTAAAATAAGTGCATCCTCTGAGAAATGAAAAACTTGCGTAAGTATGATATTTTTCAAAATTAGGCCTCCCAAACCATTTGATTTGTAGAGTGAAAGTAGTGCCGATTGAGACAAAAATATTAATAGTAGATTTAGACGGCACACTGGTAAAAACTGATATGCTTTATGAGACGTTTTGGTCTGCATTTTCTTTAAACTGGAAAATTCTACTCAAAGCCGTCTGTTCGTCTCTCTCGGGCACTGTATGCCTGAAAAACTTCCTTTACAAATATTCTGACATTGATGTTAAAACGCTCCCTTACAGTCAATGCGTTCTAAAATATATTAAATCCCAACGTTCAGAATTTAAAAAAATTATCCTTGTTACTGGAAGTAATGAAGCAATTGCAAAGAGAATTTCTAATCACCTAAGATTATTCGACGGTGTACATGGATCTAAAGGAAAACTAAATTTAAAAGGTAAAAACAAAGCAAAATTCCTAAATGATAAATACGGAATAAATAATTACGACTATTTAGGAAATTCAAACTCGGATCTGCATATTTGGAAAACATGTAATAAGGCAATAACCCATAATGCTTCAAAAACACTAAGACGAAAATGTGAAACTATTAATAAAAATTACCAACATCTCCAGTCCGCGTCATTCTATCGTTCCACATTTGGTTACATAAAAGCCATCCGTCCACACCAGTGGCTAAAAAATCTTCTTGTTTTCTTACCAATACTTGCCGCCCATCAGCTAAGCATTCAACAATTTTCTTCAAATGCTGTAGCATTTATCTCTTTTTGCTTAGTCGCATCAAGTGTTTATATCTGCAATGATCTTCTTGACCTTAAGGCAGACAGAAAACACCCAAGAAAAAGATATCGGCCCTTCGCAACTGGCACTACAACAATTTGTGGCGGAATGATTCTTTCCACCCTAATGTTAATTTTTAGTCTCACTGTCAGCTTTATATATAGTTGGGATTTGCTGATTATAATATTAATTTATTATTTATCTTCATCGTTATATTCCATGCTTTTCAAGCGTAAAATAATAATTGATATTATTACTTTAGCATTTTTATATACATTAAGGATTATAGCTGGAGGGGTCTCTGCGGACATCAAGATTTCTCTTTGGCTGTTTGCCTTCTCAATTTTTATTTTTCTATCGTTGGCTGCAGTAAAACGACAAGCAGAATTAGTTGATCTAAAAAGGAGAAAGGAATTACATACTGAAGGTCGCGGTTACAAGGTAAAAGACCTTACACTAATAACCATAGTTGCGATCGGTTCCGGATTTATATCAGTATTGGTTTTAGCACTTTATGTGCTATCTCCTGAAGTACTTTTGTTGTATCAGACACCTTGGGCACTTGGCGGTGTTTGTTGCATTTTGTTTTATTGGCTGATGAGAATGATATATATTGCACATCGTGGACGAATGCATGATGATCCGATCATATATGCGGCGCAAGATTGGACAAGTAGATACGCTATTCTCGCTATCGGGGCACTAGTTTTCGCAGCAACTAAATTATGAAAATGTCTCTTATAACCATTCGATATATTTCATTTGCTTTAATTGCGACAGCCGCAAATCTCGGAGTACAACGACTAACTCTTATGATTGATAATTCGAACCAATTTTTTTTATTGGCGATGATTTTTGGTACGTTTTCTGGTCTTATAATAAAGTATTTTTTGGATAAGCGCTGGATATTTTTTGATTTCACCTCGGGCCTTCGCGTTCATACTAAGAAATTTAGCCTCTACGTTATCATGGGTATAATGACAACCATAATATTTTGGGGAACAGAAGCGTTTTTCTGGTTTACTTATAAAACCCAATTGATGCGTGAGTTCGGAGCGTTAGTAGGTTTGGCTATTGGATACTTTATCAAGTTTCAGCTAGATAGCCGCTACGTCTTTAAAAACTTTAATTTGGATAATATTAAATGAAACTTAGCGGTTGGGGACAATATCCAGTCATTGACACTCATGTCCAAAAACCCAAAAGCCTAAAAGAGTTATGTGATGCAGTAATAGCTGGAAATACAATTCCGCGTGGAAATGGACGATCATATGGTGACAGCGCAATAGGCAAAACTAACACTATTGATATGAGAAATTTTAACCGCGTTTTAGAATTCAACTCTGAAACAGGTCTACTCGTTGCCGAATCCGGCCTTCTTCTATCTGACATTATAGATAAATTTTTACAAAAAGGATGGTTTCCTCTAGTTACTCCTGGCACTAAGTTTGTTACTTTGGGTGGCCTAGTTGCTGCCGATGTTCACGGAAAAAACCATCATAAAGACGGAAGCTTTTGCGCCTGTTTAAGCTGGATTGAAATATTGGATAAAAATGGTGAACTAAAAAAGTGTTCACGAAACAAAAATAAAGAGATGTTTTTCTGGACAGTTGGAGGAATGGGACTGACCGGTACCATCGTAAAAGTAGCATTGTATTTACAACCCGTATCCTCTGCATGGATAAAACAAGAAACCATACCAGCTAAAAATATTTCACATGCAATTGAAATATTTGAAAAGCGGCTGGAAACAAAGTACTCCGTTGCATGGATTGATTGCTCTACGAAAAAGAAAAACCTGGGACGGTCATTAGTATATTTGGGGGAGCATGCTTTGGCTTCTGATTTGAGAAATGACAAATCACTGAAACCCTTAGAGACGGGAAAACACACGAGCATAAATGTGCCATTCAACCTACCACCGTTTGTATTAAATAAATTTTCTATAAGAATTTTCAATAAGTTTTATTTTTGGCTGGGTACCAAAAAACAAAAAAAGCTAGTCAGTTGGAATAATTATTTCTACCCTCTAGATAGGTTGCGAAACTGGAATCGAATTTATGGTAAACGTGGATTTGCACAATTCCAGTGTGTAATACCGCTAAAAAATGCTTTGTGCGGAATGCAAGAGCTATTGGAAACAATATCGGAATGTGGTGCATCTTCATTTCTTGGTGTCCTAAAAAGGCTCGGCGATCAGGAAGGTTACATTTCCTTTCCGATGAAAGGGTATACACTCGCTTTGGACTTTCCGATAACACGTGAAAACTTGGAACTAATGAAGAGGCTTGACCAAATAACCATTAAATACGGTGGCCGTTTTTATTTAGCAAAAGATAGTCGGATGTCCTCTACTGTTTTCAAGAATTCTGATCCTCGTTTTATAAATCTAAGAAAATTCATTGATGAAAATATAGGCCACACATACAAATCAGTTCAATCAGAAAGGCTGGATCTGTGAATTCTGACTGGATTTTGATTCTGGGCGCAACCAGTGACATCGGGATTGCTATTGCAAATCGTTTTGCAAAGGAAGGGTACAATGTGCAATTGGCTGCGCGCAATGTAAATCGTATCGATAATGAACGCATTAACATTTGTACCCGCTACAATGTCCTAACAACCTGTCACGAGTTCGATGTTTTAAATCTCTCCTCCCATAATCAGTTTATAAAAACTCTTCCAGAATTGCCACAAATAGTAGTAAGCGTGATTGGACTTCTCGGCGACCACAATGAGAGCCAGAGAGATATATTTGCTGCTTCTTTGGTCATGCGCAGCAATTATGAAGGCCCGGCCTCCATACTTGCCCTTTTTGCAAACCACTTCGAAAAACGTGGATCTGGTACTTTAATAGGCGTAAGTTCAGTAGCTGGAGATAGAGGACGGGCATCAAATTATATATACGGTTCTGCGAAGTCTGGTTTAACAACTTTTCTATCTGGTTTAAGAAATAGACTCCATAAAAAGGGTGTGCATGTTATTACAGTCAAACCTGGTTTTGTTTACTCGGCCATGACCAAAACCATTAATCCACCCTCTCTGTTAACTGTATCCCCGAAGACTTTTGCTAATCGTTTATACAAATGTTTTGTAAAACGTAGAAACGTTATTTTTATAAACGCTATATGGCTTTACATTATGTTTATAATTAAGAAAATTCCGGAATTTATTTTTAAAAGAACGAGTCTTTGAAACCTCACTTAATTACAAATTATCTCTCATTCCTTATACTTTTGGTAGCAACATTATATGTTTCTTACCACAGCCCAGGCTATGATGATGAATTTTATAACGTGCGTCTTCACAATGATGTTTTATCCAATAAAACCATTGAAAATTTTTTAGAAAGCGCAGCTAAAGATCCGTTACATCCATCGGGCTCCTATCTGATCTCTCTTAGTCTAAAGGAATTACTTGGATCATGGAATAACGTAAGACTTGTTAAAACGTTAATTACTATTTCACTCATTTATATTTGCATTTTACGCTTATTCCCAACTTTAAACTCTGGTTTTATAAATTGGGTTGCTATAGCTGTGTTTTCACCCTCTTTTATGCTCTATGGCACGGGCCTAAGATGGGGAGGAGAGTTCACTGCTCTTTACCTAGTTTTGGTATCTTTAGACAAATTTATTCCAAGTTCGCACAAATGTCTTTTTTTCTTATTATATACAATTACAAATATTTTATTGTTTAACTTAAATTATCTGGCTCTTGTTTTATGCCCTTTAGCTCTAATTTACCACTTACATAGAATATATTTTATAGAAAAAAGCGATATTCCTTTTTATGTTGTTCCCTTTACATTATTCAATATGCTTACAATAGCATATTTTGCACATATAATATTCAATATAAATCAAACAACTCAAACTGGCACCCTCTTAAGATCAGCAATTGGATTAACACACGGTATTTTTATAAACTGGGGGTTATTCCCAATATCTTATTCGGGATTTGCAGCATTTTCATCGGTACTATTGCTATGTTTATTAACAGCAATGAATCTTCACAGAAGATTGTTTAAATCTACTTTATTTCTTCTAATCGCATCTAGTATCCTTTTAATCTTTCTTTCTGGCATAGGAATAAAACACCGCAATATTTTGCCATTACTGCCAATAATCTTTGCATTCTTAATAGCGAACACTTTGTGTATATTTAAAGCACGCCAAAGACTAAAACCACTAGCAACTATATGTTTGATACTGTTCGTATCTACTAATTTTTTTGGAATCACCAATATACTTTTTCACCGAGATACGGTTAAGGGATCATGGAACTTACCAGTCCAAAACACACTTCATTATTTATCTTCTAAAAAGAAGCCGTGCGAAAGAGTCTCAATTTATCTTTGGGATCCCGTTTTAGAATTCCACTTGGCACAACACAATTACAATGTTTACAGGCTTACCAATACCAAATTAATNCGTTATAAGTTAANTTCAGGAGATTGTAATTTTCTNTTATCGACAACAAGTGGATCATACTTGAATCATAACTTTTTTAAANTTCACCTGAANTTATCTTCCCCTTTAAAAAAGATTGGATTCGATAAATACCACGAAGTTAAAAAGCTTTTGGGCGCAAATGCACCAGATTACTATGTAAAAATTTTTAAACTCAAAGAACATCAAATGAAATTAATTGCACCACATTTCGCATTGAGCCAGTATAAATAATTTTGATTAACAGAAAACAGTAATGCGTTTGTTTTACCTAGAGTTGTTTACGCCTGAGTCGATATTTGCTGAGACATGCGCACACCCCGGCAATATTTAGAAAAACGAGAAGTAGAAAACGGAATATTCTTTTCTATGGTGTCATCTCCAAAATGCGCGGGAACCTTTATTTCCATTACACGCTCGTTATCATCAAAAGTAAGACCGTTATTTGACCTTAAGCTTCTATATCTGATATTTTTATCAAATGTTAAACGCATAGATTCCAATTTATAATATGACCTTTGATAAGATACATGAAGCACAGGAATCAGCGAACCATAATCGCTATCAAACAAGTTTAACAAGCATATATTTTCTTGTTTTTGAAGTTGA
This sequence comes from Rhodospirillaceae bacterium, assembly GCA_002709075.1. Classification (GTDB taxonomy): domain Bacteria; phylum Pseudomonadota; class Alphaproteobacteria; order MPNO01; family UBA2964. The sequence goes on along the minus strand of PAPV01000001.1, from coordinate 6,584 downwards.
TGTAAATCCTGCGAGCTTTTATGACGACCCTCTATACTAGAGACTTTTTTCTCTAGTTTAAAAACATTAAATGCTTCATACCAGCGAACTCTTATTTTTTTTCTCGGTAAGGTTCCCTCTTCGGACTGAAAATACATCTCATAATTAATATTATCAAAATACACGCTGTTTACCGTTCGAGTTACATAAATTGGAGCCATTCCTTTCTTTTCTAAGTTTGCAAGCAATTCTGAATATTCACTTATTGTTATTCTATATTTTCTCTCCTTTCTAAAACTCATGGCTTGCGTTGCAAAAATATGGAAGCTTCATCCACTAATCTGGGCCCAATACAATCGAAGTTAGATATTTCTAGAAATGCACCTGTAAACTCTTGTTTTTTCTTTTTTACCTCAGCACACGTTTTTACTTGTTGAAAATTTGCATTTCGCAAAATAGTGGAGGATGAGTCCTTTGAAGATACTCCGATCTTTGCCCCAAAGAGCTCTATGTTTGCGGCTTCAAAATTTGTACTTTCACCAACTGAGATACCTTTATCACTGCAGTTCTTTAACTTTGCCGTATCAATATAGTAATCGCCCATACTAACATCTAAACAATCATTTCCTGCATTAGAAACCACAACATTGCCAATTCTTACAGAAGAAAAATCAATATCAATTGCGTCTGACAATGCATTATTTACTTCCACGGTATCAAGACTACCATGAGTATCAATAAGATTTACACTATCCTCACAATTTCCGTTATTAACCTGTATTTTTCCCGATGAAAGGTGGGATTTGTATACTGTAAGACAGCCCGTAATTCCAAATTCGTTAAATCTCTGTTCTTGACTCTTAGCTTTATTGCCAAAATTTTCCAACCCGTTAAAAAGAATATTCCAACCTTTCAAGAAAGCGGTTTTAATTAAAACCCAATCATCAGCTGTATTCTGGGAAAACCTTATTAACTTCTGATCGAAGTTCACATCCACAGTGACATTTTGTGTTACCCAAATGTTTCCAGGAAAATTAATATTAATCTTAGATAATTTTGGCTTCATTCGTTTTCGTTGCGAAGAGCCTATAAAAACAGTTCGTTCATGATTAAAAAGATTTTTTGACAAAATTTTTGATATATCTTTAGCAGAGGTAGTCAGAGTATCTCCATTTAAATATTTGATTGTATATCCTGTCCCATTAAAATAAATATCTGAAACTATCCGTTGAGAGACATTATTCTCGCGTTGAAATTTTTTATATCCAACTAATAAATTATTTACATTTTCATCTTTAATTTTAATTTTCAGTGTTTCTTTGGTCAGAACTTCCAAAGACTCTAAATTGGCACTATAGGTTTTTAATGCCATATTAAGAAAAGAAATCGCCTTTTCTTGTTTTATTCGAACTCGGGAGACAAATAGTTTTTTAATTTCATTGCCCTTTATGGATTCCTTTAATTCCTCAAATAACTTTATATTTATAGGCTGAAGTTTAGCAATTAATGCCTTTATTTTTTTGTTAGCCAAAAAACCTGTATAAAAACGCTTGGATAAATCAACATTTCCATCATAGTAAATTGGCTCAAACACAGAGGAAATGGGATTAAAATAATATTTTCTATTGTGTGGACGTAATCCGTGCAGTCCGTTCATAGCGATTAATGACAAGTAATATTTTAGGTGGAAGTCACGATTTTTTTTACCTAAATCCAAAATTGTATCATTTCGGTCTTCAATATTCATTGCAAAGTTTAGGTAGCTTCTCTGCAATTTTCTATACGAGAACAAAGCTATTTTTTGTGATGACCTACCTTTCATAAACCACTTTCGATTCTCCAATCTCGACAATGCTAATGGCTCCAACAATAAATTATCAATATTCTTAAATGACCATAGCAAAGATTCATCTCCCTCAAAAATTGCACTTTCTCGACGATGATTTCTCTCTATGAGTTCCTTCCGTGCAGCTTCTTGGAATATCAAAGTTGCTTTTGTGTTATTAATATTGGTCTTTACTTCAAAGGTCTCAGGACTGATAAATCCTGACTGTCTTGCGATAATCGTAGCCAAAACTTCATTTTTCTTACCACGGGTTTCGGGTATTAAAAGCTTGAAGCGTATAGCTCCAAAAACATTTCCTTTTTGTAATTTTATATCAAGAGATCTTATGGGCTGACCACCATTTATAAACCCAACATGATCTTTCCAATCACCATGTTGTCGAACTTTTGCCGGAAAGATACATTTTCCAAACTTGTAAACAACTGTAACAACCGCGTTAAATTTCTTTTTTAGCCTTGGTGGAATATTTTCTCCTTTCGAGGCAATTATTTGTAGAAAATTAGAAGCAAACTTTGCACTTTTAGGTATTTTAATATCAATACTTTTTATATGTTCTGGATTTTGCAATTTAGGGAGAAATGAACCAGTAATAAAATTACACTCTGCTGCAGCAAAATTGCAATTCAAAACAAAACACAAAATAGAGAGCGCTAAATAGCGAACCATGTTTGTTACCTATTGAGCTGAATTGAAATAACATTACTATTTGGAGAAAGTGATGTTTCAATTTCACGTAACCCCGTAAAATCTGAAGATGCAAGAGTATAGGTTACACCTTTTTCAGATCTTACTTTTGATGTCAAAAAATCATGAACATTAAGAGTATCTATCTCACTTTGTGAAACAACATTTAAAGTTGATAGAGAATTCCCCTCAGAAAAAGAGGTAATGAAAAATGGTACCCCAAAGAACCTTTTACAGAATGTATTTGAAAAATATAGTAATATGCTCACAAGTGTAACCGCACCCATTAACAGTAACAGCCATTTAATAGATACAGCGGCTGAGATGCCCATTGCAATGGAACCAAAATACACTGAGAGCTCTAATGGGGAACGTACAGGGTTACGAAAGCGAACGATTGAGAGAGCACCAACCATTCCTAAGGACAAAGCAATATTCCCGGATATAACACTAGTAATTACGTAAGTTAGAATTGGTAATAGGGCAATAGTTGCCGTGTGCGCAATGGTTTTTATCCAATTCTGCCCCATACTTTGGAGAAGTATTCGCACATACAATGATAGTAATAAAAGCGCGAAAATCGTAAAAATTTTGTCAAAATTGTTTAAAAGTATTTCCATAATTTTCTCATATTTTGATGCTCAAAATAATAATAAGTTCTCTAGCATCAGTGTAAGACATAATAGTGTGTTCAGCCTGCTCTAACAAATGGTAAATAAAGTTTAGTAAAGAACAATATTTGAATTATCAAACAACTTGGAAAAGTTTAGGCCATTTTTTATTAAGTCTTTTTTGTCTTGCAATAATTGAACTTTACCCTGTCCATGCTGCAGACACAGCCTGTAGCTGCAGCATCAAGATCGCTTTTATCCACGAGTGGTCCGACAGACGTTGAATCACCAGACGATGATTAATTACAGGAATTCCATACCGTAATAAATATTTTCCATTCATCATTTTTTTTAATCTGGAGAATACGATGGTTTTTACCGCAGTCTTTCTCTACGTTCATTTTAAAAATCAATTATTGATTGGATGAAAGCCCGTGTCCCCTTAAAATTCAAGGGAAACTATTAACGATACCAAATATAATTCTGCTAACTTTTTATATAAATATTTTAAATGTGCGCTAACTCGCAGGAATAAAGCACATTAATTAAATTCCTTAAGCATTATTTATTATTTTTTTCTTTAAAATTATCTATGTCTGAAGCAAACTTTTTAACTTTGTCCCAATTTGTAAACTCAATAATACTTGATGGATTAGTTGGGCCATTTGTTATCCACATTATGAAACGTATTATTAATTTGTTGAAAAAATTATATTTAGGATATTCTAATTTTCCAGCAAAAACGGAGATAATATCCGGGTTCCAATTAGTTGCCTTATGAAAAATTTTTATATATGGGTTAGTTGTTATAGAATTTTTCTCATCTTTTCTTGCAACAATGTTCACCGAGAAGAAGGCAGTTTTTGATCGTTCTAAAAAAATTATATTCTTGTTTATAAACTGTATTAAATTTCTTCTATATTTACCGTATCGTATACTGGCGCCGACAATGATAAAATCATATCTGGTTAAGTTAATCTGATCAGCATTATTTACATCAATTACTTCAACAATGTTTTTTATAACAAGTAAATCTGATATGCGCTCACAAATCTTTTGAGTATGTCCGTCTACAGTGGAATATAAGATAAGAATTCGCATTTTAACTGATTTAAACAGACCTGCTTATTTGAAAAAGTGTATTCTACAAAATACCAATAATCTATCTACATAACTAAATTATATTTCAAAATATTTACTCTATCCATTATTCCGACTCAATAGTGCAACCTTAATTGCGGTTTACAATTTATTGAGATTAATTTCATACTTTTTATGTTTATCATATAATTCAACATATGCTTTCAACATAATCGACGAAATCCTTCTTGTTTTCAAATTTTTGTGATCCCGTTCAGTCAAAGAGGAGACTGGTTTTTGTTGCGACAAATTTTATCTCATGAGGTTTAGAAACTGAAAGATAACTGCAAAGTTTGCGGCTTCGTTGATAAACAAGGCGTTATTTATCCTTTAGGTGCCGACACGAAAGTTCTAAGTACTGTTTTTTAACTTGTGTGTCGCCCTGCAGTTTTTGAGACAGCTCGGCAAATGGATAAGAAGGTTAAAGAACCAAGTGTGCAAAATCATTATCCTGATTATACCTTGTTAACCTCAGGGGAGAATAATTCGGAAATTGCAATTGATATAAAAACAACCTACCGCAACAAAGACACAGATAAATTTAATTTTACTTTAGGCGGATATACCAGCTTTATGAGGAAAGGAAATGAAACAAAAAACATTGTTTATCCTTTCAATGAACACGCTGAACATTGGATCATCGGTTTTGTTTACAATCGCATTGCAGAGAAAAAATTAGCCGAAGCGCATAGCTACGACTATAATGAAATAGAACCATTCCACTACCTTTTGATAATGTCGAAGTTTTTGTTCAAGAAAAATGACAAATATCCAGTGACAAAGCTGGCAGTGGCAATACTACTAACATTGGCAGCATTAATGGGATTTTGAGGATGGTTTATCGCCATTTCTAAGTGAGGAAGAGTTTTTAGAATACTGGAGAGGCTACGGGCGAACGGCAAACCAAAGAGAAAACTACAAAAATTATTTAGAGTTCCGCGTTTTTAAACAGAGGTAATTTCTCCAATTCTTGCTCAAAAGGTTCGGCAGCAGATGACGGTGTTAGAATAAGAACTTCTTGCATTTCATTACGCAAATTTTCAGAAGCCCCAACGTGATAAAAGTGTGTTATCTGTCGCCATTGATATTTATCGAAGTGTTCATAAACATACTCGTTTCGCCGATACTTATTCTCAAGCCAATTTGAAAACGCAAACTCTTTTCCAGATGCTTTTAAGGCGTCTGCAAGCTCAATAGCTTCTTCGTCTGTAAACGAATTAAAATAATCTGTATGACGTCCAACATATGGGGAATCACAGTATAATAGATCACTTTCGCTACACTCTGAGAGTGTTTTCTGCCAATTTTGTGATTTAAATTCCCAGTCGGAATTCTTAATTACTTTAGCAGCCCATTCAACTTGATTTACAACTTTAGTTATCAATGCTTGTCGAAAGCGTTCCGGTTTACGACAAAAAGGAACATTAAAGCCACCTTTTTTATTAAATCGCATCATACCATTAAAGCATGAGCGGCTCAAAAAAAGAAAATCAAATGAACTTCCTTCTGAATTAAATCTATCTCTAATGTAATAGTAATGTTTTTGTCCCTCATTTAGAAGTATCTTTCCTTCTTTTTTTAAATATTCTTTAACCTTTATACCGTTCATCTCATCAGATTGAATGCATTTATAGAAGTTAATTAAATGGACGTTGGTATCGCATAAGAGTGCTTTTTGAGGTGCAATATTTAGTGCTACTGCCGCCGACCCCATGAATGGCTCAATCCATCGACCATCGTTATTCCAAACAATAGATTGCTCAATCAATGGAACTAACTTGGTTTTGATGCCCTGTATTTTTATTGGCGGTGCCTTTGGTAACTGTGTGGATTTTCGGGGCAACATTATTTTTTTTGCTCTTTCTTCAGCTTCATATCTGAATAGCATTTTTACATTAAGTATATTTTACAGTTACACAGCGATTCGAATTAGAATTACAAACCCATCTCTTTTGACGTATGGTGTTAAAAAAGCAGTTTTTATTATTGCATCATTCATATGATAGGAAGATCTCATTCCCTTTTGTTCGTTGGCTTTTGTGTCCGTCTATTAGTTTTTGCCCCGTTTTCTGGTCGTCTGTTCTGATTATCGTGTAGTTCCAACTTTGTTCATTTATGATACTACACCACTCATACAGCTCTCTGACCTCCTCTGAGTCATCATAAGTCAGCAGAAAATATACTCTATCCTTATTTCTTTTTAGACATTCCATCAACCGAGAATAGTCTTTCAATTCAAAATTGCATGGATAAAACTTTTTTTGGTCTGCGTTGTAGTATGGTGGGTCGACAAAAAGCATTGAGCCATCTGAAGCGCTGTCAAT